>DATBAD010000015.1:0-582099 GCA_036271715.1 Xanthobacteraceae bacterium
CCCAAAGCCAGCGCCACACTGCCGCGCAAGTCCGGCAGCGCTTTGAGCACGGCGTTGTACCAGAACAGGATTTGCAGCAAGAGCGGAATGTTGCGGATCAACTCGACATAGCCGCCCGCAAGCTTTGCGACCAGCCAATTGCGCGACAACTGCCCAATGCCGACGACAAAACCAATCACCGTGGCAAAGACGATGCCGAGCGCCGCGACCAAAAGCGTGTTGAGAAGCCCGACCCAGAACGCATCGCCGAAGCTCGACGTACTCGACGAATATGGGATCAGCGTTTGGCTGATGTCGAACCCGGCTGTGTTGTTCCAGAAGCCGAAACCCGACGTGATATGCGCATGCGACAGATTTTGCGCGGCATTGACGATCGCCGCGTAAGCCAACCCGCCGACGACAGCGACAAGAAGCGCCTGTAAGGCGATGTCGCGAAACCGGCGGGACGCTAGCACAGCCTAATCAGCGGACCGGCAGGCCGTATTGCAATCCGCCCTTGGTCCAGATCGCGTTAAGACCGCGGGCAATCTTGAGCGGCGAGCCTTGGCCGATATTGCGCTCGAAACTTTCGCCGTAATTGCCGACCGCCTTGATGATGCGATAGGCCCAATCATTGCTCAGGCCCAAGGACTGACCGAACTGCCCCTCGACGCCAAGCAGGCGGCGGATATCCGGCGCGTTCGACTTTAACATGTCGTCGACGTTCTTCTGATTGACGCCCAGTTCTTCGGCATTGACCAACGCGCTATGGGTCCAACGCACGATGTCTTCCCAGGTATCGTCGCCCTGGCGCACCGCTGGGCTGAGCGGCTCCTTGGAGATGATTTCCGGCAGCACGATATGGTCGCTCGGAGTGGTGAGACGCAGCCGCTCGCCGTAGAGACCGGAGGAATCCGTCGTGTAGGCGTCGCAGCGGCTGGTGTCATAGGCTTTGACGGCCTCGTCGGCCGTGGCGAAGGTCACGCTCTTCAGCGACATGTTGTTGGAGCGGAAATAGTCGGCGAGATTGAGCTCGGTGGTGGTGCCTTGCTGCACACAGACCGAGGCGTCGTTGAGCTCAAGCGCGGAATTCACTTTCAAGGATTTGCGCACCATGAATCCCTGCCCATCGTAGAAGTTGACGGAGGTGAAATCGATGCCGAGCGCGGTGTCACGCGACATCGTCCAGGTGGTGTTGCGCGAGAGCACATCGACCTCGCCGGACTGCAAAGCCGTGAAACGATTGGCCGTGACCAGCGGCACGAATTTGACCTTGGTCGGATCGTTGAAAATCGCAGCCGCAATGGCGCGGCAGAAATCGACGTCGAAGCCCGTCCAATTGCCCTGCGGATCGGGCAGACCGAAACCGGCCAGCGTACCATTGGAGCCACAAATCAATTGGCCACGGTCCTGCACCGCCTTCAATGTCTGCGAGGATGCCGACTGCGTTCCGGATGCCAGCAGCGATGCAATCCCCGCTACCATGGCAACAGCCGTAGCTAGACGTTTCATGACCAGACCCTTTGGGTTGAGATGCGCGCCCTACCCAAAAACGACGCGCTGCGGCCCCAGATTTTAGGCCAATGATTTGTCGAACGGGCGGCATCTGAGAACGATCACGCATTGAGGTCAAGGGGTTGACGAAAGCGGTCAATGCCGGGGTAATGGCAAGATGAGCGATAAAGGCAAAAATAGTCCTCGCGCGCGGCGCACTGCGACGAAATTGGTCACCGCGGGCCGCGACCCGATGTCGAATCACGGCTTCGTTAATCCACCCGTCTACCACGCCTCGACAGTGCTCTACCCGAGCGCCGAGGATTATGTCGCGCATCGCAGCCGCTACCAGTACGGCCGCCGCGGCACGCCGACAACCGAAGCTCTCGAACAGGCGTTGCAGGAAATCGAAGGGCCACAATGCGCGGGCGTCGCGCTTGTGCCCTCGGGGCTCGCGGCGATTTCGACCGCTTTTCTTGCCGTCGTGCAAGCGGGCGATCATGTGCTGGTCACTGACAGCGCCTATGGCCCGGCGCGCGCCTTCTGCGATCAGATCCTCAAACGCCTTGGCGTCACCACGACCTATTTCGAGCCGGTGATCGGCGCGGATGCTTTTGCGTCGCTGTTCAAGCCGAATACGCGCCTCATTTATCTCGAAGCGCCAGGTTCGCTCAGTTTCGAAATGCAAGACATCAGCGGTCTTGCCAAAGTCGCGCACGACAAAGGCGCGCTGGTGCTGATGGACAACACCTGGGCGACGCCGCTTTATTTTCGACCGCTTGAGCACGGCGTCGATCTCGTCATCCAAGCCGGCACCAAATATATCGGCGGTCATTCCGACGTGATGCTGGGTACGATATCGGCGAACGCAGCAACGGTTGCGGCGCTGAAAAGCACGGTGCGCTACACCGGCCTGCATGAAGCACCTGACGACACCTATCTGAGCCTGCGCGGTTTGCGCACGCTCAATGTAAGGCTTGAACGCCATTACGCGTCAGGGCTTGCGGTCGCGCACTGGCTCGAACAGCGCCCGGAAGTCTTGCGCGTGCTGCATCCCGCTTTGCCGAGCCATCCGGGGCATGCGCTATGGAAGCGCGACTTCTCCGGCGCTTCGGGCCTGTTCAGCATCGTACTCAAGCCAGTGTCACAGCAAGCGCATTACGCCTTTGTCGATGCGCTCGAACTGTTCGGCATCGGCGCGTCTTGGGGCGGTTACGAAAGCCTCGCGATCCCGTTCAATTGCGCGCCGCTGCGCACCGCGACCGAATGGAATCCCGGCGGACCGACGGTACGTTTCCATATTGGCTTGGAGGCGGTCGAGGATTTGACCGCCGATCTCGAAGGTGGCTTTGCCGCGCTCGCGGCCGCTGCGAAGATTTAATCACGCCGCGGCAATCGTCTCCTTGCGCTCGCGCAGGACGAAATAAAGATTCCGCCCGTAGATGAAGAATGAGAATGCCTGGCCGAGAATGAAGACGACATCCTTGCGGTAAAGGGCGTAGATTAAAAGCAGCGCACCGCCAAAAATTGAGAACACCCAGAACGCCATCGGAATGACGCTGCGGCCAGCGCGTTCGGATGCGATCCATTGCACCAGAAAGCGCGCGGTGAAGAGAGCTTGCGCGATGAAGCCCAGGATCACCCACCAATCGAGCCGGGTGACAAACACATCCGTCAAATAGTTGCCAACGGCATGCGCCAAATCAATGAGCAAGGGTTACCTCCTGCGCCTGCGGAACGCGTTTCTTCCGCCGTATAAGCCACCAGACTCCGGCAAGATCGAGAATGCCGACCCACAGCCGGTCGAAGAATCCGTAGTTCGACGTGCCATGCCCGCGCGGGCGGTCGATCACATCGACATAGCCGATGCCGTATCCTTCGCGGCGGACGAGCGCGGGCAGAAAGCGATGCAGCCCGTCGAAATACGGCAGCCGCAGGAACAGATCGCGGCGGAATGCCTTGAGCCCACATCCTGTGTCACGCGTGCCGTCTTTCAGCACTGCGCTCCTCACTGCATTAGCGATGCGCGATTGCAGTTTCTTGAAACCGGTCGCTTTTCGGCCAACGCGCTGGCCGGCAACAAGTCCGAGCGTCGGTCCACCCGTTTCGAGCGCTGCAACCAAGGCCGGAATGAAGGCAGGATCGTTCTGACCATCGCCGTCGATCGTCACTGCAATCGGTGCGCGCGCCGCAGCGACGCCGCTCCGCACGGCCGATGATTGTCCGCAGGATTGCACATGCCGGATCTGGCGCAGCCATGGATGCTGCGCCATCAGTCCGCGCAGTTCCTGTTCGGTGCCGTCGCTAGATCCGTCATTGACATAGACGATCTCGAAATCCCGGCTCGACAAAGCGGCGGCGATCTCGTCGACAAGCGGCGCGATATTGCCGGCTTCATTGCGCACCGGCACGACGACGGAAATGGCGGGGGCAGTTCCGCCCGCATTGGTCAGCGACATGCGGCAAGTTTCTAAAGGGCAATGCCGCGCGGTTCAATCCGGCGAAAATGCGTGTTTTGTCAGCGGGATGTACGAAAGGTCGCGAGACCGTCACGGAGCGCGCGATCGATCCGGCGCCAGGATGGTCCTGGATAGGGCCGTAAATCGCGCGCGCAGAACAACAGCCGTCTCCCCGCAAACCAGCGCCGCAGCAGGAAAGCGACGGTGGCGCCCACCATCGCACCGGCGATGACGTCGCTCGGGTGATGCGCCAGCACGATCACCCGGCTCAGCATAATGATGAGCGCATAGACCCACATCGGCCAACGCAGCCGCGGCCAGATTGCGCCGACGGCGACGGCCGCCGCGACTGCCGTTGTGGAATGTCCGGACGGCAGCGCAGCATATTCCGGCCGCCAGGCGAATGGCATGTAGGAAAATGGATGATCAGTGCCGCCGACGTAGGGGCGCGCACGCCCGATGAGGCGCTTGACGATAGTGCCGAACAATCCCGGCACGCCGATCGCCAGAAACAAAAATCCGAAGCGCGCCGCGAGCGCAGTCAACACGCCGCGCGACATCCGCGGCAATGCCGGCGAGATGATCGTTGCCAGAGCCAGAAGAACAGCGCCGAACGGCATGAGGAACCAACCGGACAGACCGAGATTGGTGATTTTCTCGAATTCATCGCGCACGCCTTGCGGCAGATGGCGTGCCCAATCGGAGCCCGCGGCATCGATTGCGAACATCGCAATCACGACTACGATCGCGCCAGCGCCCCACGCCGCCATTGCAGGAATCGCAGGCTTGAGAAAATTCGGCGGCGGCGGTGGCGCGATCACTCGCAGCCATTGTTCGAAATTGCGAGCGATATTTTGCAACGGCGGGGAACTGCGCAGACGTTCCCCAAATGAGCCGGCGTTCACTGACGCTTGTGGCTCATTCACGGCGCGCCCGCCGACTGAAACACTGCAAGCGTGATCGGCCGGCCGATGCTGATATTATAACCCTCGACACGAGGCCCGCGGCTATAACGGAGCCCGATCGCTTCAGCCCGCAGCGCAAAAGTGCGCTCCTGCCGGGCATCGACGAAAGCGAAGTGGCAGTCGCCTTCCATCAGGAAGTCTGCCGCGCCGGACGCGTCGGTGAAGCGGGTCTTGGTGCCGGCGAGAAAGACGAGGCTTGGCTCTTCGTAGCCGACGCTGGCCGCGACAGGCTGTGCGCAATTGGAATCGTGAAGCACTTGCGCCAGCGCGACGCTCGGAAATGCCGGTTCGAGTGACGGCACGACGACGGCATAGTTGCCGAAAGCCATCAGGACCGCAGCCACTGTCGCGCGCACGAAAGAACGTTCGGCGCCGTCTTCATCGTAAAGCTGCCAGGCGAACAGGCCGAAGACGACGGCCAGCGCAAAAAACGGCCACGCCAGAAGCGCGAGATCGCGATTGATGATCACCGCACCGATGACCGCGATCAGGCTGATAATGATCGGCGCCAGAAACCACCACATAATGCCGCGCACGAGCCAAAGTTTTTGCGACAACACTTTCGACTCGACCGCACCAGCAATGAGGATCGCAACCGCTGGATAAAGCGGCAGCACATAATGCGGCAGCTTGGTTACGACGATTTCGAACACGATCCAGGATGGCACCAGCCATGCCAGCAGAAACCGTGCCGCGGGTTCGCGCCGTACCGCCCAGATGGCCGGCGCCGCCAATCCGGCCAACATCGAGGCTGGGAAAAAGGTGATGAAGAACAGCAGGAAATAGAGCCCAGGCGGCGCGCCGTGCGTATCCTGCGAACTTGCGACCTTGGCCAGCATGTCCTCGCCGACCGATGCGATCAGGAATTCGCGTCCCACCCGCAAATAGATCGCGATGAACCAGGGCATAACGATCAGCAGCACCCAGAGGATGCCGGTGAGCGGGCGCAGCGTCAGAAGCCAACGCGCTGAGCGATCGATGATCGACAGCATGAGCGCGGCAAGCCCGAGAAACATCAGGATCAGCGGCCCTTTGACCAGAATGCTGACCGCTATAGCCGTCCAGAACAGCGCCAGCGTGCCGAAACCCGGCGTTCGATCCTCTTGTGTATCGGCATCGCGATGTTGCGCGAGATAAGCGCGCGCCAGCACACCCATCGCCGCGATCACGGTGAAGAGAAGCACGGCATCGGTCTTGGCGAGCCGCGCTTCGACGCCGAGAAGCGTCGAAGACAGCATCATCAAAGCTGCCAAGAGCGCACCGCGCCGGCTGACAAAAGCGAGCGCGCACCAATAGGTCAGAAGCACAGCACCGGTAGCGCCGATCAGCGAGGGGATGCGGTAAAGCCAGATTTTGCCGCGGGCATTAGGCACGCCGAGCGCGCTTGCCGTATTCACCACCGCGGCTTGGAGCCAATAGATGCCGACCGGTTTGCGATAGCGCACGTCATCTTGGTAGCGGATGTCGACATAGTCCCCGGTCTCGATCATCTGCTTGGTGGCTTGGGCGAAATAAGCCTCGTCGCGATCGACCGGTGGGATCTGGAAGAAGCCCGGCAGGAAGGCGAGCAGTGCCACCACGAGAAGAAGCCCCACCGCGCGGTGATCCGAGCTTGCGCCATAGTCGAAAAGCGTCGCCAATCCCTTGGCGGGCCAGTAAGACCGCGACGCCCAATTATTGGTCGTGCTCATTTCAAGCCGGTTCTGTGGATCGCCCCGTAACTCCGTGGCGACAATAGTGAAATCGCCGCAGCCGGGAAAGGCGGCAGTGGGTCACTTATCGTGTCAGGTTAATGCGCGGATCGCGTGACGGCGGAGGCAGATGCGATGCCATCCATCACCCGCACGACAATACTGTCGCTTGCGCCCGCTGCGTCCATCACTGTCACGCGCGAAAAGCCGGGGCCTGCGGGATCGAAGAACAGGCTGCCCCGCCCTTCATTCGCTACCGGAACGCCGTTGACCAGGACCGTCAGCGGCGCCACAGCACCAGAGACTTTCAAAGGCACCGGCTCGCTCTGTCCGGCGGAGCGGTCAAGTTGCGCGCCGTCCGGCGGGAACAGAATGTGCAGCGCAGGGCGCGCGGTTTCGCCTGCGAGGCGGCCGGGCTGGAAGCGGCGGAGCGGCAGCGGCAGATGCGTATTCGTGGCGGTGAGGATGCCTGCCGGAGGTTTCGGGAGCGGTGTCGAAGCGCCGAGACGCGAGAATGCGTCGAACAGGATCGGCGCCGCCGCCGTGCGGCCGACCAAGCCCGGCACTGGCGCGCCGTCGGGGCGGCCGACCCAAACGCCGATTGTGTGCTTACCGTCGAAGCCCGCCGACCAGGCGTCGCGATAGCCGTAACTGGTGCCGGTCTTGAACGCGACGCGACCGGCGACGCCGTTTTCCGGCGGCGGCGAACCGAGAAGCACACGGCCGACATACCAGGCCGCGACCGGCTCCATCAGCCGTCGCTCGGCTTGCGGCGCGGTGTCGGCGCGTTCGTCCAAAGGCAGCGCGGCACCGAGCCGTGCGATGCCCGCATAGAGCATGGTCAGGTCGGTGAGCTTGATGCCGACGCCGCCTAGGCCAATGGCCAGGCCTGGGGCCGCATTTGGCGGGAGTGCCAGTATGGCGCCGGCCTGGCTCAGCCGTGCCGCGAGCCGGCCCGGGCCGACGCGATCAAGGACTGCGACGGCCGGTACATTGAGTGAGAGCTGCAGCGCTTCACGTATTGAAACGGTGCCCTTAAAGCCGAAATCGAAGTCTTTTGGCATGTAAGTCCCATAGCTTACGGGACGATCCTCCACCAAGGTCTCGGGATGGATGAAGCCATCCTCGAAGCCCATGCCATAGATGAAGGGCTTGAGTGCCGAGCCGGGCGACCGCAGCGCCGTGGTCATGTCCACCTGCCCGGCATGCCGGGCGTCGAAATAGGCCGGCGCGCCGACCCGGGCGAGCACTTGGCCGGTGGCATTATCGAGAACGACGATGGCCAGCGAGATATCGGGGCTCAGTGCTGCCGCTAGCGTGCGCGCGCGTTCGCGGGCGAGTTGCTCCATTGTTTTCTGCAAATCGCTGTCGATGGAAAGCCGTATTGTCGGCGCGGCCGGCGTCTGGACGATCGCTTCATCGGCGGCATGCGGGGCGAGCAACGGCATCGCCCGCCGCGCCGTCGGTACCGGCTCCAGTTTGGCATGGGCAATCTCGTCGGCGGGTACGAGACCGGTCTCAGCGAAGCGATCGAGCACGCGGTCACGCGCAGCCTCCGCAATCATTGGTGAATGGTCTGGCCGCCGTGCTTCGGGCGATTGCGGTAGCGCTACCAGCAACGCAACTTCCGCCAGACTCAGATGCCGCGGCTCCCTGCCGAAATAAGCGAGCGATGCGGCACGGATGCCTTCGATGTTGCCGCCATAGGGCGCGAGATCGAGATAGAGCGCGAGCACCTGATCCTTGTTCAGCGCGTGTTCGATCTCAACCGCGCGCACGATCTGGCGAAGCTTGGCGCCGAACGTGCGCGCGCTGCGCGGTTCAAGAAGGCGCGCCACCTGCATGGTCAGCGTTGAACCACCGGAGCGGATACGGCCGCTTTCCACGAGCTGCAGCCCGGCGCGGGTCAGCGCCAGCGGATCGACGCCGCGATGCGAACGGAAGCGCTTGTCCTCATAAGCGAACAGCACGTCGAAGAAACGCGGATCGACTTCGACAACAGTCGCAGGCAAACGCCAGCGGCCGTCCACGGTCGCATAGGCGCGCAATAGCTTGCCGTTGCGGTCGAGCACCTGGCGCGAGAACTCAATATCCTTGCCGAGCGGCGGCGGGCCGAGTGAAGCGACCCAGCCGCCTGCGGCAACGAGCACCGCAAGAACGAAAATACCTGTGAGGAGAACGAGCCGCTTCATTTGCCGGCGACCACCTCGACGCTCTCGCTGCCGGTACGGCCGAAGCGATCCGGTCGGTACATGTCTTCGACGCTCGCCTGCGGCCTTACATATTTTCCAGGCGCCACCGCGCGCACGATATAGGCCATGCTGAACACGGCCGGATCGTCGCTCTTTCGCTCGAAGGCCGCCGTGAAGCGATCGTCGCGGAATTCGGTATTGACCGGCTCCGCGGCGTCGGTGAACCACGGCAACGTGCCGGTATCGCCGGACGACACGAGATGTGGATTGTCGATCTCGAAACCCGCCGGCAGATAATCGGCGACGATGACGCGGCCGAATTGCGGCTGCGACTCCGTCACTTTCAGCACCACGACGATGCGGGTGTTCTGTTTGACCTGCGCCGGGTCGACCGGATCGCCATCGAGGGTGAAATTCTGCCGCTCGATCTTGAAGCCGTTCGACGCCGCGGGCTCCGGCGTTACTGGCGCGCCGGTCACTGTCACTACCGCTTTCACCGGATTGTCAGCCGTGTTGGTGACCTTCAGCGGCTGGGCGAGATCGGCGGCGCGGATGGTGCGATAAAGCGCTTGCTTGACCGCATCACCATTGACGTCGAGCGACACCGCGCCGGCATTTTTCGCCATGGCGCTCGCAGCCAGAAGCAGCCACGCATCTTCCTGCGTCGAGGTCGGACGCAATGACGCACGCGCAGCTTCGACCCGTGCCACGGCCGCTTGCACCGTTGCAGAACTGGCATTGCCCTCGGAGGCAAGCGTCACCAGCGCTGCGGCATCACGCAAAGTCGAACCGTAATCCTCGCGGCCGATAAGATCGGGCTGCGGCTGCGGCGCAATCGCAGCAAGCGCCGCGGCATAGACCTTTTCGGCGCGAGCACGATCGCCAACAAACGCCAGGGCCGCCGCGACTTGCGCTTTGGCAATCGGCGTCGACAGTGCATCGAGCTTTGCGTCGGCAAGATAGCGCAGATCGCCCACCGGCGCGGTGCCATTACGCGCGAGAACGTAAAGCGCATAAGCGAGATCGGTGCCACCGTTCTTACCGGGATCGGTCAGGTCGGCGACGGCGTTGCGCAACCGAACGAGCGCCAATTTGAACGCCGCGTCCGGCACTGCGTATTTGCGTTCACGGGCGCGGGTGAGGAAATCGGTGACATAAGAGTCGAGCCAGACATCCTCGCCGCCCGCGCTCCACAGGCCGAACGAGCCGTTAGAGCCCTGCCGGGTCAGCAGCCCGTCGATGGTGTCGCGGATGCGCTGCTCGGTGTCAGGCGCAACGGCGACATTAGCGGCTGCTGCGAGATCGCTGACATAGAGCAGCGGCATAGCGCGGCTCGTGATCTGCTCGGAGCAGCGATATGGATAGCGATCGAGTGCGGCGAGCAACGCCGCCGCGTCGAGCGCGGTCGAAGCGCCGACCGAGACCGACACACTGCCGGTGCCGGGCACAAGATCGGCGAACATGTCGCGCGACAGCGTCACGCTTTCGCCTTTGGCAAGCGGTTTGACGGTGCGGCGTGCTAAGATTTGCGCCGGCGGGCGTACCGCTAGCGTATAATTTCTATGTAAGGCGAAACCGGCAGGTCCGGTCACACTGACTTTGATTGTGCCATTACCGGCGGCATTCGCCGTGATCGGCACATTCATCGCGCCACGCGCCTGAGCACGCAGCGTCAACGTTTGGGTGGCACCCGCACCGGCGATCACCGCATCGCTCGCCGCCAGAGCGACGGCATAGTCGCCCGCCGCGCCTTCGACATTGTCGAGTTCGAGATGCACGCTCGAGCGATCACCTGGTAACAAGAACCGGGGCAATGTGGCCGTGAGTACCACAGGATCACGCACGGTGACATCGGCTGTGCCGTGGCCGGTCTTATCCTTAGTCCAGGCGACCGCCATGATGCGGACGGTGCCGTTGAAGTCGGGAATATCGAATGCCACATCGGCGGTGCCGTCTTTGCCGACGGTCACCACGCCGGAATAGAAGGCGAGCGGCGGCCCGGACGGCGGGCTTGCCTGCAATTGCGCGCCTTCATCACCGCCGGTACGGATTTGACCACGCGTGCCTTGCATGCCGTCGATCAGATTGCCGTAGAGATCGCGAATGTCGGCCGAGAGAGCGCGCTGGCCGAGATAATAGTCCTCCGGCGACGGCGGCTTGTAATTGGTCAGATTGAGAATGCCGACATCGACGGCGGCGACCACCACCCTCGCCTCGTCACCAGCCGAAAGCCCCTGCACTTTAACCGGCACATGCAGCGCCGAATTCGGGCGGAGCAGAGAGGCCGACGTGAGATCGACACGAAGGGTCTTTGCCGCGCGGCCGATGGCAAACCATTGCACGCCGATGGCGCGGCCGGGCATGCGTTGCGCCGGCGCATCGAGCGGCCGCCGCAAGGTCGCGACGATATAAGCGCCCGCGCCCCAATCGCTGCCGACCGGCAGGCTGATCTGCGCCACGCCTTCTTTCACGTCGCTAGTTTGGCTCGCGAGAAGCTTATCGCCGACAACGTTGAGCGTGACCTTGCCGGCGCTGCGCGCAGTGACGGCGACCGTCATCGTGTCGCCGGGGCGATACTCCTCTTTGTCGAGGGCGATCGGCAGCATGTCCGGCGTGTCGGCGTTGGCGTCGACATACCAGCCGGCATCGAAATCGACCGAGGTGTCGGGCCCGTTCGGATCGGAGGTTGAGACATCGAACCGATAGCGGCCGAAATTCACCGGCAGCGACACGCGGCCGGGTTTATCGGGCGCAGTGTCGACAGTGCCATCGGCAACACGCGTCGTGGTTTTGACCGGCTCGAAATTCCACGAGCCGTCGCGCTTATAGAACTGATAATGCGTGTCGATACGCAGCAACTGATAATGCAAGCTGCTCTGCGCCACTGCCGCGCCGTTTGGCGCCACCATCACCACATCGAAATTGGCGCTGGCACCGTCGGCAAGAGAGCGGCCGGAGAACAGCGGCTTGACGCCGATCATGTTACCCGTGGGCTGCACCGGCAGCGTGACTTTATGCTCGATGGCACGGCCACCCGGCTCCGCCATACGCACGGCGATTTGCGCTTCCAGCGGATGCGTCGACATCGGCGGCTTATCGAGAGCGACGGAAAGCTTGGCATTGCCGCTATCGTCGGTCGACGGCAGATCGTCGAGCGTCTGCCGCGTCGGATCCAACTCTTCGTCGGCGAGGCCGAATTCATAGCCGGCAAAGCCCGGACGTTCCTTCGCGGTCTGAACCGTGACGTCGCCTTCGAGATCGAGGCCCGAGGCTGGCGCGCCATAGAGGAAACGGCCGGCGACATCGAGCGCGACCGGAGCTTTCCCCGAAATATCATTCGCTGCCGTTTTCAGATCGAATTCGATGCGATCCGGAACATAGTCTTCGACCAGGAATGTCGTCTCGCCGATCGCAGGACGCTTCGGGTCGGTAAAGGCGCGCACATGCCAGGTGCCGGTTGGAGCGGAGGCCGCAATCGGCAAGGTCAACGTGTGGCCGCCAAGGCCTTCATCTTGGGTCAGCGCGCGCTTGAATTCGACGCCGTCGGGCCGCTCGACAACAAGCGTCAACGGCACATTCGCGGCGGCAGCGGTTTGCGCGTCACGCAACAGCGCGGTGAGATAGACCGTCTCGCCGGAGCGATAGACGCCGCGCTCGGCATAAACGAAGGCATCGAGCCCGTTCGCCGCCGGACGGCCGGAAACGCCGCGATCGGTGAGATCGAATGCCGGCGATTTCAGATTGAGAAACGCGAAGTCGCCTTGCGGATCGGACGCCGTCAATAAGGCTGGCGCAGCGCCGCCCTCCCCACTCGCCAGACCCGGCTCGAACAGCGCGACACCGTTCGCATCGGTGCGGCGCGACGCCAGCACTTCATTGCCGCGCGAAACGAGGTGAAGCTCAATGTCTTTCTTCGCGTCCGCAGAGGCCAGCGAATTGACGAAGACATGAATACCGTCATTGCCGGAGAAAGCAGTGAGCCCGAGGTCGGAAACGATGAACCACTGTGTCGCCAGCGAATCGTAATTGTTGTCGAGGCTCTTGGTTTCCTGCGGCTGCGCCACCATCACATAGACGCCGGACTTCAACTCGCCGGCCGCCTGATCGACCGGAAACGCTGTCGTGACTTCGGTGTTGATCGGCGCGGTATCGACCGCGAGTTCGCCTTTCCACACTGAAACGCCGCGCGACTCCTTCAGCTGCTCGATGTCCGAACGATTAAGGCTCTTCTGGAAATCGCCACTCGAATAGCCGGCACCTTCGACGGTATCGATCAGACTACGATCGCTGACGCGATAGATTTCGACCGCGACACCACGGGTATTGACGCTGATCACTGGAATGCCGCGCTGCCCGGTGCGCGGCAGCACATAGGCCGAGGTCGAAAACCGCACGTTGGGTTTGCGATCACGGACATAGATCGCGAAGTCCTTCGACTTCGACAGCGTCTCATGCACCACCGACGGCAGGCCGGCCCGCAACGTCACAGTGTATTGCTGGCCGTGCTGCAGGCCTTCGACGCAAAGCTGCTTTTCCGCGGTCGTCAGCGCCGGCTTATCGGTGCCGGCGAGCACGACGAAGGGCGAGTAATCGGTACGCGCGGGAATATCTTCGGAGAACTGGAAACAGGCGCGCGGCGACGCGGTGTCGGCATCGACCGAATAGTCGAGGACGCGGAAGCCATATTGATCGCGCAGGCGTTCGTATTGGCCGCGGACATCGGCGGTCTCTCGCGCTTCAAGCGAAAGACGCAGCGCATCGAGCGCCGGCCGCCACTTCTCCCGCTGTGCCAACAGCGTGCCGAGGAGTGACAGGCTGTCGGCCTCTCCGTTGCGGTCGCTAGCGCGTTCGTAAGCGATATAAGCTGCGGTCGAAGCACGATCGAGCAGCGTTGCCTTGTCTTTGTCATCGGCCGGACGGATCTGCCGGATAGTGCGGGCGAGCCGCAGCCAGCTTGCGGCATCGTTCGGCGACACCGCGACGATCTGGCTGAGGACTGCCATGCCACTGCGGAAATCGTTCTTGGCGAAAGCCGAGTCGGCGTCTCGGCGAAGCTGGTCAACGGTCTTGGTCGGCGCGCCGGCATCAGATTTGATCTGGGCTTCGAGCTCGACCGCGCTATTAGCGAGATCGTCATTGGTGAAAGCTTTTTCGGCGGGTGTAGCGGCAAAAGAGCAGACACCGGCGCAAGCGAGAGCGGCCACGGCCAACAGCCCGGCGCGAAAAAACGGCATCATCGGAAAAGCCCTCCCAGAGGCCGCAATTTATGGCCTGCTACCAAATCAGAGGCAAAGATCGTGTCGAGGTCGTGGCCGCCGCAAAACAGTTCGGCTTAATTCTTGGCAAGCTTTGGCTCCCACAGCGTCCACGGACGCTCCTTAGACGGCGCGAAAAGCCGCCGCGTTCATCGTGGAGAAAAGCCAATAAAGCATGGGCATTTTGTCGGCAGACTCGATATAAGTCCGGCGCGACGGCCCCGTAGCTCAGGGGATAGAGCAACAGCCTTCTAAGCTGAAGGTCGCTGGTTCGAATCCAGCCGGGGTCGCCACACTGTTTGCCGCGCCGATTCTTTGCCATTTCGCGCTGTCTCCGCGGCCGCGAGAGCTACGTTTTCCTCTATAATATCAAACGGCTCTCGCCACTGTGTGGAAAGGCGGCCGTCTTTCCACGTCGAGTTCAAAAGTGGCAATTTCAGCATGCGTTGCTGCTGATCTGCCTTTTGTCGCCCGAACATTCGATGCGCGTTATAGGCTTGATCGCATTTTGATGGCAGACAATTTGCTCCAGACATCTCGACTGCTCTAGCCGCCAGTCTTTTGAAATCTTATCGAAGAAATGCTTGTCGACCACGCCTTCAATCTTGTCCACGTAGAGCGGCTTTAGCCTTTATTAGTCCCTGAAATCTTTGTTGAAATTACATTGGCGATTGAAAGTAATGCCGATGAACTTAACGGAGAGCGTCTTTTCCAGATCGCTGAAATGCTCAACTCAGCTCTGATCGCTGCTCTCAGCGTTGCGCTCGTCTTCGCGAACCTGCTGCAGGATTTTTTCAATGCTTTCATCCTCACGGATCTTTTTACCTGGCACGCGAAGATAATGCGCCATGGCGATCGATTGTCCCTCGACGATGAAGCGATCTTGCGTCTCGGTCAGGTCCAACTTGAGGACATTTTCGAACTTCGAAACATACGGTGGCGAGCGCAGCGGAATTTTTTCTTCGACGCATTTTCGAAAGACAAGATAAAGCAATTTGCCTTCCGCCGAAAAATAGCTGTCGAATAAGATGCCTTCGAGCGCGATCGCGTGCGCGCCATCCGCGCCGTCCGGCACAAAATTCGGCGCAAGCAGGACGCGCGCATACACGACGTCGCCTCGTCGCGTGCCAAGGAGGTCGAGCATCCATCGATGTTTGGCAAAGAACGTCAGGCGATAGCGACGCACGCCCCAGCCGAGAGCGTAACCAGGGATGAAGCCGACGATGGCTGCAACAAAGAAATAAACGAGAGCCCACTTAAAGGCCGTGCGCACAGCTTCGAGAGTCGGCGGCTCGGGCGGCTTGTTCGCAGTGGCCGGGTAATTGAATGTGAGGGCGTAATAATCGTGAAAGACCTCGGCCGCGTTGAAGCTGGCAAAGAAAAGAACAAAAAACAGATGCACCGCGAGCGAAATAACGACCACGTACCCGATCTCGGCCGGCGTATTGCGGAAAACGACTTCGCGGACGTTTTTGTCGGCTAGGTTGACACCGACAATGAAGCCTACGCCTGGTAGCAACAGCAGCAACGCGGCTATGGTCACCAGAGTCACGGACATCGTATCGACCGCGCGCTTGAGCTACTGGATGTCTAATGCTTTGGCAGACGAGGACGCGGCCCGCGCCGGTCCATGATGAAGCGCATCACGGCTTCGACGCTCTCATCCCCGTGTTGCGCGAGCGCGTCGCGAACCAATGCCAAATTGCCCCAAGCGAGCCTCGTAAGAAGCGAAACGGCTTGATCGGTTTTGTTGTCGAGAAGCTGCATTTGGACTAGCCCCGGTACGCAACGCTATCGCTGATTCGTAAAAAAAACTCAACCACTGGTGTCGTTACCGGATGACTCGATACGAGATATGGAGGCCAGTCCGGAGTATTCGGGCGGTTGTAACGAGTGCGTGCTAGTGAGGGAAGCCCCCAAAACAGTGGGATTTACACGGCCGGCAGCGCCTGCGTGTCATAAAATGGGACGCGCCTTGAAGGCGAATGTCCCTCGTTTCGGAGAACGATCGCACCATCTCGGGTTGCCGATGTGTTTTACGACGCGTCAGCTATCGCTCGCGCAACGGTTCCTGCTTGAACCGCAAAAGCGGCGAAAGCAGGTGGCCGATGATCCGCCGCAAACCGGTCTGATCTCGACCGTCACCGCCATTCCCGGCGAGAGGTCGACCGTTCTTTCTTCCACCTGCATTTGCGTTTGGTCGAGCGTTAAGCATCCCAGCTGGACGAACGCCCGTCTATCCTGTAAGTTGAACACGAACGGTGCGCAACCATCCACCTGTACCACAATACTGGGTACGTTGTGTCTGACCCCGATCCAAAGCCGTCGCGTCTGAAGTCCGCAATAAACGCGGTCCTTGACTACAGCCGTTTCCATATGTGGCCACTGCTCCTACTTGTGCTTGCAATCGCAGTCTACTTTGCTTTTCTCCGTAACCCGCCAGCGGAGGACCTGACCGCGGATGAGGTCGCTGGTTCCTGGAACACGGGGATAGCTCGGCTCGGCATCTCGCCAGTGTATCCCGCAAGTGAGGATTTCTACGTCGGCGATCTCTGGGCAACCATCCGCAGAGCCGAAGATGCCGACCCAGATCAAAAGATCGCATCCGCAAAGAAGGACAACAATTCGACTTGGCTGGGAAAGTCGGTCCGCCTCGACTATATCGATCTTCGCCCGGTTATGATTGACGCAAATCATAAGCAACCGGTGTTTACCGATACGAGCAATTATACAAACGGCCAAGCCTCAAACGGCGAAACCTTGGTGGAGAACGATAAACGACCCGACCCCAACCAAATCGCTTTAACGTTGGCAGCGTTCCCTGGTGTCACCATAACCCGCCAAGCGAAGATCAACTCCTCGGCGGGTTGGTCCCTGGCGAGTTTTGGACTCTCCGCGGGAGATAAACGGACCGATGAAATACGGATTCCGGTCGCGGAGACGTATGGCGTCTCGGCCGGGGCAGCCTTTAACATGCTGGCTGACTGGTGCGCAAAAAAAGAGACCACATACCGTTGCACGGACGATTACGCCAGACACGTCATGGCTTTCTCGATCAGTGAGCAAATTCTCAAGCCGAATTTTCAAACGCGCATCCAACTCCAGCTCGTTTATCGGGTCTTTATGACCCGGGAGATCGATGAAAGTAACGAGATAAACGGCGTGCGCGGGGTCGACCTCCAGTCGAACGTCAAGTCCGCTGCTGACCCGCACACAGCCGCACCTGTTCAGGGAAAGCCGGATGAAAGTCCGCCCGCTCAGCCCTCAGAACCTGGTCTGGGCCTAAAGACCACTGTTTCGCTTGCAGACGGTCATGCGATCGCCTTGCATCAGGTATTTCAACGCCCGCTTGTTTTCGGCTACCGCGCCGTCAGTATCGATCTCACGCCGGTGAAGAAGGATGCAAAATGAAGAAAGTTCCATTGGCATTCGGTGTGCTGCTGCTAATCACCTCAATGCGAGCGAACGCGGAGGACTCTGTGACGTCATCAAACAAGGCAGATACGCCGCAACAATCGCGACCTCCACCAAAAACCTCCGACGAAATAAGCCCGACATGCCAGCCGTGGCCAGACTGCCGCATCGTGGAAACGGATCTGAAACCGGGCGCAAACGGCGATGGAATCCGCGACAAAGGATTAATCGAAGAAAAGATTCAGCCTGGCGCTACAACATCAATTAAAAGAATATTCGGGAATTAAAATCTTCTTCATGAGCCTTGCCACTCGCACCAGTGGAACTCTGATACCGCGTCCTCGGATGGAAACTCGACTGGATTTTTCAATACGTCCGATTGAGAACAACATCTCTGGTCGCGGAAACAGCATGTTCCAAAGGTGATTGCTTGGTCGACTGACGATGTTGTTTGACCGGATGACCGTCTTGTAGATTTATAACATTGCTGCCACCGCTCATCGATCTCACTGGTTTGATAATAGTAGGCTTGGTCCGAGCCGCGGGCGCCGGATCGTCGATAAGGTCCGCCTATAATTGTCAGCAAACGAGACCGACATGCCAATCATCGATTCCCAAGTCCACACCTATGAGCGCGATCATCCAGGCCGGCCGTGGCATGCGGTCCTCATGGGACCGCCGGAAGTCACCGGCGATCAGATGGTTGGGACGATGGATGCGGCCGGAGTCGACGGCGCGATCCTGGTCTCGGCCTTCACGATGTATCACTACGACGCGAGCTATGCGCTCGAAGTCCGCAAGCGATATCCAGATCGGTTCGCACTGATCAAACCGGTCGACCCATCGAACCCGGACGTCGCCAACGTCATCGCCGACTGGAAACGCACGCCCGGCACTGTCGGCGTCCGCATGCTGCTCATCCGCGCTGGTCTTGCTCCGGACCCGGGCGATCCGGGGCTCAATCGCGTGCTCAAGGAAGCCGCGCGCCATGGGCTGCCAGTCAATCTGCATATCGCCGGACGGCTCGATCAAGGCATCGAACTGATCCGCCGCAATCCGGATACGCAGATCATTGTCGATCATCTCGGCCTGGTGCAGCCGCACGAGCCGCCGGTGCCGAATGAGCCCTGGGCGGACCTGCCGCAAGTGCTGACGCTCGCCAAGCTGCCGCATGTCGCGATCAAGATCAGCGGCGCCTGCACACTGTCGCGTGAGCCATTCCCGTACAATGACATCTGGGATCCGGTGTGTCGCATGATCAATGCCTTCGGTATCGACCGCTGCATGTGGGGCTCGGACTGGACGAGGGCGATCAAGTTTCTCACTTACGCCCAGGCCGCCGAGGCGTTCCGGATCACCGACCGCTTATCGGCAAGCGATAAAACGAAGCTCATGGGCGGGACTCTCACCCGCATCTATGGTTGGCAACCGGCAAAGGCTTAAGGCGCGTTGCGCCCCGCAATTTGTGGCGATGGGCGCGTTTGGTGGTAGATAAGATTATCGCTCGTCACCAAGCCTAACCCTGCCTGTGGCCAAGATCATCATTTCATACCGCCGCTCGGATTCGGACGTTTTCGCCGGACGTATCCGCGATCGCATCGCCAACACTTTCGGCGAAGATTCCGTTTTCATCGACGTCGACAATATTCCGCTCGGCAAGGACTTCCGCCTGCATATTCAGGAGGAAATGAGCGCGGCTGACGCAGTGCTTGTGGTGATCGGACCGAAATGGCTCGGCCTTAATGAAAGCGGCCCAAGCCGGATCTTGGAAGACACCGATCCAGTGCGGATCGAAGTCGAAACCGCGCTGCGCAACCGGCTCCCGATCATCCCGATATTATTCGGCAAGACGCCGATGCCGCAGCCGGAGCAATTGCCGGCAAGCCTGAAAGATTTCGCCTTCATCAATGCGGCTTCGGTCGATACCGGCCGCGATTTCCACCGCGATCTGTCCCGCGTTGTCGACACCATCAGCAAATTCCTTGAGGCAAAAGAAGGCGCGGCGCGCCGGCCCCGCTACGGCCCCCAGATCGCTTCCGGCGCTGAACCGGCACGCGGTTTGCGCGTCGCATTATGGGCGATGTCGTTTGCGATCGCCGCGATCATCGTTGCCGTCGCTGGCGTCGTCTATTGGCTCAAGGAAGATCTGATCTCGCAATCGCATATGGCCAACCCCGAACCACAACGAGATTCAAGTCACGTCTCCGACGTAGCGCCCTCACCAACTCCAAAGCCAGCGTCGCCGCCCGCACCCATCTCGGCACCCATCCCTCCCCCGGCAACCGCGCCGGCGATCACGATCAAAAAGAGCGCAGCTTTCGGCGGCAGCGGCGGAGCCGCTTTTGACGATACCGACAGCAACACCGACCGCGCGCAGGTTTCAGCGATCAGCGTCATCATCAATCCCAATCCGGGCGACGGTAGTCAGCTTGTCCTTGGTGGATTCCGGGTCCAATGGGGCGACCGGAGTGGCGCCGCGCATGGCGGTAAAGGCCCTTTGCCACAGCCGGTCGCCAGCGCACAATTTGCGCCGGACGAAAAGATCGGCCGCGTTGACGTCAATTGGCGCTCCTATCATTTCCCGAACGTCAATCCGCCACCGCAATGGATTTCCGGCCTCGCCATCTGGACCGACGTGCGCGTCTATAAATTCGGCGACATGAGTTTCGGTCCGGTCAGCCAATGTGTCCTCGATTATGGCGAGAGGCTGCTCGGCTTCTTCGGCCGGTCCGGGAGCTATATCGATCAGATCGGCTGCATTATCGGCAAGCCGAAGTGATTTTGCCGTCGGCCTGGTCGAGGGATGCGCATTAAATGCTGTGGAAGCAGCCCCGAACGGCATTTTACGAATCTAGCGCACGCGCATAGTGAATACGCCGCCGAACGTCTTCTTTGCGGGGCGGCATCGACAAGCGGGTAGAGACCTTTCCACGATGGCTTCGCGTTCGTTCCGTATCGGCCGCGCATATACCGGTCTAGGCCTGTTTGCGACCAAGCCGATCAAGCGGAAGACCCAAATCACCACCTATCGCGGTTGGCGCCTCACCTATGACGAGGCGACGAAACGCGAAACGCGCGGCGCGCGTTATCTTTTCGACTTGAACAAGCGCTGGACGATCGACGGCTCGCCGCGATGGAACGTGGCGCGCTACATCAATCATTCTTGCCGCCCCAATGCGACCCCTGTTAGCCGCAACGGCGGCATCGCCATCGATGCGTTGCGGCGTATCGAGCCGGATGAAGAAATCACCTACCATTACGGCAAAGACTATCATTGGTTTTTCGTTCAAGATGGCGGCTGCAAATGCGCGTACTGCCGCGCCAAGGTTGTGCGCCGGCGGCGAAAACAACGTAAGGCCAGGGCGGTTGCCAAAGCTCGTACCCGCGCGCGAGCCAAAACCAAGGCTCGTGCCAAGACTCGTGCGAAGGCTCGTACCAAAACGCGCTCCAAGGCCCGCAAACTCGCTTAATCCGGCGCTTGATCCGTGACGGCTAGCGGCGCACTCTTTCGCTCATAAAGAAAGTACAAGCGGAGGATGCCCCCCATGAGCCTGGCCGAATTGCGCCCGCCATCGGCGGCTAGCGAAGTCCCGAGCGCGGACGACCTCATCGCCCGGGCCAAAGCGCTGGCGCCCAAGCTCCGCGAGCGCGCGCTCAAAGCCGAACGCGACCGCAACGTGCCGGCGGAATCCGTCGCCGACTATATCGACGCCGGCTTGATCCACACCCTGCAGCCAAAGCGATGGGGCGGCTATGAACACGACCACGAAGTGGCGTTCGACATTGCCATTGAGCTCGGCAAATCGACCTGCGGTTCCTCGGCCTGGGTTCTCAATTATTTCGCCGATCACGCCTGCATCCTGGCGCACTTCCCCGAAGAAGCGCAGCACGATGTCTGGAGCCGCGACAGGGCGGCCTGCATCTCAACTTCGGCGGCACCGACCGGCAAAGTATCCGTTGCCGAAGGCGGCTATCGCCTCAACGGCCGCTGGTCGTGGTCGAGCGGGCTTCGCCACGCGCAATGGATCATGATCGGTGGTCTTATTTTCCGCGAGGGCGAAGACCACCCGGACATGCGGCTGTTTTTGGTGCCGACCTCGGACATCACGCAGGACGACACCTGGTATTGCGCCGGTCTCCAAGGCACCGGTTCGATCACGGCGATCTGCGACAATGTCTTCGTGCCCGAGCATCGCACGGTGACGTTCGGTTTGTTGCGGGACGCCTGCTCGCCGGGTTCGACGGTCAACACCAATCCGATCTATCGCACGCCCTTCATCGCCGTGCACACTTATGCCTTGCTCGGCCCGGCGCTTGGCGCGGCGCGCGGCGGTTATGATGATTTCGTGCAATGGACGCGGCAGCGTTATCTCACTTACACCCAGCTTGCCATCGCCCAGCATGTGCCGGTGCAGATCAAAGTCGCCGAGATCGGCGCTCAGATCGACGCCGCCGAGTTGCTCGCCCGGCGGGCACTTGCCATCGCGCGCAAGGACTACACCGGTATGTCGATCGAGACGCGCACTCTGCTTCGCCGCGACATGAGCTACGCTATGCGGATGCTGCGCGATGCCATGGATGCGTTGGTGAAGATGAGCGGCTCCAGCGGCCTAATGGACAACAATTCGGCGCAGCGCTGCTGGCGCGACGTCCACGCCATCTCATCGCATGTGGTGATGAACTGGGACGTGCCGGCGGAAAATTTCGGCCGCATGGAATTCGGGCTTGGTATAAATCCGGCTTACCCGATGTTCTGACGCCGTAGCGAACGCCGCTAGTTCCAACGCCAGACGCCGTAAGCGTGGCCGTTCTGCATCTGTGGCGCGATGTAGTTCGGCTTACGATTGCCGATGGCGCCGAGCATGGCGATCCAGTTGAGCAACTCGCCGCCGACATTGCCGGCTTTGAGAAGCTGATGCTCGGTCGCCTCGCCGATCAGCCGCTCGATCTGCGCTTCCTCCATCGATTTGATCACCCGCATCGCCCAGTCCGGATCCGGCACACCATCGGAGCGGCCAGGCGCCATGCGCGGCCCGCCGACTTCGAGCGAGAAGCTGCCCGAGCCCATGATCACGACGCGCAAATTCTCCGGCCACGATGCAATGGCGCGGGCGATCGTTTGTCCTAGCGCGTAACAGCGCTGCGCCGACGGCAGCGGCGGCAGATGTCCGCTGATGAAAAACGGAATGACCGGCACCTGCATCTCCGGCGTGAGGAAGTGCAGCGGCACCGTGACCGAGTGATCGACGGAGAAATTTTGCGTCATGCCGATATCATAGCCCGCGCCGACCGCCGCGGCGCGGATATGGGCGGCTAGGCCCGGCAGCGACTTCACCGTGTAATTCGGCACTTCGCGAGGCTCATCGTTCGGCGCCTTGAAAGTCTTATCGATGCCGACGGCGAAGATCGGCAGATCGTTGAGGAAGAAGGTGTTGAGATGATCGGTGTCGAACATCACGATCAAATCGGGGCGCGCCGCGGCGAGTTCCTGCCTCTGCGCGCCGAACAATTTGGCGATTTCGCAATCCGGACCGTCGCGTTTGACGAAAAACGGGAACACCGGCGTGTGCGGCACGCCGAAACCGGCGACGATCTGCGCCATTTTTTTCCTCCCCGTATTGCTCAGCTAACCGGCTGACCGATCTCGTCGACCTTCACCGCGCGCATGCGCTCGTTGTAATTGCCTACATTCAGTCCGCAGACTTCAAAGCGGGCGAGATAGCCCATCAGGAAACCGTTGACACCCATACGGAACAGCGTGCCGACATCTCCGGCCAGAAGCGCCTTACACTCGTCGTCGGTGAGATCAAGCAGTGTAAGCGCCACGGCCGGATCGGCCTTCATCGCGGCGCGGAAGGCGTGATCGCGCAACAACTCGCGGCAGAGATAATTCACGGCATAGGTCGACATCGTTTCCCCTGGAGTTTCTTCCTGCGCTTCTTCCGGCTTTCTGGGAACCATTCTACGCATGGCTGCGCCGATTGCCACAACCGGCGACGCCTCCTAAGCTTCGTGAAACGTTCGCGCCCAAAGTGGCGCACAGGGAGGCTGCGATGGATGCAAAGACGCCTGAGCAGGAATTGCGCCGCCGGACCAACCCGGTGTTTAACGATCGCAAGCTCAAGCTTGGAACCTTCGGCACCAATCTCGATCGCGGCTGTGCGATTTCGACCATCGACGGCGTGCTCGAGATCAATTGGCCGAACACGCTCGACCTGGCGCGTACCTCGGAAGAAATGGAGTTCGAAGCGCTGGTGCCGATCGGGCGCTGGCACGGCTTCGGCGGGGTGACGAACTTCAACGGTCCGGGTTTCGAGTGCTTTTCCTGGGCGTCGGCCATCGGCGCCTCGACGCATTATTCCGGTATTTTCGCCACCTCGCATGTACCAACCATCCATCCGGTGATGGCAGCGAAGCAGGCAGCCACCATCGACCACGTCACGGGTGGCCGCTTTGCCCTCAATATCGTGACCGGCTGGAACAAGCCCGAGATCGAAATGTTCGGCTCGCCTTTGATGGAGCACAACGATCGTTACGACTGCGCGGCCGAATGGCTGCACATCATGAAGGAGCTGTGGACGCGTGACGATCCGTTCGATTTCGAAGGCCGCTTCTATAAAATCAAAAAAGGTTTTCTCGAACCGAAACCGATACAGAAACCGTTTCCCGCGGTGATGAACGCCGGCGGCTCGGAAAAGGGCCAGCACTTCGCCGCGAAGCATTGCGACATGGTCTATGTCGTGTTCGGCTCGCATGACTTCGACGACTGCAAAGCCAAGATCGACAGCTATCGCGCGCTCGCGCGTAACGAATATGGCCGCGACATCCAGGTCTGGAGCTACGCCTATGTCGTGCAGGGCGAGACGGAACGCGAGGCGAAAGAGTATTTCGACGAATATGTACAGCGGCGCGGCGACTGGGAGGCGGTCACAAACCTCGTCGATACGATGATCGCCAATGCCAAGACGCTGCCGCCGGCGGTGCTTGCCGAGATGAAAAAGCACTTCATCGCCGGCTGGGGCGGCTATCCGCTTATCGGCACGCCGGAGCAGATCGTCGACGGCCTCATCCGCCTATCGAAAATGGGCCTCGACGGCACGCTCCTCAACTGGCCACGCTATGTCGAGGACCAGCATTGGTTCAGGGATCACGTTTACCCGTTGGTGGTACAGGCAGGACTTCGCTGAAAAGGCTGCGCTGAAAGACTACGCTGAAGACTTAGAGATAAGGATGCGTTGGATCGCGTCCGAGGCCTAAGGCGACGCGGCCGAAATTGCCGTAATTCATCTCGGTGTTCAGGCTGATATGCATCGACATCATGTGGATGTCGCGCCACGCCCGCTGGATCGGATGCGTATCGCCGAAGCACGCTGTGCCCGCGAGCGAAACAAGCTCGTCGATGGCTCCCACGATCAATTCCGAGGCGCGGGTAAAATCGCGTGCGGAGCGGGCTTTGAGTTCCGTCGAAAACAGCTCCGGCGTATCGGTCACCGAGGTCGCGCGGCGTATCAACAGATCGGCGGCGTCGATATCGGCCGCAGCGCGCGCCAGGCGCACCTGGATCGACTTGGTCTCGGCCATCGGCAGACCGCGTTGCGTCTTGCGGTTCTTGGTCCAATCGCAAAACAGCTCATAGGCACCCTGCACCGCGCCAAGCATCGGGCTGATGAAAGAGATTGGCGCGTAATAAAAGAACGGCGTGTGATAGATGATGTGCGAATAAAGCTTGCTGCCCGGCGTCTTCCCCTCGCCCAGATCGACCAAACGCATCATAAGATCGGCCGGGACCTTGCTGCCTTCGGTAACGATGGTGTTGCTGCCGGTGCCGCGCATGCCCGCCGTATTCCAGGTATCGCGGAGCTGATAGTGGCCCTGCGGCAGCAGGAAGAAACGCCATTCTGGATTCCCGCCGCCCTCTTGCGGCGTCATGGCCCCAAGTATGACCCAAGTGGAATTGTCGACGCCGCTCGCAAACGGCGATCCCTTGGCGATGACTTGATAACCACCGTCAGTGGGACTGGCTTGCGCGTTCGGCGCAAAAGACGCCGAGACCGAGACATCGAGGCCATCCTTCCACACTATCTTTTGTCCGGCTTCCGGGAACTGCGCGACCAGATGAGCGTGGTGAATGATCAGGCCCGCGCACCAGCTATGCGAAGCATCGGCCTTGCCCAATTCGCGCATGACTTCGAACCAGCTGTCGAAGCCCAATCCGTAGCCGCCGATTTTTTCCGGCAAGAGGATGCGGGCCATTCCGGCATCAAGCATGTCTTTGATGGACTCGGCCGGCAGCCGTCGCGCCTTCTCCGCCGCCTCGGCGCGCGTCGCAAATTTCGGCGCCAGCGCCTTCGCGCGCGCGATCATCTCTTCCTTTGTGACCTTCGCAGACTTATCGAGCATCACGTGCTCCTATTTTTGCGTCGGTTGTGCAGGCGGTGTCAGCACCAGCCTCCGGCCGACGGGAAACAGTTGGAGATCATAGCGCTGAATGATCCAACCCCAAATGCCGAACGGCGCTTTCAACATGACCACGATGGCGATAGCGCCCAACAACATCAGATAGATCGAGCCATAATCGGCAAGAAGCTCGCGCAGCACGATAAAGATCAGCATCCCAATGAAGGGGCCTTCCAGGGTGCCGATACCGCCGATCACCACCATGAAGATCACGACCACCGTCCAGTCATTGATGCTGAAGCCCGCTTCCGGCGAGATGCGGAGCTTCTGCAGAAAGATCAGCGCGCCGATCAGGCCGGTACAGGCGGCGGTGGCGAGATAGACGATGAATTTGGTACGGAACGTGTTGACGCCAAGACTTGCCGAAGCCGGCTCGGAATCACGGATCGCGGTCAGCGCCAGTCCGTGGCGCGAGCGGAGCAACAGATAGACGACCGCGAACACGAACACCGATATGCCGAGCGAGCCGAGATAAAGGATCATGCTGCGCGTATCACGATCGGGAGAAATCTGTCGCAAGATCGCCGGCGTCAGCGACATGCCCGAGCCCGCGCCGAGGACGGCGAATAAGCTCGCGAGCAAACCAACCACTTCCGAGACGACCCAGGTGCCGACTGCGAAATAAGCGCCACGCAAGCGGAACACGGCAAAAGAGATCGGTATCGCCATCAATCCGGCAAACGGTCCGGCGAGCAAGATCGCCAGATAGACATTCATGTTCATCGGGCCGGTCAGATAGAACAGCGCATAGCCGCCGAGCCCGACATAGGCTTGCTGCCCGACCGAAACGAGACCGGCGTAGCCTGCGAGCAGGTTCCACAACTGGGCGAGCGCGAGGTAATAGGCCATCTCGCCGACCAGCCGCACGTTGCCGGAGTCGCTCCACCACGGCATCGTGGCGAGCGCAACCAGCACCGGCAGCGCGACAAAGACAAAGATGCGGCTTGCTTTGGTGCCGCGCTCGACCCGGGTCGTTTCCACGGCGGCTTCCATGGTCAGTCCCTTGTCCGCGGAAAGAGGCCGTTCGGGCGCACGATCAGAATGGCAAGAAATGCCAAATGTCCGGCGAGGATCTGCCAGTTCGGATCGAGCGCCGCACCGATGGCTTGCGCAAGCCCGAGCACGATGCCGCCGATCAGCGTCCCCCACATATTGCCAAGCCCGCCGATGATGACGGCCTCGAAGGCAAGGATCAGCCGGATCGGCCCGGCTGAAGGTGCAAAGATGGTGCGGATACCGAAAAGCACGCCAGCGATGGCCGTGAACACCATCGCAATGCCGAGCGCGTAGGCGTAGAGCTTGCGATTATCGATCCCCATCAGTTCGGCGGTGTCGGCATCGTCGGACACGGCACGGAAGGCGCGGCCGAGCCGGGTGCGATAGAACAGAAGCTGCAGGCTTGCGATCGACAGTACTGCGACCGCAAATACGACCAAGGGAAAGACGCCGATCGACAGGCCTCCGGGAAGGTGCAGGCTCGCGGTTTCGATCGCGCCTTCTTCCAGCCGATGATCGTAAGCGCCGAACACCTCCAATAGGCCGTTCTGGATGATGATAGAGATGCCGAACGTGACCAGAAGCGGCGGCAATAGACCGCCGGTGAGCGTCTGATTGAGAAGCCCGCGTTGCAGCACATAGCCGAGCGCGAACATGATCGGCGCGACCAGGATCATGCTCAGAAACGGATCGAGCCCGGTTCTCTCAGTGACGACCAGCCCGACATAGGCGGCAAGAACGATGAGATCGCCATGCGCGATATTGACGAGCCGCATAATGCCGAACGACATCGACAGCCCGATCGCGAACAGCGCGTAGAACCCGCCGAGGAGGCCGCCTTGGATGAGGATATTGATCCAATCCATCCGCTGCTTGCCCTAAAGTCCGAAATAGGCCGCGGTGATCGACGCGC
Source organism: Xanthobacteraceae bacterium (assembly GCA_036271715.1). Classification (GTDB taxonomy): domain Bacteria; phylum Pseudomonadota; class Alphaproteobacteria; order Rhizobiales; family Xanthobacteraceae; genus BOG-931. The sequence goes on from DATBAD010000015.1 coordinate 27,816, forward strand.
GATCGAAGCCCGTGGTCGGCGCCGTCAATGCCAGATGGCCTTCCTGGAAACAGTAGAAACGCGACGAAGCATCGAGCGCGCGGTTAATGTCCTGCTCGACGATGACGACAGTCGTACCTTCGGCGACGATCATACCAAGGCATGCGTAGATATCGCGAATAACGACCGGTGCGAGGCCGAGCGAAAGTTCATCGCATAACAGCAAACGCGGATTGGACATCAGCGCCCGGCCGACCGCTGTCATTTGCTGTTGGCCGCCGGAGAGCGCGGTCGATGGCAAATGACGCAGCTCGTAGATGCGTGGAAACAGATCGTAGACACGCTTGAGCGTCCACGGTCCCGTGCGATCGCTATGGGTGCCAAGCAGCAGGTTTTCCTCGACCGAGAGGCTCGGAAACAGCCGGCGGCCTTCGGGCACCATGGCGATGCCTAGATGCACGATTTCATGCGCACTCTTGTCGCCGATCGGTTCACCGTCAAAGAGCACAGCGTCGCGCGCACTCGGCAGTGCGCCGGACACCGCACGCAGGAATGTGGTCTTGCCGGCGCCATTCGCGCCGATGACAGCGATCGTCTCGCCCTGATCCACAGATACTTCAATGTCGAAGAGCGCCTGGAAGTCGCCATAGAACGCGGATAATTTGCGGGTCTGCAACAGCGTCATGACACCGGCATGCCCATATAGACTTCGCGCACGCGCTGGTCTGCCATCACCTCGCGCGGATCGCCTTGCGCAAGGACCTGGCCGAAATTCATCACGATCAGCCGGCTCGCCACCGAAACCAGCGCGTGGACGATGTGCTCGATCCAGACGATGGTCGTGCCGTGGCTGTGAATGTCCTTGATGGTTTTGACCAATTCGCCGCATTCATACTCGGTCAAGCCGCCGGCGATTTCATCGAGCAGCAAAAGCTTCGGCTGGATCGCAAGCGCACGCGCAAGCTCCAGCCGCTTGCGCTGCAGAAGCGTCAGCGTTCGTGCCGGCATGTTGGCTTTTTCGTAAAGCCCAGTGATCTTGAGCACGTCACTGCATCGTTTGTAGCAGTCGCGCTCGGATGTACGCCCACCGTAAATGGCGCCGACCAGCAAATTCTCGAACACCGTCATATTCGCGAACGGATGCGGGATTTGATAGGAGCGGCCGATGCCGAGCCGCGAGCGCGCATGCGGCGGCAAAGCGGTCATGTCCGAGCCGGCAAAATCGATCCGCCCTTGCGTCGGCGCGACATCGCCGGCGATCAGGTTGAAAAGCGTCGTCTTCCCTGCCCCGTTCGGTCCGATCACACCCAGCGCTTCACCGCCATCGACAGCAACATTGACGCTGTCGACGGCTTTGAGCGCGCCGTAATGCTTGGACACGGTCTTGAGCTGAAGAAGAACTGGCATTGCAGACTTTACCTGCGGCCGCCGTTGCGGAGAACGGCGGCCGGACTTCTCACAGCCAAGATCAAGAATACTGGATCGCCGTGAACGGCTTATCGGTCGGAATAGTCGGCGCGGTCTTATCGAAGACCACGTTGAGGTCGTATTTGAACTTCGTACCCTTCTCCCATTGTCCGCCGACCAGCGGCGTGAGACAGACATTGGGGACCGGATTGAGCGGCCCACCCTTCCAGGTGATCGGCCCGACCAGCGACTGATAGTCGGTCTCGGCGATCGCATCGCGGATTGCTTCGGGGGTGAGTTTCTTCGCCCGTTTGAGGACGTCGATCGCGACTTCGAGATTGGCGTGTTTGAAGCCGAGCGGCTGCGTCCATTGTTTACCGCTCGCCTTTTCATAGGCATCGCAAAATTGCTGCGCCGTCTCGCCGGTCAGGCTCGATTTGAATGGATGGTGATGCGTCCACCACACTTCGGTCGAGAGCCCGGCGCCACGATCCCCCAGGGCCTCCACCGCAGTCGGGAACAGCAGCGCCTTCAGCGGTGTCATGATCTTCGGGCGGTAACCCTGCTGCGCGCATTGCGTCCAGAAGATCGCGAATTGCGGTGGATTGAAAATGCCGCAAGCGATTTCGGCATTCATATTCTTCAATTGCGTGATCTGGGCGGTGAAGTCGTCCGACAGCGGCGGATAAAGCCCTAAGAAATTCACATCAAAGCCGTGGCTTTTCACGGTCGCCGGCAAGCCGCGCACCGGATCGCTCGCAGCGACTCCGTCCGGATCGTTGGTGAGCATGATGCCGACCTTTTTGTTGGTCGGCAGCGTCCCCCACATCTCCGAGAAGGTGTTGGCGACCATGTCGAAGCCCCAGAAGAAGTGGTAGGTCCAATCGAACCCTTTCTTGGGGTCGCCTTTGCGGCCGAAGAACCAGGCCTGCCAAGGATCGTCGGAGGTGACGCAAGGCACGCCGGCGAGTTCGCACTGATCGGCCACCGGATTGGTGGTGTCCGAGGTCGACGAGGCGACCATGATATCGACTTTGTCGTTGTTGATCAGCTGCGTCGCCACTTCGGACGCGCGGTTCGGATTGGATTGGCTGTCGCGGTCGATGATTTGAACCGGGTGTTTTTCGCCGGCGACCATGATGCCGTCGCCGATTGCTTTACGTACACCGTCCGCAACCCATTTCGACGGCTCGCCGAATGCGGCGATCGGGCCGGTTTCAGGCGTGACCATGCCGATTTTGATGGTCTTCGGCGCCGCGCGCGACGACTGAAACACCCACGGCGATGTAATGATGCCGGCGCCACCGGCGGCCGCGATTTTAAGAAGCTTGCGGCGCGTTTGGCCGGCGCTGGCCGTGCCCTTCGATCCCGAATCCCGGGTCATGATCAATCCCTCCCTTGACGATCAACGTGCCTTTTAGGCCGGTGGGTTTGCTCCCACGCTCAGGCCCATCATTTCAGAGTTGGCAGAGCGACGCCACTCTGACGAGTCTCTTTTGAGACAGTTATTTGCACGGATAAAAGTCGAAGACCGGTGATCCCAGCCGCCGCCCGGTTTTTAGGCAACAGCACCAAGCAACCATCGGCTGTACTACCCACCCCCTCAAAACATGCCGCACTAGCCGGACTGCAGCGATCAGAGTATGTTTTCTCAAACGCCAGTCAAATCGCAAAAACAATGGCGTCGTCTTGCAGAGGAAACGTCTTGGAGGAGAGACCCCGATGCGCGATTCCACGCTTGTTGGACGTTCGCATACCCGTGCGCATACCCGTCGCCAAGTTCTGAAATCGGCGGCACTTGGTTCCGCCGCCGCCATCGCCGCCCCTTATGTAAAAGACAGTTACGCCGCGGGCACTTTGTCGCTCGGCTGCTGGGACCATTGGGTCCCCGGCGCCAACAACACGCTGACCAAGCTCTGCAATGAATGGGGCGCTAAGAACAATGTCGAGGTGAAGATCGATTACATCACCTCGCAAGGTGAAAAAGACAAATTGACCTCGGCCGCGGAAGCGCAAGCCGGCACCGGTCACGACATCATGTCGCATCGCGACTGGAACATCCGCATCCACCAAAACAATCTCGAACCGCTCGACGATCTCGTCGGCGGCTTGATCAAACAATACGGCGAGATCAGCCCGGTCGCCGAATATCTCGCCAAGATCAAAGGCACATGGCGCGGCGTGCCGACCGCGGTCGGCAGCCAAGTGAAGCCGTGCTGCTCACGCATCGACCTCTACCAGCAACATGCCGGCATCGATATCAAAGACCTGTTCCCGGCCGACGAGTCGAAATGGGATGCCGCGAAAACGGCGACCTGGAACTGGGACACTTATCTGACAGCGGCGCAGAAGCTGCACAAAGCGGGCTTCCCCGTCGGTCTGCCGATGGGGCAAGCAAGCGACGCTGTCGATTGGGTCGGTGCTTTGTTCAACTCCTTCGGCGTGGTCATGGTCGACGCCAAGGACAACATCAAAATCAATTCCGACGAAACGCGCACCGCGCTCGACTATCTCAAAAAGCTGATGGCGGTGAACCCGCCCGAAGTTTACGCCTGGGACGACGCCGGCAATAACCGCTGGCTCATTTCCGGAAAAGGCTCGGGCATCATGAATCCACCGAGCGCTTGGGCGGTCGCCAAGCGCGACAATCCGACGGTGGCGGAACAGTGCTGGACGCATCCGATGCCGCGTGGGCCAAAAGGCCGCTTCGTCGGGCAGTTGCCGCAGTTCTACGGTCTCTGGTCGTTTTCCAAGAATAAATCCGCGGCGAAAGATCTGCTGACCTATATTTCGCAGAAAGATTCCATCTCGCAATTGGTCCAGGCCTCGTATGGCTACGACCTGCCGTCCTTCAAAACCCTGTACGACCTCGATACCTGGAAGACGGTCGGTCCGCCGGTCGGCACGGTCTATGGTTATCCGCCGCGCGGCGACGAACAGACCTCGATTGCCGGTGCGCCGGCGCGGTCCGAGGTCGGGGCGCAGATCTACAATCAGGCGATCAATACGGTCATGGTCGCCAAAGTCACGCAAGGCAACGAGAAGATCGACGACGTGATCAAGTGGGCCGAAAACGAACTGGAAGGAACATTGCGCGCTTAGGTGCTGTTTTGCCTCGTAACTGACGCATGCCGGTCTGTGGGGGCTGGCATTGCGAAAACACGATGGGAGGCCGATCCGAAAGGCTCGGCGGCATGAAATGGCCGATACGGTTCAGACGTGGTCGCCGGGACTGCGGGACGTAAGCCTGCAACCGTCCGCACGTAAAAATTTGCGGCTGTTCATGCGGCGGCGGTCCACGATCGCCTTTTTGATGTGCCTGCCGCTCATCCTCATCATCGCCTGTTTGGTCATATATCCGGCGTTCTATTCGATCTATCTGTCGATGCTGAACAAGACGCAGACCCGTTTCATCGGGCTCGGCAATTTCAGCTTCCTGTTGTCGCGCGACGTGTTTCGGCAGGTCGTGGAGCAAACGGCGATTTTTGCGCTGAGTGCCGTATTCTTCAAAGCACTGATCGGGCTGATCACCGCGCATCTGATCAACAACCTCCCGGCCAAAGGGCAGCGCAAATGGCGCGGCATGATGCTAGTACCGTGGGTCATTCCTTTGGCTTTGTCGTCGCTCGGCTGGTGGTGGCTGTTCGATCCCACCCATTCGGCATTCAACTATGTTCTCTCCAGCATGGGTTTCAGTGAAGTCGGATGGCTGAGTGATCCTTATTGGGCGCGCTTCTCCGTCATTCTGGTGAATGTCTGGTACGGCGCCCCGTTTTTCCTGATCATGTACCTGGCCGCTCTTAAGTCAGTGCCGGAGCAGCTCTACGAGGCCGCCGCGATCGACGGCGCCAATGCGTGGCAGAAATTCGTCCACATCACGCTGCCGATGATGCGCAATATCATCGCCATCACGGTGCTGTTCTCGCTGATCGTCACCTTCGCCAATTTCGACATCGTGCAGATCATGACGGGCGGTGGGCCGCGCAATATGACGCACGTTTTCGCGACTTACGCTTTCATGCTCGGCATCCGTTCGGGCGATCTGCCGCTTGGCGCTGCGACGTCATTGTTCATGTTCCCGCTGCTCGCCATCGCGGCTGTCTTCATTCTGCGTGGAGTCCGTAAGCGCGGCCGGGAGATTGGATGAGCACGGCCACAATCGCTGCCCGTCCATCGCTGGCATTGCGTGCCCGGGCCAGCCTGAGACGCAATCGCCGCTGGGCGCTGATCACCTCCTATGTGTTCCTCATCCTGTTTGCGATCTTCTTTCTGATCCCGCCCTATTACATGGTCGTTACTGCTCTCAAGAGCGATGCCGAAGTAGCGCATATGGCAACCAATCCGTGGATCATCGCCGACGGCATCACCTTCGATCAGTTCCGAATCCTGCTGACACAGACCGATTTCCTGATCTTCTTCAAGAATACGATCATCGTGACCGTCTGCGTCGTCGCCATCACCATGGTCGTCAGCGTCTTCGCCGCTTTCTCGCTCGGCCGCATGAAATTCTGGGGCTCGGGCATCCTGGCGACCGGAATTTTCCTCACCTACCTCGTGCCCGACACGCTGTTGTTCATCCCGCTGTTCCAGATCGTCAAAGCGATCGGGCTGCTCAATTCCTATTGGGGCATGGTGCTGGTTTATCCGACGCTGACGGTGCCGTTCTGCACCTGGATCATGATCGGCTATTTCCAGTCGATCCCGAAAGAGCTCGACGAGGCGGCACTGATCGACGGCGCCGGGCATCTGCAGATGCTCACCAAGATTTTCATACCGGTCGCGCTCCCGGGCATCATCGCGGCGATGATCTTTGCCTTCACGGTATCGTGGGCGGCCTTCGTCTATCCGATGACGTTCCTTTATTCCTCCGACCAGCAGGTGCTGACCGTTGGCACCGTGACAAGCCTTATCCGCGGCGACGTCTATAAATGGGGAATGCTGATGGCCGGCGCGCTGGTGGCCGCGGCCCCTCCCCTCGTCATCTACGCCTTCCTCATGGACTATTACATCGCCGGGCTGACCGCGGGCGCCACAAAGGGCTGAGGACCTCCAATCATGGCCGAAGTTTTGTTGCGTAACGTGGTGAAGCGCTTCGACGACGTCGAAGTCGTGCGCAAAATCAGCCTCGATATTCCCGATAATGAATTCGTCGTCCTGGTCGGCCCCTCCGGCTGCGGCAAGTCGACAACGCTGCGCATGATCGCCGGTCTCGAAGAGATCAGCGCCGGCGATATCTTCATCGGCGGCGAAGTCGTCAACGACCTGCCGCCCAAGGATCGCGACATCGCGATGGTGTTCCAGAACTATGCGCTCTACCCGCATATGTCGGTGTTCGAGAACATGTCGTTCGGGCTGAAGCTGCGCAAATTTCCCAAGGACGAGATCAAAAAGCGCGTTGACAAAGCCGCACGCATCCTCGACATCACCGAACTTCTCGGCCGCAAGCCGAAGGCGCTGTCCGGCGGTCAGCGCCAGCGCGTCGCTATGGGCCGCGCCATCGTGCGCAATCCGAAGGTCTTTTTATTCGATGAGCCGCTGTCGAATCTCGATGCCAAGCTCCGTGTGCAGATGCGCACCGAGATCAAGCGCGTGCATCAGATGGTGAAGACGACGACGGTCTATGTCACCCACGACCAGGTCGAAGCCATGACGCTTGCCGACCGCGTTGTGGTCATGAATGGCGGGGTGATCGAGCAGATCGCGACACCGCAAGACCTTTATCACCATCCCAAGACCCGTTTTGTCGCGGGCTTCATCGGTTCGCCGGCGATGAATTTCATGCGCTGCCGGATCGAGCAGAACGGCGTCGGTCAACGTGTGCGCATTTCCGACGCGATCAGCCTGCCGATCCCGGCGTTGCAGGCGCCGCGCTTCCAGAGCCTCACCGGCAAGGAAGTCGTTTTTGGACTGCGGCCCGAGCATATCACCGAGCCGCGGCGGAGCGACCGCGACCCAAACAGCGAATTCGCCGTCACGCTCGATGTCGTCGAACCGATGGGTATGGAGACGATGGTCTATTTCACCGTGGAGGGCCAGGAAATCTGCGCCCGTGTCGATCCTGGCAGTTCCTCAGGTCCGGGCGAACAGATGCGGCTCTATGCCGATATGAACCAGATGCACCTTATCGATCCGCAGACCAACGCGGTGCTGTAGGCTCAATCAACTCGTTTAGTTATGCCGCTAACGAAAATCGCCGGAGCACTGCTGCCCCGGCGATCGTGTTTTTAGGCGAACCGTGCTGACCTGGATCAGGCGCCGGCGTCGTATTCGCCCGAGATGTCCTGGTTGGTGTAGTCGGGCATCAATACGCTCGACACCAGACTGATCACCGCACAGGCCGCGATGTAGATCGCGATCGAGGAGCCGGTGTGATAGGTGGCAAACAGCCAAGTCGCTATCAACGGCGCGGGACCGCCGGCAATAAGCGACGCCAGCTGATAACCGAGCGACGCCCCACTATAGCGCAGCCGCGGCGTGAATGATTCCGCGATGAAGGCCGCTTGCGGCCCGTACTGCATATCGTGCGGGATCAGCGAGATCACGATGGCGATGAACACCGCCGACGGGATCGCCGTATCCAGCATGCCGAAATACAAGAACCCGAACAGACCCATGGCGACGACGCCGATGATGTACATGTTCCTGCGGCCGATCTTGTCGGAGATGTGCCCCGAAATCGGAATTGTAAAGAACGACACGCAGGCCGCCACCATCACCGCCCCGAGGATGAAGTTGCGATCCATCTTCAAGGTGCCGACCGCATAAGAGAATACGAAGGCAGTGAAGATGTAGAACGGCGCCTGTTCCGACATGCGCAGCAGCGCCGAAAGGATGATCTCCTTCGGATGCCGCCTGATAACCTCAAGAACCGGCGCTTTCTCGATCTTGTCTTTGTTCAGGAGTTCCTGGAACACCGGCGTCTCGAAAATGCCGAGCCGGATCCACAAACCGACGCCGACCAGAATGATCGAGAGTGCGAAGGGCACGCGCCAGCCCCAAGTGAGGAAGTCCGCCCCCGCCCATTGGCTGAAAACGTAAACGGCCGCATTTGCCAACAGCAAGCCGCAGGGCACGCCGAATTGCGGCCAGGACGACACCAGACCGCGCTGGGTATGGGTGCGCGACCATTCCATGGCGAGCAACACCGAGCCGCCCCACTCGCCGCCGACGCCGATGCCTTGGATCGCGCGCAGCACCGTGAGCAGGACCGCACCCCAGATACCGATGGACGCGTAAGTCGGCACAAAAGCGATAGCGAAAGTCGCAAGCCCCATGCACAGGAGCGTCGCGATCAGCGTCGCCTTGCGGCCGATGCGGTCGCCGTAATGGCCGAAGATTGCTGCTCCGATCGGGCGTCCGGCGAAGCCGATAAAATAGGTGCCGAAGGATAGCAGCGTCGCCGTCAGCGGATCCGAATTCGGAAAATAGAGCTTGCCGAAGACGAGGCCCGCGGCGGTGCCGTAGAGAAAGAAGTCGTACCATTCGATCGCGGTGCCGACCGTCGACGCGATGACGGCCTTGCGCAATTGCGCGCTATGCTCGCTCTCGGACAGCCCCCCGACTGTTGTTGCCATGGCCATGGCGTTTCTCCCCAATTTGTTTTTTGCGGACGGGGATTGTCGCCCCGCCGTCACAAATGACGATACTGCGGGGGCGGACGAATGACTATAGAACGAAGGTCGCGACGACTGGTTTTGCCGTCGGAAAAAATTGTGCGGCGCGAAATGCGCCTATCAGGAACTTAGATAAGCGAGTTATTGGGTTGGCTTGTTCGCCGCCATCACGGTGACCGGCGCTTCGCGATAGTAGTCCGGGAACAGCCGCTTCAAGTTATCGACCTTCGGCGCATCGTTGAAGACGATATAGGGATAGCTCGGATGCGTGACGGCGAAGTCCTGGTGGTAATCCTCAGCCGGATAGAAGCCCTTGAACGGCTCGAGCTTGGTCACGATCGCCGCGCTAAATGCATGCACCTTGTCGAGCTCGGCGATATAGGCCTCGGCCGCCTGCTTCTGCGCATCGTCGGCATAGAAGATCGCTGAACGATAGGACGGGCCGCTATCCGGGCCCTGCCGGTTGAGTTCGGTCGGATTATGCGCCACCGAGAAATAGATCTGCAGAATCTTGCCGTAGGAAATCTGCTTGGGGTCATAGGTCACCGACACCGACTCGGCATGCCCGGTGCGCTCAGTGCCGACCTGCTCGTAATGCGCAGTGTCCTTGCTGCCGCCCGAATACCCGGACACGGCCTGGGTCACGCCCTTGGTGTGCTCGAACACGGCCTGCACGCCCCAGAAACAGCCACCGGCGAGAACGACGGTCTGCGTCCCGTTACCGCCGGGAACCGATTGATCCGCCATCGGCGCCGGGATGGTCACGGCCGGCTCGGCTGCACGGACAACACCAGCGCCAAGGCCGATCAGCGGAATCAGAAACAAAGCGCCCGCGACCGACGCCAGCAATAATTTGCGACCGTCTGCGGTGACAGATTTCCGTGTCAGATTTGGTGCGATGTTCTTTTGCGTCATGTTCGCCTCCAGCCAATAAGCTTCCGGCCAACATGTAGGCTAGGCCACGCGAGCGCGCCAATCACATTCATGGCGGCGGGCGCGCACGGCCTCCTCACGACATCGTGTATTACTGCGTGCGCATTCCGTTAAGCAGCGGAATGTCACTCACCGCCTTCGGCGCCGGCAGCGACTGCAGATAGGCGTAGATATCGTCGAGTTCATCGTCGCCGAGCACTGCCGCGCGGAACGGCGGCATCTGACCATCGGTGGTGCGGACGAAGGACTTGAAGGCGTCGAGCGGCAATTGCGTGCGCGCGATCACCCGGCCGTTGCTGGTCGCGACCGAACCTTCGCCGGCAAAGTCGTGACACTGCCAGCAGCCGTGTTTGATAAAGGCCGTCTTGCCCTTGTCCGCCGAAGCGGCATGAGCGGTGTTCCCGTGAGCAATGACCGGCACGAGCAACGCGAGAACGAAACAAATAGAACGCATGGGTCTTTGATCCTTATCGCGGCTGGGTCCAGACATTGAGCAGCGCGGGCTGGCCGGTTTTCACGACAGCCACCGCTTCCTTGATCGCTGGCCCGAGATCGGCCGGATCGGTGATCGGCCCTTTCGCCCACCACCCCATCGACCGCGCAAGATCGTGATATTGGATGTCTGGATTCATGATGCTGGTGCCGATCGGCGCCAGATCGTTGCCGGTATTGGCGACGCGATCGCGGAAATTGGCCATCCGCTGAATGTGCATCACTTCCTGGTGGTAGCCGCGATTGTTGTGCATCACCGCCAGCAACGGGATCTTGTGCCGCGCCGCCGTCCACAACACGCCCGGCGCATACATCAGATCGCCGTCGGACTGGATCGAGACCGAGAAGCGGCCGAGATCGCGATTACCGAGAGCGGCGCCGATCGATGCCGGCGCGCTGTAACCCACACCATAGCCGCCCGAAGCACCGAGCCACTGATAGTGCTTCTCCATCGGCCACAGCCGGTTCGCCCAATTGCTGGTATTGCCGCCGGTCGCAACCAGCGACCAATCTTGATCCTTGATCTGGGCATAGACTTCGCTGAGCAGCCGCGCCGTTGAGAGCGGACTTGCGTCCCAAGCAATCGCTGCTGCCTGTTTGGTGTTCTCCAAGCCCTTGGCGTGCGCGTCGCGGATGCCGCTGCCGCGCTTTGATATGGCATCTTTGCGATCGTTCGGCAGCGCAGACTTCACCGCCTCGATCAGCGCCGGCAGCGTTGCCTCGGCATCGGCCGGCATCGACACATCGATGCTCTGGAAGCGCTGGAAGTCCTGGTAATTCGACTTGGTGAGGAGATCGACCGAGCTGATGCTGATCAGTTTGGTGCCCGGTTTGATCTTGGTAACGTTCTTACCAAGACCGTCATAGCCGTTGTCGATGAAACCGTTGACGGTGTTCCAATAGTCGGACACCTCCATGCCGATGATCACATCGGCATCTTTGATGACGGTTGCCGGACGCGCGAGATAATGCGTGTTCGGGAAGTTCATCCGGTTGCCCTGGTCGATCACCGGCGCCTGCAGAAGTTCAGCAAGCTCGACCAGGAGCTTCACGCCGTTCTGAGTCCGCGCCGCGCGATCCACGACGATGACGGGATGTTCGGCATTGGCGAGAAGGCGCGCCGCCTCTTTGACCGCGCCTGAGTCGCCTTGCGGTGGCGAAGCCGCGAAGAATTTCGGGATGTAGAGTTTCTCGCCGTCCTGACGCACCGGCTCGGTCTGCAGGCCGCCGTCGAGCGCCATCATCACCGGGCCGTAAGGTGGCGTGGTCGCGATCTTGAACATGCGCACGAAGGACTGCGCGAATGCTTGCAGCGAGACTGGATTGTCGTCCCATTTGGTGTAGTCGCGCACGATCGCGTTGATGTCTTGCGCGGAATGGAAAGTCGGCACACCCGGCGCGCGACGCGCGGCATCGAGATCGTTGCCGCCGAGAATGATCACCGGCACCCGGTCGCACCAGGCGTTGTAGACCGACATGGTCGCATGCATCAGGCCGACGGTGCCGTGCACCAGCGTCATCAGTGGCTTGCCGGTTGCCTTGAAGTAGCCGTGGCACATCGCGACGCTGGATTCCTCATGCATGCAGGTGAGGAATTCCGGCATGGAGTTCTTGCCGTAATTGATCAGCGACTCGTGGATGCCGCGATAGCTCGAGGCCGGATTGGCCGGCACGTATTTGATGTCGAACGTCTTGATGACATCGACCATGAAGTCGGAGCCTGGCGTGCCGTTTTCGTGCGGCATTTCTGGTGCGCCGGTTTCGGCCGCCGCCACCCGCGCGTTCGGGGGCAAAGCCGAGGGTAAGCGCTGCTGCTCCACGGAAGGCGCAGGCGCCGCCTGTGCCCCTGGCACGCTGCCGGCGGCTCCTGCCACCGCGGCGGCGGCGAGGAATTTGCGGCGATCAAGCTTAGGGGCGGCTTCCTTCCGTGACATCTTCGTCTCCCTTAAACGCCCGCTTGGCGCTTGGCGCCGGTTGGGCCCGGCATTCGCCGATTTGGCATAAAGTCCATTATCATCCCGCAAGCCATGATTGAAGCGGGCTTTGCGCAGACCACCTGTGCTGGCTTCCTCAACCAGAGATTAAGGTTTTACATAAATCATGCGGGAACCTTCCCTAACCTGTCGTTAGGTTTGGGCCCAGGGCTCGCCGGACCGAAAGTGTGATGAGCGCAAAACCGGCACAGTCCTCGCTCGGCACGCCACAGCGCGATGCCAGCCCTCTCAGCAATGAGACCCGCGCGCCACTATGCTACGTGGTCGATAGCGACGGTAGCATCCGCCATTTCCTGTCGCTCATTCTCCATGGCGCCGGTATCGACACCGAGGAATTCCCGGACGGCAACAGCCTCCGCGTCGTGCTGGAAAAGCGTCAGCCCGATCTCGTTTTTCTCGATGTTCCGCTGGAGTCGTCGGAAGCGATTGCCTCCGTGGTCGCGCTAGGCGACGCCGGCTATCGCGGCCGGGTACAACTCATCAGCAACCGCGGCGCGGCAGTGCTCGCCCATGTCAAATCGATCGGCGAACAGCAGCATCTGCAAATGATGCCGGTGCTACGCAAGCCGTTCGAGACCAATATGATCCTGAAAGTTCTCGAAGAGCAGCGGCTCGGCGAGCCGCCGGCTGTCGCCGGGCGCATCGATCTCGACGAAGCGCTACGCAAGAACTGGATCGAGTTTTGGTATCAGCCCAAGATCGATCTGCGGAAAAAGCAGCTTATTGGCGCGGAGGCTTCCGCGCGCGCACGCCATCCGCAGCACGGCGTCCTGATGCCGAGCGCGTTCATGCCCGGCGCCAGCGAGTCGAGCCAGCTCACACTCTCCGAACGGGCGCTCGACCACGCCCTGCAAGCGGCGCTGAAATTCGCCGAGCTTGGGCTCAATCTGCGAATGGCAGTCAACATTCCGGTCAATGCACTGACCAAGCTCGCCATCCCCGACATCGTCCAGACCTATCGGCCGAAATTCGAGAAATGGCCGGGGCTGATACTCGACATTATGGAAGAGCAGATCGTCACTGACCTGGCGCTCGCCACCGATCTCACCAAACAATTCGCTCCGCTCGACGTCAAACTCGCGATCGACGATTTCGGCCGCGGCTATTCTTCACTGGTGCGGTTGAAGAGCTTGCCGTTCGCCGAACTCAAGCTCGACCGCATGTTCGTCAACGACTGCGGCAGCGACAAAGTCAACGCGCCCTTGTGCAAGAACGTGATCGATCTCGCCCATAGCTTCGGCAGCGTCGCGGTCGCCATCGGCATCGACAAAGCGTCCGACGCGCTGGCGCTGGTCAGCATGGGCTGTGATTTAGGCCAGGGCTTTCTGCTCGGTCAACCGATGCCGGAAGAACGATTCATTTCGCTCCTACGCCAACGCGCGACGCAGAGCCGGCCTGAGCCGATCCAGGTTCCGCAAAGACGGCTCGCCTGAATAATCTTCAGTGGGTCCAGGCGCCACGCCGCGTCGGCGCAAAATTATCCGAATAAGCGACGCGTGCGCGCTTCAACGGCGGGCTGTCGAACGCCTCGTAAGCGATGCCGTTACGCTCGCAATAGGCGATTGCTTCTTCCTTGGTGTCGAAGTGAAGCCGCAACTGCTGCTTCATGTCGCCCGAACTGGTCCAGCCCATCAGTGGCTCAACCGACCGCGGCTGCTCGGGCTCATAGTCCAAGATCCATTCCTTGGTCTTGGCGGTGCCGGATTGCATGGCGGTGCGGGCCGGTTTGTAAATGCGGGCGGTCATCGTCGAGCCTCTCCAGTTACAACGTCCGCAGGCCTGCCACGCCGTAGCGAAGGCGGGATGGTCGGGGCAGCAGGATTCGAACCTGCGACCTACAGTACCCAAAACTGTCGCGCTACCAGGCTGCGCCATACCCCGCCGATTGCGGTTGTGGATACCTTTTTCGTCTCCCGCCAGCAAGCCGGGCCAGCAGGTCAGCGCCCGGCAGCGATCAATGGCCTTTGGCGAAAATCGAGCCGGTTACGGTGTCCCCCGGCGCGATACCAAGCTTGTGCGCCGTCCCTGCGATCACTTCCAGCACCGCGCGCACCGGTCCGCCAGAGGGAATGAGGTCATCCGATTGCGGCTTGGCGTTCTCGGCGACGCGCAAGATGTGACCGTCGGCCTTGATGAAGATCATGTCGAGCGGGATGTAAGTGTTGCGCATCCAGAAATTCGCCGGCTGTTCGGTATGGAAGTCGAACAGCATGCCGTAACCGTTCGGTAGCTCCTTGCGGAACATCAAGCCCTTGGCGCGTTCAAGCTCGTTGGTCGCGAGTTCGACCGAAAATGTATGGGCGCCGGACTTGCTGATGATCTTGATGGTGTCGTCGCCAGCGGCCTGACCTGCCGTTGCGGCTGCAAGCGCTGCAAAGCTGGCAATAGCGAGCGTCAGCGCAACATGGCGCGCGAACCGGCCGTAGGCACCGAAAAGATGTGTCACTAGTGCGAGGCTGGACCGAGCGAACCGCCTTCGGGCCTGACTTCGGCGGCCATCATGCCTTTCGGTCCCGGTCCGAAGCGGACCAGCACGAACTGGCCGGGGCGCAGTTCGGTCAAGCCGAACCGGCGCAACGTTTCCATATGGACGAAGATGTCCGGCGTCCCCTCGCCTCGCGTCAGGAAGCCGAAGCCACGCAACCGATTGAACCATTTGACCTGCGCCCGTTCGAGACCACTGGTGGGCGTCACCGTAACATGAGTTCGCGCCGGCGGCATCTGTGCCGGATGGGTCGCGGTCGATTCATCCATCGACAACACGCGGAAGGCCTGCAGCCCTTTCGGACCAGGCACAACCTCGCACACGACCCGTGCGCCTTCATAAGCTGTCTGATAGCCGTCGCGGCGCAGGCATGTGACATGCAAGAGCACGTCGTTCATGCCGTTATCGGGAACGAAGAAGCCATAACCTTTGGCGACATCGAACCACTTGATGACGCCTGCCATTTCAATGACACGCGGCGAGGCTTCGCCGGTTAAGGCAAGGTCAGGCCCAAGCCCTGTCTTGCTGGATTTTTGATCTATTCCGTCGGACGCCATGACCGCAGTGGCCGCCGCTTTTGTTTGGCGCCCGATGGGCGCTCACGAATCTCTGAAAACGAGGATAACACCGGCTTTCCAACGCGAAAGGGCAAAAATGCAACACTGCGATAAAAGCTTTGCGCCTGTGTACAAAGTGGAATTTATTCAGTGCGCAACAAACGGTGCGAGCACCGTACCGATATCCTCGCGAACAACAAGATCGGCAATCTCATCAAACTCGGTTGGCTCGCGATTGATGATGACAAGCTGAGCGCCATTTCGCTTTGCCATCAAAGGGAAACCGGCCGCGGGCCATACGACAAGCGAAGAACCGATCGCTAAAAAAAGATCGCAGGCCGATGACAGTTCTTGCGCTTGCTGCATCGCGGCATCCGGCATCGACTGACCGAACGAAATTGTCGCAGTCTTGATGAAACCGCCGCAGTGCGGACAGTCCGGCGCGCAGCCATTTGCCTCACCCATCCGCCGGCGGACCCAAGCGAGCTCGTATCTTTCGTTACAGTCGAGGCACAACGCGAAGGTTGTATTGCCGTGCAGTTCGACGACGTGCTGCGGCGAAATCCCAGACGCCTGATGGAGATTATCGATGTTCTGGGTGATCACCGCCGGCACTTTGCCCACATGATAGAGACTAGCCAGCGCGAGGTGGCCGCGGCCGGGCTTGGCGCCCCCGAACTGATCCTCCATCGCAAAACGCCGGCGCCAGGATTCGTTGCGCGCCTCCTGGCTCGCCAGGAATTCATCGAACGGGATCGGCTTGTTCTTGGTCCAGATGCCGCCCGGCGAGCGGAAATCCGGAATGCCGCATTCGGTCGAGATGCCAGCGCCGGTGAATGGCACCACGGAGCTTGCCGCCTGGATCAGCTCTTCGAGACGCGCTTTGGCGCTATCGAGGTCGGGCGCGATCATTCATAGTCCCGCTTCATTGCCGCCCAAGGCTTCGCTTTAAGGTTTCGCTTTAAAGTTTGCGGCCTACATAACAGCCCTAAGCCCGGCTTGGGTCCAGTGGAGGATTTTGATGCGCTACCTTCATACAATGCTGCGCGTGCGCGATCTCGATGCCGCGATCGACTTCTATTGCAACAAGCTCGGGCTGAAGGAAGTTCGCCGCCGGGTCGATGAGAAGAACAAGTTCACGCTGGTGTTTCTGGCCGCGGCCGCCGACGACGGCTTGGTCGCGAATGGCCCCCCGACCCGTCAGGCGCCGCTGGTCGAGCTCACTTATAATTGGAACAGCGGCGAGGACTACGGCGATGCCCGCTATTTCGGCCACCTCGCCTACGAGGTCGACGACATCTATGCGCTCTGCGACCGGCTGATGAAGGCTGGCGTCACCATCAACCGGCCGCCGCGTGACGGGATGATGGCCTTCGTCCGCTCGCCCGATAAGCAGTCGATCGAACTGCTGCAGAAAGGCGATGCCCTGCCCCCGAAGGAACCCTGGGTGTCGATGCCGAATACCGGAAAATGGTGATTTAGCCTGGCCACGCGGCCTTGCTTGCCGCTTCCGGCAAACACCTCTATATGTCGCGCCGCTTTTGAGCGGGCATGATCCCGAAAAGTGGCCTTCCGGTTTTCGGACCAGATCTTGCTCCAATGAAAAGCATCGACCCCGATCCTAGAACGGGGTCGTGCGCGCCCTTCGTCTAGCGGTCTAGGACACCGCCCTTTCACGGCGGTAACACGGGTTCGAGTCCCGTAGGGCGCACCATCCTTTTCAGTGGCTCAGCGCAATACTCTCTAGCTGTGTGCAACGCGTGTCCAATATCGCGGGGCGACCAATAGCGGCGTCAGCCGTTGCTGATCTACGGCGATGCTGAGCAAACTGCGATGCCTTGAACGACGACCGCTTTGCACGGGTTGTCTTTGTTGTTCGTGATGGCGTAGACGCCAACGCCTATTCCGGCTGCGCCTAAGACGATGCCCGCCACTTCCAAGGCGAATGCAGTATTCGAGCCTGAGTTTGCCCCCTCGTTCAGAAACGGGTTCGCACATGGCGAGACCGAGGTGATGGTGAGAACTTGTCCCGGCTGCACCGCGAATTGGCAACCGTCCGGGTATGTGACCATGCCAACGCTGCCGGGGCTCACCATGATCTGGTCGCCAACGTTCGCATCGACGCGAGCATTCACCGGCTGATAGCCCTGACCTCGGCTCAGATAGAGATTGCCCTGTCCGCCCGGGTCTAGTGTGGCAGCTCTACATGGGTCGCTCAAAATCACCGCAACGCTCACCAAATAAAACAACGTTCGGGATTTCATCTGCTCCCGTCCCCTTCGTAAACACCCCATCCCGGCGTTATCGGATTCGCTATGCAGAGTCGACGAAATGCGACGCTGTTATCTGTCAGGGAATTGCCTAACTAAATCCGAGACACGCCAGCGCTCGAATCGGCTTATGCTTGCAAGGACTTTTTGCTCTTCGTTACGTTGGAAATGAAATGCGGAAGCCGTGGTTTGAACCGACCTCGCGCGAAGAAATGGATGAACTTCGAGCGGAGCTGTCGCGTCAGTCCCGCCGAATTGACGATCTGACATCCGATATCGACACACTCTGGAATGCTCTAACGGAAGCTGCCACTGTCTTTCGCAGGTTTGCCAGAGAAGGTTCCGATATCGAAGCGATGCAATCCAAAATCAGCAAACTTACAAAGGACGTCGCGACGATAAAATCATTGGGTCCGAGACGGTATATGAAGGCGAGCTGATCAAGCCCTGGCGAACGCGCGATCTGCGACCCCAACTCTGCACGACAAGCTAATTTCTTTTTTGAGATTGGGGACCTTTGTCGGGACGCGAGGCGGAGGGAGAGCGTGTAATGATGAAGCGGATGACCTGTGCGGCAATCGCCTTCTGCATGGCTTCGAGTGCCAACGCCGCGACCGTCCGGTTCAAGAATTACATGACGCCGGAGGATGACAAGCAGCGCATCCTCAACACGGTCTATTTGGACGGATTGAAGGACGGTCTTATCGTTCTCAACATCGTTGCTGCGCGAAACGGCGCAACGCCGCTGTTTTGCTTGCCGCCGAAGATGGTGTTCACGTCCGATCAAGCCGACGAGATTTTGCGGCGTGAAGCAAAGGGCGTTCCGGAGCCGGATGACATGCCAATCGGAATTGTGCTGTTGGCCGGTCTTCGAAAAGCGTTCCCATGTGGAGAGCAGAGCAAATAAGCGCCGGCGATAAGGGCCGCGTCCAGGAGCAAAAGCACGAGCAGAAATCACCGCTAGCAAAGACCAAAAAACACCCCGGCCCTTTTTGGACCGGGGTGTTTCTTTGTTACACCGACCGCTCAGACTTAAGCCGGCTTGGCTGAATCGTCAGTACCGCACAACGGATCGCCACGCTATTGCTAAGTCGCGCCAACGTAAATTTCGTATAAATTTGTCTGAAAAAAAACGAGCACTAAATGGCAACCGGTTTGCGGACCTGATCCAGAAAGAGACGTCGGCCATCTGGGCGATCTGGTCAAACCTTGTTGCCGAAGCCAAAGCTCACATCCCGAGCCATCCAGCCACACGCGCGCTTGCTCTTTCGTCTCGAAACCGCCGTTGTTCCAACTGCCGACAAGATGGTCCTTCGCCCCGTCGATCGGAGACGGAAAACGCCGTCCGGTGACAGCGGTCACATTCCAGCGTGCAATGCGCGTTCTATTGTGGGTCAGTTAGAGAGGGAGCTGACGCCATGTATGCATTTAGCCTCAAGAGGAAGAACGGCGATTGGGAGTTCGCTCCCAAGTTCCGAGACGGAAACCTGCCCGAAGCCGGCGACTTGATGAAGGTGGTGTTCGGGAAAGAGGAGATCATCGCCCGCGTCGGTATCGACGTACCGAGCCCCTGCGCAACGCATAGGATTTAGGGTATCGGCTGGGGGAAATATCCTCACCGCAGGCCACGATCGGCTGGTATGCTCACCCGGAGTAAACGTTGCGGGTAAGCGCTCATGAGTTTCGTGTTGATTTTGCACTTCGCTCTGAACGGTCACGTCCACACGGTGAATACCGGCCGTTCGTTTTCCTCGCAGCAGGAGTGCAATGCCGGCGGCGAGCAGGCCAGAGGTTATGTCGGCCTGAAGCCTGGTGAGCGATTCTCATACTCCTGCGTGCGAAAGTAGTCGGCCGGCAGACGATCTCGCCCCGCGTTTCGAAACAGAGCCCGAACGGCTACGTTTGTCACGCGAAGCTATAAAGCCGACAACCAGCGACAATGTATTCACATGAAGCAATCGTGTTTTGCAGGCACTTTGTGTGCCATTTTAGTCACGGCCGGATACTGAAGTTATTCACAAAGCTCTTTGAGCTTCACGGCGTCTGAAATCAGTGATGAATTGCCCGGACCGACGGACGATTTCGAGTCCGCGTTTCGAGGGCTTCATGAAAAAGATGATTGGCGCGTTCGGTCCTGCTTCATCCAAGGCAGGCCTTAAATCGACTGTTGCGCGGAGCGTGCCCTTTATTGCGGGCTTGGCGCTGTCGCTGGTTGCATCGGCGGCCTTAGCGCAGAGTGCGGACGGCGTTGCAAAAAAGAAAAGGCCGCCGGCAGTCCAGCGACATCGTGTGATGCCCGTTGCGACCCCTATGGCTACCGGCCCGAAAGTCTCCGTTATGGGCACTTTGGGCGGGCTGAATTACAGCAGCACCGGCTCGATGAGCGGCACCGACACTGGTGCTGCTCCGCCGACAACGACCCAATCACAAGGGTACAACCACACCACGGTGGCCGGCGGTGGAATGATGGAGATCGGCGGGAGCACCTCCGCCGGCGGCGGATTGGCCGCCGGTGAGGATCCGACTACTGGCGGAGCCCCTGACTGTGGGATTGGTTTCACAGATATCATTTGCGCGCTTCTTAATAACAGTTTCGTGGCGACCGGCTTCTCCGATCCGGGCCGAGCCACGGCCTCGTTCTCGGGCCTGAGCGTAATTCCAAAGGGCACCGGCACGTCGTTCATCAAAGAGGAATGGTCGATCCCCCTCTATCTCGGCTATCGCGTCCAGGCCCGCAGGTTGGGCATCGCCATTCCGGGCCTTTCGTTTGATGTCCATGGCGGCGTCCAGTTCAACGAGTTCAAGGCCGGCTTCAACTTGGTCGAACTCGGCGCGCCGGGCGGTCCTGGCACCGCCGCCAGCAAGAGCTGGTGGGAAGCCGATCCCGCCGTCGGCGTCGGCGCACGCTATCAGCTTGGCGCCGGCTGGTTCACCGGTCTTGACGCGACCTGGGCCTTCGCCCGCTCGCAGAATATCAGCGCGCCGTCAGCGAACTTCGCGCCATTCGAGAACTACACGCAGTCAACCGGAAGCCGCACGCTGACCGCGGTTATGTTCAATCTCGGCAAGACTTTCTGACGTTAGGCCGTTCTGACAAGACGACGTTCTAACGACACGCTGGGCTATCAAAACGCCCGCGGCTCGCGACATTCGAACGACAAAGCCCGGCCTTCGCGCCGGGCTTTTTGCTGTCTCCGCTACGGCCGATAACGCTGCGCGCGTTACGGGGTTTTGAAGGCGACGCGAGAAGCCGCCGTCCGGCATAGACGCCGAAACGGTTTCGTTCTTCCTCTGACTCCATTTCGTTCTTAAAGAACGAATCGGAATCGGCGAAAAACGCAGACGTGATTTGCTAACAAGACGTTTCCTGGTGAACGTGCGTAACGGAAAATGTGCGTGAGGAAGCGCCTGCTCGCGCTCGCCGCTACCGGCCACACGATCACGCGATTGCAGTGCCGCCATGATCCGGCGAAAAGCCTACGAGAGTTGCATCACCTACGCGGCATACGGCGCCTTCATCTTCGCGCTGACCTGTTTCGGTCCCTATCATGGCTGGAAATACGGGCTCGTATTCTCTGTCGGCGTCACCCTCGCCATGTGGCTGGTTCTGACTTTCTTCAGCACGCCGTCGCCCGAAGACACCGAGACCAAATCATCCACCGCGAAGGCGGAAAGTGCCGCCGGACGGCGTGCCGATTAAGCGGTCATGCGGCAAAAGTTTCGTTCTGCGTCTGACTCCATTTCGTTCTCAAAGAACGAATCGGAATCGGCGAAAAACAGCGAATCAAGTTGCTAACAATACGTTTCGTGCGCGGGGCGAGCCCGGCATCCGGACAAACAAAAAGGCCGGACGCTATGTCCGGCCTCAACCAATCGATTGTCGCGGTGGCGCTTAGAACTTGTAGCCCAAGCCCGCCGAGACGATGTCCTCGTAGATATGCGTGCTGAAGTTCATCGAAGAATTCGAAACGGTTGGGTTTGAAACGATAACCGTGCCAGCGGCCTTCAAGTTACCAAGATCGATATGTTCGTAGTCGAGGCTGATGACCCAATGCGTATTGATCGTGTAATCGAATCCGCCGCCGATGGTCCAACCGACCATGGTTTTACTAGCCGACGAACTTTCGGAATCCGTGAGGCCGAGCGCAACATTCGGGGGAACGCCAAAGTAGGAATTGGTGAAGCTCACTTTGCCAAAAGCCACGCCACCCGTCGCGTAAAGCATGACGCGATCGACCGGCATGCCCCAACGGCCGCGGACAGTACTGACCCAATCGGTCTTGGTCGTGCTGTTGAAGGTCGCGGAACATACTGCGCAACCGGCGAAGGGGTTGCCGGTCGTGAGCCGCGAGATCTTGGAGCGGATCGAGGTAATGTCACCTTCGATGCCCCAGACATAGGCGCCGGCCTGGTAGTTGTACCCAATGCGGCCGCCGAAGGCGCCGGTTGGATCGGAGCTTTTCACCGAACCGAGATTTTGCAAAGCTGCGACGTTGCCGGGAGGATAGTAAAGTACTCCCCCTGGCACCACTATCCCATCCGTTACCGTAAGATTAGTTTGCGGCCGCGAGATCGCAGCACCTGCGATACCGCCGACATAAAAGCCCGTCCAGGTGAAACGAACCGGCTCGCCAGTCCCCACCCAGCCCGGCGACGCCATATCCGCGGCGAATGCCGATGTTCCGAACGTGCTGAGTAAAGCGATCAGGCCGAAAGCTATTTTCTTCATAGTGCCCCACCTATGAATCCTTAACAGAGTATAGACACGAATATCGGCCGCCGTTGTTGCGGTTTTGCAACAGTTCACAGAATCCCGCGTCAAATCGGCATTGCGGAGAGCTTACCCGCTTACCTGGACGCTGCCTCCCGCGGTTGTGCCTATGGGCAGCGACACCGTGCTGTCGAGGCGGGGGAAACGGCGGCGGCGGAATTCATCAAACTGTTGCAGCGCCACCCAAATTTTTCCTCAGCCCTCTCATATCAGTGACGTCTCCGCGCCACTTCGGCGCCATAGAACGCGCATACGCGTTACACGTCTAAGTTCAGGGAGAGAACAGATGGCGCTGGACACCAGGACCGCTGGCACAGCGGCACCGTCGCGTCTCACAACCTACAGCAAGAACAATTGCCCGCAATGCGGCGGCTGGCTGCTCGCGCCCGATTGGTCCGAATATCTCGGCGACCGCTGCGTGCGCCACACTTGGTCGTGCGAGGCGTGCGAGTATCAATTCGAAACCGCGGTGTTCTTCGCCCAAGCAGCGTGATCACGCGCCGCGCGGCGGATAGCGATGCTGCGCGCCGTTGAAGTCGGCGACGCTCTCGCCGTCGGCGCTTATGTAACTCGGCCCGACCGGCGATTTGCCGAAGCCGCCGGGAATGTCGAGCACGTAGTCCGGCTGACACAGGCCCGAGTAGCGGCCGCGCAGCCCACGCATCAGCTCCTGGCCTTCCGCGATGGTGGTGCGGAAATGCGACGTGCCGGGCGCGAGATCGGCGTGATGCAGATAATAGGGTTTGACGCGGCACTCGACCAAAGCCCGCATCAGCGCGCCGAGCGTTTCGGCATCGTCATTGACGCCGCGCAGCAGCACCGATTGCGACAAGACCGGAATGCCGGCGTCGACCAGACGCGCGATTGCCGCGCGGGCTTGTTTGCTGAGTTCGCGCGCGTGATTGGCGTGCAACACGACGAAGGTCGCTTTGTCGCTGCGCAGCGCGCGCACCATCGCGGCGGAAATGCGCGCCGGCGACGCGACCGGGATGCGGGTATGCACGCGAATGACTTTGACGTGGTCGATCGCGGTGAGTTTCCCCACGACGTCTTGCAGGCGGCGCGGCGACAGCACCAGCGGATCGCCGCCGGTCAAGATCACTTCCCAGATTTGCGGCGTGCCGCGGATATAATCGAGCGCGGCCTCGAGCGCATGCGGCGACAGCCCTCCCCGGCCCGGCCCAACCATTTCGCGGCGAAAGCAGAACCGGCAATAGACCGCGCAGGCATTAACGAGCTTAAGAAGCACGCGATCCGGATAGCGATGCACGATGCCTTCGACCGGACTGTGCGCCTGATCGCCGATCGGGTCGCTATTCTCTTCCGGACGTTCATCAAGCTCGCGCGCATCGGGACCGAATTGCCGCGCGATCGGATCGTGTGGATCGTTGGCGTCGATCAGTTCGGCGAGCGCCGGCGTGATCGCCACCGCATAGCGCGCCGCCACCTGTTCCAGCGCGGCAAGTCGCGTGCTGTCTTCGCTGCCGGCCTCGGAAGGCTGACGAAATAATTTGGCGGCCGTCATTGCGGCTCCTCCTCCATCGGCGTCCAGATCACCTGGTCGATCCGCGACGCACCTGTCGCAAGCATCACCAGGCGGTCGAGTCCGAGTGCTATCCCTGAAGCTTGCGGCATGACCGCGAGCGCGGCGATGAAATCCTCATCGATCGGATAACGCTCGCCATAGATACGCTCCTTCTCGTCCATTTCATGTTCGAGCCTGCGGCGCTGTTCGGGGGCGTCGGTCAGTTCGCCGAAGCCATTGGCGAGTTCGACGCCGCAGACATAAAGCTCGAAACGCTCGGCGACACGCGGATCAGCTTTCGGCCGCGCCAGTGCCGACAATGCGGCTGGATATTCATCAAGGATCGTCGCACGGCCGATGCCGAGATTGCTCTCGATACGTTCGACCAGAACGCGGCTAAAGATATCGCCCCAGCTATCGTCATCGCCGAGCCGGATACCGGCCGCCTGTGCGGCGCGCGCAAACGCATCGCGATCCGGTTCGCCGCCCGGAAGTGTCGCGAGCAAATCGATGCCGGCAAACCGGGTGAAAGCTTGAGCCGCCGTAACACGCTCGGGCGTGGCGAATGGATCGGCGCTACGGCCGCGAAAGCTGAACGTCTTTGTTCCAGCCATCTGCGCCGCCATTTGCAACAGCGCAGCACAGTCGTCCATCAAAATCTCATAAGGTTCGCCGGCGCGATACCATTCGATCATCGTGAATTCCGGATGATGCAACGCGCCGCGCTCGCGGTTGCGGAACACTTTGGCGAATTCGACGATGCGGCGTTCACCGGCGGCGAGAAGCTTCTTGCAGGCGAATTCCGGCGAGGTTCGCAAATAAAGCGGCGCGCGCGTCCCGTCAGGCGCGGTGAGCGCTGTTGCGAAAGCATGCAGATGCATCTCATTGCCGGGCGAGCGAACGGCCGTGCCGGTCTCGACCTCGATGAACTCCCGCGCGGCAAACCAAGCCCGCAGGGCAGCAACGATCCGCGCCCGCGCCAGCAGCGCCGGCCGGCGGTCGGCATGGACATGGGGAGCCCAAAAGGGCGAAGAACGCGGCGGATTTGGCGACATTGTCCTCGTTTGGGGCTATCCGGCCGAAACCGCTAGCCCAATTTTAGCTAGCCCTCGGGCGCAAGATCGCTATGTTGCGCCCGGAATCAGAACCAAAGCCAATCCATTGAGGACGCCGTGAAAGTCATCGCCAGCTCGTTGCGAAAAGGCAATATCGTCGACATCGACGGCAAACTCGGGGTCATTGTGACCATCGAGAGCATCCATCCCGGCAAGGGCACGCCGGTCACCCAGATGGACGTCCGCCGCATCCTGGACGGGGTTAAAGTCTCGCTGCGCTACAAAACCACCGATCAGGTCGAGCGCGCCTTCGTCGAGGACAGCAAGTTTCAGTATATGTACGAGGACAGCGACGGCTTCCATTTCATGAATATGGAAACCTACGACCAAGTCGCGGTTCCTGAAGATATCGTCGGCGACCAGAAGGCTTATCTGCAGCCGGAGATGGAGGTCACTTTGAGCCTTCACGAAGGCACGCCGGTGGCGATCGAACTGCCAGCCAAAACAATTCTGGAAGTGACGGAAACCGAGCCGGCGATGAAGGGGCAGACCGCGTCCTCGTCCTACAAACCGGCCATGCTGTCCAACGGTGTGCGCACGACGGTGCCACCCTTTGTCACCACCGGGACCAAGATCGTGGTGATGACGGCCGACGGTAGCTACGTCGAGCGCGCCAAAGAGTAACAGCCGCAACCACCGGCCGATCATCGCGGCCAACCTGAACAAGCATTCATTACAGAAAACTTGGCTGCTAATTTGAGGCGATGCCGGCATGGCACCGCTTGGCATCGCGCGCGTTGACAGCGATAGTAAGTCCATTGAGTTGTAAGTCCGGGCCTTGGGATTTACGTCGTGCGTGCTTCGATTTTTTCAGGTCGGAATTTTTCCGTCACGGCGCTCGCCAGCGCCGCGCTTGTCTGTTCCGTGCAAGCGGCTTTCAGCGTCAATTGCGAGCCACGTCATTATCGCGCGCCCTATTTCATCAAAGACATGGGCGCGTGCAATTTCGATCCCGACACGCTGAGCTTTGCCGGCACACCTGCCGAACAGGCGATGTGCCTGATGCGCGGCATGGATGAGACACGCAATCTCGCGCCGCCTTTGAACACCCTGCCCGCGGCGCTGACCGACCGCGTCGGGCAAATCACGGGGTTACCGTCACGCGACGCGCTCAGCGCGTATCTCTCCAGTCAAAATCTGGAATGGGATTTCGCCGCGCATCTGTGGCAACCGGATTCGCATGCCCGCGATAACGATCCCGATGCGCCGGCCGTGCGCTACTTCGTCATTCACGACACCAGCGGTCCGAATTTTCATCACCGCTCGTTTCCCGACGACATCGACAGCACGGCGCACTTCAACAGTCTGTCCAACTTCGTTTGCGCCGACGGCTGGGGCAAAGCCCATGTCGTCCTCAATCGCGCCGGCAAAATGCTGCTCGATCATGAATTCTCGATTCCCTGGCGCGAGACAAAATTCGAGCAAGCCGCCAATTTCAACGGCGCGCTCAAAGGCCTGTTCATCCATATCGAGATGATTCAGCCGCGCCGCTCGGGCTCGCATGGCGGCGATTCAGGTTCGCCCAATCCGGCGTTTTCACAGGCTCAGTATGATCGGCTGGCGTTGCTCTACACCATCGCAAGCGTGCGCGCCGGGCGCTGGCTTATTCCGGCGTTCCATGCGGCGCTCGATTCCGACATCCGCAACGGCCACGACGACCCGCTGAATTTCGACATTTCGAGTTTTGCTGCCAGCATCGATCGTATGAGCGAGACACTCGCTCACGCATCGCTGGCAACTGCGCCGCACGACGTACCGGCAAGCGACAAAGCGATCCCCTACGCGGTCACCGCGATCGACGATCCGCCTCCTCCGGTGGAGGCCAGTGCATCATCTCCCGCCGATAGCACCGAACCCAAGAGCGCCGAGCCTAAGCCCGGTGTGCTTCTCGATACGGCGAACGGTGCGTCAAAACCTGCACCGGGCAACGCTTCCGGCGATGCTAAAGTCGCGGCCAAAGAGGGCGAGTCGCGCAATGAGCAGAAAGCCGCCGATGCCGGGCATTGCGAGGCGCACGGCGCTAAAGGCAATAGCGGGCAGCTTTGCGAGCCTGATCGTAGCGCGAGCAGCACGGACGGACGCAGCGTTCGATCGGTGGATCGGGACGTTCCGCACGAAGGCCGTCGCGCACGGCATCGCGGACGATACGTACACGCGCGTCATGGACGGGATCGCGCCTGACACGACCGGGCTCAATGCGATCCACAATCAGGCCGAGTTCAATCAGCCGCTCTGGCAGTATCTCAATCGCGCGACTTCAGAATGGAAGATCGTCCGCGGCAAGGAGATGGCCAAGCGATACGCCGCACTCCTTGCGCGCATCGAAAAAGATTTCGGCGTCGAGCCGTCTTTCATGCTCGGCGTCTGGGGCATCGAGTCTGCTTTCGGCGATCCCATCATCGAGAAAAATTATATGCGGCCGGTCATCCCGTCATTGGCGACACTCGCATGGGCTGAGCCACGTCGGCGGCGCTATTGGGAAAGCGAACTCATCAATGCCCTGAGCATCGTGCAGCGCGGCTGGGCTACGCCGCAGCAGATGGTCGGCTCATGGGCCGGCGCCATGGGTCACACGCAATGGATGCCTGAAGTCTGGCTCCATGTCGGTACTGACTATGACGGCGACGGCAAGGTCTCGCCTTATGGGCCGCCAGACGACGCACTCGCTTCAACCGCGCGCTATTTCGTCGAGCGCGGCGGTTATCGGCGCGGCGAGCATTGGGGCTACGAAGTGCGCGCGCAAACTTTGCAGAGTGAAGCCAGCAAGAGCAGCAGCAAGAAGAGCCATAAGAAGGCGCATCATGAAGGCGGCAAGCTACGCACCTACGCCGCCTGGCAGGCGCTCGGCGTGACACGCGCTGACGGCGCGTCGTTCCCGCGGCCGAGTGACACGGCGCGGCTTTGGGTGCCGGTCGCGGGCGGTCCTGCTTTTCTCCTCGGCGCGAATTTCTCGGCCGCCAAAAGCTACAATCCGTCGATGAGCTACGCGCTCGCGCTGTGCCATATCGGCGATCGCTGCGTCGGACGCGGACCGTTCGTGCAGATGTTTCCCGGCGGCGAACCCGCCCCGACGCTTGCTGAAGTTCAGGAGATCCAGTCCCGCCTTACCGCGCAGGGTTTCGATACTGGCGGCGCTGACGGCCGGGCCGGCGGCGCGACCACGACCGCGGTGCGCAATTATCAGCGGAAAATCGGATTGGAACCGGCCGACGGTTATCCCGGCACAGGCCTCCTCACTCGCCTGCGGCAAGGGTCCTAACAAGGGTCGTAACAAGGCTCAAAGCTGCCTCCCGAATTGGCTTGTGAACTTCGTTCCGATCCGGTTGGATGCGGCCGCTCTGTACCGTCAAAACGCAAAATACGAGGAAATGCCCTGATGACGCCGCCCCCCGCGACCGCTCGCGCCAACGAAGCCGATCCCGCCGTCGCCAAGGTCGAACGCCCGAGCCAAACCGGCGCCAATGCACCGGGCTTCGGCTCCGACATCATTGCCGACGCGCTCCGCTCGCTCGACATCCCCTATATCGCGCTCACACCAGGCGCGAGCTATCGCGGCCTGCACGACAGCATCGTCAATTATCTCGGCAACACCCAGCCGCAGATGCTGCTTTGTCTGCACGAGGAAGCCGCCGTCGCCATCGCGCACGGCTATGCGAAAGTCACCGGCAAGGCGATGGTCACCGCCGTGCATTCGAATGTCGGGCTGATGCACGCGACCATGGCGATGTTCAACGCCTGGTGCGATCGCATGCCGATGATCGTGCTCGGCGCCACCGGTCCGGTCGACGCAGCGAAGCGCCGTCCGTGGATCGACTGGATCCACACCTCACGTGACCAGGGCGCGCTGGTTCGCGAATACACCAAATGGGACGATCAGCCGTCGTCACCCGCAGCCGCACGCGAAGCCATCCTGCGCGGCACCTGGATCGCCAATACCGCGCCGCAGGGTCCGGTCTACATCAATTTCGACGCCGAATTGCAGGAGATGAAAGTCTCCGACGCGCTGCCGCCGATCGACATCGCTCGCTACATGCCGCCGGTCGCGACGGCCGCGCCCGCGGAGGCCGTCAAGCAGGCGGCTGCGATGCTCAAGGGCGCAAAGAATATCCTCATTCTTGCCGGCCGCGCGTCGCGCGATGAAGGCGCCTGGAACGCGCGTGTCGCGCTCGCCGAAGCGTTGAATGCGCGCGTGGTCACCGACCTGAAGATCGGCGCGAGCTTCCCCACCGATCACCCTCTGCATATCGGTTCGCTGCGCGCGATCACGCCGGACAGCGTTGAAGGCTTGAAGAATGTCGATGTGGTTCTCAGCCTAGACTGGGTGGATCTCGCTGGCGGGGTGCGTGACTTCGGCCCGTCGCCGTCATGCAAAGTGATTCAGATTTCGCTCGACCATCGCATCCACAATGGCTGGAGCATGGATCACCAGGCGCTGCCACCGGTCGATCTTCTGCTCTCAGCTGATCCCGATCTGGTGGTGCCGGAACTGGTCAAGGAAATCGGCAAGAGCACCAAGCCGCACGCGGTGCCGAGTCCGCGCAAAATTTCCGATAAAGAACCGCAAGCCTTCACCAACGAAAGCATCGCGCGCGCTTTGCGCAAAGTGCTCGGCGACCGCTCCGTGACCTATACGCATCTGCCGCTGTCCTGGGATGACTCGTGGATTCCGTTCCGTCATCCGCTCGACTATGTCGGCTCCGACGGCGGCGGCGGCGTCGGCGGCGGCCCGGGCATTTCGGTAGGCGCGGCGCTGGCGCTCAAAGGCTCCGGCCGTTTGCCGATCGCGATCTGCGGCGACGGCGACTTTCTGATGGGTGTCACCGCGGTGTGGACTGCGGTGCATTACAAAATTCCGTTGCTCTTTGTGCTCGCCAATAACCGCTCCTTCTATAACGACGAACTGCACCAGGAGCGGATGGCGCGCGCGCGCAATCGTCCGGTCGAAAACAAATGGATCGGCCAGCGCATGTCCGATCCCGAGGTCGACCTCGCTTCCATGGGCCGCGCCCAAGGTGCGCAAGGTTTTGGTCCGGTCACCAAAGCAGCCGACCTGCCCGGCATTCTCGAGAAAGCGATTGCGGCGGTCGACGCCGGCGGAGTCGCCGTCGTCGATGTGCGGGTCGAACCCGGCTACACCGCGGTGATGACGGCGGCTATGACGCGCGCCGGCAATTGAGCGCGCTGATGGCGGTCGCCACGACGCAAAATCGCATGGCGCCGGCCGCAGTCGCGGCACCGGCGATCATGGTCGTCGACAATCTGGCGATGCGCTTTGCCACGCCCGAGGGCGACGACGTCGTCGCCCTCGATGACGTCTCGTTTGACGTCAATCCAGGCGAATTCCTCTCCATCATCGGTCCGTCCGGTTGCGGCAAGTCCACCCTGTTCAATGTCATCGGCGGCCTGCTCGGCGGCTATGGCGGGCGCGTCACCGTCGGCGGCGAGACGATCTCCGGGCCGCATCACTCGATCGGCATGGTGTTTCAAGAAGAATCCACCTTCCCGTGGCGCAATGTCGTCGACAATGTCGCCTTCCCGCTGGAAATCGCCGGGGTCGGCAAACGCGAGCGCATCGACCGCGCCCGGCACTTCGTCTCGATGGTCGGACTGGACGGCTTCGAGAGGCGCTATCCTTCCGAGCTTTCCGGCGGCATGCGCCAGCGCGTCTCGATGGCACGCACGCTCGCCTCCGAGCCGAAGATTTTGCTGATGGACGAGCCCTTCGCCGCGCTCGATGAGCAGACTCGGCTCTTGCTCGGCGATAAGGTTTTGCAAATCCAGCAGCAACTCAAACAAACGACGCTGCTGATCACCCACAACATCACCGAAGCGGTGCAGCTCTCCGACCGCATTTTGGTGATGACCTATCGTCCCGGGCGGGTGAAACGCATCGTCAACATCGATTTGCCGCGCCCGCGCTCGTCCGAAATCGTCTCCAGCGAGGCGTTCGGACGCTATGTCGCGCAAATCTGGAGCGATCTGCGCGAAGAAGCGACCCGCGGCATGAGCGACGAACAATCGCGCGCCTTGCATAGCGGAACGCCAGCGTAATGAGCGCAGGCGCCCTCACACTTCGCCGCTTTGCGCCGCAAGCTGTTGGGCTAGGCTCGCTAGTTTTCCTTTTGGTCGCCATCGAAATCCTGATCCGCCTCGGCCTGATCAACCGCTTCATCATTCCGTTGCCGTCCGAAGTGATCGCAAGCTTCGGCCGCGTCGTCGCGGAAGAGGACATCATGGATCGCTTCTGGCAGACAGCATGGGAATGTCTGGCATCCGGCGTCCTGCTGACGGTATTCGGCATCATTCTCGGCGTCGCCATGCACGGCTTGCCGCTCTTTCGCCGCGCCTGCGAAACCTGGGTGGCGGCCTTCGCCGCGGCGCCGCTGGTGCTCGCCTATCCGCTATTCCTGGTGCTGTTTGGGCGCAGCTCGCTCACCATCATCATGCTGGCGTTTCTCTCCGGCCTGCCGCCGGTCATTCTCAAGACCATCGAAGGGCTGTCGGCAACGCGCCGCGTTCTGCTCAATGTCGGGCGGAGCTTCAAGCTGACGCCAGCACAGCAGTTCTGGAAAATCCTGTTGCCTTCCGCGCTGCCGACAATCTTTGTCGGCATCCGCCTCGGCCTGATCTTCGCCTTGATCAATGTGGTCGGCGTCGAATTCCTGATCAATTTCGGTGGGCTCGGCAAACTGATCAATGAGCTTGCCGAGCGTTACGACCTGCCCGGCGTCTATGCCTCGATCTGCTTTGTCATTCTGGTCAGTGTCGTCTTCTTTGTCGCAACCGAAAGAGCCGAGCGATGGCTGAAGTCGGCCGCCTGACCCGCGCCACGCCTGCGCAGCCCTGGCTGACGCCGGTGCTGCTGCTGCGCGTTGCGCTCGTGCTTTTCGCACTGGTCGCCTGGCAGGTGATGGCCGTTTCCGGCTGGTTCTATCGCGACGTTATTCCGTCACTGCCAAAGATATGGACCGCTTTGGTCAAGCTCCTTTCGAGCACCGATTTCTACTGGAATCTCGGCGTGACTTTCGAGGAGATCGTGATCGCGCTTGCTCTCGGCGGCATCGGCGGGATCGTTGCCGGGCTGATTGTCGGTGGCAACAAATTCATCGCCTCAGCCTTCGAGCCGTATCTTTACTATCTCGGTCCGACACCGAAGATCATTTTCTTCCCTGTGATGATCATGTGGTTTGGCGTCGACTCCGGATCGAAAATCGCGATGGGCGCGCTGTCGTGCTTCTTCCCGATCGCGCTCAATGTCGCTGCCGGCATGCGCCAGATTGATCAGGTGCTGATCAAAGTCGGCACCAGCTTCCGTGCCAATTGGTGGCAGATGACGATGAAGATTTATATGCCGGCGATGCGCCATCCGATCGTCAATGGCTTGCGGCTCGGCCTTGGTGTGGCGCTGATCGGCACGCTTTTGGCGGAGACCAAGCTCTCCAATCGCGGCATCGGATTCCTGGTCATTCAGGCCTATAATAGTTTCGACATGCCACGGCTTTATGCTGTGCTGCTTGTGCTGTTCATGATGGCGATCGGCATCAACAGTGTGGTCGCACACTTCGCCAAGCTCGACGAGATCAAACAGAAATAAGGAGCGCCTCGCGCTCCGTGTCAGGAGGTCATCATGAATATTCCGGTCAAAACACCGAAGATCGTGCCGCTGCAACTACCGGAGCATCGCGACGCCTTCTATGGCGGCAAATGGCACAAAGCGAAATCCGGCCGCTCAGCCGACACGATCAATCCCGGCACCGGTGAATCGCTTGGCGGTGTCGCCGATTGCGGCGCGGCCGATATCGACGCAGCGGTGAGCGCCGCCAAGGCCGCCTTCCCGGCGTGGCGCGATACGCCGCCGCTCGAGCGCGCACGGCTGTTAAAGCGCATCGCCAATGTGCTGCGCGACCACGCCGAAGAACTGGCGCTGATCGATGCCGCCGATTGCGGCAACCCTTACGCCGAGATGATCAAGGATGCGACCATCGCCGCGGCGCAGATCGAGTTCTATGCCGGCCTCGTCACCGAGATGAAAGGGGCCTCGATCCCGATGGGTCCTGGCGTGGTGAATTTCTCGGTGCGCGAGCCGCGCGGCGTCGTCGGCCGCATTATTCCCTTCAATCATCCCTTCATGTTCTGCGCCGGCAAGGCCGCAGCCCCGCTCGCGACCGGCAACACTGTGGTGATGAAGCCGCCGGAACAGGCCCCGCTGTCGTCGCTGCGGCTCGCTGAACTGATCGACGGCATCTTGCCACCCGGCGTGTTCAATCTTGTGCCCGGCGGCCGCGAGGCCGGAGCCACGCTCGCCTCGCACAAGGACGTGGCCATGATCGCGCTGATCGGCTCGGTGCCGACCGGTCGCGCTGTGATGAAAGCCGCCTCCGACACGCTCAAGCCGGTGATGCTCGAACTCGGCGGCAAGAATGCGCTGATCGCTTATCCGGACGCCGATCCCGACGAAGTCGCAGACGGCGTCATCGGCGGCATGAACTTCACCTGGTGTGGACAGTCCTGCGGCTCGACCAGCCGCGCTTTCGTGCACGAGAAGATCTATTACGCCGTGCTTGCCAAGGTGAAAACCAAGATCGCCTATTACAAGCCTGGCATCGCCACCGATCCGTCAACCACCATGGGCTCGATCATCTCCAAAACCCAGCACGAGAAAATCTTGGGCTTTATCGCCAGCGCCAAAGAGGAAGGCGCGCGGCTTCTGACCGGCGGTGCCCCACCAAGCGATCCGTCGCTAGCGAAAGGCTTCTTTATCGAGCCGACGGTGTTCGCCGACGTTCAGCCGAATATGCGCATCGCCCGCGAGGAAATTTTTGGCCCGGTGCTCGCGGTATTCAAATGGAGCGACGAAGCCAAGATGCTCGAACAGGTCAATTCCGTAGAATACGGATTGACCGCTTCGATCTGGACTAACGACCTCTCCACCGCGCATCGCACTGCGGCTGCCGTGCAAGCCGGCTTTGTCTGGATCAATGACGTCTCCAAGCATTTTCTCGGCGCGCCGTTCGGAGGCTTCAAGCAATCCGGCATCGGCCGCGAGGAATGCTTTGAAGAGATGGTCGCCTATACGCAGGAAAAGAATATTCACGTGCGGCTCAAGCCGGCGAGAGCATAACGGCGGCGGCGCAAGCGCCGGGGGCGGCGATGAGGCGGCGCGAATTCCTGAACTTTGTCGGCGGCGCAGCAGCCGAGATTTCAGTGTCGTGGCCGCTCGCGGTGCACGCACAGTCCTCCATGCCGGTGATTGGATTTCTTGGTCTGACGTCACCGCAGGAGTTTGCCGCGTTAACCGCAGCATTCAAGCAAGGGCTCAACGAGACCGGATTTGTCGAAGGCCAAAACGTAGCGGTCGAATATCGCTGGGCACATGGGCAATTTGAGCAGTTGCCGGCCCTTGCGTCGGACCTAGTCCAGCAGCGCGTGAACGTGATTGCCGCGCTCGGCACGCCGGCCTCGGCAATGGCAGCCAGGCAAGCGACAACAACAATACCGATCGTTTTCGTCTCTGGCGGCGATCCGGTCGCCATCGGTCTTGTCGACAGTCTCAATCGTCCGGCCGGAAATGCCACCGGTATCTATATGCTGACCGTGGCGCTCGAGCCCAAACGTCTTGAGCTGATGCACGACGTCATGCCGAACGTGACTGTGATCGGCGTTATCGTTGATCCGAAATCACCTGACACTGTCGAGCAGCTCAAAGAGCTGACAAAGGCAGCGACGGCCTTGGATAGAGAAATCCAAGTCATCAATGTCAGCACTGAAAACGAGATCGATGCAGCCTTTGCGGCGATGGCCGAACGACGGATCGGCGCAGCAATCGTCACTTCGTCGCCGAGCTATCTTCCGTTACGCCAAAGATTCATCGCGCTCGCTGCACGCTATGCGATTCCAACGGCCTACTATGTGCGCGGCTTTGCCGATGCCGGGGGGCTTATGAGTTACGGGACGAGCCTTCCCGATGCCTATCGCCAAGCCGGGGTTTACACTGGGCGCATTCTCAAGGGAGACAAGCCCGCCGGTCTGCCGATCCAGCAATCGGTTAAGGTCGAACTCGTAATCAACATGAAGACGGCCAAAACGCTCGGACTCAGCATTCCCCTATCCCTTCTCGGCCGCGCCGATGAGGTCATCGAATGAGACGAAGGGATTTCTTGAGCTTCGTCGCCAGCGCGGCGGCCTTGCGGCCG
The DNA here is from genome assembly GCA_036271715.1 of Xanthobacteraceae bacterium. GTDB lineage: Bacteria > Pseudomonadota > Alphaproteobacteria > Rhizobiales > Xanthobacteraceae > BOG-931. The sequence continues at coordinate 63,150 of DATBAD010000015.1, forward strand.
CTTGCCGCGCGTGCACAGCCGGCGCTACCCGTCATCGGCTGTCTCAGCGGCACCCATCTCAATCCGATGGAGTTGGAAAGGCTGACGAACGGCCTCGCCGCCGCCGGCTATAAAGATGGCGACAATGTCCGTATCGAATATCTGACGGCGGAGGGCCACTACGACAGGCTTGCTTCGCTCGCCGCCGACCTTGTGCACCGCAATGTCGCGATCATCGTCACGATCGGCGGAACAGCACCGCTGACCGCAGCGAAGGCTGCGACTTCGACCATACCGATCATATTCGCAATGGGCGCCGATCCGGTGAAGCTCGGTCTGGTGGAGAGCCTCAATCGCCCTGGCGGCAACATCACCGGCGTAACCTTCCTGGTCGATTCACTCGGTGCAAAACGCGTGGATTTACTTCACGCTCTTCTGCCTGCGGCAAATCCGGTGGGCTTTCTGGTCAATGCGGAGAATCCAAGTCACGATAGCGAAACCCACGAGGTCGAGACCGCGATTAAGGCGTTCGGCTTCGATACCGTCGTTCAAGGTGTGACCAAGGAAGCGGATATCGACGCAGCCTTTCAGTCGTTTGCGCAACATCATGCCGGAGCCGTTAGCGTCGCTGCCGATGCTTATCTCACCAGCCGGCGCGGCCAGATCGTTGCGCTAGCCGCCCAATATGGATTGCCGACGATTTATCCGCGCGAGGAATATGCCGCAGATGGTGGCCTGATGAGCTATGCGCCGCGGCCAGCCGACGCGTTCCGCACCGCCGGACTTTATGCGGCCCGCATTCTCAAAGGCGAGAAGCCCGCCGACTTGCCGGTGCAACAAGCCGATAAAGTCTTTCTGACGATCAATCTCAAAACCGCTAAGACGCTTGGACTATCGATCCCGCCGACACTGCTTGCGCTCGCCGACGCGGTGATCGAATGAGACGGCGCGATTTCAACGCACTTATTGGCGCTGCAGTTTTATGGCCTCTCGCCGCACGCGCGCAGCAGCCGGCGAAAATTCCGACCATCGGCTTTCTCGGCCCTGCCTCACCGGAAAACTGGGCGACGTGGACCAAGGCCTTTGTCGATCGGCTTGCCGAATTGGGCTGGATCGACGGCCGCAGCGCCACGATTGTCTATCGCTGGGGCCGCGGACACATTGAACGCTTCGGGCCGCTTGCCGCAGAACTTGTCGCACTCAAAGCCGACATCATCCTGACCGCTGGCAGCGCCACGCTTCAGACCATGAAAGAAGCATCGCAAACCCCGATCGTCTTCGCATTGGCGAGCGATCCGGTGGCAACCGGCATGGTCAAGAGTTTGGCGCGGCCGGGCGGCAATGTGACCGGCTTGTCGCTGGTTGCGCCCGAGCTTGCCGGCAAGAGGCTCGGTCTGTTGCAAGCGGCATTGCCCAACATAAAGCGGGTCGGAGTCCTCGTCGACGTTGCCTATCCTGCTTCAGTGCTCGAACTGGGCCAGGTCAAAGATGCGATAACGGCCGGCGGCCTGGAATTTGTTCCGATCGAAGTCCGAAGCGCCGAGGATATCGAGTCCGCTTTGGCCGGAATCGTCGGACGTGCCGATGCGCTCTATGTTTGCAGCGCCGATCCGCTGATGAACAACACCCGCGACCGCATCAATGCATTGGCGCTGGCAGCAAAAATGCCGACACTCTACGGCGAGAAACCCTATGCCGAAGCCGGCGGACTGATATCGTACGGACCGGCAGTCCCCACTATGTTCAGGCGCGCGGCTGAGATCGTCGACAAGATCCTCAAAGGCGCGAAGCCCGCCGACATTCCGGTCGAGCAGCCGACAAGCTTCGACCTTGTGATCAACCTCAAGACCGCAAAAGCGCTTGGGCTTTCCATTCCGCAAACGCTGCTTGCGACCGCGGACGAGGTGATCGAGTGAGACGGCGGGAGTTTATCAGGCTGTTTGTCGGCGCGGCAGCGTGGCCGCGTGCTGCGCACGCGGAGCAACCGGCCGAGAAACCTGTCGTTGGAGTGCTCGAGTCCGCTTCGCCCGAAGGAAATGCCAAGCGTGTCGATGCGTTTCTCAAAGGTTTGGCGGAGGGAGGCTTTGTCGACGGCAAGAATGTGACCATCACATATCGCTGGGCAGACAATCAGACTGAAAAGCTCGCCCCGTTTGCGGCCGACCTGGTTAGGCACAACGTGGTCGTAATCGTCACCCCCGCCAGCATGCCGGCGACGCGCGCCGCCCGAGCCGCAACATCGACCGTTCCCATCGTGTTTGCGACCGGCGCCGATCCTGTTGCGGCGGGTGTGGTCGCAAGCCTCAATCGGCCCGGTGGCAATGTTACCGGGGTTACATCTTTGAATATCGATATCGCATCAAAGCGCCTCGGCATGCTGCATCAACTGGTGCCGCAGGCGAAGCGCTGTTTCGTGCTCGTCAATCCAGCCTCGCCATTTTCAGCCTCGTTCATCAAGGATGTGCAGACCGGCGCGGCTAAGCTCGGCGTTCAAATTGACACGCTGCAGGCCAACACCGAGCGCGAGATCGATGCGGCCTTTGCCCGCCTGCCGGCTGGCTCCGACAAAATGCTGCTGTCCAGCCCGGAGGCTTTCCTCTACAGCCGCCGCGCCCAGATCATCACGCTCGCCGCTCGCAATAACGTGCCAGCGGCGTTCGACACTAGAGACTATGTCGATGACGGCGGCCTGCTGAGCTACGGCGCCGACTTTCTTGACGTCTTGCGACGTGCAGGTGTCTATGTCGGCCGCGTCCTCAAAGGCGAAAAGCCCACCGCCCTGCCGGTCGTACAATCCGAAAAATTTGAACTCGCCATCAATCTGAGAACCGCAAAAACGCTCGGTCTGACAATTCCATCTCAGTTGCTCGCGCTCGCCGACGAGGTGATTGAGTAAAGAACACTCGTCATGCGCGGGGCTTGACCCGCGCATCCATGCGGCGGCCACGCTCTATGGATTGCCGGGTCAAGCGCGGCAATGACCAACGGGACTTTACTGTTATAGCTTGAACGCCTCGTAGGTCGCCGCATGGAACAATTCGTCGACGCTGACGCGGCGCGGCGACAGGCCTTCACCATGATGCTGGCCGAGGAAATAATCGAGCACTTTGCGGTTTGGTTCGACGCCGTAAGACCAATAATCGTTGCCCATGAGGTCGCGCGCTTCCTTCACCCGCTCCTCGACGAAAGGCAGCGTCACCTTGGTCGCCGACGTATCCGCAAGTTTTGCCACACCCGCCGCCTTCGATTGCTCGAAGGCTTTGAGCACCGCGCCCGGTAGCCATGGATGCTGCTCCGCAAGCGTGCGGCGGATGCCGACGACGTGCATGATCGGAAAGTATCCGGTGCGCTTGTAGTAATCTTTCGCCACCGCGACGGGATCTGGAAATAGCCAGCCGATATGCGGATGGCCTTTTTCCACGAGCGTCGGCGGCCGCGGCGCGATGAAGCCATCGATCTCGCCTTCTTCCAGCAGTTTTGAGATCGTCATACCGTCCGGCGCGTTGTCGAGCCGGACGCCCGGCGGCAGTTTCACTGTGATCTTTTCTGGCCGGCCGGCATGTTCGATGCCGCCGCGGATCCAATGGATGTCCGAACGCTTGACGCCATAATCGTCTTCCAGCATCGCGCGCGCCCAGACATTCGCGGTGAGCTGATATTCCGGCACGCCGACTTTGCGGCCCTTCAAATCTTCCGGCTTCTTGATGCGATCGGTGCGCACATAAATCGAGGTGTGACGGAATGCGCGCGAAACGAAAGCCGGCACCGCGATATAGGGGCAGTCCTTTAGCGCCGTCTTCACCGTATAGCTCGACAGCGACAATTCGCAGATGTCGAATTCAGCGGCACGGAAGGCGCGAAAGAAAATCTCTTCCGGCACAAGCTGCATATAGACCGGATCGACGCCGTCGATCTGCACGGCGCCATCGAACAGCGCGCGGTTGCGGTCGTAATCGCCGACAGCGACGGAGAGACTGAGCTTGGCCATTTCGCTTCCCTATGGATCGTTTTACGCGCTCACATAGCCAGCTTCGCAGTGCGATGCCAAGCCGCTCGCGCAGCGGAACAACGCTGCCATGCGGAAGTCGAGCGCGCTATCGTCCGGCAAACGGCTCCGCCGGCGCAATATCCGTAAGCTTGAATTGCACGCGCTCCTCGCCCTGCCAGCGGTCGATGGAGAAACTGCCGGCGGCGTGCACTTGACGACCGCGATTGTCACGCAGCGCTGCGCCGAGTTTCTGTTGCGCGGCGCGAAAAGCGATGGCGTTCACCGCTGAACCATCGGGTGATTTCAGCCGCACCCGGATGTGCGCCTGACCGACATCGTCGGCATAAGCAATCGTATGCGACGGCAATGCGATCACCGGCTCGGGATTGCCGGAGCCGAACGGACCGGCGCGCGCAATGGTCGCGACAAGTTCGTGGTTCGCCGCCGCCGCCGTTACCGCGCCATCGATCAAAAGACCGCTGGCGCGCCGCGCTGTTTCGACTTCAGCGGCAAGCGTCGATTCCAGAAACGCGCGCCACGCGCCGAGTCCACCTTTGCGCAAGGTCACGCCGGCCGCCATGGCGTGACCGCCACCTTTGACCAACAGGCCCTCGGCAACGCCGCGCCGAACCACGCGGCCGATATCGACCCCGGCGATCGAGCGGCCTGAGCCAGTGCCGATGCCGCCGGGCTCAAGAGCGATGGCGAAAGCGGGACGTCCAAATTTCTCCTTCAGCCGCGCCGCGACAAGCCCGACGATGCCGGGATGCCAGCCTTCGGACGCGGTCACAACCACTGCGCCTTTGTCTTCAAAGCCCAGCGCGGCCTGCGCTTCGGCCTCCGCTTGCGCCAATGTGTCTTGCTCGATGGCCTGCCGCTCGCGATTGAGCCGATCAAGTTCGGCAGCGATTTTAGCCGCCTCGACTGGATCGTCCTCGATCAGAAGCCGCACGCCGAGATCGGCGCGGCCGATACGGCCGCCGGCATTGATGCGCGGCCCAAGCAGAAAACCGAGATGCCACGCTTCCGGTGGGCCGGTAAGCCGCGCCACATCCATCAGACTGACATGCCCTGCCCGCTCGCGGCGGCGAAGCGCAATCAGCCCTTTGGCGACAAAGGCGCGATTAAGCCCGATGAGCGGCACGACGTCAGCCACTGTGCCAAGCGCGACATCATCGAGAAAGCTCAGGAGATCCGGCTCTGTCCGGTCGGCGTTCCAAAAACCGCGCGCCCGCAGTTCGCGATTGACCGCAACGACGGTCATGAAAGTGAGTCCGACCGCGGCGAGATGACCGAGGCCGGAGAGATCGTCGCGCCGGTTCGGATTGACGATGGCGACCGCCGGCGGCAGCACTTCATCAGCTTGGTGATGATCGACGACGACGACATCGACACCAAGCTTCTTCGCTTCGGCTAATGGTTCGACGCTGGTGGTGCCGCAATCGACACAGACGATCAGCGTCGCGCCGCGCTCGGCCAATGAACGCACCGCTTCGACATTCGGACCGTAACCTTCGAACAACCGGTCGGGAATATGGATCAGCGGTGCTAAGCCGCATTGCCGCAAATAGCGCGCGAGCAGCGCAGACGATGTCGCGCCATCGACATCGTAGTCGCCGAAAATGGCAACGTTCTCACCGCGCTCTACGGCATCCGCAATCCGGGCCGCCGCGGTCTGCATGGCCGTGAGCACGAAAGGATCGGGCATCGATTGTTTGATCGTCGGATCGAGAAAAGCGTCGACTGCGTCAGCCTCGATATTGCGGCCGGCGATGATGCGGGCGAGAAGCTCCGGTAAGTCGTGCCGCTGCGCAATGGTCAAAGCACGCGTGGCGCCACGTTCGTCGAGCCGGTCGCGCCAAGCACGCCCGGTCGCCGAATTCTCGACGCCAAGGAAAAGTCGATTCTCGCCCATTGCCGCAATTGTAGAATGAATCAGGCAGCAAGACTTGGTGCGCGATGCCTCGCACCGCAAGAGCTGGCGTTCCGAAACCCGTCCACTCCCCTGCTCCTTAACCCAGTCTCCATATGGCAAAACTGGCACGGAACGTGAATGGCTTGCAGAACAACGTCCTGCTACAGCGACGCGTCAAATCAGTGCTTTATCCTTGTCTTAATCCCCGTTTTGGAACCGCCGGAAGCAAAGTATGAAAGTCAGACAATTTCGACCCCGGGTGGCCTTTGTCGCGATAGCGGCGTTCGCATCTCTATGCGTGTCCCTGCTCGCCCAATCTAAAGCGTACGCCCAAGACAAAACATATGTGATGAAGTTGAGCACCGCGACACTCAACGACACCCAGACGGAATGGCTGCAGCGCTTCGCGGCAGGGGTCGAAAAGGATTCCGGTGGACGGATCAAAAGCGAAATCTATCCGGCGAGTCAGCTCGGCTCCATTCCACGGCAAATCGAAGGCACACAATTCGGGTCGATCCAGGGCTGGGTCGGACCGCCGGAATTTCTGGTCGGCGTCGATGCCCGGTACGAAGTCTTAAGCGCACCTGGACTGTTTACCAGCCGCGAACAGGATCTGCGCGTCATCAACGATCCTCCGATCAACGACATGATGCTGGGCCTTGGAGCAAACAAGGGGTTGATCGGAATGGCGATCATGCTGACCGGTCCTTCGGCGATCGTCGTCGGCAAACCGGTGCATCATCTCGCCGAATTCAAGGGTATGAAAATTCGCGTGCTGGCTTCGCCCTTTCAGCTCGAGATGATCAAGCGCATGGACGCTTCGCCGGTGGCGATGTCGCTTGCCGACGTGTTGCCGGCCCTTCAGCAAGGCGCCATCGACGGCGCGCTTGGCACTATTCCGGTGTTTGGGCCGCTGCACTATGTCGACGCGGCAAAATACGCGATCGAGACCCAGCAACCTTATGTCAACGTCATCATCGTCATGAACAGAAAATGGGTGGAGGCGTTGCCGCCCGATCTGCAAACGATCCTGCATAACGAGGCGAAGGCCGTTTCCCACGACATCGTTCCGTTTGTGGAAACGTTCTTCGAGGGGCAACGCAAAGCCTGGACCGACAAAGGTGGCGAGTTGATCAGCCTTCCCGCCGCCGAGCAGGCCGAGTTGGTCGCGCGCGTCTCAAGCATTGGCAACGATGTTTCGGCAGATAAGCCGGAGTTGAACAAGGCGGTGAGCCTGGTCTTCGAATCCGCCGCACGCAACAAGTAGCTGCTATCCCAATACGCGCCGTCCGGCGTATCGGCGCCTATTCGAACTTCTTCAGCTCGCGATGCTCGGCTCTGATCCAGCGGATGGTGCCTGTCGCCGAGCGCATCACCACTGTTTCGGTCTCGATCACGCCGTGGCCGAAGCGCACGCCCTGCAGCATGCGGCCGTCGGTAACGCCGGTCGCGGCGAACAGGCAATCGCCTTTCACCATGTCCAGGATCTCGTATTTTTTCTTCGGGTCCTTGATACCCATTTTTGCGGCGCGCTCGCGCTTCTCGTCGGTGTCGATGATCAGCCGCGTCTGCATCTGCCCGCCGATGCATTTGAGAGCGGCAGCAGCCAACACGCCTTCCGGTGCGCCGCCAATGCCGAGATAGATGTCGATACCGGTTTTTGCCGGGTCAGCGGTGTGGATGACGCTCGCGACGTCACCGTCGCTGATGAGGCTCACCGCTGCACCGACCCTACGCACCGCATCGATGATATCGGCGTGGCGCGGCCGGTCGAGAACCATCGCGGTGATCGCTTCCGGTTTCACGCCTTTGGCCTTGGCGAGCGCGAGAATGTTCTCTTCCGTCGGCGCATCGAGATCGACGACACCTGCCGGATAGCCGGGGCCGATTGCGATCTTGTCCATGTAGATATCGGGTGCATGCAGCAGCGTTCCGGCATCAGCCATCGCCAGCGTGGCGATCGCGCCCGGCATGTTCTTGGCACAAAGTGTGGTGCCCTCCAGCGGATCGACAGCGATGTCGACCTTCGCGCCGGTTTTGGTGCCAACCTTTTCGCCGATAAATAGCATCGGCGCTTCGTCCATCTCGCCTTCGCCGATGACGACCGTGCCGTCGATCGGCAGAGTGGCAAGCTCACGCCGCATGGCGTCGACCGCAGCCTGGTCGGATTTCTCCTTGAGGCCACGACCACGCAGCCGCGCCGCCGCTACAGCGGCGCGTTCGGTCACGCGGGCAAGCTCCAGGGAAAGCGCACGCTCGAGCGACGGCAAAGACTGGGCTGACTTGGCGGGCATGATTGACTTCTTTTCCTACCGAGAGAGCAGGCCAATGGACTCGGCCATTGAACCTTAATTCTTTTCGATCCTGATGACCTGTGGACGCCCGCTTATCACCTTATCGCCGCGTACGGCAGCGAGCGCTTTGCGCACCGCATCCTCGCTGGTGGCATAGGTGATCATGATCACCGGCACCGCTTCGTTCGAGCGGCCGGGTGTCGCGGCGCCGCGCGAGCCCGGCGGATGCCGTTGCACGATCGATTCCAGTGAAATGCCCTGCTGCGCCAGCCGGTGCGCAATTGTCGCGGCGGTTCCCGGCCGGTCGCGCGCCAACAGGCGAATGTAGTAGCCACCCTCATGGTGCTGCATCGGCGCCTTGCGGATCGCCGTCATGCGTGACACCGGGCGCCCAAATGGTGATGTCACTATGCCGCGGGCAATATCACCGAGGTCAGAGACAATGGCGGAAGCAGTCGCTGCCCCGCCCGCCCCCGGACCGACCAGCGTGATCGGCGCCAAGCCCACTGCGTCCATGGTCACGGCGTTGGTCACACCCATTACCTGCGCGATGGCGGACTCTTTCGGCACCATAGTCGGATGCACACGCTGCTCGATGCCCGCGTCCGTCTTCACTGCAACGCCGAGGAGCTTGATCCGATAGCCGAGTTCGCTCGCGGCATCGAGATCGGCAAGCGAGATCGACGAGATGCCTTCGACATAAATCGCCTTCTCATCGATCCTGGTGCCGAAAGCGAGGCTCGCAAGAATGGCGAGTTTCTGGGCCGTATCATAACCCTCGACATCGAAGGTCGGATCGGCCTCGGCATAGCCGAGCGCCTGCGCGTCACGAAGACACGCTTCGTAGGACAACCGCTCCTGCTCCATGCGGCTAAGCATGTAATTGCAGGTACCGTTGAGAATGCCATAGATGCGTGAGAACGACGCACCGTTTAATCCCTCGCGCAGCGTCTTCACGATCGGAATGCCGCCGGCGACGGAGGCTTCGAAATTAAGCGCCACGCCGGCCTTCTCAGCCAGTGCCGCAAGCTTTTGACCATGCGCAGCAAGGAGCGCCTTGTTGGCGGTGACCACTGGCTTCTTCGCGCCGAGCGCGGTCTCGACGATACGCTTGGCCGGATCGCCGGAACCGCCGACGACTTCAACCATCACGTCGATTGAGGGATCGCGCGCCAGCACCACCGGATCTTCGACCCAGCGGAAACGCTTCAGATCGAAGCCGCGTTTTTTGCTCCGCGAGCGCGCGTTGATGGCGACGATCTCGATCGGCCGGCCGCAACGCGCGATCAGCTTATCGCGGCCTTGATCGAGGAGATCGACAACTGCGCTGCCGACGGTTCCAAGACCGGCAAGACCGACTTTCAGCGGCTCAGCCATGAAACGTCGCCAGAAGCTTTAGTTGAGATGAAACGCGGCGGCCAGCAAATAACCAGCTAGCGCCGCGTCGCGAGTGGAACGACGTTGTGCAGCATTTCCGGCCCTGTTTCAAGAAAGCGCCGGATATTGCGTGCGGCCTGACGGATGCGCTGTTCGTTCTCCACAAGAGCGATGCGGACATGGCCTTCGCCGTGCTCGCCAAAGCCCTCGCCGGGCGACACCGCGACGCCCGCCTTTTCCACCAGAAGCGTGGAAAATTCGACGCTACTGATCGTACGAAACGGCTCCGGCACCGGCGCCCAGGCGAACATCGAAGCCGCCGGCGGCGGCACATTCCAGCCGGCGCGACCGAAGGAATCGACCAGCACATCGCGGCGGCGCTGGTAGATCGCGCGCATCTCGTGGATGCAATCGTCCGGACCATTGAGCGCGGCGGTCGCAGCGACCTGAACCGGGGTGAAGGCGCCATAGTCGAGATAGGACTTCACCCGGGCTAGCGCGGCGATGAGGCGCTCGTTGCCGACGGCAAAGCCGATGCGCCAGCCCGGCATCGAATAAGTCTTCGACATCGAGGTGAATTCGACGGCGACATCCATCGCGCCCGGCACCTGCAAGATCGAGGGCGGCGGCTTGTTGTCGAAATAGACCTCGGCATAAGCGAGATCGGACAGCACGAGTATCGAGTGCTTTTTCGCAAACGCCACCAGCTCGCGATAGAAATCGAGATCGGCAACACACGCTGTCGGATTCGACGGGTAGCAGACGACGACCGCAATCGGCTTCGGAATCGAGAACAGCACCGCGCGCTCAAGCGCACCGAAGAACGCGTCATTGGCTTCGACTGGCACCGAGCGAATGGCGCCGCCAGCCATCAGGAAGCCGAACACATGAATCGGATAGGTCGGGTTCGGCACGATGATGATATCGCCGGGCGCCGTGATCGCCTGGGCGACATTGGCGAACCCTTCTTTCGAACCGAGCGTGGTGACGACTTGGGTATCCGGATTGAGCTTCACGCCAAAGCGGCGCTCGTAATAGGCGGCCTGGGCGCGGCGCAATCCCGGAATGCCTTTGGAGGCCGAATAGCGGTCGGTGCGCGATTTTCCGACCACTTCTTTGAGCTTCTCAACGACATGAGCGGGAGCCGGCAAATCGGGATTGCCCATGCCGAGATCGATGATATCGGCGCCGCCATTGCGCGCTGTCGCTTTGGCGCGGTTGACGCTCTCGAACACATAAGGCGGCAGCCGGCGGATGCGGTAAAAGTCTTCCATTGGTCTAACCCAGAACGTCTTGCAGAGGGGAATTTACACTAAGGTGAAGGGCTTATCACTTGGTTTCAGTGCCGACGGCTTGACCGCCGGCGGTGGTAGCGCCCGCTCCGTTCCCTGCTGAAGTCTGGCTGACCGGCTGCAGCCGCGCCGGCTGCGTTTTGCCGGACCCTTGCGTCCCGCCATTGAGGCGATCGCGTTCGGAGATCAGGTCTTCCGTCGTCTGTTGCACCTGCACCGGATTGAGCGGCGCTTCGGCGCGCGGCGGCGGCATATCATGCACCGCGGGGAACAGCGTCGGATAATCGGCGCCGGGCGAGCACGCGGATACGGCAAGGCAGACAGCAATTGCTGCCACGCCAAATCCGACCCGACGCGGTTGCGTCTTTTCACTCACCCAACGAAGCACGATTGGCCCTGAAAAATCCCCTGGCGAATATAGCCTTTGGCAAATGCTCTGCCAAAGGTCTAAGTCCCGCCCCTTGTTGCAGTGCGCCAAAAACGCGCTGCTTCAATAATTTGCGACGATCAACGAAGAGATCACGCAAGCTTTAGCGGTAAAATGCTAATATGGTCGAAACAAGGTCGGCCGTTGCGGCCTTTTCATAAGGCAGGCGCACAATCAGGACGCCCAAATTAGCGGCTTGTGTGCATGTTCATGGAAGGCCATTTCTGCCGTAAGGACATGAGCCGTAAGGACCTGGAGCGAATCCATGTCCGCTGATTGTTGAGGAACGCTCGTGCGGGCTCCATCGCCAGAACCGGTTTCGCAGCAACCGGCAAGCGCTAAAACTACGGCCAAGCCTATGGCTCCTTCCCTGCCGGGCCCGATGAAGATCGGGCCGGTCGACGTCGAGGCGTTTTCGCACAATCTGGCGCGGATGGTCGAAGAAGGCGGCCGCGCTCTCGCCGCCTATATGAAACCTCGCGAGCAAGGCCGCAGCGATAAATTCGCCGAGGAAGTCTCCGAAATCGTCAAGACGCTGGCGCAGGTCGCCGAATACTGGCTCGCCGACCCGCAGCGTGCGGTCGAATTACAGAACCGCCTCGGCAAAACCTTCCTCGATCTCTGGGCCTCGAGCGCCAAGCGCCTCGCCGGTGAAGATTCCGCGCCGGTCGTTGCACCCGCAGCCAACGACAAGCGCTTCAAAGATCCGGAGTGGACGCAAAACCAGTTTTTCGATTTCCTCAAGCAAGCCTATCTCTTGACCTCGAACTGGGCCGATAAATTCGTCGCCGACGCGGCCGAGCTCGATCCGCACACCAAGCAGAAGGCCGAATTCTATGTGCGGCAGATCACCAACGCGCTGTCACCGACAAATTTCGTCCTGACCAATCCTGAATTGCTGCGCGAGACGCTGACCTCGAATGCCGACAATCTGGTGCGCGGCATGCAAATGCTGGCGGAGGATATCGCGGCCGGCGGCGGCGACCTCAAGATCCGGCAGTCGGACGCCTCGATGTTCGAAGTCGGACGCAATCTCGCGATCACTCCCGGTAAGGTGATCTATCAAAACGAGCTGATGCAGCTCATTCAATACAATCCAACAACGGAAACCGTGCTCAAGCGGCCGCTTCTGATCGTGCCGCCTTGGATCAACAAGTTCTATGTGCTCGACCTGACACCGGAAAAATCATTCATCAAATGGTGCGTCGATCAAGGCTTGACCGTGTTTGTCATCTCTTGGGTCAATCCTGACGCTCATCTCGCCAAAAAAGGCTTTGAGGACTATGTGCGGCAGGGCCCGATCGCGGCGCTCGATGCCATCAAGGAAGCGATCGGCGAGGAGAAGGTTCACACCATTGGCTATTGCGTCGGCGGGACGCTGCTTGCGGTCACGCTTGCTGCGATGGCGGCATGGGGCGACGAGCGCATTGCGTCTGCGACGTTCTTCGCCGCTCAAGTCGACTTCGCTCACGCTGGCGATCTCAAAGTCTTTGTCGACGAGGAACAGATTCAAGCCATCGAAGAGAAGATGGCCGAGAACGGCTATCTGTCGAGCAGTTCTATGGCGAGCGTATTCAACATGCTGCGCTCCAACGACCTGATCTGGCCTTATGTCATCAACAATTACCTGAAGGGCAAAGCGCCCTTCCCGTTCGATCTGTTGTACTGGAATTCCGATGCGACGCGGCTGCCGGCCGCCAATCATTCGTTCTATTTACGCAACTGCTATCTCAACAACAAACTATCCAAAAGCAAAATGACGCTCGGCAATACGCCGATCAATCTGAAATCCATCAAAGTGCCGATCTACAATCTGGCGACGCGCGAGGACCATATCGCGCCTGCGAAGTCGGTGATGATCGGCTCGAAATTCTTCGGCGGCGAAGTGAAGTTCGTCGTCTCCGGTTCCGGCCATATCGCCGGCGTGGTCAATCCGCCGGCGAAGAAGAAATATCAGTATTGGACCGGACCGAAGCCACGCAACGCCGACATCGATGGCTGGCTCGCCAAAGCCAAGGAAAATCCGGGTTCATGGTGGCCGGACTGGTTGGTTTGGCTGACACGGCAAAGCCCGACCGAAGTGCCGGCCCGCATCCCCGGCGAAGGTGCCCTCAAAGCGATTGAAGACGCGCCGGGAAGTTATGTGAGGGTGCAAGGTTAAGTGGCGAAGAGAGCTTTTCTTTTGGCTGTTTGCGCGGTGGCATTGTCGGCTAGCGCAAGTTTAGCCGTGGATGACCGCGGCATCTGCGGCGCGACGCCGCCAAAGTCAGAGACGGTGCTTGCCTGCAGCCGGGTCATCGCTGCGGCCGCCACCAGCAAACACGACCGTGCGCTGGCGCTGACATTTCGAGCCAACGCCATTCAGGCGGGCGGCGACAATGTCCGCGCCGTCAACGATTACAGCGAAGCACTGACGCTTCTGCCCAACTACGCACCGGCGCTGATCGGTCGCGGCATTGCCTATCGTGACGCCAACGATCTCACCCACGCGCTCGCCGATTTCGATCAGGCGGTCAGCGTGAACCCGAAAGACGCTAAAGCGCTTTACGAACGCGGCGTGACCAAGCGCAAGAAGGGCGACGCGGCCGGCGGCGACGCCGATGTGGCTGCAGCGACAGCAATCAATCCCAACATCGCCAAGCCGTAAGCGACGCGCCACTCCTCACGGAAACATCGCGACCTGATCGACGCCCTGGGTCTCCGGGAAGCCGAGCATGACATTCATGTTCTGCACCGCCTGGCCGGATGCGCCTTTGGCGAGGTTATCGAGCGTCGAGATGATAATGGCGCGGCCGGGGATGCGGTCGGCAGCGACGCCTATGAAGGTCATGTTCGAGCCGCGCACATGCCGGCTCTGCGGCAGCGTGCCAAACGGCATCACATGGACGAATGGCTCTTTCGCGTAAGCCTTTAAAAGCACCGCATGAAGATCTTCCGGCGAAGCCTTCATACCACGCACGTAAATCGTTGAAAAAATACCTCTATTCATCGGCAACAGATGCGGCGTGAAGCTCACGATCACTTCGCGGCCGGCGGCCAGCGCGAACTCCTGATCGAGTTCGGCCATGTGCCGGTGATGACCGACGCCGTAGGCATTGAAGCCTTCGGAGACTTCCGAAAACAACATCTCCTCGCGCGCCGTCCGCCCTGCTCCGGTCATGCCGGACTTGGCGTCGACCACGATCTCATCGGGATCAATCGCCTTGGCCTTGAGAAGCGGAATGAGCGGCAGTTCGGCGCAGGTCGTGTAGCAGCCGGGATTGGCAACGAGCCGCGTCGCCTTGACCTTGTCGCGATAGATTTCGGTCAAACCGTAGACCGCTTCTTTCTGGAGTTCGGGCGCGTAATGCTCGTGCCCATACCAGCGCGCATAAGCAGCTGGATCGGCGAGACGGAAGTCCGCGGAGAGATCGACGACTTTTGTTTTCGGCGCCTTCGCCATCAGCTCCTTGATCACTTTCTGCGTCGTGCCATGCGGCAATGCGCAGAAGACAAGGTCGAGATCCAGCGCGCTCCAATCCGTGCCCTCAATCGCTGTGAGCGTCGGCAGCGCGTAAGGCGCGAATTGCGGAAATACATCCGCCATCGGCTTGCCGGCGCGGCGATCGGCGGTGAGCAATGCGATTTCGACCTGCGGATGACGCAGGAGTAACCGCAGCAATTCCGCGCCGGTATAGCCGGACGCGCCAAGGATGCCGATTTTCGCTTTAGCGGACATGGTATTGAGCCTTCTTCTTCCTTTGAGAATAAGGCCGATTGCGCGGGCAGACGATCAAGGGAGTGTGCCGCGGAACCGGCGGCACAGAGGCGTTTACGCGTAAGCGCCCGCCCGTGCCGTCACACGACGGCGGCGGCGCTTTTCGACGGCAATGGCGGTCACCCGTAAAACCATGGCCGCGCATATAGGGCCGGGTTTTTCAGCCGTCAATGCGCTCATGGTTTTGCCGCCGCGACGGCATAGCTGATGGCATAGTCACAAGCCGCGCCGGGATTGATTCGGCTGACATTGCCGACCGCCAATCCAGCGCCACATACCGACTGCCAGTAAGATCACCGTCTGAGGATAGAACTTGGGAAAATCGGCCAAATCGTCGAAACCGGATAAACCTGCCAAAAGCGCCAGCAAAACCGGCGATCTGTTCGCGGGTGCTAGTGAGCCGCGGCGTGGCGCCAGCAATACACGGCGAAGCGAACCCTCCCCGCGCCGCAGCAGCGGTGGCGAGTCCGGCTACACAGCGAAGCACATCGAGGTGCTGGAAGGCCTCGAGCCGGTGCGCCGCCGGCCCGGCATGTATATCGGCGGCACCGACGAAAAGGCGCTGCATCACCTCTTCGCCGAAGCCATCGATAATGCCATGGACGAGGCGCTCGCCGGTCATGCCGACTGGATCGAGGTCGAGCTTGCCGAAGACGGCTTCCTTTCCGTTACCGATAACGGCCGCGGTATCCCGATCGACCCGCATCCCAAATTCAAAAACAAATCCGCGCTCGAAGTGATCATGTGCACGCTGCACGCCGGCGGCAAATTCGACTCCAAGGTTTATGAGACCTCGGGTGGTCTGCATGGCGTCGGCGTATCGGTTGCGAATGCCTTGTCCGACCGCATGGAAGTCGATGTCTGGCGCGACCAGCAGCATCACCACATGGCGTTCGAACGCGGCAAGCCGAAAGGCAAGCTGCAGAAGCTCGGCCGCGCGCCGAACAAGCGCGGCACCCGCGTGCGCTTCCATCCCGATGCCGAGATTTTCGGCGCGAAGGCCGCGTTCAAGCCCGAGCGCGTGTTCAAGATGACGCGCTCCAAAGCCTATCTCTTTGGCGGCGTCGAAATCCGCTGGTCCTGCGCGCCGGAATTGTTGAAAGGCCTCGAGGACGTGCCGGCGGAAGCGACATTCCATTTCGCCGACGGCTTGAAGGATTATCTCTCCGAAACGCTGACCGGCACGACGCTGGTTCACCCCGACATTTTCACCGGCATCGCTGGCAAGACCGGCGCGCATGGCGGCGCGCAATGGGCTGTGGCCTGGACCGCGGACGCCGACGGTTTCCTCAACTCTTATTGCAACACCATTCCGACACCCGACGGCGGCACCCATGAATCCGGCCTGCGTTCGGCGCTCACCCGCGGCCTGAAGGATCACGCCGAGCGAGTCGGCCAAGGCAAGCGCGCCGCCGCCATCACCTCTGACGACGTCATGACTGGCGCGGCAGCGATGCTTTCGGTGTTCATCCGCGAACCGGAATTCCAAGGTCAGACCAAAGACCGGCTCGCCACCGCAGAAGCGCAGCGCATTGTCGAACAGGCGATCAAGGATCCCTTCGATCACTGGCTTGCCGGCAATCCGCTGCAAGCCAATAAGCTTCTCGATTTCGTCCTCGATCGCGCCGAGGAGCGCATCCGAAGGCGTCAGGAAAAAGACATCGCCCGCAAAAGCGCGGTGCGCAAATTACGGCTCCCCGGCAAGCTTGCCGACTGCACCAATGGCGCGGCAGCCGGCGCGGAACTGTTTCTGGTCGAAGGCGACAGCGCCGGCGGCTCGGCAAAACAGGCGCGCGAACGCGCCTCGCAAGCCATCCTCCCGCTCCGCGGCAAGATCCTCAACGTCGCATCAGCCGGCAAGGACAAGCTCGCGCAAAACCAGCAACTCGCCGATCTCGTCCAGGCCCTCGGCTGCGGCACCGGCGTGCATTATCGCGAAGAGGATTTACGCTACGGCCGGGTCATCATCATGACCGACGCCGATGTCGACGGCGCCCATATCGCATCCCTCCTCATCACTTTTTTTTACCGGCAGATGCCGCAGCTTATCGACCACGGTCACCTTTATCTTGCAGTGCCGCCGCTCTATCGGCTGTCGCATGGCGGCAAGAATTTCTATGCGCGCGACGACAAGCACCGCGACGACATTTTGAGAAAAGAATTTCACGCCAACGCCAAGGTCGAAATCAGCCGCTTCAAGGGCCTCGGCGAAATGATGGCCGCGCAGCTCAAAGAAACCACCATGGACCCGAGGAAGCGCACACTTCTCAAAATCATGCTGATTCCCGAAGACCGCAAAGACACTGAAAAATCAGTTGAGCGGCTGATGGGCACCAAGGCCGAAGCCCGCTTCGAATTCATCCAAGAACGTGCCGAATTCGCCAACGAAGCCGCGCTGGATGTGTGAGGCGCAGTACGATCCTTGCTGTTATTGCGAGGATCGATAGCGACGAAGCCGCCGCTCGTCGAAAGGGCGATGTCTGCTGTCTACACTAAAGCGGATACGTCGCCAGACTGCAGCCGTGTCAGCTTCATGCGATAAGACACCGCACACCGGAACAAGATTGCAGATTTCGACTTTCGTAGCCTTCCAACCGCGTGCTAGATGAAATCTGCGATCATCTAGCCAGCATCTTCGAGTCAATTGCGCAGGAAGCGACGTCAAGTTCTGCTCAATATCGCAGCATCGGCCTGAGTAATAATCGAGCGGAACATTGGACGATAAACCCGATCAGGGCACTTCGGATAACGTCAGCGTGTCGCATTCTGGGCGACGCGTCTCGCCTCAATTCATAGCTGTTCTCGCCGTTCTCCTGGCATGTTTAGGAGCGTGGTTTCTCTTTTCGCGCTACCACCAGCAGCAATCCGGTTCGCCGCAACAGGCCGCTGCTCGCGTGACCGTCAGCAAGCCGCTGCAGCAAAACTTGGACCGGCGGTTGGGATTTCTTGGGCAGTTCTCCGCAGTGAACAGGATTGAACTGCGCGCTCAGGTAGGCGGCACCTTAACGGAGATTCATTTTCAGGACGGCCAAATCGTCCGCAAGGGCGATCTCCTTTTCGTCATCGATCCGCGCCCATACGAAATTAAACTCGCGCTTGCCACTGCCCAGCTCGCGACGGCAACGGCTCGCGCCGATCTTGCGAGCGCAGAGCTTGTTCGCGCACAAACGTTGAGAAACACGCAATCCGGTTCGCAAGAAGTCGTGGATCAAAGGCTCGCGGATCACAATGCCGCGCAAGCAGCAGTCGACGATGCGAAGGCCCAAATTAGAGACGCTCAGCTCGATCTTGAATACTGCCGCGTCACCGCGCCTTTCGACGGAAGTGTCGGCGCCCGGCAGGTCTCGATTGGCGGCCTGATAGCAGGAAGCCGCGCTTCAGCCAGTCCGACGACGCTTCTCGCCACATTGGTCTCGCTCGACCCCATCTATGTCGACTTCGACATGAGCGAATCCGATTATCTCACCTTCGCCCGCGGACACGAGCATAACCAGGGCGCGCTGCACGATAAGGTCCTGGTCGCACTGAGCGACGAAAAGACTTTTTTACATGAAGGCACGCTCGATTTCATCGACAACGCGTTAGATCGTTCCAGCGGCACGCTTCACGCGCGGGCGACTGTGCCGAACCGGGATATGTTCCTGGCACCGGGACAATTCGCGCGTGTCCGGCTGGCGGTATCACCACCGTCTCCCGTGCTGATGGTGCCGGACGCCGCCGTAACCCTGGATCAGTCGCAGCAAATCGTAATGACGGTGGCACCGGACGGAACGGTGACACCCAAGATCGTTGAGATCGGCGAGATCCGCGGCGGATTGCGGATCATACGATCAGGATTAAAGCCCGACGACGAGGTCATTATCGGCGGGTTAATCCACGCTGCCCCGGGTGCCAAAGTGGCGACGGACGAAGGCGCGATCAAATACGACCCGGCGCTCGCCGGTCAGGACTGAGGAAGGCCCAAAATGAGCCTTTCACATACTTTTATTGATCGGCCGATTTTCGCGACCGTTCTCAGCGTTTTCGTCACACTCATCGGTTTGGGTGCGCTGTTGGTGCTGCCCGTCGCGCAATATCCAGAAATCGTCCCGCCGACGGTTCAAATCACGACGACATATCCGGGAGCGTCTGCCGAAACGGTTTCGCGAACCGTCGCAACGCCGCTTGAGCAGGAAATCAACGGTGTAGAGAACATGCTCTACATCAGCAGCCAGTCGACGGGCGACGGAAAACTAACTGTCACAGTGACGTTCCGGATCGGTACAGACTTGAACGTCGCGCAAATGCTCACGCAAAACCGCGTTCAAGACGCGTTGCCGAGATTACCCGAGGACGTGCAGCGGCTCGGTGTCCAAGTCCGGAAATCGACGCCGAACATTCTGATAGCCGTGCATATGTTTTCGCCGGATGCTTCGCGTGACACACTCTATTTGTCGAATTACGCGACGCTTCATGTCAAAGACACGCTCGCGCGGCTTCCCGGCGTTGGTGACGTTCAGTTTCTCGGCGGCCGCGAATATGCCATGCGCATATGGCTCGACCCCGACAAAGTTGCAGCGCGCGACCTCAGCGCCAGCGACGTGCTGGCAGCGCTCCGGGCGCAGAACGTCCAGGTATCCGCAGGCCTCCTGAATCAGCCGCCGGCCCCCACGCAACACGCTTATCAACTCAATGTTCAGACGCTCGGACGTTTGACGACGCCTGAGCAATTTTCCGACATCGTGCTGAAGTCGGACTCCGAGGGGCGGGTGACGCGCGTGCGCGATGTGGGCCGCGTCGAAATCGGAGCCGCCGATTACGGCTCGACCGCGTTTGCGGATCGCGGACCGGGACTGCCTTTGCTGATCTTCGCCCAGCCCGGCGCGAATTCGCTGCAAGTCGAGAAGGAGGTTCTCACCACGATGAAAACGCTGGCCGAGGATTTTCCGGCGGGCGTGGACTACAAAATCATTTACGACCCCACGATCTTCGTCGGCAAGTCGGTTGCCGAAGTCGTCCGCACGATATTCATCGCGATACTCTTGGTCGTCGGCGTCGTTTGTATCTTTCTGCAGAGTTGGCGCGCCGCAATCGTCCCGGTGATCGCTATTCCCGTATCGCTGATCGGCACGTTCTCCATCCTCTACATGCTCGACATATCGCTCAATAACCTGTCGCTGTTCGGGCTGGTTCTCGCTGTCGGCATCGTCGTCGACGATGCCATCGTCGTGGTCGAAAACGTCGAACGCAATCTGGAGCGCGGCTTGAGCCCGCGTGACGCTGCTTACGCGACCATGGACGAGGTCGGCGGCGCGCTTATTTCCATTATGCTCACGCTCTGCGCCGTGTTCATCCCTTCGGCCTTTATTTCCGGAATTTCCGGACTGTTTTTTCGCCAATTCGCCGTCACCATCGCAGCGTCCACCGTCATATCGTGCTTCGTTTCGTTGACCCTGAGCCCCGCGCTTTGTGCGGTGTTGTTCAAGCCACGCGACGTCAATCAAGGCACGCGTCCAAATTGGCTCACACTGACTGTGGGCAAAGGCTTCGGCGCCTTTAACCGAGGCTTCGAATGGCTGTCGACGTCCTACGGCCGGCTGACACGCCGGCTGGTGCAAGCTCTCGGCGTCATGCTCGCCGCCTACGCGATACTCATCGGGCTGGCCGGATTCCAGTTTGCCCGCGCGCCGACTGGCTTCATCCCGGAGCAAGATCAAGGCTATCTGATCAGTGTCGTGCAACTTCCAGCGGGAGCCACGCTCGACCGGACGGAAACCGTCCTCAAGCAGGCGATCGATATCATCCTGACGACACCGGGCGTCGAACACGTCGCGCCGTTTGCCGGTTTGGATGCGACGACGTTCACGATCGCATCGAACGCCGGAACGATCTTTTCCGGATTGCCGTCGCTCTACAATCATTCGATCAAGGGTTTGACCGCGGGCACCGTGCTGGCGGACCTGCGGCAGCGGCTCTCGGTCATACGCGACGCATACGTGCTGACAATCCCACCACCGCCGGTCCAAGGCCTCGGCAGCGCGGGCGGTTTCAAGCTGATGTTGCAAGATCGCGGCGGCGTGGGGTCGAAGGCACTCGCCGAAGCCGCCGACGCGTTGGTCGCCGCCGCCAACAAGGATCCAGACTTCGCCGGCGTCTTTACGCTCTTCAATGTCCGTTCGCCGTCGATCTACACGGACATCGATCGAGAGAGAACGCAGAAGGTTGGGCTCACGCCGACGGACGTGTTTTCTACGTTGCAGGTGTATCTCGGGTCTCAATACGTTAACGACTTCAATTATCTCGGCCGGACCTATCAGGTGATCGCACAAGCTGACGGCGCATTTAGAACCGATCCGCTGGATATCGGGCGCTTAAAGGTCAGGAACACATCCAACGACATGGTTCCCGTGAGCACGGTTGCGCGGCTTCGCTACGAAAACGCTCCCTATCGCGTCCCACGGTACAATTTGTTTCCGGCGGCGGAAGTCCAAGGCGTTGCATCGCCGAATGTCGCGACGGGAACGGCATTGCATAGAATGGAGGAGTTGGCGAAGCAGGTGCTTCCTGCAGGTATCGGCTACGAGTGGACCGACCTTGCCTTCCAGCAGCAGCAAACGGGCACACCCACTATCCTCGTTTTCGGCGCGGCGGCTCTTTTCGTGTTTCTCGTACTGTCGGCCCAATATGAGAGCTGGAAGCTGCCACTGGCCGTCGTTTTGATTATCCCGATGTGCCTGCTTGCTTCGGTAACGGGCCTCCTCGCCCGCAATATGCCGATCGATGTGCTGGCACAAATCGGCTTTGTCGTCTTGGTCGGCTTGGCAGCTAAAAATGCCATTCTGATCGTCGAATTCGCACGGCAAGCCGAGGAAAAAGGTGCGTCGCCCGTGGAAGCCGCCGTGAGCGCAGCGCGGACCAGGCTGCGCCCGATTTTGATGACGTCATTCGCATTCATAATGGGCGTGGCACCGCTTATGGTCTCGACCGGCGCCGGCGGCGAGATGCGCCAGTCCCTAGGTACTGCCGTGTTTGGCGGCATGCTCGGCGTCACGGCGTTCGGGCTGTTATTCACGCCCGTATTCTACGTCGTCGTGCGCACATTTCTTTCTGGAAAGACCAATTTTTCCGGAACGACGAAGGTCGTCGAACCCTCTCGCGTGCCTAGCTAAAAAGCCACTCGCACGCGCCCACGGCAAACGACCTCGCAAACAATCCCGGCAAACGCTGGGAGACGTTTATTCGTTGGCGAAGACTTTATCGGCCGCAGTGATCAGGCCCTGGTCGGGATGACTGCGGCAATAGTCGCCAAGCTTCTTGGAGTTCTGGACGAATTGATTGGTCTCGATCACCGGCGGATCGTCTTCGTCTTTGTAATAGCCGTCGAGCCAGGTCAGGATCAGTTTGATCGTCTCGTCATCCGCCGTCAGAAATTGCTTGCAGGCCATAGTCGAGAGATCGATGTCTTCGGCCAAAGCCGGCGTGCAGCATGCGATCGTCGCTGCCGCCATTCCTGCACCGATGAGACCAGCAAAAAACTTCATTATGCCCTCCATTCCTCAATTCAGCGCGCCCGCTGAACATTAGACCAGGAACACGACACTTCAAACATATTCGCTGGCGGACAGCGTGAATTCGGCCCGTTCTATTTTGAATGAGCCTATTGTTTCTGAAATAACTTATCCGTTGCGGTGATCAATCCGACGTCGGGATGCGCAGTGCAGTAGTCGTTGAGTTTTTTGGCATCGGCGGTAAATTGCGAGGTGTCGATCACCGGCGGATCGTCTTGCTGCTTATAGAAGCCGTTGAGCCAGGCGAGGATGATGGTGACATCGTCTTTCGCCGCCGACTGAAACTTGCGGCAGGTCCAGGCCGAAAGATCGATATCGTTGGCGAGCGCTGAACCGCATGACATCACTGCGCACGACATCAGCGTCAGCGCGGCGCAAGCCGCGGCAATCGTCTTCATCGTCGCCCTCGGTAAAGAGGAAAGCCGGCGCATCAATCTGCGCCGGCTCTCCAAAACTGTCCAGCATTAAGCCTTGTCGGCGTTCAGCGCCCTGCGGCGCCGGCTGCTATTCCTGCAGATGCAAGTTATTCCTGCAAATGCAAGTTCGCTGCCTTGATGACGTCGGTGAATTTGCCGATGTCGGCATCGACGATCTTCTTGAAATCGGCGGCGGGTATGCCACCCGGATCGACGGCCATCGTCTTGAGTTTCGCCGACACTCCCGGATCCTTGATTGCCTCGTTGAACCCCTTTTCCAGCTTGGCTTGGACCGGCGCAGGCGTTGCGATCGGCGCGAAGATACCGCTCCAGAGATGAATGTCGACGCCCGGATAACCGGCTTCGGCCATACTCGGCGTATCCGGCAATTCCGACGAACGCTCTGAGCCCGTCACCGCAAGCGCGCGTACTTTGCCGGCTTTGACTTGAGGCACCGTCGGCGGGCCGTCAGCGATGCAGAAGGCGGTCTGGCCTTCGATGACGCTCAGGATCATCTCATTGCTGCTTTTGTACGGGATCATCACGCCGGGCATGCCGGCTTTAAGCTTGAGCTGCTCCGAGGGCAGGATGAATGCCGGCGAGGTCGCTGGATAGTTCATCTTGTCGGGATGCTGCTTTCCCCATTCGACAAATTCCTTGAGGGTCTTTGCTGGATTGTCGGGATTGATCACCATGATCAGCGGAAAGCTGCCGATCATCGCGAGCGGGGCCAGCGTTTTGGTCGGGTGATATTTGAGATCGGAATAGATCGCGGCGGCAATCGACATCGCGCCGCTCGCTCCAACCAGAAGCGTGTAGCCGTCGGCCGGCTGATTGGACACATATTCGGCAGAGAGCCGGCCACCGGCGCCGGGCCTATTCTCTACGACCACGGGCTGGCCGAGAATCTGAGATGCCTTTTCGGCCACCACGCGGGCAAAAATATCGTTGCCGCCGCCGGCCGCGAAACCCACGATCAGACGGATCGGCCGGCTCGGATAATCGCTTTGCGCATGCGCCGGCGTGTAAGCGGTCACCAGAGCCGCAGTCAGCGCCAGCGCTGAGACGAACAAGCCGCGCGCGAAATTAGGCAAACGCATCAAGGCATCCTCCCCACTTCTCTTTTGCCGAGCCTTAGCACAGTTGCGCTGGCGCGTGCGCTGACTTTAAGGCCGCAGCCATTCCACCAGCGCCTCGGTGACCGCTTCGGGCTTTTCCATCGTCGAGAGATGCCCACTGCCGGGCACGACCACCAGCCGCGAGCCGGGAATGCCGGCAGCGATTTCTTGGGCAAGCTCGGGCGGCGTTGCCATGTCGCCCTCCCCGACCAGGACCAGCGTCGGACAGCGGATGGCGCCGAGCCCCGGCCGCGAGTCCGGCCGGCCGATGATGGCTTGCTGTTGACGCAAGAAGGCTTCGGCGCCCGTTTCGGCCGCCATGGTGCGGACAATGGCTTTGAGCGCCTCGTCGCCATGGCGGTCGCGATGCACGTAAACCGGAAAGGCGATGTCCGGCACTTCGGCGTAGCGGCCCTCTTTGGCCAATGCGATCACGGTCTGACGGCGCGCAGTCTGTTCTGCCGTGTCGCCCCGCGCACCAGTATCGAGCAGCGCGAGCTTGGCCACGCGTTCGGGCGCCTGGCGCATGATCTCGAAGGCGATGTAGCCGCCCATCGATAGTCCGGCGAGCGCGAAACGCTGAGGCGCCGCGGCGAGGATCCGCTTAGCGATCGCCGCCATGCTGTCGTCGCGGCGATGATCGGCGACTGTCACCGACCCGAATTGCCACAGCGCCGGAATCTGCTCGGCATAAAGCCGCGGCGTGCAGGTGAGCCCGGGTATGAGGACGATCGGCAAAGGTTCGGTGACGGACATGAGGAGCTCCTTGGATCGCCGTTTCTCTACTCGATGCCGGCGGGCGGCATCATGAAAAAGTGAAGGAATCCGTTTAACTTACTGCAATACGGAAAGGCCTTTGCGGTTGACTTTCAACGGATCGACCCTATGTTGCCCGGCAACTGCAGTCGGGCAGAATCGGCCGCGTCAGCGCGCAATCCGGGTTCGACCAACACCCTGGTTAATCTGAGTGTTGCCCTGTGGTCATAATTCCGTGGTCATAGCTTTATACGCGGTTGTAAACTTTGCGAACTCCCCGACCGTGAGGGTTCCATCTTGAGGGTTCATGTCATCTTCTGAAACTAATTCGTTATCTGAAACCAATTCGATTCCTGAAGCCAGTTCGATTCCTGAAGCGAAGTCATTCTCGCATCTCGGTCTTTCCGAAAAAGTTCTCGCGGCAGTCGCTGCATCAGGTTATAAATCGCCGACCCCGATCCAGGACCAAGCCATTCCGCACGTGCTCGCGCACCGCGACGTGCTTGGCATCGCACAGACCGGTACCGGCAAGACGGCGGCTTTCGTGCTGCCGATGCTGACCATGCTGGAAAAAGGCCGCGGGCGCGCCCGCATGCCACGCACGCTTATTCTCGAACCGACCCGCGAGCTTGCCGCGCAAGTCGAGGAAAGCTTTGAAAAATACGGCGCCAAGCACAAGCTCAATGTCGCACTCTTGATCGGCGGTGTTTCGTTCGACGACCAAGATGCCAAGCTCGTGCGCGGCGTCGATGTTCTGATCGCCACGCCAGGCCGGCTCCTCGATCATTTCGAGCGCGGCCGCCTCCTCCTCTCTGGTGTCGAGCTTCTGGTCATCGATGAAGCCGACCGCATGCTCGACATGGGTTTCATCCCCGACATCGAGCGCATCTGCAAGCTCGTGCCGTTTACCCGGCAGACGCTGTTCTTCACCGCGACCATGCCGACCGAGATCCGCCGCATCACCGAACAGTTCCTGCACAATCCGGTACGCGTCGAAGTCTCGAAGCCCGCCACCACGGTATCGACGATCACGCAATCCCTCGTTCGCTCGGGCCGCGAGCCGCATGAGAAGCGCGACACATTGCGTCGCCTGATCCGCTCCGCGGAAGGCTTGAAGAACGCGATCGTGTTCTGCAATCGCAAGCGCGACGTCGCCACGCTTCATCGTTCGCTTCTGCGCCACGGCTTCTCGGTCCAGGCGCTGCATGGCGATATGGATCAGTCGGCGCGCATGGCGGCGCTGGAGCAATTCCGCAAAGGCGAAGTGACTCTGCTTGTCGCCTCCGATGTCGCCGCGCGCGGCCTCGACATTCCCGATGTCAGCCACGTCTATAATTTCGACGTGCCGATCCATCCCGACGACTATGTGCATCGCATCGGCCGCACCGGCCGCGCCGGACGCTCTGGCGCTGCCATCACCATCGTCGCTGGATCGAATGACGCTAAAGCCGTGGCTGCCATCGAGAAGCTGATCGGGCAGTCGATTCCCTTCGCCGAAGCTTCGGCCGCCGCGCCAGCGCAAGAGACTGCGCCCGCAGATGAGTCACACCAGCGCCGTGACGGTCGTCATGACGGGCGCCGCGACAATCGTCAGCGCGGTGGTCGCCGGCATTCCAGCGGAAGACCTGCCAGCGAAAGACCTGCCAGCGAAAGACCTGCCAACGAAACGCCCGTCAGCGAAAGACATTCTGGCGAAAGGTCTGCCAACGACAGGTCCGCAAGCGAAAGGCCCGCAAACGGCCGGCAACCCCACGATCGTAATGCCAATCGCCGTCCGGCACCGGTCGCCCGCATCGACGAGGCCCGCTCCCGGCGCAACGCCGCACAGCAGCATCCGCAGTCCGATGAGGGCGATGCATCACATCTCCCGGCGTTTTTGCTACGGCCGGTTGTAGTGAAGGCCTGAGCGATCAGCTCCCGGCGTTAGGCGTTTACGACCTGTAAAAAATGCCGATAAACTGGGCGTTTGTTACTGCGTAAGGCTTTTCCTTACAAAGTTCCATTTACCGGTTTTTCACTGCCATCCACTACATTCAACTGTGAAGTTCCGGACTTACAATCCGAGCGAGAATCGGCGATGGCGGTCACGCTGGCGTCGGTTCTGATGAATTTTAGGATTGGTTTTCCCGCCGATTGGAGACGTCGTAATGGACGTGCCCGTTGAAGAGCACGAAAGGTCGCTTGCATTCGCGGACATCGCGTTGGGGCAGATTCGAGCTTTAAGACAGCCAGCGTCGCCGCGGAATTTCGAAATCTGGTATCACTACGCCACCGGCTACAATCAGGCGCTCAATCAGACAATCAATGAGGCGCTCCAGAAAAAGGGCGCGCTCAACGAGAACGATCTCGAACAGGTCTACAGCACCTACATTTCCGAAAGCCGGATGGGCGAACGGATCGATTCTGTCGGCACGCGCGTGCTCGACGAGATCAAGCAGTTGATGGTGACGATCGACGCCGCGACGGGGTCGGCGACCAGTTATTCAAAGAGCCTCAATCTCGCCAGTGAATCCCTCGCCCAGGCCAGCGACGGCGAAGCGTTGCGCAAGGTCATCGAACATCTCGTTCAGGGCACCAAGGATATGGAGCTCAGCAACAGAAAACTCGAGGCGAGCCTCGCTGCGTCGAAACAGGAAATCGAGCAGCTGCAGCAGAATCTCGAGACGGTGCGCATCGAAAGCCTGACCGATCCGCTGACCACGCTCGCCAACCGCAAATATTTCGACACAACGCTTGCCAAATGCCTCACCGAAGCGGCCGAACGCAACGAGCCGCTGTCGTTGTTGATGCTCGACATCGACCATTTCAAGAGCTTCAACGACAAATACGGTCATCTCACCGGCGACCAAGTGCTGCGCCTTGTTGCGCTCTCGGTGAAGCAGAACGTCAAGGGTCAGGACATCGCGGCACGCTATGGTGGCGAGGAATTCGTGGTGGCGCTACCGAATACCGCGCTGCAGCCGGCGATCACGGTCGCCGACCATATCCGCCGCGCGGTCATGACCAAGGAATTGATGAAACGCTCGAGCGGCGAGCGCCTTGGCCGCATCACGATTTCGATCGGAGTGGCGATGCTGCGGCGGAACGAGACCGCGCCGGTGCTGATCGAACGCGCCGACAAATGTCTCTATGCAGCGAAAAATCACGGCCGCAATCGTGTTATCTGCGAAGCAGATCCGGAAGCCGACGAAATGCCGGCGGCACGCGTAGCGTGAGCTGCGGCACCTCGTTGCGTCCGGCCTACAGCTTCTGCGAAAGTCCCATGTAATAGCCACGGCGCGCGCCGAATTGTGGAGCGAAAACGCCGATGCCGGATCCGTCGCGAAGCTCGTAGATCTGATCGAACAGGTTGGTGACGTCAAAGCGTACCGTCGCAGGCTTGTAGTCCGACGACCAACGGAAATCCTGGGCGATTCCGGTGTTCACCACCGCATAGGGCGTGGTGTGCAAGGTGTTGGGGATGAAACCATCATCCAGTTCACCCGCGCGCAGGCCGCTGCCATAAATCAGGTTGGCGCTGAGCAACGTATCGTGCCAGCGATAAGACACGCCCGCGGAACCGGTCATGCGCTGCATATCGTCGGTGTAGTGATAACTGTGCTGGAAAAAGGCCAACTCGTCGGCACCGAACAAATACTGGTTGGAATTGACAACAGCAGCTCTGGTGATGTTGTAGGCGAAGTTCGCATAAGCGTTGAAGTTGCCGTTGTTGTATTTGAGCTTGAATTCACCGCCTTCGCTGTAACCCTTAGCGTAGTTGAACTGGGTTAAGATGACGGCGGCACCGAACTGGCCGTCGTCGATCATATCCTTCGCCATTTTGTAATAGGCGTCCAAGCCCATCGTAAGGCCGGGCAATATCACCTGATCGACACCGACGTCGAAATAGTGCGAACGCTCGGGTTTGACTGGATCGGCGACGAATTGCTCCGGCTGATTTGTCGTATTGGCGAAGAGCGCGATGTTCGCTTGTGTCGCCTGCGCCTGGTAAGGCGGTGTGAAGTAACGCGCGTAGCCGGCATGAATGGTGGTGCCGGTAAAGGGCTTATAGACCACTGCGAAGCGGGGGCTGAGCTGATTGGCATCGATGAATTGATAGAGCTGGTCGAACCGTAAGCCGGCGTTGATCGTCAACTCGTTTGTAAGTCGCCATTCGTCCTGGATGTAAGTGCCGATATTCCATCCGAGCAGCGACGTTTGATCGGTAATCGCAAACGGCGGTCCGGTCACCGCGCCGATATCGCCGGGTAAAACGGTGGAAACGCCGGTGACGTTGGTTTGCTCGCCGGTCACCGCGAAGCCGAAGCGCAGCGTGTGGCGATTGTTGACGATATACGAGGAGTCGAACTGGGTCCCGGTGAGCGTACTTTGGCGGGTGACATCCGCGGCGACGTCATTGAATGCGAGGTCGTTGAATACGTCCGGTACGAAATGGACCTCGGCATAGCGCGAATAGAAGGAGAGTTGCGCATCGCCGTCGGTGCCGTGTTTCTGCAATGACGCGATACTGAAGGCATACGTATCGTATTCGTTTTCGTTGGTAGCCGTTGAATCGAGAGCGGCCGGACCGAAGTCGCCGAGCGGCGTCTGGCCGGGATTACCCGGTATCTGAAACTTGCTATAGGACATTCCCGACATGATGCTAAAGCGCGTCGAATCATCGAGCAACGTCGAGGCGTAACCAAAGAATTTGCCCTGCGATGTCTGATCGTGAATCGCGTTGAGAGTCGGCGCCGGATTTTCGATGCCGAGACTGTTCCAATCGCCGCGCGCGGTGACAAAATATTCCGACTTACCGACGCTGCCGCCGTAATCGAAGCTTGGCGTGATCGTCTGCCGGCTGCCCCC
This sequence comes from Xanthobacteraceae bacterium, assembly GCA_036271715.1. Classification (GTDB taxonomy): domain Bacteria; phylum Pseudomonadota; class Alphaproteobacteria; order Rhizobiales; family Xanthobacteraceae; genus BOG-931. The sequence goes on from DATBAD010000015.1 coordinate 92,864, forward strand.
ATAGATGCCGACTTCACCGCCCGGCGTCGCAAAGCTACGGCTCGTGATGTCGAGAACGCCTGCGGTGCGTAGGCCGTATTCGGCAGGAAGCGCGCCGGTAAGGAGCGACATACTGCCGATGAAATTGGTGTCGAGAAATATGCCGAGGCCTGAAACGCCCTCCGGCACGACGACGCCGTTGATGCGGATTTGCACATTGGCGTATTCGTTGCGGACATGAAAATTCGGATTTGATGCAGCCGAATCGTACGAAACGCCAGGGAATTGCAGGATCACCTTGTCGAGCTGCGCGTTGCCACCTTGTGGCATACGCTCGATCCCAGCGCGCGTGATGGTGTCGATCGAGGCACCCGTTTTTGGCAGCAAATTGTCGTCGCGGGCCTGATCGAGCCCGGTCATTTTTGTATCCAAGGTAACCTGTGCCGCGGTCGTCGCATCGACCGGCGCCTCTCGGGGCTTTGTCGCGGTCACCCTGGGCCTGGGCTTCGTCTTCTGTCCGGAGATAACAATTTGTGGAAGATGGGGCTTGCTTACAGCTTGATCGGGTTGTTGCCCTGATTGCGCCGGCGCGGGGAGCTGTTGCGAGGAAGGTTGTTGACTGTCTGTAGGCGTTGGCGACGACTGTGCGTGAACTTCGGAAAATCCAAAAGCGCCTGTCGCTACTGTCAGAAACGCAACGGCGAGGTCGCGAGCGAATCCGTTTCTCCAGCCGGACATAAAAAGTCCCCCTCACTAGAATGATTACAAACGTTTATTCGCGCCCCGCGCAAAGTGTAAACCGCATTGCAATTCAGTTATTCCAAAAATTTCTTCTTTGTAGAGATTCAAAAGTACTTCTGAAGTCTAGTTTTTATTCGTTCTAATTAAAGACTGAGATTACGAGTACTTTGTAAGCGGCCACTTTGTCGAACTGTCACGGACAAAGTCATTGAAATGCTGACCAGCGTCCGCGTGCGGCACGTTGTGCCGTTTCGCAAGAGTGCGGTGGTTTAGAATTATTGGCGACAGTTACGCGGCGGCACGCTGCTACGGCTAGAAAAGGCCGATTCCTGCGTAACGTCGCCGTCCTAAATTACTGCGCGTCGATGCCGATGGCGTCAGGGCGCGCAGGCTCGATCTGCACCGATTCACCGCAGCCGCAAGCCGAGGTCTGGTTCGGATTGTTGAAGGTGAATTGTGCGGAGAGCTTGTCGATCTTGTAGTCCATCTCGGTGCCGAGCAAAAACAGCACCGCTTTCGGATCGACCAGGATCTTCACGCCTTTGTCTTCGATGACCTCGTCGAATTTGCCGAGTTCGTCGGCATATTCCATGTAATAGCTCATACCGGCGCAGCCGCCGTTCTTGACGCCGACGCGGACCGCCGCAATCGGACGATCGGCTTTCGCCATGACCGTCTTGATGCGTTCGGCGGCGGCTTCCGTGAGCCGCATCACTTGAGGTCTTGGCCGGGCAGTCGCCATTTCAAAGTCCTCATCAAAGTCTTCGACGTCGTTCCGAAGATACAGTTGCGAATTGTTTTAGATTGAAACTCCTAACAACCGCACACACTAGATGTAGTGCGCCGACCTATGGCACGCAACTCACCACATATTGAGCACTGTGCGCGCTTCGTCCGACATCCGGCTCGGATCCCACGGCGGATCCCAGACGATATTGACCTTGGCTTCGCGGACACCGGCAACGCCTGACACCGCGTTCTCTGCCTGCGCCGGCAATTCCGCGGCTGATGGACAATTCGGCGTGGTCAGCGTCATGTCGATATTGACCATGCGATCGTCATCGATATCGACCTTGTAAATCAGGCCGAGCTCGTAAATGTCGGCGGGGATTTCCGGGTCGAACACGGTCTTGAGCGCACCGACGATCTCATCGGTCAGCCGCGCCATTTCCTCGGCCGGAATGTTGGACGGCTTCTCACCGATGTCCGCAACGGGTGTCGGAGCTTCAGTTTTCACGTCGTCTTTCACGTCTTGGGTCATGCGAACATATCCTGAGCCTTGCGTAGCGCCTGCACCAGGCAATCGACCTCGTCGGTCGTATTGTACATGGCGAAGGACGCGCGGCACGTCGCGGTAACGCCGAACCGCTTCAACAACGGCATCACGCAATGGGTGCCGGCGCGCACGGCGACACCGGAGCGGTCGATGATGGTGGCGATGTCGTGCGGATGCGCGCCTTTTATCTCGAAGGACACGATCGGTCCCTTGTCCTTGGCATTGCCGATGATGCGCAGCGAATTGATCTCGCGCAATCGTTCTTGGGCGTAACGCAGCAGGCTCGCTTCGTGGGCGCGGATGCGGGCCTTACCAATGAAGTTCACGTAATCGATGGCAGCACCAAGCCCGATCGCCTGAACGATCGACGGCGTCCCGGCTTCGAATTTATGCGGCGGCTCGCCATAGGTGACGCGGTCTTCGAACACTTCGCGGATCATCTCGCCGCCACCGTTAAACGGCGGCATGGCCTCGAGATGTTCGTATTTGCCGTAGAGCGCGCCGATGCCGGTCGGCCCGTAGAGCTTGTGGCCGGTAAAGACATAGAAATCGCAATCGATGTCGCGCACATCGATGTCGAGATGCACCGCGCCTTGCGCACCGTCGATCAGGACCGGAATGCCGCGGGCATGGGCGATGCGAACGACATCTTTGACCGGCACCTGGGTGCCGAGCATGTTCGACATATGCGTCATGGCGACGAGCTTGGTACGCGGCGTCAGAAGTTTTTCGAATTCCTCGATCAGGAAATTCCCGTCGTCGTCCACTGGCGCCCATTTGATGACGGCGCCTTGCCGCTCGCGCAGGAAATGCCACGGCACGATGTTGGAATGGTGCTCCATGATCGAGAGCACGATCTCATCGCCCGGCTTGATACGCTCGCGGCCGAACGTATAGGCGACGAGATTGACCGCCTCGGTCGCGTTGCGAGTAAAGATGATCTCTTCCTTGCGCCCGGCATTCAGGAACGCCGCGACCTTCTCGCGCGCGCCCTCGTAAGCCTCCGTCGCCTCATTGGCGAGATAATGCAATCCGCGATGCACATTGGCGTATTGCGAGGTATAGGCCTCATTGAGCCTGTCGAGCACCGCGCGCGGTTTCTGCGCCGAGGCGGCGTTGTCGAGATAGACCAGCGGCTTGCCGTAAACCTGCATCGACAAGATCGGAAAATCCGCGCGGATGCGGTTCACGTCAAAAGCCGCATTGGCGGCGCTGACGACGGTATTGGGCAGGGGCGCATTCATGAGGCACGCGCCTTCAGCCAGGCGGCAACGGAATCGATCAGCGCCTCACGCACGCCGGCATGTTCGATGCCTTCAATGGCTTCGCCGAGGAAGGCCTGGATCAGTAGAGCCTCGGCCTCAGCATCCGGGATGCCGCGCGCCATCAGATAGAATTTTAGATCGTCATCGAGTGCGCCAGCAGTCGCGCCATGGCCGCATTGCACATCGTCGGCGAAAATTTCGAGTTCCGGCTTGCTATCCGCCTCGGCCTTTTCCGACAGCAGCAACGCCCGGGTCATCATCTTGGCGTCGGTCTTTTGCGCCTTCGAGCGCACCACGATGCGGCCCTGGAACACCCCATGGGCCTCGTCGTCGAGCACGGTCTTGAACACTTCGCGGCACTGGCAGCCATGCGCGATATGCTCCGCGACCAATGTATTGTCGCCGTGCTGGCGGCCCTTGAGCAATGAGGCGCCGCGGATGCTGGCGACCGTCTCCTCGCCATCGAATCTCAAGAACAACTGATTGCGCACCACGGCGCCGCCCACAGTGAAAGTGAAAGAATTAAAGCGCGCATGCGCACCGACGGCGGCAGCGAGCGTCGAGACATGGAGGGCGTCTGCACCCTCGCCGATCACCTTGACGTGGTCGACATGGGCACGGTCGCCGACGAACAGTTCGACCGCGGCGTTGGTCTGGTAGTCGCTGCCGGCCGGGCCCTCATGGCTTTCGATCAGCATGGCGCGCGCGTCCGGCTCGACCACGACCAGCGAGCGGACGAAACTCGCAGCCGGCTTTTTCGACGCAACGAATTGCAGATAAAGCGGCCGTTCGATCGCAGTGCCGGCAGCGATCCGGATTACTGCGCCGTCGCCCATCAGCGCCGTATTGAGCGCCATCGCAACGTCGCCGGCCGGCGCGAGCTTGCCGAGATGGGATGCCAGTAGCGGATCGCCATCGGACAGAGCCCGCGCGAGCGGTGTCACCGAAAGTCCATTTTCCAGATTGGCGATATCGGAAAGTTCAGGAACGAAGGCGCCGTCGACGAAGACGATCCGCCGCGCTTCGATATCGCGAAACAGTGCACCGGCTTCTTTCGCTGCCGCTTTTGCGGCAGCGTCCGGCAGGCTCGCCAGCGGTTTGGCATCGCGCATCAGCGCGCGCAGATCGGTATATTTCCATTCCTCGACGCGGCGATGCGGCAGGCCTTCTTTGGCGAAAACGGCAAACGCCGCCTGGCGGCGCTCCGCGACTTTGTCATCACCGGGCAGACGTGGCGCCGCTTGCGCAAAGCTTTGCGCCAGCGCCGTCTCCGCCGCGGTCTTGATGATGGTGACGCCTGCGTTCACGCCGCCGCCTCTTCCTGGTATTCGGCGTAGCCACGCGCTTCGAGCTCCAGCGCCAGATCCTTGCCGCCAGTTTTGACGATGCGGCCAGCGGAAAGAACGTGCACGATGTCCGGCACGATATAAGACAACAGCCGCTGATAATGGGTGATGACGACGAAAGAGCGCTGCGGCGAACGTAGTTGATTCACGCCCTCGGCGACGATTTTCAATGCATCGATGTCGAGCCCTGAATCGGTCTCATCAAGCACGGCGAGCCGCGGCTCCAAAAGCGCCATCTGCAAAACTTCATTGCGCTTCTTCTCACCGCCAGAAAAGCCGACATTGACCGCGCGGCGCAACATCTCCTGCTCGATGCCGAGTTTACCGGCGAGATCGCGCACTTTCTTGATGAATTCCGGCGTCGACAGTTCGGGTTCGCCGCGCTTCTTGCGTTGAGCGTTGAGCGCGGTGCGCAGGAACGTCATGGTGGCAACGCCGGGAATTTCCAGCGGATACTGGAACGCCAGGAACAGGCCAGCGGCGGCGCGCTCGTCCGGCCCCATCTCGAACAGGCTTTTGCCGTTGAACAACACTTCGCCCGCGGTCGGCGTGTAATCCGCCTTGCCAGCGAGCACATAAGCGAGCGTCGACTTGCCTGAGCCGTTCGGGCCCATGATGGCATGCACCTCGCCCGCATTCACGGTGAGGTCGAGACCTTTGAGAATTTCCTTGCCGTCGATCTCGACATGCAGGTTTTTGATTTCAAGCAACGCCATTCAGAGCTCCAACAAATCCTTCTGCGCGTCCTTGCGCCTGCGCCAATGCCATGCGCCGTCCGTCTTCATCCGGCTGATCAGGACAAAAGCGGCGATGGTCAGTGCGACGATGATGATCGCGGTAAAGCCGCGAGCAGGCCCGCGCGCCAGCACCGGCGCCAGCATCGAGGTCATGACCACGACGAACATGCTTATGACGGTGACGGCCCAGCCTTCCCATGTGGAAGGCGTTGCGCCATAGCCGAATTCACGCGGTTTGAACCAATATTTGTTCATGATCGTTTCTGCCGGTCTTGAGTGTCAGCCGACTGAGCCTTCGAGCGAAACTGAAATCAGCTTCTGCGCTTCGACCGCAAATTCCATCGGCAATTGCTGCAAGACGTCCTTGACGAAACCGTTGACGACGAGAGCCGTCGCCTCCTCCGCCGACAGGCCGCGCTGCATGCAATAGAACAGCATTTCCTCGGAGATTTTCGAGGTCGTTGCCTCGTGCTCGAACACTGTCGAGGCGTTTTTAGCCTCGATATAGGGCACGGTATGCGCGCCGCATTTGTCGCCGATCAAAAGCGAGTCGCAATTGGTGAAGTTGCGTGCCCCCGAGGCGCGGCGATGCGCAGTGACAAGCCCGCGATAGGTATTGTTGGACCGTCCGGCGGCGATACCTTTGGAGATGATACGGCTCGTGGTGTTCTTGCCGAGATGCAGCATCTTGGTGCCGCTGTCGACCTGCTGATAGCCGTTCGAAATCGCGATCGAGTAGAACTCGCCGCGCGAATTGTCGCCGCGCAGGATGCAACTCGGGTATTTCCAGGTGATGGCGGAGCCGGTCTCCACCTGCGTCCAGGAGATCTTGGCGTTCTTGCCGCGGCAATCGCCGCGCTTGGTGACGAAATTATAGATGCCACCGCGGCCATTGGCATCGCCCGGATACCAGTTCTGAATCGTCGAATATTTGATCTCGGCGTCGTCGAGCGCGATCAGTTCGACCACCGCGGCATGGAGCTGGTTTTCGTCGCGCATCGGCGCGGTGCAGCCTTCGAGGTAGCTGACATATGAGCCTTTGTCGGCGATGATCAGTGTGCGCTCGAACTGGCCGGTGTTCTTTTCATTGATGCGGAAATAGGTCGACAGCTCCATCGGGCAGCGTACGCCCGGCGGCACATAGACAAACGAGCCGTCGGAGAACACCGCCGAATTGAGCGTGGCAAAGAAGTTGTCGCTCACCGGCACCACCGTGCCGAGATATTTCTTCACCAGATCGGGATGCTCGTGCACGGCCTCCGAGATCGGCATGAACAATACGCCGGCTTTGGCAAGTTCGGCCTTGAAGGTGGTGGCAACCGAAACGGAATCGAACACCGCGTCGACCGCGACACGGCGCTCGCTGCCGCCATTTTCAGATACTTGACTGTCCGTGCCGTCGTCATTGACCGGCCGCTGGATACCGAGAAGCGCTTCGCGCTCGCGCAGCGGAATGCCGAGCTTCTCGTAAGTCTTCAGGATTTCCGGATCGATCTCGTCGAGCGACGTCGGCGCCTTTTTCGGCGCGGAGTAATAATACAGGTCCTGATAGTCGATCGGGCCGTATTCGATCTTCGCCCATTTCGGCTCGCGCATGGTGAGCCACCGCTTATAGGCATCAAGCCGCCACGCCAGCATCCATTCCGGCTCGCTCTTTTTTGCCGAGATGAAACGGACGGTGTCTTCGGAAAGGCCCTTCGGGGACTTGTCCGATTCGATGACCGTCTCGAAACCGTACTTGTATTGATCAACGTCAATGCGCCGGACCTGATCGACGGTCTCTTGCACTGCCGGCATTCGTCCCTCCGCTCACGGGGTCAAGGCCCGCGGGTTGGATTAAGTCGGTTATGGCGAATATCTGTCTGGTTATCGGTCCTATCGGATCGAACCGTCCTGAATACCGTCTCTACTCGCTTTGTTCCGCCGCTTGAACCATTCAAAACGACGCCAAATTCTTCAGTTTTGCAGCGCTTTAGGCCGCAATTCCCTGTCGCCCCTTAGATAATGCAGTTGCGAGCTTTCTCCAAGCGTTCAGGAACATTTCGACGTCGGTTTCGGTCGTGGTCCAGCCGACGCTGACCCGCACCGCGCCCCGGAGAAGCGGGGGCGAAACTCCCATGGCGGCAAGGACATGGGAGGGCTGGACCTTGCCAGAGGAGCAGGCGGCCCCGGAGGAGACCGCAATACCCTCGAGATCGAAGGCGATTACCGCGGTCTCAGCCTTTAACCCTTCAGCGGCAAAAAGCGTCGTATTGGGCAGCCGCTCGGCCTCGGCACCGAAAATGACGGCTCCCGGCGCGACGGCCTTCAGGCCGGTTTCCAGGGCATCCCGGAGGCGGCGCATATAAACGGCCTCCGCGGCCTGATTTTGGGTTGCCACGGCCGCGGCCGCTCCAAAACCGGCGATGCCTGCGACGTTTTCGGTGCCCGCTCGAAGGCCGCGCTCCTGCCCGCCACCGCGGATCAGCGGGTCGGAAATGTGAATATCCTCGCTCGCCCGGATAACAGCACCGACGCCCTTCGGGCCGCCGATCTTATGCGCTGACAGGATCAGGAAATCAGCGCCGAGCGCACCAATATTGCAGGCGATGCGTCCGCCCCCCTGGACAGCATCAACATGAAGAAAGCCGCCCGCGGCATGGACGATCCGGCCGGCATCGGCCATCGGCTGAATGACGCCGGTCTCGTTATTGGCAAGCTGCAGCGACACCAGCGGACGTTCGGTCTTGCCGGCAGCTACTTCGAGCGCGGCGAGATCGACACGGCCGTCGGCCGTCACTGGAATGTCTTCGATCGCCTCGCGGGCAAAACGGCCACCGGCGCGCACCGAAACATGCTCGACCGCAGAGACAAGAAGCCTCGTGCGCGGCCGTCGCTCGCTTGCGGTCTCGATGGCCGGCGTCAGCGTCAGCATATTGGCTTCGGTGCCACCTGAGGTGAAGAAGACGTCGCTCGGCTTGGCGCCGACCAGAGCCGCGACCTGCTCGCGCGCGGTCTCGATCACCCGGCGCGCAGCACGGCCTTCGGCATGTACCGACGACGGGTTGCCGGACAGCGAAAGCGCAGCCTCAATGGCCTCACGGGCCTCCGGCCGCAAAGGTGCCGTCGCGTTCCAATCGAAATAGCTCCGCTGCGGCATTGGTGGTCCTAAAGCTTTGCAAAATCTCGGGTGGGCTCCTCGGCGCATTGCGCCAATCTGACTGAGCCGACCCTCTCGTAATGCTTGCTTTTTGTCCCCCGGCCTGTGTTAGAAGTCGCGGCCCATTAATTAGCGCCGCTAGAATCGCCGGTGGTTCAAAAAATCCAAAGCGCTATTAAGTAGTTACGTGCGGGGGCCGGCACCGTCAAGCAAGTGCGGCGCAGCCGCGCTCAATCCATCCGATCGATCGAGGTCTTGATCTATGCCTGAAGTGATTTTTACGGGCCCTGCCGGCCGTATCGAAGGCCGTTACCACCCGGCCCGGCAAAAGAACGCGCCGATCGGCATCGTGCTGCACCCACACCCGCAATTCGGCGGCACGATGAACCACCAGATCGTCTATCAGATCTATTATTCCTTCGTGCACCGGGGCTTCTCGGCGCTGCGCTTCAACTTCCGCGGCGTCGGACGCAGCCAAGGTGGCTTCGATCACGGCGTCGGCGAATTGTCGGATGCGGCGTCCGCGCTCGATTGGGCACAGACGGTCAATACCGAGGCGCGCAGCTGCTGGATCGCGGGCTTCTCCTTCGGCGCCTGGATCGGCATGCAGCTTTTGATGCGCCGTCCAGAGATCGAAGGCTTCATCTCCATCGCGCCGCCGGCGAACCTCTATGATTTCTCGTTCCTCGCGCCCTGCCCGTCTTCGGGCCTGATCATCCATGGCGACAAGGATGCGGTGGTGCCGCATCGCGATGTCACCACACTGGTCGAGAAACTGAAGACGCAAAAAGGCATTGTCATCGAGCAAAAGGTGGTGCCCGGCGCCAACCATTTCTTTGATGGCAAGGTCGAACCACTGATGCAGTCGATCAGCCAATATCTCGACAAGCGGCTCGGCACCAAAGGCAGCGGCGGCCGCGCGCCGACGGCGGCCTAAGCGATCTCGCTTTCTATTTAGTTTCTTTCGCCGCCTCGAGCGGCTGGACCAGGAACGGTCCGAGCGCGATCACGCGGCATTCGCGGTCGCGCTCGCCGCAACGGCTGAGCGCCTTGTCGATTGCATCCTTCTCGTCGTTTGCATTGATGGCGACGCCCGGCACGCCGCTCAGGCCGACCGCTACCGCATTCCAGGCATTGCTCGCATTGCCGAAACGTTCGATCAAAGCGCCGCGCATGTCAGGCTTGATCGACGGACTTGTCGCGGGGCTGAAAAATCCACTGACTTTCATGGTCGTCGGAATCGGAACGACAAAAGTGTTGTCGATGGCGATGATAATGCAGGGGATACCAGCCATGTGGCCGCAGCTTTCAAGCGCGCGGCGAACATCTTCGTCGCCCTCGCCGCCGTAAAAGTCGATCGCCTGGCCGCGGGGTGATAGCGCGGCGGCTTTCGGTGTGTGCAAATTCAGATAGCCCTTGGCCCAGGTCGCCCTGTTATGTTCGTTCAGGATCGGAACGATTTCAGGGTTGAACGGCGTCTCAATAGCCGCATTGCGAACAAGCCACGGCGATGGCGGCATAGGCGGACTGCCACCAGTGAAGACGACGGTATTGCCGACAGCATAGAGCCAGCACGGATTTGAATTCCTGATCGCCTGCTGCTCGCGCTTGCAAGCATCCAGCGCTGCGGTCTTCGCCGTCTCGTCGTCGGGCTGGCCGGTGGTGAAACCGACGCGGTTGTAGCTGATCGCCACTGCTTTGTGGTCCGGTGCCGGCATGTAGTCGTTCCGTAACGCCGCGCGGTCGGCATTGCGCAAAAACGGCACCGCCTCGGGCACCAGCGCCACCGCCTTATGAACGGGTTGAGGTGGTGGAGGCGATGGCGCGACCGTCGGGGGCGCAGGTGTCGTGACCTGTGGCGTGACTTGTGGCGTGATTTGCGCCACCGGCAGTGGCGGCGTGTGCCGCAACACGAAGAAGCCGACACCTGCTAAGGCGATCACACAAGCTGCCGCGGCCAACGAGAGTGGGAGCCAAAGCCGGCGCAATGGGGGCGACGCGTTATCGGCAGGCTTTGCGGCAGTGGCTTCTCGCTGCGGCGTATAAAGCGCGGCCGCAGCCTCGGCCGGTCCTTCGCGCGCGCCGAGCAGAGCCTTGATCGTGTCCGCGAGCTTCTGCAAATGCGTCTCGAGCGGCGGCGTGATCGCATCGAGCCAGTGGATCGCGCCAAGGAAATATTCCATCGACTTCGTCGGCAACACTTGCTCGATGCGCAAGGGCACGATCGCCACGCCCTTACTCACCGCGCGTTCGATCTCACGACGGATTTGTCCGGAATTGTTGGCGCTCGCCGAGAAAATAAGCACCATGACCTTGCAGCTGTCGATCGCGTCGACGATCGCTGCGCCATATTCGCCGCCGGCGACGATGTCGCGCGGCGCAATCCAGCAGCGCACGCCGGCATTTTCGAGATAGGCACAAGCCGCATGTGCGACCGTCTTATCCTGGCTCGAATAACTAATGAAGGCGTCGAAATTCATCACAGTGCCATCCACGTCGCCCCCCGGCCGATCGGCCGGCGGATGGAGCCAAGCTGGGATTACTAACCCCAGCGGATATTAATCAGTCACTGCCAAAGGACCAATAAGTTCAAAGCGAACGCAGGATTGAGCACTTGACCGACGTGGCCTTTGGCCACGGCCCGATCACGACCGCTTCGTCCTACTTGCGGTCCGGACACTTGCAATCGGCCCGCCCTCGCCCTTCAATGCCGCACACAATAAAGAAAAATGCAGTTGGGAGGGGAATGACATGCCCGTATTGCGTCATATTGCTGCCTGCCTGACGGTTGCAGCATCTGCGTTTGCGCTCGGCGTCGGCTGCGCCGCCGCACAAGAGACCATCAAAATCGGTATCGTGGCACCGATGACCGGGACGTCGGCTGCGGTCGGCCGGGAGATTTCCGATTCAACGAAGCTCTTCCTATCGCTTCACGGCGACCATGTCGCCGGCAAGAAAGTCGAGATCATTGTCAGGGACGATCAAAGCGTTCCGGACAATGCCAAGCGGCTGGCACAGGAGCTTGTCGTCAATGACAAGGTCAATTTCCTCGGCGCGTCACTGACGCCGAGCGCCATGTCGATGGCGCCGATCGCGACCGAGGGCAAAGTGCCGACGATCGTCATGGTGTCCGGCACCTCGGTGGTGACTGACAAGTCACCTTATTACGTGCGGACGAGTTTCACGCTTGGTCAGCAGTCCGGCATCATTGCCGATTGGGCGATCAAGAACGGCAGCAAAAAAGCCGTGTCGGTCCTTTCCGATTGGGCGCCTGGCGCCGAGGCGGGCAAGGTGTTCGAGCAGAACTTCACCAAAGGCGGCGGGCAGATTCTTGATACGCTGAAAGTGCCGCTCGCCAATCCCGACTTCTCACCGTTCCTGCAGCGCGCCCGCGACCTGCAGCCTGACACGTTGTTTGTGTTTGTACCCGCCGGACAGGCTGGCACCTTCGCGCGGCAATTCGCAGAACGCGGCCTCGACAAATCGGGCATCAAGCTCGTCGGACCGGGCGACATCGTCGATGACGACGATCTGCCGACCACCGGCGATGCGCTTCTTGGCGTTGTTACCGCCGGCATCTATTCGGCGGCGCATCCATCGCAACTCAACAAGGACTATGCGGCAGCCTACAAGAAAGCCACCGGCCACCGCGCCAATTTCATTTCGGTCGGCGGCTATGACGGCATGACTCTGATCTATCAGGCGCTGCAAAAGACCGATGGCAAGACCAAAGCGGATGCGGTGATCGGCGCGATGAAGGGCATGAAATGGGAAAGCCCGCGCGGGCCGATCTCGATCGATCCGCGCACTCGCGACATCGTACAGAACGTCTATATCCGCAAAGTCGAGAAGGTGAATGGCGAACCTTGGGCGGTCGAGTTCGAAACCTTCCCCGCGGTGAAGGATCCGCTCAAGGAAGCCGCGGCGCAATAAGCGAAGCCTGCATCACCTGAATGCCGGCATTACGTCCTTGGCGAACCAGCGCAGTTGTTCCTTGAACTCTTTAGGCGGCAAACCTTCCGCCCAATGGATCATGAAATGTTCGAGGCCGGGATATTTGGCCTCGATCGATTTGATGCCGTCGATGACTTCGGCGGGCGGACCGCAGAACCAGGCCTTCTGCTTCACGCCATCGATGAGCTTCGGCACCGTGGTCGGCGCGCCGGGCGAGCCCCAGGTACGGCCCTGTTCGTCGGCGTAACGGACAAAACCGAACGGCGCGAACCATTTGAAGCGCTCGTCATGCGCCGGCTCGAGCTTGCGGATCGCCTCCTCGCGGCTATCGGCGAGATAGACGCCGGCGCCCCAGATCATATCCTCGCCTAGCTCTTTCTTGCGGCCGTGCTTGAGACACGCAGCGTGATAAGCGCGCACCACGTCGTCGAGGATCTTCTCGCCATTGAGCGTCACCATCGCCTTGAAGCCGTATTGCGCCATCATGTCGATGGTCTTGCCGCTTGCGACCGGCATCCAGATTTCGACAGGCAGATGTTTCGGCCGCGGTACCAGCGTGAGGTCTTTCAGTTTGTAGCCGCGATAATCGATCGGCGGCGGCGCTTCGTAATATTTGCCCTTGAACTGAAACGACTGCTCATTGAAGCAAGCCAGCAGCAGGCGAAGCTGTTCCTCGAAGAATTCGCGGTTCTTCTCGGCATCCAAAAGCGGCGCACCGAAACTCTCGACCTCGCGGCTGTGATAGCCGCGGCCGACGCCGAGCACGACACGGCCGTCGGTGACGATGTCGGCCATGGCGTAGTCTTCCGCCATGCGGATCGGATGCCACATCGGCAGCACGTTGAAGGCGCAGCCGAATTTGAGGCGTTTGGTTTGAGTGGCGAGCCACAGTCCAAGCTGGATCAGGTTCGGAAAAACTTCATAGCCTTCGCGCTGGAAATGGTGCTCGGCGGTCCACAGCGTCTCGAAACCGAGTTCGTCCATCAACTGCGCGACATCGCGCGCCGTAAAGAAAGCTTCACGCAGGCGTTCGTCGGTATAACGCCGGTCATTGGCCGGCGTGCCGTTCAAACCGACATTGTCGAGTTCGATCTGCCCGACATAAAGGACGTGGAATTTCCTGATCATGCTTTCCTGCCCAGTTTTATTGACTGATTTTTATTTGTAACGGCGCAAGCCTGCACCGGGATTTGCGCGTTATGCTAGCATAGCTTTTTGGTGAATGGAGAACCGATCCGTCATTGCGAGGAGCGAAGCGACGAAGCAATCCAGGGCGGCTTGCTCGAAAGACTGGATTGCTTCGCTTCGCTCGCAATGACGAGAACACTATGGCTTTACAAACACTCCACCCGTGAGCGGCTCTTTCACGCCGGTGGTGCCGGGAAAAGTGAGCGGCAGGCCGCGAAGACTGCGCACTGCCAAATAAGCGAAGGCCTGCGCTTCGAGTGAATCGATCGACCAGCCTGCTGCATGCGCGCTTTCGATCTTTGCCGGTGCGAGACGCTCGGCGAGCATTTTCATCAAAGTTGGATTGCGCGCGCCGCCGCCGGCGACGACCCAAGTTGCCGGCGCGCGCGGCAGGAGAGGCACGATACGCGCCACCGCAGCCGCGGTAAGCGCAGTAAGCGTCGCGGCGCCGTCCTCATCGCTGATGCTATCGAGCACGTCGCCGACGAGGCCGCGAAAATCGTTACGGTCGAGCGATTTCGGTGGCGGCGCGGCGAAGAACGGATCCTGCATCAAACGTGTGATGACGTGCTGATCGACTTTGCCGGCGGCAGCCTTGCGGCCATCGGTATCAAGCGGATGGCCGGTGCGCAGCCGGAGGAAATCGTCAAGGAGCGCATTGCCCGGACCGGTGTCACAAGCGATCAGCGTATCACCGTCGATGTAAGTGACATTGGCGACGCCGCCGAGATTGAGCACCGCGACCGGCGCATCGCCATGAAGCTCACGCACGAGCGCGCGATGAAAGACCGGCGCGAGCGGCGCGCCCTGCCCGCCTGCCGCCACATCAGCGGCGCGGAAATCATAGACCACCGGAACGCCGAGCCGTTTCGCCAAGGCGGCGCCATCGCCGATCTGCACGGTCAGGCCGCGCTCCGGCCGATGCAATAATGTCTGGCCGTGAAAGCCGACAGCGGCCAGGCTTCCCGGGCGGAGACCGTTGGTGGAGAGAAAAGTCTCGACCGCTTCGGCATGGGCTGCGTTGACCAAGGCCTCGGCCTCGGCGACCAGGTCCGGCCGCGCATTGCGGTCGGTCATGTTCGCGGCGGATGCGGTGGCGCGCCGCAACAGCGCGCGCTCTTCCTTCGTATAAGGCCGGAACGCGGTCGCACCGAATTGCGCGATCCTCTCGCCATCAGTGTCGATCAACGCCACATCGACGCCGTCCTGCGAGGTGCCGCTCATCAGCCCGATGGCGAGAACTGAGGCTGCCGCGGGCAGCGGCGGCTCAGAGACTATTGCGGCTAACGCGCTTTGTTTGGCCATCTTTGAACGCTCTCTCGGACAGTATCTTGAACGCCTTGGCGGACCTGTTACACCACCCGGCGCCGTGCTTGGCGAACCGCGCCGCGGAATCCAACCCAAATACCGAATCCCGGTTAAATGAGCACTTACAAGTCCGATTTCCTCAATGTGCTGGCCCAACGGGGCTTCATTCATCAGGTCTCGGAACCCGAGGCGCTGGACGCATTGGCGCGATCATCAACGATTACAGCTTATATTGGTTTCGACTGCACCGCCGCCTCGCTCCATGTCGGTTCGCTGCTTCCGATCATGCTGCTCTATTGGCTGCAGCAGACCGGGCACCGGCCGATCGCGCTGATGGGCGGCGGCACCACCCGGGTCGGCGATCCTTCCGGCAAGGACGAGACCCGGCGGCTCCTCACCGATGAGATCATCAACGAGAATCTCAAAGGCATCCGCGCGGTCTTCACCCGCTTCCTGAAATTCGACGATGCCGGCGGCAGTGCCGTGATGGCGAACAATGCCGACTGGCTCAATGCGCTCAATTATGTCGACTTCCTGCGCGATGTCGGGAAGCATTTCTCGATCAACCGGATGCTCAGTTTCGACTCGGTGAAGCTCCGGCTCGAGCGTCAGCAAGAGCTGTCGTTCCTCGAATTTAATTACATGATCCTGCAGGCTTACGATTTCGTCGAGCTGTTCCGACGCTATGGTTGCGTGCTGCAGATGGGTGGCTCGGATCAGTGGGGAAATATCGTCAACGGCATCGATCTCGGCCGGCGGCTGCACAATGCGCAGTTCTTCGCGCTCACCTCGCCGCTGATCACCACCTCGTCGGGCGCCAAGATGGGCAAGACCGCGGCAGGCGCGGTGTGGCTCAATGCCGATCAGGTCAGCCCCTACGACTATTGGCAATATTGGCGCAACACTGAAGACGCCGACGTCGTCCGCTTCCTCAAGCTGTTTACGATCCTGCCGATTGATGAGATCGCGAAGCTCAGCGCTTTGAAAGGCGCAGAGATCAACGAAGCGAAGAAGGTGCTGGCGACCGAAGCGACTGCCCTGGTGCACGGCCGCACCGCGGCCGACGATGCCGCCGCTACCGCACGCACGACTTTCGAGGAAGGCGGCCTCAGCGCAAGCCTGCCGACGGTTGAAATATCGCAGTCGGAGTTACAGGCTGGCTTGGGTGTGCTGGCGGCTTTCGTCAAAGCTGGCCTTGCCGCTTCAAACGGCGAAGTGCGCCGTGCCATCGCCAACAACGCCATCATGATCAACGATGCGCGCGTCAGCGATGAGAAAATGCTGCTGTCCGAGAAAGACCAAACGCCGGAAGGCGTGATTAAACTCTCGCTCGGCCGTAAGCGCCACGTGCTGCTCAAGCCGGTGTGAGACCAGCTTTCGCCGGCCAAATTTTCAGTCCAATTTCTTCAATGATTGACATTGCCGGTCGCGGTGTCGGCCGGCGCCGCTGCATTCGGATCAATCGGACGTACAAAGGGACTGGTCGCCGGGAATTCAAAGATCTTGCGCAACAATCCCGGCGCTAGAGCCGACAGCGGGTTGACGTGCAAGACCGGCTGGTTGGGGTGGCCGACGACCTCATAGGTCACGCCGACCAAGCCTTCCTTCTCGCCGCCGAGGAACAAGCCAACCACCGGCAGTTGGCCGAGGAGATTATTGGCGCCGTAGAGCGGAATAAGCGTGCCGCGCAGATGTACGTCGTCGCGCGTATAGTCCAGCACGCCGTCGATGGTGCCACCGAGCACCGGCCCGCGCACCACGCCGTCGCGCAAGGCCATCTGCCCTGGCGTTCGCGTGAAATCGACTTTCAATTCGCTAAAATCGATCGTGTTGGTGCCGCGCAGTTGCTGATTGTCGTTGGCCACCGCGCGCTCAAGCTGCGACTCATCGTGGACCGAGAAGTTGCGCACCGAGACGCTGCCGTATTGCACCTGATTATTCACTGACGGCGGGTCCATGACCGTCGTGATCTGACCGCCATTCATGCGCGAATAGACGTCAGTGAAGCGGAACAGCGCACCGGCATCGGTCGATTCAAGATCGACGACCTGATGACCGTCCGCGCGGCTGCGCAGATCGCCGGTCAAGGCGCCGGCGCGTCCGATCTTGGCGGTGACGCCGAGGCTTCGCACTTCGCCGGCCCGCCGCGACATTTTCAGTTCGAGGCTGCGCAAGGCCTCGCCGTTATAGCCAAGCACCGCACCGAGCTTCATATCGACATCGATATCGGGCGGTGGCTTCTTGCCGGGCTCCGCCGGAGGGCTGCTGGTCATGTTTTTGACGAAGCCGCGGCCGTCATAGGCATCGCCGCGCATCACCACTTTCATCGCGCCTTCGGCGGTACGGTCGACTTTCAAACTCGCCCGATCGCCGTCGGCAAATCCATAGGACGGAAAATTCGCCGAAACCAATTGGCCGCTGCCGTCGAATTCGATATTGCCTTTGACGCCACCGCCTGCGCCTTCGATCAAAAGATCGTCGATGCGGATCGATTGCGGCTTGGTGGTCAGCGTGAACGTCGCGCGCGCCGGTTTTCCGGATTGCTTTTCCCAGCCTGGCATGAAGCCCAATATCTGCGCCGGCGTCAGATCTGCGACCACCGCGAAACGGCCGTCACGATCACCGCCCGAACCGACTTTGCCGCTGATATCGATCGGGATCGAGCCGCCGATCGAATTCGACAAATCGAGCCCAAGATTGTTGCGCATCGTCTCGTCGAGCATGCCCTGGATGTGGACGTCAGCGTCCTGATCGCTTTTCGCCTTGCGATAATCGAGCTGCGCCGGCGTGCCGCCGATCTTCACATCGCCCTTGAGCTGGAAGCCGTCATTATTGGCAGCAACTTTGAGCGCGGCGGCCTCGACCTTCTGCCCCATGATCATGTGTTCGGCGGAGAAATTCGTGGTGTCGACATTGATCGTATAGGTCGTCGAACCGGGCGGCAGATCCGGCCGAAGCGGCATACCGAGTGACACCTGAGCGCTCATATTGCCGCGCGTGGTCGCGGGATCGAATGGCACCGCGGCGGCATCGCGCAACCGGTCCATTGATAGAAGTTCGATCGCGGCCGGGATTGGTCCGTCGATCTTGAAACGAACGCGGGCCGGCGGCTGCTGCGGGGCAGTGTCCGGTACTTCGAATACGCCTGACGATAGGATCAGCTTCTTGCCTGACGGCATGTCAGCAGTCGCGCGGCCAACCGCGATCTGGGCGTCTCGGCCGACGATATGCACCATGAGATCGACGTCGTGCAGCGGCGGCAGACCAGCCACCGGATGCAAGATGCAATTGGTGGCAAGCGCTTCGACGCTAAGCCCGTCGTCGGGCAATGGCGGCCCGGAGGCTTTGAGCGTATTGAGCGGCGCATTCACCGCGACGACCAGACGCTCGAGATAGCCACTGCTCAGATGGTCGTTGAACCAGTCTCGCACCTTTGGCGCGACAAAGACCGGCCAAAGCTTGCGCAGCGCGTCGGCAGGCATCCGGTTTGCTGCAATGCCTGCGGCGAGTTTCAGATCGCCGCTCGAATAGTCTGCGCTACCGGACATCGCCACACCGACATCGGTACCGCCGAGATCGCCCTGGTCGAGCACAAAGCGCTTCTTCCACGGATCAAATTGGCCGGCGAAAGCGATGCGGTTGAGCACTAGCGGATCGCCTGAAGTATTCGGCGAGTTCAAAACAACGCTGCCGCCGCCGATCTTGAACTGCCACGGACCTGGCGCATGCGCCGGCGCTTCGACTTGGCCCAATAGCGTCAGCCGATTGCTGCCCGATACGATCTGAAACGGCACCGCGAGAATATGGCTTGCGGCGTCCCAGTTGATCTTGAACTCGGCATGGTCGATGTCGATACGGCCGTCGCTGTCAGTGGCGTCGCTGATCGATCCAGCCTCCGCAACCACCCGCCCAGTCAGCGATTGCGGGATGCCGTTCTCACCGATCTCACCGCGCAAGCTCGCCGAGAGCGGCAAATTGACTTGCATGTTGCCGTCGCCAAAGCGCGCCGCCAGCAGCAAGTCGTCGGCGGCGACTTGCCGCGCCTCGAGCTGCACGCTGCGCGTACCGTCATGGAGCGGCTTGATCGCGGCTGTCAGGCCCCAAGGCTTTTCAGAATCTGCCTTGTCAGAGTTGGCTTTGTCGGAAGTCTCAGAACCGACGGTGACGACGACGCCACCACCGTGCGGGCGCTCGAGACTGAGCGTGATATTGTTGAAGGTCCAACGTTTGCCGGTGCGCTGGTCGTCGACGGTCAAGTTTCCGTCTTTCAGACCAAGCTCGCGCAGATCGTGGCCGTCCAATCCCGTCTCGCCGATGCCGTCGATCCAGGACAGGAGTGCAGCGATACTGTCGGTCGGCGGGCGCGGCAAAGCTTGCGCGCTTGCTGCAGGCGAAGTGGACGGAACGGCGATAGGCCCGGCTTTGTCTTGTTTGATCGAGACCGCCGGGCGATCGACCAGCGCAGCGGCGGCGGCCGGCACGGTTGCGATCGGGTGCTTGGCGCCCGAGGCGAAGACGCTAATATCGCCATTCGTTTCGATCCGCATCGCCACTTCGGCGCCGACCAGATTGAGGCTCTCGGCGCGCGGATGACCGCTGAACAGACTCATGCCGGAGACGTGGATTTCCGCCTTCGGCGCGCTCGCGACGATAGTGCCATCGGAGTCGCGCACCACGATGTCGCGGACGCGGACGGCAGCGCCGGTCGAAGTGCGTTCGATCTGTGTGCCGCCGACTTCAACTTTCGCGTGACTGCCGAAATTCTCTTCGATGGCGGCAACCAGCCATGGCGTGAAAGCATCGACCTGGATCGGCCCGTTGGAAAGCCGCCACCACAGCCCAAGGCCGGCCAGGATCAAAAACCCGGCAAGCGCGCCGGACACCATGGCGACGATACGAATAAGCCGGCGGTAGCGGGCCAGTAGGATGCGATAAGCCAGAAGATACCGGCTATCGCCCCAGCCGCTCCAGCGCTCGCCGCGATGGGCGGCCGCAAGATTGACCCGGCGTCGGGATTGGCCGGCCTGATCCCAGCGAGGGAAGGCCTTGCTTTGCCTGTCTTGATTCGTCATGCCCGCTCGGGCGTCCCCTCGTCCGTGGCGCCGTCATAACGATTGTGCGGCCAACAAATATCAGCCCGCCGGACCCTAATCGACCACCACTACTCCGGCGCGATAGTCTTTGACCTGACAATGCCCCCCGGAAAGCGTCGAAAGGAAGGCACATGGTGAGGAACCCAACAGCGAAACGCCTTGGTAAAACAACGGCAAAGGCGGATTCGCGCAAGTCTAAACGGAAGTCCGAAAGCAAGCCCGCAGCGAAATCGGCAGGCAACCCCGCTGCCCCGAAAAACACCGGAAAGACCATGGCTATGCCAGAAGTAGGGGCCAAGGCGCCCGCTTTCACGCTGTTGCGGGATGGCGGCGGCTCGGTATCGCTCAAGGATTTCGCCGGGCGGAGGCTTGTTCTCTATTTCTATCCGCGGGCGAACACGCCCGGCTGCACTATCGAGGCGATGGACTTTTCGCGTCTCAAATCGGCCTTCGAGAAAGCGGATGCGGAGGTGCTTGGGGTCTCCGCCGATTCCGTCAAAGCGCAGGATTCGTTCAAGACTAAGCACAAACTCTCGATCGCGCTGGGCTCAGACGAGACGCACAAGATGCTCGAGGCCTATGGCGTGTGGCAGGAGAAATCGCTCTACGGCCGAAAATTCCTTGGCATCGTCCGCGCCACATTCCTGATCGGAACGGATCAGAAAATCGCGAAAGTCTGGCCAAAAGTAAGTGTCACCGGTCACGCGGAAGAGGTGTTGGCGGCCGTGAAAGCGCTCTGAAACCTGCAGGCATGGAATCACGCGGCCGGATTATTGCCGAAGCGTTTACTGAAAGCACAAAATGCCAGCAAATCCGCCGCCGCGATTTGCGTGTTGTTAACCATAACCCGTCCACATTCGCCGCTGCTTTTGGGTCGGAGCGTCAATGTCGCAGTGGGCAGCGTCGCGGTCGCGGGAGATCGCAAGGGCACATCAGTCCGCGCATCAATCAGCGCAGCATCCAACGCACTCTTCGCATCCGCATGACGGCCCCCGCCGTGTGGAGCGACTGCACTCAAAGGCACCCGCCGGGCCTTCTGGTTACACGATTGCGCATGGCGGCCGTCAGGTGCGCTTCGGTCCGGTCGTGTTCTGGATCGCGGTCGGCACCGTCGTGATCATGGCCGGCTGGTCGATCACAGCGGCGACTTATCTCACGTTCCGCGATGACGTGTTGCGCACTCTGATCGCGCATCAGGCGGAGCAGCAATTCGCCTACGAGGATCGCATCGCGGAATTGCGGGCTCAGATCGATCGCACCACAAGCCGTCAGCTCCTCGATCAGGAGCAGGTCGAACAAAAGCTCGAAGATTTGGTGCGCCGGCAAGCGACACTCGAACAACGCGCTACCGCAATTGGCGGCATCGCCGATCCGGCCACAACCGGCTCGATCAAGCCTTCGGCGAAGCCGGACATCGCTCCTTCACGCACCGGACGGCAATCCAATCTCGGCACCAGCTTGAACAAAGTGGAAGCATCGCTCGACCGCGTCGAACGCCGCCAATCGTCAGTGCTGGCGCAACTCGACGACCGTTACGAAGCCAAGGCGCGGCTGATGCGCGGCGTGCTGACCCAGCTCGGAGTCAGGACCGATGCTCCGCCGGGCGGAATGGGCGGTCCATTCGTGCCGATCAAATTGCCCACAGAAAATCAGGGCTTCCAGCAAGCGCTCGGGCGCGTCAACGCCGCGCGCGTCGACGTCAACAGACTGAGCAGCACGCTTGTTACTGTGCCGGTGCGCAAACCGATCGCAGGCGAAATCGACGAGTCATCGCCGTTTGGCGTTCGTACCGATCCGTTCGTCCATGAAGCGGCGATGCATACCGGCATCGATTTCCGCGGCGATATGGGCGAACCCATTCATGCCACAGCCGCCGGCACCGTCAGCATCGCCGGGTGGTCCGGCGGTTATGGCAAGATGGTCGAGATCAATCACGGCAATGGACTGGCCACCCGCTACGGACACATGTCGGAAATCGATGTCGGCGTCGGCGATCAGGTGCGGATCGGCCAGATCATCGGCAAGCTCGGCTCAACCGGCCGTTCCACTGGTCCGCATGTTCACTATGAAACACGCGTCGACGGCGAAGCGGTCAATCCGCAGAAATTCCTCGACGCCGGCGACAAACTGTTTGGCGGCTGAGAAGCCGCGCTCGCGCATTACTTCTTAAGCAACGCCTCAAAGGCCTGCGCGAAGCCGTTGTAAGACACCGGTATCTTGATCGGCCGACCTGTCGAATCGGCAAACGAAAACGACCCATTGCTCGAGGCGGTGCGGAATTTCTTCATTGTCTCTTCTTTGAGATCGAACAGCGCGAAGCAGCCATTGGGCGTGCAGGTGGCGAACGCCATGGTCAGGCCCGGATCTTCGTCGGTGGTCTGAATCTTCACATTCGTGGCGAAGGTGACATTAACCGGCACCTGCACGACGAGCTTGGGCACTTGACCCTTTTCCGGCTTAGTCATCGCCAGGCGTGAAAACGGCTTGCCCTGGACTTGTGTGACCTGGACCATGTCGCAGGTCTCAGTGGTCTGACCGCTCAGTGTCGCGCATTGCAGAATCCAATCGCCATAGGTCGCGGTGGTCTGCTGCGGCACATCGGTGGCCGGCGCTTCTTGCCCAGCAGGCGCCGCGGGAGCTGGTGCAGCGGCAGGAGCTTGGGCACGCTGGGTGGGCTGCGCAGGCGCTGCCGGACGCGGCGCCGGAGGCTTGGCTGGAGGAGGCAGCTGGGCCCATGCGGCACCGGACATTGCGATCGTCAAACCGGCGAGACCGCCGGTCACATAATTTAATAATTTCATGCGTTTATCAGCGCTTTCTTGTTCTGTAAGATAAAGACCGCGCCGCCCCTTACCTGTCCTCACTAAGCCCCTTAACACGCTGTTCCAATGTGCCATAGCCGCTCACTGAAGGCCATGCTAACGACACCGATATGAGCCAAGTGGTGGGCGGGCAGAACGCGGCCGTTATGCCGCTCGGCGAGGCATTGGTCTATGCCGATCGTTGCCGCAATGAAGGGCGGCTGATGGAGGCCGAAGCGGTCTGCCGGCAGATCATCCAGGCCCAACCCAACCTGCCCGAAGCGCACCATCTCCTCGGCGTCATCGCGCATCAGAACGGTAAGCTCGGCGAAGCCATTGAACACGTTCAGCGCGCGGCAAAGCTCGCCCCGCAGGTCGGACTGTTTCATGCCAATCTCGGCGAAATGCTCCGCCTCGCCGGCCGGCCGCGGCTCGCAGTCGAAGCCGCGCGGCGTGCGACTGCCATCGAGCCGAACATGGCGATGGCGCATTGCAATCTCGGCGTCGCTCTCTTCGAGTTGAAAGAATACGAACAAGCCGCCGAGGCGCAGCGCCGCGCCATCGCTGCCGATCCAAATTTCGCCGAAGCGCATTGCAATCTCGGCAACGCGTTGCAGGCAATCCGCCGCCGCGATGAAGCAGTCGTCTCCTATCGCCGCGCCATCGCGCTGAAACCCGACTATGCCGACGCCTGGGCCAATCTTGGCACCACGCTGCATCATGCCGGCGGCTTCGAAGAAGCAATCGCCGCCTCGCGCCGCGCTATCGCGCTCGCGCCGCATCACGCCAATGCGCATTCCGGTCTCGGCATACTCCTTCTGATGCGCGGCGAACTCGGCGAAGGCTGGGACGAATATGAGTGGCGGCTGCGCTCGACCGAGCGCACCGGGCCGAAATTTCCGGAAATCCCCTGGCAGGGCGAGAACCTTGCCGGCAAACATATCTATGTGCAGGCCGAGCAAGGCTTCGGCGACACGCTGCAATTCGCCCGCTATATGCCGCTTCTCGCCGCACGCGCCGGCAAGGTCACGATCCGCGTCCACCAACAATTGGTGACGCTGTTACGCGAGAGCCTGCCCGGCATCGAAGTACTCGGCGATCGCGGTAATGCCACGCCGTATCAATGCGACGCCGTGCTGTTGAGCTTGCCGCGCACCTTCCGCACCCGGCTCGAAACCATTCCGGCCGAGGTGCCTTATCTGCACCCGCCAGTGGATGTAACGCAGCGCTGGCAGAAGAAACTCAGCGGACTTAAAGGCCTCAAGATCGGCATTGTCTGGGCCGGCAATCCCGATCACGTCAATGACAGCCGCCGCTCGGTCGATCTGCAGGCGCTCTCGCCGCTGTTCGACATTCCGGGCACGAGTTTTGTCAGCATCCAGCATGGGCCACGCACCGCCGATCTCAAGAAGCTCAAGCGCAAACCGCCGATTGAAGATCTCGGTTCGCAATTTGGCGACTTCACCGACACCGCAGGCGCGGTCGCAGCACTCGACCTTGTCATCACGGTCGATACTTCGGTCGCGCATCTCGCCGGCGCCATCGGCAAGCCGGTCTGGGTGATCGTTCCCTGGGTGACCGATTGGCGCTGGCTTCTCAATCGCGAAGACAATCCGTGGTATCCGACCATGCGGCTATTCCGCCAAAAGCGGACCGGCAATGCTGCGGGCGAAGAGACGTCGGCTGTGCTGGCGCGGCTTGTCGACGAGCTCAAAGCGCTCGCCGCCGGCGACACCTCGCGGCTCACACCGTTCAAAGAAGAAGGCGACCGGAACGCGGCGCTCGCTGCCGCCATCATCAAGGCCGAAGCCACGCACGCCGCGCGGCCGATTCCGACCGCGCGTGAGCCTCTGAATTTCGCGATCGCACCCGGTCAGGCGTTGATCCTTGCCGAGCAGAAACGGCGGAACAATTTCCTCGCCGACGCCGAAGAACTTGCCCGCCGCGCCGCCAATGCCGAGCCGGACAATGCAGAAGCGGCGCACATGCAGGCGCTGATCGCACATCAATCCGGCAAAAGCGGTGAAGCGATCGACCATCTACGCCGCGCTATCGCGCTCAAACCCGACATTTCGCTTTATCAGGCCAATCTCGGCGAGATGTGTAGGCTCGCCGGCCGTATCGACGAAGCGGTCGCTGCCGGACGCCAGGCCGTGGCGCTCGATCCAAACAATGCCGGCGCGCACAGCAATCTCGGCATTGCGCTATTCGACCAGGGCAAGTTCGACGAGTCGCTTGCTCTCTATGAGCGCGCCATCGCACTCGAGCCGAATTTCGCGCAAGCCCACAGCAATCGCGGCAATGCGCTGCAGCGGCTCAAGCGCTTTGCCGATGCCGAGCCGTCCTATCGCCGGGCCATCGAATTGCAGCCCGGTTTCGCCGACGGCTGGAACAATCTCGGCACGTGCTTGCGCGAATTAAAGCGCTCGGAAGAAGCTGAAGCCGCTTATCGCAAGGCGCTCGAACCGCATCCCAATAATCCCGACACACTCGACAATCTGGCGCTGGCGCTCAAAGACATGGAGCGGCTCGACGACGCCGCCGAACTGCTGCGCCGCGCTCTCGTCATCGAGAACAATAGCGACAAGATTCATCTGCATTACGGTTCGGTGCTACTCGATCAGCACAAGACCGAGGAAGCGGCTGTCGCAGTCGAGCGTGCTTTGACGCTCAATCCCGGCAATCACGACAATCACAATATGATGGGCCGCATCGCCTTCGATCGCGGCGATCTCGAAGACTCGCTCGCCTATTATCGGCGAGCGCTGGCAATCAAGCCCGACCTTGCCGACGCCTACAACAATATGGGCAACACGCTCAAAGAACTCGGTAAGCTCAAAGAGGCAGAGGACGCCTATCTCGAAGCGCTCCGCCTCGATCGGAACATTCCCGGCGTTTACACCAATCTCGCCGACTCCAAGAAGTTCGTGCCGGGCGATCCGCATCTCACGATGATGGAAGAGCTTGCGGGCAAGAGCGACGGTTTGTCAAAGAACGACCGGCTGCAGCTCGATTTCGGGCTCGGCAAGGCCTACGCGGACATCAAGGATTACCCGCGCTCGTTTAAGCATTATCTCGCCGGCAATGCCGCCAAGCGTGCAAGCATCGCCTACGACGAGCCGAACACGATGGCGCTGTTCGATCGCATCGAGGCGTCTTTCACCAAGACTTTGATCAAACAGAAATCCGCCGGCGGCGATCCGTCGACGGCGCCGCTTTTCGTGATCGGCATGCCGCGCTCGGGCACGACGCTGATCGAACAGATTATCGCCAGCCATCCGCTGGTGTTCGGCGCCGGCGAATTGCAGACGCTCAACGACGTCATCCTTGAGGTGCGCGGGCCGGACGGCAACACCCTGCCCTATCCGGAATTCATCGCAGCGGTGGATGGCAACGCGTTGCGCCAGATCGGCGCGCGCTATCTTGAACTCACGCGCCAGTTGGCCGCCAAACGCGGCGAGGCGGGCGCGCAATACATCACCGATAAAATGCCGTCGAACTACTACTTCGCCGGCCTCATCCATCTGGCGCTGCCGAATGCCAAGATCATTCATTCGATGCGCGACCCGGTCGACACTTGCATCTCATGCTTCTCGAAGCTGTTCTCGGCCGAGCAGAACCACACTTACGACCTCGCCGAGCTTGGGCGTTATTACAAACGCTACGACCAGTTGATGGCGCACTGGCACAACGTGCTGCCGAAGGACCGTATCCTCGACGTGCAATATGAAGACGTGGTTGCCGATCTGGAAACACAAGCGCGGCGAATTATCGCCTATTGCGGCCTGCCCTGGGACGAGCGCTGTCTGTCCTTCCACGAAACCGACCGCCCGGTCCGCACCGCAAGCGCCACGCAAGTGCGCCAGCCGATCTACAAAAGCGCGGTCGGCCGCTGGCGGGTTTATGAGAAGGACTTGGGGCCGCTGCTAACGCCGCTGGGTGTGAAGGCCTAGTTCGTCATTGCGAGGAGCGTAGCGACGAAGCAATCCAGGGCGGCTTGCTCCGGAAGACTGAATTGCTTCGCTTCGCTCGCAATGACAGCAACGGCTACCAGCTATACCGCAACGTTCCGGTGCCGCTGTAGGTCTGCGCAGTCGAGGCAAACTCGCCGTCGAATTTGGCTTCGACCGACCAGTTCGGCGCGAAGTACCATTGTGCGCCAGCGCTCGCGAGCGTGGAATTCTTTGGCACTGCCGCGCCGTTGACAGTGAAGGCCGAACCCGGCAGTGCCTGGAATATCGCACCGAGCGCTGCGCTGCTCACCCAATCATGCGCCCAGGCGAGGCGACCGCGCAGCACCAGTGGCGTACCGTTGAACATCGTCAGATCGTCGGCACGCGCACCGACTTCGCTGCGGGTATCGTTCACGGTCTGCGAATTGAATGCCAGACCGAAGCCGCCGCCGTTGAGATCGGTTTCCGAATAGCTCGGCGTGTGGAACCACTGCGTCTGTGCGGCGAGATAAGGCGTGATGCCCGCCATCGGCAGCACCGCGAAGCGATAACCGGCTTCGCCGCGGAGCGCGTAGCTCTGGCCATTGAAGGTCGCGCGCAACTGATCGCCGAGCGCCGCGGTCCGGTTCGTGGTGATCCACGCATTGCCGAATGCCGCCATCGCCGTGAAGTAGGCCGGGCCGAAATGCTTGATGCCGTAACCCGCAATCTGGAACACGTCGCTGCGGCCGGAGCCGAGATTCTGCGACAGACTCCAGTTCGTTCCGGCGCCGGCGAGCGCGAAGCCGAATTTCAGATCCGGCGCGGCGCGATAATCCATGCCGCCGGCGAAACCGTAATCCGAGGCATGCAGCGTGCTCGAGCCCACCGTGGCATTGCCGTTATAGGTCGCATAGCCGCCGAAGCCCGAGCCCCACGCCGTCCAGCGCTGTTCGAAATTCGATGGCTGTCCCTGCTTGAGCGCCTCGTCGTAAGCGCGCGCCAGATCGGACGGGAACATATCGTGCGGCGTCGCCGCGAAGCCGGTCGCGCCGCTTCCTGTGCCGCCGCCCCCACCGGAGCCGAGCGCCATGTCGGACAGGAGATTGAAGAAGTCGTTGACCAGCGCGAACTGGCTGGTGTCAGCGCCGGTCGAAGTCTCGCCGTCGAGTTGGGTAAGCGCGGTCACGATCTGCGCCGGCGTGAAGTTGAAGATGTTCTGGAAGTTTGCCGGCAGCGTTCCGCCGCCAGTGATGAAACTGTCGATGGCGTTGGCGACATTGAGGGCGTTTTGCGGCGTGCCCGGAGGCAACAGCGGGGCAAGCGTGCCGAAACTGACATCGAGGAAGACGTCGTCTGGGTTCGTCGTGTAGTCGAGCTTCCCTTGCAGTCCGCCAGCAATAAAGACCTTCGCATTGCTGAACTGACCGGTCACAACACTCGTCGTCTGCAGGACCAGATAATTGTGGCCCACGACTGCCGTGCTTCCGGACGCGACCGCAAACGTGGCGCTGGTAATATTGGCCGCACCGATGACATTGGCGCCACTGGCATTCAGGCCCGTCAGCGTGACCATGTAGACAGCCGCCGATTGCAGCATGAGGCTGCCGGTGATCGTCATCTTGGTCGTCGTGGTGCCCGGCGCGAAGGTGCCGCCGCCGAGCACATTGAGCGCCGTGGTCAAAGCCGCGGTGCCTTGAAGCGTGGCGCCGCTGCTGACGGTCATATTCGTGGAGCTGTCGGCCGTACCGGTCAGCGCCACAGTGCCGCTCTGGATGTTGGCGGCACTGAGGCCGGTGAAGACGTTGCTGTCGGTATAGGTCGTGTTGGCACCGAGATTGAAATTGAGCGTGCCCGCCCCCTGCCCAACGACGTCGCCAACGACGGTGCCGCCGGTGATGTTGAACACGTCGGCATTGGCCGACAGCTTGACCGCGCCGCTGATTGATCCCGCAGTCTGATTGATGGTGATGGCGTTATTGGCGCCGCTCACGTCGATTGCGGTCACCGTGCTGCTGATCGAGCCGGAATTGTTGATCGCGCCGGAGAAGGTCGTGTTCAGGTTCGATATCAGGATACCGATATGGCTGCCCGCCGCGATCGTGCCGGAATTGCTGATGCCACCGAATACCGATTTCCCGAACACGGCGATCGCGTTGGCGGTGCCGACAATCGAAATCAAGCCGGCGTTGGAGATGCCGCCGTTAAAGCTCACGAGTTGGGAGCCGATCTGAATGCCGCCGCCCGCCGTGATCGCGCCAGAATTGGTGATGCCGCCGGTAAAGGTCGAGGCGCCGGCGAAGATTGCGTTATTGTGGGCGCCGCCCGAGATCGTGCCTGAGTTGGTGATGCCGCCGGTGAAGGTCGACACGCCGGTCGCGATCTGAATGCCACTAAACGCGGCCGCGATCGCACCGGCATTGCTGATGCCGCCGGTGAAGGTCGGGCCGGTGATCGAAACGGCGGTGGAGGCGGACGTTATCTTGCTCGTATTGTCGATAAGGATGCCGTGACTCGAAGCCAGAATGATGCCGCTGTCGATCAAGCTTCCGGTAATCGTGCTGTCGCCAACGCCAATGCCGGTTTTTGCTGTGATCGTTCCAGAATTCGAGACGTTGCCCACAAAGCTTGAGACACCGCCGGAGAAAATACCTACACCGGGAAATCCAGCTGGTAAAAAATTGCCTATCTCAATGCCAGAACCGGCCGACGATATCGTCCCGGTATTTGCGACACCGCCGGCGAAAGTCGTAATCAGTCCAGAAACATGGATTCCGGTTGCCGCCGCCGAGATCGTGCCACTGTTGCTGATGCCACCCAAGAAATTGGAGACGCTAGAGACCTCGATGCCAAAGCCGACGCTGGCCGATATTTTTCCACTGTTCGCGATCCCGGTGGTGGCGTTGCTACTATTGAATGAACCTACGCCGCCAACATCAATGCCGTCGCTTCCTGAAATTGTGCCAGAATTGACGACACCGTTGGTCACATTTCCAATGTTGGCGAAGCTAACTCCAGCGTTGACTGCGGAAATCACACCGCTGTTAGTTAGCCCACCGCCGAACGTCGAAATGCTGACGTTGCCGACAACTCCCGATTGATTGCCGATTTGAACGCCGGTTCGCGCCGTGATCGTCCCCGAATTGCTGATTCCCCCCACAAAAGTGACAACGCGGGCCGCGCCGCTAATCGTTCTGCCCGCGATCATGATACCCAGGCCCACAGCCGAGATGGTGCCGCCGCTGGTGATGCCGCCGGTGAAGGTCGATCCGGTGACTTTGATCGCGGTGGCGCTGGAAACGATATTGCTCGTGCTATCGATGCTGATGCCGTGTACCGAGGCAAGCAGATTGCCGCTGTCAACGATGCTGCCGTGAACGGTGCTGCCCTGGACCGCTATGCCGGTCGCTCCCGACAGCGTTCCGGCATTGGCGATATTACCTGTGAACGTCGAGACGGCGTTGATATTGATCGCGATATTCCCCGTCGAAATCAGGCCGGAATTGCTGATCCCGCCAAGGAACGTCGACACCGTCAGCGCCAGGATGCCCTTGGTGCCGGCGGCGATCGTGCCGGAATTGGTGATGCCGCCGCCGGCGCTCGCGGTGCCGAAGGTGCCGACGGTCTGAACCACGATGCCGACATTGACCGCGGCCGACAGCGTGCCGCCATTGCTGATGCCACCATTGAACGTGCTGACACCGTTGATGTCGATGGCGATACTGGCCGCCGAAATCAGGCCGCTATTGGTGATGCCGCCCTGGAAGGTAGAGCCGCCCTGCACCAGCACACCGCTGATCCCGCCGGAGATCGTGCCGGAATTTGTGATGTTGCCGATGAAGGTGGAAACGTTCTTGACCAGGATGCCGGTTTTAGCGGCCGAGATCGCGCCGGCATTGGTGATGCCGCCGGTAAAGGTCGAGGTGCCGATGACCGACATGCCCGCGCCAGTCGTCGCCGTAATATGGCCGGCATTGGTCAGGCCGCCACCAAAGCTCGATCCGGTGACCGAAACGGCGTTGCCGGTTGCGGCCGCGATCGTGCTGGCGCTGTCGATGAAGATGCCGCCGGCGATGATGCCGGTGTCGAAGATATGCCCGGTGACGGTACTGCTGAGTATCGAGATGCCGCCCGCAGAGATCGTTCCGCTATTGCCGATGTCGCCCGTGAAGCTTGTATTCTCGGCGATCATACAGGCGATGTTGAACGTATTGTTGTGCGGATATGGCCCGATATAGCAGCCGTTCGAATTCAAGAACGTCAGGAACACGTTGTCGGCGTTGTAGGTGAGTTCGCCGACCAGCCCGCCGAAGGTGATATTCGGGCTGAACGTGTTGGTGCCGACACCAATGCCGCCGCCGGTGTCGGTCATGATCGTGTATTGCACGCCGGAATTCACCGCGCTGGTGACATCCATGGAAACGCCGGCGCCACCGAGCGTAGCCGTGCCGGTGACCGCAGTCTTGCTGGCACTCGCGCCGCTAATGGTGTCGAGATAGCTGGCGCCGGAGGCGAAGCTTAGCGAGCCGGTGATGTTGAGCGTCGTGCCCGCGGTGCCCGGCGTGCCGGCTTCGAGCGCGCCGCCACTGTTGATCGCGATCGCCGAAGCAATAGTGCCGAAGCCCGCAATCTTACCGCCATTGCTCACCGTCAAAGCGGTGGCACTGTTGCCCTCGCTGTTGACGAGTAGTGTCGTGCCGTTGCCGACATTGACCTGATTGATGCCGGTGAATTTGTTGGTCTCGGTATAGGTGCCGGCCGTGGTCAGCCCGAAATTGACCGTGTCGAGCATGCCCTTGCCGACGATATTACCGTTGACCGTGCCGCCGCTGATGTTGAGCACGTCGGCGTTGGCCGAGAGCTTGATCTGGCCGTTCAGTGTACCGGCTTGCTGATTGATGGTGATGGCGCTGGTCGCGATTGACGTGTCGATCGCGCTGGTCGTGCCGGAAATGATGCCGGTATTGACGATCGAGCCGCCGGCAAAGGTCGCGCAGTCGCAAACGAAGATGCCGGACTTGCCGCCGGTGATCGTGCCGCTGTTCGAGACATTGCCACCGAAATGCGTTGCGCCGACGACGATGCCGGCACCGTTGGCGCCGACGCTGATCAGGCCTGAATTGGTGATACCGTTGAGGAACGTGTTGACCTGAACGACGTCGATGCCGATGCCGCCTGAGCTGGTCGCGAGGATCGTGCCGGAATTGGCGATGCCGCCGCCGAAGGTCGAAATCGTGACTGGTCCGCCGGAGAAAGTCGTGCCCGCGACCAGGATGCCGACCGCGCCTGCACCCTTGGCGTTGATCCGGCCGCTATTGGCAATGCCGCCGGAGAAATTCGAGATCGTCACCGAACCGCCGGTGGCGAAGCCGCCGACCGCGATGCCGGTCTTCGCCGTGATCGTTCCGGAATTGCTGATATTGCCGCCGAAGGACGAGATCACGAGCGAACCGCCGCTCGCGGTGCCGCCCACCGCGATGCCGGCCCGCGCCACCGAGATCGAGCCGGAGTTGCTGATGTCGCCGGTGAAGGTGCCGATGGTCACGGTGCCGCCGCCAGCGCCCAAGCCGCCCACCAGAATGCCGTTTGAACTGCCGAAGCCACCCGAAATCACGCCGGAATTGGTGATGCCACCGGCGAAGGTGGAGATCGTGAGCGATCCGAAGCTCGCGCTACCGCCGACCGCGATGCCGGCCTTCGCCGCATTGATGGTGCCGGAATTGGCGATGCCACCCGAGAAGTTCGAAATCGTAACGGCGGCCCCGGTGTGAAAGGAACTGCCGCCGACCACGATGCCGTGGCCGCCAGCCGTGATCACGCCGGAATTGCTGATGCCGTTGGCAAAGGTCGAGATCGTAAGCGCGGAAGTGGTGGCATTGACGCCGCCGCCGACAAGAATGCCCTGATTGGCCGCCGATATCGTGCCGGAATTGGCGATGCCGCCGGCGAAGGTCGAGATGGTGAGAGTGCCGCCGCTTAACGCGCTGCCGCCGACGACAATGCCCTTGCCGGCCGAGATCGTGCCGGCATTGCTGATGCCTTGGCTGAAATTGGCAATCGTAATCGAATTGCTTGCGCCATTGGCCAAGCCGCCGACGACGATGCCGCTGCCGGATGTCGAGGTGATCACGCCGGCGGCTGAGTTGACGATGCCGCCGCCAAAGCTTCCGACATTGACGGTGCCGGCAATCGCCTTGCCGCCGACCACGATGCCGTTGCCCGAGCCGGCCGAGATCGTGCCGGAATTGCCGATGCCGCCGGCGAAGGTCGAGATCGCGATCGCGCCGCCGCTGGCAACGCCGCCGACCAAGATGCCGCTCGCGGCGGAGCCGGAATTGACGATAATCGTTCCCGAATTGCTGATGCCGCCCGCAACATTGCCGATGGTGATCGAGCCACCGGTATGAACGTTGCCGCCGATCAAGATTCCGCCGCCGGCGGTGATGACGCCGGAATTGACGATGGCGTTGGAGACGGTCAGGACGTTGATAACGCCGCTGCGCAATGCTGTGCCGCCGATCACGAAGCCGGCGCCGAACGGCTCGTTGCCGATGATCGTGCCGGAATTGGTGATGGCGCCGCCGAAGGTCGAGATGGTGACCGTAGCGTTGCTCGCGGCGACGCCTCCGAGGACGACGAGCTTGCCGCTTCCGCCGCCGGTGATCGTGCCGCTGTTGCTGATGCCGCCGCTGAAATTCGAGATCGTAACCGCACTTCCAGTGCCTAGCGCAGTGCCGCCGACGACGATGCCGCTGTTCGCGGCGATGGTGCCTGACGCAGCATTGCTGATGCCGCCGCCGAAACTCGAGATTGCGATCGTGACACCCGAGCCGGCTTTGCCACCGACCAGAATGCCAAAGCCGCTCGGCGCCGAGACTAAGCCCGCATTGCTGATGCCGCCGGTGAAGGTCGGGCCAGAAACCGCAATGGCAGTATGCGAGGAATTGATGATCGCGCTCGTGTCGATCTCGATGCCATGGCTACGCGCGCGCAGCGTGCCGGTATCGACGATGGAGCCGTTGAGGGTGCCGGCGCGGATGTGAATGCCGGTTGCGGCCGAGATCGTGCCGGCATTGGAGATATTGCCGAAAAAGCTCGACACACCAATAAGTTCAACCGCCGTGCCCCGGGCAGTGATGAGGCCCGAATTGGTGATGCCGCCGCCGTGAGAACTGTCGCCGAATTGAACGATACTGCTGGCGAGTTTAATTCCCCCATTACCGGCAATGGTCCCGGAATTGCTGATGCCGCCGAAGAAAGACGACTTCTGTTGAAACTGGATCGCGAAGCTGCCGGCAGCGGTGATCAGGCCGGAATTGGTGATGCCACCGCCGAGCGATGGATCGCCGAATTGCGCGCCGGACTGTACGCGGATCCCGAAGACGGCGCCCGAGATCGTGCCGCTATTGGTGATCCCGCCGAGGAAAGTATCACTTTGAATACGAATGACGTTGCTGCCCGCCGCTGAGACGACGCCGGCATTGCTGATGCCGCCGCTGAAAGTGCCAGCTACCGCAATTGCCGCAGAGGTCGGGGCGCCGGTGGTGATCTTGCTGCTGCCGTCGATCGCGATGCCATGGGTGGTCGCCAGAATAGTGCCACTAACGCTGATCTCGCCAGTGATGGTCGAGCCGGCAATCTTGATCGCGGTCGGCGCCGAGATTGTCCCATTATTCGAGATGCCGCCGGAGAACGCGCTCACACCGGAGACATTGATGCCAATCGCGGTCGCCGTGATCGCGGCGTGGCCGGTATTGGTGATACCGCCCGTGTAAGTCGCGACATTGACCACCGCGATGCCGGTCTTCGGATCGATCAGGCCCGAATTGACAATGCCGCCGGTGAAGGTCGTGACGCCCGACACCAGTATGCCGACTGCCGCGGGCGCCGACAGCGTACCGGCATTGCTGATGCCGCCGGTAAACGTCGGCCCGGTGACCTTGATCGCGGTGTGCGAGGCATTGATCGTACTCGCGCTGTCAATCGCGATGCCGAGAGTGGTCGCCAAGAGCGTGCCGCTGTCGATAATCGCGCCGTTCATCGTCGTCGCCTTGATCGCGATGCCGGTTTTGGCGCTGATCGTGCCGCTGTTCGAAATATTGCCGCCGTTGAATAGCGAGACAGCGACGTTGCCCGAGCCGCCGACCAAAATGCCGGCGCCGTTGGTCGCCGAAATCAGGCCGCTATTGCTGACGCCGCCCGAGAACGTCGAGATTGTGACCGTACCGCTGTTCATGCCTTTGCCGCCGACCACGATGCCGTTCGTCGTTGCGGTGATCTTGCCGGAATTGCTGATGCCGCCGCCGAAACTGCTGATCGTGATGGTGGCGCTGCGAGTGGCAGTGCCGCCGACGACAATGCCCTTCCCGGCCGTGATCGTGCCGGAATTGCTGATGCCCGCGCCGGCAACGGCACCGGTGAAGGCGCCGATCGTGACAGCGTCGCCGATCTGGGCATGGCTGTCTTGCACGCTGCCGACGAGGATGCCGATCGACGAAGCCGAGATCGTGCCGGCATTGGTGATGCCGCCGCCGAAACTCGACACCACGACCAACGCGGTGAGATTGATCGCCCCGCTGCTGCTGACAGATCCGCCAACCTGAATGCCGTCCACGGCGGCAATGGTGCCGGAATTGGTGATGCCGCCGGTGAAGGTCGAGACCGTCACCGTCTCCGCAACCGTGATACCCGAACTGATGAGCGCCGCTCCGCCGACCAGAATGCCGGCGGCACCCGCGGAAATCGTGCCGGAATTTTTGATGCCGCCGCCGAAACTCGCGATCACGACCGCGGGATTTTGCGACGCGAAGCCCGATGAGATGCTCACGGTTCCGCCGACTTCGATGCCGTTGCCGGCGGCGGAGATCGTCCCCGACTGAGCGTTGACGATGCCGCCGCCGAAATTCGAGATCGTCAAGGAAGCGTTGTTGCTCAACGCAGTGCCGCCGACTTCAATGCCGTTGGCGGAGGCCGAAATCAGACCCGAATTGGTAATCCCGCCGGAGAAGGCCGAGACCGTAATCGAAGCGTTGTTCGCCTGCGCGGTGCCGCCGATCTGGATGCCGCTGCCGGTCGCGCTCGAGATCGTGCCGCCACTGCTGTTGACGATGCCGCCGGCGAAAGTGCCGATGGTAATCGACGTACCGGTGTTTTTGGCCTGGCCGCCGAGCACGATGCCTTGGAGCCCCCCCGAAATCGTGCCGCTATTGGTGATGCCGCCCTGGAAGGTCGAGGTCACCTGTCCGTTGCCGTTGGCGGAGGCGCCGCCGCCGATGGCAATGCCCCAGCGGCCGCCCGTGACCAGACCGGCATTGCTGATGCCGCCGAGGAAGGTGCTGATCGTGTAAATCGTGCCGCCGTCGCCGTTCTGATCGCCGAGCACAATGCCGCCGAAAGCGGCCGCGGCCATCGTCCCGCCGGCGCTGTTGACGATGCCGCCGTTGAAACTCGATACCGATCGAAGGCGAATGGCGCTGCCGGCCGACGCCAGCAGGCCGGTATTGACGATGCCGCCGCCGCCCGATGTGCCGAATTGGCCGACAGCGTCGATAAAAATGGCAAAGCCGCCCGCTGCCGTGATCGTGCCCGAGTTGCTCACGCCGCCGGTGAAAGTCGAAATCGATTGGATGTTGAGGCCGATGTCGTCCGGCGCCGCAATCAGTCCGGAATTGTTGACGCCGCCGCCGAAGGTCGTGAACCCGCTGATGTTGATGCCGAACAGCAGATTGGAGATCGTGCCGCTATTGCTGATGCCGCCGAGGAAGGTCTTCCCGCTGACACCCACCGCAGACACAAAGCCGGTCGCCAAGATGGTGCCGGAATTGCTGATGCCGCCGGTGAAAGTCGACACGTTTGCAACATTGATGCCGTCGGCGCTGGCGCTGGTGGAGATCGTACCGGCATTGCTGATGCCGCCGATGAAGGTCGGGCCGGAGATGCGAACGGCGGTATGTGTGGACGTCACCGCGCCGTGCGCGCCGATGATGATGCCGTGGCTCGACGCGGAAATGATTCCGGAATCGGAGATGCCGCCGCCGATCGTCACGTTCTGAATGAGTATCCCGGTGGCGCCTTTGATCGTGCCGCTGTTGGCGATGCCACCGGTGAAGGTCGAGATGGCGCCGCCGCCGCCGGTCTCACCCACCGCAATACCGGCAAAGGCTGCCGAGATCAGCCCGGAATTGCTGATACCGCCGGCAAAGGTCGAAATCGTGCCACCGACAACGATGCCCTCGAAGAAGCCAGCCACGATCGTGCCGGAATTGCTGATGCCGCCGGAGAAATTCGAGATCGTCGGCGCGCTGGCGCTGAAGGCCGGACCACCGAGCAAGATGCCTGCATTGCCGGCTGAGATAGTGCCGGAATTGATAATACCGCCGCCGAAGGTTGAGATGGTTACATTGCCAAAGAACGCAGTGCCGCCGACCCAGATGCCGTTGAGAGCCGCGATCGTACCAGCATTGGTAATACCGCCTGCGAATGTCTCGACCGTGATCGAGCTATGACTTACCGCGCCGGCGACGATCACGCCTTCGAAGCCCGAAATGGTGCCGGCATTGCTGATGCCGCCGGTGAAGGTCGAGCCAGTGATCAGGATTGCAGTCTTTGTCGCCGTGATCTTGCTGGTGCTGTCGACGGTGATGCCGTGCGTCGCCAGGATCAGGCCATTGTCGACGATCGCTCCGGTGATCGTGCTCGCTTTGATGCGAATTCCGGTCGCCGCGCTGATCGTGCCGGCATTGCTGATATTACCGCCGACAAAGTGTGCGACCGTGACGGTACCGCCGTTCACGCCGGTACCGCCGACCACGATGCCGGCGGCTGCGGAGATCAGGCCGGAATTGGTAACGCCGCCGCTGAAGGTGGAAATCGTAACGGACGCTCCGGCGCCCGAAGCAAAACCGCCGATCCAGATGCCGTTCTGGGCCGCCGTGATCGTGCCGGAATTGTTGATGCCGCCGGAGAAGGTCGAGATCGTAATCGACGCCGCGTTGGAGGTGCCGCCGGCTACAGTCGCAGCTCCGCCCACCACAATGCCGTTCTGGCCCGCCGCGATCGCGACGGAATTGTTGATCCCGCCGCCGAAGCTCGAGATCGCGACAGACGCCGTCTTGTTGAGGCCACTGACCGCGACCGCCGTTCCGCCGACCACGATGCCGTAATTGTTTGCCGAGATCGCGCCGGAGTTGGTGATCCCGCCACCGAAGAGCGAATTCGTGAGCGTGCGACTGTTAACGAGTGTGCTCGCCGCGGTTATAGTGACGGCTCCGCCGGCCGCGATGCCATTGTTGCTGGCCGAGATCGTGCCGGTGTTTTCGACGATTGCAGTGGAGATCGCGCTCGACTGGATAGTGATGCCGGTCTTGGCGCTGATGGTGCCGCTGTTCGAAATATTGCCCGAGAAGCTCGAAAGGAATCCGGCGAAGCCGAAGGGCGCGGTGACATAGCCGACCTTGAGGCCGGTGCCACCGGATGCGGTAATCATGCCGGAGTTGGTCACGCCGCCAAGGAACGTCGAGATCGCGCCGATCACCAGGCCGCCGCCGGTGCCGCCGGAGATCGTGCCGGAATTGGTAATGCCGCCGTTGAAGGTCGAAATGCCGGCAACGAACATGCCGGTCCGAGTGCCCGCAATAATGCCGCCATTGTTGCTGATGCCGCCGAAGAAAATCCCCGGCGTCACACTCGCGCCGGCAGCGCCGCCCGCGATGGTGCCGCTATTGACGATGCCGCCGCCGGCGACGTTGGCGCCGAAGCGGCTGACGCTGCTGCCGATCGAGATCGCGGCCTGACCGGCGGAGCCGCCTGAGATACCGGTGGCCGTGATGAGGCCGGCATTGGTGATGCCGTTGGTGAAGGTCGGCACGCTAAGCACGATGGCGTTGAGGCCGCCGGAAATCGTACCGCCATTCGTGTTGACGATACCGCCGGTGAATGTCCTGCCGCCAAAGATGTCGATGGCGTCGGTCTTCGCGACAATGAGGCCGGCATTGTTGGTGATGCCGCCCAGGAATGTCGCGGCGTTGAAGCTCTGGATGGCGAAGGCGCCCGAGGCGCTCATCGTCCCGCTATTGCTGATGCCGCCGGAGAACGTCGAGACACCGCTCGGGCCGATCTCGACATCGATGCTGCCGGAGATTGTGCCGGCGTTCGAAACGCCGCCGGTAAAGGTGCGGCCGCTCAGCCTGATCGCTGTTGCAGCGCCGGCGTTGATGACGCTCGCCGTGTCGAGATTGATTCCACCAACCAGCGTGCCGGAATTGACGATGTGACCCGAAAGCGTGCCGCTGGTGAAGGAGATACCGCTCGCGGTGATCTTGCCGGCATTGTTGTTGGTGACGTTGCCGGTGACGGTTTCGTTGTTGATGCAATAACCGCTGACAGTGGCGTTGTTGGTAACGCCGGCAGTCGGCACGGGCGTACATGCTGCTGCGAAGGCCGCGGGCGTGCCCGCGCCGATCAGAATCGCGGCGAACGACGACGACGCCAAGAGCTGGCGCACGCCCGGCAGATTCCCGCGCGAATTCCGATG
Organism: Xanthobacteraceae bacterium; assembly: GCA_036271715.1. Taxonomy (GTDB): domain Bacteria; phylum Pseudomonadota; class Alphaproteobacteria; order Rhizobiales; family Xanthobacteraceae; genus BOG-931. Next base: position 132,155 of record DATBAD010000015.1, read on the forward strand.
CATTCCCACAAGCCCCGGAGACCCAGCCTCGACACCCGGCGGAGTCCACCATCTAATCGCGTTGTCAGGGTATTCCGGACGGAGACGACGCGGCAATGAAACTCCGTCTATTTCCGTTGAGTTTCCGTGGTTTAACAGGGATTCCATGCGGAATTCTGGAACCCGTGGCAAAAATGCAACCGCTTGTTAAGGAGTATGGCGCCGCAAGGCGGGAGCCCGGGAAAGTCCTGGTAACCAGGTAGTGGGCGCGGGAGGTCCAGCGTCGCTGCCCGCTGCCCCAAAAGAGCGGGATTGCGCCGCCACCGCCGGGATGGGAAGGCTCGAACGGCCATGAAAATCCTGTTCGTCACCGGGGCCGACCTGGGCTTCTTCAACTCGCTGCTGGTCTTCCTGCAATCCTTCGCGGAGCGCCTGCCCGGCCAGGCGCTCGTAGTCTGCGATTTCGGCTTTGTGCCGGCGCAAGCCGCATTCTTAAGCGAACTCGGCGTGCTGGCGCCGCGCCCGGCCGAGCTCGCATCGCGCGGCGTGTTTAGCTGCAAGGGTTCGCTGCTTCGTTATCTGCGCAACGCGGGACAGCCGATCGAAGCTTATGACGCCGTGGTGTGGCTCGATGCCGATCTCACGCTGATGCAAACCGGCATCGGCGATTTCGAAGCGGTGGTCACCGCGATGCAATCCGCCGGCGCCGGCGTTGCGCTTTGTGCCGAACCCGGCGGACGCAGTCTCGGCACTTTCATCGACACGTTTTCCGAGCCCGCGAAGATAGCGCCGTTCGCACGCATGATCGCGGATGCGGGCTTGCCGCGCAGCCTGCCCTATTTCTCCAGCGGGCTTTTTTTCTGCCGCGCCGCCGCGGTGCCGATGCTTGAACACTGGATGACTTTGACACTCGCCGTCGCCGAACATCCGCTGTTCGAGCAAAACGCATTCAACGTTTCATTGCTCTCGCGCGGCGGACAACTGGTCGGACTCGATTGCGAAGAATGGCAGGCGCAAGGCCCGTCGCTCGACCGCGTGCGGCTTGTCGATCTCGGCAACGGCGCGCGGCCGGCGGCGCGCATCGGCGACAAAAACATCAAGACGCTGCATGCGACTTCACCTTCGCTCGGGCATTTGCTGATCGCGCATTGCCGCGTCACCGTGCGCGATCGCGAACTCGCCGGTCCGTTCAAATTATTTTTGCCCGAAGCGCTGCGGGTGCATCAATTGCAACTCCTCGCCAGCTTCATCCTCACGCATGGCGAACGCTTGCAGCGGCTACGGCTTTGTACACGCGCTGCAGAGCCGGTTGAGGGCTATCGGTTTGTGACGTTGTGAGGTCGTGGATCGGCGCCCGAGCGCCTACTCCACGTCCTCGACCTTGTCGGGGCCGGTGCCGAAGGCCTTTTGCGCCAGCGCCGCTTCTGTGAACTGGTCGATATCGCCGTCGAGCACGCCCTGCGTGTTCGATGTCGCGACGCCGGTGCGCAGGTCTTTGACCATCTGATAGGGCTGCAGCACGTAAGAACGGATCTGATGGCCCCAGCCGATATCGGTCTTGGCTGCCTGATCGGCGATGGCCTTCTCTTCGCGCCTTTTCAATTCGGCTTGGTAGAGTTTGGCACGCAGCATCTGCCAGGCCTGCGCACGATTGCGGTGTTGCGAGCGGTCGCCTTGCGACACCACGGCGATATTGGTCGGAATGTGGGTGAGCCGCACCGCGGATTCGGTCTTGTTGACATGCTGGCCGCCGGCACCGCCTGAACGCATGGTGTCGACACGCACATCCGACTCTTTGATCTCGATATTGATGCGGTCATCGACCACCGGATAGACGGTGACGCTGGCGAACGACGTATGCCGCCGCGCATTGGAGTCGAACGGCGAGATGCGCACGAGACGGTGCACGCCGTTTTCAGTCTTGAGCCAGCCATAGGCATTGCGGCCCTTGATCTCGATGGTCGAGGATTTGATGCCGGCTTCTTCGCCCCGCGTCTCTTCGATGAAGTCGACCTTGAAACCGTGCTGCTCGGCGTAGCGCGTGTACATGCGCAACAGCATCGAGGCCCAATCCTGGCTCTCGGTGCCGCCGGCGCCGGCATGGACTTCAAGGTAAGTATCGTTGGGGTCGGCTTCGCCAGAGAGCAGCGCTTCGAGTTCGCGGCGCGACGTTTCGGTTTTTAGCTGGCGCAGCGCGTTCTCGGCGTCGATGATGACCTGCTGATCTTTTTCCGCTTCGCCGAGCTCGATATAGTCGACCTGGTCGTCGAGTTCCTGCTGGATGCGCGACAGCGCGCCAAGCTGATCCTCGAGCGAAGTACGCTCCTGCATCAGCTTGCTAGCGCGTTGCGGATCGTCCCAGAGCTTGGGGTCTTCGGCGATCGTATTTAATTCGGCGAGACGCGCGCGGGCTTTGTCGACGTCAAAGATGCCTCCTCAGCAGCGTCAGCGACTGCTTGATCTCATCGACGAGTTTCGAGGTTTCTGCGCGCATGGGGGCGATGTAATTGCTTCGGAGGGTTTAGTACAGCCCGCCGGTCCCGGTGCGCACAACATTGCCCGTGTCAGGCGACGCCTGCCGCGCGGACGGAGCGCTCTGATCGCCGCTCATGGGGATCGGCGTTCCGTCCGGCACGCCCTGGTCGGTGCCGATCACAGCGTAACTGTCGGGCGGCGCGGTGCCGGGTTTGAACGCTTCAAGGATGGTTTTGGGATCGCCCGGTGCGGCGCGCATGCCAGTGTGGGAGTTGACGCGGATCAGCTTGATGCCAGGCGGCACCGCGAATGGAATCGGCGGCTTGTCGGCCAACGCGATCTTGAGGAAATCCTTCACCACAGGCGCTGCGAGATGACCGCCGGTCGCGAGCCGTCCGATATGACGCGGCTTGTCGTAGCCCATATAGACGCCGCAAACGATGTCCGGCGAAAAGCCAATGAACCAGACGTCTTTTTCCTCATTGGTCGTGCCGGTCTTGCCGGCGATCGGCTTGCCGACTTCGCGCACCACGGTCGCAGTGCCGCGCTGCACCACGCCTTCCATCAGCGAGGTGATCTGATAGGCGGTCATCGGATCGATGACTTGCTCTCTCTTGTCGGTCAGCGTCGGCTCGGGATTGTTGTCCCACTTCGTCGCGTCGCAACCGATGCATTGCCGCGTGTCATGCTTGTAGATGGTGTGACCGTAACGGTCCTGGATGCGGTCGATCAAAGTCGGAATGACACGGCGGCCGCCATTGTCGAACATCGAATAGGCGGTGACCATGCGCAGCACCGTTGTTTCGCCGGCACCGAGCGCATAAGACAGATAAGGCGGCAACTCGTCATAGACACCGAAGCGCTTGGCATATTCGGCAATCAGCGGCATGCCGATATCTTGCGCCAGCCGCACCGTCATCACGTTGCGCGACTGTTCGAGACCGAAACGCAAAGTCGACGGGCCGAAGAATTTGCCGCCGTAATTTTCCGGCCTCCAGATGCCGCCGCCCTGCCCCATGTCGATTTCGAGCGGCGCGTCGAGAACCACGGTTGAAGGCGTGTAGCCGTTATCGAGCGCCGCGGCATAGACGATCGGCTTGAACGACGAGCCCGGCTGACGCAGCGCCTGCGTCGCGCGATTGAACTGGCTTTGATCGAAGGAGAAGCCTCCGGCCATCGCCAAGACGCGGCCGGTATGCGGGTCCATCACCACCATGGCGCCGGAGATTTCCGGAATTTGCCGCAGACGATACTGACCCTGCTGCTCCAGCGGTGAGACATAGACCACGTCGCCGGGCGCCAGCACTTGGCTGACTTTTACGATCGGCTTTGACGGCCCGTCCTTCGGCTTCGCCCATTTCACGCCGTCGAGCGGCACGATGCCGATCTCGCGATCCTTGATGACATTGCCGCCGGGATCGCGCGGCGGCTGCAGACCGATGCGCGCCGATTGATCGTCGACTTGGAGCACGACAGCGAGCCGCCACGGCGCGATGTCGGATAGCGATTTCATGTCCGCAAGCTTGACGCCCCAATCGCCCGACGGGTCGATCGAGGCAATGGCGCCACGATATCCCTGCGTCTCGTCGAAATTGACCAGACCATTGACCATGGTCTGGCGCGCCGTCACCTGTAACTTCGGATCGAGCGTGGTGCGGACGGAGAGGCCGCCCTCGTAGAGCTTCTTCTCTCCATAATTTTCGTAGAGATAGCGGCGGACTTCCTCGGTGAAATATTCGGCGGCGAAGATATGCGCGCCGGTCGGCCGCACGGTGACGTCGAGCGGCGCCTTCTTGGCCTTATCCGCTTCGACAGCCGTGATGTAGCCGTCCTCTGCCATGCGATCGATGACGTAATTACGCCGCGTGATCGCTTCGTCGTGCTTGCGGAACGGATTGTAGTTGTTCGGCCCCTTCGGCAGCGCTGCGAGATAAGCGGCCTCCTGGATGCTCAGTTCGTGCACCGACTTGTCGAAATAAAGCAGCGACGCGGCGGCGACGCCATAGGCGCCAAAACCGAGATAGATTTCGTTGAGATAGAGCTCGAGGATTTTCGGCTTCGAATACGTGCGCTCGATGCGAAGCGCCAGCAGCGCTTCCTTGATCTTGCGCTCGAACGACACTTCGTTGGTGAGCAGAAAGTTCTTCGCCACCTGCTGGGTGATCGTGGACGCGCCCTGCGGATGGCCGCCGCGGCCGTAGTTCTGGACGTAGAGCAAGCCGGCGCGGGCGATGCCGTAAGGGTCGATGCCGGGATGCTGGTAGAAGTTTTTGTCCTCGGCGGCGATGAAGGCGTTGGTCACGAGCTTCGGAATGGCCTGGATCGGCAGATAGAGCCGGCGCTCTTTGGCGTACTCAGCCAACAGCGAACCGTCCGCGGCATGGACCCGGGTCATCACCGGCGGCTCGTAATCCTGAAGCTGAGAATAGTCCGGCAAGTCTTTGGAATAGTGCCACAAAAGGCCAGACGTCGCGGCGATCCCGACTATGAACAGGATCGTTCCCACCGCGAACAAGAAGCCCAAGAAGCGCAGCAGCAATTTCATCTAAACTGACCTGGTAACCTGATCCGGAAATTATCCCGCCGAGCCCATTCGTCGCCGCCTCGGCCGATCATTGCCCAGCGCGATTCGTATCACGCTTCGGACACCGCACTGTGGCAGCAATGGCCGCGACCCGCCAGCCGAAATCCCGACACCGTCGCGCTGTGGTCGCTCGGTTTCGTGGTCAAACTGAGGCGATTAACGCGCACCCGCAAGGTGCGTCGAGAAGTAGCCGTCGATGGCCTTGGTCATCGCGTCCGCGGTGTGGTCGCGCCAAGCGTCCGACATCAATGACTGCAAGTCTTGCTTGTTCGACACATAGCCTAGTTCAACCAGAACCGAAGGTACGTCGGGCGCGCGCAACACGCGGAACCCGGCGGATTTGACCGGTTCCTTGTGCAGCCGTGCATTCTCTTTCAGTTCGGCGATGAGCTTGTGAGCGAACTGAACCGAAAACGTCTTGGTTTCGCGCTGCGCGAGATCGATCAGGATGCCGGCGACGTCGTCCGGCTCGGCTTTGAGATCGACGCCGGCGATCACGTCGGCGCGGTTTTCCTCTTCCGCAAGCCGCGCTGCGGCCGGATCGGTTGCCGTCTCCGACAGAGTGTAGACCGTGGCGCCTTGGGCATCACCCTCTTTGCGCGACAGCCAATCGGCATGAATCGACACGAATAAAGCCGCGCCGGCGCCCCGCGCGATCCGCACCCGGTCGGCGAGCGGAATGAAAGTGTCGTCGCTCCGCGTCATGAGCACCCGGTATTTGCCGGTTTTCTGGATGCGGTCGCGTAAGCGCGTGGCAAAATCGAGCACGATGTCTTTCTCGAGTTCGCCGCTGGTCGCTTTGGTGCCGTTATCGATGCCGCCATGGCCGGGATCGAGCACCACCAGCGGGCGCGGGTCCGAGGCATTGGCTTGCGGCGCTGGTTGAGCAGGCGCGGCTGCTTCCGGCAAAGCCTTTTCGTCGGCCGCGATCTTGCGCGTGAAACTGTCGCGATCGGTCGCGGCAAGATCGAGCACAAGCCGCGCCGGCGCACCATCCGCGGGATCGACCACGAAAGCCTTGTCGATCCGCACCGGCTTGGTGACATCAAGTACGATGCGCGATCCGCCCGGCATCACCAGACCGAAACGAAAAGCCTTGATCAGACCGCGTCCGCTGGCCCCGGCTTTGGCCGGAAGCTGGAACGTCACCTGCGGGATGTCGAGAACCACCCGATAGGGGTCGGCGAGCGTAAAGGCGTGGACATCGACCTTGCGGTCGAGGTCCATGACAAAACGGGTCTGGCTTTCGTCGCCACCCAGCCGGGCGTCGGTCACAACCGGAAATGAGTCGGCAGCCAAGACTGGCGCCGGACAGTCCGCAGCCGTGCCGGCCGCAGCCAAAAGCAGGGCGAAAAAGGCCAAACGTACGGCCCGGACGGCCATCGATCTCCACCCCATTCGGCTCCTCTTATCCCAATAGGCACGCAGGGTTAATGCGGTTTTAAGACATGGCAGAACCGTGTCCGGAAGCCTATTTAACGGTGCGGAACTCGCGACAATTCGGCCAAGCCCCACAGATGACTTGCCAATTCACCACGGGGCGCTCTAAGAAGAGAACTGCTGACGGTAAAAGGTCCCGGTTGTGTCGCGTTAGGGCATCCGGCAAGTCTGTTGGCTCCCCAACAATGATGACGGGAGCGAAGCAGGCGGTTTTCAAGCCGTTCCGCGCTTTTGTGTTCCTTGGATTGTGACGCCAACGAATATGAGCCGGAGCGGCCAACAACGCCGATACCCTTTGTGGGCTAGGACAACCGGACCATCGTGCGCATAGGCCAATGGCGCCCGCCATTGGAATGTCGCCGGACCGTCCGCAAACGAGCGAAATTGCGGTCGCGATCACGCGACCGCCTCATCGCGGTTTGGAGTTTATGTTCGAGGCGCAAGTGCGGCATTCAACCCATAGCAACGGCGGCGTTCATGCGGCGCCGGCCGTTAGCTTTGCCGCTTGCCGCACGCGCCAATTCCGATCCGTCCCTTTCACCGACAATCGGGCCCGTCCGTTTCACCCGCGCCGATCCGGCGCGACAGCAACGGACAGGATGCCCCTTATGAGATTAGGCAATGGCCAACAAAATGCTCATCGACGCGACCCATCCCGAGGAGACCCGGGTGGTCGTTTTGCGCGGCAATCGCGTCGAAGAATTCGACTTTGAGTCTGCGCAGCGCAAGCAATTAAGAGGCAATATCTATCTGGCGAAGGTGACGCGCGTTGAGCCGTCACTGCAGGCCGCTTTCGTCGACTACGGCGGCAATCGCCACGGCTTCCTGGCGTTTTCTGAAATCCATCCCGACTATTATCAAATCCCGGTCGCCGACCGGCAGGCGCTGATCGACGAGGAAGAGCGCGCGCAGCGCGCCGCCGACGACGAGGCCGACCGGCGCTCGCGCGGCCGGCATCGGCCACATCGGCGCGGCCGCCGCGACGACGTTGTGCGCGGCGACGTCACAGAGGCGCAGACTAGCGAAAATTCTTCCGATGAAAGCCACGTCGAAGACGTTCATGCCGACGAGGCCGGTGCAGCGGGTGATACGCAGCACGACGGCCATAACTCCGAAACCGAGGCGCATGACGCGATCGCTGCGGATCATGCGGATGAGCATTCCGACCATGGCGACGAACACGCCGAAGCGCAGGATGGTCATGCCGAAACATCGGACACATCCGCTGCGGAGGAGCCCGCCGCCGATATGGTCGCCATGCCTGGCGATGCCGCGCTTGGCGACATGGAATCATCCGAAGAGGTGATCGAGGTCGAGATTGCCACCGAAACGCAAACGGCCGTCGGAGATGAGGACGAGCACCACGAGGGGCCGGAAATCGCCTCCCCGCCGACCGCCGAAAACGGCGAAGGCAACTCCGTCGTCGAAGTGCATGACCACGAGAACGGCGAGGAAGAGGAAGTCGTCGAGTCGGTCGGTGGTGCCGATGCGCTCGAAGAAGTCCCCGATCGCGCCCCGCGTTATCGCCGCCAATACAAGATCCAAGAGGTGATCAAGCGCCGGCAGGTCATGCTGGTGCAGGTGGTCAAGGAAGAGCGCGGCACCAAAGGCGCGGCGCTCACCACTTACCTCTCGCTCGCCGGCCGCTATTCGGTGCTGATGCCGAACACCGCGCGGGGCGGCGGCATCAGCCGCAAGATCACCAGTTCCGAGGATCGCGCGCGCCTCAAGGAGGCGGCAGCCGAACTCGAAGTGCCGGAGGGCATGGGCGTCATCCTGCGCACCGCAGGCGCGAGCCGCACCAAGATCGAGATCAAGCGTGACTTCGAATACTTGTTGCGGATGTGGGAAACCGTCCGCGACCTGACGCTGAAATCCACCGCGCCGAAGCTCGTTTATGAGGAAGGTTCGCTGGTCAAACGCTCGATCCGCGACCTCTACTCCAAAGATATCGATGAAGTCGTGGTCGCCGGTGACGAAGCCTATCAAGAGGCCAAGGACTTCATGCGCATGCTCATGCCGAGCCATGCCAAGAGCGTGAAGCCTTATCACGAGACACAGCCGCTATTGTCGCGCTTTGGCGTGGAAAGCCAGCTCGACGCCATGTTCTCGCCGACGGTCCAGCTACGCTCAGGCGGCTATATCGTGATCAATCAGGCCGAAGCTCTGGTCGCGATCGACGTCAATTCCGGCCGCGCTACACGCGAACACCATATCGAGGATACCGCGCTCAAGACCAATCTCGAGGCGGCCGAAGAGGTCTCCCGGCAGCTGCGTTTGCGCGACCTTGCCGGACTGATCGTGATCGACTTCATCGACATGGACGAGAAGCGCAACAACCGTTCGGTCGAACGGCGCTTGAAGGAATGCCTCAAGCACGACCGCGCACGCATCCAGGTCGGTCGCATTTCGCATTTCGGCCTTCTCGAAATGTCACGGCAGCGCATCCGCACCAGCGTGCTGGAGAGTTCCACCGAGAAATGCCCCTATTGCGGTGGCAGCGGCCATGTTCGCTCGGTCTCGTCGCTCGCACTGCAGGTTTTGCGGGCGCTCGAAGAGCAACTGATGCGGGGCGCGACGCATAATCTGATCGCGCGCACTCGCCCCGATGTCGCACTCTATGTGCTCAATCAGAAGCGCGCGCATCTGCGTGGTCTCGAAGAGGGCTTCGCGATCACCATCACGATCAGCTCCGATTCGACGCTGACAGCGCCACAGGCCTTCATGATCGAGCGCGGCGATCTGGTTCATTCGGTCGAAGCGGCAAAGGCACTTGCGGAAAAGAACCAGGCTGCCGTCGTGCCGGTCGAAGAGGAAGATGATCTCGAAGAGTTTGCTGGCGCGGAGGATGAAGAGGCCGAAGAGACCGAGGCTAGCGCTCCTGCTGGTACGGATGAAAATGGTGAAGGCGTTGGCTCACGGCGCCGCCGGCGGAGGCGCCGCCGTGGCGGCCGCAATGGCGCGCATGGTGAGCAAACCGGCGAGCAGCATAACGATGAGCGTATTGCGGCGTCCGAAAATGGCGGCGAGTTTGACGATGACGCCGCACATGGTGCGGCTGAGGGCGACAGCCTTGAACAAGACGGAGACGAAACTGCTTCCGCGGAAGGCCGTGGCGAACAGCCGACGGGTGAGTTTGCGCCTCGCGACCGTCAAGAAAGTGATGAGGCGCGCCAGAATGGCGAGCGCCGACGGCGGCGTGGTCGCCGCGGTGGCAGGCGCAATCGCCAGCGTAATGGCGAGCAAGGCGGATATGAGCGTGGGCCGCAGGAACATCAGGGCCACGACGAGGGCGGCGTGGCCGATTATGCCGCGCAGGGCGACGAGCCCACAGCCGAGTCGGCCAACGAACTGATCGCGACGCCGACAACCGAGCCCGAGCTCAAAACGGCCGTGGCAGATCTCGATGCCGCGCCGCAGCGCGCGCCTGAGGAAGCATCTCCGCCTGTCGCTGCTGAAGCCGAGCCGCCGCGCCGTCGCTCGACCGTGCGCGAGCGCGCTCCAATTGCGAGTAGTGAAGCACCGACGACGACTGCGATGCCGGAACCTGCGGCTCCGTCCGCTCCAGAGCCTGTCGTCATGGATAACAACGACGATGCGGCGGAGACGGGTAAGCCGCGCCGTACCGGCTGGTGGTCGCGCCGCTTCGCCGGCGGCTGAGCGTGAAAAGCGGCTGGGTCGATCGCGATGCCGACGCCATGGTCGCGCATGTTGCGTCTAGGCTCGGCGAAAAATCGGGCAGCGCTCGCGATCTGGCGCTTCGCGTTTACACCGCCCGGCTCCTCGGACGTGATCCGAAGCTCGTCTTGCACGGCGGCGGTAACACGTCGCTCAAGACGCGTATGCGCGACCGCTTCGGCCAAGACGTCGAGGTGCTCCGAGTAAAATCCTCTGGCTCCGACATGGCGGAGATCGATCCCGAAGGGCTTGTCGCTATCCGTCTCGATCCAATGCGCCAATTGCGCGCGCTGGACGATCTCGACGATCAAGAACTCGTACGCATCGAACGTGCGAACCTGATCGATCCTGCGGCGCCAAATCCGTCGGTCGAAATGATGCTGCATACATTTCTGCCGCAAAAATATATCGACCACACGCACGCGACCGCTGTGTTAAGCGTGATCGACCAGCCCGACGGCGAGAAGAAATGCGCCGAGGTGTTCGGTGGCCGGCTCGCTTTCGTGCCCTATCTGATGCCGGGTTTCGGGCTGGCAAAAAAATCCATCGAAGTGTTTGAGCAAGAAAAGCCCGCCGACGGGCTAATCTTAAGCAAACACGGCATCGTCACCTTCGGCGATAGCGCACGCGAGGCTTACGAGCGCATGATCGAAATGGTCACGCGTGCGGAAGACTTCATTGCGCGCAATCGCAAATCGGTGGCGGTGACGGCCGCACCGCGTAGCAATGCTCCGCTCGCGGCGATTGCGCCGATCCTGCGCGGCGCCTGCAGCGAAAAAGACCGGGCGATTGAAGGCGCGTGGCGCCGGCTGGTGCTCGACTTTCGCGGCGACGATACGATCCTGGATTTTGTCGGACGGAAAGATATCGCGCAGCTCTCACGAGCCGGCGTCGTGACGCCCGATCACACCATCCGCACCAAGAACTGGCCGCTGGTGCTGCTCACATCCACGAACGACAAGCTCGACGACTTCAAGCGCGCCGCGCATGACGCCGTAGCGGCCTTCACCGCGCATTACCGCGACTATTTCCAGCGCCACAACAAACGCTCAGGCGACATCAAGCACGAGATTGATCCCCTGCCTCGCGTCGTGCTCGTTCCCGGCGTTGGCCTGTTCGGGCTGGGCCGCAGAAAACGCGACGCCAAAATCGCTGCCGATATCGCCGAAACCTGGTGCGAGGCTGTTGCGGACGCCGAAGCCATCGGCCGGTTCGAAACGATTTCAGAAGTTGAGATGTTCGACATCGAATATTGGCCGCTCGAACAAGCGAAACTCGGCGCGCGCAAAGAGCTGCCGCTTGCCGGTCAGATCGTCGCGGTCACCGGTGCCGGCGGCGCGATCGGTGCCGCAACGGGCAGAGCGTTCGCCGCGGCCGGTGCGGACATTGCGCTCCTTGACGCCGATTTGGCCGCAGCTACGACGCAAGCCAAAGCGCTTGGCGACACCACGCTAGCGCTTGCTTGCGACGTCACCGACGCAAATTCCGTCGCAGAAGCTTTCGACAAGATCGCGCTGCATTTCGGCGGCGTCGACATCGTCGTCTCAAACGCTGGCGCGGCTTGGCAAGGCCGCATTGGCGAAGTTGGCGAAGACGTCATGCGCAAAAGCTTCGAACTGAATTTCTACGGCCATCAGCGCGTGGCGCAGGCGGCGGTGAAGATCATGCTGGCGCAAGGTACCGGCGGCTGCCTGCTGTTCAATGTCTCGAAGCAGGCGGTGAACCCCGGGCCGAATTTTGGGCCCTACGGCATTCCGAAAGCCGCGGCGCTCGCGCTGATGCGGCAATACGCGCTCGATTATGGCGGCGACGGTATCCGCGCCAACGCCGTGAACGCCGATCGCATCCGCTCTGGGTTGCTTACGCCCGAGATGATCGCGTCACGCTCCAATGCACGCGGCTTGAGTGAAAAAGATTATATGAGCGGCAATCTACTCCAGCGCGAAGTCACCGCCGAGGATGTCGCGCAGGCTTTCCTGCATCAGGCATTGGCGCTGAAAACGACCGCCGGTGTCACCACCGTCGATGGCGGGAATATTGCCGCTGCGATGCGGTGAGCCTCCGCCGGATTGATCGTTAGTGCCGCAAGGAACGCAGTCATGCCGGATGGGCCGCATATAAATACCTCCGGCGAACTCGACGCCGCTTGCCATTGCCGCACGGTGCGATTCAAAGTGAAGCTTGCCGACGGCTTTAACAATGTGCGGCGCTGTACCTGCTCTTTTTGCCGCATGCGTGGCGCTGTCGCTGTCTCAGTGAAGCTCGACGACTTTTCGTTTCTGGCGGGAGAAGAGGCGCTGACGCTCTACCGATTCAACACCGGCGTCGCGCAGCATTACTTCTGTTCCAAATGCGGGATCTATACGCACCATCGGCGGCGCTCGAACCCGCATCTCTTCAGTATCAATGTCGCCTGTCTCGAGGGCGTCAGTCCATTCGACTTCGCCGAAATACCCGTGCTCGATGGCGTCAACCATCCGAAGGATGGCGACGGTAATACGCAGATTGCCGGATATTTGCGCTTCTCACCTGCCGGGCAAAAATGAGCGCGCACGCGCGGCTTAAGAAAACGGCTCGCCCCCGCGCACGAGGACGAGCCGCTACGAAAACCAGCGCCGATTTTAGCCGTTCGGCCAGCAGCGCTTGCCTTCCGGTCCGAGATGATAACCGGGAGGGCATGCGCGATTGACCGCAAACGGATGGCAGCGGCCACCCGGACCGCGCCAGAATCCGGCACCACAGCCTTCCGCGACTTTGATGATCGAAGCATTGGTATTGAAAACGGGCGCGGCCGGAACGCCGGCGCTCGCGGCGGAAACCAAGCCGATAGCGAGAGCTGCGCTTAATGTCATTGTTCGCAACATGTGATGTTCCTTCCTCGTGTTGCCACTTCAATCGTGGCGGGTCGGAACACAATGAAGCGTCCGCCGCACTGAATGGCGGCTGAACGATTGACTGAACAACCCGTCAGCTTCGTGTCAAAATTTTGAAAACGGCGTCGCGTAAATTTCGCGTAGTGACTCAGTCACTGGATAAAATCACGTTTTTCAAAATCGGATAAAGCAGGTTCTTCCGGCGCTTGCCGGAGAAGACGCCGCTCTCCAACTCTCTTCCGTTCTTGCATGTCGGTCATCACGCCAATATTCCCCCAGTGCTGCCCATCGCTGCTGGCATATATTGGAGATCCAACACACCCTATATCCGTGATGAAGATATACTGCGGTGGTTGCCATTCTTCGCGAAGCTGTGTCCCTGAACATCCAGCTAAAGTTAAACGGCCAATAACGTTATAGGAATACTGCGTGCCAGTTCCGTCGATATAACTTTCAATCCATTTTTTCGGGGAGACAAGTTTCCAATTTCGGCTGGACGGGTGTTGCGGGGTGCCGGGGCCGCTCGAAAGTTCAACCGTGACCGTGAAGGACGTGGGCGGAGTAAAAGTCGATTCCAGATGTGGATTCGGCAACTGCGGAGAGGGCACCACTGTCTGTTTTTGTACGCACCAAGGGAATGGCAATTCGCACATCAGCGGTTTAGTTTTTGTGATCAGAGAAACCGAGATGTCCAGTAGTCCTCCTATGGCCACCAACAGAGTTGTTATGGCGGCGATTTTGCTGGTCAGTCCTCCGAGCCATCCTTGGCTCGCGGGAGACGAACCCGTATCCGTATTCATTGCTGAAGCCCCTGCCGGACTAGCTATTTAAAGGGCTCAACTTACTGATGGCGAGCCACAGAGCCTGCAACTGTTCAATCGCTCGACAAAATCACGTTTTTCAAAATCGGGTAGATTTGATTTTCCCAGCGTTTGCCGGAGAACACGCCGTAATGGCCGACGCCCGCCTGCATGTGGTGGCGCTTGAGATAGGGCCGCAGCTTGCTGCAGAGATCATGCGCGGCGACGGTCTGTCCGACGGCGCAGATGTCGTCGCGCTCGCCTTCGACCGTCAACAGCATGGTCTTGCGGATGGCGCTCGGATCGACCTTCTCGCCGTGCCATTCCAGCTTGCCGAGCGGCAGCGCGTAATCCTGGAAAATCAGCCGCACGGTCTCGAGATAAAACTCCGCGGAGAGATCAAGCACGGCGAAATATTCATCGTAGAAGGCCTTGGTCACCGCGGCCTTTTCCAATTCGCCATTGGCAAGATTGTCGTAAAGCTCCTTATGCGCCTTCACATGGCGTTCGATATTCATGCTCATGAAGGCGACGAGCTGCACGAAGCCCGGATAGACGCGGCGGAAGGCGCCGGGATAGCGCAGCGGCACCGAAGCAGTCAGCGTACGCTCGAACCAGTCGATGCTCTTTTTTCTCGCGAGTTCATTGACTTTGGTCGGATTGATCCGCGTATCGATCGGCCCGGCCATCAGCGTCATCGAGCGCGGTTGCGCCGGATTGTTGTTCTGCGCCATCACCGAAGCCGCTGCGAGAACAGCGACGCAAGGCTGGCACACCGCCAGCACATGCGAGCCGGGCCCCATGGTCTCGAGGAACTTGATGACATGGTCGGTATATTCGTCGACACCGAAACGTCCGGCGGTCAAAGGAACGTCGCGCGCATTGTGCCAGTCGGTGATGTAGACGTCGTTGTCCGGTAATATCGTGCGCACCGTGGCGCGCAGAAGCGTCGAGAAATGTCCTGACAGTGGCGCGACGAGAAGCACCCGCGGCTGCGCCGTGGTGATGTCCTTCTTGAAATGCAGAAGCGTGCCGAAGGGCGTGGTTAGCGCCGCTTCTTCCTTCACTTCGACCTCGCGGTTGCCGACCATGATGCTGTCGATGCCGAAAGGCGGCCGCGTATGCGTCAACCCCGCCCGCGCAATCAGCTCATAGACCGCGGTGAGATTTCGCATCGCGGGATGATCGGAGAGCAACGGCGTGCCGTTTGTAGCCGCCATACTGGCCCAAGCGCGGACCGGCCCCATAATGTCGGATTGCAACTGATACGCTAGATAAAGCATCCGCTTTCCACGGGCGCCGCGGCCCGCACGACAGCGGACGCTTACGACCCCAAACCCCGACGAAGGCTAGTGCATTTCTTGTTGCACTGCGACAAGAATGTGAACATCCTGCACCTACGGGATGGGGTGAGCGTTAATTTGGTCACAGGTTCGACTTAAAGCTTGATGGTATCACCTCGTTTCGGCGATAAGCATTTGATTCGGATAAGAATTTAAGAGAGACTGACGGTATGTCGAAGGCCACGCTCACGCTCGCTAGTAAAAACTACGGCTCCTGGTCGTTGCGTGGTTGGTTGCTATGCAAAATGGCGGGGCTGGATTTCGAAGAAAAGCACGTCTCCACTGACGACCCTTCGACGCGGGCAGAATTGCTGCTGCTGTCGCCGTCATTCCTCGTCCCAGCCCTGCTCCATGACGGGTTGAAGGTTTGGGACACGCTGGCGCTTGCCGAATATCTACACGAACTCAATCCCGGTGCGGGCATTCTGCCGTTGGATACGACGCAGCGCGCCCATTGCCGCTCGATCTGCGGCGAGATGCATTCCGGTTTTTCCAATCTGCGCTCAGCGCTACCGATGAACGTCAAGGCGCATTTCCCCGGCTTCAAATCCTGGGCTGGCGCGCGCGCCGATATCGATCGCATCGCCACGATCTGGCGCGAATGCTTAAGCTCTTACGGCGGACCGTATCTGTTCGGCAATACGCCGGGTGCGGCGGATGCGATGTATGCGCCGGTCTGCTCGCGCTTCACCACCTATGACGTCGCCATCGAAGGTCCCGCGGCCGTCTATTGCCGCACCATCATGGCCACGCCGCTGATGCAGGAATGGATCGACGCCGCCAAGGCCGAACCGGACGAGTTGGAAGAGCTCGACGTCGAGTTTTAAGACTTTGAGTTCTGATTAGTCCCAATGCATGCGGCCGGAATAGGCCCAATCGACCATCCGTCCGCCGGGATGCGCCAGATCGGCGATTTGCTCCATCTCGGCCGCGCTGAGCTCAAAATCGAAGATCGCCGCGTTCTCTGACAGCCGTTCGAGTTTGCTGGTGCGGGGAATGACGACGATGTTCTGCTGCACCAGATAACGCAAGCAGATTTGCGCCGCAGTCTTCTTGTGCGCAGCGCCGATATCGTCCAGCACCTTATTGTCGCGCACTTTGCCGCGCGCGATCGGGCTATAGGCGACGACCGCCATATCGCGTTGTTTGCAGGCCGCAATCACCTTTGATTGGTTGAGAAACGGATGGCATTCGACTTGATCGCATACCAGCGGCTCGGTCGAAATTTTCACCGCCTGTTCGATCAAAGAGACGGTGAAATTCGAAACGCCGATGTTACGCGCGAGACCGTCACGCTTAACCTTGCAGAGCGCGCCCAAGGTCTCCTCAAGCGGAATTTGCGGATTGGGCCAGTGCAGCAGAAGCAGGTCTACTTCTTTGAGGCGGAGCCGCGAAACGCATTCGCGCGCGGCGCGCTCTAGCGCCGGCGGTGCGAAATGCGAAGGCCAGATTTTGGTCGTGACGTGAATATTGTTGCGGCTCACGCCGGAAATCCGGATGCCCTCTCCGACGTCGCGCTCATTGTCGTACATTTCGGCGGTATCGATATGCGTATAGCCGAGGCGCAGAGCCTGCTCGATCACGCGTGTGCAGGTGCGGCCGCGCAGTTCCCAGGTGCCGAGGCCAAGCAGCGGAATTTCGGCGCCATTGGCGCGCACAACGGGGATGGGGCCGATATCGGTCATGCGTTTGCTCTTGCCAGCCTAAAGCTCGACGTTATCTAGAACGCGATTTTAGACCGGATTGCGTCGCAAGAACGAGGGTAGCGTCAGCGCGCCTTGCTGAGGACCGCGAAGGCGGCTTCGGGCGCTTGCTCGATCACTTTGAGCAAAGCGCGTGCCGGGCCGCGCGGTGAGCGCTTGCCCTGTTCCCAATTGCGCACCGTCTCGACCGGAACGCCGATGCGAGCGGCAAATGCGGTCTGGGTCAGTCCCGTGCGGCCGCGCACATTGCGGGCATAAGTCGCGTCGTCAAACCGGGCATCCGAGTTCCGTGCTGCATTGTGCGCCGCACGTGCAATGGCTTGAGGATCAGTGGCGATAGGACGCTCGCTGCCGTCAGACAGGATTTCGACCAAACGTCCGTCCGCTTTTAGTCGCACGCGCAGCATTGTGCCCGCTCCAGCGGCCGCCCCGATATTAGGCTCATCAACATCATAGCTGATTCGTCGTGGATTCAGTGAGTTAGCGGAGCCGCATCAGAAATGGCCGCAAAAATGCATGGATTTCGGCGGCGCGCCCTGTGATGCTCCTTCCCACACAACCTTCGGCTCTTGGCATGATGAAACACATCCGCGGCGGCACCATCGTTAATCACGACCACACCAAGCGCGCCGATGTTCTCATCGACGACGGGGTCATCACCGCGATCGGCGGTGATCTCGAAACGCCGAACGGCGCCGAAGTGATCGATGCCGGCGGCTGTTATGTGCTGCCGGGCGGCATCGATCCACACACCCATCTCGAACTCGCTTTCATGGGCGCGGTGTCGGCCGACGATTTCGAATGGGGCACCAAGGCCGCGATGTCGGGTGGCACCACAATGGTGGTCGATTTCTGCATACCCAATCCCGGCCAATCACTCCTCGCCGCTTATCAGGATTGGCGCCGCAAGGCCGAGGGCGCGGCCTGCGACCACGGTTTCCACATGGCGGTCACCTGGTGGGACAAGCAGGTATTCGACGAGATGGAGGCCTGCGTCAAAACTTACGGCATCAACACGTTCAAACACTTCATGGCCTACAAAGGCGCGTTGATGGTCAATGACGAGGAGCTCTACAACTCTTTCCTCCGTTGCTCCCAGCTTGGCGCCATGCCGCTCGTCCATGCGGAGAACGGCGACGTCGTTTTTCATCTGCAGCAGCACTATCTCGGCAGCGGCGTGACCGGCCCCGAAGGTCACGCTTATTCGCGGCCGCCGGCGGTCGAAGGCGAAGCCACCAATCGCGCGATCATGATCGCCGATATGGCCGGCTGTCCGCTCTATGTCGTGCATACGTCCTGCCGCGACGCGCATGAGGCGATCGCGCGCGCCCGCGCCGCCGGCAAGCGCGTCTATGGCGAGCCGCTGATCCAGCATCTCCTCCTCGACGAAGATGAATATCGCAACACCGATTGGGATTATGCGGCACAGCGGGTGATGTCGCCGCCGTTCCGGCCAAAGGAGCACCAGCAAAGCCTGTGGGCCGGGCTGCAATCGGGATCGCTGCAAGTGGTCGCGACCGATCATTGCGCCTTCACCAGCGCACAGAAACGACTGGGCCATAATGACTTCACCAAGATCCCGAACGGCACCGGTGGGCTCGAAGACCGCATGCCGGTGTTGTGGACCGCGGGCGTCAATAACGGGCGCCTGACCAAGGAAGAATTCGTCGCTGTCACGTCGGCCAATGCCGCGCGCATCCTCAACATCTATCCGAAGAAAGGCGCGGTCGCGGTGGGCTCCGACGCCGATCTTGTGATCTGGGATCCGGCGGCGACCAAGACGATCTCGGCGAAGAAGCAAGTCAGCCGTATCGACTACAATGTCTTTGAAGGCTTTCAATGCACCGGCGTGCCGCGCGCAACACTGTCGCAGGGCAAAGTCACGTGGCTCGACGGTGATCTGCGCGCCAAGGCCGGCGACGGCAGTTATATCGCGCGGCCGCCTTTCCCGGCCGTCCATGTCGCCAATGCCACCTGGCGCGAACTGACCGCGCCGCGCGGCGTGCAGCGCGTCGATGTGACGCCGTGAGAGACGTCATTGCGAGGAGCGTAGCGACGAAGCAATCCAGGGCGGCTTGGCTCAAAGACTGGATTGCTTCGCTTCGCTCGCAATGACGGAACAAGCGACGCCATCATGCAAAACCTGCAAATAAATCCGCAGCGTCTCTGGGATCAATTGATGGAGACGGCCAAGATCGGCGGCACGGCAAAGGGCGGCATTTGCCGGCTGACCTTGACCGATCTCGATCGCCAGATGCGCGACTGGTTCAAGGCGCAATGCGAAGCGCTCGGCTGCACCGTTGCCGTCGACGAAGTCGGCAATATGTTCGCGCGCCGCCCCGGCAAGAACAATGCGCGGCCGCCGATCGCCATGGGCTCGCATCTCGATACCCAGCCGACCGGCGGCAAGTTCGATGGCGTTCTCGGCGTGCTCGGCGCGCTTGAAGCGATGCGTTCGCTACACGAAGCGGAGTACGAGACCAACGCGCCGGTTGAGATCGTCAACTGGACCAATGAGGAAGGTTCGCGCTTCGCGCCGGCGATGCTGGCCTCAGGCGTCTTCGCCGGCGTATTCACGCCGGACTTCGCTTACACGCGCACCGATCGCGACGGCAAAACTTTCGGCGAAGAATTACAGCGCATCGGCTACAAGGGCACAGACAGAGCCGGCGCGCATAAATTCGGCGCGATGTTCGAACTGCATATCGAGCAAGGCCCGATCCTCGAAGACGAAGAGCGCATGATCGGCGTCGTGCAAGGCGTGCAAGGCATGCGCTGGTACGAAGTCACCGTCACTGGCCAGGAAGCCCATACCGGCGCGACGCCGATGCGGCTGCGCAAGAACGCTTTGGTCGGCGCGGCGCGGATGATCGAACGGATCGATGCTATCGCGCGCGAGCATGCGCCCGACGCGGTCGGCTCGGTCGGTCTGATCGAGAACAAGCCGAACAGCCGCAATGTCATTCCCGGCGAAGTGTTCTTCACCGTCGACTTCCGCCATCCCGACGAGAAGGTTCTCGATGTGATGGAAGCGAAATTCCTTGCAAGCCTCGCCGAGATATTGCCGGCGCTGAACCTCAGCTACGGCGAGGCGCGTATCTGGAATTCACCAGCGGTCAAATTCGCGCCTGAACTGATCGACTGCGTGCGCATCGGCGCGGAAAAGGCCGGCTTTTCTTCACGCGACATGATTTCCGGCGCCGGCCATGACGCGGCCTATATCGCGCGCGTTGCGCCGACGACCATGATTTTCGTGCCTTGCGCCGGCGGCATTTCTCACAACGAAGCGGAATCGACGAAATTCGAGGAGTGCGCGGCGGGCGCGCAGGTTCTGCTTAACGCCGTGCTGGAATACGATCGGCGGCTGGGGTAGCTGCTTCCTTGGTGCCCATCCCCCAGGTCCGCGCCAATACGCGCAGCCAATTCCGGAAGCACACTTTCTCGATCAGCGGCTCGCCGAAGCCGTGCTGACGCATCGCTTGCACCAGGATTTGCAAACCTGCGGCATTGCCAAGCTCCGCCGGAATCATGGCGCCGTCGAAATCGGAGCCCAGTCCGACACCGTCTTCGCCCAGATGTTCGAGCAGATACTCGATGTGCCTGATAATCAGATCCGCTGGCGTGTCTTTATCGTGACGCCCATCTGGCCGAAGGAAGCTCACCGCGAAATTCACGCCGACGAGGCCATTAGTTTCGCAGATCGCGGCTAATTGCTTGTCGGTGAGATTGCGCGAATGTGGGCTGATCGCATGGGCATTGGAATGTGAGGCGACCAGCGGCGCATCGCTGAGCGCGGCGACGTCCCAAAAGCCGCGTTCGTTGAGGTGCGAGAGATCAATCGCAATCCGCAAGCGATTGCAGACCTTGATCAGCGCCTTGCCAAGATCAGTCAGGCCGGGGCCGGTGTCGGGCGAGGACGGACAGCGAAACGGCACGCCATGTCCAAAAATGTTCGGCCTGCTCCAGACCGGTCCAAGCGAACGCAGCCCCGCCGCGTGAAGCACGTCCAGTAACTCGAAATTCGGGTCGATCGCTTCGGCGCCTTCGATATGCAGCACCGCGGCCAGAACATCCGCGGCAAGACAGCTTTCGATATCGGCAGCATCGCGACAGACACGAACGCGCCCTTGCGACTCCCGCTCGATGCGCAACAGCAGCGCTGCCATTGCGAAGACAACCCGTTGCGCCTCCGCCATATCGACAGCAGGCGGCGAAGGGTCGCTGCCAATGACACTGCCGGCATCCGCAGGCGTTACCGCGCTGTTGGTGTTTGCGCCCCGTTTTGGCGAAGGCACAAAAATGGCGAATAAGCCGCCGGCGAAGCCGCCCTTGCGGGCTTTAGGAAGGTCCAAATGGCCTTTGTCTTCGCCGTTGAGGAAGGCGGCAACCACATCCCCTTCCCCGCGCAGGTTCAGCCGCAACAGGACGTCGTTATGGCCATCAAAAATCGGAACCTGATTTGGGGGTGTCACTATGATCCTGCGTCATACAAACCGGCGCGGCCCGGCCCGACGGCGGGCGTGCCATTCGATTGCGAGGATCATCTATACATCATCGCCGAGCTTAACGAGTGCGGCGCCTTCGTTCTTCCAACGTGGACGGCTTATAAATCAGTGAGCTTGACGGGATTGATCGCCAGCGGCTTCCGCCAGCCAAACGCCACATTCGCCGCAGCGAAAAGCTTCGAGGCCTGGTCCGCCCTTTGCAGACGCGCATGTCAGATGCATTGACCGGCCACAATTCGGACAAGCCGGCCGAAGTTTCAAACCGTCGCCGATGCGCTGCGCCAAGGTCGGATACGCCAACATGACAAAACCTCCATGTTCAGTTTGTTTCAAACGCTTGAATGAAATTCAAACGCCTGTTTGAGACGCCGTGTCGTCTGAAAAAAGGTGGTTTTGTGGTTCTTTGAGCGCCGCCGCCGCGCTTCCGCCTTAAGCGCCAGGCTGCTTCGCCCCAACCTCTTGCGTCAAAGCCGGCCGAAAAAATCGAGCAGCATGGCGCGCCGCGCCGTCTCCCGCGCCACGCAGGCGCTGAGCATCGGCCCCGCCATCGTGCCCTGGATCTTGTCCCAATAGAAATTGCACGTGGCATCGCGATAAGCGACCCAGGCGCGCTGCATCGCGCGCGCTTTCTCTGTCTGCTGCGCGTCGAGCGTATCAAGCAACGCCTTAAAATTGGCGTTGAGAAGATCGTCCCAGATAGCGGTTTCGAGACGATAACAATCGGACGTGCCGTTGTCGCTCGCGCCCTCTTTCGTCTTCGTGCAAGGCGTTGCGACGAGGTTGAACAGGCATTGCCGTTCGCCCATCTCGAGATCATCCCGGTATTTTGTCGCACAGTCGCGGATCGCCGCCGTCTCTTTCGCCGTCGGCTTGCGTGTCTGCGCTTGCGCATTTCCGATCGCGCACGCCAGAGCAAACGCAACGAGCAGCCAGCGCATCATGGCTAGCGCGTCTTCTCGAAAATCTCGCGGCCGATCAGCATGCGGCGGATTTCGCTGGTGCCGGCGCCGATCTCGTAGAGCTTGGCGTCGCGCAACAGCCGGCCCGCGGGAAAATCGTTGATGTAGCCGTTGCCGCCGAGGCACTGGATGGTCTCGAGCGCCATCCAGGTGGCGCGTTCGGCGGCGTAGAGAATGGCGCCGGCAGCATCCTCGCGCGTGGTGTCGCCGCGGTCGCACGCTTTGGCGACGGCATAGACGTAGGCCTTCGCCGCATTGAGCGTGACATACATGTCGGCAAGCTTTGCTTGCATGAGTTGGAAGCGCCCGATCGGCTGACCGAATTGGGTGCGCTGATGCAGATAGGGCACGACGAGATCGAGGCATGATTGCATCACGCCGAGCGGTCCGGCGGCGAGCACGGTGCGTTCGTAATCGAGCCCCGACATCAGCACATTGACGCCGTTGCCGACGACACCGAGCACGTTTTCGCGCGGCACCTCACAGTCCTGCAGCACGATCTCGCTGGTATCGGAGCCGCGCATGCCGAGTTTGTCGAGTTTCTTGCCTGGCGAAAAACCCTTGAAATCTTTCTCGACAATGAAGGCGGTGATGCCGCGCGCACCGGCGGTGCGATCCGTCTTGGCGTAGATCACCAAAGTGTCGGCGACCGGCCCGTTGGTGATCCACATTTTCACGCCGTTGAGGACGTAGGTGTCGCCTTTACGGTCTGCCCGGGTGCGCATCGAAACAACGTCCGAGCCCGCGCCCGGCTCCGACATCGCCAGCGCCCCGACATGCTCTCCCGAAATCAGCTTCGGGAGATAGCGGCGCTTCTGCTCGTCGCTGCCGTTGCGCCTGATCTGATTGACGCAAAGATTGGAATGCGCGCCGTAGGACAGGCCAACCGCTGCCGAGGCGCGCGAAATCTCTTCCATCGCCACGCAATGGGCGAGATAGCCTAGTCCCGCCCCGCCCCACTCTTCCTCGACCGTAATGCCGAGAAGACCGAGCTCGCCGAACTGCGGCCAAAGCTGGCGCGGAAAACTATTCGAGCGATCAATCTCGTCGGCATGCGGCGCGATCTTATCGGAAGAAAAGCTCCGCACCGTGTCGCGCAGCATTTCCACATCGCTGCCGAGGTCAAAATCGAGGCCGGGTAGATTATTTGAAAGCACGCCTGCCTCCCGGACGCGGGCGAAAAACCAACCACCTATAGATAGCGGTTGACGGCGGCCCTGTCAGGATGCACGGCGCGACGTTTTGGGCTTGGCCAGGATTTTGTCGATGGCTTCCGCAGGCGACGGCTTCGCGAACAGGAAGCCTTGCATTTCGTCACAACCGGCAAGCCGCAGCAGGACCCGCTGCTCATTGGTCTCGACGCCCTCTGCGAGCACCTTCATACCGAGCGCATGACCAAGACTAACGGTGGCCTGAATGATGGCGCCGGTATGCGCCGTCGTGCCGAGCGAAGCGACAAAAGCGCGATCGATTTTGAGCCGATCGAACGGAAACTTCTGCAGATAATTCAAGCTCGAATAGCCGCTGCCGAAATCGTCCAGCGCGGTGGAAATGCCAAGCGCGCGCAGCGCTTCGAGGCGCGTGAGCGTCTCCTCGGGATTGGTGATGAGGATACCCTCGGTCACTTCAAGGACCAGGCGCGAAGTTGCCATGCCGGTCTCTTTAAGAAGCCGCACGACAACATCGACAAGGCCCGCACTGCGCATCTGCACCGGCGACAAGTTCACCGACACGAAGAGCGTCGGCCATCGCGCTCCATCGATGAGCGCCTGGCGCAGCACCAATTCGCCGAGCCGGTTCATCAATCCGTTTTCCTCGGCGAAGGGAATGAACACGGATGGCGGAATGGCGCCGCGTGTCGGGTGGTTCCAGCGCAGTAGGGCTTCGACGCCGAGCATGCCACCGCCTTCGGCAGCGACGACCGGCTGATAATGCGTCTCGAAGCTGTTGCTCTCGATCGCCGCTTCAAGCTCCTTCAGGATGAAGCGCCGCTCGGCGTGCTCCTCGTGGATGAGCGGCACGAAGCGCCGCACCGTGCCATGGCCACCTTGTTTGGCGGCGCGCAAGGCGAGCGAAGCGCGGCGCAGCAGTTCATCGCCGGTCGTGCCGTCATCCGGCGCTTGTGCCATGCCGATGCTGGCGGTGATATGCCACGGCTGATCCATCTGAATCGGCTCAGCGAGTATGGAAGTCAGCCGTTCGCCCAGGCGCGTCGCGGTGTTCCCGTCGCCGCCGGAAACAAGCGCAGCAAATTCTCCAGCCGCGAAACGGCCGAGAAGCGCACCAGCCGGCAGAACGGTCTTGAGCCGTTCGGCAATCGTTCCAAACAGCGTCTCGCTACCGGCATGGCCGAGCGTGTCGTTGATGTCCTCGGTGTTGTCGATATCGATGCGGGCAAACACCACGACGCCCGTGCCGCGATGCAAGAGCGCCTCTTCGAGCCGCGCGATGACCACGCGCCGATTGGCAAGCCCTGTCGTCGCATCGCGGGTCGTCAATTTTTCAAGCGCCGACGACTGGCGTTTCAGCGCGGTGGCGACGCGGCGTGTCACGCGCAGCGCGATGAGCGCGCACAGCGCCAGGATCACGGCCATGACTCCGGCCACGGCCCAAAGCCGATCCATGGTGTGGATCAGCGAACGGTCCGGCGTCCAACTGAACCAGCCGACAATGCGGCCTTGATCGTCCGTCAGCGACTGTACCTCGCGATCGCGATCCGCCGAGAGGTCGGCATCGAAGCGCAGATCGGCGAGCCCCGCATGCTGACCGATCATGGCCAATTGTTCGGCGGTGAAATGATCGCGCTCACCCTGTATTGGACCGAGCTGATCGAGCACCACCTGCAGCGAAGCATGGCGTTCAGCTTCGCGCCGGCTATCGTCATGCTGGGTCGTCGAAACGCCGATCGCGGCGCAGGCGAAAATCGCAAGCGCAAGTGCGATCAGAAGCACGATTGCGCCGAGAGCTATTCCCGCGCCGGGCGCAGGCGTGCGCAAGCCGACCACCGGCGCGTCAGATCGCCGCCGGGCCCATCGTTGTCGGGCTGCCGCAACGGCTTTCATTCCTCACGCCCCCCAAAGTCCTCGCAAAAAACAGCGTAAAGGCTCGCAATTAACGGCGAGAAAAGGAATTTCACGCCGCGGCGCCGTAAAATTAGGAAAAACCTTGTCTTATCAACAATCACGGTTCGATTTTTGTGGCTGTTCATCTGCGGTTAACCACGCGGAATCGTAATATCCGCGCGGCGTGAGCCCGCTAGGCGCAACGACAAGCTGCCGGTTGGGTTCCTTGGGTGCGGGGATGCGACGTTTCAAATCGGCCGGTTTGGCTACCACTTTCCTTGCATGCGCGGGTTTCATGCTCGCGAGCGCAGCCGTGACCGTGCCGTCACGGGCGCAGGAAAACATTGAAGACATCACCGCCGCCGCACCGCCGGTAGCGGAACAGCCTCAAATCGCACATCAAGTCACGCCTACATCCGGGCAAGACAGTACGCTGGCGGCTGCGGCAAACGAAACGTCGCCAAAAACCGAAGCAAACGCTCCTGCCGAAACGCCGCAGCAGCCCGTGCAGACCGCCGTTGCGCCCGGGCCTCAGCCGGCCGCGCCCGAAACACCGGTCCAGCCCGTGCAGACCGCCGCTCAACCGGAGCAACAACCGCCGACCGCAGCCGCGACGCCGTCATGCCCCGGCAATCCTAATGCGATCGGCACCAGCCGGGTATTGCCGGTGGCCTATGGCGAATACACCCGTCTCGGCCGTATGCAATATCCGCAAACGCTGCCGCTCAATGACAAGGAAGTGGTGCTGACCTTCGACGACGGCCCGCTACCGCCCTACTCCAATCAGGTCCTCAATATCCTCGCATCGGAATGCGTGAAGGTGACCTATTTCATGGTCGGCACCATGGCGCGCGCTTATCCGGCGACGGTGCGCGCGATCTATGAGCAAGGCCACACCATCGGCACGCATAGCGATCATCATCCATTCCGGATGAGCTTTATGCCGGTCGATCGCATCCGCCAGGAGATCGACGGCGGCATCGCCAATGTCGGTACCGCGCTTGGCGGCACGCGCTATCTAGCGCCGTTCTTCCGTATCCCCGGTCTCGACCGCTCGGCGACCATCGAGAGCGAGCTTGCCGAACGTTCGCTGGTGCTGTTCTCATCGGACACGGTCGCCGACGACTGGCATCATCGCATCACACCGGGTCAGATCATCGCGCTGGCGCTTAAGCGCTTGCAAGAGCGCGGCAAGGGCATCCTTCTGCTACACGATATTCATCCGACCACGGTCGCAGCGCTGCCGGGTCTTTTGAAGGCGCTCAAGGACAACGGCTTCCGGATCGTGCAGGTGGTGCCGTCCGCCGGCTATCTCACGGCGATGGCAGCGAAGCCGAAAGCGCAATTGCTCGCTTCGGCGGTGCCTGGAGAACTGGAGATCGATGCCGCGGCGCAGCCGACTTGGCCCGCAGCGCCCGCGGAATCCACGGCGGATTTGACCGCGCGCGATATCGCGCTGCCGGCGCCGGATCCGTCGGCCTTCGTGCCTGAGTCAGGCGTCGTCGAAGACCGCGGCAGCGACGTGCACTGGCCGGATCAGCCGGCGGTCGCAGCATCTTTGAAAGCTGCGGATGCCGATGATGAGGCCAAGGGCTCGTCGCAGCATGGCCGCTATCACGGCCGTGCACGCGCCGAGCAACATGCCGAGCATACGCGTCGACCAATGCGCGGCCGGCCGACGGCGCAGGCTCCCGATCTTTCGTCCCGGATCAAATCCGTCGCCGCACTGTTCTCGCCGGCGCATTAGCGGACGCATTGTTCTCGGGCGCACGAGCGCGCGCGAGAGCTTACGCTAATCAAACTTGACAGCATTCGACGCCAACGCGGTTGCTTGATGTTCGCAATCGAGGAGGAAGCCAAAACTAAATCGTCACAGGCGCGGTCGACCTTCACGGCGACTCGATCGAGGCACAGAAAACCGCGATTGAGAAATTACGGCTGACGGCTTCATGCTATAAGCCCGGCACGTTTTGCATGACAAAGGATAATGAGATGACCGGGAACGGACAGAACAGAATTCACAATTTCCTGACGCGCTCTTTGGCAATAGCTGCTCTGCTCGGTGTCTATTGTCTCGCGACCGCTGGCGTATCAGCGCTGATGATGACTGCGGCTGTCACGCCCGTGCAGGCGCATGGTGGTGGTGGACATGGCGGACACGGTGGCGGCGGCCACGGTGGTGGTGGACATGGCGGTGGCTGGCATGGTGGCGGCGGCTGGCATGGGGGTCATGGTTATGGTGGCCGCGGCCGTTTCTGGCACGGTCGTTACTACGGCTATGGCATAGGTCCTTGTTGGCAACGTACTCCCGTCGGTTGGATTTGGATTTGCGGCTGACCCAACGCATAAGCAAAAGGCCGGCCTCTTAGGACCGGCCTTTTTAGCTACCTCATACGACCTAATCGGAAACAAAAGCCCAGTGCGCTAGTCGGCGGAAAGTGGCCGAAGCTTTCTGACTACTCTTCGGTGAGCCAAGCAACGAAATGCTTACCTGGGACCGGCACGCCGCTTCGGAACTTTCGAGACCAGTCCGCCGCAGGATCGCGCGCCACATCGTTTGATCGATGCGGCGTGAAATCCACTTGTCACGCGCAATTTGAAAAATCGTGCCGGACGCAGTCCATGTCGAACCGGTCTCAGCCACAAATTCCCTGCTATCAGGGAAAAATACTGGGAATATTTAGGAGGTGAACAGGGAAACTAACCCCAAGAACTGGGAAGCCATTTTTTGGCCGCCAGCTTAAACGCCACTGCCTTACGGCAGCGCCGTCGATACTCCTCCCCATGGCAGACACCTCGAAAACGAAGTCGGCGCCTCGCGGAAGCTTGAATGCAACTATCGGCTTGCCCGCCTCCTTCTTGGCCCAATAGCCAGGAGGCGGATACGGCACTTCCTACCTGTCGCAAATCTGACGAGAGAGCACGCAAAGCCGGTCAAGCGCACAGGTTGTATTGCCTGCTTCTGTGCGTTAGCCTAACTAAAAACGCCAGATGATAAGCCGAGGACAAGGGTTCGCATGGATCAGGTTAACGAGCAATTCGAGCGCTGGGTCCCAGGCCTAACTTAGCGACGTTCAAAGAGAAATGCTCCCTAGTGCTTGCGATGGCAAAGTCTTCCACGCAGGCATCCTTTCTGCCGTTTCGTAGCTCGCCTTCTGGGCGCAACATTCGCCACCAATGTCGAAACCTAATACCAGAAGTAGTTGAGATTTCGAGCTTTAAAACCATCCTCGACCCAATCCCGAACGGCACGTCGCTGACTTAAGGGAGAGGCCATATGAACGCTGCGGATTTTGCCGACTGGTGGGATAAGCAACGGGAACTGTCTCGCGCTGAACTCGATGCCTTTGTAGAGAAAAATCCGAACTTATTCGGAGTTGTGGTTGCTGCCTCAACCAATACCGCAATGGATGTGGCAGCTTCGACCGTCGACTCGCTGCGCTTCGGCGTGGGAATGGCCGAAAACACACCCGGGGGATTTGGCAAAGACGCCTTGCGGCTCATTGGTCTCTTGGGACCGGTTGGCAAGGTTGGGCAGAGCGTTAAAGCGTTCGAGAATGCGAAGCTCGCCCAAGCCATTATCGATCCGGGTCGCGAGGTTTGTGCATGGGTGTCTGCTACTCAAGCCCTAGCGCATGTTGGATTCAAACCGGGGACGGGCAAGCTTTTTGTTGCGGTTGAAGATTTGGTGCGCCTTCTCGGCAAGGTCGATGCTGCGCCGAACTTTCGAGAATTGGTCGTTAAACTTAGAGATATTGGCGCGGAAGTCGCTCCGATAAAAAATGTCAAATCGTTCGATGACATCGCGAAGATGACGCCTAAGAATGGCGGAGTCGTTATGTTCAGCGTCGACGGCACGGATCTCAAGACCGGAGAAATTATCGGCCACGCGCTTTATACGTTTCGGGACGCCGTGGGAAATATAAAAATCATGGACCGCGGCGGTGCCCCCGGCCGGGCTGGCGAAATTTTTGATTCATTGGCGCAACTCACAAAAAAATACGGTCTCGTTGGCGATTACGTTCCTAAACAAGCCGCGGTATTGCAAAACGTTTCAGGAAAGATCCTGGATAAAGGTTCGGCCGTGTTAGCCATGGCCGCTGTGGTCTCGCTCGGACTCAATTCGGCAGGCATTGATACCGTGGCCCAAGCGTTCGAAGTGTTCAAAAAAGCCGCACTGGGTGAGACGTCCACCGACAAGGGAAAGCTTCATACGGTAGCCGCTGGAGAAACCTTGCCGGGCATTGCGGCCAAATACTACGGCGATGAGGGCAAGTGGGCCGTGATCTACGAGGCCAATCGCGCAGTTATCGGAAAATATCCGAACTCGATAAAACCGAACCAGCGGTTGGTCATACCCGATCTGCCCGACATCAGCGCCTTCCAGGCATCGGAAAAGCAGACCGCGCAGTCGTCGACTAAATCCGGCTCTTCGTCGGATCAATCCGACAAGCCAAAGGGAACGCCGGTTGAACCAACCGCACCGGACCAGCGGAATAATAAACAGGGCAAAAAAGGATCTGCGCGCACCGATTCAACCGCGAGCGATCGAAACTAGCGATCAGGAGTTCGGGATCGTCCAGGACTCAAGCAACAGCTCTGAAAAGTACGTGCGCAGCGCGGCCGTGATCCGAGTCATCGAATCATCAAGTGCTTCTCGCGCCTCCGGCGCAACCCAACAGTCTTTGTCGCCAAACCGAATGGTGAGCAACGCGCCGCCGTTGACCGGCGCACACGAAGCCGCGATGCCTAAGATCCGCGCGGGCCAAGCGCGATTGCGCGCCAAGAGCGTCAACTCGACGCCGAAGGAAGAATGCTCGATGCTCCACCGGTCCCGCAAAGCTCCGTCCAACAGATCGGTCACCGCGTGCGGCTCAATGCCTGGCAATACATTGCGGAACAGTTTGTCTGTTGGGCTATCGAGCAAGCCCTCTGGCAGAGCATCATCGTCAGGCTCAGCCGGCGAAAAGCGCTGTGTTTGAGGTTCAGTGATCTCCGGCACATTAAACTTGTGCGGATAGCGCCAGCGACCCTGCACCATTCGCCACCCGTCGTTAGGAATCCGATCGAGAAACAGCGCTATTGCCTGCATGGCAGCGTCGGCATCATTCTCGGCCGCCACAACCGCCCACCCAGAAGTATCTTGAAGCACGACAACGAGCCTTGTCCCGAGCGAACCTTGGCCGATCGCTTTCAACCCTAGTTCAACAGAGTAGGTCTTACCGGCCACCGGATAATAACTCGTTGCAAGGACGGAATATCCGTCAGACTCATTGGGGATTCGCTGCGGCCTTGGCGAAATTGTCCAGATCGGCTGGCCGTTGGTATTGTTCATGATTTGCGACAGGCCGCCGACCGCAACGTTCAGTACGTCGAGCGGCGCAGGCATAGGCGACTGTGTAAAATTGCACTGGAACACCTTGGCTTGGTGTTCCTCGACAACTCTAGATATGTCAGTCGCCATGAAGCACCTCCCGCGATAGCCAAAGCCGCCAGGTAGGAAACGTTCGCGGCCAATGAGCACTCAGCTATTCGGCTTCCTCCGTCATATCGACAAAGAAAGGCTTTCGGCGCGGAAGGTCATTTATATGGATCAGCGCCGGGAAATGCCCGCCCGGCAGACGATACAAATCCGTCGTACTAAGATACTCGACCTGTTCATGTCCTATCGTAGTATTGGTGGTTTCCGCGTTCACGCTCAATATTATTTGACGAGATACGACCGGCCGTAGGCGCTTGGGCAATATCTCAATAAAATACCTCGCCGTATTTCCGACCAACGACCCCAGATAGATCTGTGTTCCGACATTCTCCAGCAACTCGGTGATTTTTTCCCGAGGCCCGATTTGATCGAGCGACTGATAGACAATCACACACCCAGCCTTGGCCTCTCGCGCGAAAGTGACATATTCGGCAGCGTCAAAATCGCGAATGCGTCGCGTTTCATCAAGCAACAACAACAGCGGCCGCTCTTCGGCATCGTCCTGCGACATGCGATTGAACAGGAACCACTGCATGCGTTTGATCACCATTGCCAGCACGGCTTCCGACTTTTGCAGATCCTGTTGACGCGCCGCGATGATGACCGTGACCGGTTTTTGTCGATCGCTTAATACCGTTTCCAAATCGAACATGCGTCCAGACCCGGTCACCGCTGCGCT
Source organism: Xanthobacteraceae bacterium (assembly GCA_036271715.1). GTDB lineage: Bacteria > Pseudomonadota > Alphaproteobacteria > Rhizobiales > Xanthobacteraceae > BOG-931. The sequence continues at coordinate 163,717 of DATBAD010000015.1, forward strand.
GGTCCGCTTATAGAGAGTCCCATAGCGGGCAAATGGTTCAAGCGCGGTCATCAAAGCGATCGTGTAACTGCGAAAGCTATCCTTCTCCACCCGCTGCCCGATGCTGAATTTATTTGGATCGAGCATGATCGCCAGTTCGGAGAACCAATACGCCACGCCACGATGTGGCGGCAGTGTCTTGAGCGGGCCGGCTTCGAGCTCTTTTTCCTTAGCCAGCAACTTGGTGAAATATTCGAAGAGCCGGCCTTCGTCACTTAAAAGGTCGTATAGATCGGCAAGGTCGACGCTTCGAGGCTTGCCGGCATCGTCGGTAAACCAGCCTGGATTGTAGTACTGCGCAAGTTTCAGGATGTGAATGAAGGCGGTCAACCAAACGACCTGATTGCGATAATGGTATTCATCGTCGCCGCCTTTTCCTGCATACCCGCGCGAGGGAAGTAAGGCAGTTGCCAACTGGCCTATTCTATCCGTATCGATGGCGTTGAGGCCCGTTGGACCTTCGAGGAAATTGATACAGTCGCTGGTGTCATCCAGCGGGTCGGTCGAGAAGCAATAAACATCGCCGGCGAGTTTGCCGGCCAGCTTATCGCGAAGATTACCTTTGACGTCGACAATGAAGACGCCATAGGGCTTTTTGCTGGCGCTCGCGGCCGCGTGCGCCCAGCGCACGATCAGCAAGGTCTTCCCGGAATTTTGCGGAGCGCAAATGAGGGTGCCGTTGTATTCCATCGCACCTCCATTGCTGAATTTCGACATATAAAGCGGTGTGCCCGCCCCCTTCGGACGATCTTCAAATCCAAACCAATAGACCCCCAATGGGAGAATGCCGGCCGTCAGGCCGCCGATGTCTTTGTCGGTAGCACAGCCCGAATAGTCGCGAAGCGTTCCGGTAAAGGGACTGGCGAATTGTTCGCCCGGCTTGACCAACGGATCGTGCGGCGGAGCCTCGCGGCTTCGTGTCGGCTCCTGGCGCATATAGCTTTCGACTACCGCCCGAGCAGTCTGGGCCAAAGCCCGCGATTTCTCTTCGCTCAGCGTGCGACTTGTATCGGCGTCATCGAATACGCTCGAGACAATCATTATCTCCGCGGCAGAGCGCGGTGAAGGTTGCCATCGAATTTGGGCCTGACTTCGCTTTTGATTGGAAAAATAGGCATCCGGCACTGAACTCGTTTTCCAGGCCGTGGCTGAAAGCGTATTATCGGAAATCTTAGTGTCAACGTATCCTAGCTGGTCAAAAATAGTTGAAATGAGTCCGCGGAATGCAGCCGCCCCGATGGGAACGACGTCCGATATTCCCCCGCCAAATCCATCATTTTGCATGACGGCAGGCCTCCTGCGTTCGCCGATTATGGATTGCCTCGATCACGGGTGTGCGACACCGTCGCATTCATTGTGGTAAAGCTCGACATCGTGCGCATAAAATGGATCATTCATGGTCGATTTATCGCGCATGTAATACGGACGCTGGGGATTGTGATCGTCGAGCCATTTGGCGCGCTCAATACACGCCTTCACCTGACTATGGGCCAATTGTTTCAGCGCCTCATCGCTGGCCGCCGGCAAGCTGGCTGACTTGTCCTCACCATGCAGCACGTGGTCAACGATCCGCTCCGCAACGGCGAGGGACACATGCTCGGCAAGATGCTCGGTCAGCTGTGCAAGGAACGACGCCTCGGCCTGAGCATATGCGATCGAAGCTTGCGCCAAGCAAAAAGCGAGCAACGACAACTTAAAACAACAGCGCAGCATTGCAGCCCCCTTTTATTAGCGGTTGCCGACTCTTTCAATAATCGTCGGCCGCTCCCGACCGTCGGAGGATAAGTTGTATTCCCGAGAGACACAATGATAGGACGAAGAACGACAAGCATAGTTTGATCCGGCGGAGCAGAAGTTACGCGCTGGCCCCCAGTTGCTCGGCCATGGAGACCATATTCACCAAAACAGGACGGACTCCGTCCCACCCTCGTGTTTTGAGACCGCGGTCCGGATTGATCCAGAGTTGCGCACCCGCAAGGAGCTGTCGGGCCGCCGCAAAAAGATTTGCCATTTCGCCAACATCGGGAATCTTCGGCGAACGAATGTCGTAAACGCCCGGCCCGATCTCATTCGGATATTTTTAGTTTTTGAAGGCGTCGAGCAGTTCCATCTTGGAGCGTAAGGTCTCGATGGGGATGACGTCCGGCGTGCCAAGTCCACAAAGCATCGCATTGCGTGAAGGGTGCAGTGCTTGCAGGATCAATATGATGCTCTCCCTGGTCTTCTTAGCCCCAATCTAGTCAAAGCCGCGATCGATGGCCGGCTACCCTAAGCTCTGGGGTTACGCGGCTAACCGATTTGCCAGCTGAATGGTCTGAGCAATTCGACAAGCTCGGCCTTGCCTCTCAATAAGAAGCTCGTTCGAACCACGCCTCTTCGATCCAAGGTCTCCGCCTCCGGGAAACGGAGTTCCAGCGCCTGAGACAACGGCCCCTGTATGCCCTTCAGAGACCGAGATTGTTGCGGCGGAGACTGGCCGTTCGCTGAAAGGCCCGCAATTCGCGACCCTTTCAGCGAAACGGGAAATCTCCGTTACCGCTGGAATGCGTGGTGCGGCCGAGAGGACTCGAACCTCCACGGGTTGCCCCGCTAGCACCTCAAGCTAGTGCGTCTACCAATTCCGCCACGGCCGCATGTGGGGTGGACGCGCATCAGGCCGATGCGCGACGGGCCGATGTAACAGTTAGAGAATGAGGGTACAAGGGCCGGTAGCCCTGCTCCGTAAGCTGTTCCACAGCAAGCGGATTTCGGCTAAATTGACCGGCTGGCTTAAGCGCCGACAGGCGTCCGCGGCAGAAGCTGCTTGACCTCGACGGCGATCTTGTTGCCGCTGACAATCACCGTGCCCTTTGCCACCGGCAGGTTGTTGGCGAGGATACGGACCTCATCCTCCTCGGAGGAGTCGAGTTCGATGATGGCGCCGCGGCCGAGGCGGAGCACCTGGTGGATCGGCATTTCGCTGGTTCCGAGCACGACGGCGATGTCGATCGAGACGTTTTCGAGTGACGGCACGGGGCCTCCGTTTATGGTTTTGATGGTGCTTCGATCCGCGCCAATGTTGGGCCTGTTATGGTTAGCCAATGGTTAAGACTCGCGACGAACTGAGCTTTGAGCTTCTCCCAGCGCCCGGATCGGCGCCGGTGGAATGGCGCATCAGCGATCGGCCAGTGGCCTACGAGTCGGCGCTTGCGGAGATGACCGCGCGTAGCGAGGCGATCGCGCGCGGGGAAGCTGCCGAACTAGTCTGGCTTCTCGAGCACCCTCCCCTTTATACCGCCGGCACGTCATCGCAGCCGGACGATCTGCGCGATGCTCGCTTTCCGGTCCACAATGTCGGCCGCGGTGGGCAATTCACCTATCACGGACCCGGCCAGCGGGTCGGTTACATCATGCTCGACCTCAAGCGGCGCGCGCCGGATGTCCGCCGCTTCGTCGCCAGTGTCGAAGAATGGATCATTCAAACACTCGCCGCCTTCAATGTGCGCGGCGAGCGGCGTCATGACCGTGTCGGGGTGTGGGTGCGGCGGCCGGACAAAGGCGATGGCCTCGAGGACAAGATCGCCGCGATCGGCATCCGCGTGCGGCACTGGGTGACGCTCCACGGCTTCTCACTTAATGTCGATCCAGATCTATCGCATTTTTCCGGCATCGTGCCATGCGGCGTGTCTGAAGTGCGCTACGGTGTGACTTCATTCGCCGATCTCGGACTTACGGCATCAATGCCTGACGTCGATATCGCGCTACGCGCGGCCTTCGTCCCACTGTTCGGAGACGCAACGGATAGTCACGCCGACGACAGTACTGAAAACAATTCGCCGCGCCTCCGCAGCGCCACCTCTTCCGCCGACGCATCGCGCTGATCGACGGAGTCGACACGCGACTCCGGCGGCCCGCTCCGGCATACTTCGATCATCGCTTTGACAGTTTCGACCGCGCCGACGAACACTGCTTCAACGGTACCGTCGCGCCGGTTGCGCACCCAGCCTTGGATGCCGCGTTCAAGCGCCGTGACTTCTGTCCAAGCACGATACCCAACGCCCTGGACGCGACCGCGGATGATCACGTGGCGGGTAACGTTCAAGACAATCCCGCAAGCTTGCGATGGCCGGCGCCGCTCACGCGCGTCGGGAGCCACTGCCGCAAGGACGCGATGTAGTCGGTCGAGAATTCCAAATCGTTCGCGGCCGCCAGCACTATCTCCATATAACCAGCCTTTGGCTCGCCTTCGGGACGTTCGCGGGCGAAGTAGATCAGTGCCGGCACATGGCGTCCGTCATAATGAACAGGCGCGGTCTCGGCGCGATAAAGGCCGCCGGCGATATTCTCCCAGAGATCGAGGGTGACGCGATCGCGCGGCGTCAATCGCCACAACAATCCATAGACACTCGCGGCGCGCGCCGGCACCACCGACGCATAACCATCCGCGGTGATGACAAAGCGATGATCGGCAAGTTCGGCAACACCGAGCGGCGTGGCGGTCGGCGCATGTTTGCCCATCACCGCACGATGCATGTTGGAGCCGTAGGCAAAGTGCAGCATCAGATGCGGCGCTCACCGTAGAGTTTTTGCACCGTCGGGCGCGTCGCCGCCCATACCGTGACCGAGACGGCCAGGATGACCGGCACAAAGGCCAAACCAGTCAAGAGCGCGATCATCGCCCAGGCGGTGTCGAATTGCAGCGTGCCGGAGAGGCTCGCAATGACTGTCAAAAGCAAAAGCAGATTGAGCGCGCCGCCGGCGCTCGGGTCAGACATCGGGTGGTCATGGAAGCCCAACACCAAGATCAGCAACAGCACGATCGAGATCGCGTAGAGGATCGCAGCACCGGCGGCGATGCCACCCGAGCGTTCCGCGTCATGCAGCCGGTTGGCGTGCAGCACGAACCAGACCCAGATCAGCACAGCCTGCACCGCCATGAACGGCCATAGGTGGAATTTGGTGATCACCCCGGGCACGGTCAGGACATGCGACCCGGCGCCGAGGACATAGACCACGATCACCGCAGCAATAAAGAACGAGGGCTTGATCTCGCCCTTCGGTGAAAACAGAGAACGCAGTACTTCCATACCACTGGCCTCCCCGGTGAGGCTCCTGAAATTTCACACTGATACTAATGGAGAATCGGCAGAGAACCAGCGGCCGCTATCGGCGGCATTTTGTCTATCGTCTTCGTGAGTTAACGCAATCAGGCAAATTCCATGATGACCGCGTCGACCGCGACGCTGTCGCCTTTTTTGACGCGAATGGTCTTAATGACGCCATCGCGCTCGGCCCGCAAAATATTCTCCATCTTCATCGCTTCGACGACCGCGAGCGTTTCGCCGGCCTTCACTTCCTGACCTTCGGCGACAGCAAGCGAGACGATCAGGCCCGGCATCGGACAGCGCACCACCTTCTCGCTGCCGGACAGTTTCTTCAGCGGCATCAGCCGCGCATAGCGCGCTTCGCTTTCGGTATAGACGAAGGCTTTCACTTCGATGCCGTGATGCGCAAGCTCGAAGCCGTTGGGGATCATGCGGACATGGACGGCGATGGAGGCGCCGTCGAGACTGCCGGCCCAAACCGGCATGCCGGGGATCCATTCCGAAAACAACTCATGACGCGCACCGTCTTCGAACGTGACAGCAATGACCTTGCCGTCATGCTCGACGTCGGCTTGGACTTCTTCGCCTCCGAGCCAAATCACGCGGCGGCGTTCGCGCGTCAGCGCATTGTTCAATTGGCCTGAGATTTTGCGTTTGCGTTCGCCAAGCACATGATCAATCGCCGCGGCGACGCAGGCGATGGTTTGCGCGACTTCACCAGTCGGCGTGACACGCTCGAAGCCTTTCGGAAACTCCTCCGCAATAAAAGCGGTCGACAATTTTCCCGCGCACCAGCGCGGGTGATGCATGATCGCGGCGAGGAACGGAATATTGTGGCGGATGCCCTCGATGGTGAACGCATCAAGCGCCTCGCCTTGCGCCTCGATCGCTTCGAGCCGCGTCTTGGCATGGGTGACGAGCTTGGCGATCATCGGATCGTAATAGAGCGAAATCTCGCCGCCCTCGGTGACGCCGGTATCGTTGCGCACCGTGACGCCATCTTTCACGCCTTCCGCCGGCGGGCGGTAGCGCACCAGCCGTCCTATCGACGGCGTGAAATTGCGGTACGGATCCTCGGCATAGATGCGCGATTCGACCGCCCAGCCGTTGAGCTTAATATCGCTTTGTTTGAACGTGAGCGGTTCGCCCGCAGCAACGCGGATCATCTGCTCGACAAGATCGATGCCGGTGACGAGTTCAGTTACCGGATGCTCGACCTGGAGCCGCGTGTTCATTTCGAGGAAGTAGAAACTCTTGTCCTGTCCAGCGACGAATTCGACCGTGCCGGCGCTGTCGTAGCCGACGGCTTTCGAAAGTGCGACCGCCTGCTCACCCATCGCCGCGCGCGTCTTTTCGTCGAGAAGCGGGCTCGGCGCTTCCTCAAGGACTTTCTGGTTGCGGCGCTGGATCGAGCATTCGCGTTCGCCGAGATAGATGACGTTGCCGTGCTTGTCGCCGAGCACCTGGATTTCTATATGGCGCGGATCGGTGATGAATTTCTCGACGAAGACACGATCGTCGCCGAAACTCGATTTTGCTTCCGAGCGGGCGCGGGCAAAACCTTCGGCCACTTCCTCGTGGCTATGGGCGATGCGCATACCTTTACCGCCACCGCCCGCCGACGCCTTGATCATCACCGGATAGCCGATCTCGTCGGCGATCTTCGCTGCCTGCTTCTCGTCTTCGATGACGCCGAGATAGCCGGGCACGGTCGAAACGTTGGCTGCGGCCGCTGCCTTCTTCGACTCGATCTTGTCGCCCATAGCAGCGATGGCTTTGGGGTTCGGCCCGATGAAAACGATTCCGGCTTTTGCCAGCGCTACCGGAAAGGCTTCGCGCTCGGAGAGAAAGCCATAGCCCGGATGCACGGCCTCCGCGCCTGAGGCTTTGCAGGCCTCAACGATCTTGTCGATCAGCAGATAGCTTTGTGCGGCAGGCGGTGGACCGATAGCGATGGCGTCGTCCGCCATCTCGACATGGAGCGCGTCGCGGTCGGCCTCGGAATAGACCGCGACCGTCGCAATTCCCATCCGGCGCGCGGTCTTGATGATGCGGCAGGCGATCTCGCCGCGATTGGCAATCAGGATTCGCTTGAACATATCGCTGTTTCAGTCCCGCGAACCGGCCCTCTGGCTTTGCGGCGTGCCTGCGAAAATGTCAATGACTGCTCCTCAATCGAGATGCACATTCGCCTTCTCGACGATGTCTTTATAGACGGCTGTTTCGTGCCTGATCTTCTCGGTCAGCTCTGCAGGAGTCGATGGAATAGTCGCGACGCCACCAGCGGCGAAGCGCTCCTTGACGTCGGACTTGTTCAGTATCTCGACCACCTTGGCATTGAGCTTGTCGATGATCGGCTGCGGCGTCGCTTTCGGCGCCAGAAACGGCGTCCAATTCGAGGCATTGACGTCGCCCGCGCCCTGCTCTTTCAACGTCGGCCACTCGGGATTGAGCCGCGAGCGGGTCGATGCCGTCACCGCAAGCACGCGCACGGTGCCATTGGCGATGAATGGCGCGACCGATGAGCTTGCTAAAATCGCGAGCGGAATATCGCCGGCCGCGAGCGCCTGCGCGGCGGGCGCGCCGCCTTTGTACGGCACATGGACGAATTTGGTGCCGGTGTTGAGCGCCATCCACTCCAGAACAAGCTGGTTGATGCTGCCATAGCCCGGCGTCCCGACATTGAGCGTATCGGGCTTGGCCTTGGCGGCAGCGAGCACATCGGCGACCGTTTTGAATGGACTGTTGCCGTTGACGGCAAGCACAACGGGCGCGTCGCTTACCGCCGAGATCGGAGCAAAATCGCGCTCGACGTCATACGGCATTTGCTTGAACAGCACCGGATTGATCGAAACGTCGCCGACCGTGCACATCACCAGCGTGTAGCCGTCGGCCGCCGATCGCGCGGTCGCTTCCATGGCGATGAAGCCAGAGCCGCCGGGACGGTTTTCGACGGCCACCTGCTGGCCCCAGGCTTCCGTCAATTTGGCGCCGACGAGGCGCGCAGCGATGTCGGAAATCCCGCCGGGCGAATAAGGCACCAGGATGCGGATCGGCCGCGACGGATAATCCTCGGCGCGCGACGGTGTCGCAGCGAATGTGAGCAATGCAAGCAACACACCGAAAATTCGAACCATTGCCTACCCCCTTGAAGACCTGCTTTTACGATTTCCCGATCAATGGCCCTTCAGCCGCCATATCGTGTACGCCAGCGCGACCGCGAGAATACCTGAAACGACCTGCCAGAAGCGTACCGGATGACGCTGATAAAGCGTCAGCGGCGCAGATGTCGTCACCGGTGCGCGCGACGGGCCGGTTTCCATTTCCAAAGCAAATTCTAGCATGTCGCGGAAGCGATCGGACGGGTCGAGTGCGACAGCGCGGGCAAGAACAGCCTGAAGCCAGGCCGGAAGATCGGGCCGCAGATCGGAAAGCGGCGTCGGCCGCGTACGCCGTGGCTGGCTGATGGCGTCGGGGTTGCCGTAGGGATACTCGCCGGCGAAAGCGCGGAACATGGTCACGCCTAGCGCATAGATGTCGGTCGCTTCATTGCCCGGTTCGCCTGCGAACATTTCCGGTGCCATGTAGGCAGGCGTGCCTGGGATATCGGCCACCGCAAAATCCTCCAATCCGGTGACGCGCACGACACCGAGATCGATCAGTTTGAGCGAGCCTTCGCTTTCGAGAATAATATTGTCCGGCTTGATGTCGCGATGAATGATGCCGGCGCGATGCAACGATGCCGCGCCGCGCGCGAGCTTGATCGCGATGTTCCTGCCCTCTTCCAGCCCAATCGATGGGCGGCGCGCAATCCGTGTCGAGAGCAACTCGCCCTGGTAAAGCGGCATCACTGTGTAAAGAGCGGTCTGACGTCCCGGCGGCAATTCAATGACGCGGCCGATCCAAGGACTGTTGACCCGCGCGCCGACCCAGGCCTCGCGTACGAAGGCGGCGTGATAAGTCTCGACTGCGGCGACTTGGGGCTTGGGAAATTTCAAAGCGACTTCGCCGCCTTCGACTTCGTCGATGGCACCAAACAGTCGTGTGTAGCGGCCGTCGGAGATCGGAACCTTGAGCACGAAACCGTCGATAGTCTCGCCGTCGATCGGCACCGGGATCAGCGGCAGCTGCATGATGGTCGCGCCGACATCGGCGGATTCGACGTTGGGCAATTCGACAACGTCGATCACCATCGCCGTGCAATTGTCCGTCGATCCGGCATCGAGCGCAGCAGCAACCAGCGCCCGCGCGGAATCGTCTGAGCCGCGGCGCTCGCGCAGAACGTCGGACATTGTTTCTGACGACAACACGCCATGCACGCCATCGCTGCACAACAGAAAACGATCATGTCGCGCCAAAGGCTGGCTCGCATAGTCGAGCCGTACCTCGGTCTCGACGCCGAGCGCGCGATTGAGAATGTTGGAGCGTCCCGTGCCTTCTTCGCGCACATGATCGGTGGTCAGGAGCGCGAGCCGATCGCCGCGCAGCCGGTAGGCGCGCGTATCACCGACATGAAGAATGTGCGCGACGCGGCCGCGCAGCACCAGCGCCGTGAATGTGCAGCCCATGCCGGCGGTATCGGCGTTACGTTGGCCGAGCGAATAGATCCAGCGATTGAGCGAATTGAGAACGGTGGCGGCGGCGCGGCGCACTTCCATGGTTTCGGGCAGATCGCAAAATCCATCGAGAAAGCCACGTACCGCGGTCTCGGCGGCAATGCGGCCGCCTTTGGCGCCGCCAATGCCGTCGGCCACCGCTGCCACAACGTCACGGCGCGGCGGCTGCAATTCGACGCCGAAAACGGCTCCGCCGAAATCCTCATTGCGCTGCCGCGGTCCGGTTTCGGAAGCAAATCCCACCGTCGCTTTGACCGCGGACAGGCGCTCAGCCATCGCCGTTGCTCACATGACCGCTGCCACGGCCGTCACTCCGTTTCGCAAAAGCTAGCGCGGAGCGTGGCAAAGCAAAAAAACTCCGTTGCGTTATTGAAATGAAATCCGCGACCGTAGTCTCAGTTTTCCTTACAGCGGTCGTAAAGGAAATAGCCGCCCGTGCTTGAGGCGACGACTACCGTAAGATTTCCCGATTTCCGATCAAGCGTGTAGTTTTCGCCACTAGGCGTGCGCCACGACATTTCCGTTGCACTGATCTTTGCTGGCAACGCATCGACCGTGCCGTGGTCGTAGTCGACACTGATATTCCAGTTGAAGCCACTGCTTAGGTTCGTGCAGTTCAGCGCCGAGGTGCCATGACGTGCATCATCGGCGCGCGCAGCGGCGGTCAACAAAATGGCAGAGCCTGCAACACTCAAGGCCACTGAACTAGCTCGCAGAATCAGGTTCATCGCTCCCATCGTCATTTGCCTTATAAATAGGCATATTGTGCAAAGTTTAATCAAAATGATCCCGTCTTAATCAGAGTGTCCAAAGGAAAGTCCGACACGTCAAGGTTTCATTAATTGGCATAACTCTTGCGACCCATAGTCGCGGCCCGTGTGAGTATCGGCGCACAATCGGGCACTTCACTGGGGGAAGGCACCAAATGGCACTCGTTCCATCACCACAATGGCTAGATACAGGCGATAATGCCTGGCAATTGGCCGCCGCAACATTCGTCGGCCTGCAGAGCATCCCGGGCCTCACGGTCCTCTACGGGGGCATCGTCAAAAAGAAATGGGCGATCAACTCGGCATTCATGTCGATGTACGCGTTTGCATCGGTTCTGATTGTCTGGGTTCTATTCGATTACAATATGGCGTTCGGACCGCAATGGCTTGATATTGCCGGTCAAGGATTCCTAGGCATGCCAGGCTTGGCAACCTCGGCCTCATTCTCATTAAGCCAGGCAACAATACCTGCCGCCGCGTCCGGTATGCCTCCGATGGCCTTCCCGATGGCGACGCTGGTGTACTTCCAGTTCGTGTTCGCAGCGATCACCGTCATCATTCTCGCGGGCTCAGTCCTCGGACGCATGAGCTTTGCGGCGTGGATGATCTTCTGCCCGGTGTGGATGACCCTCGTTTACACCGTCGGCGCTTTCAGCCTCTGGGGCGGTGGCTGGCTCGCCGGCTTGGGTGTGGCGGACTTCTCCGGCGGTTACGTCATCCATCTGGCGGCCGCGACTTCCGGCTTCACGGCGGCTTGGCTGATCGGACCGCGTCTCCAGGCCGATCGTGACAACTTCCCGCCGAACAGCCTGCTGATGACGCTGGTCGGTGCTGGCATCCTGTGGATCGGCTGGAACGGCTTCAACGGCGGCGACCCGTACTTCGCCAATGCTGACGCCGGCGCGGCCGTGCTCAACACCAATACCGCCACGGCGGTCGGTCTGATCGTCTGGACCATCATGGACAAGATCGCCTACGGCAAGCCGTCGGTGCTCGGTGCCGTGAACGGAATGATCGCGGGCCTTGTCGCGATCACGCCTGCCGCCGGTTATGTCGATGGCATCGGCGCGATCATCATCGGCGTCTGCGCCGGCATCTTGCCGTGGCTGTCGATGAACAAACTACAAAAGACCAGCTTCATGATGAAAGTGGACGACGTGCTCGGCGTATTCTCGACGCACGGCGTCGCTGCCATCACCGGCGGCCTGTTGACGGGCATCCTCGCCAATCCGGACATGCTTGAATATATCGGCACCGACAAGGAAGCGCCCGGCGTCAGCATCACCGGCTGGCTCTACGGCAACCCGTCCCAGCTGCTGCTGCAGTTCTACGGCGCGGTGTTCATCATCGTGTACAACGCGATCGCCACCTTTATCATCTTGAAGATCATCGGCTTCATCGTGCCGCTGCGCATGGATGATGCGACCCTCAAGGTCGGTGACGACGCGGTCCACGGCGAAACCGCTTACGCGATTGGCACCGAAGGCGAGTAATCGCCTTCTGCAAGGCGGCTTGCGAGCTTGATGGCCGCTCGCAAGCCCGGTCCGCGCCTACTCCTGTCGCACGGACCCAACTTGGAAGTACCGGGCGGCCCTTCAGGGCCGCCTTTTTTATTGAAGCGCGGCTGCTTTCGATAGGCTGTTGGCCGCCATTGCACCGCAGGCGGAAGTCACACTACCGTCATGCGCACTGGTCAAAACACGCCATCCCTCATCGAACCGGAGCCTTCCCATGCGTGTGCCGCTTCTGCTCGCAACGGCCGCCCTGCAAGCCATTCTGGCGACAAGCGCTTTCGCCCAAACCGCAACGCCGGCACAGCACAATGTCGTGCTTTTCGTCGCCGACGGCTTGCGCTTCCGCATGGTGGACGACACCACCGCTCCGACCATGGCGGCGATCGCGCGCGAAGGCGTCAGTCTCCGTAACAGCCACGCTTTGTTTCCGACCTTCACCACCGCGAACGCCTCGGGCATGGCGACCGGACATCTTCTTGGCGACACCGGCGACTTCTCGAATACGATTTACGCCGGCTTCGAAGTGCCGGGCGCCAACAACAGCATGACGCCGTTTCTCGAGAACGATGTGGTGCTGGGCGATGTCGACGAGCACTTTGCCGGCAACTATCTCGACGAAGCCACGATCCTGAAGCTCGCCCGCGACAAGGGCTATAGCACCGCGGCGATCGGCAAGATCGGTCCGATTCTGATCTTCGATCCGACCGAGCGCACCGGCGCGCAGACTATCATCGTCGACGATGCCACCGGCACGCCGAAAGGCATCCCGCTGTCAAAGGAGATGACGGACAGGCTCAATACCGCGAGCGTGCCGCTCACCGCACCGGGCCGCGGTGCGAACGGCGCGGCCGGCAATGTCACGACCCCCGGCACGCTGACAGCCAATGTCACGCAGCAGGATTATTTCGCCGCCGTCACCACCAAAGCGGTGTTGCCGCTGCTCAAGGAGCGCAACAAGCCCTTCGTGCTGGTGTTCTGGTCGCGCGACCCCGACGGCTCGCAGCATAATCAAGGCGACAGCCTCAACGCGCTCGTACCCGGCATCAACGGGCCGACTTCGCTTGCCGGCATTCGCAATGCCGACGACGACCTCGCCCGCATCCGCGCAACGATCAAGGAGCTTGGTCTCGCCGACACGACCGACATCATCGTCACCGCGGACCACGGCTTCTCGACGATTTCGAAGGACAGCCAAACCAGCTCGACAGTGAAGACCAAATTCGCCGACGCGCTGCCCAATCATCTGCCGATGGGCTTTGTCGCGCTCGATCTGGCGCATGCGCTCAATATGCCGCTGATCGATCCCGACGATGGCTATAAGACCATCGCCGACGGCCAACACACCAAGGCGGGCAACGGGCTGATCGGTGGTGACCGCGCCAAGCCGAAAGTAGCGGTGGCGGCGAATGGCGGCTCGGATCTGATCTATATCCCGGACGGCGACAAGGAGATCGCCAAGCGCATCGTCGATACGCTGCTTGCGCAAGACTATGTCAGCGGGCTTTTCGTCGACACCAAGCTCGGCAAATTCCCCGGTACGTTGAGCCTCGACGATATCGCGCTTGAAGGCGCGGCGATCACACCGCATCCGGCGATTGCGGTGAATTTCCGCTCCTTCGACACTGTCTGCGGCGAGCCGGTGCGGTGCACAGTCGAGGTTGCCGATACCGTCTTGCAGCAGGGTCAGGGCATGCACGGCTCGTTCAGCCGTGCCGACACCTGGAATTTCCAGGCGGCGCAGGGGCCGGATTTCAAATCGAAATTCTTAGATACGGCGCCCAGCAGCAATGCCGATCTCGGCCGCACCATCGCGCAGCTAATGCATCTCGACATTGCCGACAAAGGCATACTCATCGGCCGCGTGCTGTCGGAAATCCTGCCGGGTGGGGCTATGCCTGAGGTGACCAGCAAGGTTGTGACCTCCGAGCCCGGGCCGAACGGCCTCACTACGGTGGTGGATATGCAGATGGTCGGCGCGACGCGCTATTTCGACGCCGCGGGCTTCCCGGGCCGCACCGTCGGATTGTCGGCGACGGCGATACTGCCGTCATCGACGCAATAACGGCATCAGTCCCGATCAGTTGGAAAAATAGCGGCGATTCATCCGCCGCGCCTCGGCGGCGATCCAGCCGAGAATAGTGATATCGGCGGGCTCGAAGCCCGCCGGCAGGCGGCTTTGAGCACACCGGCCCGCCACGATTATCGGCGAACGCGCGATCACCATCGCGAGGGAATCAAGGTTGGAGCTGGCTATCGCCATTTGCCGCCTCCTCCGCACTGCCGAGAACTCACACGGCAGGCCTTTGGTTCCTCTTGGTCGCAACGCACGACCGATTGGTTCATCGTTCATCGCTGAAGGTTTAACCGGCAGCTTGGCCCGCAAAAGGCCGGAGTGAGGCGAAGTCACGGCATCTCAGCCCACGCAATGCTTTTTTGTCGCAGGCCCGTCCGGTGCGAGAATCCGAAACGCCTGCCGCAGCAATAATCCTGTTTTTCTGACGGCGACTGGTGTTAGCGGACAGCCGCTCGTAAATAACGAAAGCGAAATCGTTCTTCCCGCGCGCTCTGCGACGCGACCGATCCATACAACGGAGGAATTTATGGCTCTGCAGATAGGCGACACCGCTCCGGATTTCGAGGCCGAAACCACCGAAGGCAAGATCCGATTCCATGACTGGATCGGCGATCATTGGATAGTGCTGTTCTCTCATCCGAAGGACTTCACGCCAGTCTGCACCACCGAGCTCGGCACTATGGCGCGGCTAAAGCCGGAATTCGACAAACGTGGCGTGAAGATCATCGGGCTGTCGGTCGATCCAGTCGACAATCACAAAAGATGGGCGAGCGACATCAAGGACGTGGTCGGCTTTGCACCAAATTATCCGATGATTGGCGACACCGATCTGTCGATCTCCAAGTCCTATGGCATGCTGCCGGCGTCGACCGCCGGCACGTCCGAAGGCCGCACGCCGAACGACAATCAGACGGTTCGGAATGTCTTCGTCATCGGCCCGGACAAGAAGATCAAACTCGTTCTCGTCTACCCGATGAGCACGGGCCGCAATTTCGATGAGGTACTGCGCGTCATCGACTCGCTGCAGCTTAGCGCCAAACACCGCGTATCGACGCCGGCGAACTGGAAACCGGGCGAAGACGTGATCCTCGGCGGCGCCATCAGCGACGAAGAGGCAAAGAAGCTTTATCCGAACGGCTGGAAATCGCCGAAGCCCTATATCCGCGTTGTGCCGCAGCCGCGGTAGCTATCGGATTGATTTCGCGTAAAATGTGCAGGCGCGGCCGCTCTGGCCGCGCCTTTCGTTTAAGGACCATTCGTTTAGGGACACAGTCGTGAATCCGAACGCCAATATACAACCGCGGCTGGTCGATCTTCTCGGCATGAAGATCACCCACATTTCGACCGAAAAGGTCACCGCCGAACTCGCCGTAACCGAAAAAGTCGCCAACCGGAACGGCGCACTCCATGGCGGCGTGATGATGGCGCTCGCCGACAATCTCGGCGGCACTGCCGCTGTCGCCAATCTCCCCATCGGGGGGCGCACCGCGACTATCGAGAGCAAGACCAATTTCTTCGTTGCCGTTCCCATTGGCGACACGGCTTACGCCGAATGTACGCCGCTTCATCGCGGACGCACCACCACGGTGTGGCAAACACGAATCACGCGCAAAGACGGCAGGCTCTGCGCTTTGGTCACGCAAACCCAGATCGTGATCCTGCCGGAGAAAGCCCGAGAGTGAGGCGCCTAGCTCCGCGGCGCTGCATGTTCGGCGGTCACCATCGCCTGCATGATCTGATCTGAAATATCGCGCACCGCTCCCGGCGCGTGCGACAGGAACAGCGTATTGGTCTTATCGCCTTCGCCGATGGATTTAATGGTGTCGAAATATTGCGTCACCAAGACAAGCTGCATGACTTCCGACGTCGACGTGCCGCTCACCACTTTTTGAAATTGTTCGATCGATCCCTGCAATCCCTCGATAATCGCCTTTCTCTGATTAGCAATGCCTTGCCCTTGCAGCGCCTTGCTTTCCGCTTCGGCTTCGGCGCGCTTGACCACGAGGATCTTCTCCGCCTCGCCGCGCGCGGTGGCGGCAACTTGTTCGCGCTGAGCGGCATTGATGTCGTTCATCGCGGCTTTCACCTTGGCATCGGGGACGATGTCGGTGACCAGCACATTGACGATCTCAAAGCCGAACGTGGCCATGTCCGCATCCAGTTCTTGTTTCACCGCAGTGGCGATGCCGGACTGGCTGGCAAACACCTCGTCGAGCGTCATGCCCGGCACGTGACCGAGGATCACCTGCTCGACATAAGATTGAATCTGCTCCGCCGGGTTCGATAGCTTGTAGAAGGCATCATAAATCTTCTCGGGACGAACGCGGTTTTGCACCGAAATTGGAATAGTGACGAAGACATTGTCACTGGTCTTGGTCTCCATGGTCAGATTGATCTGATTAACCCGCAAACTGACCCTACCGGCGACGGCGTCAATAAACGGCCATTTCCAATTCAGACCTGGCTGCGCGGCGCGCTGGAATCTCCCGAAGCGCGTGATGACGGCCATTTGTGCCGTATCCACCGTGAAGAAGCTGCCTAGGATTACGCTCAGAACGACGAATGCCAGAAGCGCAATAACGATTCCGAGGAAAGGATCCATCGCGCAGCCCCTTTTGTCTCGTGATTGAAGGTCAGCGTCGAACGACGCGCGGTCATAGTAGGGATTTTATCAGGTGCCTGAAAGCGCCGACGATTGGCTCGGGATAACAATAGTCGCGTAAAGCGCGATCCGTCGTTCTACCGTCATAAGCACGCGGCGATGGTTTGGCGCCTATTCGCGGGCCTTCACCTGCCGCGCGACGTAATCGGCGATTTGCAAATCGTCGCCTTGTTGCCGGATCTCAAGTCCTTGGACGACGCCTTGCACATCTTGCGTCTCTCGGTTCTGGCTCATTTTCCACTTGCCTTCGAGACGCGTGATGACAAAGCGGAAACCGACAATGCCGCGAAGCATCACGTCGATATAGCGTTCGGGTGCGTCGGTGACCGCCCATGGCTTCGCTTCACTATTTTCCTGTTGCGCGGTCAGTTCACTGACATGGCGGCGCAGCCATTGCGCATCATCCATGACTTCCGGTCGGCCATAAGCATGGACCACCGCATAGTTCCAAGTCGGCACGACCCTGCCGCTCTCAGCTTTGGTCGGATACCAATTCGGCGTGATGTAACCTTCCGGACCCTGAAAGATCATCAGCGCTTCTTCAACTTGGCCAAGCTCTTTGCAATGCGGATTAGGCCGCGCCAGATGGCATTCGATAGCGCCAAAGTCGCCTTCGTCTTTCAGCACCGTCGGCAAATGGCTGGCATAAAGACCCGCCGGACCCGCTGAGACGAGCGTGGCAAACGGCCGGCCGCGCATCAGCGCATGCATTTGCGGCGCATCTTCCACACGGAATTTATCGGGTAGGTACATCGGATCGCCGAGTTTTCGTTGATGAACTAGTGGCAAAGCAAAATGGCCGGCTGAACGCAAGCCTGCTGGTTCACCCCAGTTTATAGAACTTCAACACCACCCGCTCCGGCTCGCGCTGACCGGTACAAATAACGACGTGTTTGGTGAGCCAAGCATAGCGTACAGCGCTTGTCTCGAAGAAGGTGGCGCCGCGGAAATAATAACGATCCGTTGCGACGGGCTGGCCGGCCGCGAGCGCTGCCATGACCTCTGGCGGTCCATGGCGCAGTGCGAGATTGCGAACTGCGATCAGGGCGTCATCGTCGGTACGCAGTGCGTAGGTCGCTTCCAGCTCAGCGGTACCGTCGCCGCGGATGATCTGCCAGTCGGCGCCCGTGAGCACCGTACCGCGAATATCGGGCCCGGAAAATTCCCCACCGGTGATCGGTATGATTCTCCGCCCGCCTTTGCCGACATCGCCGAGATCGAGCGGAGTTCCGACCGTCACTCGCGCATCGAAGATGAATTCCAGTGGCGGCGCGGCAGATTGCAGGTTTGCCATCCGATCCTCCCGATGCCATCGTTAGCTCTTAAAACGAGGCATAACATGGATGTACGCGCCGCGGTGGCTTTCGCAGCCGGCAAGCCGCTTGAAGTCACTACCGTCCAGCTTGAGGGCCCGCGCGCGGGCGAAGTGTTGATCGAGATCAAGGCGACCGGTCTTTGCCACACCGACGAATTCACACGCTCAGGTGCCGATCCGGAAGGACTGTTTCCAGCGATCCTCGGCCACGAAGGCGCGGGCATAGTCGTCGATATCGGACCAGGCGTGAGCTCGGTGAAAAAAGGCGATCACGTCATTCCGCTTTACACGCCGGAATGCCGGAATTGTCCGTCCTGCCTGTCGCGCAAAACGAATCTGTGCACCGCCATCCGCGCCACACAGGGCCAAGGCGTGATGCCTGATGGCACGTCGCGCTTCTCGCTCAATGGCAAGAAGATCCACCACTATATGGGTTGCTCGACCTTCGCGAATTTCACCGTGCTGCCGGAGATCGCGGTGGCGAAAGTTCGTGAGGACGCGCCCTTCGACAAGATCTGTTACATCGGCTGCGGCGTCACCACTGGCATCGGCGCGGTGATCAACACCGCTAAAGTCGAGCCCGGCGCCAAGTGCATCGTGTTCGGGCTCGGCGGCATCGGCTTGAACGTTATTCAAGGGCTGAGGCTCGCCAACGCCGACATGATTATCGGCGTCGACCTCAATCCGGAAAGGAAAGCCTGGGGCGAGCGCTTCGGCATGACGCATTTCGTCAACCCGACCGAAGTCGAAGGCGATCTCATCGCGCATCTGGTCAACATGACCAAGCATGGCGCCGATCAGATCGGCGGCGCTGACTACACCTTCGAATGCGTCGGCAACGTCAAGCTGATGCGTATGGCGCTCGAAGCCAGCCATCGCGGCTGGGGCCAGAGCATCATCATCGGCGTCGCCGGCTCCGGTCAGGAGATCGCGACGCGACCGTTTCAGTTGGTCACCGGGCGGGTGTGGAAAGGCTCGGCCTTCGGCGGCGCCCGCGGTCGCACCGATGTCCCAAAGATCGTCGACTGGTACATGGACGGCAAGATCGAAATCGACCCGATGATCACCCACACGCTGCCGCTTGCCGACATCAATAAGGGTTTCGACCTGATGCACGAAGGCAAGTCGATCCGCAGCGTGGTGGTGTATTAGCGCACCGCCGGAACTGTCGGTCTACGATAATCGTTGATTTGAGCGTACGCTTCGCCGCCGTCCGCGACCGTTGGCAGTCCGATGGACCGGAAATCCCCTTCTCGTAAAAAGACCCGTATTCGTGCCGCGGTCGCGCGCTATCGCGAGGCGCGGAAGACGCTGCATACGCCGGCGTCGCCGCAGAGCCGCCACGGCCTCGACTGGATGAATTTTTTCCTGGCCGATGTGCAGACCGGCTTTGGCGCTTTCGTCGCTTTCTATCTGGCAAGGCTTGGTTGGACGGAGCGCAGCGTTGGCGTGGCGCTGACGGTCGGCGGCCTCGCCGGCGTGTTGAGCCAGATCCCCGGCGGCGCGCTCGCCGATACAGTATCTTGGAAACGCAGCTTGGTGGCGAGCGGCATCGTGGCCATCAGCATAGCGTCGCTGATACTAGCGCTGACACCCGGCTATTACGCCGTCATGTTCGCCAATCTCCTGCAAGGCTCGACCAGCGGCCTCATCACGCCGACGATTGGCGCGATCAGCCTCGGCCTTGTCGGGCGTCGCGGTATGCCGGTGCGCACCGGCCGCAATTATCGCTTCGCCGCAGGCGGCCACGCGCTCACGGCTGCGTTGATGGGCGGTGTTGGCGCTTATTTTGCGCCAAGCGCGATTTTTCTCGCTGCCGCGGCGCTCTGCATCCCGGCGCTGATCGCACTCGCCGCAATACGGCCCGAGGAAATCGACTATGCGCGGGCGCGCAATGCCGCAAAGGGCAAAGACGTGAAAGTCGGTCGCGTGCTCGACCTCTTGAAGAACCACCCGCTCATACTATTCACCGCGGCGCTGGTTTTATTCCAGCTCGCCGACGCTTCGATGCTGCCGCTGATCGGCGAAAATCTCGCAACCAATACCGCCACCGCGTCATCGGTCTGGATCGCTGGCTTGATCATCATCCCACAGATCGTCGTTGCGATCTTCGCGCCCTGGGTCGGCTACCACTCCGCGAAGCGCGGCCGCAAACCGATTCTATTCGTCGGCTTTGCCGCCGAGCCGCTGCGAGCTGCGATCCTCGCTTTCACCAGCGGCTATAGTTCTCTGATCCTTGCGCAATTGCTCAATGGCGTCAGCGGCGCTGTCATCGGCGTCTTGACCACGATCGTGATCACCGATCTTACCGCCGGCACGGGCCGTTTCAATTTGGCGCAAGGCGCGGTGGGCGCCGCGATCGGTATCGCCGCCTCGCTCAGCACTTTGGCGACCGGCTTTCTGTTTCAGGGCGTCGGGCCGGTCACCGGCTTCGTCGTCATTGCCGCCATTGCCGTCGCGGCTACCGTGCTGATCTGGGTCTTCGTTTCCGAAACCAAACCGCCTGACGAGGACTGATGACGCCTACTCGCCGATGATGTGCGCTTCCTTGATCAGTGGCGCCCAGCGCGCGGCGTCGGTCGCATTCATGCGGGTGAGGGCCTCGGATGACGAGCTTGTCGCGACAATGCCGAGCGGATCGAATTTGGCCTTGATCGCGGCGTCGCTAAACATCGCAACGCAGGTGCTGTTGAGCTTCTTCGTGATGTCGGCTGGCGTGTGTGAGGGCACATAAACGCCGTACCACGACTCCACTTCATAACCGGCGACACCCAATTCCATCGCGGTCGGAATTTCCGGCGCCAATGGAAACCGCTTCGCCGAGGTTACGGCAAGCGCCCGGACCTGGTTCGACTTCACCGGTTGCAGGAGCGAACCCGTGGTGTTGAACATGGCATCGAGCCGGCCGGCGAGGAGATCGGTCATCGCGCCAGCCGCAACGCCGCGATACGGCACATGCGTGATGTCGATGCCGGCCATTTTCTTGAACAACTCGCCGGCGAGATGCGGCACCGAGCCGATGCCGGGCGACGCCCAACTGATCTTGCCGGGATTGGCCTTGGCATAAGCGATGAAGTCTTCGAGCTTGGTGAAGGGCGACGAGTTCGGCACCACGAGCAAATTCGGATAAGTGCCGACCAGCGACACCGCCGTGAAATCGCTCACCGGGTCGTAGGTTAGGCCGGTGTAGAGCAAGCCGCTGACCGCGGGCGTTCCGGCCGCAAGCATCAAAGTGTATCCGTCCGGCGGAGCGTGAGCGACACCGTCGAGCATGATGCGGCCACCAGCACCGGGTTTGTTTTCGACAATGACTTGCTGACCCAAACGGTTGGATAGCCCGTCGGCAGTTATGCGGGCCGCAGCGTCGGCGCCGCCGCCGGGCGGAAAGCCGACATCAAGCTTCACGATCCTGTTCGGCCAATCTTCTGCGTACGACGGGCGCACCAGCAAGGGAAGGATGGAAGCCGCCGCGGACAGTTGCAAAAAACGGCGGCGCTGCAATTTCAAACATTCACGTTTCACGTAGTTGCTCCTTCACCCGGCACTTTTGTTTTACGTCTCACGAAAGACTAGTCGACTTTGATGTTGGCTTCCTTGATCACCGGGAACCATTTGTCGGCCTCCGCTCTTTGGAATTTTCCGAAAGCCGCCGGCTCCTGCATGTCAGGTGACGCGATCTGCTGCCCGATCTTGGTGATCCGTTCTTTCACGCCTGGGTCTTTCAAGGCAGTCACAACGGCCGCGTTCAGCTTGGTGATGACATCCTTTGGCGTGCCTTTCGGTGCCCACATGCCGAACCAGATCGAGGCATAGAAGCCCGGCAGACCGGCTTCGTCGGTGGTCGGCACCTCGGGCAGACTGAGAAGCCTGGTCTTAGCCGGAACGGCAATCGCGCGAATGGTACCGGCCTGCACCTGCGCGGTGAAATTCGACGACGGCTCGATCATCATGTCGATCTGACTAGCCATCATGTCCTGGACCGCCGGCCCGTCGCCGCGATACGGCACAAACTGAAAAGATGTGCCCGTCATTTTCTGAAACGTGATGCCCGCAAGATTACCGGTCGATCCGGCGCCGGGAATGCCGGCGCTCGCCTTCCCGGGATTGGCCTTGAGCCAAGCAATCAGTTCTTTGAGATTCTTCACGGGCAGGCTGTTCTTGACGCAGATCAGAAGCGGCTCGAAAGCGAGTTCGGCGACCGGCGAGAGATCGCCGATCAGATCGAAGTCCAATTTGTAGAGACCACCGATCAGAACATGCGTGGTCAAGGTGCCGACGCTGAGTGTGTAACCGTCGGCCAGCGCGCGAACGACCTTGGCAACACCGATCGCGCCCGCAGCGCCGGTGAGGTCTTCGACAATGATGGACTGGCCGAGCGCTTTGCCCATCGGGTCGGCCAGCACCCGCGCCAGAATGTCGGTTGCGCCGCCCGCGGCGAAGGGACAGACAATGGTGATCGGCCGCGACGGAAAAGTTTCGGCCCGCGCGAGTTGCGGCAAAAGCGGCAGAGCGACGGTGCCTGCGGCCCCTTGCAGGAATTGGCGACGCTGAAATTTCATTGGTCCCCTCCCTTTATCGTTCCGCTGCCCCAACGCGCTTTGCCCCAGTTACTCTGGTTTGAGATTTGCGAACTTCACGACTTTGCTCCAACCTGCCGTGTCGGTCGCAATGAATTTCGCGAACTCTTCCGGCGTATTCGGCGGCATGATCAGGCCACCGAGATCGAGAAGCCGGCCTTTGATCGCAGGATCTGCGACCGCATCATTGATGCCTTTGTTGAGCACGGAGATAATCGCAGGCGGCGTTCCCGCCGGCGCGCCAAAGCCGATCCAGCCGAAAGATTTATAGCCGGGCAGGAATTCCGCGACGGCCGGCACGCCGGGAAGAAAATCCAGCCGGTCGGGGGTCGTTACCGCAAGCGCGCGCAATGCGCCGGATTTGATGTGCGCCAGCGACGACGGCGTCACATCGAACATCACTTGCACGTTGCCGGCGAGAAGATCGGTCAACGCTGGCGTCGTGCCATGATACGGCACATGCACGAGATCGACGCCGGCCATGAACTTGAAGAGTTCGCCGGCCATATGCTGCGGCCCGCCGACGCCAGCGGACGCCATGTTGATCTTGCCGGGATTGGCTTTGGCGTAAGCGATGAATTCCGGAACGGTCTTCGCCGGGAAAGACGGATGCACTTCCATGATCATCGCCACCCGATGGGTGATGGCGATCGGCGCAATGTCTTTGACGAAATTGAACGGAAGCGTCGGGATCAGCGCCTGATTGATCGTGTTCTGTGAATTCACCAGCAATATCGTGTAGCCGTCGGGCGTGGCATGCACGGCGGCTTCCGTCGCGACATTTCCCGTCGCGCCAGGACGGATTTCGATAACGAATTGCTGACCGAGATGTTCGTACAGATATTGCCCGATCAAGCGCGCGCTGATGTCCGATGAACTACCCGCCGCCTGCCCGACCAGCATGTGGACGGGCCGGTTCGGATAATCGAGCGCGGCGGCTTGGCGGCCCGCAAAGGGCAGCACAGCGGAGCCGAGCGCGAGTTTCAGGAAACTCCTGCGTTCCACGTTTCCACCCCTGGTCGATTGTCTGATTTTTCTTTTGAGCTTAGCCCGGCTTTACACTTTTTCCGAGCAGTGTTTTTGGGCATCGCCTGTGGCGACTTGCCGCCCGCGCACTGGTCCGCTAGGCGGCGCGACGGGCAATCGTCTGCTGCAGCCGCGCTTCGCGCAAAAACAGGAACAATCCGGTGGCAACGACAATGGCCGAGCCGATCAAGAGACTTATCCCCGGCACCTCGCCCCAGATGAGGAAACCAAACATCAAGGCCCAAACCAGCATCAGGTAATAGAACGGCGTCACCGCGGGTGCCGGCGCCATATGCAGCGCTTTGGTCCAGCACCACTGCCCGAGCATGTTGACGAAACCAGAGCCGAACATCAGCGCCCAATCGAGCGGCGTCGGTGAGCGCCAGCCGAAAAACAGCAAAAGACTGTGCATGACCGTCAGCACCATCAACTGCCAGATCACCAGCGTATTGGCCGACTCTGTCCTGGTCATACCGCGCACGGCGACCGTCACCGTGCCATAGAGGATGGCATTGATCAGCGCGAACAGCGCGCCCAGCGTCAGCGAATTGGCACCGGGATCGGTGACGATCAGCACGCCGAAGAAGCCAACGATCAGCGCGCCGCCGCGCACCCATCCGGCGCTTTCCTTCAGCCAGACGATCGACACCAGCGCCGCAAACAAAGGCGAGGAGAAATTGATGGCGACCGCACCGGCGAGCGGCATCAGACTGAAGGCAAGCACGAGGCAGAGTTGCGAGACCGATTGCGACAAGCCACGGAACAGATGATCGCGTGGACGGCGCGTGGCGATCACCGACAGGCCGGTCACTGGCAGAATGAGCGCGGCACAGGAGAGCAGCGAGGAAAACGAGCGCAGGAACAGAACTTCGCCGACCGGATAAATCCCGACCAGCCATTTGCTGGCAGCCGACGCCGCGGCAAACAAGATAGTCGCCGCGATCATCATGACGATGCCGTACGGCACATTATCGATGCGGCCCACCGATGGTTTGGCATCGTCGCTGCCTGCCGTTAGTTCGGCAACGGCCGCCTGTTTTTGTGTCGTTATATCGTCCATTCCCGGCTCGCGGCGTAGGTCACTATTCGGAAAAGCGCGGTGCTGCGCAAGAGCCTTCCGCTCCGCTCGAGCCTGTGCGAAACAGAGCCGATGATCGAACTTGAGACTGATGTCCTGGTCGTCGGTTCCGGCGGTGCTGGAATGTATGCGGCGATCGAGGCCGCCAAACACGGCGCTTCGGTGATCCTCGCCGACCGGAGCCTGATCGGCCGCGGCGGCGCCACCGTGATGGCGATGATGACGGTCGCAGCCGCGATCGGCGCGCAGACGCCGGACAGTTGGGAGAACCATTTCGCCGATACGCTCGCTGCCGGACACGGCCTGTGCGACGAAAGTCTCGCCGCGATCCTGTGCGAGGATGGACCGAAGCGTATTCTGGAAATGGATAGCTGGAAGGTCGGCTGGGCGCGCGAGGACGGCCATATCAAGCAGGCGCATGCGCCCGGACACGACCGGCCGCGTTGCGTCTACGTCGACTTCCTGAGCACCGGGCCTGCGGTATCGAAGACGCTGCGTCATCAATTGCAGGGTGCGTCAGGAGTGCGGCGCGTCGGCGATCTCATGATTGTCGATATCGCGGTGGCCGACCGTGTCGCCTGCGGCGCGACCGCGATTCACTTGCCGACCGGCGAAGCGGTAACGCTCAAGGCCAAGTCCGTCGTGATCGCGACCGGCGGGCTGACACGGCTTTATCGGCGCAACAGCGCCTCGCTGAATATGAGCGGCGACGGTTATGCGCTCGCGCTCCGCGCCGGTGCGCAGCTCATCGACATGGAATTCGTGCAGTTCTTCCCGATCGGGCATTTGGCGCCGCGCCTTGTCGGCATGGATCCGATCATGTGGGACCCATTCCGCTACAAGCTCGGCGGCGTACTCCTCAATGGCGAGATGCAGGAATTCGAGCAGCGCTATGTTGCGGAAGACAGCCGCAATGACGGCCGCTATGTGCTCACCCGCGATCTCGCGACCTACGCTATCATGAAAGAGGTCGAAGCCGGACGCGGCAGTCCCGCCGGCGGCGCATATTTAAGTTTCCAGCATGTGCCGGAAACCGAATTGCGCCGCGCCTTCGGCCCGGTGATCGATACGCTGGCGCAAAACGGCATCGATCTGAAAGAACGCCCAGTCGAAGTCGCGCCGATTGCGCATTACCACATGGGCGGCATCAAAGTGGATACGCGCTTCGAAAGCGCGGTGCTAAACCTCTTTGCGTGCGGGGAAGCCGTCGGCGGCGCCAATGGCTCGAACCGGCTCTCCGGCAACGCCATCACCGAAGCTTTGGTCTTCGGCGCACGCGCCGGACAAAGTGCGGCCGAAGCCGCGCGCCAAAGCAATCGGCAACGCGCAAGCGAGAAAGCGTTCGCGCCGGCACTCGATCTTCTGGCACGGCGGCGGCCGTCGAACGGCATCAATCCGGCCGAGGCTATTGTCGAACTGCAAGCGCTGATGATGGACAAGGTTGGCCCATTCCGTACGCAAGAAAAGCTCGACAGTGCGATCGCCGACATCGCGCAACTCACCCACGCCATCGGCAACGATCCATTTGCTGCTGGCGTGCCATTCGATTCCGAACTGGTCGATTGGCTCGATCTGCGCAACATGACACAAGTGGCGATGAGCGTGACGCTTGCCGCGCATGCGCGGCAGGAAAGCCGCGGCAGCCATCAGCGCGAGGATTTTCCCGGCCTCGATCCGGCGTGGGAGTTCAACCAAATGATCGATTATCGCGACAGCCGGATCGCGTTATCGCGTCTGCCAGTGCAGACGGCGCGCCGGCGCGCGAGTGTCCCGGCATGACGGCGACGCTTGCGATCAAGCGAGAATCGCCGGGTAAGCCCGCCAAGGTCGAACGCTTCGACGTGCCGTTCGTGCCTGGCCAGTCGGTGCTCGACGGTTTGCGCTACATCCGCGCCCATACCGATCCCACCCTCGCTTTCCGCTTCTCCTGCATCAATGCCAATGCCTGCAAGGAATGCATGATGCTAATCGACAGCGAAGTGGCTTACGCCTGCACCACGAGGCTGCACGAAGGTGAGATGACGCTGGCGCCTTTGCCGAAGAAGAAGCTCGTCAACGATCTGGTCACCGAGATCGCGCCGCCAGACGAGCGCCTGAGCAATATCAGGCCTTCCACAACGCGCTGAATTGCGTCGCGACAACATCATCGTAGCGCAGATCGCGATCGAGAATGCCTTGCTTGCGGGCAAAGGCGCTCATGCCAGCGACAAAACTCTCTGACAACGACGCATCGTAATACGGCAAGTCGCGGCGGATCAGTTCGGCGATCAAAGCGGCTTCGGAGGGCGGAAATAATTTATCGCCAACCTGCGCCGCACGCGTGACGTCGGCGCGGAGCGCGACCTGCGTTTTGACGATGGCACGCACGGCAGCTGCGGCCTGCTCCGGCGCGCGCGCGATAAAAGCATCGCTCGTGGCGATCGTTGCCGCCGTATAGTTGAAGCACTCCTTGGGCCCGTCGCCGCGCCGCGCGTCGATGACGACGGTGCCGACGCCGCGGCGTAGTGCGACTTCCGTGCCCATGCCATTCGCCCAGAAGCCGTCGATCTTGCGCTCTTCAAGCGCCTTCGCGGCCGTCACACCGAAATTGACTCCGGCGCCGGCTGCGCCGGGCACCGGCGCGATGGTCACGTTGTCGGCTTCGAGATCGATGCCGGCCGCAGTCAGAAGCCCGCGCAGGCCCTTGTCGACCCAGGGCGCCGCGCCGACGCGTTTGCCTTTGACCACGGATAGATCGCCACGCTTCGCGTGCAGATCCGAATGCATCACTAGGAACCAATACATGCCCTGCGCTTGCGCGCAGAGAAGCTTCGCGCCTTGAAAGTTTGGAAACGCCGCCAGCGCCGAATGCGCCGAACCGCCAACAAAATCGACCGCGCCATCGCGGAGCGCCGCATAGGACTTGTCGACTGGAAAGATCAATTCGAGTTCGACATCGAGGCCTTCGGCTTTGAAGAATCCGAGCTCTACCGCGGCTTCGGCCGGGAAATAAGAGTTCGAGATCATATCCGGTACGGCGATTTTCATGGATCACCCGCAATTCCACATGAGTCCGATCGGCGTATGGGTCCAACACGGACCATAGCTGCCGCCATTCCAGCGACCGTTGGAAAAGCCCGGCCGGCCAAAATAGTACCGGCCGTCACCATAATAGTAGTGCGGAGCGCCATAACTTCCATCGACAGGGCCGTAATGCACTTGGTTGGAATTAGGCGGCTGATGATAGCCCGGCAGGAAACCATAGCCGTGCCAGTGATAGATGTGCCGCTTGCCGTGTACGCTGTCGGCATACGCAATGGCCGGCAGCGCTAGCGACGCTACCAGCATCGTCGCCAGCGAAATTCTCAACGCCTTCATGTCTTTTCCCGGAAGAGCAGGCATATCCTTGCTCCCCCTATGCAGCACTAAGTCAGGCGGCGCGCAACATGCCGATCTCGTCGAAGAGTGCCGTCACGAAATCCGCGGCTGTCGCCGGCCGGAATCGATCGCTCACACGGCCCAACAGGTTGAGGAGCGTTCGTTCAAATCCTTTGGAATGCCACTCCTCAAGTTCGGCGACCGCCTGCTTGAGCGCGGGCTGCATGTCCTTCACGGATTTCCGCAAAGCATGAAACGTATCGACGTTTCTCTCCTGCTCGGTGGTCAATTTCGGACCGCCTTCGGCCTTCTCCAGATACCAAAGGGCCGAATACTCGAAAGCTTCCTCCAACCTCGCCATAACTCGCTGCATCGGTGTCTCCCTCGCCTGACTCACGGCCTCAATGTTCCCTTTTTGTTCTAACGAGTCAAGAGCGCTAAAAAGCGGCTCTAAAGGTCCACGGATCGCGCATTTCGAGTAGTCGCGGAAGCTTGCCGCGAAGAGCACCGTGACGCCGTTTACGCTTCGGTCTCTCCGAGCTGGGCAAATGCTCGTCGTAACCGCATGGCATATCGGCGCGCATGAGTCGTCGTCTGCTTAATCTCAAAGAACGAAATCGGAATAGAAGGGTAAATTCGTCTCTCAAACCTCGGTGACAATTCCGGGGTGAAGAAAGTGAGCGCAGTAAATAGTACAAATGCAAACAAGGAGCTTTTAGACTCGTCGACTCCCCAGTAATGGAGAACAGAAAATAACAAACTGGCGGCAGCAAACGCCGGAAGGATTAATATTGTAAACGTCACATACCACCGCATGCAACGGTCGCGATTAATCAACACGCTCATGTCAGCCGAGACCATATCTATCGTTACGCTCAGTGGCTCATCGTAATTTCCAATGACTTCGAGAATTACAGCTTCGTTTGGACGCAAAAGAGAGACACGAATTTGTCGCGCCTTCTCGATTTGCACCGCGCTCGCCGCGTCCTTCTTGTGTATCTCTAAAGTATTAATATTAACTGGCCCATCGACCGTTATTGGACGGATGAAATCACTTTCAACGATGGGCGCCGAACCGCTGTTCCACAACAACAAAAAGCTTCGAGTGCGCGTATCGCCAATTGGAATGTCCGCCCTAGGATCCAAAATAAACATTGGCATAGGGTCGGTATAGGCGATCGCCAGTTGTTTGGGTCGCAGGCTTTTTCTATACAAATACAGCGGGACAAAAATGCCGACAAGAATGCCGATTATTCCAAAGATAAAGCCCCCAACGCCTAAGATATCAAAACTCATCACCGTCCCCGCCTATACCAACCTGTAAGTTGCATACACCAAAGTGCTGTTACAAGGCGCGCGCGTCATGATTTCTTGGTAGGCCCAGCCCACGGCTCTTTTCTGGCTCCGTCTACGCAAACGGCAACGACATTACTGTTATCATCCAACCGACGAGCCACATGTTCGCCGCTAGCACGAGTGCATCGATCACCCGTGGACTGAAGACGGTTGTAGCGGGCGAAGCGAGCGAGCCGCCGAGGCAATGTCGCGGGACAGGCGAACGTTGGTGCACTCGCCTTTAAGCGCAGCGGCGATCCCAATCTCGGCGCGTTCAACGACGCGACAACCCTCAGATCATTCGGCCGAGTACCCGCAAATCCGGACGAGTTGTGCGAGTTGACCGGACTCGGAGCCAAAAGGGAGCCAAAAAACAAAAGCCGGCCTAGACATGCCGCTGACTTGCTGGCGCGCTCGGAGAGATTCGAACTCCCGACCCTTAGATTCGAAGTCTAATGCTCTATCCAGCTGAGCTACGAGCGCAAGACCGCGCACAATAATGGTTCCGTGCGAAAAGTCACTGCACCGCAGCAAAGGCTCACGAAGGGAGCCGCCATGCAGTGATCGCCGAGGCGGTATTCCCTAGCCGCCGGTCGACTCAGGAACGGTCCGTATCCGCTGCCCGTTGTTTCGTCAGAACTAACGACGACGGAGGCCCTCTATGTCCGACTTACATTTGCATAATCGCGATCCGAATGACCCGTATCGGAATGATCCCAATCTCGCTTCAGCGGGCGGTGCCGACAACACCGCTTGGGGTTGGATTGCTGCCGCGGTCTTTGTGCTGGTGATCGTCGCAGTAGGCTTCGGCCTTGGCCATAAACCAGGTGAGAACGGCATCAACACGGCGTCGAATGATATGAGCCCGCCTGCCGTAACCCGGATCCCGCCGCCTGTCCCGATGCCGGCTCCGACCATGGCGCCTGCTCCGGCGACGCCCTCAGCACCGGTTACGCCGGCTCCGGCTAACGGACAGTAAGCGTCGCGCAGAGTGAGTTTTGCGGTGTCTTGAAAATAGCATCGTGAGAAAAAGCGTAAGACGGCCCCGGTTCATCGCCGGGGCCGTCATTTATGCAAAGTTAGTCGCGCGTGCCGGAGCGGCGCACAAGACCCATGAACCGCGCGCCGACCTCGTGACCGAGCCGCCAGACCACCCGATAATTGCACTTCTTGGCGAGATCTTCGCCTGAGAGGAGCAAACAAAATCATCCGGCACTTCGAAGCCTTCGACGTGGAGCCGGACGCCGCCGGTCGAAATGTCGGTGATGAGGCAGTCACACGGCAAAGTTCCGTTGCCGAGTTGGATTTTCGCCACGCGGTTGATCAGACGCCGCGGGGAACGGCGCCGATCTTCTTTCGACTTCACTGCATACATAAGGGACCCAGCCTGGAGCCAATCCTCACGTCTCGCCCAAGACGGAAAAGGGATTAGCGGACGGATGTTCGCGCCGGCCTAAAGCGCGGCGAAGCTTTTTCGGCGCAATTGAACGAAATCTTTCGGGCTTATTCGAACGCCGCGTCGATCGGTACGCGATAGCCGTTGGCGAGACGGTTGGTTTCGTTCGCCATGCCGGTGACTGCCATCAACTCGCCGAACATCGCCTCGCTCATGCCGGCCTTGCGCGCGGCAGCGCCGTGGCTCGCGATACAATACCCGCAGCCATTGGTGACGCTCACGGCCAGATAGATCATCTCTTTGGTCAAGGGATCGAGCGCGCCGGGCGCCATGATCTCTTTGATGCTTTCCCAGGTGCGTTTGAGCGAGGCCGGATCGTGTGCGAGATATTTCCAAAAATTGTTCACATCCGGAACCTGGCGCGTGCTCTTGATGTCGTCGAAGATGGCGCGAACTTCCTGTGAAGCGTCTTTATAGTCGATCGGCATACGTGACGGCATTCCTACCCTCCTCAAGTGACTCAATTTCTCGAACCGCATTGTAACGCATGCCTATCGGCGCGGGAGAGGTTTGAAGGCGTTTCGGCGGCCATGATAGCGCACGCGAATTTAGTTCGATTTGCGCGCAATCCATTCGTCACCCACTAATCAGCTTCGCACGCGACCGCGAACCAGACGGAACGGCATGCAGCTCCGACGATTGCATCCGAGCCGGATACTGCCGTTGAGGGTTCCAAAAGAGGTTGCGTGATGCCCCGCTCGATCAGCATGCTCATCGCCGACGACGCAAGCGTTTATCAGCAAATCCTTCATGATGCCGCCCGCATTTCCAAGCTGCCGCTGCGGCTATGCACCACCGACAATGGCCGCGATTGCCTGACCATGCTCAATGGCGCGCATGTCGATCTTGCCTTCATCGATGTGAACATGCCGGAACTGTCCGGCACGGAAGCGTTTTGGACGGCGCGCAAGCAGGGCATCCAGACCTTCGTCACGCTGATGTCGACGCCGCCAGCGGCGGAAGCGATGCAGGCGGCGATCAAGTTGAAAGCCTATGAATTTCTGCTCAAGCCTTTCACCGTTATCGACACGGTCGCCATTATCAAAACCTATCATCGCATCTCGTCGCCAACCAAGGTGCTGGTCGTCGATGACTCTTCAGCCGTGCGCCGCATCGCGCAGAAGATCCTTCAAGGCAGCGTGTTCAATTGCGAGATCGAAGAAGCGCCTGATGGCGAGACAGCGCTGGCGCTTTGCCGGACGGCGCCGTTCGACGCCGTTTTCCTCGATTGCAACATGCCTGGGCTTGGCGGCCTCAATACACTGAAGTGGCTTTTGGTGACGCAGCCGCATCTCAAGGTCGTGATGATCTCGTCCGAACACAATCTCGGCGCCGAGCGTCAGGCGCTCGACGCCGGCGCTTGCGCCTTTCTGCACAAACCGTTCACCTCGGAAGATGTCGATCAAGTGCTGCACGCGGCCTTTGGCCTGCGCTCACCAAATCTACGCGTCAATGGCAGCCAGCCGAATTTCGACGTGGCGATCGAAGGCAGCACCATCCGCGTCGCGCATAGATCAAGTGGCCACGTTTTCGAATATCTCTGGTGCGAAAAGCCGCCGTATTTGCGCAATGCCGTCGTCCGCGCGGCGGCGACCTGTCAAGTGGCGCCAATGCAAATTGCGCCTGCGGCCGCCAAATCCGCCCTGTCACAACTGAAATCGGCACGGCTGGTCACTGCCGCGGCGGCTTAAGCCGCGATCAAGCGACCGCGGCGCATTTGCGACCGCTGCGCGCGATGATGCCGTTGATCTCGGATGCCGGCCGTGGCGGACTAAAAAAATAGCCCTGCACTTCGGTACAGCCTTCGGCGCGAACGCGCGCGAGCTGCTCCGGCGTTTCGATCCCTTCAGCGGTGGTGGCGATGCCGAGGCTCATGCCGAGGCCTGCAACGGCACGAATGATGGCGACACAGTCCGGACGCTCGGAAAGTTCGCTGACGAAAGAGCGGTCGATTTTGATCTTATCGAACGGGAAACAGCGCAGATAACTCAAGCTCGAATAACCGGTGCCGAAATCGTCCATCGAAATGCGCACGCCGATCTCACGCAATTGATGCAGTGTCGCAAGATTAGCCTCGGTCTCGCCGAGCAGCACAGATTCCGTGATCTCCAATTCCAGCCGATCGGCCGCGAGGCGCGAATAAGCCAGCGCCGTGAGCACGGCCTTGATCACACCGCGGCTGCGAAATTGCGCCGGCGAGAGATTCACCGCGATCTTCAGATCGGACGGCCAGCGCATCGCTTCAGTGCAGGCTTGGCGCAACACCCATTCACCGAGTTGCACGATCAACCCGATCTCCTCAGCAAGCGGAATGAATTCGGCTGGTGCGATCATGCCACGTTCGGGATGCCGCCAGCGCAGCAGCGCCTCGAAACCGGAAATAGCATCGGTGTCGAGACTGACCAGCGGTTGATAGTACAATTCGAATTCGCCGTTGGCGAAGGCTTTGCGCAGATCGAGCTCAAGCACCCGCCGCGCCTGGATGCGACGGTCCATGTCCGGCTCGAAGAAATGCGCGCTGCCGCGGCCTTCCGCCTTGGCGCGATAAAGCGCCATGTCGACATTGCGCAGAAGCGCATCGGCGCTATCGCCGTCGCTCGGCGCCAAAGCGATGCCGATGCTGGCGCCAACGACGAATTCGTGGCCGTGAACTTCGTAGGACTTGCTGACGACATCGATCAGCGTATTGGCCAACGCGCTTGCTTCATGCGGGCCGCGGAGAGGAAATTGCACGACCGCGAATTCATCGCCGCCGAGTCGTGCCACCGTGTCGGTATCGCGCAAGCAATGGCCGAGCCGCTTGGCCACGGTCTGCAGAAGCTCGTCGCCGATCGGATGGCCGAGTGTGTCGTTGACGCCTTTGAAATGATCGAGGTCGAGGCAGTGCACGGCAAGGCTTTCGCCAGTACGGCGTACCCGCGCCAGCAATTCGTTGAGCCGCTCGTGGAAAAGAATACGGTTCGGCAGGCCGGTGAGCGCGTCATGATGCGCCATATAGGCAATACGCGCTTCCGCAGCTTTGCGCTCGGTGACATCGACCACGGCGACAAGCACAGCTTGCTTGCTTCCGTACGGCACACGGCGTGCGTAAACAAGGACTTCGATTTCGCTGCCGTCGGCTTTGAGGTGCCTCCAGGTGCGGTCGGACTGATAATTGTCGCCGACCGAGCTCGCGACTTCGCGATGGATATCCCGCTCGTCTTCCGGCCACAAATCGGGAAGCGTCTTATTCAGCCACTGCGCGCGGCTATAGCCGTAATGCGCGATCGCGGCGTCGTTGACGCCCAACACCTTCAAACCGTTCGGATCGTAAAGCCACATCGGCACCGGATTGCCGTCGAACAGCAGCCGGAACGACGCCTCGCGCTGTTTGAGTTCGCGGATGTCGGTCAAGGTCATCGACAAAAGATCGCCGACCGACGCGATACCGACATTCAGATGCATGTCGCCCGGATTCGCGCCGTTCAGATACGCGTCACGATGGGCCGCGGGAATTGAAAACTCGAATTGATCGCGCTGTCCGAGCGCGACGCTCTGCACAAGCCGATCGCGAAGCAATAGCGCGGTCGCGCCGAGCGGCAGATCCGACAATCTGGACCATTGCATGCTGTCTTCGGCGATGCCGAGAAGCTTTGCGGCACCCTGGTTGAAGGCGACAATCTGGAAATTGACCGGCAATCCCTTGCCATCGCGAACGATCGCAAGCGCGACAATGCCTTCGTCGGTCGAACGGAAGATCGTATCGACGAGATTGTAGCGCGACGCGGCCTCGGCCACATAAACGCCGACCAGCGGCGGTCCCCAGCGGCAAGCCATCGGAAAGGCAAGCATCTCGTAATTTTCGACCATGCCGTCGGTGACGCGATACATCCGATACGGCACAAGCGTATTTGCAGTCACCGCCTGCGCCAGCGCTTCGCTGAGCGCGATCGCGCAGTCGCGGGGAAGATCGCCAAGGCCCTTATCGCGCAGGTCAACGCCGAGCCATTCGCGGATCTTTCGCCCTGCCCGCAGGATCTTGAAGTCCGGCGCTCCGCCGCCTTCGAACAGCAATAAATGGTCGGCGAGCCGGCCCAGACTGCCAAGCACAACGTCTTCATAACGCGGCAGCTTTTGGCCGGGCGCAATAGAGCCGCGCCACATGCGTTCGATGAAGGTCTTGTCCGATAAGAGCGGCGGGCACTCGACCTTTTGCTTGCGAAGTGGCGCGATCATGCAATCCTGAAAGAAGCCTTGATGAATTTTTGCAAACGGCAACCGGACGTGATCACCGCCTTAACGCATAAAGGGAATCTCATAAAAACGCGTTAAGTGCCCGCAACTTCGACGTTTATGACACTCATATGACAGCAGCATTGCATCGCCCTTTGACGACGACGCTTTTCGTAAAAATAATTTCCGAAGCGTCACCAAGCGCGCGATAGTCATACTTGACCGCCCCCGATTGTCGCGTCGATGCGCACCATGCACAATCAGCAAGGCGACTGCGCTAGCCGGCGCCCGAACGACAAAATGAGAGCGGCAGATGAAAAATATAAGCCTCCTCCTTGCGGCCTTGTTGACGGCGGTTGCGCTGCCAAAAACCGGCTACGCACAAGCAACGAACAATGGCTCGCTCGCTGTCGGCTTCGCTGCACGGAGCCTCTTGCCGAGCGGACCGTACGATTGGCGCGGCTCGCCTGCCCATTCGGCTAGCGAAGTCATCTGGTATCCGGCGGAAGCCGGGACCGCGATGAAGCCACAACGCATTCCACCGGTCGGCGAAGCGTTGTTCGAAGCAGCACCTGCTGCCAGCAACGCCAGGATCGCGACAGCGCCGGCTAAGTTGCCGCTGATCCTGCTGTCGCATGGCACCGGAGGCAGCGCGCAATCCATGGCGTGGTTCGCTACGGCGCTTGCGGCGAAGGGTTATATCGTTGCCGCTATCAATCATCCCGGCAACAACGCGCTCGAGACCTACACCGTGCAAGGCTTCATGCTGTGGTGGCTCCGCGCCAAGGACCTCAGCACGATGCTAAGCGACCTCCTCGCCGACGACGAATTTGGATCGCGCATCGATCGCAATCGCATCGGCGCGGCGGGCTTTTCGCTTGGCGGCTACACCATGATCGAGATCGCCGGCGGCATTACCTCGCTGGCGCAATTCAACAAGACCTGCGCCGACGCGCCCCAACAAAGCTGCAAGGCGCCGCCGGAATTTGGTGACCTCATCGGCAAGACCGAAGCGCTTGCCAAGAGCGATTCGGATTTCGCCAAGGCGCTGCGCGGCGATAGTGCCTCCTATCGCGAGCCACGCGTGCGTGCCGTCTTCGCCATGGCGCCTGCGCTCGGCCCAGCGATCACCGAGAAGAGCTTAAAGTCGATCTCAATCCCGGTCGCTATTGCTGCCGGCGAAAGCGACAGCGTGGTGCCGATCGACGCCAGCGCAAAATATTATGTGGCAAAAATTCCGCATGCGGCGCTGACGATATTTCCCGGAGGCGTCGATCATTATGTCTTCCTCGACGAATGCACGGATGTCGGCCGCAAGGCTTTGCCCGGCCTGTGTGTCGACAAACCGGGTGTCGATCGCGAGGCGATCCACAATGCAACTATCGATCTCGCGGCGAAGTTCTTCGCTTTGCATTTGAGCGCGCGCTAGGCCTCGCGAGCCTCAGATGCACTTGCCGGGCACGGTGGACCTGCCGTCTTTTTCAATTTCGATGCGCAGGGCCTTGGTGACCAAGCCGGTCGAGTAATAGCTGCCGACGATATAGCTCATCTCGACGATCTCTTCCGACGTGAAGAATTTCTGTGCGGCGGCAAAAGTCGCATCGTCGACATCGCCGCCATGCGCCATCTGTTCGACATAGCCGAGCACCGCGCGTTGCTGATCGTCGAACAAAGTCGAGGCTTGCCATGTCGGAATCGCGGCGATCTGGGCGTCGTTATAACCGCAGGCCTTGATGAACGGCGTGTGCTGGTTGAGTTCGTAAGATGCGCCGACGATCTGCGCCGTGCGCATGATGACAAGCTCGACCAGCCTGCGCGGCAGTTTGGTATCAAAGCGGATGGTGAAAGCCATGTTGCGCGCGGCCGCGGTGAATTTCGGCGCATGGCCGGTGGCTATCTGCAGGTTGATCAGAACGCCGCCTTTGGCATGGCTCTCATCCGCCAGTTTTTGCAGGATCGGATCGAGCGGCTGCGGCAGCGGCGGCAAGCGCGAGACCTTCTGCTGCTCGGGCGGAATTTGCTGCTGGGCTTGAGCAAGCGCCGGACTTGCGAGAGCGAGACTGAATAAACTGACTGCGATCCATGAAAGCTTCATTTTGGTTTTCGTCCTTGGATTAAGCGTTGCGCGGCCGCCAATGCACCAGAAACACACCGGCAACGCAGACGGCCATGCCGACAAGCGCGAGCCGGGACAGTTCTTCTCCGAATAAAAGCCAAGCTAGCAACGCCGTCACCGGCGGCGTGAGATAGAACAAGCTTGCGACGCGTGTCGCGGCCGCGCGGCGGATCAGATAATAGAAGAGCCATACGGCGCCGAGCGACAACACGAGGACGAGCCAGGCCACAGCGAAGATAAATTGCGGCGTGAAGTGTACGACGCGAGTCTCGAAGCAAAATGCGCCGAGACAGAACAGCAGCGCGGCAGCTGTGTATTGCAGGAATAACGCAGGCCGCCAATCGATGCCGCTGCCGAAACGTTTCTGATAAAGCGTACCAACAGTGATGCCGAGCAGCGCCACAGTGGCCGCGATCCAGGCGAGCGGCGCAGCATCGCCGGTCACGAGCTTTGCCTGCAACACCAGATAGACGCCGACCAGGCCGAGCACGAGACCAAGCCATTGCCGGGGAAACACGCGCTCGCCGAACAAACGATTGGCGACCGTCGAGGTCAAAACCGGCTGCAAGCTTACAATCAGCGCGACCAGGCCCGCGGACAGGCCGTTTTCGATGGCGACAAAGACACCGCCGAGATAAAGGCCATGCACCATCAGACCGACAGCGGCGCTATGAACGATACCGATGCGACGCGGCCATATAGGCCGTGTCAGCACGTTAATGGCCGCGAGTAACGCGACCGCTACGATCATGCGGAGCGCCAGAAACGTCAGCGGCTCGGCATAGCCAAGGCCGAGCTTGGCCCCGATAAAGCCTGACGACCACAAAAGGACGAACACAAACGGCGCCGAAAAGACGGCGAAAGTCTCAAGACGGCCCGGCATGACTTACCAAACGTGACTTTCCAAAAATGACTTTCCAGTCGAATTGCGAAATGCAGGCTTCTCCTTACTCTCCCCTGATGCCTGCGTCCTTGATGATCGGCCACCACTTCTGCATTTCAGCTTTCTGAAACGCCGCAAGCCCTTCCGGCGTCTGCTGCGCGCGCGGCGCAATGTCGGGCCCGAGATCGGCGAAGCGCTTTTTCACACCCGGATCGGTCAGCGCCTGCACCATCGCCGCATTGAGCTTGGCGATGATGTCGGCCGGCGTTCCTTTCGGCGCATAAAGCCCGAACCAGCCGGACATGTAGTAACCCGGCACGCCCGCTTCGTCGGAGGTGGGAATATCCGGCAGTGAGGGCGAGCGAGTGGGCGACAAGTTTGCCAGCGCGCGGATGGTATGCGCTTGCAATTGCGGCATCGAGACCGCGGCTTGCAACACCGCGAGATCGACTTGGCCTGCCAGCATGTCGGTCATCGCCGGGCCGGCACCGCGATACGGAACGATCAAGACGTTCGTATTGGTGAGCTTCTCGAGAAGGAGCGCGCCGAGCTGGCCGGAAGCGTTCTGATTGATAAATTTGCCGTCGCCCGGATGTGCCTTCATCCATTCGACCAGCGCCTTGAGATTCGGCGCTGGAAAGTTATCACGCACGATAAGGAGCTGCGGATTGACGGTGGCGAGGCCAATCGGCGCAAACGCGGTCTCAAGATCGTAGTCGATCTTGTAGATGATCGAGCCGACATGCGTATCCCACTGGCCGATATCGATGGTGTAGCCGTCGGGCGTTGCGCGGGCGAGCCGGCCGACGCCGATCGAACCGCCGGCGCCGCCGACATTTTCGACGATCACTGACTGCCCGAGAATGCTCCCCATCTTGTCAGCCAAAACGCGGCCGGCGACGTCGGTCGAACCGCCCGGCGGAAACGGCACGATCAGCGTGATGGTGCGCGATGGAAAAGTGTCGGCATGCGCGGCGGTGAAAAGCGCAAGGCACGCGAACGCAACGGTGGCAAAAAATGCCCGCATGTGTTCCCCCAGATTCTTTTTTCTTTCGGGCGCATCCTAGCCCGCTCCTTCCCCCTGGGGGAGAGGGAAAGAAGCACTTAAAGCCGCATAGAAATTAAATTGCCGAGAAGCCTAGGCGTCGCCTTTGGTCGGCTTGTGAGTGGCAGGCTGGGTAATGCTCACCGGATCGGAACCCGCCATGCTTTCCTCAAGCCCCTGCTCCAGCTTTTTCTCGTCCGGATCCGTCGGGACTTCATGCTTGGGCTTCTGCGGAACGTGAGGATCTGCGCCTCTTTTTGCTGTCGCCGGATGGTTCTTTGTCGCCGCTTGAGTCATGTTGCCTCGCACCAATAGCTGCTACGGCGCCGACGTGCGGCGCATATTCGTTATTCAACGTTTCGGCCACGCCTCCTGTTCCGCAACGGCGCGATGACAAGGGTCCATCATCGGACGCTGCCGCGACGCCCCTGCGTGCGAATGTGCTGCCAACGATGTCGAACAGCGACTCCTACTCTCGTCACCACACTCTTCGTCACCACCGGGCTTGACCCGGTGGTCCATGCTGAAGTGCGGTTGCCGAGATACAGCGAACGGCCTCGATAACCCTCACTGCCCCATGGATTGCCGGGTCAAGCCCGGCAATGACGAAATAAGAAAGCCACGGAAAAGAAATAAGGAAGCGGAACGCCGGCAGACGCAGTATTTCATGGGCCGTGCCAGCGGGCACGGCGGCGCGCCACGGACGAGAGTTCGGCTTGCGCCGACCCGTCCGCTGTCGGGCGCGCTCGCCTGCCGGCATTCCACTACGGCACTGGCGGGTGCGACCGAACGCTCCCGCTCAGCTCCAGTCACGCACTTCCTGGGACGGGACTAGTAGGGCCAAGTGTTACCTGGCCCCTGCCGTCCTGCAGTTAGCGGGTTTCCCCGCAGGCCGGTCTTAGTGCCGGCCGGGCGTTTCTGCCCAGAGCCGCCCGGGAGCGAAGCTGACGAGGCCTCGCCCGCGGGAACCGTACCCACCCCGCACAGCCGAAGTCATCGGTCGTGCGTCCTTATGAATGGGCATGATATATGTATCTGTATTAGTGACATATGTCGCTTCACGTCTACGTTACCGTGACACACCCGTCATCCTGAGGTAGCCGCATAACGGCCCTCGAAGGAGACAGTCCCGGCGCTTCCACCCCCTTCGAGGCTCGCTACCGCTGCACCTCGGGGCGACGGGTCAAGATAGCCGAGCTTCCAAATTCGTCATTGCCCGACTTGATCCAATCCATGCGATCGGCAAGTCACCACGGACCGCCGGTCAAGCCCGCACTTGTTGCGGGCGGGTCGCCAGGCGAGCATCGCTGGAACAAGCCCGGCCCTGACGACGATTGAGTGGGCTAAGCGCAGCGAAGCCCACGCTAGTTTGCAAACCGATCAAGCGCGTGGGCACGGCGCTCCGCGCTTTGCCCACCCTACGCTTACTGGTACTCTGCCAGAATGGACGACACCCTAGTAAAGACTCTTTTGGCAATTGCTGGCGCCGTGATCGGAGCAATAATCGCGGGCGTAACAAACGCATATGCTGCAAAACAGAAAATAAGAGAGGTTGAGATTTCGTTGGCTTATAAATTGCGCGACGGATATCTCGAAAACGCAAGAAAGATGGCGGAGGACGTATACATTCCAATAAATATCGCTTTCACGAAACTAGCAAACGCGTATGACCAGTTTAGAAGACACGTCGAATTCGAGAAAATGGAAGTTCCCCTTGGGGCAAAGAACGCGTTTCTAGGGGCTTGTCGAACATATTTGACGGAGCTGGATGAGCTATTCGCCCGCGGCGCCGACGCTTATCTTACTAACGAGCTAGATAGTACCATCCGCCGCTTTAATTCCTTCCTTCATGACTCCCTATCAGAAGCCTCCGTGACGACCAAGGTGGTTCTAGAGGCAAGCATATCAATTCCTTTCGTAAGCGCTGCTTCGGGACGATTCGAGCGTAGTTTTCGTTCTACAAAAGCTGTCGCAATTCCTTCGATGTCTGTTAAAATTCCGGGAAACTTTGGAATATCGTACGGTCAAGAGGTCTTAAGCGCCGCTCTTCCTTCCAGAGAATTCGAGAAGCGATTCAAAATCGACTTCGCTGAAATCAAAGCTCTCATTAAAGAAGTCATCCTCGGTTCTCATTCCGGGACCTAAACTGTCTCTTGCTACTCACACCGGCAAATTATCGTGTTTGCGCGCTGGCACCTCGACGGTCTTGGTCCGCAACATCGCCAGCGCACGCGCAATCCTTGGCCGCGTCGCACTCGGCATGATCACATCATCGATATAGCCGCGCTCGGCGGCAATGAACGGCGATAGGAAGCGCTGCTCGTATTCCTTGGTGCGGGCGGCGATCTTTTCGGCGTCGCCGATGTCGGCGCGGAAGATGATCTCGACCGCGCCTTTGGCGCCCATCACGGCGATCTGCGCCGTCGGCCAGGCGTAATTGACGTCGGCGCCGATATGTTTGGACGCCATCACGTCATAGGCTCCGCCGAAGGCTTTGCGGGTGATCACGGTAACCAGCGGCACGGTCGCTTGCGAGTAAGCGAAGAGAAGCTTGGCGCCGTGCTTGATCAGGCCGCCATATTCCTGCGCGGTGCCTGGCAAAAATCCCGGCACGTCGACAAAGGTCACGATCGGGATGTTGAACGCGTCGCAGAAGCGGACGAAGCGCGCGGCTTTGCGGCTGGCGTCGCTGTCGAGCACGCCGGCCAGCACCATCGGCTGATTGGCGACGAAGCCGACGGTGCGGCCGCCGATGCGGCCGAAGCCGATGACCATGTTGCGCGCGTAAGCTTCCGACAATTCGAAGAAATCGCCCTCGTCCACGACCTTCAAGATCAATTCCTTGATGTCGTATGGTTTGTTCGGGTTTTCCGGCACTAAACTATCGAGCGAGGGCTCGATCCGTTCGACATCGTCGAAGGACGGCCATTCCGGCACGCCGGCCGATGCATTGGCCGGAAGAAAATCGATCAGCCGCCGCATCTGCAGCAGCGTCTCGAGGTCGTTGTCGTAGGCGCCGTCGGCAATCGAGGATTTGGTGGCGTGTACCGAAGCACCGCCGAGTTCTTCGGCGGTGACAATCTCGTTGGTCACCGTCTTCACCACGTCCGGGCCGGTGACGAACATGTAGCTGGTGTCGCGCACCATGAAGATGAAATCGGTCATGGCCGGCGAATAGACGTCGCCGCCGGCGCACGGACCCATGATCACGGAAATCTGCGGGATCACGCCGGACGAAATCACATTGCGCTTGAACACTTCGCCATAGCCGCCGAGCGCCGCCACGC
The DNA here is from genome assembly GCA_036271715.1 of Xanthobacteraceae bacterium. GTDB lineage: Bacteria > Pseudomonadota > Alphaproteobacteria > Rhizobiales > Xanthobacteraceae > BOG-931. The sequence continues at coordinate 206,163 of DATBAD010000015.1, forward strand.
CTTCCTGGATGCGCGCGCCGCCGGCGTCGAACAGGCCGATGATGGGCGCGCGCGCCCGCATCGCCATGTCCTGGATCTTGATGATCTTGCCCGCATGCGTTTCCGAGAGCGAGCCGCCGAACACGGTAAAGTCCTTGGAGAAGACGAAGACGGTGCGGCCGTTGACGGTGCCGAAGCCAGTCACCACGCCGTCGCCGGCGATATGGCTTTTCTCCATCCCGAAATCGGTGGAGCGGTGCTCGACAAACATGTCGAGCTCCTCGAACGAGCCACGGTCCATCAAGAGCTCGATGCGCTCGCGCGCGGTGAGCTTGCCGCGCTTGTGCTGCGCGTCGATGCGGCGTTCGCCGCCGCCGAGCCGGGCGCTGCCGCGCCGGTCGTCGAGCTTGTCGAGAATGTCTTTCATGGTTCACGCTCCGCGCTGGCCCCGGCCGGCCGGATGATCATGACGATGGTTCGCTCAATCTGTAGCAAGACCCGCGCCAGGGGTCACGCCGCGCCGTCATTGCTGCAGCAGGAGAAGACGATGCTCACGGTCGGCGCATTGGGCATTGAGAAAGCCGGATTTTTCAGCGAATCCGCTGCCGCTTCGAGCGCCGCATCGGACACGTCGGAATAGAGCACGGCCTCGTTATTGGCGTTCAAATCCTGCGTGGAATCCATGGCAAATCCCTCATCCCGTGAACCTCAAGCATCATGATAGCCGCCTCTTTGGCTTGAGGGAACGCGGCGCTATTTCACCTTGCCGGCCGCTTCCTCGACCGCGGCGACAATGCCGGCATAGCCGGTGCAGCGGCAGAGATGCCCGCTCAGCACGTCGCAGATCTCGTCGCGCGAGGCATGCGGATTGCGCGCGAGATAGTCAGTAAACGACATCAAAATGCCCGGCGTGCAGAAGCCGCATTGCAGCGCGTGATTGTTGCGGAACGCCTGCTGCAGCGGATTGAGCTTGCCGTCGGATGCGGCGAGCGACTCGACGGTGCGCACCTCGCGGCCTTCGGCCTGGACCGCGAGCATCAGGCAAGAGCGGGTGGCGACGCCATCGATCAACACCGTGCAGGCGCCGCAGACGCCATGCTCGCAGCCGACATGGGTGCCGGTGGCGCCGAGCACATGGCGCACGAAATCCGATAGCAGCATGCGCGGCTCGGCCTCGGCGGCAAGCTTGCGGCCGTTGAGCGTGAGCGCGATACGCGCCCGCTCATCGCGGTTCACCCGGCGCATCGTTTTGCTTCCTCGATGACGCGTGGCGCGAGATTCCTGAATAGATCGCGGCGCAGAGCGGGCGTGGCGTGGAGGTCTTCGTAGCCTTCGAGTTCTTCGGCCCATGTGGAGATCGCGCCGACAGTATCACCGTTAATCGTCCGCACCATCGGATGCCCGGCCATGCCGCCGACACCGACACGGAGGCCGTCCTTCGACGTAGATGCTGCGACCGCGACAATAGCGAAATCGCCGTGACGCCGCGCCACTTCGTCGAAAGCCACACCCTGCCCTTCGCCGACTGGAAAACGCACCGCCGCGATCAGTTCGTCAGTCTCGCGCGCGGTTGTCATCATCTCAATCTGAAATTCGCTTGCGGGAAGTGTACGGGTGCCGCGCTTGGAACGCAGCACTACTTCGCCGCCAAGCACCGCGAGCGTCAGCGGCAATTCCGAACTCGGATCGGCGTGCGCGATCGAGCCGCAGACCGTGCCTCTGTTACGGGTCTGGAAATGGCCGACGAAAGGAAATGCCGCGGCGAGGAGCGGTACTTTCTTTTGCAGCTGCGGCCAGGACATCAATTTGTTCTGCGTCACCGCGGCGCCGATCTCGATCATATCGCCGCGGTCACGGATGGCGTCGAGTTCGGCGATGCGCGCGATGTCGACGATCACGCGCGCTTCGACAAGCCGCAGATTGAGCATCGGCAATAGCGATTGGCCACCGGCGAGAATGCGCGCGTCGTCGCCATATTCGGCGAGTAATTCCACCGCCTCTTCGACCGTGTCCGGCCGTGCGTAATCGAAAGGCCGCGGCTTCATAGCGCCGATCCGTCATTGCGAGCGAAGCGAAGCAATCCAGCGCTCAATGCAAGCCGCCCCTGGATTGCTTCGTCGCGTTGCTCCTCGCAATGACAGCGATGTGTCATCATCTGCCGTCCGTCATCATCGCGTGGATGCGGCGCGGCGTGGCCGGCAGTTCGACATCGCTGACGCCGAGTGCGTCGGCGATTGCATTGGCGATGCAGACCGGCGTCGACATGCAATTGCCCTCGGCGAGGCCTTTGGCGCCGAGCGGTGTAAGCGGCGAAGGTGACTCGTAATGCAGGATTTCGACTTCGGGAATTTCCGTCACTGTCGGCACCAGATAATCGGCGAAGGTGCCGGTAAGGAACGCGCCCTCTTCGTTGTAGACGAACTCCTCGTAAAGCGCGGCGGCGATGCCTTGCGCAAAGGCGCCGCGGATCTGCCCGACGGCAATCATCGGATTCATGATGCGCCCGGCATCATGCATCGACACATAGCGATCGACGCGGACGTGATAGTTCACCGGATCGATCTCGATGCCGCAGAAGTCGAAGATGAAGCCGTAGGTCAGCGACGTGTTGATACGATCATCATGGGTTGGCGGCTCAAGCTCGGGCGGAGTCCACACGCCAGTCTCGCTCAAGGCCGGCGCCATGCCTTCCGGCAGCAAAGTCGGCGCCCAATTTGAGGTGCCGGCGACACGGCCGAAGGGCAACGCGTTGTCGGGATTAGAGCGGCTGCGCACTTTACCGGCCGACAATTCGACATCGTCGGGCAGAACGTTGAGCTGCTTCGCGGCGATGGCTTTGATCTTGTCGCGCATCTGCACCGCGGCCATGTGGGCCGCGACCGCGGTGCCGCCGGCGAAGCGGCTCGAATAAGAGCCGGCAGCAATCGACCATTGGTCCTTCGCGGTATCGAGCTCCAGCACCACTTCGACATCGTCGGGCGTAAGCCCAAGCTCCTCGGCGACGATCTGCGACAGCACCGTCTCGTGGCTCTGGCCCTGTACCGTAACGTCGGCGGTGACGGTGACCGCACCCATTGGATCGACATTCACGGTCGCGAGCGACACCGCGCCGTTCTTCGGCCCGGACTTCTCGCGCGCTTCCGATGTCAACAATGTCGAGAGGTATCCCATATTCGACATTGCCGGTTCGATCACGACAGCGAAGCCGATGCCGTATTTCCTTCCGGCCGCGCGCGCAAAGTCGCGGCGACGCTTTAGTTCATCGAGCCTGCCGTCGCCGACGGCGATATCGACCGCGCGCGAATAGTCACCGGAATCGTAAAGTGCACCTGCGGCAGTGCGATAAGGAAATTTGCGTGCCGGAATGAGATTCCTCTTGATCACATCGAGCGGATCGAGCTTCAGCTCGATGGCGATACGCTGCATCAGCCGCTCGATGGCAAGATAAAGCTGCGGGCCGCCGAAACCGCGGATCAGGCCCGCCGGCATTTTATTGGTCAGCACGCAGCGGTTTTTCACCGCGACATGTTCGATGTCGTAAGCGCCGGTGACGGAGCCATGCATGCGATAGAGCGGCCCCGGCATCGGCGCGCGCAGAAACGCGCCATAGTCTTCAAGCTGATCGAGTGTGAGAGCGATGACGCGGCCGTCATTGTTGACCGCTGCTTCAATGGCGGTGACGCGGTTCGGGCCGGAATTCGCGGCAACCAAATGCTCGATGCGGTCCTCGGTCCACTTTACGGGACGGCCAGTGATCTTCGCTGCTAATCCAATCAATACGACGTAAGGAAACACCGAAAGCTTGATGCCGAAGCTGCCGCCGGAATCCGGTGGAATACGCAGCCGTAATTTCGGCCCGGATACGCGGAGCGCCCGCGCCATCACCGGATGCATCGAGAACGGGCCCTGAAAATTCGCCAGCACGTCGTAGCTGCCCTTGGCCGGATTGTGCTGGACGACGACAACAAAGCATTCGATCGGCGTGAACGATTGCCGCGGGAAAGTCACCGTCAGACCGATGCGATGATCGGCGCGTGCGAAGGCGCTTTCCGGATCGCCATAGCGGAAATCGCGCACCGAAACTTCGTTGGTCTTGGCTGCGGGATGCAAAAGCGGCGTACCGCTCTCGCAGGCCGCGACCGGATCGATCACCGCTTCAAGTGGCGCGTATTCGACTTCGACAAGCTCGCCGGCGTCCTCGGCGAGGTAGCGGCTTTCAGCAACGACCAGCGCCACGGGTTCGCCGACATAGCGTACGCGCCCGACGGCAAGCGACCAGAGCTGGATCGGCGATTTCACCGCGCCCATGAACGGGTCGGAGAGCTTTCTCACATCCTCGCCGGTGATGACGGCCCAGACGCCTTCGTGCTTGAGCGCTGCGTTCACATCGATGCTGACGATCTCAGCATGCGCATGCGGGGAGCGAACGACATGGGCGTGCAAGGTGCCGACCGGAACCGGAAGATCGTCGGCATAGCGGCCGCGGCCCGAAAGCAGCGCGGGATCCTCCTTGCGAAGGATAGTTTTGCCGAGCGGTCCGGACATATTCCTGACGCTTCCTCCGTTCCCTGTCTACATCCGCCTCCTGCTATTGTCAGCACGGGCGGCGGCGGAGATAGTCCCCCTTAAAGGGAAGGAAACGCCGATGGATCACGCCGCCAACGGCAGTGGAATCGGACAACCGGTGCGCCGCCGCGAGGATTTGCGGCTGGTGCGCGGCGGCGGCCGCTATACGTCCGACGAAAACCTGCCCGGTCAGGTCCACGCCTTTATGGTGCGCTCGCCGCATGCCCATGCGCGCATCCGCGCCATCGCGACCGATGCGGCCAAAGCGGTGCCGGGCGTGATCGCGGTTTTCACCGGCGCGGATTGCGTTGCCGGCGGGCTTAAAGCCATTCCGCATATCCCGTGGTCGCCGCACCAGGCCGAAGTCATGCCGCGGCTTAAAGATGGAGTGACACCGTTCGAAGCGCCGCACCACGCGCTGCCGACCGACAAGGCCCGCTTTGTTGGCGAAGCTGTCGCCATGGTCGTCGCCGACACCGTCTACGCGGCCAAGAATGGCGCCGAAGCGGTCGAGGTCGAGTATGAAATCCTGCCGGCCGTGGTCGATACCGTGCCGGCGGCGCGTCAGGACGCGCCGCGCGTCCACGAAAGCAACAACTCCAATGTGTGCTTCGACAGCGATGTCGGCGACTTCGACGCGACCGAGACCGCATTCGCCCACGCCGCGCATGTGACGCGGTTCGAAACCTGGGTGCAGCGCGTCACCGGCGTGCCGATGGAGCCGCGCGCGGCTTTGGCTGAATTCGACAAAGCAACCAACCGCTACACCGTCTATGCCGGCAATGGCGGCGCGTTCCGGCTCAAGAATGATCTCGCCAAAATGCTGGATGTGCCGCCAGAACAGGTCCGCGTTCTGATGCAGGATGTCGGCGGCAATTTCGGCACCCGCGGCATGATCTATGCGGAGTTCGCTCTGACCGCCTGGGCGGCGAAGCTTGTCGGCCGTCCGGTGAAATGGACAATCGAGCGCCATGAGGCGCTCTTATCCGACTATCAAGCGCGTGATCTTGCTGTCGAAGCCGAGCTTGCGCTCGACGCCAAAGGCAAATTCCTTGCGATGCGCGGATCAAATCTCGGCAATCTCGGCGCCCACACCACCAATTTCGCCATGGTGCAAAAGGGCGTGCAGATGATGTCGAGCGTCTACCGGATGCCGGCGGCCTATTTCCGCGCCCGCGCCACACTCAGCCACACCTCGCCGACGCGTCCCTATCGCAGCGCGGGCCGTCCCGAAGTCATTTATGTGATGGAGCGGCTGATCGATCTCGCTGCCCGCGAATGCGGCTACGACCGCGTGGCGCTGCGCCGCAAGAATCTCGTCACCGAGAAAGAGCTGCCTTACAAGAATCCTTTCGGCGCCGAATACGACAATGGCGATTACGTCGGCGCCATGGATTGGGCGCTGCGCCTTGCCGACTGGAAGGGCTTCAAGGCCCGCGCCAAGGAAGCAAAGAAGCACGGCAAACGCCGCGGCATCGGCGTCGGTAATTATGTCGACATTTCCACCGGCGTACCGCGGGAAAAAGCCGAGATCACCGTGGCGCCCGACGGTTTCGTTGAACTCGTCATCGGCGTTACATCGCAGGGCCAGGGCCACGAGACAAGCTTTGCACAATTGATTTGCGAGTGGCTCGGCGTGCCGATCGACAGCGTGCGCATGGTCACCGGCGACACCGACCGCGTAAGTTTTGGCGGCGGCGCCCATTCCGGACGCGGCATGCGGCTCGGCTCGATCGTGATCAAGAAATCCTCAGACATCATCATCGAGAAAGCAAAGCGCATCGCCGAACATTTGCTCGAGGCGGCTTTGGCCGACATCGAATTCCAGAATGGCACGTTCGTCGTCAAAGGAACCAATCATTCCGTCGGCATTTTCGAGGTCGCACGCGCGGCAGTCGAGCGGAAGGATCTGCCGGAGGACCTGCAAGGACCGCTGTATGGCGTCTGCGACGAGACAGTGAAGGAAGCGAGCTATCCTTACGGCGCCCATGTCTGCGAGGTTGAGGTCGATCCCGACACCGGCAAGGTCACGCTGATCAATTACGTCGCCGTTGACGATGTCGGCCGCGCGATCAATCCGCTGATCATCCACGGCCAGGTCCATGGCGGCATCGCGCAAGGCGTCGGCCAGGCGCTGCTCGAACACGCTTATTACGATCCCGAAAGCGGCCAGATGCTGGCCGGCTCGCTGATGGATTATGCGTTGCCGCGCGCCACCGACATGGTGAATTACATCACCGAGATCAGCGAAGTGCCGGCAACGAGCCATCCGCTCGGCATTCGTCCCGCCGGCGAAGGCGGCACCGTGCCCGCGCTCGGCGTGACCATCAACGCAGTCGTCGATGCCTTGTCGGACTTCGGCGTGCGCCATGTCGAAATGCCGGCCACGCCCGAGCGGGTGTGGCGGGCGATTCAGGATGCGCGCGGCCTGCGTGCTGGGTAATCCCCGCTTCCCCTATACTCGATGATACTCTAAGCCATCAGCCATCAAGGAGCTTCAGCAAGCGTGGCGACGGCAGACCTCCGCACCCGCGATTTTCGCAAAATTCTGCTGATCAAATTGTCGGCGCTCGGCGATATCGTGCACACGCTGCCGGTGCTGAACAAATTGCGCCACCGTTATCCGCAAAGCCGGATCGACTGGCTGGTTAGACCGGCCTTCGCCGACTTGCTGACACTGAATCCGGCGATCAGTCATGTGGTCGAGTTTGATCGTTCGGAATGGTCGGCACCCTGGCGCGCCGCGCCTTATGTCAGCGCCGCGCGGCTGATCGCGACGCTGCGGGCCGCCGAATACGATCTGGTGATCGACCTGCAAGGCCAATTGCGCAGCGCGGTATTTGCGTTTGCCTCCGGCGCGCCGGTGCGGATTGGCTTCGACAAGCCGCGCGGCGACATCTGGAAGACAGTGTCGCGGCCGATCCCGGACGAAGCCAAGAAACACGCTTGGCGTGGCGCGCGTGAAGGAAGCTGGCTTGCCTATACGCATCACCTTGCGCTGCTGACGCTCGATATCCATCCGGTCGAACGTTATCTCGCGCTCGCGCCGCTTCTGGGTCTCGACGACGCTCCGCCGGATTTTTCCTTTCCGATTCCGCCGGAAGCTGGAACGCGCATCGACGGGCTGATCGACTATTACGACCTCGCGCAGAAGAAGCTCGCCGTGATCGCGCCAGCGACCAATTGGGACACCAAACAATGGCGCGTGGAAGGTTTCGCCGACGTCGCGCGCCACCTCATGCAGAAGGGCCTCGCCGCGATACTGATTGGCACCGAAAGCGAGCGCGGCATTTGCGATGAAGTGGCACGTCTCGCGCCGGGTGTCGTCAACCTCGCTCGTGAAACGACGCTGCCTGAGCTGGCGGCGCTTATCCGCCGTGCCGCGGTCTGTGTCACCAATGATTCCGGGCCGATGCATTTGGCCGTCGCGCTCGGCCGCGATGCGGTGAGTGTTTTCGGACCCACCGATCCGATCTGGGCCGGACCTTACGGACGCAGTAAAGCCGTGGTGCGTGCCGGCGTGCCGTGCTCGCCTTGTTATCTCCGGCGCTTAAGCGAATGTCCGAACAACCACATCTGCATGAAAGACGTCGCTGCGGCGGCAGTAATCGAACGTGTGGATGCAATACTTGCCAAACAGGGCGCAAAGCCCGCTACGGCGAAAACGCCGCGATAGACCGGGAGGAATTGTAATGCCGACATTCGCAGCTGCTCTGTTCGTGCTGCTCGCTGCCTGCGGCACAGCGCTCGCCCAAACACCGCCTTCGCCCGACATCGTCAAAGCGCTGGCCCCGAGCGGCAAGCTTCGCGCGGCGATGAATTTCGGCAATCCGGTGCTGGTGCAGAAAGGCCCGAATGGCGAACCGCTCGGAGTCTCGCCGGAATTGGCAACGGCACTGGCAAAACGGCTCGGCGTCCCGATCGATTTCGTCATCTTTCCGGCGGCCGGCAAAGCGTTCGATGGCGTCGCCCATGGCGATGTCGATATCGGCTTTATTGCCATCGAGCCGGCGCGCTCGGCCGAGATCGAGTTCTCGCCGCCCTATGTCATCATCTACGGCGCCTATCTGGTCCGCAAGGATTCACCGCTCAAGGAGGTTACCGCGGTCGACGCGCCCGGCATCAAGATCGGCGTCGGCTTAGGCTCGGTGTACGATCTTTATCTGACGCGAACGCTGAAAAACGCGACGCTGGTTCGCAATCCGAAAGGCGGTGCCGCCGGCGGCATCGAGCCTTTCATCGCTCAGCATCTCGATGCGGCTGCGGGCGTTCGCGAACCAATGGACGGCTACGCCAAGGATCATCCCGACACGCGCGTGATACCGGGCTCGTTCGAAGAAATTCGCCAAGCCATCGCCATACCGAAGGGGCGTCCACCCGCCGCCATTGCCTATCTGCACAGCTTCGTCGAGGAGATGAAAGCCAACGGCTTTGTCGCCGATGCGCTCAAACGCTCGGGGCAAACCGCGCCGGTCGCAGCGCCGGAAAAATGACGTAAGATCAGAAAAAATATCTAAAAATATTCGAGGGAGGAAATCATGGAATTTACACGGCGAACGATCGTGGCCGGCGCGGTGGCGTCACCACTCACGGCAGCGCTGGCGGGTTTGGCGAAAGCCGATAACTGGCCGTCCAGCATCATCAAAATCATCGTGCCGTTTCCGCCCGGCGGCAGCGTCGATCCGATTGCGCGCATGGCCCAACCAGGCCTGCAGCAAAAACTCAACGCGACCCTCGTTATCGAAAACCGCGCTGGCTCTTCGGGCAGCGTCGGCACCGAGATTGTCGCGAAATCGCCGCCGGACGGCTACACCTGGGTGTTCGTCTTCGACACGCATGCCGTGAACCCGTTCCTGTTCGATCTCAAATTCGACACGGTGAAAGACCTCGAGCCGGTGATGCTGATCGGCACCGCGCCGAACGTGCTCGCCACACATCCGTCACGGCCGTACAAATCCTTCGCCGACGTGGTCGCCGCCGCCAAGGAAAAACCCGGCGTCATCACTTACGCATCGATCGGCAGCGGCAGCGTCGGCCATCTCACCATGACGCTGTTGAGCCAAAAAGCCGGCTGCAAGCTTGTGCATGTCCCCTATCGCGGTGGTGGTCCGGCGATGAACGACGCTATCGCCGGCCATGTCGATCTCATCATCGGCAGCGCCGCGCTGGTGATGCCGCAGGTCAACGCCAAGACCATCGTGCCGCTGCTGCAGACCGGCAAGACTCGTATCCCCAATCTGCCGAATGTGCAGACGGCGATCGAAGCCGGCTTCACGAATTTCGAATCCTACGCCTGGTGGGGCGTATTCGCGCCGGCCGGGACGCCGAAGCCGATCGTCGACCGTTTTGCGGCGGCATTGGGTGATGCGCTCCGCGATCCGATCATCAACAAGACACTCAGCGACAGCCTGCAGGTTTCGCTCCGTCTCGGCGACGGCCAAGAGGAAGCGAAATTCCTCGCCGAGCAAATGGCGCTGTGGGGCCCGGTGGTGAAGGATAACGACATCAAGTCGGACTAACGCGGACCAAACGTCGCCGACCATCACCAACGCTAAAACGATTGCGACCAGCGCGCTGCCAGCCAGTGCGTATAGAACTCCGAGCAGACATGATCGGCGGCCGTCAGATAGCGGCCGTCGAAGCATGTCGCATCGAGCCCATAGAGCACGGCAATACAGATCGCTGCGGCTTTCACCGCCTGCATCACAGCCTCCTCACCAAGGAGACTATCTCACGGCGGCAGTAACACCGGTCTTGGCGGGACGGCCTGGATTCAACTCAAATCGGAATCGACCGTAATGTGAAAATGCGCGTGTTGAGCGCATTTCCAAACAACATTGTTTTGTTGCGTTTTATTTCGGCAGCTCAATGCGAATAAGGCGGATAACCTGACGTCTGCTGCTTGGCTTCAAGAAGCCGCAGCATCGCCGGCCATTCCAGCACGCCGTAAGGCCGCCGCGTGCCGGGCTGATAGAGATGCGCGGTATGCGCCAGTACGTTCTCGCCCGGCATGGTCATTTCGGCACGCGCGGCCATGGCGTCGACTTGTGAGCGGCATGACTGTTCGAGCTGATACATGGTGTTGAAGGCCTGCTGGATGGTGGTGCCGCAGGTGAGCAGCCCGTGATTACGCATGATCAGCGCGTCATGCGGCCCAAGATCGTCGATGATGCGCGCGCGCTCGTCCTTGTCGATCGCCGGTCCTTCATAGTCGTGATAGCCGATATGGCCGACAAAGCGGATCGAGGTCTGCGACAGCGGCAGCAGCCCGCATTTCATCGTCGAGACGGCGATGCCGGCGCGGGTGTGAGTGTGCAGCACGCAGGCAACGTCTGGCCGCGCTTTATGGATGGCGCCGTGGATGACATAGCCGGAGACGTTGAGGCCGTAATCGGTGCCGCTCTGCCCGGTGCTCGGCTTGGCGACGACGTTGCCCTCGACGTCGATCTTGACCAGGCTCGATGCCGTGATCTCCTTATAGAGCAGCCCGTAGAGATTGATCAGGAGATGCTCGGTGCCGGGGATGCGCGCCGTGATGTGGTTATAGATCAGGTCGGTCATATCGTAGGCGTCGACCAGCCGGTAACAGGCGGCAAGATCGAGCCGGGCCTGCCACTCCTCTGCCGACACATCGTTGCGGATCGACTTGAAGTCGGTGGAATAATTCACGGGCTGGCCTCCCTTTTCGTCCAGCATAGCGCAGCATACCAACGCTGTCAGGCGCGCGTTCGCGTGAGATTTCAGGCGAAGCTTCGGCTAAGACTTTGGATGAGAAAAATCTTAAGACCTCACTTTAAGAACGGGCGGGAAACATGCCGGGCAAAATCGGGGACAAGATCGAGGACGTCCTTCACAATCCAATGAAGGAAAGGCTTGCCCGCGACGAGGTCGTGTCCTCAATGACGGTCCGCCTCACCCGCGGCATCGAGATCGCGCAGATCGCCAAGACCGCAGGCTTCGACAGTCTTTACGTCGATATGGAGCATTCTGCCTTGTCGCTCGAAACCACCGGCCAGATCTGCATGGCGGCGCTGGCCGTCGGCGTGACCCCGCTCGTCCGCGTGCCCGGCATTGCCGAAGTCTCGCGGGTGCTCGATGCCGGAGCGCTCGGGATAATCGCGCCGCATATACGGTCTGCGGAGGACGCGCGCGCCTATGTCGTGGCGGCGAAATTTCCGCCGCTTGGCGAACGCTCTGCCGCCGGGCCCATGCCTCATTTGCGATACCGCAGCTTTCCGGCAGCGCAGGCCGACGCCGCGCTCAATGCCGCGACCTTGCTCATGGTGCAGTTCGAAAGTGAGGACGCTGTCGCCAATGCCGACGCCATTGCCGCGGTCGAGGGCGTCGACATGGTGATGATCGGCTCCAACGATCTCCTCGCCGACTTAGGCCTCCCCGGCCAATACGAGCATCCGCGTCTGCACGAAGCCTATGCGGCGACGATCACCGCGTGCCGCCGCCACGGCAAACATGTCGGCGTCGGCGGCCTTGCCTCGCGGCCGGACCTCGCGGCGAATTTCGTGAAGATGGGCGCGCGCTATGTCTCGACCGGTACCGATCTCGGCTTCCTGCTCGCCGCCGCCACTGCCAAGGCCAAAGAGGTCCGCGACATCGCGGTGTCATGACCGGCGCATGGAACTCGTATAAGAACAGCCGCTCGTATAAGAACAGCCGCAAAACAGGCGGAGGGAGCCTCAAGTGAAGACGTTGCATTCGTTCATCAAGATAATCGCGCCATTACTCGCACTCACGGCTTTCGCCGCGCCGGTCCGCGCCGATGATTATCCGTCACGGCCGATCCGGCTGATCATTCCCTTCCCGCCCGGCGGCAGCAATGACGTGGTCGGCCGTATTATTGCCGGCCAGCTTTCAAAAAAGATTGGGCAGCAGATTTTCGTCGACAACCGCGCCGGCGCCGGCGGCGTTGTCGGCAGCGACGTGGCGGCGAAATCGACACCCGACGGCTATACGCTTCTGGTGATCTCGGTCGCCCATGCCGTCGATCCGTCGATCTACAAACTGCCGTTCGATCCGATCAAGGATTTCGTCCCTGTCGGCATCATGGGCACCGGCACCAATGTGCTCACTGTCAATCCGAAAGTACCGATCCATTCGGTGAAAGAATTGCTCGACTTCGCCAAGGAAAAACCAGGCGTGCTCAATTACGGCTCCGCCGGCATCGGCAGCTTCCAGAATTTGAGCGGCGAATTGTTCAAGCTGATGGCCAATGCCGACATCGTGCACGTGCCGTATAAAGGCGGCGGCCCGGCGATGCTCGCGGTGATGGGCGGTGAAGCGCAGGTGATGTTCTCGTCGATCGTGCAGACGGTGCCGAACATCCAATCTGGTGGGCTCCGCGCGCTCGCGACCGGCGGCGCCAAGCGAAGCCCGATCCTGCCCGATCTGCCGACCATCGGTGAATCGGGCGTGCCCGGTTATGTTGCTTCTGACTGGTGGGGTATTCTCGCGCCTGCCGGGACGCCGGCCCCGGTCGTCGAGAAATTACACGCCGCGCTGGAAGACGTGCTCGACAGCGAAGACACCAAGCAATATTTAGACAAGCAAGGCGCCGCGCCGGTACATATGACCTCGGCCGAGTTCGGCCAATACATCGTATCGGAAATCGCCAAATGGGGTCCGGTTGTCAAAAAAGCCGGGATGAAGGCGGAGTGACCACGTTCGTCATTGCGAGGAGCCAACGGGTCCGCGCCAAGCGCGCGGCCCGATGACAGGCTCCACGACGAAGCAATCCAGGGCCGCTCGCTCCGAAAGACTGGATTGCTTCGCTTCGCTCGCAATGACAGCGCGCCGCTGTGACCTGGAATGACATAGAAGACATCATGACTCCCAATTTCACCTACCGCTCCGATCCGGTGCGCATCGTGTTCGGCGCGGGCTCCGCAGCGAAGATTCGCGACGAAGCCGACTTCCACAAAATGTCGCGGCTTCTGGTGCTGTGCTCGAAGACTCGGATCGACATGGCACGGCAAGTGACCGCGCCGATTGCCGAGCGCTGCCTCGGCTTCTGCGACACCGCCGGTCAGAACATGCCGCGCGACGCGTTCGACAAAATTCTCGCCGAGCTCAAGCGCGTCAATGCTGACGGCTTTGTGGTGATCGGCGGCGGCTCGCCGCTCGGTCTCGCCAAGGCTGCGGCGGCGACGCTGAAGGTTCCTTACATCGCTGTCGTCACCACCTATTCCGGCTCGGAGATGGCGGCGCGCTGGTATATCGGCGTCGCCGAAGACCGCATGACCGGCTATGGGCCAGAGGCGCTGCCGGCGACTACGATCTACGATCCGGAACTGACGCTCGACGTGCCGGCGAAAATCTCGGCGGCCAGCGGCATGAATGCGATCGCGCATGCGGTCGAGAGCCTTTATGGCAGCGACACCAATCCGGTGATCGAGACCATGGCCGAAGAAGCGGTGCGGCTTCTCGGCGCAAGCCTGCCGCGTATCGTCGCCAATCCGCGCGATGTCGAAGCGCGGAGCGATGCGCTTTACGGCGCTTGGCTCGCGGCGAATTTTCGCGCCAAAATCGGGCTCGAACACGCCATCGCACAACGAATCCGGCAATGGTTCGGGCTTGAACACGCGCAGACGCACGCGATCTCGACGCCCTATGCCGTCGGCTTCAATGCCGACGCGGCGCCTGCGGCGATGACGCGCATCAAGCGTGCGCTCGGCGCCGATGACGCGGGGCGCGGGCTTTACGATCTCAATGTCCGGCTCGGCCTGCCGACAGGTTTCAAACAACTCGGCATGCGGGAAGAGGATCTCGGCAAGGCGATCGAGGTCATCGACGCCGAGACCGGCAAGATCAAACATCCGAAGCCGGTGAGCAAAGACGCGCTTGCCGATGTCGTGACGCAGGCCTTCAACGGCGCGTCGCCAAGGTTCTGAAAGAGATTCTGAAAGAGGTTCTGAAAAACCTCACATCGGCCGTTCGCGCGCCGAGAAGATCGCCAGGAACAGATAAGCAAGGAGCAGCGCCATTTCGATCAGCACGACGGCGGTGCTGCTGCCATAGACTTTGGGGAAGAACACTTCCACCACCGCCATCGACACCACCGAGGTGAGCCAGACTACAGCGCCCCAAGCGGCGGCGAGCCACAGCCCGACCGCGGCGACCAGATCAAGCACCGCGAAGAACACGGTCGCGGTCTGCCACGCCACAGTGTGTGCTTCGAAGCCTTGATCGGATGGCACGCCGATGCCGCAGACCTGGGCCCAGTGGAACAGGCCCTTCACCAGCGAGATGCTCGCCATGACGCGCAGGAACAGGACCAGATACTCGGTCCAGGTCCCCTTCTCCGCCTTGCCGATATGGACCGGCTCGAGCATGTCGCTCGGCCGGGTCGGCTGGCGCTGTGAAGTGTCGCTCATGGTCAGGACCGATAGAGGCGGCTTGAGGCTTCGTAAAGGCTAGACCCGCCCGAGCGCTGGCGAGTGTGGCGGGAGACCTGAGGAACAGGTAAAAGAGGCGGGACAATGGAGTGAGACCATGGCGATCAAATTCGGCCGCCCGCTCGAGAGAAGCCGCCTTGCCCCGGTCGAGGACAAGGCGCCCGCCAACCGGCTTGATCTGACCATCCGACCGCGCCGCAATCGCCGCGCCGAGTGGTCGCGCCGCATGGTGCGCGAAAACGTGCTCACCACCGACGATCTGATCTGGCCCTTGTTTGTGGTCGAGGGCGTCAAACTTCGCGCCAATGTCGAGTCGATGCCGGGCGTCGAACGGCTGTCGGTCGATGAAGTGGTCCGCGCCGCCGAACGCGCAGCGAAGCTCGATATCCCGTGCCTGGCTTTGTTTCCCTATACCGAGCCGGGCCGCCGCGACGAAGCGGGCTCCGAAGGACTCAATCCCGACAATCTCGTCTGCCGCGCCGTCCGCGCCATCAAGAAAGAGGTGCCGGAGATCGGCATTCTCTGCGACGTTGCGCTCGATCCCTACACCAGCCACGGCCATGACGGCTTGATGCACGACGGCATCATCTTGAACGATGAAACCGTCGAAGTTCTGGTGCGCCAAGCGCTGGTGGAGGCCGAAGCCGGCTGCGACATCATCGCGCCGTCGGACATGATGGACGGCCGTGTCGGCGCTATCCGCGAAGGCCTCGATGCATCGGGGTTCAGCGACGTGCAAATCATGGCCTATGCCGCGAAATACGCCTCGGCCTTCTACGGCCCGTTCCGCGATGCGGTCGGCTCGAACGCCACGCTCACCGGCGACAAGCGCACTTATCAGATGGATCCGGCCAATACCGACGAGGCCATGCGCGAGGTCGAACTCGACATTGCCGAAGGCGCCGACATGGTCATGGTCAAGCCGGGTCTGCCCTATCTCGACATCCTGGCGCGCGTTAAGGACACTTTCGGAATGCCGACCTTCGCCTATCAAGTGTCCGGTGAATATGCGATGATCATGGCCGCGGCGGGGAATGGCTGGCTCGATGGCGACAAGGCGATGATCGAAAGCCTGATCGCTTTCAAACGCGCCGGCGCCGATGGCGTGTTGAGCTATTTTGCTCCCCGCATCGCAGAGAAACTCAAGAAGGGCGGTATCTAAGAAACCGTCCCCGCCCGAAGATTCGAGTGTACGAGGCGGTTGTGATGCGTGAGTACCAAGAGGACGTCCGGTTCTATGCGCCGGTGCTGCGGTGGATCATCATCCTGGTGGCGGTGATCGTTGCCGTGCCGGTGGTGTTATGGACCATAACCGGTTACGTCCGCAGCTATGTCGGGCCGCCGCAACTGCCGACATTCCAGCGGGTGACGGCGGTGCAACCGCCGGCCAGCACAGCCGACACCGCGCCGACCGATTCAGCGAATACGCCCTCGAGCACAGCATCCGCCGACGTTTCAAATCCGGCACCGAGCGCGGCGACAGATTCCGCACCTGCGGTATCGCCTACGATTGTTACTCCAACTCCGGCGCCCCCGCCGGGACCGATGGCCGCTTCACCCTTCCCGGCTCCGCCACCGACACTGGGTGGCACAACACTTGGCAGCATGCCCTCGTCGTCACCCTGGCCTACGACGCCGATGACAACTGGCAACGCGTCGGCCAGCAGTGGCGACACGCAGGCGACGGCGGCAAGCGACGATGCCTTGCCGACTGTGCCGCCATTGAAAAGACCGGTGCCGCTGCCGCGGCGGCGGCCGAATGTGATCGCGATGGCCGAGACAGCTCCGGGTTCAGCGCCAACTGCGGCTCCCGCGGCTGCGCCTCCGACAGCAATTCCGCTGCCACGGGCACGCCCGGCTGTTGCACCTTCGGCGACGCCCGATACCGACACCGATACGGCTCCCTTTGATCGCTATGGGACGCATTAGTCGGCGGTAACACGCCTACCAGACGTAACGGATCGTTCCGGTGCCGCTATAGGTCTGCGAACTCTTGGCGAATTCGCCGTCGAAATTCGCCAGCACCGACCAGCTCTGGTTCAGTTTGAGTTCGGCGCCAGCTGAGGTCAGCGCCGAGTCCGACGGCACACCCGCACCGTTGACGATGAAATTCCCGCCGGGAAGCGTCTGGAACGCGGCCGACAGCGTCGGGTCGCTCGCCCAGTCATGCGCCCAGGCGACGCGCGCCCGCAGCATCAGCGGCATGCCGTTGAAGATTTGCGCATTGTCGAAGCGCGCGCCGAGTTCGCTGCGGGTGTCGGTCGCGCTCTGCGACGCGAAGGACAATGCGAAGCCAGCGCCGGTGAGATCGTTTTCCCGGTAGTTCGGCGTGTGGAACAGTTGCGTCTGCACGGCCGCATAGGGCGTCACGCCGACCGGCATCATGCCGTAGCGATAACCGGCTTCGAGCCGCGCGCCGTAGCTTTGTGCGTCGAAGCGCGCGGTGAGCTGATCGCCGAGCGGCGCGATGCGGTTAGTGGTGATCCAATGCTCCGAGAGGCCGACCGAGGCCGAGAGATAGGCCGGGCCGGAGCGGCTGGTGCCATAGAGGCCGAACTGGAATGAATCGCTGCGTCCGGTGCCGAGATTTTGCGCCGTGCTCCAATTGCTGCCGGAGCCGGCAAGCGCGAAGCCCGCGACGATATCCGCCGTGAAGTGATAATCGAGACCGCCGGCGAAACCATAGGCGCGTGCCGTGACGGTATTGGTGCCCGCGGCCGGATCGCCTTCGGTCTTGTTGTAGCCGCCGAAGCCCGAGCCCCAGGCCGTCCAGCGCTGTTCGAACACAGCCGGCTGCGGCTGCTGTTTCTTGTGCATCACCGATGCATAGGCGAGCGCGATGTCAGGCGGAAATTCCGCTTCTCGCTCCGGCGCAAAACCCGACGCGCCTCCCGAACCGCTGCGGCCGTCGACCGAAGGGTCGGTCATGATGCCGAGGAAGCTCGTCATCATCGAGAACGAAGCGGTTTGCGCAGCCGTCGCGGTCTCACCAGACAATTGCGACAGCGCCTGGTTCAGATTGCCGCCGCTCATCGCGAAGATGCTGGCGAAATTCGGCGTCAGCGTGCCGCCGCCGTTGAAGAAATTATTGATCGAATTGGCGACGTTCTGCTGATTGCCATTAGCACCGCTGCCGGATCCGAGCGCAGCACCCAACGTCAACAGCACATTATTCGGCGTGTAGCTTAAGGTCGCCGCGAAATTACTGTTGGTGGTGGCAAGCGACGTGAACTTCGTGTTGTTCAGCCCGGCGGACTCCAAGATCGTATAGGTCTGTTTCGACATATACGATCCCGCCTGAAATGCCGCGAGCACATTGCCGGCCAGAGCCGCGGTGCCGGTGACATTAGCGAAGGTCGTCGCCGTCGGGCTGAGCTGGACGATGTAGTTCGATCCGGCATTGAACTGCAGATTGCCGTTGACCGTCATCGACGTGCCAGGCGAGCCAGGCGTGCCGGGCGCAAAGGTGCCGCTGATGATCGTGGTCGTCGGCGGATCGATCGTGCCACCGCCGACCAGCGTCGCCCCTGAACTTACGGTAACGCCTGAGGTGTTGGCGATCGTTCCTTCGACATCGAGCGTGCCGGCGCTGACCAGCGTGGTGCCGGTATAAGTGCTGGTGCCGGTGAGCACGCTGGTGCCAAGGCCGTTCTGGATTAGATTACCGGCGCTCGTTCCGTCGACGATCGCGCCGGCATAGGACCAAGACGTTCCGGTGCCCGGCGCCAGCGTCAGCGTGTGACCGTTGAGCGTGACCTGGGTGATGTTGCCCGTAACGTCCATCAGGCCTTTGATCGTGTTGTCGGCGCCGAGCGCCAATATCGCGGTCGCAGCGCCAGGCGTGCATGTCGGATTACAGACCGCGCCGCCGACGCGACCGAGCACGACACCGGCGCTGGTCTTGACGGTATCGACCGCACCGAGCGTCAGTGTGCCCGCTTCGATATAGGTGAACCCGGTATAGGTCTGCGCAACCGACAGCGTGACATTGCCGCTGTTGCCATGCGTGCTGTCGTCCTTGATCAAGGTGCCGGACAGCGTGGAGGTGCTGGCGCAGGTTACGCCGGCCACAATGCAGGCCATATCGTTGAGGTCGGTAGGACCGCCTGCCTGCGCGCCGTCGCTCATGATGCCGGTAAATGTTCCGGTTGTGGATTGGTCGAACAGCAACGTGCCGCCGGCATTCGTGACGGCAGTGCCGTTCGGCAGGTTCGCGGTCGTAACGTCGAGCGTGGCGCCCACTTCGATGACGGTGCCACCGGAATAGCTGTTGGTCGTGCCAGTGAGCTGCACGGTGCCGCCCACCAAATGGAACACGCCGCCGCCCGTGATCGGGTCGTTGAACTGCGAGCCGCCATTGCCGGAATATTGCAACTCGGCACCGGATGCCACGCTGATCGGGGTTGTTGCGCCCGTACTGAATACACCGTTACCGATGCGCAGTGCGCCGGCATTGACGGTAACGCTCGCGCCGCTGCCGAAACTCACGCCGCCGCTGCCGGAAATATCGAGGAGGCCGGTGCCTGCTTTCACGAGAGAGCCGCTTCCCGTGCCCGTGATCTTGCTCGACAGCGTCGAGCTCAGGTTGTTGCTGTCGCCGATGGTCAGCGTATCGGTGGTGGCGATGGTGACGGTGCTATTGTTGCCGTCGCTGTTAAGCGCGCTGATGACATTGCTCGCGTTCACCGCCAAATTAGCCGCGGATGGACTGCTGCTCACATTGGAAAGCCAGATCGTCGTACCGCCGCCGGTAGTCGGAAAGTAATTCGCCGCACCGAGTTGCAGAGTCCCGGAGTCGACCGTGATAGGCCCGCTAAGGCCTCCGGCGATCCCGTTAAGGACTAGCGTACCGGAGCCCGACAAAGTAAGACCACCGGTGCCCGTGACCGCAGAAGTAATCGTATTGGTGGATTTGACATCAATGACCGCCTCGCTCGCACCGAAGGCAAGCGTGCCGCCGGTGATCAGTGTGGTGCCTTCGAGGATGAGGCCGGCCGGATTTGTCCCATCGCCGATCGTCAGGGTGTTGCCTCCGTTGATCGTGAGTGTTTTGCTGTTCTCGACATTCAGCGCGTAGGCCTGGGACGTGGAGATCGTCGGACTCGTCGAAACTTGAACGACGTTCGAGGCGCCAAAGGTGCCAGTGTAATTCGTCGTCGCGGTGTAGCCGTTAGCGGCGTTATAAGTGACAAAATTGTATGGATTACTCGATGCGCTTCCGCCGCTATCGGTGATGATCCACACGGGTGCGATGCCATGGTTGTTTGTCGCCGAGGCGCCGCTCGAGAACATTTCGACACCGTTGGTGCCGCTCAAGCCGAGGGTGCTTCCGGTCGCCGGATCGATGAACACGGTCGCGTTGGGCGGAGCGCCGATATCGGTGTTGCCATTGCGCGTAATGCCGTTGGTGAAAGTCACCGTCGTCCCGTGACCGCCGGTCGTGGACGTGCTGGCGCCGGCGTTGAGCGCGATGGTCGCCGTCGCACCGGCGGCGAGACTGCTGAAAGTGACCGCGCCCACCGCATTGGTGCCGCTGGTATTCGAATTCGCGATTGTCAGTGTGCGCTGCACATCGGTCAGCACACCAAGGAGCGGGTTAGCAACCGTATTGCTGAATACCGCCGTATTGCCGTTGGTGTCGAACGTGCCATTGCTGCCGAGAAACACGTTGCGTTGCGAGGTGAAATTGTTGACTAAGCCGGGAGTGACGCTGCCAATCTGGAACGTTCCGCCATTGAGTTCGATCTGGCCGATCGCTTCATTGTTCAGGAGCGTGGCATTGGTGCTGCCAAGGGACGCATCGTTGGAAACGTTCAGCGTGCCGCTGGTGATGATCCAGTTGCCAAAGTAATTCGCGTTATTCGAAACCGAGGGCAGTATGAGCGCGCCTTTGGCGCCGGACGTCGACGTGTCCTCGATTGTGATGTCGGAAAAGCCGGTTTGATTGCTCAGACCAGTCCCGGCAATACCGACCGAAACAATTTGTCCGGAAAGCGTTACCTGGTATCCGTTGAGGTTGATATTGGCGATTTCGCCGCCAACAGCGATCGGGCGATTGGTTGAAAACGTAGCACCGTTGCCGGGGTTCGCAGTCGGCCCGATCTGTAGGGTCCCGTTGCCCTCCATCAAGCTTGCGAAAATAATACCGTCGGCAGCTTCCACGCTGCCAACAACATTGTTCGGATTGAACGTAAAGCTCGTTGCTGCCGCGCCGAGCGCCGCATCGCTGGCGACGTTCCCCGCGCCGGAAATGATCAGCGTGCCGGCAATGAAGGTCGTGCCGCCGGTATAGGTGTTCACGCCGCTCAACGTCACGGTACCGCCGAGATCGTTGCCGAGCTGCATCATGAAGCCGGATTGCGGCGTACCGACCAGGATTGGCTCGCTCGCCGTGCCGAGATTGAGCTGACTGAAGCCGTGGAACGACGGAGTCGCCGTCGATGTACCGTCGAGCGTACCGTTGGCCAGCGTAGCATTGCTGATCGTGCTGCTGACGATGATGATGCTGGGAAGGATAAAGCCCGGCAATTGCGCGACGCTTATCACGCCGACATTCGGCATGGTGGTCGTGCTGCTGGCACTGAGATTCCATTTCGTTGCCAGCGCGACGTCGGCGGCCGAAAGAAACGGCAGTCCAACCGCGCCGGGGCTGGTTCCTTCGGGGTTGATGGCGAAGCGGTAAGCGTCAGCCCAGAGGAAATCGGAATAGTCGGTGCCAACCTTATCGAGGCCAGGCTTCGCCGAACCGACCGCTCCAGTGATGTTCGACGTGGTTGTGAACAGCTTCGAGCTTTTATTCTTGAGGATTAAAAATTCCAGGCTGCGATACGGATCATTGGTCAGACCGCTAAAACTTGTCGGGATGGGTGCGCCCGTCGTCGGATCAATGGCCTCGGCAACACCGTTGTTCAGCGGCAGCACCAGATTGTCCGCTTCCATCGCCGCCCAGAATTGAGGGGTCGTCAGATTCGAGAAATTGGCAATGACATCGATATAAACAGTCGGATCGCTCGCACCGAAACCGGACTTTGAGAGCGAGGTGAAAGTGTGATGGCCGTTTTCAAGATAGAGCACCCCGCCCGGACCGATGACGACGGGCTCGATATCGGCAAGAAGAGCCGATGTCACGGCGGCATTGGAAGGCAGAATATCCCAGCCCGTCGTCTTTTTGGCGACTTCGGCGAGGCCGACATTGATCTGCGCCGGCTGAATTAGATTGAGCGGCACCGCGTAGAGCGCAAACGGGCCGGCGACAATTGAACTTGCACTGCCGGGGATGTAGGTCTGAAAAGCGCTTATCGGGAGTTGCCCGGCCTGCGCGGCCGCGCTGATCAGACAGGAAAGCCCTACCGCTGCAACGCTGGCGACCGGAATCCGATACAGTGAAGTCGATGCACGCAGCCGATTACGGCGCGCACGCTGACGCGACAGCATACCCAAGCCCCCAACGATTTTAGCCCCGCTTAACGGCTAGTTTTCGCCAGTGACACTCGGATGACATTTGCGCGATTTGCCCCCGCCGGAGCCTTGATTGCCGCGTTTTAGCAGCGGCGTGCTTTCACTGCAACGCAGCGCCGCCTTGCAGACGCACGGGCTGATAGCCGTCCGCGCTCAGCACATCGAAGATGTTTTCGGCATGCGCCTTTCCACGAACTTCGACTGTGATATCGAGCTTGGCGCCTTTGGCCGGCACGTCGAGGAACAGCCGATGATGATCGACGCTGAGAATATTCGCATCGAGTTCGCCGAGCCGGCTGGCGATCTGTCCTAAAATTCCCGGCCGATCGGGAATCGTCAGGCGGAATGACACGATCCGATCTTCGCGCTCTAATTCGCGCACCATGATGGATGCCAGAATGCGCGGGTCGATATTGCCGCCGCAAAGGATCAATCCGACGCGGCGTCCGGCGAAACGTTCGGGCGCGGCGAGCATCGCGGCAAGGCCCGCGGCGCCCGCCCCTTCCGCCATGGTCTTCTGCAAGGTGGCGAAGGCGTTGGCGGCGCGCTCCAGCAGCGCCTCCTCGACTAGGATGATGTCGGAGACCAGTTCCTTTACGACCGGCAGCGTCAGCGCGCCGGCTTTGCTCACTGCGATGCCTTCGGCGAGCGTCGCGCCGCCGCAGGGCTTATGATCGTTATGGGTCGCATTCCACATCGACGGATAGAGCGTGCATTCGACACCGACGATCTCGATCGACGGCCGCAGCGCCCTCGCTGCGATCGCATTGCCAGCGATGAGCCCGCCACCACCGATCGGAATGATCAGCACGTCGAGATCGGGCACGTCCTCGACCATTTCGAGTGCGATCGTGCCCTGGCCCGCGATGATGTGCGGATCGTCATAAGGATGCACCCAGACGAGATCGCGTGCGGTCGCGATTTTCGCGGCATGCGTTTCGGCCTCGGTGACGGTTTCGCCGGCAAGCACGACATGCGCGCCGAGCGCCTCCGTCGCCTTCACCTTCACGAATGGTGTCGTCACCGGCATGACAATGGTCGCCGGGATCGACAACCGCTTGGCATGATAGGCGACCGCCTGCGCGTGATTACCGGCGGACATCGCGATCACGCCGCGGCGGCGCTCTTCGCTGGTCAGCGCAGCAAGCTTCACGCAGGCACCACGCTCCTTGAACGAATTGGTGACTTGCAAATTCTCATATTTGACGAAGACATCGGCGCCGGTCAGCGCCGACAGCGGCGGCGCCGGCAAAAGCGGCGTGCGCAAGACGTGACCCGCGATCACCTCGCGCGCCGCCTCGATATCCGCAAGTGTCACCCGCACGACATCTCCCGATCAGTTGAGGTAAAACTCATTCATATGGTCCTGCAATTCTTATGGTCCTGCCGCAAAGCCTCACTATAATGGGGAATCGATCATGACAGAGCCTGGACCAAGCCCTTCTGGGACTAATGCTTCTGGCAACGCCGGAAGCGAGCGGATGGGCCATTCGTTCGAGGTCAAGCCGCATGTCTACGATCCGGTCGCCAATCCCGAATTGTTCGAAGGGGTCCTGGCCCGCCGCGTGGTCGCCTTCGTTATCGACGTCATCATTATCGCGGCGCCCTTGATCGCGGCTTCGGTTTTCATTTTCGTCCTCGGCATCCTCACCCTCGGTCTTGGTTTCGCGCTGTTCTGGCTGCTATCGCCCGCTTCGGTGATCTGGGCGCTGGTCTATTATGGAACCACACTTGGCGGTCCTCGTTCTGCGACCATCGGTATGCGGGCGATGGAGATCGAGATGCACACCTGGTACGGGGCGCCGGCTTATTTCGTTCTCGGCGCGGTTCATGCCGTCGTTTATTGGATCACGGTGAGCGTGCTGAGCCCCCTGATCCTGATCGTGGGCTTTTTCAACGCCCGGGGACGCTTGTTGCACGACATCCTGGTCGGGACCGTGCTGATCAACAGCCCCGACCGCGCGGCCATGTTGCGGGCCCGTTTAGGCCGCTGACTGTGGAAAATTGGGCTTTGACGCGCGGTTTGCCCCGCGCGATGCTAAGGCCCAGCCGGATTCGGGGCGTTATTACGATCTCGCGTCATGCAATGCGCCAAAAACAGTCATGAACCGTTTGTGTGAGAGCCTTTGACCCAGCACTCGCGCGACACGCCGCAATTCTACCTGACCGCCCCTTCCCCCTGCCCTTATCTCCCCGGCAAGGAGGAGCGGAAGGTGTTCACGCATCTGGTCGGCGAGCGTGCGCCCGAACTCAACAACATTCTCACTCAGGGCGGTTTCCGTCGCAGCCAATCCATCGCCTATCGGCCGGCCTGCGAGAATTGCCGCGCCTGTGTTTCGGTGCGCGTGGTCGTGAAGGATTTTTGTCCATCGACAAGCATGCGCCGGGTCGCGCGGCGCAACACCGATATCGCCAGCGAAATGCGGATCGCGGTGCCGACCTCAGAGCAATACTCGGTCTTCCGTGCTTATCTCGACTCCCGGCATCGCGATGGCGGCATGGCCGATATGACCGTGCTCGATTACGCGATGATGGTCGAAGACAGCCACATTGAGACGCGCATCGTCGAATACCGGCGGCGCGAGCCCGGCGTGCCGGCGCTGTCGCGCGCGGACGGCGACCTGATTGCGATAGCTCTGACCGACGTGCTCGGCGACGGGCTGTCGATGGTCTATTCGTTTTTCGAGCCTGACGAGGCGTCGCGCTCGCTCGGCACCTTCATGGTGCTCGACCACATCGCGCGCGCGCAGCGCATGGGCCTGCCTTACGTCTATCTCGGCTATTGGGTCCGCGGCTCGCGCAAGATGGACTATAAAGGCCGCTTTCTGCCGCAGGAGCGGCTTATGCCCGAGGGCTGGGCGCGCGTCGAATAGAAAGCGACCCGCATAGGCGGCCACGATGGTCAAAGGCTGATGACAAGCCGCGCCTAAAATCGACACGATCGGCAAAGAGTAGTTTAGCGAAGATCGATCACGGTCTGCCGTCGCGGCGGATATTGAAGGAGATCACTCCATGCGCCTTGCCATGCGATCATCGATTTTGGCCTGCTTGACGGCTTTTGCCCTCTGCACTGCAACTCTTGCACTCGACACTGCCGCTCATGCGCAAACTGCACCTGCGACCGCCGGCACGACAGCCAAAGGCAAAGCACTGGTCGATGCCAGGGGCATGACGCTCTACATATTTGATCGCGACGTCGCCGGAAAATCGAATTGCAACGGCCAGTGCCCCACCATATGGCCGCCGCTCGCTGTTGCCGCCGACGCAAAAGCATCCGGCGATTGGTCTATCGTCGCGCGCGACGACGGTGCGAAGCAATGGGCTTACAAGACCAAACCGCTTTATACGTTCAACAAAGACGCGAAGCCGGGCGACGCCGGAGGTGACGGCGTCAACAATGTCTGGCATCTCGCCACGCCGTAAGCTGTTCCGCTTACGCCGGCACTTCGGCCAGCGTCTCTAGTGTATAAAACTCGACCGGCTCGCGGCGACCCTTAACCGGCGCTTGATGCAATTTGCGGGCGTCGAGCTTGAGGCCTGCGGCGTCCGCGGCCTGGCGCGAGACGATGACGGCGCAATCGTAATCCTTCGTCAGACTCTCGAGGCGTGCGCAGGTGTTCACAGTGTCGCCGATCGCGGTGATGATCTGCGAGCGTGGTGGCCCCATCGCGCCGACAATGGCTTCGCTAAAGTGGATACCGATGCCGATACGAAGCGGCTCGCGCAGATCGTTGCGCATCTGATAGTTCAATTGTTCAAGCCGCTGCAGCATGGCGCGGGCGCCCCGTATGGCGTCGGCGGCCCCCGCCTTCGGATCTGTGGCGTAGAGCCCGTAAAGCGCCATCAAGCCGTCGCCGGTGAATTGTGAGTAATGTCCGCTGGTCTCAGTCAGTGCTTTCGTCATCTCATAGAAGAACTGATTGAGAATAAACATCACGTCATAGGGCAAGCGCGCTTCGCCGAGCGTGGTCGATCCACGCAGATCGACAAACACCACCGTGATCAGGCGCTCGCTGCCCTCGAGCCCGCCGCGCACCGCGCCGTCGGCGGCGCCAGCATCGGCGGCGAGAAGTGGTATCATCGAAAGGTCCGCGGTCGGCCGCAATTGGCAGGCAAGCCGCATGCCCGGCGAGGCACTGATGCGCTTGAGCGCCTGGGCTTCGAGATCGGACGCGACGGCAAGTTTGTCGAGACCCTTGGTCACCAGAACGCGGCAGGTGGTGCAGCGGCCGCGGCCACCGCACACCGACGCGTGCGGAATGCCGTTGGCGCGCAGCGTTTCGAGTACCGTTGCGCCGGCCAGGAGCGGCATCTGCCGGCCATTAGCATGGGCGAGTACCGGCGGCCGGCGCCGGCGATAATACAAGCCGCGCACACCGCGCGCGGCAAACGGCAAGAGCGTGAGCCCAAAAACGATGCCCCACCCGACATGGAACATGTGCGCGATCGCGGGGCCGGTGACATTTGTGAGATTGGAGTCGTCAAGCGACGACTGCACAAAGTCTGAATCGGCGGCGGCTTGGCGCCGTACTTCATTGCCGCCGGCGACATACCCGGCAAGTGCGAGCGTCGGCAGCAATAGTCCGATGGTGAAGAACAATGGCCGCCAATTCGGATACCAGCGCTTTGTCTGCAGCCAATAATGGATGCCGATGCAGGCGTGGATCCAAACAACGGTCACCGCGAGCACCTGCAACACCGCGAACATCGGCGACAGTAGCCACTGCAGGACGAAGATCGTGCTGTAGAAGGTGTTGACGTCGAGCGTCAGCTCGGCGATCCGCGCTTCCACGACGTGCGCCATCAACAAGAACGGGATGCACAGACCGAGCCCGAGCTGCGCCCACTCCCAACGGCTCATGCGCAGCGAACGCCGAATATAGATCGACCACAGCGCATTGGCGTAATGCACCAGAAACGCCGCTGCCAAGAGACCTGTGCCGACCGGAGTCCGCCACGGATACATCAGCACCTTGCGCACCGTCTCCGCGGCCTCGAACGACACCAGCAGGAACGCATGCGCAGTCAAATGACCGACGACAAAAGCGAGCATGACAAGACCGCTCGCGAGCCGTAGACGGCTCCGCCAAATGCTGGGGTTCCATATGGAAACGGCCCTCGTCATCGGCAGCAGCGCGACGTTGCTATCAGCCATGTTGCTATCAGCGGCCACAGAGACACAGTGATCGAAGCTGGAGGGCCGAAATTCCCGTGCGTTCCCCGATTATAGGCGGCTTTTGCCGGAACACCCGCGCAGCCGTGGATAACTCGCGATCCCGCGCCTTTAAGCCGCGACGACCTTCTTGCCGGTTTGTGTGGTCAGGATTTTGGCTAATTCCCGACACGGCACTGGCGGGCTGTAGAAGAAGCCTTGCACGTCGGTACAGCCGAGATCGCGTACGCGATCGAGCTGCGCGCGGGTTTCGACACCCTCAGCGGTGGTGGTCATGCCGAGCGAGTCGGCCAAGCCAGCGACGGCCTGGACAATAGCGCCGGATTCTGCGCTGTCGCCCAGCCCTTTGATGAAGCAACGATCGATCTTGAGCTTGTCGAACGGAAAGCTGCGCAGATAGCTCAACGACGAATAGCCGGTGCCGAAATCGTCCATCGAGATGCGAATGCCAAGGTCGCGTAGCTGATGCAGCGTGCGTAACGTCGCTTCGCTGTTCTGCATCAAAACCGCTTCGGTGATTTCAAGCTCCAAGCGCTGCGGCTCGAGCCGCGACGACGCCAGCGCACTTAGCACTGTCGGCAGCAGATTCTTACTTGCTAACTGCGTCGGCGACAGGTTCACCGCGACACAGATATGGTTCGGCCATTTCGCCGCATCCTCGCAAGCCCAGCGGATGACGCGTTCGCCAAGCGCCACGATCAAACCGATCTCCTCGGCGACCGGAATAAAATCAACCGGCGACACCATGCCGCGTTCCGGGTGATGCCAGCGCAACAGCGCTTCGCAGCAACGCACCTCGTCGGTGTCGAGATTTATGATCGGCTGGTAGTAAAGCTCGAATTCGTTGTCGTCGAAGGCCTGGCGCAGCGCGACTTCGAGCGCGCGGCGATCCCTCATATTTGCATCCATATGCGGTTCGAAGAAACGATAAACGCCGCGGCCGTCGGCCTTGGCGCCGTAAAGCGCCATATCAGCGTTTTTCAAAAGCTCATTGGCGTCGGTGCCGTCGGTGGGCGCCACCGCGATGCCGATGCTGGCATCGATCACGACCTGATGGCCGTGCAGATCGTAGGGCTCCCTGACGGCTTCCGAGATGCGGCGCGCCATCCGTTCGGCGTCGGTCGCGTCATTGAGATTGGTCTGAATGATGAAGAACTCGTCGCCGCCGACGCGCGAGATGGTGTCCGTATCTTTCACGCAACAGCGCAGCCGATCGCCGACCTGACGCAACAGCTCATCGCCCGTCGGATGGCCGAGCGAGTCGTTGACGTTCTTGAACAGGTCGAGATCGAGATAAAGCACGGCAAGCTTCTGACCGCGTTCGACTTGCGCCAGCGCGTCATTCAACCGCTCGCGCAATAGCACACGGTTGGGCAGATCGGTCAGCGCGTCATGCCGCGCCATATGGGCGATCTTCATTTCCTGCTGGCGGCGCTCGGTGACGTCTTCATGAGTGGCGACCCAGCCGCCATTGGGCAGAAGCTGACGCACGATAGCGATCGTGCGGCCGTCGCCCAGTTCGAGGAACTGCGTGGTGCTGAACCCGGCTTTGACCGAATTGGTGAGATCGTCGGCATAGTGCGTCGGATCGCCGCCGAAGGTGCCATGGGCCGCCCGTCTTTCGAGAATGTGTTGCAGTGTCGTGCCAGGCTTGATGTCCTCGTTTTCCAGGCGGTACATTGTAAGGAATTTCTGATTGCAGATGACAAGACGGATGTCGCTGTCGAACATCACCAAGCCTTGCGACATATGGGACAGCGCGGCGTCGAAGCGCATATTCTGGTCGTGCAATTCGCCCTCGCGCGCCCGCAACTGGCCAGTGCGTTCGACCACCGTCCGTTCCAGATTGCGCTGAACGCCGTCGACCTCTTCGATCATCAACGACATCGAACGATCCGTGCGCTTACGATCGCGATCAAAATCGTCATAGGCCGCGTCGACAAGCTGGCAAAGCCTGTCGACATCGACCTCGCCAGAGGCGTCAATCGCCTTCGCGACCTGCTGCGCAAGAAGCTTATGCACGACGGCTTACTCTCCTAACGCGCAAGCAAAGTCTTTAAGCGACCTCGGCCTGGGAAACTTCGGTCCGGCAAACTTCGGCTAAGGTCGTGACCGTCATGGTCTGATTGTGCAATTCGCAATGCCCCGACGTAGCGTGCGGGGAAATCTCGCCATACGAATAAAAGCCGAGCCTCAGTGTGCCGGCGCCGAGTTCGGCGCCGACGGCCTCGACCTCTTCCACCGTGCGCTGCCCCATCAACAGCCGGCGGCCGATGCAGCTCACTAGGATCGACAGGCATTGATTGTTGTTCCGATCGATCAGGCGCGTCACTGCGGCGCCCTCACGCGCTTGACGCGCGGCGTCAGCGGCGCCGGCCGCGAGACGATCGAGATTTCCGCGCATCAATTGCGCCGTCCAGCCCTGCGGCACGTCGCCGGCAAAAGTCATCGAGCGCGCCTTGCGGTCGATCGCGAGCACGGTGCGCACCACTGCAGAGTTGGGGTGCTTGACGTCGTAGACTTGGATCGGAAACAGCAAAGCCGAACTCGGCAGGCCTTTGGATTCTTCCGGCCCGAGATAACGCTCATAAAGATCGAGTGCCGGCTCACCGTCGAGTTCGAACAGCACATTGCCCGTGGACTTGGTCACCTGACGGCGCGGGCCAAACAGGTCCCATCCGCCGGCGCTGCCATGGCCGACGCGGATCGCAGGGCCGTAAAAACCGATCGCTGCGACCGTACGTGCAAGCGGCGCGCAATCGCCGCCGACCAGCGTTTCCTGAAACGCCGCACCGTCGCCGGCAAGACCGCCGGTGAGCGGAATATGCGAGCCGATGACGCTGCAGATCCCCGCCACAAGCGCGCTGCCATTGACGTTAAGTCCGTCGGACAAGACAAACACGCCGGCGAGGTCGTCTGCCGCGAGCGCTCGCCCGATCGCTTCGCCGCAAGCGCGAGAACAACGCGCGTCCTCGATCTCCTCCCGGCACAAGCGCAACTGAGTGGCATCGAAGTCGATCGCCGCGGCGACAATCTCGTCGTCATTGACGTCGTTATTGTTGATCTGTCCGCCGGTGCTGCAGCCGAGAATATGCGCCTTGGGAAACATGCCGCGCAATTCGTCATAACGTGCGCCGGACGCCAGCGCCTCGCGGGTGCCGAAATAAATCACAAGCGGAGCGATGTCCGACTCCGGTTTGTTCGGTATCCAGCCCGAACGGCCACTCCAGACGATTTGCTGCGCACGCATTACGGTATGCCGGCTCGGTTACGGAAAAGCTGTCCTGCTCTCCCGCCACCATCGCAAGGTGCATCTGAAAATTTAGTTATGTATCCGAGCCAATGCGTGGAACTTGAGGCCAATTCGACCGGTCAAGATTGACGTTTGCCTAACGCGACACTGCAATTTGAACGCAATACGCAGAACTACGCTGCGTCCGGGCTTTTGTCGTGCGGCGCCGGGCTCGGCGCATTGTCGAATTTATTGGTCTTGGGAAAGCCCTTCGGCGCCAAGCGTCCGGCATCGGAGCGATTACCGCGCCAGTCGGCCAATTCTTTGAGTGTCAAATTGAATACGCGGCCGGCGCCGTCGGTCCAGCTCAAGCCGTCGGCGCCCTTGAAGGTCTTGAGGTCGGAGAGCCCACCATCCTTGTGGCGCTGCAGGCGCACGCCACGGCCGCGAGTCATCTCCGGCACCTGATCGAGCGGGAAGATCACCATCTTGCGGTTCTCGCCGATCACGGCAGCGAGATCGCCGTCGACCGGAGAAACAGCGCGTGCTTCGTCCAGCGCTTTGACGTTGAGAACCTGTTTTCCCTTGCGGGTATTTCCAAGGCATTCGTCCTCAGGAACGGTAAAGCCTCTGCCGTCTTTGCTGCCGACAATGAGCTTGCGGCCGCCTTGATAACGGAACACCGTCACGATGTCGGTGTCTTGTTCCATATCTGCGAACAAACGGATCGGCTCGCCGTGACCGCGGCCGCCCGGAAGCTTAGACGCATCGATAGTGTAGAAGCGGCCATTGGTGGCGAAGACCAGAACTTTCGACGTGGTCTCCGCGAAGAACGCAAGGTTGAGACCGTCATCGGTTTTGAAGGCCAAGTTCGAGAGATCGGCGACTTGGCCGCGCAACGCCCGGATCCAGCCCTTCTCCGAAACTACAACCGTGATCGGCTCGCGCTCGACCAGCGCCTCTTCGATCGCAGCCAAGTCGTGCTCCGGCGCCTCGGCAAAGGTCGTGCGGCGTTTGCCAAGCGGCGTCTTCGGTCCGAACGCGTCGCGAACCTCGCGGACCTGCTCGGCGACTTTCTTCCATTGCTGCGTTTCCGACCGCAGCAGCTCTTCAAGCGATTTCTTCTCCACGCGAAGGTCTTTCTCCTCCTTGCGGATCTCCATCTCTTCAAGCTTGCGCAAATTGCGCAGCCGCATGTTGAGGATAGCGTCGGCCTGTACCTCGGTGAGCTTGAAGGTCTTCATCAAGACCGGCTTCGGCTCGTCCTCGTTGCGGATGATCTTGATGACCTTGTCGAGGTTCAGATAGGCGACGAGATAGCCGCCCAGGACTTCGAGCCTGTGCTCGATCTGGGCCAGCCGATAGCGCGAGCGCCGCTGCAGTACCTCGCGGCGATGCGTGAGCCATTCGGTCAGAGCTTCGGCAAGTCCGATCACTTTCGGAATGCGGCCGCGCACCAGCACATTCATATTGAGCGGCACGCGGCTTTCGAGCTCGGTGAGCTTGAACAAGCTCTCCATCAGCAAAGCCGGATCGACCGAACGCGACTTCGGCTCGAACACGATGCGAACGTCCTCGGCGGATTCGTCGCGCATATCGGCCAGAAGCGGCAGCTTCTTCTCGTTGATCAATTCGGCGATGCGCTCGATGAGCCGCATCTTCTGCACCTGGTACGGTATTTCCGTCACCACGATCAGGTAGGTGCCGCGGCCGGTCTCTTCAGTCTTCCAGCGCGCGCGCACGCGGAACGAGCCGCGGCCGGTGGTATAGGCCTCGGCGATAGCTTCGGATGAATCGACGACTATGCCGCCAGTTGGGAAATCCGGCCCCGGCACGAATTTCAGCAACGTCTTGGTGCGTGCATTGGGCTGCTCGATCAGATAAAGCGCGGCGTCACAGAGCTCGGCGACATTATGCGGCGGGATCGAGGTCGCCATGCCGACGGCGATGCCTTGCGCGCCGTTGGCTAGAAGATTGGGAAACGCCGCCGGTAGAACCACCGGCTCTTGCGATACCGCGTCATAGCTCGGCCGGAAGTCGACAGCGTCTTCGTCGATGCCGTCGAGGAGCAGGCGTGCGACTTCGGTCATGCGCGCTTCGGTGTAGCGATAGGCGGCGGCGTTATCGCCGTCGATATTGCCGAAATTGCCTTGACCGTCGACCAGCGTGTAGCGCGAGGAGAAATCCTGCGCGAGGCGGACCAGCGCGTCATAGATCGCCTGATCGCCATGCGGATGGAAATTGCCCATCACGTCGCCGACGATCTTTGCGGACTTCTTGAACGTGGAGCCCGGATCGAGGCGCAGAAGCCGCATGCCGTAAAGGATACGCCGGTGCACGGGCTTGAGCCCATCGCGCGCATCGGGAAGCGCGCGATGCATGATGGTCGAGAGCGCGTAAGCGAGATAGCGCTCTTCGAGCGCCTCGCGGAGTGCGATCTCTTGGATCCCTTCGGGTTCCGGGGGAATCACTTTCTTGTTCATGCGGCCCGACCGCTAGCGCGGTTATTTGACCGGAACAAGGGCGGAACGACCGAATAAATCGGCCTTATTGGATCGCCCGTGAGAGTGCCGTGACCAGCTGCGCGCGCGCCTCGGGGAGCATCAGCCCGCGCGGCGCAAAGGCATGCCGCTCCAGGAAAAATCCAGTCAATGCAAATGCATCAGCGATGTCGCCGGTGCTTCCCGGCCCTGCTTCCGCATGCAGAAAGGCCGGCAGCCGCAGAAGCCTGTCGCGATAGGCTTCGCCCGCGTCGCGCGATACGGCGCGGCCGGACTTGGGTGACACGTAAATGAGGTCCCGCGAAGCTCCAGTCGCGGCGCAAGAGGAGAGATCGAGGCCGAATCCGAGTTCGGCGAGGAAGTCGAGTTCGAACCGCGCCAGCATCGGCGCGGCAACGCGCGGGTCGTCGAGTGCGGTGAGAACTTCGTCAAGTGCATGATAGATCGCAGCATGCAGTTCACGTTCGGCAAGCAACCGGCACAACGCGGCGAGATGGGTGACGCCATGGACCGCATGCGCCGCAGGCAGGAATCCGGCGGCACGCAAATTCAGCCCCTCGACGGCGTAGTTGCCAAGATGCTCGTCGAGCCGCGCCCGCCAAGTCGCGCGCAAGATATTGCCGGGCTGCAGCACGCCACGCAGCCTTCTGCCCGCGCCGCCGCGCACCAGGCCGAGGTGGCGGCCGTGGCTCTCTGTCATCAATTCAAGAATGGCGCTCGTCTCGCCGTGGCGCTTGACGCCGAGCACGATGCCTTCGTCGGTCCATTCCATGGCGTGCTCTTCGGACTCTCTTTGCCGCTTCGCTATTCCTTGGGGAATTCCAACCCCATTTCGCGATAGCGTTCCGGATCGTCAGCCCAGCCTTCGCGCACTTTGACATGCAGGAAAAGGTGCACCGGCTGCTCGATGGCCACGGCGATGTCGACACGCGCTGCAGCGCCGATCGCTTTGATCGCCTGGCCGCCTTTGCCAAGCACGATTTTGCGCTGGCTTTCGCGCTCGACATAGATGGTCTGTTCGATCCGCACCGAACCGTCTTTGAGATCCTTCCAGATATCGGTCTCGACCGTCGACTGGTAAGGCAATTCCTGATGCAGCCGCAGATAAAGCTTTTCGCGCGTGATCTCGGCCGCGAGTTGGCGCAACGGCGCTTCGGAAATCTGATCCTCGGGATAAAGCCACGGCCCTGCCGGCACATTGCCGGCGAACCATTTTTTCAGATCGGTCACACCATCGCCGGACAACGCCGAGACCATGAAAGTCCCGGCGAAGCTGCCGCGCTGATTGAGCTCTTGCGCCAGACCTAAAAGCTCTGGCTTTTCGACAAGATCGACTTTGTTGAGTACGAGCACCTTTTTCGGACGCACTTCCGCAAGCGTGCCTAGGATTTTCTCCTCGTCCTCCTTGATACCTTTACGGGCGTCGACGAGCAGCGCGACCAGATCGGCATCTGCGGTCGAGCCCCAGGCGGTGCCGACCATGGCGCGATCGAGCCTACGTTTCGGAGAGAAAATGCCCGGCGTGTCGACAAAGATAAGCTGGGCTGAGCCTTCGATGGCGATGCCGCGTACCAGCGTACGCGTGGTCTGCACCTTCGGCGTGACGATCGAGAGCTTAGTGCCGACCAGCGCATTGAGAAGCGTCGACTTGCCGGCATTCGGCGCGCCGATCAGCGCGACAAAGCCGCATTGTGTTTCGCTCATCGTCTGTTCAGCCATTGCGGCGCGTCGGATGGACGCCCTCACGTTCCATCATTGCCGCGGCCGCGGCCTGCTCGGCGGCGCGCTTCGAACGCGCTTGGCCCTCCGCAGGTGTGAAGCTTGGAAGCTCCACGGCGACGCGAAACTCAGGACTATGATCGGGACCAGAGCGCGCCACTTCACGATAGATCGGCGTCGGCAGCCCGCGCGCTTGCGCCCATTCCTGCAGCACGGTTTTTGGATCGCGTTGCGGCTGTCCTTTGGCGCTCAAGCGCACTTGCCACAGCCGTTCGACAAGCTCCTCGGCCGCCTTGTAGCCGCCGTCGAGATAAACCGCCCCGATCATCGACTCGCAGACATCGGCAAGAATGGCGAGGCGCGTGCGCGCGCCGGCATTGGCTTCCGACGAACCGAGCCGGATCGCGGCGCCGAGATCGATCGTACGCGCGATTTCGGCGCAAGTTTCCTTGCGCACGAGGTCGGCGAGGCGGCGCGACAGTTCGCCTTCGTCAGCTTTCGGGAAAGCGCGATAGAGCATGTCAGAGATTACCAACCCGAGCACGTGATCGCCCAGGAATTCCAGACGCTGATAGCTGCCGGACCGGTTGCGCGGACCTTTGAGTGCGGAAATATGGGTGAGCGCGCTTTCGAGCAGGTCACCATCCTTGAAACGATAGCCAATGCGCGTTTCCAAAGACGTGGTGGAGCGCTTTCTCCGGCGCGACGGCTTTGCACTTGCCGCCGCGCTTGCCTGCCCGGCCGGTTGCTCACCGGCTGGCGTCGCTTCGCTCGAAACTATTCGGCGCGTTATTGCTTGGCGCGTTTCTTTGCGCGGCTCTGACGGCGTCTCGGGTCGCGTGTCTGTTGCGGGTTTGGTTTTCTTGCGGCCGCTCATCTGACCAGCGTGAAAAGGCGACCCCAGCGAACGACCCAAGGCCAGCGCCACACCTCCCAGGCATGCGCGTCGCCGCGGATCGAGAAGAAGATAACTTGCGCCCGGCCGATGAGATTCTCAGCCGGTACATAGCCGACATCGCTCAACACCCGGCTGTCGGTCGAGTTGTCGCGATTATCGCCCATCATGAAGTAGTCGCCGGGCGGCACGATGTAGACCGGCGTATTGTCGTAAAAGCCGTTATCGGTGAGATCCAGCGTGTTGTATTTGACGCCGTTGGGCAGCGTCTCGCGCAATTGCTTCACCCGCTGCACCGACGTGTCATCATCGTTGATGAAATCGTCGACGCGCTCGCGCGGTACCGGTGTGCCGTTGATGTTGAGCACGCCATCGATCATCTGGATGCGGTCACCGGGCAACCCGATCACGCGCTTGATGTAGTCGATCGACGGATCACGCGGCAGGCGGAACACGACCACATCGCCGCGGTGCGGGCCTGAGTCCCAAATTCGACCGGAGAACAACGGGAACGGCGGCAGATACGGCAATTGCAAAGAATATTTGCTGTAGCCGTACGAATATTTGGAAACGAACAAATAATCGCCGACCAACAGCGTCGGGATCATCGAGCCCGACGGAATGTTGAACGGCTGAAACAGAAACGTGCGGATGACCAGCGCAATGATCAGCGCATGAATGACCACGCGAATGGTCTCGGTGGCCCCGTCTTCTTTTCGCTTGTTGCCTGTCTGCACGCTCATCGGCCTGTGATCTCGAAAATTCAAACGCACCGCCCGCGATCTTGTAGCGGTTGAGGCACCTACAAGCAATTGCACGCGGGTTTTGGTCGCGGCGAACCGAGTGAGATTTTATATAAATATTTCAAATAGTTACGATCACGATCGGATACATGACGAAATTTTCATCGTGGCAGCGCGGCGGCCATGCAAGAGCCGACAGGCGCGCGTGAATCAGTCGCTGACAGCGACAGCAGAGATGATCACGAAGGCATGTGCCATCGGACCTTCGTCGGTGATGGTAAGGTCGATACGCGCCTCATAACCCGGGGGCGTGATTTTCTGTAGCCGGCGTTTGGCGCCGCCGGTCAGTTCCATGGTCGGCCGGCCGCCGGGCAAATTGACCACGCCCATATCGCGCCACCAGACACCGGCGCGAAGCCCGGTACCGAGTGCCTTGGAGCAAGCCTCTTTCGCGGCAAAACGCTTGGCGTAAGTCTCGACACGATTGCGCCGCTTGTCGGCCTTGGCCCGCTCGATCGGCGTGAAAATGCGATCAAGGAAACGATCGCCATGGCGCTCGATCACATTGGCGATTCGCCGTGCATCGGCGATGTCGGACCCGATACCCAGAATCATAGCGAAACCATCATTGTTGCCCTCCCCGCGCGCGACCGCGATCCATCGCGGCGCGCATCGTCCGCACCACATCGGGAAGCCCGGAGAAGATCGCCTCGCCGATTAGGAAATGACCGATATTCAACTCAAAGATTTCAGGAAGCTCGGCGATCTTTTCCGCGGTGATAAAATCGAGACCGTGGCCGGCATGAACTTCCAGCCCCAAGCTTTTGGCGAGCGTCGCGCCGTTGCAGATGCGGTCGAACTCGGCCGACGCAGTTGCGGTTTCGCTTGCTAGGATCGCGTCGCACCAGGCACCGGTATGGATTTCGATTACCGGCGCGCCGATCGCAGCCGCAGCCTCGATCTGTTTGGGCTCGGCAGCGATAAACAGCGAAACCCGGATGCCGGCGCTGCCGAGTTCGCCGACTGCAGCCCGCAACGCCTCGCGCTGGCCAGCGACATCGAGGCCACCTTCGGTGGTTCGCTCCTGCCGCCGTTCCGGCACGATGCAAGCAGCACGCGGTTTCACTTTGCACGCGATGCCGACCATCTCCGCGGTTGCTGCCATTTCCAAATTGAGCGGCCTGGTGATCCTCGCCTTGAGCCGTGCGATATCATCATCGACAATATGCCGGCGGTCTTCGCGCAGATGTGCCGTAATGCCGTCAGCGCCGGCAGCGATTGCGATCTCGGCTGCCTTCACCGGATCTGGATGCCGTCCGCCGCGCGCGTTCCGCACAGTCGCGACATGATCGACATTGACGCCGAGGCGAAGAGGAGCAAGAGCCGGCATGACCGTTACAATTATCCGTTCACGCGCTCGACCTTGGCCACGACCTTCTTTGCCCGCAATTGCGAGATGATCGAGGTCAGGTGCTTGAGGTTATAGACCTCGAGATCGATGGTGAGCTCGGTGAAATCCGGCGACTGCCGGGTCATGCGGATATTGTCGATATTGCCGTCGTGCTCGGCGATAACATGCGCGATTTGTGCAAGCGTGCCCGGCTCGTTGACCGATTGCACCGAAAGCCGCGCCGGGAACCGCTGCGGTGCCTTGTCATCGACATCCCAGCGCACGTCGAGCCAGCGCTCCGGCTCATCCTCGAATTGTTTGAGTCCATCGGACTGGATCGGATAGATCGTGATCGCCTCGCCCGGCGTCATGATGCCGACGATGCGGTCGCCGGGAACGGCGCCGCCATCCGGCGCGAAACGCACCGGCAAATCGCTGTTGATACCGCGGATCGGGATCGCGGCACCGTCATTGCTTTCCTCGGGTACCCGGAACATCAGCGCACGGCCGAGTTTCAGGCCGAACCAGCCGCTTTCGGCTTTCGGCGCCAGCGGTGTGACGCGTTCGTCCTTGTAATCGGGGTACATCGCCCGCGCGACATCGGAGGCGCGCATCTCACCACGTCCGACCGCCGACATCACGTCGTCGATCGAGGTGCGTGCTAGCCGCGGCAGTGCGCCTTGCAGCTTCTCGTCGGTATAATCGATCTTGGCGCGCTCGAAGAGGCGCTCGACGATGTTGCGGCCAAGCCCGGCATATTGGTTGCGCACCGCGTCGCGGGTGGCGCGGCGGATGGCATCGCGGGCCTTGCCGGTGACGACAATCGATTCCCACGCGGCCGGCGGCGAGGTCTGCGCTTTCGACGTGAGGATTTGCACCTCGTCGCCGTTCTGCAGCGGCGAACTGAGCGGACCGATCTTGCCGTTGATCTTGGCGCCGATCGCCATATTGCCGACATCGGTATGCACGGCGTAGGCAAAGTCGATCGGCGTGGCGCCGCGCGGTAATGCGATCAGTTTGCCCTTCGGCGTGAAGGCGAAGACCTGGTCGTGAAACAGTTCGAGCTTGGTGTGCTCGAGAAACTCTTCCGGATCGGAGCCTTCGGCGAGCATTTCGATGGTGCGGCGGAGCCACGCATATGCGCTCGATTCCCGCGACAGCATTTCGGTCGGCGAGGCTTCACTGTCTTTGTAGAGCGCATGCGCAGCGATGCCGTATTCGGCAATCTGCTGCATCTCGCGGGTGCGGATCTGCAGTTCGACGCGTTGCTTGCCCGGCCCGATCACGGTGGTGTGGATCGAACGGTAGTCGTTCTGCTTCGGCGTCGAGATGTAGTCTTTGAAACGGCCTGGCACGACCGGCCAGGTGATGTGGACGATACCGAGCGCTTGATAGCATTCGGCAATATCGCCAACGATGACGCGGAAACCGAAGATGTCAGACAATTGTTCGAAGCCGACGGCCTTGCGTTCCATCTTGCGCCAGATCGAATAAGCGCGCTTGCGGCGGCCCGAGACCTCGGCGTCGATGCCGCGATCACTGAGCTTTCGGGTCAATTGCTGCTCGATCTCACTGATCCAGTCGCTCGACCGCTCAGCGAAAGTCTCCAGCCGCTCGCCCAAAACCTTGTAAGCGCCGGGATTGATCTCACGGAAGGAAAGATCCTCGAGTTCCTCGCGCATCTCCTGCATACCCATGCGGCCGGCCAGCGGCGCATAGATATCGAGGGTCTCTTCCGCAGTGCGCCGGCGCGATTCCGGCGCCTTGTGCGACAGCGTCCGCATATTGTGCAGCCGGTCGGCAAGCTTGATCAGTAGCACGCGCACGTCGTCGGCGATGGCAAGGAGAAGCTTGCGTAAGTTCTCCGCTTGCTTCGCTTCCTTCGAGACCAGATCGAGCCGTTTCAATTTGGTGAGGCCTTCGACCAGACGGCCGATTTCATGACCGAAAATGCGATCGATTTCGGCGCGCGTGGCGTCGGTGTCCTCGATGGTGTCGTGTAAGAGCGCCGCCGCGATAGTGGCGTCGTCGAGCTTGAGGTCGGTGAGAATAGCGGCGACTTCGAGCGGATGCGAGATATAGGGATCGCCCGAGGCGCGCTTCTGCTCGCCATGCGCGCGCATGGCATAGACATAGGCTCGGTTGATCAGGTCTTCATTGGCCTTCGGATTATAGGCTTTGACGCGGTCGACCAGTTCGTATTGCCGCATCAGCTGCTTGCGCGCCTTCGGCGGCGGCGTTTCGCTGTCGAGCGGCACGAGATTAGGCGCGCGCGCCGCCGGCACCCGCGGCCGGGGCTGGTTCTGCATGCGCGGCAGCGGCTGTTCGATCGGCGTGCGCGGCATCGTTACGTCTTGCTGATCCATGACGGCCTTTACTCCGCCGCCCGGCCTCTGCCGGGACCAGCCCGGCTTTGACTCAGACTATAACGATATCATGGAGCTACGCGATGGCCACAAGGCGGCGATGCACGGGCCGCAAGACAAAATCAAAAACGCCGCGGTAATCAAAACGCCGCGGATCGGCCCGCGGCGAAATGAAGATCGGTTTGGTTAATAAAAAGCCAGCGCCGCTGGCGCGAGCCGGGTCTACTCGTCGTCGTCGACCACATCCGGCTCGGGTTGGGCTTCCGGAGGCGTAAGGCCCTCCAGGCCCTTGAGCAGCTCGTCCTCGGTCATCCGGTCGCCGGTGACGTCGGTATCGTCCGCATCGGCGCCGGTGCCCGGCGCGCCGATAAGCGGAACCGCTTCCGGCTCGGGCTCGTCGACTTCGACGTATTTCTGCAGGGAATGGACCAGCTCTTCCTTCAAATCCTCCGGTGAAATCGCCTCATCGCCGATTTCGCGGAGCGCCACGACCGGGTTCTTATCGTTGTCACGATCGACCGCGATCTGGGTGCCGGACGAGATCATCCGGGCGCGATGGGCGGCAAGCAGCACCAGATCGAACCGATTCTCGACCTGGTTGATGCAATCCTCAACGGTAACGCGGGCCATGGGCTAAGGCTCCTGGAAGGGCTGAAAGTGCGCTTTTGCTCAATGTCTTGGCTGGGATCGCAAAACCAAGTTCCCGCACAGGACATTATTCCGCAATTGCGAGTTTAGGTATCGTCCGCCGCCCGTAAGCGCAAGTGCCAATTTTCGCGGCTATTTCGCTTTCGGATTTTTAACTTGGCGGTACGGCCCGGCTCTGTTACGCCCACGCCATGGGAACCTGATCGCGGTCTTTCGAATCATATTCTCGGGACTGTCGCGGCGGCGTTACGCAGTACTTCAGCGACGGATTGATTGCCAAAACGCCTTTAACGCGGTCCCCGCATCGAACGTTTCCGATGACGAACTGGATTTGAAAGCGCCCGGTATCGTCCAACCATTGCGATGGACCCGGTTTCATTACGAACCAAGAACGCAAAGAGACCTTAGAGACAGACCATGTCGGTACAGATGGAAAAAATCGCGTTATTCATTGATGGCGCCAATCTTTACGCCACTGCGAAATCGCTCGGCTTCGATATCGATTACAAGCGCTTGCTGCGCGAATTTCAGTCGCGCGGCTATCTGATCCGGGCTTTCTACTACACCGCCGTCATCGAGGATCAGGAATATTCGTCGATCCGGCCACTGATCGATTGGCTCGACTACAACGGCTACACCGTCGTCACCAAGGCGACCAAGGAATTCGTCGATCAGACCGGCCGCCGCAAGGTGAAAGGCAATATGGATATCGAGCTTGCGGTCGATGCCATGGAGCTTGCACCGCATATCGATCAGATGGTGCTGTTCTCAGGCGATGGCGATTTTCGTTCGCTCGTTGAGGCCGTGCAACGCCGCGGCGTGCGGGTGACGGTGGTTTCCACCATTTCGACCCAGCCGCCTATGATCGCCGACGAATTGCGCCGGCAATGCGATCAGTTCGTCGACATCGTTGAAATGCGGTCCAAGGTCGGCCGCGATCCCACCGAACGGCCGCAGCGCGAGCCGCGAGAGGGCATGCGTGAGCCGCGCGAGCGCGAACCGCATCACACGCCGCAATTCCTGCAGCGAAGCCCGGCCTCGCAGCGCGTCGACGTCGAAGACGAGTTCGAAGACGAATAATCCATGCCGCGATCGAGCGGCCCACCGGGCCGCGATTGCCCGCTCTGCCCTCGCCTCGCCGCCTACCGGCAGGATTGGCGCGCACGCGAACCGGAATGGTTCAATGCGCCCGTCGATTCCTTTGGGCCGGTCGATGCGCGGCTTTTGATCGTCGGGCTGGCGCCGGGACTGCGCGGCGCCAATCGCACCGGACGGCCGTTCACCGGCGACTATGCCGGCGACCTTCTCTATTCGACCATGATCGAATACGGGTTTGCGCGTGGAAAATTCGAGGCGCGGCCGGACGATAGTCTGGAGCTCGTCGACTGCCGCATCACCAATGCGGTGCGTTGCGTGCCGCCGGAAAACAAGCCGACGCCGGCGGAGATCAGAACCTGTCGCGACTTTCTCACGCCGACGATCAAAGAGATGCCGCGGTTACGCACCGTGATGGCCCTCGGCCGGGTCGCGCACGATACGCTGATGGTGACGCAGGATGTGCGCCGCTCGTTATACCCGTTCGGCCACGGCAGCAGGCACGCCATCGATGACCTGGTAATCTTCGATAGCTATCACTGCTCGCGTTACAACACGAATACCGGCGTGCTGACGCCGCAGA
This sequence comes from Xanthobacteraceae bacterium, assembly GCA_036271715.1. Classification (GTDB taxonomy): domain Bacteria; phylum Pseudomonadota; class Alphaproteobacteria; order Rhizobiales; family Xanthobacteraceae; genus BOG-931. Next base: position 248,920 of record DATBAD010000015.1, read on the forward strand.
TGTTCCGCGACGTCTTTGCCAAACTGCGTGAAGAACTAGGCCCTCCGCCGGCCTAACCGCAATATGCTCTAAGCGTAGATCGAGCTTTCGTAATTGCCGGTGCCCATTTCGCTGCGCGGGAAGATGCCGTGCTGCTCGATCCATTCAAACGACTCGTCGAAGGTCTGCTTCGAATACGGTTCGAATACCAGCCGCTCGCCCGGTCCCCAGCGCCGCGTATCCATCTGATCCTGGAAGCGTGCCGGGAATTCCTGCTTGTAGTAATGCGTGTAGAGTTCTGGCCGCAGGTCGATGTCGCGTTGCGCTCGGCGTAGCGCCCGGAAGTAGCGGCGGACATCTTCCGCATCGGGCGTGCCGGTGACCATCGACGCCATCATGAAGGTGGTATCGATGATTTTGCGGAAGCCGAGCTGCTCGAGGAAATAATATGGACCACTGAACAGCGATGCCGCCGGCACCTTGCCATCGATCAGCATTTCCATGCGGCTGAACAACAAACCGTCCTTGAAGGACAGGTTGATCTGATCGGGCTTGAGATACTGTTCGAGACCTTGGATCGTTGCGTAATGGCTGCCCGACTGATAGCCGACCGAAATCGGCATACCGGCGAGATCGGCCGGCGTCTTGATCGGTGAGTTCGGAGCAACAAAGACGCCGCAGGGCGATACCGAATAAGCGTCAGCATAAAGCTTGCCGTGCCCTTTGGAGGCGGCGACGTTCATGGTCCAGTGGCAGGCGCCGCTGACATTGCAGGTGCGGCCGGCTTCCAGCATCTGATAGGCGCCGACCTTGTTGCCGAGTTGATGGCCGCTGCCTTTGCTCGAATCCATCGTCTCGCGGAATTCGTAATCAAGTCCCTCGGCGTCGAAATAACCTTTCTCCTCCGCGACCCATTCATGCAGGCGGAAATGCGGAGCGACGATGAATTTTTCGGTCGACATAAGCGGCTTCCTCCGTGGTGTTCGTTTGTCAGAACCGTAATCCGCCAGGAAGGATTTGATAATCCGCTCTGTCGGAAATAGATTGTCTATCTGAAGTTGACAATATGGCAGCCAATGGATCGATTTGAGAACGCGCGGGTCTTTGCCGCCGTGGTCGAGGCGGCAAGCTTCACGGCCGGCGCCGAACGGCTCGGCCTGTCGCGAGCCGCGGCAAGCAAACATGTGCTTGCCCTCGAGGAACGGCTCGGTGCGAAGCTCCTCAACCGCACCACCCGGAAAGTCAGCGCCACCGAAGCCGGCCGCGCTTTCTATGCGCAATGCCGGCGCATCCTCGCCGAACTCGACGACGCCGAGCGCGCCGCCGGCGAACTGCATAATGAGCCGCGCGGCGAATTGCGGGTCATTGCCCCGACCAATTTCGGGCTCGCCGAAATCGGTACCGCGATCAGCGATCTAATCGTCGCTTATCCAAGGCTGCGCATCTTCCTGACCTTCAACGATCGCGTCACCGACCCGATCGAAGAGGGCTATGACGTTGCCATCAGCGTCGGCCCTCCACGTGGCACGTCGTCGAGCTTGGTCGTGCGCAAGCTCAATAGCTCACGCCGCATTCTCTGCGCTTCACCGGATTATCTTTCGCGACGGGGCGTCCCGAAAAAGCCCGAGGATCTCAGCAGCCACTCTTGTTTAAGCTACAGCTATCTCGACGAACCCGATGAATGGCATTTGATCGGACGCGGCGGCGAGCGCGTCGTGAAAGTCAGCGGCCCGATCATCACCAGCCATGGTCAAATACTGCGCACCGCAGCCGTGCGCGGCCTCGGCATCGCCTATGGTCCGATTATTTTTTTCCACGATGACCTTCAGGTCGGACGCGTGGTGCGCGTGTTGCCGCAATATCAGCTTCCGGAGGCGGCGATCTACGCGGTCTATCCGGCCGGCCGTCAGCTCTCCGCAAAGGTCAAAGCCTTCAACGATTTCATGGCGCACTATTTCGCCGAAAATCCGCTCGCACCGTAGAGCGTAATCGTTTTGACGATTGCGCTCTACGGACTTTAGTGAAGCATGATCTTTATCGGAAAACCGGCGTCCACTTTTCCGGATCATGCTTTGGCGTAAGACATGAACTCCATCAGCGAACCATCCGGATCGCGAAAATAGACGCTGGTGCCCGGCCCCTTGGCGCCGAAGCGCTGCATTGGACCGGCTTCGATGGCGACGTTGCAGCGCTGCAGATGAGCCACGGCATCGCCAATCGGCCCCATCCACTCGAAGCAGAGATCGCTATTGCCGGGCGCGACCGGCAAGCGCGCCACCTCGGCCGGCTTCACGCCGGGACCGTGAACATTGAGCTGCTTATCGCCGAAGCGATAGGCAAAGCCCACTGGCCGCGTGACGAGTTCGGCGCCCATCACCGTCGTGTAGAAGGCGTTGGAGCGCTCCCAATCGCTGACATGGATGACGCAATGGTCGAGCTTGGTCGGAATGGACATCTCGAAATCCTTTTTGGCTTCATCCTTTCTGCCGCATCAGCCGGGAGCGATCGCGCTCCCATGAGCGCTTCTTTTCGGTGTCGCGCTTGTCATAGAGTTTCTTGCCGCGCGCCAAAGCGAGTTCGACTTTGGCGCGGCCTTTCTCATTGAAATAGATTTTTAGCGGCACCAGCGTCCTGCCCTCGCGTTCGACCGCGCCGATCAGTTTGTTGATCTGGCTGCGATGCAGAAGGAGCTTCCGCGGCCGCTTTGGCGTGTGATTGAAGCGATTGGCCTGCAGATATTCCGGAATATTGGAATTGATCAGCCAGATCTCATTGCCGCGTGCATCGGCGTAGGATTCTGCGATCGTCGCTTTGCCCAGGCGCAACGACTTCACCTCGGTACCGGTCAAAGCGAGACCAGCCTCCATGGTTTCATCGATGAAGTAGTTGAAGCGCGCCTTGCGGTTCTCGGCTGCGATCCGCGATTTAGGTTCCGGCTTTGACGCCATTGTTCGACTGACCTAACGCCCCTCCGCTTCAACTCTTCTTCAGCGCGTCGCGGATTTCGGTAAGGAGCTCAACCTCCTTGGAGGGCGGCGGCGGCGGGGGCGGCGGCTCGGAGGCTTTCAGTCTGTTGATGCCCTTGACCACGAGAAACAAAGCCGTCGCGATGATCGCGAAATTGATCACGACGGTGAGGAAACTGCCCCAAGCGAGAACCGCGCCCTCTTTCTTGGCTTCGGCCAGTGAGGACGCCGTCACTTTGTGCGAGAGCGGAACGAAATAGTTTGAAAAGTCGAGCCCGCCAGTGATCGAACCGATGATCGGCATGACGATATCGCCGACCAGTGAATTGACGATTGCGCCGAAGGCCGCGCCGATGATCACACCGACAGCGAGATCGACGACATTGCCGCGCATCGCAAATTTTTTGAATTCATCGAGCATAACGTTGCTCCCCCTTGCATAAACAATGATCGGTCCCGCATCAGCGAGACCGCGAGCCCAACATGGGATACCCGCATTTGCGGGCGGCGGAAAAAACCTAGTTGATCAGGCCGGCATGCACCATGGCCTGGCGCACCGCCTTTTGTGCGTTCTCGGTGGCCGGGACCATCGGCAACCGCAAACTGTTGTCGCACTTGCCGAGAAGCGACAACGCGTATTTGACCGGCGCCGGACTGGTCTCGATGAACAGATTCGTATGCAGCGGTGCGAGCTTGTCTTGCAGCTTCAAAGCCGCGGCATAGTCACCCTTGAGACAAGCGGCCTGGAATTCCGAACACAGCCGCGGCGCCACATTCGACGTGACGGAGATGCAGCCGTGTCCGCCATGGGCCATGAAGCCGAGCGCGGTGATATCCTCACCCGACAACTGATTGAAGTCTTCGCCGATCGCCGCACGCTGCTGCGATACGCGGGCCATATTCGCCGTCGCGTCTTTGACACCGCAGATGTTCCCCAGCTCATAAAGCCGCTTCATGGTGTCGACCGACATGTCGATCACCGACCGGCCGGGAATATTGTAAATCAAGATCGGAATGCCGATGGCGTCGTTGATCGCCTTGTAGTGCTGATAAAGACCGTCCTGCGTCGGCTTGTTGTAATAGGGCGTCACGACCAGCACCGCGTCGGCGCCAGCCTTCTCGGCATGCTGCGCGAGGTCGACCGCTTCCTGGGTTGAATTGGAGCCGGCGCCGGCCACGACCGGAACGCGACGGCGCGCCTGATCGACGCACCACTCCACCACCTTCTTGTGCTCGTCGTGGGACAGCGTCGGGCTTTCACCGGTGGTGCCGACGGGTACGAGTCCGTTGGTGCCCTCGGCGATCTGCCAATCGACCAGATCGCGAAACGCTTTCTCGTCCACAGCGCCGTTCTTAAACGGCGTAATCAGCGCGGTGAACGAGCCTTGAAAGCGGGTCTTAGCGGGCATGATACGATCCATCGAACGGTTGGGAACTCGGCCCGGCCGCAGGCCGGTCATCAAGGCATCATAAATATCGGTTCGTCGCCGCCCTTGAAAGGGGCTTGAAACAGGCCCGAAAGGGCCTCGCAGCCCCGCTACCGCCGCAAAAGTGTAAATTGTCGCGAAGGCGTTGCCGGGTTAGGGTTTTCTGCACCGATCCCGTACAGAAATCGATTCGCGACGCCGGTATTCGGCAGGAGGAAACGTGCTGGCAAATCGGCTGACGATCCTTTTCGCCGCGCTGCTTTTGGCCGCCACAAGCTTGCCGGAGCTTGGGCTCGTCGCGGGCGGCGCCTACGCCGCGTCTACGACCGAACCGGTTCCGGTCCCACGCGAGCGGCCGGGCAAGAAGGACGCCAAGTCGGCCCAGACGCCCGCTGCAAAGACCACTGCACCGAAAGCCGCATCACCGAAAGCTGCGGCGTCGAAAACCGAAACGACGAAAACATCCAGCAAGGCCCAAAAGCCGGCTCCGCTGTCGCTGGCACCGGGTGCCACCCTTGGCGTGGCTGCATCTGCGCCAATGCCACCGCCGGCGGTTGCCAGCCGCCCGGTCGTGCCCTTCGCCAGCGCGGCTTCCGGCTCGGCCTCGCAACTCGATCTGCAGGCGGTCAAGCAGGCGCTCGATCTCATCCGCAAGAGCCGTCAGGACGAAACGACCACTGTCGAAGCGTCGATCACCGATCCGAGCGCACGTAAACTTGTGGAGTGGGCGTTGCTGCGCAGCGACGACGGCTCGAACGATTTTTCGCGTTACGCGAATTTCATCGCTGCCAATCCGAGCTGGCCGAGTATCACCACCTTACGCCGCCGCGCCGAAGGCGTGCTGTGGCAAGAGCGCATGGATCCGCAAACCGTCATCAACTTTTTTGCCACCGAGCCGCCACATACGGTGAAGGGACATTTCGCGCTGGCGCGCGCGTTCCTCGCCCAAGGCAACACCGGAAGCGCTGCAGCGGCCTTGCGTGAGACTTGGCGCAGCGACGCGTTCTCCGCCGATCTGGAAAGCCAGGCCCGCGACACATTCGCCGGACTGATCACGCCCGCCGACGATGCCGTGCGCATGGATATGCGGCTCTATGACGACGATGACGACGGTGCCTTGCGTGCCGCGCGTCATCTCGATGCAACCGCGATGGCGATTGCCAAAGCGCGTGCCGCCGTCATCAATCAGGACAGCAATGCGAAGGCGCTTCTCGACGCCGTGCCGGAAGCCGCGCGCCACGATCCAGGCTACATCTTCAGCCGCATCCAAGTGCTGCGCCGCGCCGACAAGATCACCGAGGCCGCGCAATTATTGGCCGCAGCCCCGCGCGATCCGGCCAAGATCGGCAATCCCGATCCGTGGTGGGTCGAGCGGCGGCTGATCGCGCGCAAACTCCTCGATCTCGGCGACGCCAAGCTCGCCTACGACATCGCCAATGGCGCGGCACCGCCGATCAGCGACAATTTCCGCGCCGAGCAACATTTCACCTCGGGCTGGATCGCGCTCCGCTTCCTGCACGAGCCAAACCTCGCGCTGCCGCATTTCGCACGCGTTGCCGACGGCGCTTCTAGTCCGATCACGCTCGCCCGTTCCTATTATTGGCAAGCACGCAGTCTCGAAGCTGCCAGCCGCGATCGCGATGCTCGTGGGCTCTATGAAGCCGCAGCGCGCTATCCCACCGCCTATTACGGTCAACTGGCGCGAGCGCGCCTCGGCCTCGACGAAATCACACTGCGCGCTCTGCCCGAGCCCGCCGGCGAGCATCGCCCGCTCGAACTCGCCCGCGTCTTTGAAATTCTCTATGCCATCGACGAGCGCGACCTGATCGCTTCGATGGCAGCCGACCTTGGCGACAAGGCAACCGACACCGCGGGCTTGGCGACGCTTGCTGAAATCACCGCTCGGCACACTGATGCACGCGCGACTTTGCTGCTCGGCAAGCCGGCGCTCAGCCATGGCTATCCATTCGAGCGTTATGCCTTTCCCGATTTCGGCGTGCCGCAATATCAGCAGATCGGTCCTCAAGTCGAACCTTGCGTGGTGTATTCGATCGTGCGTCAGGAGAGCGCGTTCAATTCGAGAGTCGTGTCCGCTGCGAATGCCATCGGCCTAATGCAGGTGACGCCGGCCGCCGGACGCGATACCGCCAAACGCTTCAATGTTGCTTTCGATCAGCGCCGTCTGAAAGACGATATCGTCTACAATGCGCAGCTTGGCACCGCCGAACTCGGCAATGACATTGCCAGCTGGCGCGGCTCTTATGTGCTCGCTTTCGTCGCCTACAATGCGGGTCCGCGCCGCGCCAAGGAATGGATCGAGCAATATGGCGATCCGCGCGATCCGAAAACCGATCCGATCGACTGGGTCGAGCGCATCCCGATCTCGGAGACGCGCAATTACGTGCAGCGCGTTCTGGAGAACATGCAGGTCTATCGAGCGCTGATCGAAAACAACCCGAAGCTCATGATCGAGGCCGATCTTCGCCGCGGCGGCTGATCCAGCCCACTCAAGATATTGAAATAATGGAATAAATTACAAAAGACGAATGCCTTTACCGGCTGCATTGCGCGCCCAAAGACCGGCCTTTACAGTGCCGCGCGCTTCTCCTCGATCGGCGATGTCGTCGTTCCTTAAAGCGCGCAGCGATGCTCTAACACCATGGCCGCAGACGATACGCCGCGCAGCACTTTCATCACAGCGCAAGACGGCTTGCGCTTGCATGTGCGCGAATATGGTCCGCGCACCGCTCCGTCATTGCCGGTGGTGTGCCTCCCCGGCCTGACGCGTACGACATCCGATTTCGACACGCTCGCGCCTGTCCTTGCCGGCAGCAGGCAGCCGCGCCGCGTGATCGCGATTGACTCACGCGGCCGCGGGCAATCGGACTACGACCCCAAGCCGGAAAATTACAATGTCTTGGTCGAACTCAACGACGTCGTCACCGTGTTGAGCGCTCTCGGTATCGGCCCGGCCGTCTTTGTCGGGAGTTCACGCGGCGGGATCCTGACCATGCTTCTTGGCGCCACGCAGCCCGCGCTCATTGTCGGCGTCGTCCTGCATGACATCGGTCCGGTGATCGAGATCAAAGGTGTCGCTCGCATCAAGAGCTATGTCGGCAAGCTGCAGGAGCCGAGGAGTTTCGCCGAAGGCGCGGAGATCCTGAGCCAACTTTTCGGTGATCAATTCCCGAAATTGACCGCCGCACATTGGCTCGCGGCCGCAGAAAATACTTGGAAGATGGCCGGCGGCGAACTCGTGCCGACTTACGATGTCAAACTTGCCAGCACGCTCGGCGATGTCGATAGCGAGAAGCCGCTGCCATCGATGTGGAACGAATTCGACGCGCTTAAACAGGTGCCGGTGATGGTGATCCGCGGCGCCAATTCCGATCTGTTGTCGGTCGAGACCGTCAACGAAATGCGCTCGCGATATCCTGGGCTCGAAGTTATCGAAGTGCCCGATCAAGGACATGTGCCGCTGTTCGACTCGCTGACTATCCCGGCGATCGTGGCCTTCGTCGCGCACTGCGACAGCGTCGGCCCTCGCGCCGGTGTGGCCCATTCAGCCGCGAACTAGCCGCGAGAATCTCCGGTCATGACCGACGACCGGAACAGCCGGATTCAAGCAGCTCTCGTATTGCAAAAAGCCGGCCGCTTCGGTGAAGCGGCTGCTGCCCTTCAACACATCCTCACGCAGACGCCGAACGATTTCGATTGCCTGTATCTCCTGGCGACGCTTCAAGGCCAGCAAGGCAATTTGGACGCCGCCATTACCTTATTCCGGCAAGCGTCGAAGATCCGGCCGGACATTCCGGATGTGCAATACAATCTCGCGGTTGCGCTTGGCATGGCCGGGCGGCACGCGGATGCAGCCAAGATCTATAAGCGTTTGCTCGAGGCTTATCCGCGGCATCCGCACGCGCGCAACAATTACGCCACTTCGCTGATGAGCGAAGGAAAATTCGCCGATGCCTTGCGGCAATATGACGAACTGCTCGCGTTCTATCCTGAGCTCGCCGATGCTCATAACAATCGCGGCATGGCATTGCAGGCGCTCAAGCGGCTCGATGAGGCGCTGACGAGCTTCGACAGAGCGATCACGCAGCGGCCAAGCTTCGCGCAAGCCTATGTCAACCGCGGCAACACTTTGGCGCTGCTACTTCGGTCTGACGAAGCGTTAAAAAGCTTCAAAAGCGCGACCGCGCTGCAGCCCGATCTCGCCGACAGTCACGTTAATGCCGGCAACATTCATCTGTTGCGCCGGTCCTATAACGAGGCGATTGCAGCCTATGACCGCGGATTGGCCTTGGCCGACAGCGCGGACGCGAGGAGCATGCGGCTGTTTGCCAAGATGCACCTTTGCGATTGGGCGGATTTCGATACGGAACGCGCGGCTTTACTCGCGTCGATCGCACGAGACGAGCCGGCCTATCCTTTCATCACGCTTGCACTGTCGTCCTCCCCGGCGGAGCAACTCCAATGCGCCAGGAACTTCAATCGGTCGCATTTTCCGATCGCGAGCCGGCCGTTGTGGCGCGGCGAACGCTATCGTCATGACAAATTACGCGTCGGCTATGTGTCTTCGGACTTTCGCGAGCATGCCGTGTCGCAACTCGTCATGGGAATGTTCGAATGCCACGACAAATCGCGATTTGAAACAACTGCGATATCGCTCGGACCGGACGATGGCTCGGATTCGCGCGAACGGCTCGAACGCGCGTTCGACCGATTTATCGATGCTGCGGCCTTGCGTGACGACGAGATAGCGCGCCGAATTCGCGAAGCCGAAATCGACATCCTTGTCGACTTGAACGGTTATACCCAAGGCGCGCGCATGGGCATATTTGCGCAGCGGGCCGCCCCGGCCCAGGTCAGTTATCTCGGCTATTCCGGGACGTCGGGCGCAGATTATTTCGATTACATCGTCGCCGACCGCGTACTCATTCCCGCAGAGCACTCCGCGTTCTATAGCGAAAAGATCATTTGGCTGCCGGACTGCTTTATGGCGCACGATAACACGCGTCCCATTTCCGATCAGATGCCGACGCGCACCGAGCTGCAGCTACCGGAAAGCGGCTTTGTCTTTTGCTGTTTCAATCAGCCTTACAAGGTCAATCCGGCGATATTCGATATTTGGATGCGGCTGTTACAAGCCATTGAGGGCAGCGTGCTCTGGCTGAAAGCGGGCGACAGCACCTCCGTCGGCAATTTGCGCCGCGAGGCGGAACGCCGCGGTGTGCGGACAGATCGGTTGGTCTTCGCGCCGTCGGTGCCGTCTTCGGCCGATCACCTTGCGCGTCACCGGCAAGCCGACCTATTTCTCGACACGCAGCCTTACAACGCGCATGCGACCACAGGCGATGCGCTTTGGGCAGGACTGCCCGTTCTGACCGGCCTCGGTTCGACCTTTGCCAGCCGCGTCGCGGCAAGCGAACTTTACGCAGTGGGATTGGCGGAATTGGTGACGACGTCACTCGAGGAATATGAGGCTCTCGCACTCAAACTCGCTTGCGATCCGGCATTGCTCGCCATTATGAAGACCAAGCTCGCCAGTCGCGCATCGACACGTTTGTTCGACACCGCGCGCTTCACGCGCCATATCGAAGTGGCGTATCGGACAATGTGGCAGCTTCTACAACGTGGAGCGGCGCCGGCGAGCTTTGCCGTGGAAGATCTAGGCTAGAGACGCCGCATTTTGCGAGTCGTTCGGATGGGCGACTCGCGTTATCGAACTCGATCAGCTCGACTTCAATACGGCCACCATGCACGTTCGTCGGGTTAAAGCGGGCACCCCAGCGACACACCTAATCCTTGGCGATGAATTGCGGGCTCTGCGGCGACTCCAGCGCGAACAGCTACCGAAATCGCCATTTGTCTTCACCTCCGAACGTGGCGCGCCGTTTTCTACCGCTGGGTTCGCCAAGATGATCGAGCGGACGGGGATTGGGGCAAACCTTGGCTTTAAGGCTCACCCCATATGCTGCGCCACGCTACTAGATTTGCCCTGGCCAATAAGAGGCACGATACGCGGGCATTGCAGGCGTATCTCGGCCACAAGAACATACAACATACCGTACACTGAACTTACGCCAACTCGGTTCAAGGATTTTTGGCGAAGCTGACTCACAAATGAGCTGAAGGTATCCGAGCCGCACGATCAAACCAGCCTCAAGTAAGACAGTCGCCCGTTCACGTTCGTCAGCGTTCTTGATAAAAGTGCCAAAGTCAGGACTTTCGAGTCTTTGACATCGGCATCCACAGTCATGCGATCTGCCTCTCGGATGACTGCGATACCGCCAAGCGCTTCAACGTTCCTTTCGATTAAAGCCGGGGTAGAACGATATCGTCCACAATGCGCAACTTGGCGCTGCAGAACTCGATAATAACATTGCCAATTGGCGCGGCTCCCATGTGCTCGCTTTCAGCGCGGACTTTCGCTCAAAGACGGCATGACTACCCCCGGCCCGGACCGTCCAAATTAGCCGCCATCCACCACATGACCTGATGCTGCAAATTCTTTGGTGGGGAACTTTAGTGGGAATTCGTTTTGGTCCTATTGCGAAGCATAGTTTCGTAAGCCGTTTCAACGGCTTTCGTATAAAGAACGGCATTGCCAGAAACCGACTGGATAATCCGCTCCGGTAGGCTACTCCTCAAGGACCGTAGCCGTCCTGGGTGGCGCGCGAATTCCGTGGCGATCGCAACATAGTGCTCATCATCGGACGCTATCCACTCGCCGAGACCAATTGAGTTTATAATGGACGCCGCCGCTCGGCTCGCGGTGCCATTGCCGAGCTTTGCCACAACTGGAACCCCCATCTGTAGAGATTCCCACGTACTTACTCCGCCGTTATTCGGGAATGGATCGAGACTGATGTCGACGTCGCGGAATGCGGCGAGATGCTCCGGCCGCGGCGAACCGCCGCGGAATAATATCCGTCTCGGATCGACGCCCTTATCGGCGAAGAGGTTTATGATCCGGCTACGTATCGTCAGGTCGTCAAAACCGCCATGTTTGAACACGATCACTGAAGCCGGAACTTCCAGAAGTATTTGTGACCACAAGAGAATAGTTTGATCGGTCACTTTGCTAGTTCGGTTGAATACGCCGAATGTGACGTATCCGTTTGCCAAAGATGGCGGCTCCGCTGCCGCAAGCCCATAAGGCGGTGGCTCGATTGTCAGAATGCAAGGCAGATCAAAAACGATCTCGGCGAACAGCGAACGGACCCCGACCGGAACCGACACCGGGTCCGCGAAAAAATAATCCATGGTCGGCAGACCCGTGCCCGTCGCATGTCCCCAAGCCGTTACTTGGATTGGCGCGGGTTTACGGGCGAACACTTCCAGACGGTTCCCCGCGGAATGACCAGAAAGATCGACAAGTACATCCACCTTGTCTTCTCGGATCTGCGCTGCCAAAGCGTCGTCCGAAAGCGAAAGTACATCACGCCACCGATCGGCTATTTTGACAAACTGTTCGGTGAGACCATCGCGAAGGGTAGAGTTCGAATAGCAGACGAGTTCGAACCGTGACTTATCACAGTGTCGGAGCACCGGGCTAAAGGCGCGTGAGGCGGAGTGATCGCGGAAATCGGCCGAAACGTATCCGACGATGAGGCGCCGATTGGGGTCACGATCGTTACGGTTGAGTGCTGGCGGCAACTGAGATATTTTCGACCCGGTCTCACTGCACCATCGCCGCCGCGCCTCTTGCTGCTCGGCAAATCCGGCGTCAGTAAAGTCGAGTGCAAAAATCTTGTTAGACAGCGCCAGGCCAAAGCCAGGCCGTAGCGCGCAAGCCTTATCGAAAGCGAACAGCGATTCCTGTATTTTACCTTGATCGAGCTTGGCCCGCCCGAGCCCAAGCCAGGCATCTTCCGAATTTGGGTTGATCGACAACGCCTTGTCATAGGCAGCCAAGGCTTCGTCGTAGCGTTTGAGGTCGCAGAACACGTTACCGCGTCCGAGCCAAACACTTTCCAAATTCGGCTTGATTGATAGCGCCTCATCATATGCAATCAACGCTTCTTCGTACCGCCTGAGCTCAAAGAAGACATTCCCGCGACCGAGCCAAGCACTCTCTAAATCAGACTTAATCGACAACGCCCTGTCATAGGCCGCGAGCGCTTCTTCATATCGCTTGATATCAAAGAAGATATTCCCGCGGCCAAGCCAAGCATTCTCTAAATCGGGCTTGATCGACAACGCTCGATCATAGGCCGCCGATGCCTCGTCGTGGCGCTTCAAATTGCGGTAAACATTGCCAAGACCCAAATGAGCAAGCGCGATCCCCAAATCGAGTTGGATCGCCTTCTTGTAACAGTCTACCGCTTCATTAAAGCGTCCAAGCGCCCCAAGAACATTTCCTCTGTTGAGCCAGGCATCCCAGAAACCCGGTGATAGTTGCGACGCTTTCGACAAACTAGCGAGAGCCTCTTCGTGAAGCCCCGCTTCAGACTGCGCGAACCCCTTATCGTTGTATGCAAATGCATTGTTTGGGTATCGCGCAAGCAGAACGTCGAACGCTATTATAGCGTCGGCATATTTTCCTTGTTTAGAGAGACCGCAGCCTAAAGCATACTGAAGCCTCTCGGTCATGCCGGTCGCAGCTATTGTTTCAGTACAGGCAACGACAGCTTCTTGATATTCGCCTACTTGGCATAAAATGGTGACGTAATTTTCGCTGTATGCCACGAACGTACTCTTTTGACGCAACGACGTTCGAATTAGCGGAAGCGCCTCCTTGAACCTCCCTGTCGTGGCTTTCAAAAGACCAAAGTAATGCGCAGCATCGTAGTTATTGGGGTTTTCGCTCAGAAGCACTCGGAATAACGCTTCAGCATGGGAGAAATTCTTTTGCTGAAACATATTGACGGCTAAAGCCAAGCGATCGTGATTCGTTGTCATTATCGAATGTCTACAATCGTCTATTGCCGTTTTATCAATCTCAATATGTTAATGCCGCAGGCGGCAAACCACCTTCATAAGTCCTGCAAAGCTACCGGCGACGAATGAAATGCGTCTATCAAGCATCCCAGGCTTCACTTTTGTTCCACTCTTAAATTCCATTCACGCAATAGATGCAAGAGCTAGTCTCTGCGCTCAGAGTTGCGATCGAGCCCGTTGCTTGGAAACACAAAAGCTCTAAGACGTTACTCGCAGCCAGATATAACTTTAAACCGTATGCAGCCGTAGATATTCGAACGCCGTGGCCGCTGACGATACGTCGGGCACGGTAGCCTTCTTTGAGCTTCGCCTTCGATGCCGCTGATCTTGGCACGCATTCTGGCCATGAGAATGTGATTGGCGGGCAGATGATTACCGCCACGCCGTCACCAGACCCGAAAACAAGCCAGAAAAGATCAGTCACGATTCTTTGCCGCGTATGATCATGACGTATATGTTTGCGCCATCCCAAAATAAGCTGTTTGGAGCGTTCTGAATATCGCCGCCGTTAAGGTCACCGTGCAGGCAGTTGATACGTTGGGCACGACGATCTCAGAAGCTTCGCGACTCGCCGAGAAGGTCTTAAGGACCGTAACCAGTCTAGCTGGCGCGGAAATTCTGCGACGATTCGACATGCGCGGGCGCGGCCAATCGGACTACGGCGCCAAGCCGGAAAATTACAACGTCACTTCGAACTTAACGATATCGCTGCCTGTATTGGCGGGCCTTAACGAAACGGCGATTGCAACATCGTCGTTAAGTCTACAATCATAACAAATCCGTTGGCTTTACTCTGCAACTTGATCCCGGCTTCTTCGAAGGCGCGATTTATCCGTCTGACGGTGCTGGCTCTAGCCTGAACATCGCCGGTCTCAATGCGATGAATTGCGCGCTGTGTAACCTTTGCTCTCTCGGCGAGTTCCGACAGATTCCAGTCTAAAATGGCACGTCCTGCTCTCACACAAGCTGCGAACGTGCGGCTTCGGTCTATCTCCCGCGTCGGCGACTTGGTGGTTCGCCTATCCATTCAATCCGCCGAAAAAAAGCCCCGGCAGTTTCCTGCCGAGGCTCCTGATTTCATACCTCGATCAGACGATCAGGGCAGGAAGTCTTTGTGCATACGGACCGTGCCGGCCCAGGTGTCCATGCCGCCCGCGACGAATTGCGGAGCATTCGGAGCACCGAGACCCATCGTCGCGGTCGTCAGACCATTCGCCGTCTTCGCGCTGTCCATGTGTTCGTACAACACTTCGACACCGACGTAGAAGGTCTTGGTCACGTCCCACTGCAAGCGGCTGCTGATGCCGTACATCGACCAGTTGTTGTTACAACCCGCCGCGGCGACTGCACCCGCGCCTGCGCCGGCACCGTTGGCGAGGCCGAACGACGAGCACAGGATCGCATTGGCCTGGCTGTTATACGACGTTTCCTCGTAGTTGCCGACAATCGACTGGTGCCACTGCGGCGTCCAGTAGTGCTCGAACGATGCATTGATCGTCCAAGACGTCGTCAGGTTACAGTGGGTAGCGCCGGTCGCCGCTAGGCTACTACCAGCTGCCGCAACACCGGTGTTGCCGTATACGCAGTCAGACAGGATGCCGAACACCTGCTGGTTACCCATCGATGCGTCGTAGTTGGTCGTATTCGTGTCGTTGGTGTAACGCATCGCGCCCTGGGCGTAGTTGAATTCGCCCTGGAAGTAGTCGCCCTTCGCGATCATCGGGAAGTTCAAGCGCAAACCGGCGCCCAACACCCAGCCCCAAGCATCGTCCGGATGACCAGCGCTGACAGACGTTGCGCCGGCTGCCGTGGCAGCAGGTGCTCCTGCATAGTAGTTCGCGTTGACCTGATGGAGAGCGCCCATGACCTGGGCACTGCCCCAAGTCTGGTCGACGCGCAGGTTGGCCACAATGTCCGGGACCTGCATGCCGCCGTAACCGAGGGCGGACGTCGCGCCGCCGGCGATCGTTGCGCCGTCAAACACAGCAGAAGCCGCTGCTCCCGCCACGGCCGTAGCACCGGGACCTGCGCCGATGATCTGCGTCATACGACGCTGTTCGGCCGAGATCGTCGCAGATATGCCGTTGCCGAGCTGTGCGGTATAAGCCCAGAGCCACCAGCCGCCGTCACCCGTATCTTCAATTGCGAAGTAGCCAGCGCGATAGGCCACCGCAGGCGCGCTATAGAAGTCATAGAACGACTGCGTCAGACCGGCGGTGAAGCCAGCCCACTGCAAGAAGGCGCGGTTGGAGCTGAACGTGTTGGTCGCACTGTCAGTACCGACGTTGCTGTTCGAAATACCAACGTCGAGGTAAGCGCGCGCCGTGCCGTAAGCGGTCTGTTCACGGGCATCGACCGTGACGTAACCGCGGCTCCGGGTGACCATGTTATTGGTCGTCCGGTTGTTTTCCTGGCCAGAGAACGGACCCCAAGTCAGGTTGCCGTTGTCGTTACCCCAGGTCGCTTCGACACGCGCCCAGCCACCGACTTTGATGCACATGTCGGTGCCCGGCATATAGTAGAATCCCGCCCCGTAGAGGCTGCAGACCTTCACGTATTCGACCGGCTTGGCCTTGACGGGAAGATCAGCTGCTTGCCCCGCGGTGACCGCAACCAGACCGGCTGCAGAACCGAGCAGGAGGCTTTTCACCATCTTCATTTTGAACCTCCAGTTGTTTGCCGTGGGAGGGTTCCGTCTCTGCCGGGTGATACTCACCCTAGAAGGTCCCCTAAGTCCCCAAACCACCCGGTCTTCTCACTGTCCCGAAAACACCGGACGGGTCGACTTGGGGTTCCCCCCTCCGTCGCACTGGTGACATTAGCGAACGAGTTCCTCGAAGCAACGAAGAACTGCCCAAGTCACAGGCCGGTTTGACCGATTTCGGGGAGGTGTTGCGCAAAAAACACGCAATCGTTTGCCCCCTGCCCAATCATGACGAGGGCATGACATTGGCATTTTCCTTTTTAATTTCAATATCTTATCCACGAAGCTATGACAGCCTAGTGAACAGTCTCTTACTGACGCTCTGATTTGCACCCTCTGAGGCTGGGGGTCTTTAAGCCCCGAGGCTTGCCTATTGACGCGTTGCGATTGCGAATCCTGCGGCGCCTTTGACAAACCGCTTTGCGTCCGGACCGGCTGGCGGCACGCACCAAAGAAGCGCGAGCCCAGTGCGGAAGAGCGCAAAGCTTGCCTTCTTTTTTCTAATTCCACTTCGTCATTCGAGCGATTGTTTGTTCGCAAAAGGAGACAGCCGCCACAGGCTTAGAAAAAATCTCAGATGGCCGCCCCGTCCGGCTGTTCCGACCTGCATACGAAAATGTTGAATCTCACTTGTATAGAGACCGACACGAACATCACGGTCGGCGACTGCCTTGACGTCTCTCTCGACAAGATGGGTTTGCGCGAACGCGCCATATGCGGAAATGCAGAATGCGAGGAGCGCCGCAATCGAATGCGAGGTCCTGCAAAGGAAGCCGCCGCGAAGAAGATGTTGAACGTGAAGAAGGTCTCGGATGCAAAACGGAATGGCGGAGAGGAAGGGATTCGAACCCTTGATACGGCTTTAGACCGTATAACGGTTTAGCAAACCGCCGCCTTCAGCCACTCGGCCACCTCTCCGAACGCGAAAATGCTTATTTTACGGGCTTTCCCGGGTCAAGGCTTCGTAGCCTGGACCGCCGCTAACCACCGCATTGCAGCTTAAAATGCAATGAAAAAAGAAGACGGAATCAAACTGGGAGGTAATCGTGGTTCCTGTTTGCCGCCACCGCGCGAGGCAGGGATTCGATCTTTGCGGTTTACCGCAGCGCAGCCGCCTTGTGATGCCGCGGATGATAGCGCGCATGCATAACCGGGATGCTTGGGCCCGGCCCATAGGGATTGACGTTACAGAAACCGCGATTGCCGGCGATCACATTCGGCACGCATTCTTCGACTGTGCGGTATTGGCAGTCCCAATAGACTTCGCCGGTGCCGACATCGATGACCGCACACCACGGGGCGTCGCCAAATGCATAACTCGCCGGAATTTCGGCGCCCATCGCCGCAACGAACGCCACTGCCGCAAGCGTCAATTTCATGCTGTGCGTCTTCATATGAAGATCACCGTGTGGAACATAATGGCCTCGTTCCTCGGAATTCCAACGCAAACCTTCATTGCCGGATAGCAGCGGCAGCTGGTGGTTATTCCGTGCTTGCCGAACGTTACGGCGGCATCTGGGCTTATATGTGAAGGCTTGGAACTATAGGGGCTTAGATCGCCGATCCTGATTGCCGGGATCGAGCCTGACATTGACCGCCACCGACCCGTTCGCTAGCAGATTCGACCTTATCAAGACGGCATCGGCATTGATGAACCGGAAGCAAAGACGACCTTTGGGGCGCTCCGGCGCCGGGCCATTTTCCGGCGCCGGCGGGGCGGCGGCGTCAGGCGACCAATTCAACAGACTGTTCGCAACCGCGACTGCGCATCATGCGGCTGGAGGATTTACCGAGGCCGAGCGCGGTTATCGCGAAATACTCGCTTTGTTTCCGAGCCATCCGAACCATGGTCCCAACCACGCCGAACTGCAAAGCCGCCTGGGCGCAGCTTTGATGGCACAGGGCAAGATCGCTTCTGCCCTGCCCCATCTCGAGCAGGCCGTGGCGCTCAAACCGGACCTGTTCGAGGCGCTCGGCGCTCTCGCACAAGCCTACATGCTCGCAGGGCAAAACGGGCCCGCTGTGATGGCAGCACTTCGCGCGCTGGAATTGCGGGATAGCCCGCCAGCACAAACGCTGTTTGTCCGCTGCGTAAAAACCGCGCGCTTTACCGCCGACAATAACGGCCGCATTCAAAAAATGCTGGCGCGCGCGCTGGCCGAAGATTGGGCTCGGCCGCGCGAACTCACCGACATATCGATCAATGTGATCATGCTCGATGCCGCGGTGAAGACGTACGTCGAACGGGCTAATGCCGCGTGGCCGACGCAGTTATCCGCGGCCGAATTGCTGGCAATGCCTGAAACGGCGAAGCTATCGCGCCACGACCTCGTTCGCCGTTTGCTGACATGCGATCCGATCCCGGACATTCGTCTGGAACGCCTGTTCACCACGCTACGCCGCGCCACACTGACGATCTGCACGGCCGAGCAGCCGTCAGATCAGGCCTCGGCTCAACCGCCGCACGAAAGCCTCCTTGAGTTCTTTTCCGCAGTTGCCCGGCAATGTTTCCTCAATGACTACGTCTACGCGCTGCTGGATGACGAAGCCGTGCTCGCGCGACAATTGCAGACTGCGCTCGCTGAAAAACTGAAGAGCGGCGAAACAATACCGGCGCTCTGGCCGATCGCGGTCGGCGCGTATTGTCCGCTTCACACTCTGCCGGACGCGGAAAGACTTTGCGCCCGCGCATGGCCCGCATCCGTCGAAGCCGTTCTCGTTCAGCAGATCAAAGAACCGGCGCAGGAGCGACAGATCGCTGCCGAAATTCCGGCATTGACGCCGATCGACGATGCCGTGTCGCGTGCGGTGCGCGCACAATACGAAGAGAACCCCTACCCACGCTGGGTCAAAAACGCCCCGCCGGCAAAACCGCCGAGCAGCCGATCGGCTGGACCAGTTCCCGACATCTTGATCGCCGGCTGCGGCACCGGGCTCTCTCTATCGGAAATCTCGCGTGATGCGACTGCCGCGCGCGTGCTCGCCATCGATCTCAGCCTGGCGAGCTTAAGCTACGCCAAACGCATGGCGCAGAAGCTTGGTCTCACCGGCGTCGAATTTGCACAAGCTGATATCTTGCAGCTCGGCTCGCTCGGCCGCGATTTCGATTTTATTGATACATCGGGTGTGCTGCATCATCTCGCCGATCCCTGGCAGGGCTGGCGCGTGCTGCTATCACGATTGCGGCCCGGCGGTACGATGCAGGTCGCGCTCTATAGCGAGCTTGCCCGCCGCAATGTCGTCGCTGCCCGTGCCTTGATTGCCGCGCGCGGCTATCAGGCCACGCCCGCGGATATCCGGCGCTGCCGCGAGGAAATTTTCGTGGCCGAAGATCCGTTATTGAAATCGCTCACCCGATCGAGCGATTTGTTCACCATCAGCGAATGCCGCGACCTGTTGTTTCACGTCCAGGAACACCGCATCACACTGCCGGAAATCAAATCGTTCCTGGCCGCGAACAAATTGACGTTCCTAGGCTTCAATCTGGAACCGGCCGCCATGCAGGCCTTCACGGCGCGCTATCCGGGCCGCGCGGCACTGACCGATCTCGATTGCTGGCACGCCTTCGAGACGGCTGCGCCCGACACCTTCGCGGCGATGTACCAATTTCAGATTCAGAAACCGAAGTCTTAGGCGTTCGCAGTTTTAGGCCGCGATCGCAGTGACTGCCGGTTCCGGATGACTGCGGAGCCAATCGCGCGCCGCGCGTTGCGCGGAGGCGATGTCGACGTCCGACATCTGGTCGGCAACCTCACGGCGCAGACGCACCGCTTCGGCATTGCCCTTCATGGCCGCAAGGTTGAACCATTTATGCGCCGACACCAGATCGATCGGCATTTCGCGGCCGATGGAATACATCATGCCGAGTTCAAACAGCATATCGCCTGCAGCATGTCCGATGCCGAGCGGCGCCATTTCGCTATCGAGTATTTCAAACCGAGCCATCACACGTTCCCCTGTCTCTTGCAGACTTTTTTGTCTGACTGTTCGCCTGTCCCGCCGGCATTCCCCGCCGGCCGTAATCGCGATAATCATCGGAAGATTTGAATGGTGGTTTAAGTAATGCGATGAATCGTTTCTGAATTGCGGGTTTAGCCGACACGCGGTTTCGGCAAGATGCTGTTAAGGAACCGCGCGCGTATGCCCAGTAACACGCGTTTAGCGAGCGCCATTGCAATCGCTGCAGCGTTCTTTAAGGTGCCGCCCCTCGCCAAAATCGATCATCGGGGACGGTTCATGACACTTCATCGCAATGCGGCGGCTGCGATTTTTCTCACGGCCGCAGGAGCGCTCAGCGCCGTGACGTTCGTCGCGCCAGCCTATGCCGCCGATCCTATGGGGACGTGGTATACGGCCGATAAAGACAGCCAGGTAAAGATCACCAATTGCGGCGGCGCGCTGTGCGGCAATCTGGTCTGGCTCAAGGAGCCGAACGATCCGGCGACCGGACAGCCGAAGAAAGACAAGAACAATGCCGACGCCACCAAGCAAAGCCGGCCGCTGATCGGCACGCCGATCGTGCTGAGCATGAAGCCAAGCGGCACGCCCAGCCAATGGGCCGGGAATGTCTACAATGCCAGCGACGGCAAGACCTATACCGGTTCTTTCACCCTGACCGGTGCCGACACCGCCGAACTCAAGGGTTGTGTCGCGAGCATTTTTTGCAAGTCGCAAACATGGACACGCGTGAAGTAATTGGACACGCGTGAAGTAATTGGACACGCGTAAAGTAATCGGACGCGTGTGAAGCAGCTCAACGCGAGCGTTGGCCGAACAGCACGGCGCGCACTTTCGCATCGCTGATATCGACCTTCGATGCTGCCTCGATACGGATCGCGAAAGCGCGCTTGACGGCCGGCCGCGCGCGGACGGTTTCGAACCAGCGTTTGAGGTTCGGAAACGCATCCAGATCCTGACCGAGCCGATCGTAAAGCCTGACCCAGCCGACACACGCCATGTCCGCGATCGAATAGCGGCCAGCCAAAAACTCATGCTTTGCCAATCGCGTGTTCATCACGCCGAACAGACGGTTCACTTCGTCGGTGTAGCGACCGATGGCGTATGGAATTTGCTCAGGCGCGTAACGGCGGAAGTGCGACGCCTGACCGGCCATCGGACCAAGGCCGCCCATCTGCCAGAACAACCATTCGTCGACGGCGACGCGCGCACTTTCGTTGCGCGGATAGAATTTGCCGGTCTTGCGTCCGAGATATTGTAGGATAGCGCCGGACTCGAACACCGAGATCGGTCGTCCGCCGGGACCACTCGGATCGAGGATCGCAGGCATGCGGTTGTTCGGTGAGATAGCCAGAAACGCAGGCTTGAACTGCTCGCCTTTGGAAATGTCGACCGGATGCAGCTCATAAGGCAGGCCGCACTCCTCCAGCATGATGGAGATTTTCCAGCCGTTCGGCGTCGGCCAGTAATAGAGCGCAATCGGCTTTCCAAGCTTCGCACGCCGCGCCGGCGTCGCTTTCTTCGCGGGCGTTTTTCGCTTCGAGGCCGCTTTTTGTCGTGTCATGTCGCCACAAAGAAAATCGGCGCCGCGGACCGAGGTCCGGACGCCGATTTAAGTTTTCCGATACCGGACGTACAAGGATCGAAACTGATAGCCTCGATCTTACACATTCGGCGTCACCACACCGAGGGCTTCGGCGAGATGGTTGAAGGGCAAGAACACCGGATATCCGGTTTGGAGTTTGGGTTTCCCCGTCTCCCATCTTCGCCATCTGCAAAAGACCGCCGATGATGAAGCTTGCTCCTCCGTCCCGCCGGCGCCCCCTGTCGTCCACTTGAGCCGGCCTGTCTTTGAGGATCGTTGATCCATCATCGACGAAGGCCGGCCCGTGTGACGCGATCTCCGACACATGCGATGCCGAAGACCGTTCGTGGTGTTGACTACTTCTTCTTGCGACGCTTCGCGGCCTTCTTCGCCGGTTTAGCTTTCGCTTTTCTCTTCTTCGCCATTGCTGCCCTCCTAGCTTGAGTGGGTTGGCGCTATCGGTGCAGTGCAGTCGCGAATCGATCCGCACTACATCCCGATTACTACAGCGCAGAAAAAATAACAGTGACTCTACTTAATTTTGTGTGTAAGCGCCGCGCCGCTTCGCGGTTTGCACGTTGTGCAACGCTGACAAACGCGACGCGTCAACGAAAAGTTTTTCTTGCACCGCGTTTTTGCACCTAAAAATCATCGAGCAAAGAAACGCCCGTGAATTGGGCGTTAGTAAGCACTTCCTATTTTTCGTGCAGCGCAAATTTCAAGCTCATTTCGAAGCGCGATGCATCGCGTTTGCTTCGCGCGATGACGCAGCGATGTGATGTTGCCGCATTGCAAAAAAATTTGTGCACCGATGGTGTTTGCAGGCATGTTTTTCGGTCACTCGCGATGAAAACGCGCGAATCAGTGTCAGCGATTCGGTCTTTCGGGCGTGTTCGAGACCCGCATACGAGGTCTATGAAGCGCTCGACACGAGTCTCGCGCACGTCATTCATCGCTTTGAAGTTCCGCAGAGCGACGCTTGGGATGATGTGCGCATGCGCGTCGGGGCAAGCCGCGTTCAGACGCCGATCTTGCGCTTGAGGAGATCGTTGACCGCCTGCGGATTGGCTTTGCCGCCCGACGCTTTCATCACCTGACCGACAAACCAACCGATCGCTTTCGGGTTCACCTTGGCGTCGGCAAGCTTATCGGGGTTCTTGGCGACGATATCGTCGACGATCTTCTCGATCGCGCCGACATCGGTGACCTGTTTCAAGCCGCGCTGTTCGACAACGGCGCGCGGATCGCCGCCTTCGGTCCACACGATGTCGAAGACATCCTTGGCGATCTTGCCCGAAATCGTTCCCTCCCCGATCAAATCGAGGATGGCGCCGAGCTGTTCCGCCGCGATCGGCGCCGCGGTTATATCCTCGCCCTCGCGATTGAGCCGGCCAGCAAGCTCATTGATCACCCAGTTGGCAGCAAGCTTGGCGTCGCGCGCGGGCTTCGCGTTGGCGCCACCGACAACAGCTTCGAAATAAACCGCCATGTCGCGCTCGGCGACCAACACGTCCGCGTCGTAAGCGCTCAGCCCCATGTCGTGCATGAAACGGAACTTCTTCTGGTCGGGCAGCTCCGGGAGATCTCCGCGCAAATCTTCGACCTGCGCCGGCGACAGTTCCAGTGGCAGCAGATCTGGATCGGGGAAGTAACGATAGTCGTGCGCCTCTTCCTTGGTGCGCATCGAGCGCGTTTCGCCTTTGTTCGGGTCGAACAGCCGCGTTTCCTGTTTGATTGCGCCACCGTCCTCGACGATTTCGATCTGGCGGCGCGCTTCGTGCTCGATGGCTTGGCCGATAAAGCGGATCGAATTGACGTTCTTGATCTCGCAGCGCGTGCCGAGCGGGCCGCCGGGTTTTCGCACCGAGACATTGACGTCGGCGCGCAGGTTGCCCTTCTCCATGTCGCCGTCACAGGTGCCGAGATACCGGAGCACACTACGAAGCTTGGTAATGAACGCCTTGGCGTCGTCGGCCGAGCGCAGATCCGGCTTGGTTACGATCTCCATCAGCGCCACGCCGGAGCGGTTGAGATCGACAAGCGACATGGTCGGGTTCTGATCGTGCAGCGACTTGCCGGCATCCTGCTCGAGATGCAGCCGCTCGATGCCAACCCGGACCATCTCACCATCGGGCATATCGACGGTGACTTCGCCTTCGCCGACGATCGGCTGCTTGTATTGACTGATCTGATAGCCCTGCGGCAGATCGGGATAGAAATAGTTTTTGCGGTCGAACACCGAACGCAGATTGATCTTGGCGTTGATGCCGAGCCCGGTGCGTACCGCCTGACGCACGCATTCCGCATTGATCACCGGCAACATGCCGGGCATCGCCGCGTCGACCAGCGAGACGTGCGCATTCGCCTCGCCGCCGAATGCGGTAGAGGCGCCGGAGAACAATTTCGCCTGGGAGTTCACTTGGGCATGGACCTCCATGCCGATGACGACTTCCCAGTCGCCGGTCGCGCCTTTAATCAGCTTGGATTTTCTTTGGGACGGGGCATCCATCGCGCCATCAAAGCCCTATGCAAATGTCGATTTGAGGGCTCGGTTACGCGCTTCGCGCGGGCGCGGCAAGCCCCGCTCCGGTGTTACGGGAGCGGGGCGAAAGCAGTCAGTCCGGCTAACTTAACCGCCGCATTTCGGCGCGCAGAACGAGCCGTAGCAGGGCAGAACCGGAGTTTTGAAGCCGTTGATGCACATCTGCTGCTGACACCACATCGTCTGCGGATCGCAAGCCATCGAGCAGATGCTGCCGGTGGTCATGTAGGCCTTTTTACTGAGGCCACAGCTGCCGGCAGGCGGTGGCGCCATTTTCGCTTCCGCGACAGAAAAACTAACCGGCAGCGCAATCGCGACCGCCAGCAATCCAGCTTTTAGAATTGAAGTCATCCGCATGAATGATCCCCCTGAAAGTCGCTCCTGGTTTTATTCTATCGTGGCGGGATACATCCGCAAGCTATTGTCTTACTATGCGTATCTCAGGGAATGACATTCCGGCCACTCAAGAGCCCGGAGCATTGCAGGGAGTAGACAGATGGACGCGCTTGCCGCGAAGGATCACCTTGTCCCGGAGCTGACCGAACCGCGCGCCCGCATCGGTCTGATTATCCCTTCGGTCAATCGCATGACCGAGCCGCAATTCAATCACTATGCACCGGATGGTCTCGGCATCCTTGTGGCGCGCGGACGCGTCGCCGGGCGGCCGGAACGAACGGTTGCCGAATTGACCGACGAGATCGCGCATGCGGCCGGCACTCTGGCCGACGCCAAGCCAGATCTCATCGTCTTTCACTGCACCCACACCTCGATGAAGGAAGGCACCGATGGCGAGAACAGGATCATCGACCTGATCCGCAGCTCGACCGGCATCGAGGCCTTGTCGACCTCCCGCCTGGTCAACGACGCCTTGCGCGCCCTCGGACTGAAGAAGCTGATGCTGCTCAGCCCTTATATGTCGAACGCGCCCATCGTCGCCTATCTCGCGGCCGGCGGCTTCACCGTGGTCCGCGATATCGCGCTCAAATGTGCGAGCGCCGCCGATTTCGAAGCGATAACGCCGCAGCGCTGGCTCGAATTGGCACAGGAAAACGACAGCCCGGATGTCGATGGCGTTTTCTTAAGCTGCACCAACACGACCCAGATTGAAGCGGTGGCGGCCATCGAGGCGGCGCTCGGCAAACCCGTGGTCAACAGCAATCAGGCTGTGCTCTGGGGCTGCCTCAAGCGCCTCAAAGACAAACTCGGCGACGGCGGGTCGGCGCCGCATAATCTCGGCAAGCTCATGAACGATCTCGGTTCGTAACATGGGCGCGCGCATCACCGTCTTGCTTCGCGGGCTCGCTATTCTCGCGGCCGCGCTGGCGATTGCACCGCAAGCCTCGGCGCAAAATTATCCGACCCGGCAAATCCGCCTGATCGTGCCGTTCGCCGCGGGAGGCCCGGCCGACCTTCTTGGTCGTGTGATCGCCGACGAGATGAGCAAAGACCTCGGCCAGCAGGTCTTTGTCGACAATCGTCCTGGCGCCAACACCATCATCGGCGCCGAATATGCCGCCAAGGCCGACCCCGACGGCTACACGCTGTTGATGGCAATCGACGGCACGCTGGTGATGAACCCGTTTCTCTACAGCAAGCTGTCCTACGATCCGTTCAAGGATTTTGCGCCGATCACCCTGATCGCCCGCGTGCCTTCGGTCATCGAAGCACGGCCCGAAGTGCCGGCGAACACGATCCCCGAACTCATCGCGCTGGAGAAAGCCAAACCCGGCGGCTTGCTGATGGGATACAGCACGCCGACCTCACAGGTGAGCATCGAACTCCTCAACAAAGCGGCCGGCGTCAAATTCGCGCTGGTGCCTTATAAAGGCGGCGCAACCCAGGTCACCGCGCTTCTTGGCGGCGAAATCCCGCTTGGCCATGAAAGCCTCAATGTGGCGCTGCCTTTCGCGCGCGACGGCAAGCTCAAGATCATCGCGCTCACCGCCCGGGAGCGGACGCCGATCGCGCCGGAGATCCCGACCATCGCCGAGACTTATCCGGGTTTCGACCTCGGCATATGGCAAGGCATCGTGGCCCCGACAAAGACGCCGGCCGAGATCATCACAAAACTGCATGATGAGATCGTCGCAGTGCTCAAGCGCGATAGCGTGCGCAACAAGCTTCTGACGGCCGGCATAGAGCCGGCGACGAGTTCATCGCCGGCAGACTTCGCCACTTTCATGCGGTCACAGGCCGATGTCCGCAGCAAAATAATCGAGTCGATCGGGCTTAAGCTCGATTAAGCGGAGGCGCGTTACTTCTCTTCACGCCAGATGCCGAGCGCTTCCTGCGCCGGGCGATCGGAGATCGAGAACAACACCGCCTGTTCCGGCGCGTTGTGGGAATAGCGCTTCCACGGCGGGATGACGAAGACGTCCTTCGGTCCCCATTCGAGCGCTTTGCCGTCGACCGTAGTCGTGCCCTTGCCTTCCATGCAGACCAAGATGACGCCGTCGGTCGAGCGGTAGGGCTCGCCCTTGAAGCCCTTGGGTAGCATAGCGAGATTGGCGCTCATGGTCGGCAGCACCGGCCCGCCAGTGACAGGATTGGCGTAACGCACGCGCGCGCCATGGCGCTTGTCGACGTCACCGGCCTGCATCATCCGCTCGACGATCGGACGAGTGCGGGCATAAGTGTAATTGATCACCGGCGTGCGGTTGGTGAAGGCGGTACCGTCAGGCAACACGCCCGAGCCGTAGAACGACAGCGAGTCGCCGTCCTGGCGCGAGGTCTCTTGCATCGCGTCATCGAAATGCTCGGCAAACGACGCTTCGTAGAAATTGACCGTGGGCAGGTCGAGCACGTCGAGCCAGAGCATCGGGTTCTTCGACGGATTGCCGTGATCGTGCGGCGCCCAATTGGCAGTGATGACGAAATCGCCCGGCGCCATAAAGGCCTTCTCGCCTTCGACCGCGGTGTAAGCGCCCTCACCGTCCAACACGAAGCGGATCGCGGAAGCAGCATGACGATGCGCCGGCGCCACCTCGCCGGGCATTATCATCTGTATGCCGGCAAAGAGCGTATTGGTGATCCGGGTTTCGCCATGGAGTGCGGGATTTTCCAGGATCAGCACCCGGCGCTCGGCTTCCTCGGCGGTGATCAGCCCGCCCGATTCCATCACCAGCGCTTTGACGTCGTCATAGTGCCAGACAGCCGGAGCGCAACGAGTTACCGGCTCATTGGTGACGACGTTTTTCATCACCTTCCACAGCGGCGCCATGTCCTTCTTGGCGATGCGCTCATAAAAGGCCTCACGCATGGCCTCGATATTGTGTTTCGGGCCGGGCTGGCCAACCTCTTTCGCTACTGCCGCTGCGGGCATGGCGTCCTCCATTAAATCCAAATTGTTGACGTAACTATAGTCAAAGCCCCCGGAACCGGAAATAGCGCTGGAGGATAGCAGGGCAGCCATGCGCAGCGCCAAAAGCGGGTTAGAAGCCAAGGCTGGCTTCGGACCGCCGAGCGAGGCTCCCCCTCTAACGTCAGTTATTCGTCGCGCCGCCGTCGACGGCGATGGTCTGGCCGGTGATGAAATCGCTGTCGGCCGAGGACAAGAACACCAGCGCGCCCAGAAGGTCCTCGGGATATTGGTCGCGCTTGAGCGCCCGGCGCACGATCGCCGGCGCCCGCGAATGCTCAAGATGCCCCGGGTTCTCGTTGATCACCGTATCGCTGAGCGTGAAACCGGGCGCGAGATTGTTGACGCAGATATTGTATTCGCCGAGCTCGCGCGACAGCGAGCGGGTAAAGGCTGTGACGGCACCTTTCGACGTCACGTAATGCGCCATATTCGGAATGCCGCGGGCCACGGTGCCGGAACTGATGTTGATGATCTTGCCGTATTTCTGCGCGATCATATGCGGCGCGACATGCTTTGCCATCAGGAACACGCCGCGCACATTGATCGCCATGACGCGATCCCACAGATCGACGTCGATCTCGGTCGCCTTGGTCTCCTTCAGCGGCGCGAACAATGCGGCATTGTTGACCAGGATGTCGATCTTGCCAAAGCGCTCCATGGTCTTCGCGACCAGTGTCTTCACCGCGGTTTCGTCGCTGACGTCGAAGGTCGCGCTTGCCACCGAATTGGCGCCGTGGTCGCGCGCGACCTCTTCCGCCAAGTCCTTGCCGTCGGCGACATCGGCGATCATCAGCCGCGCGCCCTCGCCCGCAAGCCGCTTCACATAATGCCGGCCGATGCCCTTGGCGCCGCCGGTAACGATAGCGACACGACCGTCAAGACGCGCCATGCTCAAACCTTTCCTGTCATGCGGCGGACGAATTTCTCGAACGCCGCCAGCTGTGCCTTGACCATGTCGATGGTCGGTTGATCGGTCAGCGCCAATGTCTTGTCGTCGAATTTTTTGGCGGCGAGATTGACGAACACTTCGGGCTTACCAAACATTAGCGCGTCAACCGAAGTGAGTACCATGCGCAGCTGAGCTTGCATGCGGGCACCGCCCAAGAGTCCCGGAGCGGCGGACTGCATCGCTACCGGTTTTCCGGCGAACGGCACCTCCTTGAGCCGCGATGCCCAGTCGATGGCGTTCTTCAAACCGCCGGGAATGCCCCAATTATATTCCGGCGAGACGATGATGACGCCGTCGGCGGCGCGGATGGCATCGGCCCAGGTACTGACCGCGGCCGGGATGCCGGTCGCCATCTGGTCGTCATGGTTATAAACCGGAAACTGCGCCCAAGGCGGTGCCGGCGTCAGTGACAAACCTGCGGGCGCCAGTCCTGGCAATGTGCGGGCAAGCTCGGCATTGAACGAGCCCTTGCGTAAGCTGCCGCAAATGACGGCAACATTCAGCGTCGTATCGGCCATGATGTGATTTCCGCTTTCAGCTTCAATTATTGAGAAGCGGAATATCCTTCGCCGAGCGGGCTCCTGGCAAGGACAGCACGAAGGCGTAGATATCGGCGATGTCTTTGTCCGACAGCACCGCATCGTTGAACGCTGGCATATCGTTCACCGGATTGCGGATCTGCCCCTTGAAGCCATCGAAGGGCATTGCGGTGTGAGCGAGGATCGGGGCCGGACCGTTAAGGGCGCCGCCCTGCCCGGAACGGCCGTGGCAGGTGAAACAGCCGTCAGCGAGATAGACGCGCTTGCCATTGTCGGCATTGCCGGGCGGCGCATCCTGCGCCGGCGCGAGGCGCGCTCCGGCGAAAGCAATGGCCGCAGCGGCGAAGGCCACGAAAGCAAAGTGTTTTAAATTCTTCTCTAAACTTTTCATGGCGATGCTCCTCAGCGCGGATCGGTGACAACGTCGACGACGGCCGGCATACCGCTTTTGACCACTGCGACCGCGCGCGTAAGCGCCGGACCAAGGTCTTTCGGATCGGTGATCGGGCCTTCACCATGCACGCCCATGCCGCGGGCGACAGTGGCGTAGTCGATATTCGGATCCTTTAGCGTGGTGCCGATATCCATCTTGTCGACGCCACGGCCGTGCCGCGCCGCCATCGCTACGAGATACATGTACTCCTGGTGATAGGCACGGTTGTTCTGCACGATATAGAGGATCGGAATCTTGTGGTGCGCGGCGGTCCACAACGCGCCCGGATTGAACATGAAGTCGCCGTCGCCGCCGAAGGCGACCGTGAAACGGCCATGTTTCTTGTTGGCAAGCGCAGCGCCGATCGAAGCCGGCAGATTATAGCCAACGCCGGCGCCGCCGGAGACACCGTTCCACTGATAAGGCTTCTTGAAGTCCCACAGACGATGCGGCCAGGATAGGCGGATCGTCGTGCCGACCATCGACCAATCCTCATCTTTGATCTGATTGTAGACCTCGGCGCACATGCGCGCGGTCGTGATCGGGCTCGCGTCCCAGCCGATGGTGGCATCGCTCTTCGATTTCTCGACCATCGCCAGATGCGCGTCAGCGAATTTCTTGCCGCGGGCTTCGAAGGCCGATTTCTTGCCATCGTCGATAAGCCGCTTCACGGCTTCCGTGAGTGCCGGCAGCGACGCTTCGCCGTCACCGGCGATATCAAGATCGATATCCTGCCAGCGGCCGAAATCCTGATAGTTGGACTTCAGATAAAGATCACGGACGCCGAGCGTGATCAGTTTCGAACCAGGCTTCGTCCCCGGCGTCGACTTGCGCACGATGCGATCGGAGAAATGGGTGAGCGTACCCCAGAGATCATTCACTTCGATCGCCAGGATCACGTCAGCCTGGCCGATCAGCGCACGGCGGAAACTCTGGTTGAGAGGGTGCCGCGACGGGAAATTCATGCGGCCGGCATTGTCGATGACGCCGCATTGCAGCGTTTCGGCAAGCGCAACCAGGTTCGCCATGCCTTGCGGCGTGCGCGCGACACGGTCAGCGATGATGATCGGGTTTTGTGCCTCGACCAACATTTCCGCAGCTTGAGCAATCGCAGCCGAGTCGCCTTGCGGTGGGACGACCGACGCAAATTTCGGGATCTTCAAACTTTCGGCGTCGTGGATCGGATTTTCCTGCAACTCCGCATCGAGCGAGATGAAGACTGGCCCCATCGGCGGCGTGGTCGCGACCTTATAGGCGCGCGCAGTCGACTCGGCGAAATGCGTCAGCGACGCTGGCTGATCGTCCCATTTGGTGAATTCGCGGACGATCTGGCCGATATCGACGCCGGAATGGACCCACTCGGCGCCCGGCATGCGCTTGTCGGCTTCCATGATATTACCGCCGAACACCAGCACCGGCACGCGATCGCACCAGGCATTGTACATCGCCATGGTCGCATGCTGGAGACCGACGACGCCGTGGCAACCCATTGCCATCGGCTTGCCTTCGATCTTGGCGTAGCCTTGCGCGATGTGGACGGCGATATCCTCGTGCACGCAGGTGATGATTTCCGGCTTGTTGTTGCCGTGATTGACGATCGCTTCATGCAGGCCGCGGTAGCTTGAGGCGCAGTTGATTGCGATATATTCGATGCCGAGCGAGTTGATCACGTCGGTCATGAAGTCGCCGCCGCTCGAGGTCTGATTGACCGGGTCGCTTGCCGGTCCGAGCGTCTCGACTGCGGTCTGCAGCGGCCCGGGTGCAGCGGCCTTTATCGGCGCCGGCGCGGCGGGAGCAGCACCGGCGGCGATGGGAGGCGTTACCGCGGCAACGGCACCGGCTAGACCCGCACTTTTAAGAAAACTGCGTCGGCTTGAGCCCGCAGAACGGCGCTTTGTCATGACGACCTCCCTCGCTTCTTTCCTTGGCTTAGCTCGTTCGGCCAAGAATTGATTTACGGGGATTCTCGCGGCACGACGGTGCAGCGTCAAGCGGGCTTGGGCGCAGGGCGCTATGCGCGATTATACGGGCGTTATGAGCTTGACGAATTCGCAAGCGCTGGCGCGACAATGTCTTTCCAGCTCTGCGGCGCGCTCTTGAGTTGGCCGTGTTTCGCCAAGAAATCGGCCAGCGTCTGCACCCCATAAACCGGGCTGCCGAATTCATCTTTGATGTCGCGAATGATGCCCTCGAGTACCGAACCGCTGAGCGAGCCGGATGGCTCATAAGTGAGATAAATTTGCGCAGCGCGACGGGGATCGTCGTGGATGAGCTTCGCCGCTTCGTCGACCGCGCCCGCAATCACTTGCGGCACTTGCGGATGCGCGGCGATGAAGGCTTTGGTCGCGCCCATGATCAGGAACGAGAACTTGCCGTTCATGACGTCGGCGGAAGTCAGAATTGAATGCACAGTCGGGTCGCGCAAGGCGAACTGCGTGAAGGGCGGCGACGCAAAATACGCCGTCACCGGGCCGACACCCTGATCGTTGTGCTGAACCAGCGCCGCAATCGAATCGGCATGCGAGGACACGACCGTCTGTTTCTGCAGTCTGTCGTATTGGCCGAAGGCCTTTTCCGATTGCAGTTGCAGCAGAAACATCTGCGGCGAGGTCGCCGTCGGCACCGCGATATGATCGTCGGCGGTAAGATCGGAAAAAGATTTCTCGTTTGGCTGATTGCTTAAAAGCGTCAGCGGCATCGAGGTGAGGCCGGAAACGGCGAAGACTTGTTTATCCGTGCCTTTGCCCTTCTGCCAGGCATCGAGTAGCGCCGCGGTGCCGAAGGGGCCAACATCGACATCCCCGGAATCGATGGCTGCGCGCAGCAATTCGATGCTCAAGAAATGCTGATAGCTCACCCGCACGTCGACATGCGCCGCTTTGGCGTGCTTCTCGACGAGCTTCATTTCCTGGCAGATATAAATCGGCAGGAACGCAAGCCCGTAACCAGTGCCGATCTTGACCTGCTCTTTTCCTTGTTCTTGCGCGAACGCTGGTGCAAACGCCGTCGCGATCAAAACGGCAAGTGCAGCCATCACCTTTCCACTCATTCCCGCGAACGCGGGAATCCAGTTCCAATTACAACTAACTGGGTCCCTACTTTCGCAGGGACGAGCGGAGTGATGCATGAGCGAGCCTTATTTCTCGCCGGCGATCGGATTGCGCAGCGTGCCGACGCCTTCGATTTCGACTTCGCAAACGTCGCCCGCCTTCATCCACACCGGATTGGGCTTACGTGCGTGACCAACACCCGATGGCGTGCCGGTGAAGATGACGTCGCCGGGTTCGAGGGTGATGCCTTGGGTGATGTAAGTCAGCATCTCGACGACCGGGAACATCATGTTGTCAGTGTTGTCGGACTGCATGAGAGTGCCATTGAGCCGGCTTTGGATCTTCAATCCCTTGGCGGCGTCGGGCAATTCGTCGGCCGTGACCAGCCACGGGCCGAAGCCGCCGGTTCGATCAAAATTCTTGCCCATATCCCACTGCGTCGTCTTGCGCTGGAATTCGCGCACCGAACCTTCGTTACCGCAGGAATAGCCGGCAATGCAGGAAGTGGCGTTGGCGGCGGTGAGATGCTTGGCGCGCTTGCCGACCACCAGCATCAGTTCGGCTTCATAGTCGAGCGTCTCTGAGACTTTCGGCCGGACGATCGGCTGACCGTGCGGCACCATCGAGGTGAGACCGCGGAAGAAGATGGTCGGGAATTTCGGAATGTTATCCCGCTGCGAGCCTTCTTTGACGTGTTCGAGATAGTTTAAGCCGAGACAGATGATCTTGCCCGGACGCGCGACCGGCAGCGCGTAGGTCAGACCGGACAACGGCAGGCGCGCGCTCGCCGGCGCTTTTTTGGCGATTTCAGCAAGCGGCTTGGTGTCGCCGTTATTGGCGCTGAGCCATTCGCCGAGGTCGCCCGGCATTTTGCTGTCGACCGCCTTCAGATCGATGACCGCATCGCCCTCAACAACGCCAAAACGCGGGCCGCTCTGCCCTTCGAATGCAACAATTTTCATAATTCCGGTTCCCGGTTAAATCGTCATGATTTGCTGACGTGCCCGTCTTTATAGCGGGCGGCAGCCTCAGGCAATCGCATCGGATTAGCCCGATTTACGGCTGGATTTTCCAATTCTGCATCAAGCCGATACGATGCGACGGCAGACGCCGGATTCGGATATGGCCACCGCCCCCTTTGTCGACATCCGCGATGTGCGTAAGTCCTTCGACGGCGGCCAGAGCTTTGTCGTCCATGACGTCAATCTCGATATCGCCGAGCGCGCCTTCGTCGCGCTGATCGGGGCGAGCGGCGCGGGCAAGACGACGCTGCTGAAATTCATCAATCGCCTGATCGAGCCAGACGCCGGCAGCATCAGTATCGCCGGACAGGATACTGCACACATCGAGCTCACGGAGCTTCGCCGCGGCATCGGCTACGTGTTCCAGAATATCGGCCTCTTCCCACATATGAGTGTCGGCGAAAATATCGGAATCACGCCGCAGCTTTTGGGCTGGCCCGCGCCCAAGATTGCTGCACGCGTCGCCGAACTCCTCGATCTTGTCGAACTGCCGCAGAGCTATGCGTCGCGCCGCCCGGACCAATTGTCGGGCGGCCAACGCCAGCGCGCCGGTGTCGCACGCGCGATCGCGGCACGGCCGAAACTCGTGCTGATGGACGAGCCGTTCGGTGCGCTCGATCCGATCACCCGCGATGCCGTGGGCGCGACCTATCGACGGCTCCACGATGAACTCGGCTTTACGACGGTGATGGTAACGCACGATATCCAACAAGCGATCCTGATCGCCGACGAGATCGCGGTGATGAAAGCGGGGCGCCTTCTGGCGCGCGACACGCCGCGCGCGCTCCTGTCCGACACGCGAGATCCCGATGTCGCGGCGCTGATGGCAATGCCGAAACGGCAAGCCGAGCAAATTCGTGCAATCGTCGGCGACAGCAACACAGATCAAACGCATGAATGAGCGCTTCACCAGCGCCGCCGAACTCCTGCCCGATTATCTGGCGCAGCATGTCATATTATGCGCGACCGCACTCGCCATCGGCGTTCTGATCGCGCTACCGCTCGCCGTGCTCGGCGCGCGCCGGCCGCGGATCAGATTTTGGATCCTGACCATTGTCGGACTGATCCAGACCATCCCGGGCTTGGCGCTGCTCGCTCTGTTCTATCCGCTGTTGCTCGGGCTTTCGCGTATCAGCGATGCACTGATCGGCGTCGATATCCCCGCGCTCGGCTTCCTGCCTTCGGTCGCGGCGCTTGCGCTTTATGCGATCCTGCCGATTGTACGAAACGGCATTGCCGGCTTTGTCACCATCGATCCGGCGGTGATCGAAGCCGCCGACGCCGTTGGAATGACGCCGCGGCAGCGGCTGTTTCGCGTCGAAGCGCCGCTTGCTGCGCCTATTATAATGGCCGGCGTACGAACCGCCGCAGTATGGACCATCGGCGCTGCAACATTGTCGACTTCGGTCGGACAGACCAGCCTCGGCAATTATATCTTTGCTGGCCTACAAACCGAAAACTGGGTCCTGGTTCTGTTCGGCTGCGTCGCCTCGGCCGGGCTCGCCTTTATCGTCGATCAGCTTCTTGGCCTGATCGAGCACGGCATTGCGCGGAGAAATCACCGGCTGTCTTTGCCGGGATTTTTGGGATTACTCGCCGGCGTCATTGTCGCACTGGCCCCTCTGAATCCGACCAGCGCGAAAATCTACATCGTCGGCGCTAAGAATTTCAGCGAGCAATATATTCTCGCCGACTTGATCAGCGGGCGCCTCGCAGCAACCGGCGCTACTATCCATCAGCGCACCAATCTTGGCTCGGCGATCGCATTCCGCGCCGTCGCCAATAGCGACATCGACACTTATGTCGATTATGCCGGCACGCTGTGGGCCAACGTGCTCAAGCGGCAGGATACGCTGCCCGCGGATGCCGTCGAGCGAGAGTTGCGCGACAAGCTCGCAAGTGACTACGGCGTACTCGTTCTCGGTACGCTCGGCTTCGAAAACGCTTACGTGTTCGCGATGCAGCGGGACCGCGCCACGGCACTCGGCATCGCGACCGTTGCCGATCTCGCCCGCCATGCCTCGGCAATGACGCTCGGAACCGATTTCGAATTCCTATCGCGCCCGGAATGGACCGCGATCAAAAACGCCTATGGTTTCGATTTCGGCGCAAAGCGATCTTTCGATCCGACCTTCATGTATCGCGCACTTGCCGACGGCAGCGTCGATGTGATCTCGGCATTCTCCAGTGACGGACGGATCGCGGCGCAAAACCTCCTCGTGCTGCGCGACGAGAAACACGTCCTGCCGCCTTATGACGCGTTGATTTTGTTCTCACCAAAACGCGCAAAGGACGCGACGCTGATCGGCGCACTCACGCCGCTTCTCGGCAAGATCAGCGTCGAACAGATGCGCGAAGCGAATTGGATGGTCGATCGCAACGAGAACAAAGCAACGCCGCAGCAGGCCTCTGATTATCTAGCGAAAATGATCGGCGTTGCCGGCGCTCAGTAGAAACGCCGCAACCTAGTTCTCTTCCGCTTTACGGAAGGCCAGCACGCCGAACTTGCCGTCGCTCCAAACCTGGAGCGGGGTCCAGCCGCTGCCCTCGGCCAGCGCTTGAAACGATTCAATCGAATATTTGTAGCTGTTCTCAGTATGGATGGTTTCGCCGGCGCGGAAGTTGAACGACTTGCCTTGCACGCGGACTTTCTGCCGCTTGGTGCTGGCGAGATGCATCTCGATGCGGCCGAGTTCTGGATTGTAGCAAGCGTGATGCTCGAAGCTCGACAGATCGAAATCGGCGTCAAGCTCGCGATTAATGCGCGCCAGAACATTGAGGTTGAACTTCGCAGTGACGCCTTCGGCATCGTTATAGGCCGGACACAGAATCTTCGCGTCACGAACGAGATCGACGCCAACGATAAGGATCGCGTTCTGGCCAAGCATTGCGCCGGCATGGCGCAGGAACGCCGCCGCTTCATAGCGCTCGAAATTGCCAATGGTAGAGCCCGGAAAGAAGCCAACTCGCGGGAGCGCCGCAACCTCGTGCGGAATGACGAAGGGCTTGGAGAAATCCGCGATCACTGGATGCACGGCTAGGCGCGGAAAATCGCGACGCAAAAGCGCAGCATCCTGCTGCAGAAAATCACCCGACAGATCGACGGGGACATAGGCTTCGATAGTCGCTGCAGCGCCAAGGAGCGTGCGCGCTTTCAAACTCGAGCCGGCACCGAACTCGATCAAGGCGCAATTCTGCGGGAACAGCGATGCAATCGCCGGCGCATTGGCACGCAATAGCGCAAGCTCGGAACGCGTCTGATAATATTCCGGCAGTTGGGTGATGCGCTCGAACAGAGCCGAGCCGGCGGAATCGTAGAAATATTTCGCCGGTAGTTGTTTCGGCTTCACGGCGAGGCCTGCCAGCACATCTGCGGCAAAGGTCTCGTCGATCTGTTCCGCTCTCGCAGTCGGTAGCGGCACGGTTTTGGCAGCACTTGTCATAGCGTTACGCCTGTCTTGGCTCAGTGTTCGTAGGCGGCAAGCCGCAATCCGGAGAATTGCCAGCGTGCCGCGGGATAAAAGAAATTGCGATAGGTCGGCCTCGTATGGCCGTCTGGTGTCGCCAGCGAAGAACCGCGCAGCACCATCTGATTGACCATGAACTTGCCGTTATACTCGCCGAGCGCACCGGGCGCCGCTTTATAGCCGGGATATGGCGAATAGGCACTCCTAGTCCACTGCCACACGATGCCAAAGGCATCGGCAAGCCCGCCGCTTTTTGCCGCGACTTCCCACTCGCCTTCTGTGGGCAAATCCTTGCCCGCCCAGCGCGCGAAAGCATCGGCTTCGTAATAACTGACGTGACAGACGGGCTTTTCCGGATCGACAGGACGCAAACCGGCAAGCGTCATGGTCATCCAGGCGCCGTCGACGTTGCGCCAATAACCGGGCGCCCCCCAGCCTTGCGCTTCAACCGCCGACCAGCCATCCGACAACCACAGAGTGGGAGTCGCATAACCACCGTCGGCCATGAAATCGAGCCACTCGCCATTGGTGACCAGCGCCGGCGAAACACGCACGGGATTGAGGAAAATCTGATGCGTCGGCTGCTCGTTGTCGAAGCAGAAGCCGTCGCCGTCATGGCCGATCATATAAAGGCCATCGATTGTTTCACTTGCAGGCGCTTCGCTAACTTGCGGCCAATCCCATTGCGGATCGTAAGCGGGATGGGTCGGATTAAGCGAAAATGCATGCAGGATATCGGTGAGCAAAAGCTCCTGATGCTGCTGCTCGTGGTTCAGGCCGATCTCGATGACCGAAGCGATGCGCTCCAGATCGGGCGTCGTCTCGATAAGGCGTGCCACCCCCGCATCGACGTGGGCGCGATAGGCCGCGACTTCATTCGCACTCGGACGGGTGACCAGGCCGCGCTGCGGCCGCGCCGCGCGTGGGCCAGCAGAGACATAATAAGAATTGTAGAGATAAGCGAAGCGCTCGTCGAACGGCCGATAGTCCGGATCATGCGCGCGCAACAGGAACTGCTCGAAAAACCAAGTGACATGGGCGCGATGCCATTTGGTCGGGCTCGCGTCCGCCATCGACTGCACGACCTGGTCCTCGGGCGACAGCAGGGCGGCACGGCGCTCGGTCTCGGCCCGCACGGCGCGGAACGCGGCCAGCCATTTCTGCCGGGAATCGCCAAAGGCGCTTCCGTGCGCGCTTTCCTTCACAGGTGCAGTAGAACCGCCCGGGGTAAGCCGGGCGCGGGTCGAAACCGCGGGGCGAGACATCATGAATATCCGTAAAAGACTGGATGTTCAGTGCAATAGCTTGGCTTTGGGAGACAATCTGGGCCCCTAGCGCCTGGTTCCCTTAGATGATCTATCTATCGCAAACCACAATGCCAAGCCGGTTATCCTAACGCGGACGTGATGGCTGCCGGAAACCCTGAGGGCTAGCCCGGAAAGCTAGGCGGCACGCCGCGTGGCCAACTTGTCGTAACTGCGCCTCCCGACTTATGTTTTGCTCCCGGCAGCGCAATGCCACGGCCGACATGGCGACATCCCGCGACATGCAATTGTGCATGCCCAGGAAGCGGCGGACCGAGAAGTTTGGGGACAAAGACGACATGGCGAAGCGAACAAGCCGGCCAGCAAGCGGCAAAGCCCCAAGC
This sequence comes from Xanthobacteraceae bacterium, assembly GCA_036271715.1. Classification (GTDB taxonomy): domain Bacteria; phylum Pseudomonadota; class Alphaproteobacteria; order Rhizobiales; family Xanthobacteraceae; genus BOG-931. The sequence goes on from DATBAD010000015.1 coordinate 287,498, forward strand.
AAGCATAAAGCGCCGGCAAAACCGATGCTGCCGCGCGAACGCGTGGCCTATTCCGCGATCATCGACCGGCCGCCACTCAAGCTTCCCGGCGGCGCGCGCATGGTGTTCTGGAGCATCGTCAATCTCGAAGTCTGGGACATTGGCAAGCCGATGGCGCGGCAGGTGCTCGCGCCGCCAACCGGCATCACGCACCTCCCCGACGTGCCGAATTGGAGCTGGCATGAATACGGGATGCGCGTCGGCGTCTGGCGCTTCTTCGATCTGTTCAAGCAGCAGAAAATCCGCCCAACGCTCGCGCTCAATGCGCGCGTTTGCGAAGACTATGCGCGTGTCGCGCAGGAGGCGAAGAACGACGATTGGGAATTCATGGGCCATTCTTATCAGCAGGGCCCGATCCACAATGAGCCGAATCAAAAGGCAACGATCGAGCGCTCGCTTGCAATCATCGAAAATTTCACCGGCAAGCGCCCAGTCGGCTGGCTCGGACCGGGCCTGACCCAGACCTTCGAAACGCCAGACCTGCTCACTGCTTCCGGCATCAAATATATCGGCGATTGGGTCTATGATGATGAGCCGACCACACTACAGACGACCAACGGCCCACTGGTCACGCTGCCCTATACGCTCGACGTTCACGACATCACGATGATGGCGGTGCAACATCACGAGAGCGACGCTTTTCTCAAACGCGCCGTCGATCAGTTCGATCGCCTTTATGCGGAAGGCGAAAAGCGCGCGAAGATCTTTGCGCTTCCCATCCATCCTTATTTGAGCGGCCAGCCCCATCGCATCAAATATCTCGAGGCGATCTACGACTACACCCGCAAATTCGACGGTGTGTTGTATTGGACCGGCGAGGAAATTCTCGATTGGTATTTGCGGTCTCACTCCCCGTCCTCCTGAAGTGACCGCCATGCCTATTCGCGTCGGGCGTTGACATAATAATGTCCGACCTTGTCGCCATGAGACATAACTGGACCAAGCAACCATGGACGGCGGGCGCGGCGTAATGCTAGACGACCGCCAATGGCGGCCAGGCCGGGGGCGGCGTCCTAAGGGTTTCGCGGACGGCTAGTCGGGTGCATTCCAGCTGCGCTTCTTTTAATGCCTTGACCGGATCGCCGAACGCGGCACAAGATGCTGAAATCACACTTGTTTTTCATTATTCTAAAGTAAAATAACGGGTTTTGGCCGGTGGCGCGGGGACGCCGGTGCAGAAACTGCGAAACAAGACTGGAACCTGAAATGCAAACCTGTGGCGTGCGGCCAGCAAGTTCGATCCGGCCAGCTCTCATCGTGATGGTGGCTCTGCTGGCAGGGGTCACGCCTGGGTCCTCAGCCAACGCTCAAGGAGCTCCGCAGGCATCCGCTCCAAACGCCGTATCTCCAGCGCCGTCATCAACCCCAGTCACTGCTCCGCCTGCTGCGCCGATAGCAGCACCCGCCACGCCGAACTCGCCGGCGGCCACAGCGCCAATGACGCCACCCCCTCCATCTACAGGCCAAGCGCCGGCGGCAGCGCCCACTGCCACGACTGCGGCGCCGCCGATCCAACTGCAATTGTCGGAGGATCTGTCGCCCTGGGGCATGTTCCAAAACGCCGACATCATCGTGAAAGTGGTGATGATCGGGCTCGCTTTCGCTTCGCTCGTGACATGGACGGTATGGCTCGCCAAGACGATCGAATTGCGGGGCGCGCGCCGCGACGTCCGCCATGACTTGCGCGTGCTCAATGGCGTAACAACCTTCGCGCAAGCACATGATCAGTTACGTGAGGAGGAGACTCCGGTTGCCCAGCTGGTGCTTTCCGCCGCGCAAGAGGTCCGTCTCTCCGCCAATCTGCGCGCCGAAGGGCTAAAGGAGCGCATCGCGCTTCAGCTCGAACGCATTGAAATGGGCGTGAGCCGCAAAGTCTCGCGCGGCACCGGCGTTCTCGCCACCATCGGCTCGACCGCGCCCTTCGTCGGCCTGTTCGGCACGGTGTGGGGCATCATGAACAGCTTCATCGGCATCGCGAACGCCCACACCACCAATCTCGCGGTCGTGGCGCCCGGTATCGCGCAGGCGCTGCTCGCTACCGCTTTCGGTCTTGTCGCCGCCATCCCGGCGGTGATGATCTACAACGTGCTGGCACGGCAGACTCAGCAATACCGCGCCTATCTCGGCGACGGCTCGGCGCAGGTGATGCGGCTTGTGAGCCGCGACCTCGACCGCGCGAAAATGCCGATGAGCCACGCCGCCGCCGCGGAATAAGCAAAAGGCCACGGCGTTAGTCCGTCTAAGGTTCGCGCTAGTCCCAGGTTTGTTGCAGTCCTAAGGTTTGTTGCAGTCATATGGCCATTCGTCTCGACCACGGTACCGACGAACTCACCGAAATTCATGACATCAATGTCACGCCGTTCATCGACGTGATGCTGGTGCTCTTGATCATCTTCATGGTGGCCGCGCCGCTTGCCACCGTCGACGTGCCCGTCGACCTTCCGTCCTCCACCGCAGCGCCGCAGCAGCGGCCACCGAAGCCCGTCTATGTAACTGTAAAGGCCGACGGCAGTTTCGCGATTGGCGACGATCCCGTGTCGCGCGAAGGCCTAACCGGCGCACTCAGCGCGGCGACCAGCGGCAACAAGGACGAGCGTATTTTCGTGCGCGGCGACCGCGCCGTCCCTTACGGGGATATGATGGGGCTGATGAACGTGTTGCGCGACAACGGCTACCTCAAGATCGCCTTGGTCGGTATGGAGTCGCGAGACGTTAAATGAACGCGCGCGTCATCCGGTGGTTCGAGGAAGACGATCCGCGCGATCTGCGACGTTGGGCAATTGCCGCACTCGTGATCGTCGGCATCCATGCCTTGGGGATCGGCGGCTACGTTTACCTCGATAACGAGACGGACGATATCGGCCGCAACTCGACGCCGATTGTTGTCGATATTGCCCCAGGCGAAGACGCTAGGGACCAACCCGAGGTGGCGCCGACGCCGGACCAGCAGCAACCGCCGCCCGAAGCCGAAAAGCCACCGGAGACACCGCCGCCTCCGCCCGATACGGATGCGGTCATCCCGCAGCCCGAAAAAGTTCCAGAAAAAGTCGAACAGCAGCCGCCGCAGCAATACATCCCGGCGATGACCGCTGCCACGCCGTATATCGACACGTCTTGGGAAAGCACGCTTACGCGCCGGCTGCAGCACTTCAAGCGCTATCCCGGTGGGGCCCAGTCCCGCGGCGAAGAGGGCGTGGTGCTGTTGGGGTTCGTGATCGACCGCAGCGGCCATGTGCTTGAACACCAGATCGTCAAAAGTTCCGGCTTCCCCGATCTCGATGCCGAGGTTTCCTCACTCATCAAGCGCGCGGACCCACTCCCCGCATTCCCGCCGACTATGACGGCGTCAACACTTGAATTCACCGTCCCGATCCGCTTCTCATTGCATTAGTGTCGCCGTTCTTTCGTTATTGACGAACGGCGAGCACTCCCGATCGTTTCAAGGATCAAGATCATGCGCACTAAGCCCTGCCTCACCTCCGACGACGTCAAGAAGATCATCGCCGCCTGCGAAACCGAAGCGGCCAAGAACAAGTGGGCCGTCGCCATCGCGGTGGTCGATGACGGCGGCTATCTGCTCGCACTGACGCGCATGGATGGGGTGGGCCCGATCTCCGCAGAAGTATCGATCGGCAAGGCGCGAACCTCGGCATTGAGCAAACGGCCGAGCAAGTTCTTCGAGGACCGCGTGAAAGAGCGGCCGGCCTTCGTCACCTTCCCGGCCGGCCTTTTGATCCAGGGTGGTCTGCCGCTTATCTATGACAACGACTGTGTCGGCGCGATCGGCGTTTCCGGCGTGCAGTCGCATGAGGACGAGCAGATCGCGCAAGCCGGCGTCAACACACTCGGCTAACGGTGCCTTGACCGACAGCGATCGGTCTCACGCCCGCCAAAACGGCTTTGCCATTTCGGCGGCGACGGTGTCCGGATAACCGATATCTTTGAGGTCCAGCGCACCGAGCGCTGCGAGTTCGCGCCGTGATACCGCCCGTCGCCGCCATTCCAGCACGATGTTTATGATCCGCGACCAGCGCTGCTGCGAACCGGTAATCGTCGTTGGTCGAAAAACGTTTTCGCGGAGCGCAACTTCGCGCGATGAAGCCGTTTGCGTCGACATGGCAATCTCCCGTGAGCGATTCAATGTCTACGGGCGATTCCATCCCTCGCTTTCATTGGTTATTCGCACTTTGGGCCGGCAATCATGAAGCCCGCAAGACACCACTGCAATGGCCTTGATGCTTCATGCCACACGCAACGCAGTTGGGATTTTCACGTCGCATTGCGTCGAAGATTGGGCGTTACGCGCCGCACATCGCTGAAGATTTGAGCGGCGGCGCGCCCCATGATGGTGAAAAAAAGATCACCTGCGCGAAGACCTTATTGCAGATCGAGCCTAACGTTACAAAGATATGACGCACTCGGATCGTCATCGATAGCGAAGCCGAGCTCGGCGCACATTTTCAGCATGCCGATGTTCTCACGCAAAACCTGGGCATGGATATCGCGCATATGCTTGGCCTGCGCGTATTCGATGACGAGGTGCATCAGCGTCCAGCCCAAGCCGTGACCTTTGAGATCGGAGCGGATGATGATGGCGTATTCGCCGGACTTACCGTCCTCCGTATCGGCATGCAGCCGCGCCACGCCGAGCATCTCATCGCTTGCTCCATGCAGCGCGATGAACGCCATGGCGCGGTCGTAGTCGAGATGAGTGAAACGGTAGATCTGCCGCTCGCTGAGATGGATCGGTGCGAAAAACCGTAACCGCACATCGTCGGCAGATGTTGCTGCCATGAACGGACCGTAGAGGGGTTCATCCTCCGGCTTGATCGGCCGCACCAAGATCGGCGTGCCGTCGGTGAGCGTCAGATGCCGTTCCCATTCCTTAGGATAGGTTTCTTGGGGATGGGTTTCTTGGGGATAGGCTTCCATAAATAGAAACCTCGTGGCGCACGGACGTTATTCAAGTCCACTCGCCCGCGCCTGATCCTTCGCCATCACCGCCCAGTCGTGCTCGGCTTCGCCGTGCGCGACCGCGCCGACCAGCCGGTCGCGCCACACATTACCGCTCGGAAGCGGCACGCCGACGGCGCAGCCGGCTTCAAGCGCGAAATTGGCGTCCTTCAGGCCAAGAATGGCGCGCTGGCCAGCCGGCTGATAGCGCTCCTCGGCGATGATCTTGCCGTAGATCTTGTAAGCCGAGCAGGCGAACAATCCGTCGGTCATCACCTCATAGAAGACGTCGGGCACCACGCCATATTTGCGCGTCAGTGCGAACCCCTCGCCCATCGCCTCGATGGCGCAGCCGAGCACGAAATTATTGGCGATCTTGATCGCGGCCGCAGCCGCTGGATCGTCGCCGGCTTCGAAAGTCCGTCGCGGAATCGCTGTGAAGATCGGTCGGAAACGATCGATCGCATCCTTCCTGCCGCCGAGCACCATCCCGGCTTGGCCTGACGTCACGACCTCGGGCCGGCCGAGCATCGGCGTCGCGATCAGGATTTGCCCCGCATCGGCATGAAGCTTGGTCAACTTCTTAACGCAGTCGACACTGTGCGTGCCGGCGCAAATATGGATGCCGCCTTTCGGCAGCGACTGCAGCAGGCCGCCGGTTTGATTGACGACCTCGAATACTGCGGCGTCATCGGCGAGCATGGTGAAAACGCCATCGCCGAAATTAGCCGCCGCTTTGATCGAGTCGAGGGGCTTCGCGCCCGCGTCCGTCAGCGGCTTAAGCTTTGCCGCTGTGCGATTGAAGGCACCGACCTCATGACCCGCCTCCAGCATGCGATGCACCATCGCGGTGCCCATGCGACCGAGCCCGATAAAACCGACTTTCATGATTGCACTCCCAGATTATACGAGTTGGTTCTTCACCCACTCGATCTCGCGGCAGACATAATCGACGATGTCGCCGGTCTTCAAACTGTCGGGCAGCATATCCCAGGTATAGGTCTCGATTTCGAGCTGGCGTGACAGCGGCTTTTCCTTGTGAAAGCGCAAGGCGTCTTCGATAGCAAAGCGCGTGGTGCGGAACTGGCCGAGATCGTCGAGGAAGATCGGCACGTGAATATGCGTGCGCCATTCGCGCGGACCAGGATTCTTTTCGAACTCCGCAATAGCATCGTCGACATTGAGATATTTGGTGATCTTGCCGTCTTTTTTTTCCAGCGTCTGGGTCAGATAAATCGTTTTGGCATAACGCTTGAGCGTATCGACGGCGCTTTGCGTTACTTCCGGGACGTAGAGCGCCGCGGCCTCTTGCAGCTTGAAGACCGGAATGCCGGCATCGACCAGCTTCTGCAGCGACGCGTAAATATCCTCATATTCCACTGCCTGATGGCAAATGTCGTAGACGATGCCGAGATGGCGGCGCAGCGCTTCAGTGGCTTCGGTGATCGGAATGTGAGCAAGCTTGGCGAGCTTCTCCGTCGCGGCGCCGGAATAAACGTGATCGCGGAAATACGCGACCGTCTCGTCCGTGGTTTCGAGGAAGCAAAAAGGCTCCGGCTCGAGCGCGAGCTGCACTGCGCAGCCGGTGCGCGATTCTAGCTCGATCAGGTGTGCAACCACGCGCAGCACGTGGTCGGTATAGCTCGCGACGATATCGCTGCCAGTCACTCGCGGCTTGAAGCCGAGAGGCGCAGTCTGGATCGACGGCGCTATCCCCTTCGGGCAAACATCCGCCAGAACTTCGGCTACATTGATCGTATATTGCGTACGCTCCTCACCGCGCCAGTCCGGCTCGTATACCTGCTCCTTCACCTTATCGCCTTTGAAATGGCCATAGACGAAGGCATTGGCGGTGTAGATATACATGTCATTAGCGTCGAGAAACTTCTTCAGCTTGTCGCGCTCTGTCTGACTTTTGGCGAGCGTCTCGGCGGTTTTGGCAGCAAGCCGGATGCAAACGCCGAACGGCTGATTGCTGGCGACTCGCGCTTTCACCTTCGGCAGATAGGTGACAAGCGAATGATACAATTGCTCCCAATCGTCGGCGGGGTGCACAAGCGTCGAATAAGTCAGGTGGCCGAGGCCGTTGCCGAGATCCATGGTCGTTTCCTGTTTCTGAATTCCGTCACAGCAGGCGCGCGCGAGGCGCCGCGACGGCTCTATTTCACTTTTTCAACGGCGCCTGACATCGCCGAGCGAATGATCGCTTCGGTCACGGCAACCCCGTGGATCAACTGATCGTACGGGATCGGATAGGCCTGCTTAGCCTCGGCAGCCTTGGCAAAGACTTCAAGCTCAGCGCACGAAATATCCAAGGTCTCAGCCTGCCAGACTTTCGCCTCGCCTTTGACCGGCTGGAATTTGCAAGTTCCAAACAGCCGGGTGCGGCGCTCTTCGGACGACGTACCGGCAACATGGGTGACGCCTTCGAGCCGCAGCCAGCCCTTGGATCCGTAAACCTGAAAAGAGAAGCCAGGCCCAGTCGTCGTCATGGTGCCGAGATAGCCCGACATCCCCTCTTTCATCCGGAACAGGATCGAAGTGGTGTCGTCGGCATCGATCTGCGCCGCGCGTTTAAAACTCTGTGCGAAGACATGATCGATCGGACCGCAAAGATCGATCATGCCATCGACCGCATGCACGCCCATCGGCATCAAGCCGCCAAGCGGGGTCTCATGCTTATCGGCACGCCAATGTCCCGGGTTGATGAACAGGACATTGGGGAAGGTCATGCTCGCTTCGATATGCAGGATGGTGCCGAGTTCGCCGGCGCGGACCATGTCGCGCAGCTTGGCCATCTCCGGATGGAAGCGGCGATTGTAGCCGATGCCTAGCGTGACGCCGGCTTTTTGCACGGCGGCGACCGAGTCCTCGGCCTCCTTCTTCGTCATCGTGAACGGTTTTTCACAGAAGATGTGCTTACCGGCCGCAGCCGCGGCGATCACTTGCGCAGCGTGCATCGAATGTGGGGTGCACAGCACCACCGCATCGATATCGCGATCGGCAAGAAGCGCCTCGTAGTTCGGGACGAGCTTAAACGCCTTCTGCTTGGCGAAGGCTTCGACCTCCGGTGACATCGTACGCGTCGTGCCGGCGACAAAGCGGATGGCGTCGCTGCCTTCCGCCGCTTCGACAAGCGTCTTGCCCCACCAGCCCAGTCCGACAATGGCCGCTTTGATCATCACGCCGCTCCGAAACCGATTTCATTGTCGTGTCGTTGGTTATTGGTTTTCGCGGAGATCAAATTGGCCACCATGCCGGCCACTTGGTGGGCCAAGTCTGCATCGCGAGTACGATGCAACAAATCGCCCAGAACGCACAGAATTCCATGCCACCAATCACCCAAATCCATTTCCGCGACACTTTGTAGGTCGAGGCAGCAGCGACGAAGAGATGGAGAGCGGCGACGCAAGCGACAAGCGGCGTGGCGATGGCGAAGACCAGGCCGATGGTCAGAAACGTTTCAATGGTTCCTGCGATATACATCCACGTCGCCGGTGGATTGTATTTGCAGGCCTTGAAGAAATTCAGCGTCGCCGGCTCGACGAATTTGCCGATGACATGCGGGATAAAGAACAGCCCGCAGATCAGACGCAAAATATTGACGCCATTGGTCAGGTCGAAGTCTGCCGCCGTCGGCCAGAAACTGAGCATAATCCCCCCGTTTCGCGTTAATCGCGCGTCCTCGACTCTTCCTTAGCCCGGCTGCGGCGAGATTTCCATTGCCCACCACGCCGGCGCGGCCGATCAGCCATCGAGTTCTTTATACTGCCGGAAGATACCCCATTCGTTGAACGGGATACGCCGCTCCGACGCGAGATAAGCCTTGATCCGCGGCCGCTTCGCGACCCGATCATGCAGCGCCACCAGCGTCAGGATGTTCTTCTCGAACCGTTTCATACGCTTCGGGAAGGCGTAGCGTAGACCGGCAACCAATTGGAATAATGACAGGTCGACATAGCTCAGACGGCGGCCAACGGCATAAGTGCCGCCGTTCGCCTTCACGATACGTTCAAAATAGCCGAGATATTTCGGCACCCGGTCTTTCCAGAAATACTTAGTCACCTGCCGCGCCGCAGGCAGCTGCTGCTCGTAGTAAAGCGCCGACGCAATCGGATGGTGGGTGTCGTGGATTTCAGCGACGAAGTCTGTCACCGTGAGCTGCAATTGATGCACCCACAGCCGTCCCACTTCGTCGGCCGGCGCAAGTTTCAGACGCGTGCCGAGAAAGAGCAGGATATTCGCAGCCTGCGCGATCGTGATTTTGCCGGCCTTGAGGAAAGGCGGCGCGTAAGGCGGATGCTGTTCCCCTTTGCCGCCTTTGCCCTCGATGAATTTCATCATCCCGTCGACACCGCCGCGGCCGCGCGCGACGTCGACATAATCGGCGCCGGCTTCCTCCAAGGCCAAGCGGACGAATTCGCCGCGGCCTTGGATCTCCGGCCAATAATAAAGTTGGTAGCGCATGGGCAATCAAACCGTAGCTTTATATTGCTCGTCGGTCACCGGCTCGAGCCATTCGACATGCTTGCCATCGAGCGATTCCTGCATCGCGACGTGCTCCATGAAAGTGTTCGGTGCGGCGCCGTGCCAATGTTTCTCGCCCGGCGGAATCCAGACCACGTCGCCGCCTTTGATCTCGCGCAATTTGCCGCCGAAAATCTGCACGCAGCCGGTGCCGGAAACGACGAACAGCGTCTGCCCAAGCGGATGGGTGTGCCAATGCGTACGCGCGCCCGGCTCGAAGCGGACAAAACCTGACCGCAGCATCGCCGGCTCAGGCGTCTCGATGATCGGGTCCTGCCACACGGTCCCGGTGAAACTGTCGGACGGGCCGCGGCGCGACGGCCGCGAGCCGGACGGGAAAATATCCATGATTGCCTCCCTGATTGCTGATAGAGGGCGGTACCATAATGGAAAATGCGAAACGATACTCTCGATGGACGAGAGAAAATCAGCGGCCAGCAAGAACCAATTTGCAGACGCGCCCGACGAGCCAGATAAAACCGGCGATCAATACCGCCGTGATCTGGAGATAGGCGTCGCCGTGAGCGGCGCTGTAAAAAAGAGCCGCGAGCACAATGACAAGGATGACCCCGGCGACAATTGTCGTCGTCCGATAAAGGCTATTGCCCAACTCTGCCAACATGGCTCGGCCACAAACAGTCCCCCAGACGCTGACTATTAAACGCATAAATCAGGCGGAAGTTCGGACGAGGTCCCTGCCTGACGGCGCCTAGTATAATGTAACTGATTGGGGGAGGCTATGAAACGCTTGATCGCGCTTGCCGCTTGCGGCCTGATGCTTGGCGCGTGTTCAAAATGCGATGTACCGGTCTGGCCGCAGCAAACCGCGCCGCGATCCTGTCATTCCAATTCGTTGTTTTATCGAGCTGTCGTCTTCAGGTCGGACGATTGACGGCATCACCGGTATTGCCATGCGGATCATTGCCACCGGACGTATCAATGTCAGGTATAGCCGCATGCCGTATCCGGCCATAGGCATCGGCGAGTTCTCGCGGTGAAAGCCCGGCCGAGGCGGCAGCTTTGTCGGCGCGCCATCGCGACCAGATCAGCCGCATCAGCATCACGATAAGCGACAATTGGAAAATGAGCCCGAGCGCGGACGGTATTCCGCTCAACTCGCCATAGACGCCATGGCCGAAGACAAGACCAAGTGCGCCGGCGCCAAGAAAACCTGCGGCAAAGCCGCCGACAATACCCCGCCGGCTGAACAGTCCCTCTAGCGATCCGCCGGTGGGTTGCGAAGCGAACGGCAGCAATTGCTCGTCAAAGAATGAGCTATCGCCAAAGACAGAATCCCCGCCGAGCATTGACGAGGCGATCGGCAACGCCATCAACGCTTGCGCCAGATTGCCGCCGAATTTCCATTCGCTTTTAAGTTCCGCGTCCGCACCTTGGGACGAGATCAGGCTGAGCGCCAGCGCCACCAGCAACGCCAATGAGCGCAGCCGTGCCGGCATCCCAATCGCAACGGAATATGGTGAAGGAAAACGCAGCACGCGAAATTGCCTTTATATTTCGGAGGCGCGGCTTTTCGCGCGCACTCACTTTGCAATATCTATGCCCTCACCTTCAGCATAAGGGCCTGCGCAAAGCGTCGCACGCGCGTTTGTCGCATGCCACCGTTGCGCACCGCTTCAAGCCGCCAGCGTCTCCTTTACGGCGTTCACCAACTGCTTGAGCGTGAAAGGCTTCGCCAGGAAGGCGAACTGCCCATCTGCAGGCAAATGTTTCTGGAACGCGTCCTCGGCATAGCCGGAGACGAAGATGATCTTCAAACCCGGATCGCGGCTGCGCAGTTCCCGCAATAAAGTCGGCCCGTCCATCTCCGGCATCACGACGTCGGAAACCACCAGATCGACCTTGCTGGACGTGCTCTCGAGCACATCGATCGCCTCAACGCCATTGCCGGCCTCAAGCACGGTATAGCCGCGCGAGGCGAGCCCGCGGGCATTGAGCTGCCGCAAACCTTCCTCGTCCTCGACCAGTAATATCGTACCCTCACCAGTGAGATCGGCGTTTGCCGCGCGCTTAACGCCCTCACCCACCGCTTCCATCTCGGCGGGCTGCTCTGCCGCTTCCGGTTTGCTCGCGGCGATATGGCGCGGCAGGAATATCCGGAAGGTCGTGCCCTGCTGCTCGACGGAGTCGACGTAAACGAAGCCGCCGGTCTGTTTGATAATGCCATAGACCGTGGAGAGTCCAAGACCGGTGCCTTTGCCCACTTCTTTGGTCGAGAAAAACGGCTCGAAAATCTTGCCGAGGATTTTTGGCGGAATGCCGGTGCCGTTGTCGACCACTTCAACAAGAACATAATCCGCCGCAGGCATGCCTTTAGCCTGGAAGCGGCTGCATTCGCTCGCGGTCACATTTGTGGTACGTACCTGCAATTTGCCGCCGCCGGGCATGGCATCGCGCGCATTAACCGCAAGATTGACGACGACCTGCTCGAACTGGGAGATATCGATCTTCACCGGCCACAGATCGCGCCCATGCTTGACGTCGAGCGAGACCTTCTCGCCGATCAGCCGGCGTAACAGCATGGTCAGATCGGATAGCACCTCGCCGACATCGAGCACTTGCGGCCGCATTGTCTGCTTGCGCGAGAAAGCAAGCAGTTGCCGCACCAGGCTCGCCGCCCGGTTGGCATTCTGCTTGATCTGCATGATGTCCTGGAACGATGGATCGGTCGGCCGATGCGCGCTGAGCAGGAAATCCGTCGCCATCATGATGGCGGACAGCACATTGTTGAAGTCGTGTGCAATGCCGCCGGCAAGCTGGCCGACAAGCTCCATCTTCTGTTGCTGCGTAACCTTGTTTTCCAGTTCGCGCTGCGCCGTCGTTTCCAGCGCGTAGACGATCGCCGCTTCCTGATCGCGCTCCTCTTCCTCGACCGTCGTGACATAGAAGCGGCCGAAGCGCTCACCATCGCCGGCAAGCATGGCATCGACCGGAGCGACATCGTTTTGGCCAAGCACGGCGCGCGTGATCGCGCTCTGGAGTGCCTCGCGATCGCGATCTGCGACGGTAAGAAGAATAGAGCGGTCCTGAGATTCAGCGGCGCCGTCACCGCGCGCGCCCTGGAACACCCGAGCGAACAGCGGATTGGTACGGATAACGCCGCCATTCTTGTCGATGGTCGCAATCGCCATCGGCGTCTGGTGGAAGAACCGCATGAAGCGGATTTCAGCGGCACGCAGCGGATCGGCGCCCTCGTCGCGGGCGCGATTGAGCACCAGCGTGCGCGATGCGCCGGGCGCCCCATCCGCGCCATAAGCAACTTTGTGAAACAACCGGACCGGCAGCCGGCGGCCGTTGCGCGTGCGCAGGTCAAGATCAAGCATGTCGGTCTTGACCTCGCCGGGCTTCGCCGGCAGCGGTCCTAGAAGCGCAGCACCGTCGCCGGAGACCAGATCGGCGAGCTTGAGACCGCCTGAGCCGACCTGCGCCAGATCCTGATCGAGCCAATTGGCGAGCGTCGCGTTGAGATAAACAATCTCGCCTTTGTCATCGACGGAGAAGAAGCCGGCCGGCGCGTGATCGAGATAGTCGATGGCGTGCTGCAATTCCTGGAAAACATTTTCCTGCCGCTCGCGCTCGCGGGTAATGTCGGCGAGCGACCACACCGTCAAGCGTCCGTCGCGGCCGCTGCCGAGCGGCCTGATCTTGAAGCGGAGCCAACGTGCCGGCTTGCCATGCAGTCCGGCGATGCGGACCTCTTCCTGCAGGCGCTTGCCTTCACGCGCAGCCTTCAGGAGCCGATAGATCGCTTCCGAGGCGTCAGCATCGCCGATGAAAGCGCGTTCGACCGGACGTAGATCATGCGCGTCCGCAGCCTCGGTGAGTTCGAGATAGGCCGCATTGGCATAGACAATGCGTCCATTCTTGTCGGTGACCACGATGCCATCAAAGGCGCCGTCAACGACGGCTTTGATCAACGGATTGCCGGTGTCCGTCGCCGAAAGCCGCAAAATGCCTGCCGCGAGCGCAAACAACGAGAACACACCGACCGTGGCGAGCACGGCGAGGAAAGCAAGAATGTAAAGCTCGGCATTGCTGCCGCCGATCAGCACTATGCCTGCGGCGGCTGCGACGAGAAGCGCCGCGACCAGCAGCACCAATATGACGCTACCGCTTCGGCGCGGCACCGCGCTGCGGTCGATAGCCGCCCGCGCGCCTGGACTGGCGAATTCATCGAAGCCGTGTCGTGTTCTGCCAGCCACGCGAGGCGTGCTTGGTTCGGGAAGCCTTGCTGCCTCAAAGCTTGCCGGTTCGATGTTTACCGGCTCAATGACGGTTTGTTCTGTCATGCCCCTACGCCGGCGCTGTTCCCGAATCGACGCTGCGCCTGCCTGAAACCTACACCATTACCGTGAGCCGGCCACGGATCGGCGCAGCTTCATCACATAGCCTATGATTTCGGCGACAGCGCGATAGTGTTCCTGCGGAATTTCCTGGTCGATCTCGACGGTGGCATGCAGCGCGCGTGCCAAGGGCGGATTTTCGACCAGCGGAATATCGTGCTCCTGCGCGACCTCGCGGATACGGCGGGCGATGAGATCGGCGCCCTTAGCGACGCAGATCGGCGCATTCATGCCGCGCTCGTATTGCAGCGCGATAGCATAGTGCGTCGGATTGGTGATCACCACCGAGGCCTTTGGCACCGCGGCCATCATGCGCTTGCGGGAGCGCGACTGGCGCAACTGCCTGATCTTGGCTTTGATCGCAGGATCGCCTTCGGACTGGCGGAACTCCTCTTTCATTTCCCGGACCGACATTTTCTGCCGCTCGTACCATTGCCGGTACTGAAACAGGTAATCGGCAGCGGCAACGACGGCGAGGATCGCGACCACCGTTCCGAGCATATTCATGGTCAGCGACTGGGTGGCCGGAAGGATGACAGCCGGATCGCGGCTGACCATGCTGCTGAGCAGATGACGCTTCGGCCAAAGCAACATGACGATGACGGTGCCGAACAGCGCCAGTTTGACCAAACCTTTGGTGAAATTGGCCAGCGCCTGCTTCGAGAACAGCCGCTTCAATCCCGCCGCCGGCGAGATTCGCGACAGGTTCGGCATGATCGGATCGAACGAGAATAAAACCCGATGCTGGATGGCGTTGCCGCCGAGCGCCGCCAACACCAGCAAGAGAAGCGGAATGCCTATAGCGGCGAACACATGCTCGGCCAGCACCGTAGCGAGACTCGTAAGCGCCGGACCATCGATGGGAATTTGATAGGAATTGACGATCACGCCACGGAGCGTGGTCTGCAGGCTTTGCGCCGCCGTGCCGGCAAACACCATCAGCGCCAGCGTGCCGCCGGCGATCATGAACCAGGTCGAAACCTCGATACTTTTGACGACGTCACCGCGTTTGATGGCCTCTTCAAGCCGTCGCGGTGTCGGGTCTTCTGTATTCTCTGTCGCGTCGTTGTCTTCGGCCATCGGCGCTGACTATTCCCGCGAGACCATCAGGCGTGCGGCGCGAGTTCGTGGAGCACGCCGCCGGAGTAATCGAGAAAAATTCCCATCATCGAGCCGAGCACGAAGAGCAAGAATAGAAAGCCGAGCAGGATCGAAAGCGGCATGGCGACGAAATAGACCTGCATCTGCGGCATCAGCCGCGACAGCACGCCGAGCCCGACGTTGAATACGAGGCCGAACACTAAAAATGGCGCGGAAAGCTGAATGCCGACGCGAAAGGCGCCGGCCACGATCTTGGTCACCAGTGCCGCCACATCGCCGGTGGCCGGCAACTCGCCCGGCTCGAACAGCGTATAACTATCGTTGAGCGCGAAGATCACGAGGTGATGCATATCCGTGGCGAAAAACATCGTCACCGCCAGCATGCTCAGGAAATTGCCGATGATGACACCCTGCTCGCCCTGCGTCGGATCGACGGCAGTGACGAAACCGAGCCCGAGCTGTTGTGCGATTACCGAGCCTGCGACTTCCAATGCAGAAATCGTCAGTCGCGCAGTGAGCCCCAGCACAGCGCCGATAATGATCTCCTCGACCAGAAGAACGATGACGGGGGCGAGCGCGCTTGTGTTGACGTGATAGGCGGAGCGATGCAGCGGCAATAGCACCGCCGCGAGAATAAGTGCGATGGTCAGACGCAGCCGCGGCGACACGTTCTGTTCGCCGAGCCCCGGCAACAGCATGACCATCGTGCCGGTGCGCGCAAAAACGAGAAGAAACGCCGCGCCAAGCGCCGGAAGATTCGACAGGTCGATGGTCACGGTTACGCCTAACCGCTGGTGATGTGGGATGCGATCCGCAAGAAGTTCGAATGCAGCGCGTCGGCCATGAATGGCAACGCGATCAGCATGGCGAGAAAGATCGCTAGGATTTTCGGCACAAAGACGAGTGTCGATTCCTGGATTTGTGTGAGCGCCTGCAATAGCGAGATGATGACGCCGACGATCAGGCCGACCAGCATCAAGGGCGCCGAGACGATGATCAGCGTCTCGATAGAGTCGCGCGCCACATCCATTACTTCCGGTCCGGTCATTGCTACTCCCTGCCCCGTGATGCCGGGACGTTTTAGATTTGCATCTTCAACACGTCTTCGTAGGCCGCGATCACCTTGTCGCGGATCGAGACCATCGTTTGGAACGTGGTTTCGGTTTCCGCCACCGCGGTGACGACATCGACCATATTGGCTTTGCCTTCCGCTACCGCCTGCGCCTGCACATCGCCCTTCTGCGCCGCCTGGGTGACGGTATTCATCGCCTCTTTCAGCATGGTGCCGAAGCTCGCGCTGGCGTCCTGACCGCCGCCCAAGCCCAAGCCCGGCTTGTTTCCGGTAATCGCAGCGGCATCGTCGCGGATACGCGACAAAGCGGAATAGGCATTCGCGGCGGCAACACTGGGTATCGGCATGACTTATCTCCTGGTGCGGCGAGGCATTCAGCTCTTGAGAACGTCGATGGTGCGCTGGAGCATCCGGCGCGTGGCGGTAATCACATTCAGATTGGCTTCGTAGGAACGCTGCGCATCGCGCAAGTCCGTCATTTCCACGAGCGTGTTGACGTTCGGATATTTGACG
Source organism: Xanthobacteraceae bacterium (assembly GCA_036271715.1). Classification (GTDB taxonomy): domain Bacteria; phylum Pseudomonadota; class Alphaproteobacteria; order Rhizobiales; family Xanthobacteraceae; genus BOG-931. Next base: position 304,064 of record DATBAD010000015.1, read on the forward strand.
TCGCCTTTGTTGTCGGCAGCCGGATTGCCCGGCTCATGGCGGACCAGAAAATCGGAGCTATCTGTTTCGACGGGACCAATCTTGACGACATTGGCGTCGATCGTGCGGTCGAGTTCGGAAGCGAACGTCACGATGCGCCGCCGGTACGGATCGCCACCGGGCGACTGCGCCACGGAATCCGCATTGGCGATGTTCTCGGAAATGATGCGCATGCGTCCAACCTGCGCCCGCAAGCCGGAGGCGGCGACTGTCAGCGATTTCAAGAAATCCATCGACGGCATGTGCTGATCTCGACGTTAAAGCGCCGCCCCGCCGGCCGTTATTTGCCGATCGCCAATTTGATGAGCGCGAGACTGTGGGTGTAGAGCGACGTCACCGCCTCGTAGTCCATCTGATTGCCGGCAACCTTCATCATCTCGTCTTCATGGCTGACCGAATTGCCGCGCGGCCGGATCTCGTAGCGCGCGGTCGCATCGGACTCGAATTGCGAACCGCTGCCGCCGCCCGATGTCGAGGCGATGTGGTTTGGATTGGTGCCGGCAAGACCGAGCGAGGCGGTCTGCAGTTCCCGGCTGAAATCGAGCGGCGCCAAGTCGCGCGCCCGGTAATTCGGGGTGTCGGCGTTGGCCACGTTCTCGGCCAGCACCTGCTGGCGCACCTGATGCCACTGCATGCGAGTGCGCAGCATTGACAGGATCGGGATGTCTGAGATTGGCATCGGCTTTGCGCCCTAATCGCTGAGTCTGAGCTAGGCAGACTGTGCCGGGCGTATGGTTAACGAGGCGTTAATCCGAGGCTTTTCGCGGTTTTGCCATTAAACCGCCGTTTACCATCCCAATGCTTCTGCCATCGGCTTTTGCGGGGAATTCGGCTATTCTTCTTAAGTGTTTGTTAGGGATCATGGCGGCAAAGATTGCCGGCGCCGTTAACCTTTGTCGCCCCGCTCGCGACTCATGTCTTGAGTGCTGGGCCGGCGAAGTTTCTCCGGTGCAAAACGAGGAGTAGTGCGGATGTCACTCGACATGTTTGGAGAAGCGTCGATACTCCGCTTCGTTGTCGCGTTCCTGATTGTGCTCGGATTGATCTGCGCGACAGCTTGGGCCGTGCGCCGATTCGGTTCGAACAGGCTCGGCGCCAATGCCCGTGGCCGCCAGCCGCGCCTCGCTGCAATCGATTACGCCAGCGTCAATGTCGACGGCCGCCGCCGCCATTTGATTCTGGTGCGGCGTGACAATGTCGAACATCTTTTGCTGATCGGCGGCCCGAGTGACCTGGTCGTCGAATCGAATATCGTGCGCGCCACCGCGTCGCCTCGCGATGTCACGGGCACGCGCCCAGCTACGGGGCTCGATACGCTACCGCGTGCCATTCCGCTTCCTGAGAATGGTGGCTCCTGGCCGCTACAGCCTGAAGCCAATGGCGGCCAAAATGGCAGCCCGACAGTGAGTTCACGTCCGTCGCCGCGTGTCGAGCCGCTGCCCGATGAATTGCCGCGCTTGCCGCAAACACTGACCGAACCACCGGCGCGTCCGCAGCGCGATACGCTAAACGCCTTAGCCGACGAATTGTCGGTGCGTCCGACGCCGCCGCGTAGTCGCCCGCCGATGCGTCCGCTGCCGGACGAATTGCCGCGTGAGACGCATAAGGAACCGGAATTCGAAGAAGCGCTGGCGGAAACGATCGAGGCTGCGCCAGAGCCTCACATTGAACCGCATTTTGAGATTCCCGCGCCGGTCGAGGCTGAAATTCCTCCGCCTCCCGAGCCGGTGGTCGCAAAGCCCGCGCTGCGCAAACCCTTTATCGCGCCTGCGCCGCGCCCTGCCCCTCCTAAGCCGACAGCTGCGGAAGCAACCGCCGATCAAAGCCTTGCCGATATGGCGCAGCGGCTCGAAGCCGCGCTGCGCAAGCCGAACGCCGAAGCGCGCCCTGCTACGCGTCCCGCAACGGCCAACGAATCTGTTACGGAAGCAATCGTACCGCCGCCGCGGCCTGCCCGTCCCGCTCCGGCTGAGCTGAAACCTCCGCGTCCGGAGGCGAAGCCCGGCCAAGCTCCAGCGCAAGGCAAGACCGCGCTTTATGACAGTCTCGAACAGGAGATGGCCAACTTGCTAGGCCGTCAAAACAAGACCTGATGATCGCAGCATGGGGCCGCCGCGTCCGGTTCAAAACGGGGGCGGCCTCAGTAGCGGCACTTATAGTAACAGCGACGCCGCTCGCCGCGCAGGATATCAGCATCAATTTCGGTCAGAACGCCGCGGGCGGCGGGCTGAACGAGCGCATCATTCAATTGGTGGCGCTGATGACAGTGCTGTCGCTGGCGCCGTCGATCTTGGTCATGATGACCTCATTCACGCGCATCGTGGTGGTTCTGTCGCTTTTGCGCACCGCCCTCGGCACCGCGACCGCGCCGCCCAATTCCGTCGTGATCTCGCTCGCTCTGTTCCTCACCGCCTTTGTGATGGGGCCGGTGCTGAACAATGTCTACGATGCCGGCGTCAAGCCGCTGGTCGCCAATGAGATCACCGTCGATCAGGCCTTCGATCGTGCGTCCGGGCCGCTCCGCGCCTTCATGGAGAAGAATGTTCGCGACAAGGACCTGCAGCTCTTCATGGACATGTCCGGTGAAAAACCGCCGGCGAAGCCTGAGGATCTGTCGATGCGGATTCTCATCCCGGCCTTCATGATTTCGGAGCTCAAACGCGCCTTCGAGATCGGTTTCCTCTTATTCTTGCCCTTCCTGATCATCGACCTCGTCGTCGCTTCGGTTTTGATGTCGATGGGCATGATGATGCTGCCGCCAGTCGTGGTGTCGCTGCCGTTCAAGCTGATCTTCTTCGTGCTGGTCGATGGCTGGACGCTGGTCGCCGGTTCGCTGATCCAGAGCTACGGGACGTAGTTTATTGCGCCACTGACAGCGCCGATTTTCCCTCAGATTTTTTGAGCGGACGAACCTTTGTTCAGTTCCTGAACATGGACCTTGGCGCGTGCCTGAGCGAGCACATCGAAGACCGACTTCGGTTTCAATTCGACGGCCTTACGCAGATCCGCGATCGCGAGGTCGGTTTTGCCTTCGGCCTCGTAAACCGAGGCGCGTTCGGTAAAGGTTGCAACGCGTCCGCCATCGTTCTGAACGGCCTTGTTCAAAACATCGAGTGCGCGCTCGTAATCGCGTTTTTGCAGCAACGCCGAGGCCAGCCCGTCCAAAGCATCGCCATCGTTAGGCTTCAGTAGCAGCGCCCGATTGAAATCCTCGACCGCCTTATCCGGATTTTTCTTGAGCAGCATTGCGCGGCCATGCAGACCATAGACAACCGGATTGGCTTGATCCTTAGCTAGATAAGCATCCAGAGCGCCAAGCGCGCGATCGACCTCTCCGCTCGCCAGTAATCCAGCGCCGCGGCCGAACAAAGCCATCGTGCTCTTTGGATTGATTTCCAGAACGCGATCGAATTCGGACAGCGCTTCGGCGGCGCGGCCTTTCATCACCAGTGCGATGCCGAGCCCGACGCGGGCATCCTCATTTCTCGGCTCCCCCGTCAGCGCCCGATCGAATTCCACGGAAGCTTCATCGACTTGTCCTTTCCCGAGCAGCACAAAACCGCGGCCGGCATGGGCTTGCGCATAGTCGCCACGAATTTGAATCGCCCGGTCGAAATCTCCGAGCGCAAGATCGGGCTGTTCCTTCAGTCGGTATATGTTTCCGCGCTGGACGTAAGCCGGCACGTTATTTCGATCGAGTTCAAGCGCGCGATTGCAATCAGCAAGCGCGAAATCGTATTGCTTCATCAGCATATGGCCAAGAGCGCGGCCGACAAGGAAATCAGCATTCAAGGGATCGAGATTGACGGCGCGATTGAGGTCGGCCGTTCCTTCGCTGACCTGAAGCCTCGCCAACCGTACCAACCCACGCAAGTTATAGCCGGCCGCGAAATTGGGATTTGCCATGAGAAGCGGATCAAGCATCGCGATCGCTTCATCGAACTTATGATCGCGCAGCAAAAGAGCCGCTTGCCGCGCCGCAGCTGGAAGATTTGCTGGACTGATCTGTGCTGGCGAGGGCGCCGCAACGGCGGGTAGCTGCTGCGACCCCGGTGCCGCGTTCGCCAGTGCAGCTTTCTGCGTTACGGCAGCTTGTCTTTGCCGCACAAAGGCTTGGTTGTTAGGCGTCAATGCGAGAGCCTGATCGTAGTCGGCAATGGCACGGTCGAAATCACCTTTGGCGCTGAAAAGATCGCCGCGAACGGCATAAGCATTGGCAAATCGTGGATTCAGAGCGATTGATCGGGTTTCTTCGGTGATCGCTCGATCCAGATCGCCCTTTCTCCGTAAAACAACACCGCGCACAAAAAAAGCATCGGCGATATTGGGATTGAGCGCTATTGCGTGATCGAGATCCGACATCGCACGATCGAGATCGCCATTCTGCGCTATCAGCGCTCCGCGGCGCACATAATAGACGGGCACATCGCTCCGCAGACTGATCGCGTGATCGAAATCGGCCATCGCGTCCGGTAACTGGTTCAATTGATGATGCAGATAGCCGCGCATGAAATAAGCGAAGGGCTTTTGCGGATCGAGCGTGATCGCCCGCTCTTCTTCAGCCACTGCTTCTTGCAAGCGGCCCTTCTGCATCAAAGCGCCGCCATGGGCTGTGATCGCATCGTAGGATTGTGGATCAAGCTTTTCGGCTTGTTCCAAATCGGCGAGCGCTTGATCAACGCCGTTGTGCGCACGATGCCACTCGCCGCGAAAAAAATAAGCGCGCGACAGATCAGCGGGAGGTTTCTGGCCCGCATTGATCACCGCTGAACACGCAGCGATTACCGTATCGGGCTGATTTGAAATGCAAACTTGCCAGTCGTCTGCCCTGGCGCGACCGCCTGCAAAGAGCACGAAGAAAAAAGTTGTCGCGAGATAAAAGCTAGCGACAGACGCATATCGGCGTTTTGTCGACATTCGAGCGAACGGCAGGTCTATCCTTGGCGCCATGAAGACTTAAGCATATTTGTGCTACGCGATCGCCCCGCCCCACATTAGCATGTGCGTATGTCCGCTGCACGCGCTCCGCGCGAGCGCGGCATGTCTCGTAGCGGGATCGGCGGGGCTTAGGCCCTTGCCGGCATCCTGATCACTGGCTTGATCGTCGTACCGTTTGATGATTCCACAGCCGCGACATTGATATCGGCAAGCTCATAGAATTTGATCATCTTCTCGATCGGGAATTTGCCGTCCATGATCAAGTCGACGAGCTTGGGGATGAAGGTTTTCGGGACGCTGTCGCCCTGGACCACACCGCGCACCGTGCGTCCTTCCTGAAGGAACGGCATCTCGATCGAGACGTCGTTGCCTTTGCGGGCGCTGCCGAGAAGCACGCAGGTCCCACCCGGCATCAAAGATTCGATCGCCTCGCGGAACACCGGCGGCAGTGCCGAGGTCTCGATCGAATGCTTGACGCCGCCGCCAGTAAGACCGCAAATTTCGCCGACGACATTTTTGACGGCGCTGTGGTCGATGACGTGCATGGCGCCGAGTTCGCGCGCCAACGCCAAGCGCTTAGGGTGGACATCGACAGCGATAATCGGATCGCAACCGGCGATCTTCGCCGCCATTAATGCCGACAAGCCGACTGCACCGACGCCAAAAACGGCGATGCTGTCGCCGGTTTTGGGCTTGAGCACATTAAGCACGGCGCCGGCGCCGGTCTGGCCGCTGCAAGCGAGCGGACCCAAAAGATCGAGCGGCGCGTCCTCGCGCACCTTCACTGCATAACGCTCTTGCGTCAGTGCGTAGGTGCCGAAGGAGGATTGCTGGAAGAACGCACTATGGACCGGCGTCCCGCCGCGGCTCAGGAGAAACGAGCCGTCGGCGCGCGTGCCTGCCATTTTCAGGTCGCGAGCATGGACGCAATAGGACCGCCGCTCGGCGGCACAATTCGCGCACGCCCCGCACCAAGGAAACGACATCACGACATGATCGCCGGGCTTGAAGCTCGTGACTGCGCTGCCGACTGCATGCACGACGCCCGCCCCCTCATGGCCGAACACGGCCGGCACGGGATTGGCGTAATAGCCGTCACGGCCGTGCAGATCGGTCTGGCACATGCCGCTCGCCACCACGCGCACGACGAGTTCGTCGGCGCGTGGTTCGGTAAGCTCGAGCGTATCGATGACAAAGGGGCTCGACCGTTCGTTGATCACAGCCGCGGTGATGCGCATGCTCTATGGTCCGATCAATTTTTTCTTGATCACTTCTTGCTTGATTACTTTCCGAACGGCGCCTGCAGATCACCGTCTTTATATTGCGGCGGATAGAGGATGATCTGCTTGCCCGGTACGCGGAACTGATCGAGCCCGGAATTGTCGACGTTCTGATATTGCATCATCAAAAGCCGGGGCGTCGCCCATTCGCCTTTGGCGTCAAAACGCAATTTACCGACGATGGTATCGAACTCGTTCTTATGGATGAAGTCGGCGAGCTTGTTGTCGTCGAGCGAATTTGTCCCCTTCACCGCCTGCTCGATCACCTGCATCGCTGCGTAAGCATAGGGCGGCTGATAATAGCCGAGCGGATCGGTGCCGGAAGCCGGTGCGCGCGCCTGATAGGTTTTCAGGAATTCCTCGATGCCCGGAAAAACCATCGTCGGTCCCGGCACGTAGAGATGATAATTCACCACCCGATCAAGCTTGTTGCCGAGCTTCTGCATGAATACGGCGTATTGCGGGCCGACCATGGCGCCGCCAAACATCTGGGTCTTTAATCCAGCCTCGCTTGCTGTCTGGATCAAGCCCACAGAGTCGAGCGGATAGGACGCGACAAAAACCAGATCGGGATTGGTCGCTGCGATCGCATGTACGATCGGCGAGTAATCCACCGTTGCTGGCGGATAGGTGCGGTCATAGACAATCTCGAAGCCGTCTTGCTTGGCCTTGGCCCGCGCTCCGATCATCGCATTGTTGGAGAACTCCGCATCGGCCCCGACGATGGCGACGGTCTTCGGGCGCGGCGTTATGGTTTTGGCGACTTCGAAGAAAGCGTTGGCGATCACGCCTTTGGTGTCCGGCCCCCAGGCCGCTGTTTGGAAGTAGCGCGGATACTTGAACTCGTCATTGCTGCCGAGCGCGACCAGAACCATCACCATCTTCTGGTGCTGCATGATACCGGGCATGGCGGCGACGATCAGATTGGTTGCAGCTCCCATTAAGAGATCGACTTTGTCGATATCCATAAGCTTGGCGTAGATGCCCGGGACCGTGTCGGCTTTAGATTGATCGTCGTAATAGACGAATTCCACCTGCCGCCCGAGGAGCCCGCCTTGCGCGTTGACGTGTTCCTGCCAGATTTGCTGCGCCAGCAAATTGGCTTTACCGGAAGACGCCAGGCCGCCGGTCAGCGAAACGGAAAAGCCGATCTTGATCGGATCGGCCGCTTGCGCCGCGCCGTTCCAAGCGACCGCCAGCGTCGCACTTGCGACAAACGCGAAGACAGCGGTCCATCGGATGACATGAAGCCGCAAAGTCTGCCTAGCCTGAGGCATCATCGCTCCCTCCCCTGATTATTCGCGCTTGATGCGCGTTATTGCCAGGGATTGTCGGGAGCGCAGCTTTGTCTGTCAATGCAGACACGCGAGAAAGGGCTCCTGCCCATCATTCCGCAACAGTGCGAACCGCCCGACGTGTGATCGCGCTTAAAGCGCCGCCGTGTGATCTTTCATTTTGGGCGGCGCCGCAGGACGGGTCTGCGGTGGGCTTGCCGAAACTGACGGCGCGCCCGGCGCCGAGGGTTGCAGCTCGTTCGCCGGCGATGCCGCGCCAGTCTCCGGATAGCGCGCTTTCATGTCACGCAGGAAGTTTTCAAGCGTATCGACGGAGGTCGCGGCGTGTGCGATCGCGGCGAAGGCGTCGCCGCTTGAGCCGAGCGGCTGCGACACCACGTCGAAGTCATGCCCTTCCGGCGTCTCGGCCATCTTAGCCGCGTATTTCTCGCGCAAGCGCCCGAGCCCGAGCTTGTCGTCGGACAGCGCATAACCGATCTCGGCGCGCAGCATGTCCTGCTGTTCGACTGTCGTGAGCGGCGTGAAGTCGCGATAGCGGTCGCCATACATCAATTCGAGCTGTTCGGAGGCTTCGTCCCAGCGATGCGCAGCCCAAAGAATATCGGAACGCAGCCGGCTTGCTTCGCGGCTGTCGATATTGCCGATCACTTCGACCGCTACGTCATGGCGGCCGAGGTCGGACAATGCGCGGGCCTCGAGCAGAAGCCGCTGATTGCGCAAATCGGTGGAGAGGTCTGCCGTACGCGTGGCGCGCAACGCCGCCAAGGCGCGATCAGGTTTGCGGTTCATCAAATAGATAACTGCAAGCCTCGTCGCGATCTGCGCGCGCGCGGCGCCCTGCATGCGTTGATCGACCTGATATTGCAAGAGATCCGAGGCTTGCTCTAGGAGATCGACCGAGACCAGCCGATCGGCCAGGCGGCGGATCATCTCGTCGCCACGACTGCCGACCGGCGTCAATTCGCGAAAATCGTAGAACATCGCCAGCGCATCGATCGCCGGCATGGCGTCGCCCTTGGCGGTCAGGAATAGCGACTCAAAGGTCGCCGCCGCTTCATCCTGGATTTGCCGGGTCATCGACGAATTCGGATGCGCCGCCATGGCGCTCCGCATCACATAAAAGGCGTCGCGGAAACGGCCGTCTTCCGTATAGAGATGCGCGAGATCTTTGAGCGCCTCGATTTCCGTCTCGTCGCCACGCCAGATGGTGGTGAGCGACTCGAGCTGTGAAATGACGGCGTCACGTTTGAGCTCACCGACCTGATAACGCAGCACGGTTTCACGCAGAAGTCCTTGCGCAGCGACTGGGCGATCCCAAGAGTCGGCGGCCGTCCGATAGGCGGCGAGCGCGTCGTCGTTGCGGCCCAGGCCCTCGGCAAGACGCCCCATTAGCACCGCGATGGTCGGCTCCATCGAATGTGGCACCCCGATACTCTGAAAATCATTGAGGTCGGTCGAAGCGCCATCGAAATCGCCGACTTCGAGCGCGGATCGCATTTCGTCCTTGAGCGTGATGCGCTGCAATTCGGCCGGCAGCATGGCGACAGTCGCTTCGGCGGTCTTGAAGCCTTCACGGGCCTGCGCCCATTTGCCTTGCCGCGCATAGGCCAAGGATCGCCACAGCGCGGCGTCGTGTTGATCGCCGACGCCCGGCTCGCCCAGATCTTCGAGCGCTTCTTCCGGCCGGTTCATCATGACTTCGGCGATCGAGCGCAGCACGGTCGCGGAGACAACGTCCACTGTGGGGCGATCGTCGGTGAGGACGATGTCGAGCACCCCCTTGGCTTCCGGATACATGTCACGGGCGAGATAGAAGCGAGCCAAATCGATGCGCGGCCCGAACCGCTTGTTTTCCGGTGCCGCAGCCGCCGCAGCCATCAAACTCGTCTGGCGTTCCCAAAAAGATGACTCACGGTCGACGCCCCAGACCTGGGAATCGAACATATCGGTGCGCAGCCCACCACCATGCAGCAAAGTTTGCGACGCCGACGACAGCGTCAAGCCGCTAGGCCGACTGATCACGACCTTATCGGGCGCAAGCTCGACATTGAGGTCGTCGGCGAGCGGCTCGATCACCACACCCTGGGTGGAAGCGAGCGTGCGGAATTCGACGAAGTCCTGGCCGTTGATGAAACCACGCGCCGGCGGCATTGCCGTTATGACGGTAAGATTGTCACCGGCATCCGGATCAAGAATGCGATGCAATTGCTGCGCCTGCTGGACTGAGATCGCGACACTGGACCGGTTTCCCCCGATCGTGTTGCGGACCATTTCCAGGCCGCGTGTTGGCTCGACAACAGTGTCGCCAATATTGACGGTCCATACCGCGCCTTTCGCGGAGACGCTGGCAAGCTGCGGGCGCGACAGCTTCAGCCGGATGACGGTCGCATCGTAAGTGTGGGCCTGATCGAAGCTGCGGATGGTGTGGCTCGGCTCGCCATCGAGCGCGGCCAGATCGAACTCCGCTTTAGAATCGAACACGAGCCAGAGCGCATCGGCGCGCCGAAACACCGCAGCGCCGACCGGCGCTGGCAATGGAAACGATAGCTTGAGCATATTGCCGTCGCGCACCAATTCGACGCCGATCTTGCCCTTCGCAGCAGTGACCTTCGGCGGAGTCTGTTCTTCCGCAGGTGTAGCTTGAGGCTTCGACGCAACAACAGGCGCAACGGCTGGCGCTGGCGCAACCGCCTGCGGAGGCGATGAGGGCATCGCAATGGGCGACACCGCAGCAGGTTGCGCCTCAATTTGCAGCGGCGACGCAACCGGCGGCGAGGCTTTGGCTACCTCCGGCGGATTTTGTTTGTTCTCGACCGTGGCGGCCGGTGCCGCAGGTGGCGTCGGGGTTACGGGCGGCACCGGTTGCGGTGCGGGCTGAGCTTGCGCAGCCGGAGCTGCCGACGCCGGCGTTGGAGCAACGGGCGGTGATGTCGCAGGTGGCGGCGTGACGGCGACAGGCGCGCCGGTTTTCGCCGCTTCGATTTTCGCAACGGCTGATGCCAAAACATCGCTTTGCGGCCTGGCCGGTGCGCTTTGCGAGGCTTGCGACTGCGGCGTCGCGGTCACCGGTGTACTCACGGGCGTTGCCGCTTGATTGGCGCCGCCCGTCGGGTTGACGACATCGACGACATAGCCGTTCTCGTCGCGGAAGGTGCGCACATCGACTTTGTCGGCAAAGATAAAACGCACGATCGCAGAATCGGTATCGAGTTCGCTGGTGATCTCGCCGACGGTGATCGGCAGCGCCGACACCGCGTCAGTGAGGTCGAAGCTCAGCGCCGCGTCGAAATTGAGAACCAGACGATCTTTGGCGCGATCGGCCGATACCGTCACCTGGCTCGACACGTCGAAGACATAACGAGTGAAGGTCGGCAGGGTCGCGACATGCACACGGATCGGCGCCACTTTTTTCTGCGCTTGCTTTTGCCGTTCGCGCTTGAGCACGAGATCGGCTTCGCGCGCGCGTCGTGCGAGTTCGTCGACGACATCCTGCGGCAGCCCGGGCGGCAGGCCTTTCCAGGTGTCCGGCAACAGGTCGACGAAGAACTTTTCGCCGGCCGACATCGTGTTGACCGTCACCGGCCGCGCCAGCGCCACGCGAATAGCTTTGCCATCGGGATCGCGCCGTGCAGCACCGACATATTCAAACGCCTGCTGTGCGATCCGATCGACGGAAATATCGACAGGCTCCTTGAAGCTAATGATCAGCACATTGCCGGAAACGCGTGTCGAGGCGTCGATATATTCGTTCGCGGCGAACATCATCCGCGCATAGCCGCTGTTCACAGTCACGGTGACCGTGGCCGGAAATCCAGCGATGGCCGGCGCGGCGAACGCGGTCAGCAGCAGAGAAACGGCAATGAGATTGCGCCGAAGCCAGAAGAGCCGATGCCTGAAGGTCCCGATACAACGCATGACTGAACTCAAACCGGACTCTTTGAACGCAACCGGACAGCTAGTGGGCAAGGAACGCGCAGGCCTTTGCGGCCGATGCCTTGTCCCCAAAGGCAGCGGCTAGCGTTAATTTAGGGTAGCGTGCTTAATGTCGGCTTAACCCAACAATACCAATGACTTATGGAAATATTTTGAAGGCCGATAGCGAACCAGGCGTCTAATTTGATTGCGCCGCCGACTGTCCCTGGATTTTCGGCAGCTCTCCAGTCGAGTCGCCCTTGCTGCTTTGCTGCGCTTTGCTGGCAAGCTCGACGGTGAGATGCTGCGCCGCGTCGGGCGACATCTGCGCCATGATTTCTGCCATGGTGCGCGGATTGATCGCCGAAGCGACATCGAGCAGCACGCCGCCGTCGAGGCCATTGAAGATCTTCGCGGCATCGCGCGGCTTCATGCTCTCATACATGGTGACGAGACCTTTTAGCCGTACGGCCTCGACATCGTTCTTCTGCTGCAACTCGGTCTTGATCCGCTCTTCGGTCTCTTTCAATTCGCCAACCCGCGCATCGATGCGCTTTTCCGCGCTCTTGATCAGGTTTTCACGCATATCGAGTTCGCGGGTACGCGTATCAAGTTCCTGGCGGCGCTCCTGCAACCGTTCGAGGATCGCGCGCTCGGCGCCGCTCGGCATCATTGTCGTGTCGTTGCGGATGATGGTGCCGGGCTGCAACGGGACAGGCTTGCCGTCTTTGCCAAGAGCAGCGGCAGGCATGGTTTTGCCGTCAGGCGCAGCGGCGCCCTCACCCGCGGGTTTGCTTTGACCTGCGGGGGCCGTCACCGAGCCGGTAATGTCAGCGCTGTCGGTCTCGGCAAGGCGCGGCAGATTAATGCCCTGCGGCGAAGGCACCGGAGTCGCGCCGCTGCTGTTGGGGAAGCTGAACATTTGCTGCGCCCAGGACAGCGCCATTCCCGATGGCTGGGTCGCGTCGCCTGCTGGGCGAATGACGGCGACATCACCAAAACCAGACGCGGCATTGCCGGATAAGAAGCTCGAGCCGGAAAGAACCAGATCGGCAGTCTTCAGCGCCAGCAGACAGGCACTGGCGACAAGCGCAATCGGGATCAGACGCAGATCACGGACAAACCGCATCATGCCGCGAGACCATGCACCTTGTTACGCAGTCTTTCGGTAAAGGCTTCAGCCGCGGCGGCAACCGCTTTGGCGCTCGCGGTACCAGGGCCAGCCATTGCTGCTGGGGCGGCCACCTCGACGGGGCGAGTTGACGACGCGTCGGCCGCCTTAACCTCGATCGGAACAACATCCGCCTCTTTTGCCCTAGCGCCAGAGCGGCCTGCTGCAACCATCTGCGACACGCGATTGACCAGGTCCTTGCCGGCGACGACGGCGCGATCGATCTCGATGCTGACACGCTCGGCCTTGCGCAACCGCTCACCGAGACTCATGTCGCATTCATGTACCGTGAGCTTTAGTCCGCCGATCGCGCGTTCGGCGATCTCGGTCGCGGTAACGAGTTCCGAGATCGTCGCGCGCAACGACTGCTCATCGGCTTTGAGAAGCTTAAGCTTGCGATTGAGCGTGATGCAGTAACAGATCGTCAACACGAGCAGGATCGCGACCATGCCGTCGATCATGATTGCAAGACTGTTGGTCATTGGGTCTCCAACCGGTTGCCAGAGCCACCGGCCATTTCAAACATTGCGAATGTGGTGTGGGGTTTACGCAGAGGCTTACCAACACGGACCGCGACGCGGTCGCCAACCCGGCCCATCCGGCCTTCGGTCAGCGTGACATCGCCGCAACGGACAATCACCGCAGCGTCGGACTTCAGTTCCAGCATCAGCGTGTCACCGACGTCCAACTTCATAATCTGCTGTAACGGCAACCGCGCCTCGTAAAGCACTGCATCGACAGCGATTTCCGCCTGACCCAATTCGGTCGCGAGATGACCTTCCCAGGTCGGATCACGGCCGAATTTTTCACCCATGAACATCTGCAACAGGACGTCGCGGATCGGCTCGATGGTGGCATAAGGCAGCAGCAGTTCGATGTTGCCGCCGCGGTCTTCCATGTCGATGCGGAGCCGCACCAGGATTGCGGCATTGGCCGGCCGAGAGATCGCGGCAAAGCGCGGATTGGTCTCAAGCCGGTCGATATTGAACTTCACTGGTGATAGCGGCCGGAACGCAAGTTCAGCGTCGGCGAGCACCACCTCGATCATACGCTTGACCAGATTGGTCTCGATCGTGGTGTAGGGCCGGCCTTCAATCCGGATCGCGGTCTGGCCGCGGCGCCCGCCGAGCAGCACGTCGATGATCGAATAGATCAGGCTGGAATTGACGGTGACTAAGCCGAAATTGTCCCACTCCTCGGCTTTGAACACACTGAGGATCGCCGGCAGCGGAATCGAATTCAAATAATCGCCGAAGCGCACCGAGGTGATGCGGTCGAGCGAGACCTCGACGTTGTCGGAGGTAAAATTGCGCAGGCTGGTCGTCATCAACCGGACCAGCCGGTCGAAGATAATTTCCAGCATCGGCAGACGCTCGTAAGAGACCATCGCCGAATCGATGATCGCGCGAATGCCGGAATTGTCGTTGAGCGAAACGTCGGTAAGGCTGAAACCGAGGAGTGAGTCGATTTCGTCCTGAGTAAGGACGCGTTCGGCGCCGCCCTTGCTCTGCTGAACGAAACCACCGTCGTCGCCAGCCATTGTCGCCCATTGCGAAGCCATCGCTTCGCTTGCGTTATGCCCGTCGGCCGGAGCCGCCTCGGGAGACGCGGACGCATTCTGCTCCGCCTCAAGCGCAACACCCCATTCGGCGGCGAGCGCGTCGTTATCGATTTGATCTTTTGCAGCCATGATTGCGTAAGCCCGGCTATCGCGCCGTTATTGGATGACGATTTCCTTGAACAGCACGGCATTGATCCGGCTCGGAGCGATCGCCGCATTCACCCGCCGCGTCAGTTCTTCCTTGAGCCGATAGAGGCCAGCCGAACCGTCGAGATCGGTCGGACGCAATTCGCGCAAATAGGTCTGGAACGTATCCATCAGGCGCGGCATGACCGGCTGGATTTGCCCGCTCATCTGCTGATCGGGCAGTTCGAGCACGACTTTGACTTTGAGATATTGCGTACGCTCGGAGGTGCCGGAGTTGGACAGGTTCACTAGGACTTCCGGCATATCCATGAACACGACGGGCTTCGCCTCAGGCGCGGCCGCCACATGCTCGCTCTTGCCGGCGAATAAAAAGTCGTAGCCGAAATACCCGCCACCACCGACGACCATGAGGCCACCGACAGCGATCAGGATGAGCTTGAGCGAAAACTTCTTTTTCGGCGCCGCCTTGCCTTCAGAACCTTCGGCTCCGGCCTTGTCGGCATCGGCCTGCTTTTCGTTCTTCGTTGCCATCACCGCTCCGCTTGCGTGCACACGCAGCCAGCTAAAAAAAGGCACAAGAAAAAACGCAAGGAACAACGCTGCGGGCGCTAAGGGCGCCAGCGAATGCGGCGCCGCTGAAAAGAACGCTAGGCGCGAATGGTTAACGGAAACTTGCCGGCGTGCCCGAGGCGGGAATTTTTTGCCGGGTGAAGGGTTAAAAGCGGCTTTTTCTGCACGCTGTCGTCCCCACCCCGTTCAACCCAACCATCTGACAAGACTAGACTTTCACCGTTGGCACGGCTTCTGCACAACAACACCTGCAATTGGCGCCGGTGTGGCTTGGGAGAGCTGCGTCAGCGTCCTTCAGTGAAAGCGCCGGGACACCGGTCCTTTCTCGGCTTGCAAGGGGGAGTAACCGATGGAGAACGCACTTCTCGTCGGCTTGTCGCGGCAGATGGTGCTCATGAATGAGCTCGACGTCGTTGCCAACAACATCGCCAATGTGAATACCTCAGGCTACAAGGCCGATAACGCGCTATTCGGCGAATATCTGATGCCGCGCGCTAGCGACCAATCGTTCAGCGGCCGCGATCGTCGAATCGATTTCGTGCAGGACCGCGCGACGTGGATCGACATGAGCGCCGGCTCGATCGAGCATACCGGCAATCCGCTCGATGTCGCGCTCGAAGGCAATGCCTTCCTGACGGTGCAGAACGCGCAGGGCCAGACGCGCTACACCCGCAACGGTTCGCTATCGATCAACGCCCAAGGCCAGCTCGTCACCATGGGTGGCGACCAAGTCATCGGCTCGTCCGGCCCGATCACATTCCAGTCGAGCGATAATGACATTGTTATCTCTGCGACCGGTGTGATCAGCGTGCGCCAAGGCAATGGCACCGCCGACACACCGCGCGGCTCGCTTTCGCTCGTGACCTTCGACAAGCCAGGCCGCCTGCAAAAGGACGGCGCCGGGACCTTTACCGCACCGGCCGACATGACCGCCCAGCCGGCGTCACCGAACACCAAAGTCGTGCAGGGCGCAGTCGAGAAGTCGAACGTCAACGGCGTCACCCAAATGGCGCGGATGATCGAGATCACCCGCAGCTACACCGACATCGCCACCATCTTGCAGCAGCAGAGCGAGCAGCGCCGTAACGCGCTGGCGCAGTTGTCGCAAACCCCGACGTCCTCGTAGGGCGCGAGCTAGGAGATTAGATCATGCGCGCTCTCGACACCGCAGCAACCGGCATGGCGGCTATGGACCTTCAGGTCCAGGTCATCGCCGGCAATATCGCGAATATGAGCACCACCGGCTTCAAGAGCCAGCGGGCCGAATTCCAGGATTTGCTCTACGAGCATGTTCAGCGCATCGGCGCGCAGGCGTCCGACCAGGGCACGATCTTGCCGGTCGGCATTGAGCTTGGGTCCGGCGTGAAGACCGTCGGCACCCCGCGACTGATGACTCAAGGGGCGCTGCAGCAGACCGGTAATTCGCTCGACGTCGCCATCCAGGGCGACGGCTGGTTCAAGATCTCGATGCCGGACGGCACCTTCAGTTATACGCGTGACGGATCGTTCCAGCAGGATGCGCAGGGCCGCATCGTCACGGCGCAAGGCAATGTCGTGCAGCCGGCAATCACGATCCCACAAAACGCCACCGGCCTTACCGTCAACAATCAAGGTCAGGTTTCGGTGACGCTGCCGGGCTCGACGACATCGACCATCCTCGGACAGTTCACCATCACCCGCTTCCCCAACAATGCCGGGCTACAGGGCAATGGCAGTAATCTGTTCACGGCAACGCCGGCTTCCGGCACCGCAACGGACACGCTCGCAGGCACCGACGGCGCCGGCACGCTGACGCAGGGCTTTCTCGAGCAATCGAATGTCGAGGCGGTCACCGAGATCTCCAACCTGATTGCAGCGCAGCGCGCCTACGAAATGAATTCCAAGGTGATCACTGCAGCAGACGAAATGCTGCAGACCACCTCGCAATTGATGCGCTGAGAAGGATCGCAGCCATGACGCATCGGCTGGTTTTGACTTTCGCGCTGCTGTTCTGCCTCACCGGCACCGCGGCGGCACAGACGGCAACTCCGCCTGCCCCAGCGTTAAAGACCAACGTCACCATCACCGCCGACGTAGTGCGCATCGGCGATCTCGTCGCAAATGCCGGACCGGTCGCAGATATCGCGATTTTCCGCGCTCCCGATCTTGGCACGACGGGCGCAGTCGCCACCGATCGTATTGTCGATGCGATCCGGCCGCATCAGCTCATCGGCATCGACACCAAGGGCATCACCGAGGTGACGGTGACGCGCGCAAGCCGCGCCATCTCGACCCAGGAGATTTCGTCAGGTGTGGCCGCAGCGCTCACGGGCCGTTACGGCTTTGGCGAGGCCAAGAACCTTCAGGTCAATTTCGATCATGACGTTCGCATACTGCAGGTCGAACCGAACGTCACCGGGCCGCTGCAGGTCGCGAGTTTCGCTTTCGATCAGCGCAGCGCCCGTTTCGACATTACCTTCACGCTTTCCGGCAGCGCCGAAATGCGCCGGCTGTCGGCGCGCTACACCGGCACGGTGACCGAGACCATCGATGCAGTCGGCATCGATCACCCGATCGAGCGCGGTCAGGTGATCAAAGCGTCCGACCTCACCGTGCTGCATCGGCCGAAGACCGAGACCGCGGCACTCACCGACAGCAGTGCCGTGGCCGGCATGGCGGCACGCCATTCGTTGCGACCGGGACAGGCACTGGCGGCGGCGGATCTGATGAAACCCGAAGTCGTGCAGCGCGGTGACAGCGTCACCATCATCTATCAGGTGCCGGGCGTAACGCTGACGCTCCGTGGCCAGGCGCAAGATGCGGGCGCGATCGGCGACACCATCAACGTGCTGAATGCGGAATCCAAACGCGTCGTCCAGGCTACGGTGAGCGGACCGAACCGGGTCACGGTCGGCGCTATTGCGCCGCGCACAGTTGCCAGCGGCGGTCAGACAGCGAGTGCACAGTAAAGCGGGCTTTGCGTGAAGGGGTGTGGGATGTCGAAACGTGTGCTGCTTTTGCGTTGCGCGCTGTTGTCGAGCGTCGCGATGTTCGGGACCAGTTGCTCGACTTTCGATAAATTGAAATTGATCGGTGAGCAGCCGCCGCTGTCGCCGGTCGACAATCCCACCACCCAACCGGGCTATAAGCCGGTGCAAATGCCGATGCCGTCGGCGCAGCCTGCGTCCTACAATCCAAATTCACTGTGGCGCAACGGTTCGCGCGCGTTCTTCAAGGATCAGCGCGCGCACCAAGTCGGCGACATCCTCACGGTGCGCGTCAACATCAACGATACCGCGCAGTTCCAGGATCAGACCCAGCTCACCCGCACCGCCACTGAGGATGCCAATATCTCGAATTTCATCGGCGCCAATACGATCAAAAATCCGGCCAAAGCCGTCTTGCCCGGCGCACTCATTGCCGCAGACAGCAACGCACAAAGCAATGCCAACGGCTCGATCAACCGCACCGATCAGTTGCTCACCAATGTCGCCGCGGTGGTCACGCAATTGCTGCCGAACGGCAACATGGTGATCGAAGGCAAGCAGGAAATCCGGCTCAATTCGGAAATGCGCGAGCTCCTGGTCGCCGGTGTCGTGCGGCCGGAAGATATCGAGAGCGATAACACCATCGATCTGCCCAAGGTCGCCGAGGCGCGTGTCGCCTATGGCGGCAAGGGCACGATTTCCAACATCCAGCAACCGCCATGGGGCCAGCAGGCGCTGAGTATCCTATTGCCGTTCTGACGTGAGAGCTCCCCGGAATCGTCGTGCGCGCGACGCCGATTCCGACAAACGGCCTCCGGCAGCTCCCGCCGGAGGCCGCATTGTTTTTCAGGCCGAGAGGCGCAGCGTTGATGTGAAGTTATCGGGACGCGCCAGATCGTATTTGAGCGTTTCGATCGCGCCGGCCCAGTCGCCGAAATGCGGCTGACGATAAAGCCGCGCCGTCGGATACCACGGCGAATCTTGCCGCTCGCGCAGCCAGCGGAAATCCGCAGCATAGGGCAGCAATAAGAAAAGCGGCTTGCCCATCGCGCCGGCGAGATGCGCGACCGCGGTATCGGCGGAGATCACCGCATCCAGTCCGGCAATCGCCGCGGCAGTGTCGGCGAAATCGGTAAAGGTGTGGCCGATATGACGGATATCGGTTTGGCTGCGCAGCAGCTTTGCATCGTCTTCGCGCACAACATGCTGCAGGCTGACCAACGAGATGTTCTGAAGGTCGAGCAATGGCAGCAGCGCTTTGAGCGATAGGGATCGGTTAAGGTCGTTATCGTGGAAGGAGTCGCCGGACCACACCAGGCCAATGTGCGGCCGCGCTCCGCCGTTCACGCAGAAAGAGCCAACCTCCGGCGCCGCGATATATGAAGTCGACGCCGGGATCGTTGCCATCTCCGTCGTGCAGGCGAGCGGCAGGCTAAGCAGCGGACAATGGCAATCGAAGGACGGCAGTGCGTTGCCACGCGCAACTATTTCATCGACGCCTTCCACGTCCGACAAGAGCCGCACCAGTTCGCGCTGCACTTCGAGCACGATTCTCTTGGCGCCACGCGCCGCCACGAGCTTGGCATAACGCACGAATTGAATCGTATCGCCGAAACCTTGCTCGGCATGAAGAAGGATCGTCTTTCCCTCAAGCGAAACACGCGGCGTCTCCGTGCCGAGCCAGAGCGGCGCCGTGAAGTTGCGCCGCTGTGATGTCAGCAAACCGACCGACCAACGCGCCTCGTAGCCGCGCCAGCCGGAGAAATCGCCAAGCGTCAGTCGCGTCAGCGCTTCGAGAAAGCGCGCTTGGGCGAAATCCGGCTTTGCAAGAAGCGCACGACTAGCGCTGACGCGCGCCTCATGCGGCCGATCGAGCTTCCGCAATGCGGCCGCGCGATTGGTGAGAAGCTGCGCATTGTCGGGAACCACGGCTAGCGCGCGGTCGTAAACCGCGAGCGCTTCGTCCGGGCGGTTGAGCTTCAGGAGCGCATTGCCGTAATTGCCAAGCGCATCGCGATGATCGGGATCGGCCGCGAGCGCATTTTCGAAGCTCTCGAGCGCGTCCTGCGGGCGCCGCAATTCGAGGAGCGCGACACCGCGCCGGCTCAAAAGCTCCGCATCGTCCGGCGCGATGTAAAGCCCGGCATCGTAGCTCGCGAGAGCATAGTCGTAGCGTCGCAACAGATGAAACACGAGGCCGAGATCGGCAAAGCCGTCGGCCCTGCTGTCGTCGATCTTGAGCGCCGTTTGAAAAAGTACCAGCGCGGTATCGAACCGGCCGCGTTCCATCTGCAACTTGCCGAGACCATAGAGCGCATCGAAGCTCTCCGGCTCGTATTGCAGCACCGTGTTGTAGAAGCGCTCGGCTTTGGCGAGATCGCCCTCGCCATGCGCGCGCTGGGCACGCCGCAGCAGTCGCGACGTATTTGCGGGTAACGGGAGAGATGAAAGGCCGGATACGGCTTGCAGCATGGACCGCCCCACGCGGCCAAGCGTTCAGGGCCAGCCGCTGGTTAACGAGCCGTAAGCGCGGATGGTAAATAAAGATTAAACGACGTTGTCGAGGCGAAAACCGCCCGCCGCCTAGTCGTCCCGATACACCCGCTCGCGGCGCTCGTGGCGTTCCTGCGCTTCGATCGAGAGAGTTGCGATCGGACGGGCTTCGAGGCGCTTGAGCGTGATCGGCTCACCGGTTTCTTCGCAGAAACCGTAGGTGCCGTCTTCGATGCGCTGGAGCGCGGCGTCGATCTTGGAGATCAATTTCCGCTGGCGGTCGCGGGCACGAAGTTCGATGGCGCGGTCGGTTTCGGAGGATGCACGGTCGGCCAAATCGGGGTGATTCTGGCTTTCATCCTGGAGATGCTGGAGCGTCTCCTTGGCCTCTTTGAGGATGTCTTCGCGCCAATCCATCAGCTTCTGGCGGAAATAGTCCCGCTGGCGCTCATTCATGAACGGCTCTTTGTCGGTCGGGCGATAGTGCCCATTACCGTTGGTCGGCCGTTCCGCGATTTCCGTGCCTTTGCCGTTCTTATGGGGCTTCTCGGCGGCGCGGCCGTTTTTGCCCTTAAGCATCTGCGTGGACATCTGACTCCCACACCCCACTCGGAGCGAGGCCCCCCTCGCGCGGCGGCTTATAGCCAAGGTCTATGACAGAGACAACAACGATCCGATGCGGCAATCCCGGAATCTGGGTTCCTTAACCGCTGGTTAGATGGGAAATGGGCTTTGGAAAGGGTGCGCGGGCTAGGAAATGCCGGCTTTGGCGAGCTCGACCGCCACCCGCAGATCGATTTCGGCGAGGACCTGATCGAGTCGGTCGTCACCCGAGCCATCTTGCAGGTCGGTGGCGGCCGCCTTCAGCCGCAGCATGGTCGATTGGTCAAGCGTCCCGGATAAAAGGCCAATCTTGAGTTCGTCCAGGGCATCGAGTGCCCGACGGCCGTGTTTGACCGCTCGGCGGCGGCGCTCCACCGGATCCTCGACACCCTGCAGGGCCAGGAGCGCGTCGATTCCACCAACGGTCCGCAAAGCGACCGCGGCGCTTGTCGCCTGCGGGGTCTCGCTGCCACCGACCGAAAAGCCGCTCCCCCCCGAAACCTGACGCGCGGCGCCGGATGTCGTGGCGGCTGTGGTGCGGTTGGTAGCAGAGACACGCATAATAATAACGTGTCCGCTTATGGTTAATGGCGGGTAAAGGCGGGCAAGAATTGCCGCCTCATCGGCAAAGCCTGCGCGGATTGGACCAGAGCCCCTCCCCCACGCCGCCGAAAGAGTCCTTTCAGATCAAAGCTTTGGTCGAAAGCATTCCGATGGCACGCTCTTGGCATTGAAGGTCCCAATCGACCTCTTGGGGAGCAAGAGATGAGAGGGACTATTCGCACCGCGCTCGCTGCGTTGGTGGCCATAAGCTGTGTCGGCGCACCACCGCCGGCGCATGCAACATCGCGCATCAAAGACCTCGCCAATATCGAGGGGGTGCGTCAGAATCAATTGATCGGCTACGGGCTGGTCGTTGGTCTTAATGGCACCGGCGATACGCTCAATAACGCGCCTTTTACCAAGCAATCGCTGCAGGCGATGCTGGAACGGCTCGGCGTCAATATCCGTGGCCAGCAGATCCGCACCGGCAATGTCGCGGCGGTGATGGTCACTGCCGACCTGCCGCCGTTTTCGACCCAGGGTACGCGCATCGACGTCACCGCGTCCGCCATGGGTGATTCCAAGAGTCTTGAAGGCGGCACGCTTCTGGTCACCCCCCTCCTCGGCGCCGATGGCAATGTCTACGCCGTCGCCCAAGGCTCGTTGTCGATCGGCGGTTTCCAGGCCGAAGGCCAGGCCGCCAAGATCACGCGCGGCGTACCGACGGTGGGCCGGTTGCCGAACGGCGCCATTATCGAGCGCGAGGTCGAGTTCGCACTCAACACGGTCAGCCAGCTGCGGCTCGCGCTGCGCAATGCCGACTTCACCACCGCCAAGCGCATCGCCGTCGCCATCAACGATTACATCGGCTCCCCGGTCGCCGAGCCGCTCGATCCGTCGACAGTTGAACTGACGCTGCCAAAGAAATTTCCGCAGAACGTCGTCGCAATGCTGACCGAGATCGAGCAGTTGCAGGTCGAGCCTGATGAGGTCGCCAAGGTCGTGATCGACGAGCGCTCCGGCGTCATTGTCATCGGCCGCGACGTGCGGGTGTCCACCGTCGCAGTCGCGCAAGGCAATCTTACCGTGACGATCTCCGAAACGCCGCAAGTGAGCCAACCGGGACCGTTCTCGCGCGGCCGCACCGTCGTGACACCACGGTCGCAGATCGGCGTGCAGGAAGAGGGCAAACGACTCGCCATGGTGCAGGAAGGCGTGTCGCTGCAGCAGGTGGTCGATGGGCTCAATGCGCTCGGTATCGGTCCCCGCGATCTGATTACCATCCTGCAAGCGATCAAAGCCGCCGGCGCCATCCAAGCCGATATCCAAGTGATGTGATGAAGGTGATGTGATGACAAGCCACAGTCATATCGATCTTGGTGCTTCGCTATCATCGCTCGGCGCCGCCACCAATGCGCAAGCGCAAAACGCGCTCAAGATAAAAAGCAAATCGAAGGCTGCCGCAGAAAATTTCGAGTCGATGTTCATCGGCAACATGTTCCAGAACATGTTCACCGGCGTCGAGGGTGACGGTCCGTTCGGCGGCAAGGGCGCGGAGAAAGTCTGGCGCTCTTTCGCCATCGACCAATTCGCCAAGAATTTCGCCAAGGCCGGCGGCATCGGCCTCGCTCCCAAAGTCTATCAACAACTCCTTCAGTTGCAGGGTCTGAAAGACTCATGAGCCCCGTCGCGACACCCGCCGAAGCGGAGAGACTGCTGAGTGATCTCTCCGCACTGATCGAAAAACTCACCGAGCTTGTGCAGCGGGAAACCACGCTGATGCATGCCGGACAGATCAAAGCGGCAAGCGCGCTCGAACCGATCAAATCGGAAATGGCCGGACGCCTTTACACGCTGGGCGAACGCCTGAAGGCCAATGCGCAATTCCTGCGCAAGACCATGCCGGAACGCTGCACTGCGGTCGCCCGCTTGCAGGACGGTTTTCGCGCCGTGCTGCAGAGAAACTTGATCGTGGTTGCGACCGCGCATGCAGTGTCGGAAGGCATCATGCGGCGGCTGTCGGGAGATCTCGCGCGCAAAGCCGCGCCTCAGACCTACGGCGCGTCGGGTCGCACGGCCGCGCCCAATCCCAAATATGGCCGCCCGCTCGCGGTCAGTCGCTCTCTTTAGATTTGAGCTTTAGGCTCGCGCTTTAAGCCTGCGCCGGCTTCGCGCGCCGTTGCGCGACGGCCGTCAATTCCTGGCGCAAACGCTCCAGCGGTGTCTCCCAATCGCCAATCGCATTTTGGCGATAGAGCCGCATGGTCGGGTACCAAGGGCTGTCGGTCCGCTCGAGCAACCAACGGAAATCAGGTGAGAACGGAAGTAAGACGGCGGTCGCCTTGCCCATAGCACCTGCAAGATGCGCTACCGATGTATCGACGGTGATGACCAGATCGAGCAGCGACAGAACCGCAGCAGTATCGGTGAAGTCCTGAAATTCCGGCCCGAGCGAAACGGCACCAAGCTCGCGAAGTCTTGTTGAGTCGGCTTCGCCGATGTCTTTTTGCAAGCCGACGAAATCGACTCCTTCGACGGTCAGCAGCTTGGCAAAGCTTTCAAAATTTATCGAGCGATTGCGGTCGTTTACATGCGCAGTGCCGCCAGCCCAGCAAATGCCAACACGCAACCGGCCATTCTGCGGGACTCTCGTACGCCATCTGGCGACACGTATTTCGTCCGCGCGGATATAGGGAACCGTGGACGGTATCGTCTCAAGCTCGGTACCGAATATGAGCGGCAGACTCAGAAGCGAGACGTACAAATCAAAGTCGGGCAGCGTATCGCCGTCAGCAATTGTCTGTGAGACCCCCGGAACGGATGCCACCATATCGGTAAGCGGGCGATGCACGCCGACCAGCACTTTTGCGCCAAGAGCAGCCAAGAGCGGGGCGTAACGAACAAAATGGATGACGTCGCCCATTCCCTGCTCGGCGCACAACAGAATGGTCTTTCCCTGCAACGGCTCTTCACCGCGCCACAACGGCCGTGGAAAGTTTGGCCGCGCTGCCGCGAATTCCTTGCGTTGCCAGCGATATTCATATTTCGGCCAGCCGCCGCGAAAATCACCGAGACAGAGCCGCACCAAACCTTCGTTGAAATTGGCGTCGGCATGCTCAGGCTGTCGCGCGGTTACCGCGGCATAGTCCGCCAACGCCGCCGCGAATTGCTTCAGAAAAGCGTAGGCATTGCCGCGATTGACGTAGGCATCGACGTAATCAGGGTCGACGTGCAGCGCCGCCGTATAAGCCGCCAGCGCCTCGTCGTGGCGCCCGAGCCCAGCGAGCGCGACGCCGCGGCGGGTCAGCGCGTCGACGTGGTTTGGCGCCAGAGCCAAGACCTGATCGTAGTTCGGCAGCGCCTCGTCGAAGCGCTTGAGTTTAGCCAGCATTCTACCGCGGTTGGTCAGTGTATTGGCGCGGTCGGCACTGTCTTGCTTGTGCGCTAGCGCCCGATCGAAGCTCGCCAGCGCTTCCTCATAGCGGTCGAGCGCCGCAAGCGTACTGCCGCGATTGTGATGTGCGACGGCAAGATGAGGGGCAAGCGCGACTGCCCGATCATAACTCGCCAGCGCGTCTTCAAAACGGCCAAGGCCCATCAGCGCATTGCCGCGATTGTAATGCAAAGCAGCGTCACCGGTCCGCGTTGCTAGCACCTGATCGAAACTCGCTAAGGCTTCTTCGTGATGCCCGAGCGAGAGGAGCATCACTCCGTAATCCATACGCGCTTCCGCGGCGCCGGGCTTCGCTTTCAGCGCCGCGGCCACCATGCGCAAACCGTCGAGCGAAGAGCCTTGCTGGTGCCGGAGCATGCCCGACAAATAGAGCGCCTCGAAGTGGTGGGGATCGGCTCCAAGAACGTCGCCGCAGATGCGATCCGCGTCGTCGAGCCGCCCCTCACGTTGCAGCGCCAAGGCTTGCCCGATAGAGCCAGCAAATCGCGAACGCCGCGCATTCTCGTATTTCGCCATAACCCTTTCCTCGGGGAATATGGTTAACCAAGCCTAAATCAGCGCCGATTGGACACCTCGCGTTAACCGCCGCAGCGCATGAATGGACGCAAGAATGGGCGAATGTGAAGGCCGGTCGAGGCACCATTTTTTATGAGCAGTATTGGAAGCATCGGAAGCGGCAGTAACTCGTTCTGGCAGGATGACCAGACCTACTGGAGCAATGTCCAGACGCAGAACCAAGCCCAAACCGCAAGCACGTCGCTGATCACCGCGATGGGCACCGCCATGACCAACAAGGCCAAGGGCCTGGCGAGTATCTCGAACCAAGTGGCATTGTCGCGCGTCAATGCCCAGCTGACGGCGGCGTTGCAGAGCGCAATACAAAGCACACAGGCCGCATCCTCGTCGAACTCCACCGCTTCAACGAAGGGCTCTCCGGCAACCGGCACCGGCACCGTACCGCTGACGAAAAATACCTCGCTGCTCACGCTGGGGATTGTCCAGAACGGCACCATCACTGTCACCGCCGGTAACAATACGACGACGTATGCGTCGACCGGCACCGACACGGTGGGCGACCTCATCAACGCCATTAGCAATCCGAATATCGCAAAGGACGCTCAGGTCACGGCGACACTCGACTCAAGCGGCCATCTGGTTATCACCTCGAAAAATACGACGGATTCTGTCTCGATCGGCGGCCTGTACGCCTCGAATGTCGGCTTCGGCCCGAAGAACGACAGTTTCACTCCTGTCGCCCCAACCGCGCCAGCGGCCAGCGCATCCGCAACCACGTCGTCGACTTCGACGAGCGGCGCAAGCAGCTCGTCAACGAGCAAAACGAGCACGACGCCAACGGCCAATCTTTTCAATTCATCCTATGCGCTGCAGACCAGCGGTACTGCCCTGACCTTCCTGTCAAGCGCCGGCGCATTCTTGAACACGTTGATCTGATATCCGCGGCCGCCACCGGCGCTGCGATGCGCGACGGACGGCGTACAATTTCTGACGATCCTGATCAGACGAGCGGGTGTGACGTCGCTGTCTGCGCGAGGTCCTTTCCTCTGGTTGTCAGATCCCAACCGATCGCGGCTTCTTCGACGGCGTCATTACCTGACATCGGCTGAGTAACGCCGGGGTTGGCATCGCCGAACGGATCGTTGGTCATATTGCTGTTCCAATCCGAGTAATCCTCGCTGCCATTTGACGGGTTGTAATCACCGAGATTGGTCGCACCGCCATTGATGGAGAAATACCCGGTATTGCCGCTTTGCTGCGTCAAATCCCGTACCGGCGTGCCGGACGACGGATTTGCATTGTTGGTCGAAGTATAACGGAACAGATCGAGCGGCGTATAAACGCCGGAGCCGATAAACGCGCCGACAGAGCCAACGCGTCCCATGATTTCGGTCATTTCATGCTGGAGTGCGCCGATCGCGTCGTATTTCCCGGCGGATGCAGTCTGATTGAATTCAAATGAAAGACCGCTTGAGATGCCGACATAGGCGTCAAGATTGGCGCTCGGACCACTCAGACCCAGCGCCTTGGCATCGCCGGTACTAAGCGCGAATGTGCCGCCGGTTGGATTGCTTGAGGTAAAGCTCGCATCGGCCGTCGATTGGACGCTCGAATTGCCGGCATCCGCCTGCAAAGCGGAATAGAGGTTGGAATAGTTGACACTTGAGTAGAACGACTCGTTTTCAGCCGCGTCATCTTGCGAAATCGGCGCGCCATTCAATTCGCCGTAGCCGACTTGAATGTTCAACACCACGGGGTTGCTGAAAGTGGCCGATAGGCCGGCCGCGGCTGCGACAACCGCGTTGCGATAGCCGGCCGGCGCGCTTCCGACATGGGAATCCCAGCTAAAATTGAACTGCAAGCCTCCGGACGCGCCAACCAACGTTGTCGCGCTGAGTTGCGACGCGTTGAAAACGGAGATTTGCGCGATCGACAGATTATTGGCCTTGCTGGCAAGGAGTGCCGCCGTCTGCGATGAAGACAGCGCGCCAAGCTGCGCAGTTGTCAGGGCGCCGACCTGCGACGCCGAGAGCGAACCGATTTGCGAGGCGCTCAGCCCGCTGATCTGATTGCCATTGAGGCGTGTCACGCCGCTGGCCTGGGAGCCGGTCAGTTCGCCGATATTCAGGGCGGAGAAATTGGTCGCGTTCAAGCCGTTGATCTGAGTGGTGGTGAGTGCCTGAACTTGCGTCTGCGTCAGCACGCCGATCTGCGTCGAAGAGAAGTTGTTGAGCGTGGTCTTTGAGAGCCCTCCAATTTGTGTCGCTGACAGGGCTTGGATCTGCGACGACGACAAGCCTTGGATTTGTCCCGCGGAAAGGTTGCCAACTGTCGGCACGCTCAGACCGCCGATTTGAGATGTGCTTAGGTTCGTGACGCCAAGCCCGTTCAATCCGCTTCTGGAGAAACCATTGATCTGAAGTGTTGACAGCGCCTGAACCTGGTTCGACGAAAGACTCGCAACCGCGCCACCATTGAGGCCGGCGATTTGCCGCGATGACAGCGTCGCCACGTTTAACGACTGAATATTGGTTTGACCGAGGCTATCGATCTGCGTCGCGGTGAAGGCCTGAATCTGCGATGGCGACAAGGTGCCGAGGTGCGACGACACCAGAGTGCCAGCTTGCGCATTGGTGAGATTGGCAATGGCGGTCAAGCCTAATCCGCCGATCTGCGACGAGGTCAGATGGCTGACATCGAGCGACTCCAGGCCGGCCTTGGAAAGACCGTTGATCTGCGTCGTCGACAGCGCCTGGACCTGGTTCGAGGAAAGATTGGCAACCGTGCCGCCGTTAAGGCCGGCGATTTGCCGCGCCGACAGCGTCGCAACGTTTAACGACTGAATGCCTGTTTGGCTGAAACTGTTGACCTGAGCCGCGGTGAAGGCCTGAATCTGCGAGGGCGACAAGGCTTCGAGTTGCGAAGACACCACGGTCCCGGCCTGCGGATTTGTGAGATTGGCAATGGCGGTAGCGCTTAATCCGCCGGCCTGCGACGCAGTCAGATGGCTGACATCAAGCGACTCCAGGCCGGCTTTAGAAAGACCGTTGATCTGAGTCGTCGACAGCGCCTGAACTTGGTTGGAGGACAGACTAGCGACTGCGCCGCCGTTGAGGCCGGTGATCTGCCGCGCCGAAAGCGTCGCCACATTTAACGACTGAATGTCTGTTTGGCTGAAACTGTTGACCTGCGCCGCGGTGAAAGCCTGTATCTGCGATGTCGATAAGGCGTTGAGGTGCGACGACACCAGGGTCCCGGCCTGCGCATTGGTGAGATTAGCGATAGCGGTGATGCTTAACCCACTCACCTGCGACGAGGTCAGATGGCTGACGTCGAGCCCGTCCAGACCGGCCTTGGAAAGGCCGTTGATCTGGGTCGCCGACAACGCCTGCACCTGGTTCGAGGAAAGACTAGCGACCGTGCCGGCGTTCAGGCCGGTGATTTGCCGTGCCGAGAGCGTCGACACGTTTAAGGATTGAATATCCGTCTGGCTGAAACTGTTCAGCTGAGCTGCGGTGAAGGCCTGTATCTGCGATGGCGACAAGGAGCTGAGATGCGACGAAACCAGGGTCTCGGCTTGTGGGCTGGTGAGATTGGCAATGGCCGTCGTGCTTAATGCGCCGACCTGGGACGAGGTCAGGTCGCCGATATTGAGCGCATCGAGATCGCTCTTGCCGAGAGCGCTGATTTGCGCGTTCGTCAATGACTGGATCTGGGACTGCGACAGCGAGCCGATCTGCGCTGACGTGAAATTCGCTGTTTGCGCCGCGGCGATCGCCAGAAAAGTACCGTAGGAAATCGCGTTGATTTGAGCGGTCGAGAATGCCTTCACGTCTGTCGCTGACAGTGCATTCAATTGCGGAGCAGTCAGGCCGCCGACCTGCGTCGCGGTCAACGCTGCAATGTCCGCCGTGGTAAAACGCGATACCGTCGTGGTCGAAAGTCCCGCGATCTGGCTGGGCGACAAGCCCGCAACAATTGAAGTCATGACGCGCTTTGCCCCCAAGCACATACGCGTCATCACGTTGCATTCGCGCTTTCAATCAAACGTTGAAAGTAGCGACAAATTGATGTGATTTTGGGAAAGATGATTAACCAAAATCTCCCCGCTCCCGCCCTGCGGCAGCCGCGTACCTCATGACGGTTGCAACCAGTTGTTAACCATGACGAACCTAGGTTGCTGTTGAGGATTTGACGAAATAGGCACCTTGTATTTTCGGCGACCTCTTTCGTTGCAATTTGCATTTTCGGGGCTGGCATGTGCGGCATTGCGGTGGCCATCGATTGGGACGGCCCAGCGGCCGTTGTTCAGCACCTCATCGCCGGCATCATGCATCGCGGCGATGTCACCGATCCGCTAGTCACTGTCGGCGATACTATCGCCATGTGCACGCGCCGCCTGCGCATCGTCGATGCAGCGCATGGCGCACAGCCTCAAACTTCGAGCGACGGCCGCATCCTCGTCTGCCTGAACGGCGAGATCTATAACCATGTCGCCTTGCGCCGTGAACTCGAGGCGCAAGGCGTCCGCTTCCGCACCGCATGCGATACCGAAGTCGTCGCCAATGTCATTGGCACTTGGGGGCCGATCGGCGTCAAACGGCTGTCCGGCATGTATGCCTTTGTCGCCGTCGACACCGAAACGGGCGACTTCGTCGCCGCGCGCGACCCTTTCGGCGTCAAGCCGCTTTATCTAATCCAGCGGGCGAAAGGTTTGTTGTTCTGCTCGGAGATAAAGCCGCTTCTAGACGCTACTGAGACCGACGATGTGTTGCTCTTGCCGCCGGGCCATATGCTGACCCGAAATTTTGTCGGACCGCATTACACACTGCCGGCGCCGGCAGCTTCGCAATCCGGTTCGCCACAAGAACTCGATGACATCCTCGGCCAAGCGGTGCGGGCGCGCGTACCGGCAGATCTTCCGGTCGCCGGTCTGTTCAGCGGTGGCATCGACAGTACGCTGGTCATGCATTATGCGCGCCGGCACGCTCCCGGCATTCCGGGCTATATCGCCGTCGGCCCGAATGCACCGGACTATGTTTTCGCCAAACGTTATGCCGACGATACCAAGCTCGATCTCCGCGAAGTCAAAGTCGCGGAGCACAACGCCACAACGCTTGCGACCCTGAAGACGGTCGTCGAAACCGTGGAGACTTTCGAGCCGGCTGCTGTCCGGCCGAGCCTCTATACGTTTCTCCTCTCTGAACGCATTCATCGCGACGGTTTCCGCGTCGCTTTGTGCGGCGAAGGCGCCGACGAACTCTTTGCCGGCTATGCGCCGCTCGAATCTGCTTTCCTCCAGGCGAACGCCGTCGGACGGCATTTGCAGACACAATGCTTGGACATGATGCATCGTGCCAATCTGCAGCGGGTCGATCGCTGCTCGATGCGTTTTCAACTCGAAATACGCGAGCCGTTCCTCGATCGTAGCGTCGCCGCTTATGCGCAAAGCCTCGACCGTTCGGCGCTGATCAAGGAGTTGAACGGAACGCCCACCGGAAAAGCGCCGCTGCGCGCTCTCTACGACCTTTATCCGGCCAAACTCCCCGCCTCTATCCGTGACCGGCAGAAGGTCCTTTTCCACGAAGGCGCCGATGGCGAAGTCGAGCAGACTGGATGGCTCGATCTCTTTGAAGAGGCCATTTCGGACGCCGAATTCCATGATGGCTTGAAAGCGTTTTCAGGCTTCCAGATCGGCAACAAGGAAGAACTGTTCTACGTGCAGTCCCTCGCGGCGGCGATGGATATCAGCCGCGTGCCACATCTGCGCGGCCGGCTACGGCTGGAAATGCCGCGCGCGGCCTGAGGCCTGAGCGCGACCCAACGTTTATTTAGTCTGCAATCTTGGAAAAATCGAAAGCTGCGTGTTGACGCGCTTTAGGTCTACGAGCTTAGGCTCTGGCCTTGAGGCCGGCCGCCACGCTGCGATTGACCTTGATCATCGCTTTCAGATGATCGGGTTTCGGCTTGGTCATCATGGCGAAGGTCTCGCTCATGACATACATGCCGAGACGCTTGATATTGTCTCGTACCGTCACCGGCAGCTTGTTCTTTTCGCTCATGACCGCGTCGAGGAAAATCGTCCACAGCCGGCGGTTATAAAGAAGTGCATCGTCCAGCCCGGCGCGTTTGCCGTTCAAGTTATCATGGGCCGTCTGCAATTTAGCGGCCGCCTGCAACAGCAAATTCGCTTCGAGTTCGCGCGGCGAAGCCGTTTCCACGGAGGTCTTCATATAGGCGTTGCTGGCGTATTTCATTTCTGGACTGGCCTTCTCGAACGCAATCAACTTACGGGCTTCTTTCAAGGCGTTATAGAGATCGCCCTTTAATATTTGATTATCGATACGGGTAATCAGAGCCTCGGTCTTCGGCCAGGCTTTGATCATCTGCCGCGCCAATTGCCGGTAGATCGTGAGCGTGTCGCTCGGCTTCTTGGCCAGATACATGAACTGCACGGCGAGATAGATGCATTTCGCCGGCGTATTGGCCTCGCCGAGCGCCATGATGTCCTTCTCGCGGAGAAGCGGCGCAGAACCTTCGATCGTGAGCCGCGTCCGCTGGCCGCAATTGGTCAACACGCAATCGCCCAACATGATGCGCTCATTCGGCTTGAGCTCGATCTTAAGCGCCATTGCGAGAGTCCCCGTTCGTCACGCTGCGTGTTTGTGCCAGCGAGTTAAGGCGTGGCTATGGCGAGGGCACCCCCTCGCGACCCGCCGGCCGAATTGCAAACGCAAACAAGAATTCGCAAACGAGAAAACGGCGGGACTTTCGTCCCGCCGCCTTCATTGTCAGCCTGTACCAGAAGTCGTTTAGCCGAACAGTTTGAGCACCGACTGGTTCGCCTCGTTGGCGATCGACAGTGCCGAGATTTCCAGCTGCTGCTGGGTCTGCTCGGTGAGCAGGTTGGCGCTGGCCTGGTTTTGATCGGCCAGAACCAGGTTGGAGGCGCCGGTCTGCAGCGTATTGATCAGGTTGGTCTCGAAGGTCTGCCGGGTCGAGATGGTCGACGAATTGGTGCCGAACGTCTCGGTCTGGGCCCGAACCGTGCTGATCGCAGCGTTGATCGCCGATTCCGTGGCCGAGATGTTGGTGTTGTCCTGGAAACCGGAGCCGCTGATCGACGACAGGCCGAGGCCTGACGAGCTGAAGTTCGCGCCGCCGATGGTCAATCCGCTGGTGCCAGTCTCGTTGAAATTGACCGTCAGGTTGTCGCCGTTGAGCAGATTGACGCCGTTGTAGGAAGAGTCACCGGCGAGCTGGTCGATCTGCGTCAACAGAGCGTTGAAGTTGCTCTGCAGGGTCGCGCGTGTGGAGTCTGGGGTAACCACGGTGGCCACCGGAGTGGTCGACGTGGCGACGCCGAATGTGGCAACCGCCGTACCACCGACCGCGACCGCGCCGCTGCTGGTCGGGGTCAGCGACAGTTTTCCGCTGCCGTTGACCGTAGCGGTGACGTCGCCAAAGCCCGACAGCGCGCTGTTGAGGCCGGCAAGAGTCGAGATTTGACCCGTCCCTGTGCCAAAGGTCAGCGTGTGGGCGGTGTTGGACCCGATCTGGACCGTCAAGTTCTGGTTGCCGGCGATTGCGGTGGCCAGAGAGGCATTGTAGTTGTCGTTATAGGCCGCGGTATTGAAGCCCAGCGAGGCGCCGACGTCGCCGCCGACAGTGATCCCATTGCCCGCGGTGGCCGCCAAAGTAAGCGTCGTGCCGCCGCCGGTTGAACTCGCAGTGATCTCACCGCTGGTATTGCTGGCGCCATTCGCTGCAAGCACCAGCTGCGCCAGGTTCGAGAACGTGCCGTTCGCTGTGGCGCTGGCATTGGTGTCGCTGGCGACATAATACAGCGTCGAGGTTTGGCCGCCCTGGTCCGTGAGCGTCAATTTGCTGCCCGCGGTGCTGGTCGTCGGAGCACTGAAAGCTGCGCCCGACGCGCCGGTGCCGGTAACGGCAGCGACGTTGGTGCCGACGGCGTTGCTCGTCACCGACAAGGCCGTGCCGCTGTCGGTCACCGTGGCCGTGTTGCCAAGCTGGGTTTGCAGAAAAGACGCAAGGTGCGCGGTGGTGGCGAAGGTCGCGCCGCTGTCGGACGCACCAAAGGTCGCCGTCACAGCGGTACCGGTGCCAACCTGGAAAACCAGCGTTTGACCGGTGGTCAGGCCGGTGAGGTCGGCGTCAGTGGTCGACGTGGTCGACTGGGTGGCCGCAGTCAATCCGGTAGTCGAGAACGCGTTGCTGGTGGCTTGGGTCGTGTCGCCACCGACCGTCGCCGTTCCGACGATCGGGGTGTAGGTCAGCGTGCCGGTCGTCGACTGCTGGGCCTGCTGCGCGGTCGAGAGAGCCTGTTCGAGCAGGCTGGTCAGACCGGTGAGGCCGTCGTTGGCCGCATTCAGCGTCTGCTGCGCTTGACCGATCTGGTCGAGGAGCGCGCTGAGGTCGTTGGCGCGATTGGTCAGCGACTGCGAGGTGAAAAAGGAAGTCGGATTGTCGAAGGCCGAATTGACCTTCTTGCCGGTGGCAAGCTGTTGCTGGGTCGTCGTCAAGTCAGACGACGTTTGCTGCAACGACAGCAAGTTCTGTCGAATGCCAGAACTAAGAGTGATGTCAGACATAGATGTACCCTTCTGGTTACAGGCCGTACTGGCGTTGCACTTCCCGTACGTCCGTACCGGCGAGTGCAGGTTCCGATCGAACTGATCGGTTGCCAGAGGTTTGACGCAATTCGTTTAAAGACGTGTAAATCTGCGTTTTTCGTCGCTCTTCGCAGACGAGCAACAGCCGATACGGCGCGCTCTACAAACCATCGTTTTCAGCCGATAACTCGAATTCCCACGTGCTCTTAAAACCTCATTAACGATTTCTTGTTTGCTATTGGTTAACCATAACTCGAAAGTCCGGAACAACGCGCCGCCGTTGGGGTTGCCTATGCCGACCGACTCTTCTGCGCCAGCAAAAGCGGCAAAGACCTCCGAAGCCGTCAATCTGGTGATCGCCACCCCCTGCTTTGGCGGCCAGATTTCAGTTCTTTACGCGGCGTCGCTTTTCAAGCTGCAAAGCGCGATCCGCTCCTACGATAAATTCACCCTGAAAGTGCTGTTCAAGGATGGCGACGCGCTGATCACCCGCGCCCGCGCCAATCTGATGTCCCAGTTCCTGGACGATCCCACGGCGACACATCTTCTGTTTGTAGACGCTGATATCGGCTTCGAGCCTGACCAGGTGGTGCGCCTGATCGAATGTGGGGCCGATATGTGCGCTGCGGTCTATCCGATCAAAAGGATCGATTGGGACACTGTGAAAGCGGTGATCGATGCCGGCCGTGCCAACCCGGAAGCCGCCTCGTTGAAATATGTATTCGAGGTCGACGATCCGATCGCGATCGTCGAGAAGGCGGGCTTCATCCGCGTGCGCTACGCTGGCACCGGCTTTTTGTTGATACGGCGCGCCGCCTTGGAAAAGATGTGCGCGCACCATCCACAGCTACAATACAGACGGGATCATTCGGTCGACGCCACGATCTCTAGCGATAATCGCTATGCTCTGTTCGAATGCATGATCGCCGAGGACGGCACTTATCTGAGCGAAGACTTCGCCTTCTGTAAACGCTGGACCACCATGGGCGGCGAAATCTGGGCGGACGTCAAAAGCGCGCTGCGTCACGTCGGGCCAACAACCTATCACGGCGACCTGTCATCACAGTTGACTGCTGGCTAAACGAACGGCCATCGAGGAGGCACTGTTGAGCGCGACCGCTGATTTGATTTCCGGCGACGCCTTGAAGAGCGCAGCGCTCGATTATCTAAAAGTCGCGCGCGGGCGCATCGAGCAGCAGCAAAACGGACTGCACAGCATCTTCGATAGCTGGTATACGCGCGTCCTGACCCGGGTCATCAGCTTTGATGAAAGCCGGCCGTGGGAAGACAGCGTTCGTGAAAACGCAACCACGGCATTGCCTCAAGATCAGAGTCTGCCTTGGGACCTGATGCGGCTACGGCTATTTTTGGATCGCTGGCGGCAAGGCCGGTTCGTCGAATATGCGCAGCGAGAGCTTTCCGGTGTCCATTATCACCCACGTTTTGGCACGGAGTTCGGCGTCGATGTGCTGCTGACCTGCCAAGGCGCGCCGTTTCTGATGCAGTGGCGCGGCGTGCCGCTGATGAAGAATGTTTTCGATTTCGCCATGTATCCGGCCTTGATCGCCGAACTGCGTCCGCGAACCATCGTCGAAGTCGGTTCAGGACTGGGCGCGAGCGCCGCGTGGTTTGCCGACGCCATGACTCAATGCGGCGTCGAGGGCCGGGTCCATTCAGTCGACAAGACCTTGGCTGGGCTGCCGCATCCAAACGTTAAATTTTACCAAGGCGATTGCTCTAGCCCCGAGAGCTTGTTTCCCGCTGGCGCGTTAGGCGCCGAGCCACACCCCTGGCTCGTTATAGAAGACGCCCACCACAATGTGGCGGCAGTCATCGAACAACTTCACGGCCATCTGAAACCCGGCGATTACCTTGTTGTCGAAGACAGCGACGTAAAGCGTCAAGACCTCCGGCAATTCATTACCGCGCATCCTGGCGAGTATCTTGTGGATACTCGCTTCACCGACAATTTCGGGCGCAATGCGACATGTGCTGCCGACTCGATCTTTATCAGAACGAGTGTCGTGGGCAGCGATTAGCCGGCAGACGGCGCGAGGAAATTGACCAGGCTGAGATCGGCCATGCGCGCCGTCACCGACAGCGTCGCCGACATGCTGTTCTGCAGGGTCATCAATTGTTCGCCAATATTGGTCTGATTAACGCCGTCGATGTTCTGAAGCATGTTTTGCAGCGTCGTCTGCGTCTGCGTATTCAGCTTGCCGGCGTTGCTGACGGTCGTTTGCGCGTTGGCAAGGTCAGCTTCGATACTGGAGATCGTCTGTGTGCCGGCTGGATCATCGATATTCGACGTGACCTTCTGACTCAGCGCCTGATAGCTCGCCTGAGCATTCGGATCGCTCGGCGAATAGCTCGCAACCGCAAGCGCCGCGACATTGGCAACAAGCGAAGCGATTGCCGGCTCGTTGGCGCGCATTCCGTAGGAGATAGATGTCGTCGGGCCGACCTGTGCCGTCGCCGTTTGTCGCGCCGGCGTGCTGCTATCGTCGCCGGTGTACCAAAACACCGTATTGGCCGTCGTGCCGTTCACCAATGAGGTGGCCGTGGCGTAAGGCGGCCCATTGACGATCTGCGGTGGATCCGAGGTGAAGAAATTATTCGACGCAGCGATCGCGGATGCCGCGGGCAATGCGGTTTTCGTGAGGCCTCCCACAGCACTGCTGAGCGCCGTCTGCAAATTTGTAGCCGTGTCCGACGGCGTTGCGCCAATCGTGAACTGATTGGCACCCGGCGGCGAGGCGGTCGTCGCGGTCAGCGTGACGTTCTGGCTCGATCCGTCGGGCAGCGTCAGAGCGAACTGTATGGAGTCGCCGGCGTTGGGGTTCGATGTGAGATCGACGGAAGCCGACGGTGGCGATCCGGATGGTCCCGTGACCGTCGCGCCGGTCAGTGACGAACCGATGCTACCAAGCTTGAAGCCAAACGGCGAACTCGAGTCTTCACTGATCGACACCGTCGAGCCGGACGCTGCCGGGATCACCAGACGGCCGAGCCCGTTCGAACCTTCGTCCGCCTGCAGACGGTTCGCCGTCACCTGAGTAAGGCCGGCCTGCGCGCCGTTGCCATAGAGGATGGCATTCGTGCTTGCGACAGACGGCTGCGTCTGATCGCTGCCGGAAAATATATAGTTGCTGCCGACCTGAGTGTTGAGCAGGGAAAAGATATTATCGAGTTGCGTAACGGAGCTTGACTGGATCGTGGTCTGACCGCTGTTGTTAAGGGCGAACGTGCCCTGCCCGTTGATGGCCTGCTCGACCGAGGTGCGCACACCGTCGAGCTGCTGTAGCGTGGATTGCGCGACGCTCAGCGTCGTCCCGACGGTCGTCGCCGTGTTGCTATAGCCATTGATCGCCGCAAGCTGCGAGTTGAGCGACAGCACGATGCCGGCTTGCGAGCCCAAATCCGAATAAGTCTGCGCCGCCTGATTGGTGCTCAACTCCGTGGTCAGCTTGTTGAGCTGATCATTCATGGAGTTGATCGCCGCAACGTTCATCGCGGTGATCGAACCCGGTCCGGTAATACTCATCCCATCACCTGCAGCAGCGTCTGCATCATCTGTTGAACGGTCGACATCACCCGGGCATTGGCGCTGTAGGCATTCTGCAGCGCGATCAGGTTCGACATTTCGGTGTCGATGCTGACTCCGGACTGGCTGTTGAACCGCTGTTGGAGCGCGGTGACCACTGTATCCTGGCCTTGCTGAAGATTGCTCGCCGCGGTCGCTGCTTGCGCCTGCTGGCTCACGACCTGACTCATATATTGCGTGAGCGTGCCGCTATAGGGCGCGCTGGCGCTGCCGAGCCCCGTGCTTGGAGAAAATGTCAGCGATGCCGTGCTCATCTGATTGAGCAGGAAATCCGGACGCGTCGTGTCGCCCGAAGAGGTATTGGCCGCGTAGCTGACAAGGCTCGACGGCGAGTTCGCCAATGCGGCATTGACAGTAATGCGGCCGGCAAGACCGGTGGTTTGCGAGCCATCCGCAGTCTGAGCACCGGTGATCGCCTGACTGCCGTCCGTGAACAGCTCGAATTGCGGACTGCCGTTTTGCAGTGAGGTCGCGGTCGTCGTTGCCGAGAACGACGTCACCGTATTGCCAGTGCCCGCATTGAGCACCTGAAGCACAGTACCGGACGGATTTGAGAATTGCAGGTTCGAGCCAAGCGCGGCGTTGAGCTGCGAAGCCACCGAACCGGCGCCGGCCGCGAAATTAATGCCGATGACCTGATTGGTCGACCCTGGCGTCGATGCCGGCAGCGTGCCGCCGGTGCCGAGCGCAACGACGGTCACATTGTGCTGAACGTTCAGCGAGTCAGTGTAAGTGAGCTGCAGCGAATTGCCGGGAATGACATTGCCAATATCGACGCTGAAGCCGGCCTGCGAACCCGATGTCACGGCCGTGCCCGACGTCGTCTGGTTCGACAACGCCTGCGACATTTGATTGGCCATCTCGTCGAGCTGATTTTGCGCTTGCGGCAAGACGGTGTCGCGCATCTGCAAATAGGCGCCGATCTGGCCCGACTGAAAAGCTTGTTCGGCAACGAGATCGGACGTGCTGCCGCTCGGCGAGGTCAGCGTGATAGTGCCGACGCCGTCTTGGCTCGCCGTCGCGCTCCATTGCTGGGTCGCTGATAGCGAGCCCATATTGTTGAACGACAGCGTCGAGGCCTGATTGCCAGCGACAAGCTGCTGGCCGTTGCCGGCAAAGACCGAAATCTGGTTGTTGGGGTTTTGCACCACCCGGACATTCATCAGCTGCGCCAGCTGTGAAATATCCTGATCGCGCTGGTCTTCGAGCACCGCGGTTGAACTGTCAGTAGAGACCGTATTCGATATGCCGCTAGCGACCGAGCCCGACAGCTGCGTATTGATCTGCGCAATCTGCTGCAGCATGCCGTTCGCCGTCTGCACGTCGTTGGCGATACCCTGCTCCGTCTGGGTGCGCAGTTGCTGGATGCTCGTGGTCATCGAGTTGAGATTTTGCGTGACCGTCTGCGCCGCGCCAACCACCGCTTCCTGTGCCGAATAAGAACTCGGGCTCGTCGACAGCCCCTGGAGCGCGGTCGTGAAATCACTGTAGACGGAGTCGAGGGAGCCCGATGATCCTGGCGTGCCGTAAATTTGCTGGAGCTGCTGATAGAGCTGCGATGTCGTGTCGGCATATGAGCCGCCTGAACTCTCGGTCCACAACTGGCTCTGCAACAGCGTATTCAGATTGCGGTTGATGCCGTCGACAGCGACACTGGCGCCGTTCTGCCCGGTCGCCGTGACTTCAACCTGGTTGACCTGCTCCTCGACATAGCCCGGCGTATTCGCGTTCGCCACATTGCCGGCGATCACGGTCAGTCCAAGCTGGGTCGTGTTCACGCCAGCCAGAGCGGAAGATAACGCCTGAGAGAGGCCCATTACTTAAACTGCCTAAACGGCTTTAGCTGCCTACGCGGCGCTCTTCACGCCCGACTACTGAATGACCTGCAGCAGACTTTGGATCATCTGATCCGCAGTCGACATCACGCGCGCATTGGCCGAATAGGCCTGTTGCGCCACGATCAGGCTGCTGAACTGGGTGGAGATGTCGACATTCGAAGATTCCAGCGAACTGCCGACGACTTTGCCGGTAGCGCCGTAAATCGGCTGACCGGAATCCGTGGTCGCCGCGAAGGCATCACCGTTGAGCGCTTGCAACGAATCCGCGCCGTTGAACGATGCGAGCGTGATTTGCGCCAACGCGATGGTCTGCCCGTTGGAGAAAACGCCGGTGACTTGATTGTTGTTGTCGACGGAAATCGACTGCAACTGGCCGGCGGCGAAACCGTTCTGCTGTAATTGGCTGACCTGGGTGGTGCCGCTGGCATTGGCGAATTGCGTCAATCCGTTGGCGCCGAAATTGAGCTGCACGGCGCCGAGCGAGTCGCCGTTGACGGTCAGGTTGTTCAGCGCCACGCTCGAGATCGGCGGCGTCATCTGACCGTTGGCATTGAACGTGAAGCTGGTGCCGACATTTTGCCACGCCGCCTGCGTGCCGGTCGCGGTCGTGTTGTTCTGATAAAAAAGCTGCCAGGTATTGTCGGCCGTTTGCGCCCAGCGGAATTGGACATCGACCGCATTGCCTTCCGAGTCGTAGGCCGTGATCGAGCCGCCATCGACCGATTGCGAGGTGAAGGTCGACTGATCGTTGGCGATGACCGTGCTGTTGGCCGGCAGCGCGGTCGTAGCTTGGATACCAAACTTCGAAGCGGCAGCAGTACCACCAACAGCGAGATTCGCCGTCGGATTGACTGCAGTCAGCGTGATATCGCCGTTCGCGGTATTCACGGAACCGTTCACACCTGACAGACCTTGGATCGCGGTCTGCAATTGCGCCAGCGTCGAGACCTGCCCGGTGCCGGTGCCGAAAGTAATGGTCTGCGGAGTTCCACCGGCGACAGAGACCGTCAGCGTTTGGCCCTGCGACACGGCGCTTTGAGTGAGAAGATTGGTCGGCGAGAACGAATTCTGGCCGGCGCCAAAACCGATGGCCGAGGCCGCAGTCCCGCCAACCGTGACCGAGGACGTGAAATTATTACCGGCAAGGACGAGATCGCCGGATCCGTTGAGCGACGCGGTAACGGTCGCGCTGCCGCCATTGATGGCGCTCATGAGATCGCCGACCGTGTCCGTACCGGTAGAGGTATAAGACGTCGTATTGGTACCGTCACTGACGGTAATGGTCTGACCGGCAGAAACGCCCAGCGAAGACAGTGTCGTCGAACTCGACATTGCACCGATGGTGCCGGTCCCGGTCGCCAGCTTATCCGGCGAAAGTGTCGCGCCGGTGCCGGTGACCGACGCCGCGACCGGTGCACCGGCCAGCGGATTGGATTCGAAATCGGCGGGGATCAACTGTCCCGAACTCGGCGAACTGGGCAGATTGGCCTGGTAGTTGATCGTCGTCGTCGCCGAGGCCGGCACGAAATTGTTGTTGAACTGCAGAACCTGCGGCGAGCTGCCGGAGGTCGTGCCGGTCGCCGGATTGATCGGGATGCCTTCAAGATAATAGCCGGCGCCGTTGACCAGATAGCCATTGTCATTCATCTGGAAATCGCCGGCACGGGTGTAGTAGTTCACCCCGCTGAAGACCGGCTGATTGCCGGAATTGCCGTCGGGCTTCGCGACTACGAAGTAGCCCGAGCCATTGATCGCCATGTCGGTCGACACCGACGTGCTTTGGATCGTGCCCTGGACTGTGTTGGTAGCGACCGAATTGGCAATGACACCGTCGGTGGTCTGCTGGTTCTGCACAGCAGCGGAAACCATGTCCTCGAAACTGCTGTCGGTCTCTTTGTAACCGGTGGTCTCCGAGTTGGCGATATTTCCGGAGATGTTTTGAAGCGCGAAAGACTGAGCCTGCAGACCAGCCACCGCGGTGGTCAATGCATCGAAAATACCCATGACTTTTCTCCAACTCGACAAGCGGCGGGCAGCCGCATCTCAAGGAGTGCGGCAGCAAAGCCCGTGCCATGGAATTAACGCAATGAATTCAAACGATTATCGAAAAAGCCGCTTGCGGCTCCGGGGCGGAAATGCCGGTACACCGGCAAAATCTGCCGGGCATTTC
The DNA here is from genome assembly GCA_036271715.1 of Xanthobacteraceae bacterium. Taxonomy (GTDB): domain Bacteria; phylum Pseudomonadota; class Alphaproteobacteria; order Rhizobiales; family Xanthobacteraceae; genus BOG-931. The sequence goes on from DATBAD010000015.1 coordinate 345,797, forward strand.
GCGCCTGTCGCCCAATGCAGTGCGCGGACAGCAGGCTAACCCGGCACGCGTCTTGTGAGTACGAAGCGCGACGTGCTCTAAGGCTGCTGCAAGGTAATGATAAAGGATGTTGCTGATGCGCTTTGAAGGCACCAAGGCCTATGTGGCCACCGACGACCTGAAAGTCGCCGTCAACGCCGCCATTGCGCTCGAACGTCCGCTGCTGGTCAAAGGCGAGCCCGGCACCGGCAAGACCGTGCTTGCCATCGAGATCGCCAAGGCAGTCTCCGCGCCGTTGATCGAATGGCACATCAAATCGACCACCAAGGCGCAGCAGGGCCTCTACGAATACGACGCGGTCACGCGGCTGCGCGACAGCCAATTGGGCGACACCCGCGTCAAGGACATTCGCAATTACATCAAGCGCGGCAAATTGTGGGAGGCCTTCGTCGCCGACGAGCGGCCGGTGCTGCTGATCGACGAGATCGACAAAGCCGATATCGAGTTTCCGAACGATCTGTTGCAAGAACTCGATCGCATGGAATTCTTTGTCTACGAGACCGGCGAGACGATCCAGGCCCGCCGCCGCCCGATCGTCGTCATCACCTCGAACAATGAGAAAGAATTGCCCGACGCATTTTTGCGCCGCTGCTTCTTCCACTACATCCGCTTTCCCGATCCCGACACCATGCAGGCGATCGTCGAGGTACATTTCCCCGGCATCAAGCAGCGTTTGGTCGCCGAGGCCTTGAAACTGTTCTACGAGATCCGCGATGTGCCGGGCATGAAGAAAAAGCCGTCGACCTCGGAACTCCTCGACTGGCTGAAATTATTGATGGTCGAGGATATTTCTGCCGAAACGCTGCGCGAGCGCGATACCAAGCGGCTCATTCCGCCGCTCCATGGCGCGCTGATCAAAAACGAACAGGACGTGCATCTATTCGAACGGCTCGCCTTCATGGCGCGAAGAGAAGCAAGGTAAGCCCGCCGCTGATCGGATTATCGTCGCACCGCTCGGCCAGTGCACTGTGGCAACCAAAGCCATGAAAATTCCTGCAGTGCTCATCAACATCAAAGAAGCGAGCGCACGAAAAAGTATATGCAAAATGAGAATGGATATTCGGGGGACGTTTACCGGGTCACCTAACGTCTCTCGGCCAGTAAGCGATCACCGGTCGCCTTGCGGTCGAGCGGAGGCTGCTTAAAACAGACAGTTGACGCCAACGCGCGCAATTACACCGTTCAAGTTCGTGGTTCTCGAAACGCCGGTTGTACTGACAAAAACGCCAGCAGAGAAACTGTTGAAGACCGTTTGATCTGTCGTCGATCCCATATCGTAGAACAGGCCCTCAGCTTTTAGCGATACATTGCGGTAGACCGCATATTCCAGACCGCCGCCGACGGTGTAACCGGCGCGCACTGATCGGCCGCCGAAGGTGCCAGTTGGAGGTGTCAGCGCCGTACCCGGAGAGGTAGCAATAAATTGCGTTGTGCTATCCGTTTGTCCGTAGGCGAGGCCACCGGTCAGGTACAAGAGCAAGGGTTCAGCAACGACATAACCAAAGCGAGCGCGCACTGTGCCGAGATATTCAAGATAGTTAGGGCTTGTCAGCCCGCTATTGACGGTGAATCCGGGAAAGCCGGCAAACGGCTGGTTTCGCGTGAGAATATCGGCGTGTCGAGACACTTTTGAAATGTCGGTCTCGATACCGGCCACAAATGCCTGATTGATGCGCCAGTTGTAGCCAATCTGAGCTCCGCCCATGACCCGCGCTGAATCAGACGTGGAGCCTGTAAGATTTTGCGCCGTTTCAGCGGCGAATGCGGCTGATCCCGCAGGCGCGCCGGGTGTCGCGAGATTCGAGCCGGTAAATTGCGTACCGGGCACTGTCATGCCGCCGAGGTGTAAGCCTGCGTAAAAGCCAGTCCACAGATACGATTGCGCGAAAGCCGGACAGCTCAGGAGCGTCAACACTGCTGCGGCGAGGATAGACCTCATTAAAATGGCCCCATATGACTGTGTTGACGCCGTTGTATCTCATATCCTTCTTGGTCCTGCTGTAGCTGACTGGCAACAGTGGGAACTTATCTCACAAGAACTCCAGCACGTCTTCAGTTGATCACCAAGTCGTCGGAGCCGCGTGTATACGCGCGACCGGATCAGCGAACTCGCCACGAAGAAAGGTGCAGGGCTCAACATCCCGCCAAAAAAGCAACCTCACCGATCCAATCTGCTTCAGCACAACCGCGTCCGAGCGGTTCATCAATCGCATCAGCAATGTCGTGGGGCGCGCTGATCAAAAACGAACAGGACGTGCATCTGTTCGAACGGCTCGCCTTCATGGCGCGTCGCGAAGGTCGCTAAGCGCGTAGCGTTTCGATTAATTTCAGGCTTTGGCGTCGGTCTTAGCGCGCAACTTTCGCTTCTTACGCTTGGACCGAGGCGCTTCGCTTTCCGACAGCGCCTGTTCCGGCGGCTCCGTTACCGCCGCCACCTCGGGGGAAGGCATAGTGCTCGCCTCCTCCATCGCCGGCGGTACAATCGACGACGGCGCAATGGTGGCTTCTTGGACCGTTTCCTGAACTGGCTCTGCGATAGGCTCTTGAATCGAGTGCTGGGACGTTTCCTGAGTCGGTTCTTGCGCGACGACAGCGGGCACTTGCGGAGCTTCGGCTGCGATCGGTTCTGACGCCGGCGGACTAGCCTGCTCGGCCACGATAGCTTGCTTATTTTGCTCTACCAGCGCGGCATCTTTGGTCAGTTCAGCCGCGAGCGCCTTTAACCGCGCGCGTTCGCGCGCTCGGGCACGCCGCTCACCCACGGCAAGACGCAACCGCTTGACGAAAACCCGCGCCTGCGCCGCCGCGCGGCCTATAGCGCCACCCGCCCAAACTAGTTCGAACGGTGTGAACTGCCGCCAAGTTTCATCGCCGGCAACGATCGCACGCGCGATCAGATTGCCGGCCATTGCGGTGGTGTTGAGGCCATGACCGCCGAAGCCGCTCGCGAGCCATACGCCGCCGCCGAGTTCGCCGATCTGCGGCATGCGATGCAGCGTCAGCCCGAGGGTGCCGTTCCAAGCATAATCGATGGCAACGTCGCCGAGCTGCGGATAGGTCTTTTTGATATCGCCGGTCAGCGCCTTGATATAACGGCGCGGATTGCGCACCCATGATGTGGCGCGTCCCGACAGCATCAAGCGGTCGCCGCCGACCACGCGATAATGATTGTCCGGGGTGTCGCTGTCGCTGACGCCGCCGGGATAGCGAATTGCTTCCGTCAGCGCGTCGCCGAGCGGCGCCGTCGTCACCACATAGGTCGTCATCGGCATCAGCGTCGCCGCGATCTTCGGCATCAGCCCGCCGAGCTGCACATTGCCGCACAAAATGACATGATCAGCACGCAGCCGCGCATGGGGCGTGACGATCCGTTTGCGCACACCGGTCGGATCGATCGAGACCGCGGGCGTATTTTCGAAAATACGGGCGCCGTCGCGTTCCGCCGCCGCGGCGAGCTTTTGCGCGTAATTCACCGGGTGGATGGTGAAAGCGCGCAGATAATTGACGGCATAGAAATAACGCTCGCTGCGCAACACGCCGCGCACGCGTTCGGCCGACCAGCCTTCGATATCGCAGCCCAGCTCACCAAGAAGCGCAATATCGGCGACGAACTCGTCGTTATTGTTGGTCCTCGACACATGCAGCCAACCGGGCTGCGGATCGATACCGCTTGCGCCTTCGGCCTTTACGATATCGCGGACATAATCGAGCCCACCTTGCGCCAGTGTCCACAGATCCTTGGTGCGGTCGAAGCCTACACGCTCGACTAAGCGTTCCGCGTCGACGCCAAAACCCGGCAGCACGAAGCCGGTGTTACGGCCCGAGGCGCCGCTGGCAATCCGGCCGCCCTCAAGCAGCACGACCGACCAGCCGCTGCGCGCGATCTCCCGCGCTGCGGTCAGCCCAGCAAGCCCGCCTCCGATGACACACACATCGGCGTCGAGGTCCCATGTCAAAGACGGCCGCTGCGGCGCGTTCGCCATGGTCGCGGCATACCAGCTGTCGCCGTAAGTTTTGGGATCGGTCATCAACGGTGTTCTAAGACATATTACTACGGGTCACGAACGGGCATTTTCGAGCCGAAATAGGCGCGGTATTTACGCCACTTTCCGACCGATCCACTAGACACTCCATAGCCGGAAAGCGACATTAATACGATGCGCCGTCTGATGCTGCTTCGTCATGCCAAGACCGAACGCACCGCGCCAAGCGGGCGCGATCGCGACCGCAAATTGATACTGCGCGGACATGCAGATGCGCCGATCATTGGCGCCTACATGGCGCGGCACGGCTTTATTCCCGAATTGGCCTCCGTTTCACCGGCCACGCGCGCGCAGGAAACATGGGCCCTGGTCGCACCCTATTTTATCAAAGAACCGCAGATGCGGACCGACCCGCGCATCTACAACGCGACGGTCGAGAATCTTGCCGCGGTGGTCAGTGAAGCTGGCAAAGCGCGCTCGCTTCTTCTCGTCGGCCACAATCCCGGCCTGCACGATTTCGCGCGGAACCTGATCACTACCGATGAGATCAGGGCGCACCAAGACGTCTACGAGAAGCTGCCGACCTCCGGACTTGTCGTCATCGATCTCCCGATCGATGACTGGGCACTCCTGCATCGGCAGTCCGGGCGCCTTGAGCGCTTTATCTATCCGAGCCTGCTCGGCGGTGAGCCCGAGTAAACCTATACCGCCGCCTATCTGCAGTGGGCAGCGGATTGCGACCAGGGCCGGGTGGGCATAATCCAATGCTTGTAGCCGGTGACCGATTCGGCCCGCTACTCCGGGTGATCGAATGCCCTCGCTGACCTCGAAGCTTTTCACGGATTTGGCTGCTCCACCGACTTTCGGCATGGCCGGGACTGGAGATATTTTGACGGCACATCGTCTCGCAAACGCCGGCAATCTCAGACGCGAACCGCTCAAGATGACGCTTGCCTGGCATCTGCTGCTGCCGGTCGCAGTTTTTTCGCTTTCACTGCTCGAGATCAGCATTGCGCATCACGCAAATTATGCCGGCGTATTCTGGCCGTCGAGCGCAATTGTTTTAATAGCGTTGATGCGTCATGAGCGTAATTTTCTCAATGTCGCCTCGATCATTGTCGGCGGCGCAGCCGCGATGGAACTCGCCGGCATCGTCGGCGGCGACAAACTTCCGCTTTCGATCGTTCTCACAGTGGCGAACACCGCCGAAGTCGTGGTGGCGTTCTTACTGCTGACGCTCTTTCGCATCGACGCCTCTAATCTTTCGTCGTTTCGCAATTTGCTCTTGTTCATCGCCGTTGCCGGCGGCATCGCGCCGATAGCAAGCACTGCAATTTGCAGCCTGGCCTTAAACGGCGCGGCCGGAATTCCGTGGCAGCGCATGTGGCGAAACTGGTATGCCGGCCACGCGCTCGGCATGATCATCGTCGCGCCGTTTCTCTTCAGCATCACCTCGCAAACGCCGGAGCAGCAACGCGTCAAAGAGCGATTGCCTGAGATAGCTCTTGTCGTTGCTCTGATATTGGCCATCGGCGCCTGCGTCGCCTATTTTCGTCCGATCATTCTTGTCATTGCACCTGTAATCTTGTTCGCGACCGTGCGTTTCGGCCTGATCGGCGCCACCACGACAACCTGCTTTATCGCCATTATAGCCAGCTGCTTTGTCGTACTCGGTGTCGGTCAGCCGCTATTCAATCTGGTCGATTTGTCCGACCGAATCTTGAGCCTGCAAGCCTATCTTGCCATCACCACATTCTGGTCGCTGCCGACCGCCGCGCTTTTGACCGAACGCGACCGCCTCTTGAACGATCTCTCGCAGGTCAATGCGCGCCTGACGGCTGAAGGCGAACAGAAATCGAATCTGGTCATCGGGTTACGCCGCCATCTGACCATGGCCGAGGAAAAAGAGCGGCTGCGCCTGTCGCACGAACTGCACGACCAAGCGGGACAAGGGCTGATCGCCGCAATCCTGGAGTTGAACGAGATCGACGCTCTGGTCGCTGGCGGGCCGCGGGATCGCCTGCATCTCGTGCGCAAGAAGATGGAAGAACTCGGCAAGACGCTACACCGCATAGCCTGGGAGCTGCGCCCGGCCTCGATCGACGAATTGGGGCTGCGCAAGGCACTATCGAGCTACGTCACCGATTGGGGCGAGCGTTGCGGTATCGACGTCGACCTGCATTGCGATAACGCAGCCCTCGACGACGTGCCGAGCGACATCGGCACGGCTGTCTATCGCGTGGCGCAAGAAGGCCTGACTAATATCGTCAAGCACGCACAGCGGCCGAGCGACGTGAGTGTCATCGTTAGGCGCACGGGCGCCGTGCTCCAGATTATCATCGAAGACAACGGCTCCGGTTTCGATACCGCGGCTGCGGCAGCGGCCCGCCAGAATGGCCGCCGTGGCCTTGGCCTCGACGGCATGCGTGAGCGGCTGTCGCTGATCGGCGGCACGCTGGAGGTCGAATCCACAATCGGTGGCGGCACTACCCTGTTTGCTCGCATCGCGCTCGACGCCGAAAGGTCGGCGGCATGACCAAGACTCGCATCGTGCTCGCCGACGACCATCCGATCGTGCTTGATGGTTTGCGCAATCTGGTCCAGGCCGAAGCGGATTTCGAACTGGTGGGAGAAGCCTCAAGCGGGCTCGCCGCCATCAAGACCATTCGCGAACAAAAGCCCGATGTCGCTGTCCTCGATATTTCAATGCCGGAGCTCAACGGCATCATGCTCTGCCGCAGGCTGATGGGGGAAATGCCCGAGCTCAAAGTGATGATACTGACGTTGCACGAAGATCGCGCCTTCGTGAACCAGGCACTCGAAGCCGGCGCGCGCGGCTATATTTTGAAACGGTCTGCGGTGGAAAATCTGGTGCATGGCGTCCGTGCGCTGGCCGCCGGCGGCACTTATCTCGATCCAGCCGTCGCCGGACGCCTGCTCGAGGGCAAGCGCGCGAACGCCAAGCCTACGTCCAACAGACGCGCAGCTCCCGCTTTGACCGAGCGCGAAACCGAAGTCCTGAAAATGGCCGCGCTCGGCTTCACCAACAAAGAGATCGCGTCGCGGCTCGATGTCGGCGTGAAGTCAGTCGAGACTTATAAAGCACGTGGCTTGGAGAAGGTCGGACTGAAGACGCGAGCCGAATTGGTGCGCTATGCATCCGCAGAAGGTTGGCTGGAACTCTGATCGGCGTCGCATCCCGTCGCACGTGTAAAAACTTCCATCTGCATTTCAAAAAATCATGCGTCATGAAAATTTTAATGGCGCATCCCAACTCGCGTCGTAACGGTAAAGCGCAAGTTAAGACGTCAGGAAATTTCTGACACGCCGTGACCCTAATATCGCCCCCTTGTTACGCGAATTACGTTATCACCCAAACCGAGGGACGATCTTGCGGCCGCGCGCGAATGCGATGCGCGCGCCGGGTTGAGGGGTCACAATGGCAAGACCAGCCAGACTTAGCGAGAGCGCGAACTCCGTTGACGGTGAACGGATCAAAGCCGCTGTCGCCAAAGCTACCGAAGGCGATGTGTTGCATTTTCTGTCGCGTACTTTGCAAGCGCATTTCCTCGACGCGCGGCCCGAGGACATTGTCGAGAAGCTGCGCAATCTCAAACAGGCGCTTGAGCAACAGGAAGCCACGATGACGCGCTGGCCGGATTCGCCAGCGAAAGAGCGCATGTGCGCGGCGCTCGCCAAAGCGAGAAAACTGGTCAGCCAGATTGCCGATGACGTCACGGCGCCGACTGACGGCGAAGAGCACTCCGGTCAATAGTTTTCCGAGAGCCATTTAGCCGTAAAGGCGATTTTTATCCCCCCAGCGCTGCCAGGATACGCGCCCAGCTGCGTATGCCTTTATGGAAGCATTTGAGATCGTATTTCTCGTTCGGCGAATGGACGCGGTCGTCGTCAAGCGCGAAGCCGACCATCAGCGTGTCCATGCCAAGCACGGTTTTGAAATCACCGACAATCGGGATTGAGCCGCCAGCGCCTACTGTCACCGCTTTCTTGCCCCACTCCTCGGCAAGCGCGGTGCGCGCTTTGGTCAGTGCCGGATTGTCGAAGGCGACTTCAAAAGCAGGCGCGCTTGAGAAATTGCCGAACGCGACATGACAATCGGACGGAACGCGGGCGCGCACGAAGTCCTGGAAGGCGGCGCGGATCTTATCCGGGTCCTGCGTGCCAACGAGGCGGAACGAGACTTTCGCCATGGCTTTGCCGGGGATTACGGTCTTCGCGCCCTCCCCGGTATAGCCGCCGATGATGCCGTTCACCTCTGCCGTCGGGCGGGTCGAGACCTGCTCGATCAGCATGCGGTCTTTTTCGCCGGCGGGAATTTTCAGGCCGATCGGGCCTAAGAATTTTTCCGGAGTGAGATTAAGCCCGGCTAGATCGGCTTTGATGTCCGCCGGCAAATCGTGAACGCCGTCATAGAAGCCCGGGATCGCAACCGAACCGTCGGGCCGATGCATCGCCGAGAGAATATCGGCCAGCACATGGATCGGATTGCGCGCCGCACCCCCGAATAGACCGGAATGCAGATCGCGATCGGCGCAAGTCAGCCGCACCTCTTCATAGACAAGGCCGCGCAGCGACGTGGTGATCGACGGCGTTTGTGCATCCCACATGCCGGTGTCGCAGACGAGCGCGAGGTCGCGCTTGAGCTCGGCGGCATTGTCGCGGACGAAGCCGAACAGATTTTTCGAGCCGCACTCCTCCTCGCCTTCGAGCAGCATGGTGATGTCGAGCGGCAGCGTGCCTGTCACCGCCTTGAAGGCGCGGCAAGCTTCGACAAAGGTCATCGCCTGGCCTTTGTCGTCGCAGGCGCCGCGCGCAACGATGATCTTGCGGCCACCTTCTAATGTTTCGATACGCGGCTCGAAAGGCGGCGTCTGCCAGAGATCGAGCGGATCGACTGGCTGCACATCGTAGTGGCCATAGAACAGAACCCGCGGCGCGCCGTTCGCATGACCGTTACCGCTTTTACCGATCACGACCGGATGGCCAGCAGTCGGCCGCACGGTAGTCTCGAAGCCGAGACTTTTTAGATCGGCCGCAACATGATCGGCGGCCTTGCGGCATTCCGGCGCGAAAGCCGGATCGGTCGATATCGATTGAATACGCAACAGCGTGAAGAGGCGTTCCAAGCTTTGATCGAGATCGCGATCGACGCGATCGAGAACCGCGGCAAGAACCGTAGACTGAGCTTGCGATGCCGACATGATGTTACCGCCTCACTATTCCAACGCTTCAAAACGTCTAACGACGCAAAACGCCGCCAAGCGCGCCACGGACGACCGCCTTGCCGACGGTGCCGGCGGTTCGGCCGCCGGCCGATTTGGAAAACTCGGACACGACTTGGGTCGCGACACCTGCAACGACTGCGCGGGCCACATTGCGAGCCACGGCCTGCGATGTCGTGAGCTTCGTGCCGTGCGCCCTGCCAATGCCGAACAGATCGCAGAACCACTGCTTGATGCGATGGAAGAAACCGACAGGAGCCGTCGCATCCGCCGGCGCAGCGCCGCCTGGCTGGCTTGGCACTCCCGCTCCACCGACAGGCGCAAGACCACCGCCCGCCGCCAGCCGCTTCTGCAAAATCTCGTAAGCCGAATTTGGATCGATTGTCGTATCGTATTTGCCCTTCACCGGCGACTTCGCGATCACCGCCTGGCGTTCTTCCGGCGTCACCGGCCCGATCCGCGCTGACGGCGGGCGGATGATGGTGCGGTCGACCATGGACGGCGTGCCGCCGCCTTCAAGGAACGAGACCAGCGCTTCGCCTTTGGCAAGTTCAGTGATCACTTGCGCGGTGTTGAGCTTCGGGTTTGGCCGGAACGTATCGGCCGCGGCCCTCACCGCTTTCTGGTCGGCCGGCGTAAAGGCGCGCAACGCATGCTGGATACGGTTGCCGAGCTGCGAGAGCACTTTGTCCGGCACGTCGATCGGATTCTGTGTAACGAAATAGACTCCGACGCCCTTGGAACGGATCAAACGCACCACCTGCTCGACCTTGTCGAGAAGCTCCTTCGGCGCTTCGTTGAACAGAAGATGCGCCTCGTCGAAGAAGAACACGAGCTTCGGCTTTGGCGGGTCGCCAACCTCCGGCAGCTTTTCGAACAGCTCCGACAATAGCCACAGCAGGAACACCGCATAGAGGCGCGGGCTCGACATCAATTTGTCGGCGGCCAGCACATTGATCATGCCGCGGCCATCCGGCCCGGTTTTCATCAGATCGAGGATATCGAGCGCCGGCTCGCCGAAGAATTTGTCGCCGCCTTGGTTTTCCAGCACCAGCAATTGACGCTGCACCGCGCCAACGGCAGTGACTGCGACGTTGCCGTAGCGGGCACTGATCTCTTTGGAGTTTTTGGATAGGAACGAAAGGAGTTCGCGCAGGTCTTTCAGATCGACGAGTCCTGAGCCGTCCGCGGCCTTTAATTCAGGATCGTCGTCGGCATAGCGGAAGGCGATATTGATGATGCCTTCCTGGACGTCGTTGAGCGCCAGCATGCGCGAGAGGAGAAGCGGCCCCATCTCGAACACTGTGGCGCGGATCGGATGGCCCTGCTCGCCGAATAGATCCCAGAACACAACGGGAAACTGGTCGGGCGTGTAGTCGAAACCCAGATCCTTGGCGCGTTTGACGAAATCCGGCTTGGCCTCGCCATGTGCCGCGATGCCAGACAAGTCGCCCTTAATGTCTGCAGCAAACACCGCAACGCCTGCCCGGGAAAGGCCTTCCGCCAAGACCTGCAGGCTGACCGTCTTGCCGGTTCCGGTTGCACCGGTTGCAAGGCCGTGACGGTTGGCAAGAGCAAGCGTGAGGAATTCGTCGCCACTTGCGCCCTTGCCGACAAAAATTTTTCCGTCTTGATCCGGATTGGCCATGCTGGGTCCGTTTTGCTCCACAGCGAGCGCGAAAAGATAGCGTCGCAAATTTATAGTCCGCAGCAATGCTTATGACTACTGGCGCTTGCCGCCCTTCCGGCGTTGCAAGTTTGCAACGCTCGGCCGGGTTCGGCGTAGAAGCGCATGTGAAATCGTCTGTTTCGTCGTCACCGCCTTGTCACGTGGCGCTTGAAACACCAATATGGCCGCAACCCGCCGGCAGTATGGGGTGTCGGGGTTGGCGAGGGGATAATGGACGAACTCATCACGCGTCTAGTCGCCGATATCGGTATCGACCGAGCGGCGGCGGAGAAGGCTGTTGGCATCATCCTAGCCTTCCTGGCCAAGGAAGGTCCGCCGGACAAGGTGCAACCTCTGCTCGCAAAACTTCCGGGCGCCGAAGCGTTGATGGCGAAAGCCGGAAGCGAAGGCGGTGGTATGGGCGGCGTGATGGGCGCCGGCATGCAGATGATGTCTGCGGGTTTGAGCATGGGCCAGGTGCAAGACGTTGCACGCGCCGTGCTGGCCTATACCCGCGAGAAGGTTGGCGAGGACGCAGTCGGCGAAATCGTCGCGTCAATTCCGGGTTTAGCGCAATTTGTTTGAACGGTCGGCGCGTTCACCGCGACGAATTCTGGTTCGGGGACTAATTTAGCGATGATCTATCCCATCACCGAGATCCAAGGGATCGGAACCGCCATCGCCGACGTGCTCAAGACCGACGGCATCCGTACCACAATTAGTCTATTGCGCGTGGCGAAGACACCGAAGCAGCGGCTTAAGATCGCACTCAAGACCGGTACGCCGGAAAAATGCGTGCTCGACTGGGTCACCGCTGCCGACCGCATGCGCATCAAAGGCGTCGGCGCGGAATACTCCGAGCTTCTATGCGCGGCGGGCGTGCGCACCGCGAATGAATTGCGGTTCCGCAATCCGCAAAAGCTTGTTGCCGCCATGGCGGACATCAACAAGAAGCGCAATCTGGTACAGGTCCTCCCCTCGGTGAACACCGTGGCGCGCTGGATCGAACTGGCGAAGAAACTGCCGCCGGTAATCCGCTATTAGAAGCGGAAACGATCTAGCCTCTTGAGCGTTGAATATCGCTTGCCGGGTGGCAACCGGCCGCAACAAGGATGGCGGACGCAGCTGATTTTGCCGGTTTCTGGCTGCGACACCAACGCATCGGTACGCGCTGACGCCTAACTTGTTCTCGGCAGGCACCATCTTCCAGTTCGATCCAGCCCGGCTTGACTCGCCCGCGACGACCGCGCAAAGCGACGGCCGGAAGCACAATTCTCAGCAGTAATTCGGACGACGGGCTTTACGAGACCAGCATGGCCAAGCCGGCGGCCATCGATCAGCACGCCCCAGCGAAGACGGGCGACAATGTGCTCACCGCGCTTTTGGTCAAAGCGCGGACGCTGCTTATGGGCGTCGTTAATGTGACGCCGGATTCATTTTCCGATGGCGGTCGGTTCCTCGAGCCAAGTGCTGCGATCGAACAAGCACGGCTGCTTGCCGCCGAAGGCGCAGACATTATCGACATAGGTGCGGAATCGACGCGGCCTTACGGCGGCATGGAGCGGGTGTCGGCCGACGAAGAGCTCAAGCGGCTTGAGCCCGTCCTGCCCGCGGTCGCGACCATGGGCATTCCGGTCTCAATCGATACCTATAAGGCCGCGCTCGCGGCTTGGGCATTGGAAGCGGGCGCCGTCATTGTCAACGACGTTTGGGGCCTGCAGCGCGACCCTGACATGGCGCGCGTCGTTGCCGAGCACGGCGTGCCCGTCATCATCATGCATAATCGGGAGGAGGCCGATCCGGCAATCGACATCGTCGCCGATGTGACCGACTTCTTCTCCCGCTCACTGGAGATCGCCTGGTCGGCTGGCATCGGCCATGACCGCATCGTGCTCGATCCCGGCATCGGCTTCGGCAAGACGGCGGAGCAAAGCCTGATCTGTCTCGCGCGGCTGCATTATTGGCGAAGCTTCGATCTGCCGATCCTGGTCGGCGCGTCGCGCAAGCGCTTCATCAATGCGGTGACACCATCGCAGCCGATGGAGCGTCTCGGCGGTTCGCTCGCCGCGCATCTTGCCGCCGTCGAAAACGGCGCCGTCATCATCCGTACCCACGACGTCGCGCCGACGGCGCAGGCCTTGGCCATAGCGGCTGCGATCAGGAAAGCGCGATGAGCGATACGATCTTCGTCACCGGGCTCGCTTTGCATGCCTATCACGGCGTCATGCAGCACGAGGCCAAAGTCGGACAGAGCTTCACGCTCGATCTCGTCCTCGACATCGATCTCAAAGCCGCTTCGCGCAGTGACAAGCTGAAAGACACGATCTCCTACGACACCGTCGTGAAGGCGGCGAGCGAGGCGTTCTGCGCGCGGCGTTATCGTCTGGTCGAAGCTGCGGCCGGCGCTGTCGCTGAAACACTGCTTGCCGGATTTCCACCGCTCCGCTCCGTACGCGTCACCGTGCACAAGCCGCATGCCCCGATCGCGGCGACCTTCACTGACGTCGGCGTCGTCATCGAGCGCGCGCGTGAACGCAAATCGTGAGCGATAGTCGGCACGAGGCCTCCGCCTTGCTCGCGCTCGGCGGCAATGTCGGCGATGTCCGCCAAACTTTCGACCGCGCCATTAATCTTCTGAGCGACGGCAACATGGTGCGGCTTGTCGCCCGCTCGTCGGACTATCGCACGCCGCCTTGGGGCGTGACCGACCAGCCCGCCTTTATCAATGCCGCCATCGCGATCGCGACCACGCATCCGCCGCACGATCTTCTCGACCGCGCGCTCGACGTCGAACGCGCACTCGGCCGCGACCGCCGCCGTGAGCGCCATTGGGGACCGCGCGCCATCGACATCGACCTCATCGCCTATGACGACGTTGTGCTCTCCGATCCCGACCTGACGCTCCCTCACCCCCGTCTTTTCGACCGCGCCTTTGTACTGATGCCGCTTGCCGAAATCGCTCCGGATCGGAGGATCGGCAGCCAAGGCATCCGCGAGGCCCTGGCGCGTCTGGATGCCACGGGCATTGAAAAACTACCGCCGCGCTAGCTCCCTCCGCGGCATGGCAATTGCACAGTTTGGCATATTGGCCAGCGCAGCGGCTCGTGGCATTTTGCGACTATGACGACTTCCGAAACGCTCACCTTTGTAGGCGACTTCGCGCCAGCGACGCATGACGACTGGCGCAAGCTGGTCGATGCCGCGCTCAAGGGTGCGCCGTTCTCCCGATTGGAGAGCCGCACCTATGATGGCTTGACCATCGAGCCGCTCTACGAACGCGCAGCGTCTGCGAGCACCGTCGGTGGACGCAGTCCCGGCACGGTATGGACGACGATGCAGCGTGTCGATCATCCCGATCCGGCGGTTGCAAACGCATTGGCGCTTGAGGACTTGGAAAACGGTGCGCCCGGGCTTGTTCTGGTTTTTGCCGGTTCGATCAGCGCCAATGGTTATGGCCTCGAGCCGACGGCAGCCGCGCTTGAACGCGTGCTCGATGGCATCGACCTCGAGCTCGTCACCATCGACCTCAATCTCGGCCCGACGTCGCGCCATATCGTCCACGATCTTGCTGCTCTGGTGAAAGCGCGTGGATTGAAGCCGGCCTCGCTCGACCTGCACTTCAGCATCAATCCGATCGGCGGCTTTGCCGCGTCGGGGAAAAGCCCGCACGCCTGGACCGAAATGTCGTCCGATTTCGCAACGATGGTCGGTACGCTTGTTGGCGACGGCTTCCGTGGTCCGTTCGCGGTTGCCGACGGACGCGTCATCCATAATGCCGGCGGCAACAATGCGCAGGAGCTTGCCTTTGCGCTTTCGAGTGCGGTCGCTTATCTGCGCGCACTGGAAACAAGCGGCATGACGCTCGCTGCGGCGCGTGACACGATCTATTTCCGGCTGTCTGCTGATGCGGATCAATTTTTGACTATGGCGAAATTTCGCGCCGCGCGGAAATTATGGGCGCGCGTCGAACAAGCTTGCGGACTTGAACCGAAGCCCGCTCTCCTCACCGCAGAAACCGCATGGCGGATGCTGACCAAGCGCGATGCCTACGTGAATATGCTTCGGAATGCGGTCGCGGTGACCGCCGCCGGACTCGGCGGCGCCGACGCGATCACGGTGCTACCGCATACCGCGCCGCTCGGCCTCCCCGACGCCTTCGCGCGACGCGCCGCCCGCAACACACAATTCGTATTGCTTGAAGAATCCAACCTTGCGCGTGTTTCAGATCCCGCAGCGGGTTCCGGCGCGCTTGAAACCATCACCGACGAGCTTTGCGCAGCCGCCTGGTCGACTTTTCAGGAGATCGAAAAAGCCGGCGGCGTTTGGACGGCATTAGAAACGGGGTCAATCCAACTGAATGTTGCCGCAGTGCGGGCCGAACGGCAAAAGGCCGTCGCTCGCGGCCGCGACGTGCTGACCGGTACCAACGCCTATCCAAACGTCGCCGAAGAAAATCCGACGGTACTCGACATCGCAGCGAAGACGACTGCCTTGGAAGACACACCGGCAACTGTCACCGCAACACGGCTGCCGCGGTTACGCCTTGCCGAACCGTTCGAAGCGTTGCGCGATGCGTCCGACGCGCTTTTGAAAAAGACCGGCGCGCGGCCAAAAATCTTTCTTGCCAATCTCGGCACGCCTGTGGAATTCACCCCGCGCACCAGTTTCGCCAAGAATTTCTTCGAGGCCGGCGGCGTCGACGCGCCGAGCGACGACGGCGGCCATTCGACGACTAATCTCGCGGAAGCTTTCAAAACCTCAGGCGCGGTGCTTGCCTGCCTGTGCTCATCGGACAAGGTCTACGAGCAGGAGGCTGTCGCCGCCGCCGAAGCGCTCAAAGCCGCCGGCGCGAGCCACATCTATCTCGCCGGCCGCCCCGGCGAGCGTGAAGCCGCGCTCCGCACTGCCGGCGCCGAGACTTTCATTTACGACGGCTGCGACATGCTAGCGACTTTACGAGCCACCTACGATATTCTCGGGAAGACCGGCTGACCGCTGAAAACGGATGGCAGATGAGCCAGATTCCGAATTTCGCCGACATCGCCTTTGCTGAGACGCCCTCGCCGGCTCAGGCTACGGCGCCGCCGTGGCAAACGCCCGAAGGCATCGCGGTAAAAAGCGCCTATGCGGCGGGCGATCTCGACGGCGTCGAAGGGCTCAATACCTATCCCGGCATCGCGCCCTATCTGCGCGGCCCCTACCCGACAATGTATGTCACCCAGCCGTGGACCATCCGGCAATATGCCGGCTTCTCCACGGCCGAGGATTCCAACGCCTTCTATCGGCGCAATCTCGCCGCCGGTCAGAAAGGCCTGTCGATCGCTTTCGATCTCGCTACCCATCGCGGCTATGACAGCGATCATTCGCGCGTATCGGGCGACGTCGGCATGGCCGGCGTCGCGATCGATTCCATCTACGACATGCGCACGCTGTTCGCTGGCATCCCGCTCGATCGCATGTCGGTGTCGATGACCATGAACGGCGCGGTGCTACCGGTACTGGCGCTCTATATCGTCGCCGCCGAAGAACAGGGCGTACCGCCGGAAAAACTCGCCGGCACGATCCAAAACGACATCCTCAAAGAATTCATGGTGCGCAACACCTATATCTATCCGCCGCAGCCGTCCTTGCGCATCATCTCCGATATTTTCTCTTACACGTCGGCGCATATGCCGAAGTTCAACTCGATCTCGATCTCCGGCTACCATATGCAGGAAGCCGGTGCGACCGCTGACCTCGAACTCGGCTACACGCTTGCCGACGGCGTCGAATATGTCCGCGCCGGGATCGCGGCAAACCTTGCCGTCGACCGCTTTGCACCGCGGCTGTCGTTCTTCTTCGGCATCGGCATGAATTATTTCATGGAGATCGCCAAGCTTCGCGCCGCGCGGCTTCTCTGGGCGAAGCTGATGAAGCAGTTCGATCCTAAGGACAACCGCTCGCTGTCGCTGCGCACGCATTGCCAGACCTCGGGCTGGTCTCTTACGGCACAAGACGTGTTCAACAATGTCACGCGCACCGCGATCGAGGCCATGGCCTCGACGCAAGGCGGCACGCAATCGCTGCACACCAATGCACTCGACGAAGCGCTCGCTTTGCCGACCGACTTCTCGGCACGCATCGCCCGCAATACCCAGATCGTATTACAGCGGGAAAGCGGCACGACGCGCACAATCGATCCTTGGGGCGGCTCCTTCTATGTCGAAAAGCTCACCCACGATCTCGCCGCCAAAGCCTGGGCGAATATCGTCGAAGTCGAAGAGCTCGGCGGCATGACACGCGCCATCGAAGCGAGCCTGCCGAAGCTCCGCATCGAAGAAGCCGCAGCCCGCACCCAGGCTCGTATCGATGCAGGCATGCAGGCCGTAATCGGCGTCAACAAATATCGGCCGCGCGAGGAAAAGGCGATCGACGTGCTCAAGGTCGACAATGCCGCGGTGCGGCAGTTGCAGGTCGACAAGCTCGGGCGATTGAAAAAAGAGCGCGACCCAAAAGCGGTCGCTGAAGCGCTCGACACGCTCACCCGAAATGCCACAGGCGGCAACGCCAATCTCTTGGCGCTGGCGATCGACGCCGCGCGCGCCAAAGCCACTGTCGGCGAGATTTCCATGGCGCTGGAAAAGGTGTTCGGACGCCATCAGGCCGAGATCAAATCGATTTCAGGCGTTTATAGGCGGGAGGTCGGCATGACAGATGCCGTCGCGCGATTGCAGAAACTCGTCGCCGAGTTCGAGGACAATGAAGGCCGCCGCCCACGCATCCTGGTCGCCAAAATCGGCCAGGACGGCCATGATCGCGGCCAAAAGGTGATCGCCAGCGCTTTCGCCGATCTCGGTTTCGACGTCGACATCGGCGCGCTGTTTGCAACGGCGGCAGAAGCTGCGCGCCAAGCGGTCGAAAACGACGTGCACATTCTCGGTTTGTCGTCGCTCGCCGCCGCTCATCTCACGTCAGTGCCGGAATTAAAAGCCGAACTCGCCAAGCAAGGGCGCAGCGACATCATGATCGTGGTCGGCGGCGTCGTGCCGCCGCAAGATTACGCCGCGCTCAAAGCCGCCGGAGCCGAGGCCATCTTCCCGCCCGGCACCGTGATCGCAGAAGCCGCCGAAGGCCTCCTCCATGCGCTCAACAAGCGGCTCGGGCACACAAAGGAAGCGGCGGAATAAGCGCCAAGTTACATTCACTGTCATGAAGCGGATCGGCGCCGCGATTGTTTTGCTCGGCGTTTTAATTATGCCGCTTGCTGCGCAGGCCGGCGACATCCTTGAGCACATCCACGCTTCCGGCGCACTACGCGTCGGCACGACCGGCGACTACAAGCCTTTCAGTTTTCATAATGCCGATGGCAGCTATAGCGGCGCCGATATCGAGATGGTCCAGCGGCTCGGCAAGAAACTGAACGTCACAATCGAATTCGTTCGGACTGCCTGGAGTGCATTGTCACATGACTATGAAGCAAAACGCTTCGACTTGGCCGTGGGCGGCATCAGCAGACTGCCGGCGCGTGCCGCGTTAGGCCCGTTCACGCATGCGGTCTACACAGACGGCAAGCGGCCGATCGTGCGCTGCGCCGATCGTGATCGCTACACCTCAATCGCGACACTAAACCAGCCAGGCGTCCGCATCGTCGTCAATCCGGGCGCCAGCAATGAAGCTTTCGCGCATGCCAATCTCGGCGCGGCACAACTGACCGTCCATCGCGACAATGTTACGGTGTTCGATGAGATCGCCGCCGGCCGCGCCGATGCCATGGTCACCGACGGCGCGGAGGTAACACACGAAGCGCTCGTTCATCCCGGCGTGCTGTGTGCGGCGAATGTCACCGCGCCCTTTACTCATGACGAGAAAGCCTACTGGCTGCAGCCGGACGAAGACTTCCTCGCGACCGTCAACACCTGGCTCGACGGCGAACTCACTTCCGGTGAATGGCAGCGCACTTTCGATCGTGCGATCGCGCAGCCCTAGGGCTGCATTGGCTCAACGAAGCTCACGCGCTGGTAAAGACATATGGCCCGGTTTGCAGATGCCGGATCAGCCATGCGCTGCCGGTCAACACATAATCGACTTGGCACAGGCCGAGATTGCGTGGTGTAGGTACCGCATAAGGCGGCGGCGAACTTGAATCGTGCCGATAAACGGTGAGATAGAAGCGCCCTGTTCCGCTTTGCGCTATCTGCCGATCGATGCAGACATTGCTCACAACGTGAATTGTGGTGCGCGTCGCCGGCTTTGTATCCAAGAGCGTTTTACGGATTTGCTCACGACCGCTCAACGTCTTGCCTTGCCGCAGCCAACTGCCTTCGGGCGCGAAGCAATGGCCGAGCGTGTCATAATCATGCGCATCAAGCGCCATAAAAAGCCTGGCGAGCAGGCTCGGCGCAGCTGAAGGTAATTCAGTCATGAGAACGAGCCTCACCCGATCGAGATGTTTGCTTCTTTGATGATCGGTCCCCAGGTGTCGCTTTCGTCTTTGACGAATTTTGCGCATTCCTCCGGCGTCGATCCGACCACGACGTTCCCCGCTTCTTCCATGGTCTTGCGAATGTCCGAGCGGCGAACGCCGTCGGCGAGCGTCTTACTGAAACGGGCGACGATGTCGTCTGGCGTCTTCGCCGGCAGGAACGCGGCAGTCCAGCCGGAGGACTTAAAATCCTTGAGGCCGGCTTCGTCCATCGTCGGGACGTTCGGCAGCACGGCGAGCCGCTCGCGTGTCGTCACCGCCAAGGCCCGCAATGCGCCAGAACTGATGTGTGGCAGCAGTGCCGAAACGTTGTCGATCGTCACATCGACGCGGCCGGCGATCATGTCGGTCACGCCGAGCGCAGTCCCGCGATAAGGAACATGCGTGAGTTCGATGCCGATCCTGCGCTTGAGAAGCTCGCCCGACAAATGGCTCGACGTGCCATTGCCCGCCGACGAATACACCAGCGTCTTTGTCTTCGCGTAAGCGACGAATTCCTGGAAGGTTTTAGCCGGTGAGCTCGCCGGCACCACAAGCACATTCGGAACCAGCACTAGGAGCGACACCGGAATGAGATCGCGCGCGGTGTCATATTTCAAATTTTTGTAGAGGAACTGATTGACGGCGATGCCGCCTTGCGTGAACAGAACCGTGTAGCCATCCGGCGCAGCATGAGCGACTGCTTCGTTGCCGATATTGCCGCCGGCGCCTGGCCGGTTTTCGACCACCAAGGTTTGCCCGAGCGCGCCGGCCACCGGGGCTGCCATCAGGCGCGCGGTGATGTCGACATTGCCTGCGGGGGGGAACGGCACGATGGCCGTGATCGGCCGCGTCGGCCATGACTGCGCGGAAGACTGCGCGAAAGCTGGAAGTCTGAAAGGAAACGCGGCAACGGCCGCGCCGGCGACGAAACTGCGACGATCGAACATGTTATGTCCTTGATACTTTGTCTGTTAGCGCTTTGCCGCGCCAGCGCGGATCGCGTCTTCGTTGATGTCGGTTCCCCAGCCCGGCCGGCTCGGCACCGTGATTTCGCCATTGGCGATGGTCAGCGGATGGGTGAAGAAACTAGCCACCCACGGCGCCTCATCAACCACAATTTCGGCAATCCGGAAATTCGGAATGACCGCGGCAAAATGCGCACCGATCATGGTCGACAGATGGCCGTGATAGTTGTGAACCGCGACATTGATCTCGTAAGTGTCGACGAACGACGCCATGCGCGTCGCCTCGATCATGCCGTTCCACTGCGGGTCGATAATCACCACGTCGACGCCGGTCTCATCGAGATAAGGTTTCAAATCGCGCCGGCCGTAAACCGTCTCCAGCGAGCCGATCTTCGTCGTTGTCGATTGACGGATCGCCGCCAATGACCTCGGATCGTGCAGATCGAATTCGAGCCAGAGCAGCCGAAAAGGCTCCAGCGCCTTGGCGATCTGTCGGACACCCTCGGGCTTGAAATTGCAGTTAAGATCGATGGAGAGTTTGACGTCCGCGCCGGCGCCCTTCTGGAAGGCCGCCATCAGGGCAACGATCTGATCCAGCATCCGGTCATCCAGATTGATTTCCGGATGTCCCTCGCTCATGCCGAAGCCGCCCTGATAGTTCGAGGCGACGCCGTCGGCAAAAGTCAGGATATTGGTCTTCAGCGCGGGGTAGCGCTTGGCTTTCACCTCCTCGCCTAGCGCCGTTACATCGTCGAGATTGCGCAACGGCGAGGCGCCGAACAAAGCGGGATGGCGCACGCGCAGCGTGCCGCAATGCGACCAATAAACCGGCATGCGATGCCGCACGGCACCGCCGAACAATTCATAGACGGGCACGCCAAGTGCTTTGGCTTTTATATCGAGGAGAGAATTTTCGATCGCAGCGTTCGCCTGCGATATCATCCCACCGGCCGTTGTTCGGGTGTGCGCATAAAGCTTGGCGCTGATCTTGCCAACCTCGCGCGGATCCTGCCCGATCAATTGCTGGGCGATTTTCTTGATCACGCCGGTCAGTCCGGGGCTCGAGCGGCCCTCGCCGAATTCGGACCAGCCTATAAGGCCGCTATCGGTCGTGATCTTGAGAAATGAGAGCGTGCGCCAACCTGCGTCGGCATGTATATCGTCGATCGACGTGATCTTCATCGTCTTGTCTGCATTCCTATAAGTCTTGCATTCCCACAAAGCGCGGCCCGCCTTATAGAACAGGCCTGAGCCGTGTACAAAAGAACACTGCACAAAAATAAACCCGCATAAAATTTCTGGAGTTGTTATCGATGAGTGCGAAGCCGTCCTTGCTGATTATTCTTCGTTCGCATGAGCGGATTCGCACGCAGTATTACAATGGCATCTCGCAAGCTTTCCCGGAATTGAAGGTCGACATCGTCTCGAAAGTGGCGGATGCTGATCCCTATCTGGCCGACGCCATGATTATCGTCACCCATGGGCCGCATCTCGAAGGCCGCGCCGACCATGTCTTCGCGAACGCACCAAAATTAAAATGGGTCCAAGGGATCGGCACCGGAGTGGACGGCATCGCCGACCGGCCGACACTGCGGTCCGACATCATCGTCACCAATATCCATGGCGTTCATGGTGCGCCGATGGCGGAAGCGGCGATGATGTTTATGCTGGCGCTGAACCGGCAGTTTCCGCGCACCCATGAAAACAAAGCGAAGCATAAATGGGAAAACTGGCCGTCGCGTCTGTTGAACGGAAAGACCGTCGGCATCCTCGGACTCGGATCGATCGCCGAATCCATGGCGCCGCGCTTCAAGGCGTTCAATATGACGGTGGTCGGCATCACGTCAGGCGTTCGCGAGATCGCGGGCTTCGATCAGATCGTCGACAAAGCGCAACTCGTCGAAGCGGTGCGAGAATTCGATTATTTCATCGTGCTGACTCCCTACACCCCGTCGACGCATCACATGATCAACGCCGCCGTGATCGGCGCGATGAAGCCGGAAGCCTATCTCATCAATCTGGCGCGCGGCGGGGTACTTGAAGACGAAGCCCTGATCGACGCCGTCAAAAACAAAAAGATCGCCGGTGCCGCATTGGATGTATTCGAGCAGGAACCGCTGAAGCCTGACAGTCCATTATGGGATTTAGACAACGTCCTCATCACCTGCCATCAGGCGGCGACGCATGACGACAGCGCGCGCACCAATGTCCCGATTATCAATGAAAACATTCGCCGCTTTCTCGCCGGCGACTTTAAAGGCATGAAGAACATTGTGCCGAGGGCCTGATATCAGCCGTATCCGGCCCAGTCTGTGGCCCTAGCTTGGCCCATCGCGCGATGGAACTTTTTCGACTTCGGCTCGTTTGATCTTTCGGGTCATGGGCTGTTCAGCCGAATTCGATGAGAGACGCACTCCCTTGCCGCAGGCAGACTGTGGTTTTCGCCTTCATTAGCCAAAAGCTTCCCTGCGCGTTGCGCCACCGCGTCTAATTATGACACGCGGGGTCCACAACGTTGACCAAGTAGTTTCAGCCAGGCAAGCCGAGGCAAATCCTATCGCCGCAGCCCCCGATAAAGGTCGGAATATCGATGAAGACGACAGAAGAAACTGCTCCTTTGGCCCAAAAGCCGGGTCTCGACCTGGCAATGATACTCGGGCTTGCGGCGGCCCTGCTTTTCTTCGTTATCAGCGGCTACTTTGCCTATCGAAATCTTCAGACGCTGCAGCAGGACAATCAGAAGATTGTTCATTCCCACAGCGTCATCGTCGCTATGGGAACGCTGTTATCCGACGTTCAAGACGCGGAAACGGGGCAGCGCGGTTTTCTTCTCACTGATAACCAGGATTATCTCGCACCGTATAACGCGGCGCTGAATGACATTCCGATCCAGGTCAACGATATCGCGACGCTGACAAGCGACAATCCGACGCAGCAACCCAAGATCGCTTTGCTCAAAGCGCACATCGACGCAAAGCTCGCCGAACTCAAAAAGACGCTCGATTTACGCCAGACCCAAGGTCAGGCAGCAGCGCTGGCGGAGGTCAATTCCAACCGCGGCAAAATCGAAATGGATGCGATCCGTGCCCAGATCGCGACGATGGGTCAGGTCGAAGATGAACTTCGCGACAAGCGGCTCGGCGAGATGAATGATGCGTACAAGACCGCGCTCGCCAGCGGTATCGTCACGGCCGTTCTCGGTATCGTTCTGACCTTGATCGTCGGCTTCTTGATCCAGCGCTCCACGCTTGCGCGAGATCGCGAAGAATGGCTGCAATCCGGACATGTCGGGCTTGCCAATGCGATGCGGGGCGATCAGAAAACAGACGAGCTTGGCCACAGTATTCTATCTTTTCTTACGCGCTACCTTGGCGCGGTGGCCGGCGCCGTCTTCGTCAAAGCCGACAATCAGTATGAGCGTGCGTCGACTTACGGCGTTCCCGCCAACGCCGCGGTGCCGGAAAGCTTTGGCTTGCGCGATGGCTTGCTCGGCCAGGCCGCCGCCGAAGACCATCTTGTCGTTGTCAGAGACGTGCCGGACGGCTATCTCGCGTTTGGATCTGCCTTAGGCCGAGACAAGCCGAGACACTTGGTCATTTCCCCCGGAAGCGTCGAGGGGACGGTGAACACCGTTCTCGAACTCGGATTCCTTCGCGAAGCTGACGCCCGCGTATTGACCCTTCTCGAACAAGTCTCGCCGTCCATCGCGATCGCGGTCAAATCGGCGAGCTATCGCAGCGACCTGCGAAAACTGCTGGAAGAGACGCAGCATAAATCTGAGGAGCTCCAGGTTCAGGGTGAAGAATTGCGTGTCTCCAACGAAGAACTCGAGGAGCAGAGCCGCGCGCTCAAGGAATCGCAAGCCCGTCTTGAACAGCAACAAGTCGAGCTCGAGCAGACGAATTCGCAACTCGAAGAGCAAGCACAGGAGCTGGAGACCCAGCGCGACGACCTTGAGAAAGCCAATGCTTCGGTGCAGATGAAAGCAAGAGAGCTCGAGCGCGCAAGCCAATACAAGTCGGATTTTCTCGCCAACATGTCGCACGAGTTGCGGACACCACTTAACTCGTCGCTCATCCTCGCCAAGCTTCTCGCCGATAATCCCAACGACAATCTGACGGAAGAACAGGTCAAATATGCCGAGACGATCCAATCGTCGGGCAACGATCTCTTGAATCTCATCAACGACATCCTCGATCTCTCCAAAATCGAGGCCGGCCGCCTGGAAATTCGGCCTGAGGCTTTGTCTCTCGAACGTCTGGCTCAAGGGCTACGGCAACTTTTTGCCCCGATCGCCCAGGAAAAAACGCTTAGTTTCGACGTCGCAATCGCGGAGGAATGTCAGGAGACGATCGTCTCGGACCTGCAACGGCTCGAACAGGTTTTAAAGAACCTGTTGTCCAATGCACTCAAATTCACGCAAGCCGGAAAAGTTGGGTTGTCCATCAGGCCGACCAGCGACGGCCAAATTGCCTTCTCGGTCACAGACACCGGTATCGGCATCTCGGAGGAGCAACAAAAACACATCTTCGAGGCCTTCCACCAAGCCGATGGCACGATCAGCCGCAAATATGGCGGCACCGGTCTCGGTCTCTCTATTTCACGGGAACTGGTGCGGCTCCTGGGCGGATCTATCCATCTGCGCAGCCGCGAAAGCGAAGGCAGCACCTTTACGATCATCGTTCCGCAGGAGTTTGATCCGGCGTTGGTCCTGGCGCGGGAGGACCGCGAAGACATCTCAGTTGTTCCGGCCATCGTTCCCGCTGTTGCCCCGATCGGGCCGACGTCTGCGCCACGGCCCAAGGCACCGCGAAAACTCCAGGATGATCGCGATTCACTGACAGACAAAAGACGCATCTTGCTGGTCGTCGAGGACGACGAAAGCTTCGCCGGTATTTTGCGGGACCTGTCACGCGAAATGGGCTTCCGCACTTTAGTGGCAGGAACCGCAGAAGAGGCTTTGACGCTGGCAAAGGAATTCGTGCCCAGCGCCATCGTTCTTGACGTCGGTCTTCCCGATCAGTCGGGCCTCTCCGTGCTTGACCGCCTCAAACGCGATGTACGAACCCGCCATATCCCCATCCATGTCGTGTCGGCCGGCGACCACGCCCAAACCGCGCTCTCGCTGGGCGCGGTCGGCTACATCGTAAAACCGGTGCGGCGCGAGCAGCTCACGGAAGTTCTTAAGAAGCTCGAAGCCAAGCTATCGCAACGCATGCACCGTATCCTTATCGTCGAAGACGATCAGGTGCAGCGCGAAGCCGTCAGCAAACTCCTCACGTCTCACGACGTTGAAACCGTTGCCGCCGGAACGGTGGCGGAGTGCCTTGAGCTCCTCAAGACGCAGACCTTCGATTGCATGGTGCTCGATCTCTCCTTGCCTGACGCCTCCGGTTATTCCTTGCTGGAAACACTGAGCCGGGAAGATGCCTATTCGTTTCCGCCCGTCATCGTTTACACCGGCCGCGATCTATCGCCCGACGACGAACAAAGGCTGCGCCGCTATTCGAAGTCGATCATCATCAAGGGCGCCAAATCGCCCGAACGCCTCCTCGACGAAGTAACGCTGTTCCTGCATCAAGTCGTCTCGAAACTGCCAGACGAACAGCAGAAAATGATCCGTAAGGCTCAGCACAGGGATGCGCTCCTCGAAGACCGGCGCATTCTCGTGGTCGAGGACGACGTGCGTAACGTCTATGCGCTGACGAACATCCTCGAGCCTCGCGGCGCAGTCGTGCAGATTGCCCGTAACGGGCAGGAAGCGCTTGACGCCATAGAGAAATCTGCGGGCGACCCGGGGCTTTCCATAGACCTGGTGCTTATGGACGTCATGATGCCGGTGATGGATGGCCTCACCGCGACACGAGAAATCCGCAAAAAGTGGAATTGGAACAAGCTGCCAATCATTACTCTGACCGCAAAGGCCATGCCCGACGATCAGCAGCGCTGCATCGACGCCGGCGCCAACGATTATATGGCCAAACCGCTTGATGTTGAAAAGCTGCTTTCTCTGGTACGCGTGTGGATGCCGCGATGAGGAATTATTGTGCTCGAAAAAACCGAAGACATCGAAATTCGGCTGTTACTGGACGCGCTCTATCTTCGGTACCACTACGACTTTCGTCATTACGCACCGGCTTCCTTGAAGCGCTGTCTCAACCAAGCGCGCGAGCAGCTGAGCTTTACGACGTTCTCCGCGCTGCAAGAACAGCTCCTGCACGATGCCTCATTGCTACCGCGCCTGCTCGGCTATCTGACCGTCCAGGTCAGCGAGATGTTTCGCGATCCCACTTATTTCCGAGCCATTCGGGAGAAGGTGGTGCCGCATCTGCGTACCTATCCCTCTCTCAAGGTTTGGATTGCCGGCTGCGCCGACGGCGAGGAGCTCTACTCCCTGGTCATTCTTTTTCGCGAAGAAGGTCTAGAGGAACGCACTCTCTTCTACGCCACCGACATCAATCAGGAAGCTTTGGCCCGAGCCGAGGAAGGAATCTACGCACTCGATCGCATACGGCTCTTTACCAAAAACCATCAGGACTCCGGCGGAAAGTCCTCGCTGTCCGACTACTACAGCGCCGACTATGCACGCGCTTGCTTTGATCGGAGTCTCCGCCAGCACGTAGTTTTCTCTGATCACAGTCTGGTCACCGATGCCGTCTTTGCCGAAATGCATCTCATATCATGCCGGAATGTTATGATTTACTTTGATCGAGCGCTGCAGGACCAAGCGATCGGTCTTTTCAAGGACTCACTCGCGCGAAAAGGATTCCTCGGAATAGGGGCAAAGGAGAGTCTGCGGTTCTCCAACCATTCGGCATCCTTCCAGGATTTCGTCCGCGAAGAAAGAATATATCAGAAGCGCGCCGAATGACCGCCATACCCACCATGTCCGCAAATTCGGCTGAAGCCGTCGTGATTGGCGCGTCGGCAGGCGCGCTGGAAGCACTGTCCGTGATCCTTCCGGCGCTGCCGGCAGAATACCGGCTGCCCGTGATCATTGTCGTTCATATCCCGCCGGATAAGCGGAGCGTTCTAGTCGAACTTTTTCAAGCAAAGTGTGCCGTCAAAGTCGAAGAGGCCGAAGACAAAATCGCGATCCGTGACGGCACGGCTTATTTTGCACCGCCAGATTACCACCTGCTGATCGAACGGGATAAAAGCCTCTCGCTATCGAGCGATGAACCGGTGCTGTTTTCCCGCCCGTCGATCGACGTGTTGTTTGAAAGCGCCGCAGATGCGTATGGACCCGCGCTCATCGGCGTTTTGTTGACAGGCGCCAGTCAAGATGGGGCTCATGGGATGAAGGCCATCGTGGAATCCGGAGGCATGGCGATCGTGCAAGATCCGCATAGCGCGTTTGCTCCCGCCATGCCGGAAGCGGCCATCGCGGCCTGTCCCGGTGCTCTCGTTTTATCGCTGCAAGACATCGCAACCTATTTGGGAAGCGTTCAGCGCCAATGATGAGTCCTGTTTCCTTTCTTCTGGTCGACGACCTCGATGAGAACTTGCTCTCATTGGAGGCCCTGCTGCGGCGGGACGGCCTTACCCTTTTGAAGGCTCGTTCAGGCGATGAAGCGCTCGAATTGCTGCTTCGTCACGACGTGGCGCTGGCCCTTATCGACGTGCAAATGCCCGGACTGGACGGGTTCGAGCTTGCCGAGCTGATGCGCGGCAATGAACGGACCCGGCGCGTGCCGATCATTTTCGTGACCGCGGGAAGCGCAGATCGCCAACGCCGCTTCCGCGGTTACGAAGCCGGCGCCGTCGACTTTATTTACAAGCCTATCGAGCCGGACATCTTACGAAGTAAGACGGATGTCTTTTTCGAACTCTATCGGCAGCGGCAGCAGATCGCGGCGCAACGCGATGAGCTCAGCGCGCACACGGAAGCGCTCAAGGAGGCCGACCGCCGCAAGGACGAATTCCTCGCAACTTTGGCGCATGAATTGCGCAATCCGCTCGCCCCGCTGCGATACGGCGTCGACGTCCTTCGTAAGAATCCCGACAGCAAAACCGCTGTCGAGATTCAAGATATGATGGATCGGCAACTCGTCCATCTGGTGCGGCTTATCGACGACCTGCTGGACGTCTCGCGCGTCAGCCAGGGCAAGATCGAACTTCGGATGGAGAAGCTGAATGTGGCCGAAGTCGTCCGGGCATCCGTTGAAGCGAGCCGCCCCTTGATCAATTCGGCTCAGCATCACCTGTCCATCGACATGCCTTCTGATGCGCTATGGATCGAGGGTGATCTCACGCGCCTTGCGCAGATCGTCGGGAACCTTCTCAACAACGCCGCGAAGTACACGCCGGAGGGCGGGCAAATCAGGCTTGCGGCCCGGGCTGATGGCGATAGCGCGCTGATCAGCGTGACGGACAATGGAGTTGGCATCGCTGCCGATATGCAATCCAAAGTGTTCGACATGTTCACTCAGATTGATAATCGCATGAGCCGAGCGCGCGGCGGGCTCGGAATTGGCCTCGCGCTCGTCAAACAACTGGTGCTCATGCACGGCGGTACGGTAGAGGCCGCAAGCGACGGTCTGAACAAGGGCAGCATCTTCACCGTCAGACTGCCGCTGGTCGAGGCTTCAGGACAAACAGATGCTCCCGAAGCCGGCTTGCAGCCGGCATCGGCCCGGCCGTTGAAAGTACTTGTCGTCGAGGACAACCCCGAAGTCGGCCAGGCGGTGGGCTGGATGCTTGAGGCCATCGGACATGAGTATCAGCTTGTTCATGATGGCCGGAGCGCGCTTTGCGTTGCAAAAGATTTCAAGCCGGATGTCATCCTTCTCGATATCGGACTACCCGTAATGGACGGCTACGCGGTCTGCCGAGAGTTTCGGAAAGACGAGGAGTTCAAGAACATCCCGATCATCGCGCAGACGGGATGGGGCGAAGATCGCGCCAAAGCACAAGCCTCGGATGCCGGCTTCGACCGTCATCTCGTCAAGCCGGTCACGCTCGAGCAACTGGAACGAGTCCTCGCAGATGTGACGACGGCACACGCCTAGCGCCGCTCACGACGTCAAGGGGCCACCAATACCGAGATCGGCATCGGCACAACGCGGCCATTGCGCCTTCGCAACAGCCGCGAGCCCGATGTCTTTGAGATGCCCGTCAGTGGTGCATAAAGACGGCGAGTAGCAAAATGATCGGGAGTGGCACTCCCAGCATCCACAGCAGTGCGCCTTTACCAAAGCCCATGTGAACCTCCGTTGATCGATATTGAAGTAATATGATTGCTCAGATGATCATCAGCAGAATGATCAGTCCGATCGGCATCCCAAGCAGCCACAAGATTATCGGCATTGCGTTTTCCCTTCGAGAGTCGCGAGGCTTCAGATATGCGTGCGCGTAACGGTGCTGCGCCAATTTGGCTCGTACCATTTTGAGTCACGAAGCAAGCCGCCCTCGGTTGCGCCGAGCATGCTTGCCACCGCGCCGGCCAAGAGTGAGCCGGCAAGCCACAACGCAAGAGAGGCCGCAGCCTTACGTGCGTCATCTGCTGCTTTCTTCGCTTGGACGATGACGCTTGACACCCGCGCTTCGGCGTCCGCCTGGCTCAGACCTGTTCGGGCCGAAACGACCTTGGCGATATAAGTTCTGTCGGCTGGCGATAGATCGACACCGTTCCGGAGTGTCGGAACAATCATGCGTCCCAACTCGGCACGCACCGAGCCATTGCCGGACTGCGCCGAAGGGGCATTCGGTGTAGCTGAGCCATCGTTGGCGGGATCGGCACGAAGCAAATTGTCGATATATGTTTCGGTCGGACTACCGGAGAGAGAGCCGACCGCCGAACTCAGACCCGCGGACGCACCACCCAGGATGTGAGTCATCGCACCCCCGAGGGCCGACGCGGTCAGGACGGTGGCGAAAGCCCAGGCCACGAGACCATGAGCCGTATCACGGAAGTAGATTTCGTGATCGTTGACGCCCACCCAATGGGTTCGTAAACGGCCGGCGAGATAGCCGCCGACTGTGGATGACAACATGGAAACGGCGACGAGATAAACGCCGGCTCCGGCCTTGAATGTGGCCGCGGACACGCCTGCATCGGCCCACGGTGAAATCGAGGAAAGACCCAATCCTACGCCCAGCGCTGCCAAGACGAGGCTGATCGCGGCTGAAGTAATGCCACCGGCCAGCACCGCCCGCCACGATAGCGTCGGAAACTCCGTTGTGTTGTCGACCGTCCCTACCATGCTCATTTTTGCGTTTCCCGGTTCCCTGGATGGATCGTCACCGGGAACGTGCGAAGCAATGTAGAGTTCCATCTCCCCAAGGATTAAGGAAATAAATCAGCCGGAAGCCGCCTCACAAAAAGCGCTCCTCGAACGTTGTCAGTCTATGCCGCGCGCATCGCATGCCCGCGGCAACGATCCAGATGCACTGTCCTGAAGGGACAGCTGCTCACAGCAAGGCGTCTACGACCTTCGCCTTCGAGAACCGATCAAGAAATCGATTGTCGTTTGAGTGCGCTTATCCCGCGATCGTCGACCAGTTTTTTGCCAAATTCTCCGCGCCGCGGAGCGACACGGCAAAGATCGTATAGGTCGGGTTCGACGCGCCTTCACTTGGGAAGATGCAAGGTCCCGCCATCACAAGATTGGGAATCTCGTGCGTCTGGCCGAAGCTGTTGGTGACGGAATTGTCCGGCCCCGTTCCCATGATCGCGCCACCATGCAGATGGCTTGTCGGCACCACTGGTCCTTTGCCGGGCCATGACTCTTTCGCGTTGGTCATCTTGGCGATCTTCATGCCCTGATCGAAATTGGCATTCCATAGCGCGATCGCATCGTCGTCGAAGCTATGGGTCAGCCGCGCGAGCGGCATGCCGAACTCGTCCTTATCGCTTGCGAGCTCGACACGGTTTTCAACATTCGGCGTATCTTCGCCGAACATGGTGATCCGGGTGATGCCACGCGCGGCTCGTTTCATGAAAGCGGCAAGATCGGGACCAAACAGATCGCCGCGGGCCTGTGCGAAGTCGTTGGTCTTCATGGCAGCGCCGGCGACGATGAAAGTCGAGCCGAAGGCATTCGGATAGCTCGTCTTGGCGTAGCGGTCATAGGACATGAACTGGGCGCCGATGGTGCCGAGATGCGGTGTGATGTCCTCGTCGAACAGCGCCCAGGTGCCGGCGATGTGATGGGTCATCATGAATTTGCCGACGAGCTTGTTCTTGTTGGATAGACCGTTGGGATGCTTATCGGTCGCGGAATTGAGCAGAATGCGCGGATTTTGCGCCGACCAAGCCGCGAGAATGACGACGCTCGCCTCCTGCACCTGCCGCTCTTTCTTGGCATCGTAATATTCGACGCCGGTGACTTTAGTGCCCTCGGCATTGGTCAGAACACGCGTCACGGTCGAGAGCGCACGCACTTCGGCGCCGCGTTTACGCGCCTCGCCGAGATAGGTGACGACCGGATTGGCCAGCGCACCGGTCGGACAACCGACATGACACCAGCCGTCATAGATACAGGCCGGGCGACCTTTGAAGTCGGTGGACGCCATGCCGACTGCAGCCGGCACGAAATGGACGCCATTGGCTTCGGCCGCTTTCAACCACACTTCGCCATTGGGAAATGTCTTCATCGGCTGCATCGGATAAGGCGCGCCGGCAGGCCGCCATTTCTCCTCCGCCTTGGCGTCGCCTGAAACACCGAGATCGGCGGCAACATGATCGTAGAACGGCGCGACGTCTTCATAAGCGATCGGCCAATCGTGATTGCGATTGTGCTCGCTTTTGATCTTGAAGTCGGTCGGCAGATAGCGCGGGAAATTCGCGAAATAATGCAGCGCAGCGCCGCCGACACCCCATCCGGCCTGGCTGACATAGCCGAAGGGATGTTTGCCATCGAGCAGAACTGGCGGGCCCGACGGTTTGATGCGCCGGCCCCAGATGTCCGAGCTGATGAGGTCGGACAATTGCCAATCCGGACCGTTGTCGAAGAGAACGACCTTCTTTCCGGCCTTGGTCAGCACATTGGCGAAGACCGAGCCCGAAGCACCAGCACCGACAATGACGACATCGACTTTTTCGTTTGCCATGATGTGCCCCTCACCATTTCTTCGTCGGTGCGATATGCGGCATATACGGCACGCCAAGCGCGGCATAACCGTCGACGGTCGCGTAAACGACGTCCACAGCGTCGCTGCGCAGCACGGTGTAAATGAAAGGGCCCGGCGGGCCTTGCCAGCCGTCGACCTTGTTCTGGCGCATCAGATTGATGAAATCGTGCTGCTCGTCCGCGGTGAGCTGCGCGAATTTCTTGCCCTTGGTCCGTTCGGCCGCGCCGTCGATCGCGCCGAGTGCCGCGCGATAGAAGTTCGCGAAAGGCGGGCGCATATTGAGAATGCGCGCCTGCAGCAGCGCTTCTTCGGGCGGACCGGAAATCTGCTGGTCGACGAAATTGACGACGCCCGCCTCTCTCGCACCTGGCACAAGCGTCTCGCCGACGGCGCCGAGAGTGGAAGCCTGATCGGCACTAAGCGTCCGTAGCGGCACATTGTCGGCGTGGGCTTGGCGCGGCGACAGCATCACCTGCGCGCCACCGACAGTGAATGCGAGCGTGCCAAGGGCCGCGCCTTTCATAAAGGCGCGCCGTTCGATGGCGTCCATGAATTCCCTCCCCGCGTGTTCTTTACGGCATCATGCGCGCCGCTGCCGAACCGCCGGCGAAATTCAACGCCGATGTGAGGGCGGAATCAAGCGGGATATGGTGACGGTCGCCAACTTTCGGGAGCCGTCGTTCTCGGGCACGACGATACGCGGCCAAGATCGCAACGATGCGCGCCAAGCCGGCTGGCGTTTGCCGCCCGCAAACACGTCGCGCAGATAACGGCGACAGGGAATTTCGACGCCAAAATAACTCAGATGCGAGGCAACGAGACAGACGCCGATCATCAGAATGGTGCAAGCAATCGAGATGCCGACGGGAACGGCGGCGTGATCTTTGATGCCGAAATGCCACAAGAGTTCGGAGACGATGAACTGCACCAGGCTATGGATCAGATAAAGCGCGAACGAAATATCGCCGAGCCAGATCAGCGCTGGCGTATTCGCTAACCGTGAGAAGCTTCCGCTATTGAGAACAGCAGCCAGCACGAAGGCAGCGAACAAGCCGGCCATCAGAAAATCCGACACGCCATAGTGCAAGCAGACAATGATTGTTGCCAAGACACCGAACACAAAGGTATCGCGTGACAGCAACGAATCTTCCGGCGCGGCGCGGAAGGCGCAATAAAGCAGCGTTCCCAGCGCAAACTCGGGGAGACAGCGCAGCAGTGTTATCGGCCCATCCCATTGATCGAAACTATCGCCGGTGATGTAAGCCAGAAGCGCAAGCGCTCCGAACAACACAGCAGCGATCGCGATCTTCATCCGCGCGGAAGCATGCCAGATCAACGGCAGCGCGAAGGGAAACAGCAGATAGGCCATGAATTCGACGCTGATCGACCAGGACGGATAGTTCCAGCTCAGCGCGCCGGCGTTCAGGCCTTGCAGCATGAAGATGTTGGCGAAGAAAGCACTGACCGATTCCGGGCCGTGCAGCGGTACGTGACGCAGCGCTTCAAGCGGCGTAGCGCCATGCCAGCGCGACGCCACTGCGGTGACGACGAACAAGATCAGGATCAAAAGATGCAGTGGATAAATGCGCGCAACGCGCGCCATCAGGAAGCTGCCATAGTGCTTCGTCACGCTCTCATTAAAGGCGCGGCAATAGACATGCGTCATCACGAAGCCGCTCAACATGAAGAACATGTCGACGGCGAGATAGCCTTTATGGATGAAGGCCGTGTGTGCGGTGACGTCGAGATCGGGGAAACATTGAGTCGTGTAGTGATAAATCACGACCCACAGCGCGGCGATGCCGCGCAACGGCGTCAGCGATGGCAGTTGGCCATTCGCTGCGGAAGAAGATTGCGCCGAGCGCGGAACTTGAGCCGATATGGGACTAGACATTTCATGATCAAACAGTAGCCGCGCTCAAACATGTCGCCGCCCTGATAACTTTTGATCGTGTCGTAAGTTCCCACTTTCAAATTCCGCATGCGAGTTCCCTGCAGCGTCACTGTGGACGCGCGGTCGCCTCTTTGGCGCTGCCGTAGATCACATGCACGACGCTGTAGCCTTCCGTTTTCAGAGCTTCGAGGAATTTCGGCAGGGCCGCTGCGGTGTGACCCTGCACGTCATGCATCAACATGATTCCCTGATGCTTCTTGTCGAGCGCGGTCATCGCGCGAGAAACCACATCGTCGGGCGTGAGATCGCGCCAATCTTCCGGATCGGCGTCGATGCTCCAGAGCATCAATCCGGCTTTGGCCAAATATTGCTCAAGCGCCGGCGAGGTTGACAGGTATGGCGCACGGAAAAACGGCGCGGCAAGCGGCTCGCCAAGCGCGGCATTGGCCGCGGCAAAGCCGCCTTGGATTTCCTTCTCGGCATCGGCGAGCGGCAGCTTGGCAAGATCGGCATGGGTTTGCGAATGCGTGCCGACGGTATGGCCTTCTTCATATTCGCGTCGCACGAGTTCCGGTGCGGCTTTCGCATGCTCGCCGACCAGAAAGAAATTCGCTTTGACGCATTGCGCCGCGAGCGCATCGAGCACCTGCGGTGTCGATGCAGGCCATGGACCGTCGTCGAAGCTTAAAACCACTTCATGATCGCGCAACGGAACGGTCTGCGGATACTGCAGCGTGCCGACGCGGGGAAACACAGCAGGATCGAGTGCCATCGTGCGCGCGGTGCCGAGCGCATTCGCGACGCCGTGGCATTGTTCCGCCGACGCAGGTGCCGCAAACGCAATGAGCGGCAGACAGACGACACCATAGCAAAGCGCCCGCCGCGCGGTGGCGGCCCGGAACAATTCCACGAACATTCAAAGTCTCCTCGACGATGGGCGTTCATGCGCAGGTGGAACCCAAAGCGCGGCGCCAATGTCGGCCTTCACTGATATTAGTTGCGAAGAACCCTCGAGCCGAGGATAGACGCAAACATCGCGCCGAATTTAAGGACGCTTTTGCGTTCAGCCACGTTTTTGCTGACGACTAATTCGCCCGCGCCTGCTGTATATTGTCGATCGACGACACTGGCGCGTTTGCGGGCGGCAGCGGGAGCGACGGCGCCACGGGCGGAACCGGCGGCGGCATGCGTCCGACCGACGACAAGAACGCGCGGAACTTTGGATTGACATTGAGCGCGTCGCGTCCGGCCGTGATCAGCATCTCAACCTGATCGGGTGGCAGGGCGAAACGTGTCTCGACGCGATTGAGCGCCGCAGTACGTTGCGGTCCTAAACTGTCGAAGGCGATCTTGCTGATGAAGAACTGCACGTCGTGGCAGTTCCAGCCGGGCGGTGTGCCAAGGCGCTTGCGCTCGCCTTCCGACAGACTGCAACGCCAGCGGATCAGATCGTTGCGCCAATCCGCCATGGTGCTGTCGAAGGCCGAATAGCTGCCGAGCGCGCCGGACTCGGTCGCGGTGTCGGAGGTCGCCATGATCAGATCGACGCCGGATGGTCCGGCAACGGTCTGCGACCACTGGCCGGACGGATCGCGGCCTGAATCGACGACCAGGAACAGGAAGCGGCGGAGCCGCGCCGCTTCCTGCGGCGCTAGCGGACCGAACGGCGAGTCCGACGCAAGCCGCGCCACCGTGAAACCGGCGAGGCCGTAATTGTCGATCAGACCGCCGTCGAGCAGCTTGACGTATTTGATCTCGCCTGAGCGATAGCGCTCGAGCGCATCGGCATAGGACTTGATCAGCGGCTTGGCGTTGGGATCGTTGTGGACGCGCGTTACCCAAGGTGGCAGGCCGATCGGGCAGCCGCCCGGAAAGTTCTTGATGACGATCGGGGCGAACACCACCGGCACCGCGGCCGAGGCCGCGACCGCAAGCGACACCGGATAGCTGGTAAGGTCGCTGCACAGCGCGGAGAAGCTCACCGGCGCGAAGATAAAGGCGGTGCGGTTATAGACATCCGATGCGTTGATCCACACCCGCGGCCGCTGGCGCTTGAGGAGATCGCGGAAGGTCGCGTGATTGTAGAGATGCGCATCGAGCCAAGGCGGAAACTGCGTGGCGTCGTTGACGCCGCCGTTCAAGCCGCGCGCGATATTGCCGAGCGTGAGGTTCGTTTGGAGCCCCTCTTCGGCATTGGCCAGAAGAAAGCGTTGCTTGAAGTCGGCATAGCCTGAGTGTCCGTGCAGCCCGTAATAGGCGGCGAGTGTCGAGCCGCCGGAAACACCGGAGAGGAAGTCGAGCCGGTCAATAAGCGCCACTGGCCCACTGCGCGTCGGCACCGACGTGTTTTCGAAGCCTTGGAGTACGCCGTAGGAGAAGGCCGCGGCGCGCGTGCCGCCGCCCGAGAAAGACAACGCCACGACCATATCGTCGGAGCCGCCGGGAACGTCAGGTGTCAGATCGGCTTCGACCTGACGCGCATTGGCGGTGAGCTGCTGATTGACCGGGTCGTTGTGGATCGCCGAGGTACAGCTCGACAGCAGGGCGGCAATGGCAAGGACGCCCCCAACGCGGATCGCACGCTGACACCAGACCCTGAACATTTACAAAAGGTTATTCGCGGGGGGCCCTCCCCCGTCAAGAAAAGGATGCCCGGCAGCACGGTTAACGCTTCTTTAAGGTTAATTAAAAGCACGCCGACATTATGTGAGGCGCGGAGCCTTCAGCGCGCGATCCGCCCGTGACGCCGGCGCGAAAGTTCCCTCCTGTTGTCACGCACAAGAGCGTGCGGTTGAGTCTCCACGGTGATTCAAAGGCTTACGGGCCGGTTCGCAAATGCAACGCGACGGAAGTGCTGGTTTTGCGAAGCGTTTCACTCAGAATCGGCGAGAAAACCGCGCCATTGCGTGACAACCGGGTGACGGTGTGTGGGTAAACGCCTGTCGCAAACCGATGCGATACTCGCTTGAGGGTCGATCCGCGCCTGCCCGTCCCTCTGCCAGGCCAGAAGTTTTCACCGCTATCCCGCCCGACCCCATAGGGTGAGGCTTTCGGATTCCCTACGAATCTCCGATACTTGGCCATCCCCCGAGCGATTCTTCCCCGCTATCCCCACATGTAGGGGATATCTTAACCCGTCCATACTAAGTCTTGACGGGCGCGATCGGCTTGGCCTAGCTTTGAAAAGTTCGGCGCGCGGGTACTGAAGTCCGCCGGGCTCTCCCAAAAGGGTTTGCGGGACTGCTCCGCGCCGTACCCTCGGCGCGGGAGCGGACGCCGTTTGCCTTCGGCGAAGAGTCCCGGCCGCGCAAAACAAAAGATCGGCCGTAAAGCCGGACGAATGACCGGGCGACGCGTTCAAAAGCGAACCGTCCGGACAGGTTGGGTGGCAGACAGAAGTCAGGGGTGAGGAACGGCGCGGCGGAAGTTTCCGGCGCGCTGCAGAAAGAGTGTCGGCGGCTTATATTCTTTGAGCGGCGCCGATACGTGACGACCAAGGTTTTGCGACCAAGGTTTGGACAGCAATTGCAAGGGGCAATTCAATGCGGATCGAACGGCGCTACACGAAAGAGGGACAGTCACCCTACGCGGACATCGCGTTCCGTCTGACCACGAGCGAGATCCGTAATCCGGACGGCTCGGTGGTGTTCCATGCCGAGAACGTGGAAGTGCCGGAGCAATGGTCGCAGGTCGCCTCCGACGTGCTGGCGCAGAAATATTTCCGCAAGGCCGGCGTGCCCTCGCGCCTGAAAAAGGTCGAGGAAGAAACTATCCCGTCCTGGCTGTGGCGCGCGACTGCCGATGAAGCAGCGCTTGCCGCGCTTCCGGAAGCCGAGCGTTTCACCGGCGAGCATTCCTCCAAGCAAGTCTTCGATCGTCTCGCCGGCACCTGGACCTATTGGGGCTGGAAGGGCGGCTATTTCTCCGCCGAAGAGGACGCGCACGCCTTCTTCGACGAGCACCGCTACATGCTCGCGATGCAGATGGTGGCGCCGAATTCGCCGCAATGGTTCAACACCGGCCTGCATTGGGCCTATGGCATCGACGGACCGAGCCAGGGCCATTTCTACGTCGATTATCAGACCGGCGAACTGGTGCAGTCGGCTACGGCTTACGAGCATCCGCAGCCGCATGCCTGCTTCATCCAGTCGATCGCCGACGACCTCGTCAACGAGGGCGGCATCATGGATCTGTGGGTGCGTGAAGCGCGCCTGTTCAAATACGGCTCCGGCACCGGCTCGAATTTCTCGCGGCTGCGTGGCGAAGGCGAAAGGCTGTCGGGCGGCGGCAAGTCATCCGGCCTGATGAGCTTCCTGAAAATCGGCGACCGCGCCGCGGGCGCCATCAAATCCGGCGGCACCACCCGCCGCGCCGCCAAGATGGTGATCCTCGACGTCGATCATCCGGACATCGAACAGTTCGTCGACTGGAAGGTGCTCGAAGAGCAGAAGGTCGCGAGCCTCGTCACCGGCTCAAAGATCAACCAGAAGCACCTGCGCGCGATCCTGAAAGCTTGCGTTAATTGCGAAGGCTCGGGCGACGATTGCTTCGATCCGGAAAAAAACCCGGTGCTTCGCCGCGAGATCAAGGCGGCGCGCAAGAGCCATGTCGCGGACAATTACATCCGCCGCATCGTCCAGTTCGCCAAGCAAGGCTACAAGGACATCGAATTCCCGGTCTACGACACCGACTGGGATTCCGAAGCCTATCTGACCGTCTCCGGTCAGAACTCCAACAACACCGTGCGCGTCACCGACGAGTTCCTCAAAGCGGTCGAGTCCGATCGCGATTGGGACCTGTTCTGGCGCACCAAGAAAGGCAAGATCGCCAAGACCGTGAAGGCGCGCGATCTGTGGGAGAAGATCGGCCACGCCGCCTGGGCGAGCGCCGATCCGGGCCTGCAATTCCACACCACCATCAATGACTGGCACACGTGTGTCGCGTCGGGACCGATCATCGCGTCGAACCCGTGCTCGGAATACATGTTCCTCGACGACACCGCCTGCAATCTCGCGTCGCTCAACCTCCTCGCCTTCCATGACGTGAAGACCGGCGACTACGACGTTGTCGGCTACGAACACGCCGTGCGGCTGTGGACCATCGTGCTCGAAATCTCGGTGCTGATGGCGCAATTCCCGTCCAAGGAAATCGCGCAGCGCTCCTACGATTTCCGCACACTCGGTCTTGGTTACGCGAATGTCGGCGGATTGCTGATGTCGTCCGGCATTCCGTACGACAGCGAATCCGGCCGCGGCATCTGCTCCGCCCTCTCCGCCATCATGACCGGCGTGTCTTATGCGACGTCTGCCGAAATGGCGGGCGAGCTCGGCGCCTTCCCGCGCTATGCCGAGAACCGCGACCATATGCTGCGCGTGATGCGCAATCATCGCCGCGCCGCTTATGGCGAGCGTTCCGGCTATGAGCAGATGACCAATCCGCCGGTGCCGCTCGACCCCAAGACCTGCCCGATCCCGGCGCTGATCGATCATGCCAAGCGCGCTTGGGATCGCGTGCTCACACTCGGTCAAGTGCATGGCTATCGCAATGCGCAATCGACCGTCGTCGCGCCGACCGGCACCATCGGTCTGGTGATGGATTGCGACACCACCGGCATCGAGCCCGATTTCGCGCTGGTGAAATTCAAGAAGCTTGCCGGCGGCGGCTACTTCAAGATCATCAACCGCGCCGTGCCGGAAGCCTTGCGCGTCCTCGGCTATCGTTCGAGCGATATCGAAGAGATTATCGCTTATGCGGTCGGCCATGGTTCGCTCGGCCAGGCGCCGGCCGTGAACTACACCACGCTGAAGGCCAAAGGCTTCAGCGAAGAAGCGATTGCGAAAGTGGAAAAGGCGCTGCCGACCGCTTTCGACATCAAATTCGCCTTCAACAAATGGACGCTCGGCGCCGACTTCCTCAAAAATGAACTCGGCGTCGATGCCGAGGACCTGGCAACGCCCGGCTTCGACCTCCTCGCCCATCTCGGCTTCACCAAGCGCGAGATCGAGGCGGCCAATGTCCATGTCTGCGGCGCCATGACGGTCGAGGGCGCACCGCATCTGAAACCCGAGCACTATGCCGTGTTCGACTGCGCTAACCCTTGCGGCCGCACCGGCAAGCGCTTCCTCTCGGTCAATAGCCACATCCAGATGCTGGCGGCGGCGCAGCCCTTCATCTCCGGCGCCATCTCCAAGACCATCAACATGCCGAATGAGGCAACAGTCGAAGACTGCAAAGCGGCCTATATCCTGTCCTGGAAGCTCGGCCTCAAGGCGAATGCGCTTTATCGCGACGGCTCGAAACTCTCGCAGCCGCTGCAGAGCCAGCTCATCGCCGACGAGAACGACGATGACGACGTGATCGAGGCTTTCATCGACAAGCCGGCCACGGCGCGCGTCGCGGGGCTTGCCGAGAAAGTGGTCGAAAAGATCGTCGAGCGCATCGTGGTGATGCGCGAGCGCGAGCGCATGCCCGACCGCCGCAAGGGCTATACCCAGAAGGCGGTCGTCGGCGGACATAAGCTCTACCTTCGCACCGGCGAATATGACGACGGCCGGATCGGCGAAATCTTCGTCGACATGCACAAGGAAGGCGCGGCGCTCCGCTCGCTCCTCAACAACTTCGCCATCGCGGTGTCGCTCGGCCTGCAATATGGCGTGCCGCTCGAAGAATATGTCGACGCCTTCACCTTCACCCGCTTCGAGCCGTCCGGCCCGGTGCAGGGCAACGACTCGATCAAGTTTGCCACATCGATCCTCGACTATGTGTTCCGCGAACTTGCGGTGAGTTATTTGGAACGCTTCGACCTCGCTCATGTCGAACCGGTCGAAGGCAGCTTCGATGCGCTCGGCAAAGGCATCGAGGAAGGCAAGCCCTCCCCCGACACGCGCTTCGTGTCGCGAGGTCTGACTCGCTCGCGCACCGACCGGCTCAAAGTGATGCAAGGTGGTGTCGATGCCGGTGGCGGCGACAGCTCTACCGCGAACGTGACCTCGATCTCAGCGGTTGCCTCCTCGGGCCCGCGCGCCGAAGCCGCCGGCGCTACGGCGCTCAAGGTCGAGCCCGAAGCCAGGCTTTCCCCGGCCCAGGCGCTCGAACACAAGACCGAATCCCGCGTCCACGCCAAGCTCGCCGCCGCCGAACGCCGCGCCGAGGCTAAGGCCAAAGGTTATGAAGGCGAGATGTGCTCGGAGTGTTTGAACTTCACGCTGGTGCGGAACGGCACGTGTTTGAAGTGCGATACGTGCGGATCGAC
Source organism: Xanthobacteraceae bacterium (assembly GCA_036271715.1). Lineage (GTDB taxonomy): Bacteria > Pseudomonadota > Alphaproteobacteria > Rhizobiales > Xanthobacteraceae > BOG-931. The sequence goes on from DATBAD010000015.1 coordinate 387,360, forward strand.
GACCGGGTGCTCGTGATTCTCTTACACGTCGTGGCCGCGATTGTTGCGGCTATCCATGACTAATGCGGCTATCCATGACTAAAAAGGGCGGCCTCACGGCCGCCCTTTCCATGTCGCCTACTACTCTTTACCCGACTTATTATGAGCCGGACGATGCATCCGGTACGTTTCGCCTGGGCGGTCGGTCGGAGGAAGGATTTTACCCTTCACGCCGGTCACTTCTTTGCCCGTATCGCCACCCCTCGGTCCGATTACTTCATATTCACCGGAACGCGGGGCACGCTGGCCAGGCTTTAAGTCACGCTTCTCCATAGGAGAACACTCCGGGGGCGAGGTTGCTTTTTTCAGCCTTTCCGGATTATCTCGGCGTGCGAAGACGAGGTCCGTTGTCGTCGTGGGCATCTACCGCCCCCACGCAGGGCCACAAAGACGAAAGGCGCCTGCAGATAATCCTGCATGGCGCCTTTTTCGTACCGTGATTGAGGGGTCAAATCAAGAATAACCCCCGTAGCCGTAGGCATTTTAGCGTCAATTCAGAAATCTGCAATCCCACCACCCTCAGCTTGCATCAAGTCATGATAGCAATGCAATAAGCAATTGCATTGCTATCATGACCAAAATGCAATGTCAAAATAATTTTGACCATTGAAAAATAAAGACTTTTAGGCTCAATGTCTGCTATGATTTTGTTGCAAAATAAGGAACTGCAACATGGCTGTCAAGCGTGATCCGGCTGCATTTAGGCAACTTGAAGCCACCCTTCTTGAAGAAATCGCCGACCTTTCCGGGCAGATTCGAAATCTAATGATTCAAAAGGATGCTGCCGAACAGCTTCTTTTAAAGGCTCGGCAACAAAGCGAATTGGTCAAACGAACTGACGTAACGCGCAAGAACAGCGTCAGCCGAATTCTCGTAGAAGGCTCAATATCCCAATCACTTCAGCGAGCAAACGGCGCCGTCTCCGCATGGAGCTTGTATAAAGATGCTTCGCTCATGGTGCCAAGACTCAAGGAAAATACTTTTCGCTCGCATTTATTCAGAATGAAGAAGCGAGGTGTCATCGAATCTGCAGGAACCGGCCACTGGCAAGCTCGTCATCGAACAGGCGCCGGCCAACACGAGGCACCGCTGAATGATGTTAAGCAAACGTAGAGTGGACTAAGGCGCGGAACGCGCCGCGCCCGCGCTGAACTTATAATTTTCTCGTCTGAAATTTCGCGTGGCACGCTTCCGCCTTCGCTCGCACGAGCTTAAGCGGACAGGTCGCTTTGCCTGCCCTACTTCGACCTACCGATTCCGCCACACCAGAGCGTCGAGGCTCAATGGACCGCCGCCGGAGAAGATCAGATAAAAGAAAATAAAGCAGTACAGCACCGCGGCGTCACCGCCGTTGAGTAGCGGGAAGAAGCTCCGCGGAAAGTGATCGAGGAAATAGCCGATCGCCATTTCGCCTGAGGTGAGGAGCGCGGCGATGCGCGTGAACAGTCCGACCGTGATCAGCGAGCCGCCGATCAATTCCACACAGCCGGCGAAGAATTCGATCTCGGGAAAAACCGGCATGGCGCCATGCGGCGGAAAGCCGAGGATTTTGGCCATGCCGTGTTCGAGGAACAAAAGCCCGGCCATGAAGCGCAACAAGCTCAATGCGTATGGCGCGTATTGCGTCAACGACGTGACAGAGCTGGCGGTGATTTTAGTGGGCGAAGCGGCGGTGGCTGACATGTCCATTGCAATTCCGGTATCTGCGTGCTGCCCCTGCAGCCCGGTATAAGGGCAGCGCTGCTCGCGCGCAGTTCACAATAAACTGAAGCTTTGCTGGTGCTTTTAGCGGCGGCAGATGCGGGCGCGTCACACTTCGAGGGAGAACTTCCAACCCTTACGTCGTCACCACCGGGGCTTGACCTGGTGGTCCATGTTGAATTGCCGATTTTGAGAGCGGTCCAGATCGATCGCGCAAGCGAAGCCGCAGCATGGATGCCCGGGTCAAGCCCGGGCATGACGAGTGGAGTAAGTAGCTAGCGTACGATTTCCTCCCACAGGTCACGCCAATCGGGATTCATCGACACGACCAGGTCGATCTTCCATTTGCGCGACCAGTGCTTGACGTCCTTCTCGCGCTGAATAGCGCCGATCGCCGTCGTATGCTGCTCGTAATGGACCAGCATCTTCACTGCGTGCTCTTTGGTGAAGCCGTCGGCTAGACCCTCACGATGTTGATAGACCCGTTTGATGAGGTCGCTGGTCATCCCGACATAGAGCGTGCCGCGTGGTCGGCTTGCTAGGATATAGACCCAATAGCTTTTCATGCTGAGCCTCAGCATGGATTGCCGGGTCAAGCCCGGCAATGACGATCAGGAGCGCCGATTCGCCGACCTATCCCAGGCGCCCCCAACCAGAGAATCGTGCCGGATTCCGTAAACGAGATATGAATCCAGCCAAAAACAAAGTTTGGGACTCTGAGCCTGAGTCTCGGTCATCCTTCGCGGGCGATTCTTTTTGGGTGGGGATTCTTTTGAGTAACTTGGGGCCTGCGATGAACAAAATGCTGGTGGCCGTTCTCGCGACCGCGTGTGCGGTCAACGTGGCCTGCCTGTTCGGACATCTGAGCAGCGTGGCTGGGTAGCGGGCGGCTCGCGACAAAGCCCATGACGAAACGCCTCCCTGCCCGATTTCCTTGCGTCACGGTTTGTGGCTACACTCCTCGCCATGGCTGAAGCACTGGACAATTTCCCGATCACGCCGGTCATCGCGGTCAAGGACGACCCGAAACCGCGGCACCTCAAAACGCTGCAGGACGCGCGCGCCTATGTCGCCGAGGCGATGCGTATCGGCCGGCCCGAGCCGTGGCGCGAAGTGCAGCATCGCCTCAAGACCGTCGCCGACGAAGAAGCCGCCATCGAAGCGATCGGCGACTTGCGCGAATTACTGCTCGAGGAAGATCTGCTGCTGCCGACAAAGTAGGGTGAAATAGCGCGGCGTATTCCGCCGTGTTTGCTCACCAGCACCGGCAACCCATTTGCCGAAACACGTCCTCATGGCATGATGAGATAATACAACTTTCTGCTTTGGGGGCGTCCTCATGCCGATTGTCCGCACGCCCGGCGTCTATGTCACCGAACTCCCCGCCTTCCCGTCGACGATTGTCGGCGTAGCAACCGCGATTCCAGCCTTCATTGGTTACACCGAGACGGCGGCGATGAATGGCAAGGCGGTTGCCTTGCAGCCGATCAAAATTACGTCGCTTGCCGAGTACCAGGCGGTTTTTGGCGGTGCGTTCAGGCCGGTCTACGACATCGTGAAGGCTGCACCGGGCGCGTCCTTCGACTTCACCACCATGATGTTCGACGGTACCGGCTTTGCCGCGAGCAATTATGCCCTGGTGCGGAATACGGGCGGTCCGGCCCCGCTTGCGGGCTCGCAAGGTCCGGTCTCGCCGTCCGTCGCGATGCCGGCGTTCAATCTTTATGACAGCATGCGGCTGTTTTATGCCAATGGCGGCGGCACTTGTTACGTCGTCTCGGTCGGCAATTATACGGCTGCCGGCACCATCGGCGTTGGTGCGTTGCTGAACGGCCTCGACGCAATCGCCAAGCAGGCCGGGCCGACCATGCTGGTCGTTCCCGACGCTGTCCATCTGCCGCAGTCGGGCGCGGTGAACGGCATGCCGACCTCCTCCGACTTTCAGAAATTGATCCGCGCCATGCTCACCCAAGCCGGCACGTTGCAAGATCGCGTCGCGCTCCTCGACATCTATGGGACCGAGGCCGTCGATCCCAAAAAGCCGAAGACCGGCTCGCTCGACAACGACATCGATGCCGTCGTCCGTAATTTCCATGTCGATGTCGACATCGGCGATGCGTTCATCAGCTACGGCGCGGCCTATTTCCCGTTCCTGGACACGACGGTGATCGCGCCGCAGGAGGTGACTTATCTCAATTTCAGTCCGGCGCCATCCGGTGCGGGTGTCGGGCTCGCCGCGCTTTTGACCGATCAGGCCGCCTACACTTATGGCGATCCGCAACATCTCGGTCCATCACAGAACAAAAATCCAAAATTTCTAAAAATCAAAGCCATGATCGACGCCATGAGCACGACAACTGACCGGTCAACGCCGGCCGGACTGGCGGCGATCGCTACGCTCGAACAGAATCTCGTGAATGGGATCCCGAGTTCGGCGGGCCCGTTCTCGTTGCTACAGCAAATCGAGACCATGGTGTGCGCGCGGATGTCTCTGTTGCCGCCGAGCGGCGCCATGGCGGGCGTCTGCACGCATGCCGACGCCGCTCAAGGTGTGTGGAACGCGCCCGCTAATATCCCACTCTACAGCGTCGATGCGCCGAGCGTGAAGCTCAGCGACCAGCAGCAAAGCCAGATCAACATCCCCCTCGACGGCAAAGCGGTCAATGCGATCCGCGAATTTATCGGCCGCGGGCCCGTGGTCTGGGGAGCGCGTACGCTCGACGGCAACAGCAGCGACTGGCGCTACATCCAGGTCCGCCGCACCGTCATTTATGTCGAGCAATCGATCAAGATCGCGCTCAACCAATACGTCTTTGCGGCCAATGACGCCAACACCTGGACCACGGTCGTCGCTTCGGTATCGCAATTCCTGCAGACGCTGTGGTCGCAGGGCGGACTGATGGGCGACAAAGCCTCCGACGCCTTCACCGTCACATGCGGGCTCGGCAGCACAATGACGGCGCAGGATATATTGGATGGCTACATGATCGTGCAGGTCGCGCTACAGATGATCCACCCGGCCGAATTTATCGAACTTACTTTCAAGCAGACGATGACCGGGACGTCATAGTGCGGCGCAGCCTTTTGCTCAGGCAAACGGATAACCCGAATATCCCGCGCCAGCGCGCAGATAGCCGCCGCCGATGGCGCTCAGGAAACCTTCGATGCGGTCTATTGTTTGCTCGACGAGGCCCGCCGGCTCGCCGGCTTCGAGCTGGCTTTTCAGCGCATGCAGGCCGTGATTGGCGGCGTCGAGACGGCGCGCCAGGATCATGGTGACGTAAAGAAGCGCCGCCGGGTCGGCGAGCAGATGCGCGGCGTCCGTGACATGAAGCTCCGATGGCTCGAGCGTGCGCACATCGGCGCCATGCGGCTGATCGAGCAGCGCCGAGAGCTCGCCGAAGATCGCACCGGGATCGGCCACGCGCGCGATTTCGATGCCGTGCTTGCTCACCGCGACCGCGCCGCTTTTGAGGATCAAAAGCTTTCCGGTCTTGGTGCCTTCGGCAAATATCGTGTGGCCCGCTTCGAAGTGCTGCAGCGGCAACGCCGCAAGCTTCTGCTGCCAGACCTCGGGATCGTGGATCATCGCCATGAAAGTCCCCTCACCGCCGCCCGGCCGAAGGACAGAGACTTACCATGTTCTTCGGCGGCGGTGCAGCGCGCCATGCCTTACCTCCTCGTCACCACCGGGCATAGCCGTTCGAAGAACGGCGTCGCTTCGCTCGCCTATGGCCTGGTGGTCCATGCCGACGTGAAGGCTGCATGGATTGCCGGATCAAGTCCGGCAATGACGAGGTTGTGATGTCTCTATATCGTTGACATTTGTCACCAATATAATTACCTATAATCTGCCCGCCCATGAGGGACGTTTCTAGAGACGATCCTTGAAACGGGGCGGGCGCGGTTTCCCGTATGGCCAGGGGTCGTGTCCTGGCTGCGGGCGGCTTGGGTATCAGCCCGTCCGCCATATGGCGGACTGCGAGGTGCTCGCTGCACTGGTGCCGGAGAGGGTACTCCCGTTTGGATCCGGTGGTTCCAGGAAGCGCGGCCCAGGCCGAGTCGGAGGTGATCAGCCTTCGGCGCATGACCGCGGTGGAGCGCCGAGAGGCGAGCGCGCCCTTTATCCGCGCGCGGCCGTGCTTCAGCACGGCACTCAGTTACCGAAGCGCCTTGCGGCGCTCCGCCTCCCTGCGTTTTGCAGGAGGTACGCAGAACTGGCTTGGCGTCTTTGATGAAACGCAAAACTCGGATGCAATAGCATCGCGAGAACGCTCTTACTCATCCCGCCGTGTAAACGGGAAGGATGCAGATACGTTGCTGTTTGACATTGTGGATCGGAAAAGCCCCTCCCCGTCGCCATGGGAAGGGAACGATTGCGGCTTGTCCCGTACCTTGCCTCACGCCGCCAGCCGTGCCTTAACAGCGCGCTTTTAATCGCCGGAGAGAAACAATGCGAAACCCGTCGCGCCGCGCCCTGCTCGCTCTCGCCGCCGCAACAATTGGAGCCATCGCCATGTCCGCATCGTCAGACGACGCAGCCGCGCAGCCGGTCACGACCACATCCTCCGGGCTCAAGGTCATCGACACTCTGGTCGGCACCGGAGCGTCGCCGAAGACCGGTCAGACCTGCGTGATGCATTACACCGGCTGGCTCTATGAGGGCGGCAAGAAGGGCAAGAAATTCGACTCGTCGGTCGATCGTGGCACGCCGTTCTCGTTCAAGATCGGCATCCACCAAGTCATCCCCGGCTGGGATGAAGGCGTGGCCACGATGAAGGTCGGCGGCAAGCGCACGCTGATTATCCCGCCGGACCTCGGCTATGGCGCAAGCGGCGCCGGCGGAGTGATCCCGCCGAACGCTACCCTGATCTTCGACGTCGAACTGCTAGGCGTGAAATAGACCAAGCCGTCGCCTGCCTAATAGCCTACTTGCTTTCCCAGCACTTGCCGTCGTGGGCGAGGCTCACGCCCGCCTGCTGACGCTCGCAGTCATTGCCATAGGTCTTGCCGTCGCAGCCACAAACCGGAAGATAGATCATCGAACAGATATTCGGTTTGCGGGCGCAAGTGCCTTCCATCCAAGGCGCGTAACAGGTGCCTGTCGGCTTCTGACAAAACTCGTGCGGGCCGCAGCTTAACGGCATCACGCCGCCGCACCGTTCGCCGACCTTGGCGCTCGCAGCACCGAGCGTGGCGGCGAGAAGCACGGCACTCAACAACAAGCTTTGTTGCAAGGATTTCCGCAGCATGGATTCCTCCCAGGCCAAAAGTGGTCAGGGATGGTTACACAACTTAAAGGTGTTAGCAACGGAAATAAACGCTCGCGCGGCAATGGTCGTCGCCGCGCGAGACTTCCTGGAAAACCTAAGTTCTATTGGGGCTTACTGCTTCTTGCCCATCATGGCATCGAGGCTCCACGGTCCTGGGCCCGCACATGCGATGTAAAGAAACACGAAGCAGAACAGGATCGGAGCATCGCCACCATTGATGATCGGGAAAACGCTCTTCGGATTGTGGGCCATGAAATAGGCGAACGCCATTTCGCCCGACATGATGACCGCTGCGATCCGTGTGAACAGGCCGACGGCAACCAGCGCGCCGCCAATGGTCTCGATGCAGCCGGCAAACCAAATCAGCGTCATAAATTCCGGCATGTGGCCAGGCTGCGGCCAGCCGGTAAGCTTCGACAGGCCGTGCTCGAAAAACAACAGGCCGGCGACAATACGCAGGATACTAAGCACCATTGGCCGGCAGCTTTCGGCCTTGGCGTAAAGACTATTCATGTGGATCTCCCCCGGTCTGTTTTCCGACGAGCCAGATTGCCCAAAAGTCGAGATGGTCTAGCGAGATTAGGCGTCCCCGCACCAAAGTTCCATGCGCGAACGCCATGATATTAACACCGATATCAACATGATATTGCCGCGCGCCGTTTCCCGCATCGACGCGACCGCGTTATCATGGCGGCACTATTTCACATCCGTGGATTGGGATGCCGCTTACGGGGGAGATCCGCTGTGTCTCGCAACAATACGGTCTACATGATCATCGGCGCGCTGATCGTCGCCGTCGCCGTGCTCGGCTATCAGCTTTATCAGGACCGGCATCAGCCGGAGGGGCTGCACATCAATGTCGGTCCGAACGGCCTTTCCGTGCAGGGCAAGTAAGAGCCGCGCCGCTCAAGATCTTGGCTGGTAATATCGTAGTTCGCTAATCGTCGTCGCCATCGTCGCGTTCGCGAGAACCCCAGAACGGTTCCGGGCGCGGCGGAGGTGCATTCTCTTCGAGGCGCGTCGGCGGCGGCCCGTGTCTCACGATCACGCGGGTGCGTTCGGAGTAGCGCGGATCGCCGCTTGAATGCCGGCCGCCGTAATAATCATAGACCGGCCTCGGGTTGGATGCGGTGGCATCGTCGTCATCGCTATCATCGGCGTCTGGCTGGGATGTCTTTGCAGGAACAGTCGTCACCGTGTGCTGTCTATCGACAGGCGGTCTGGTCGCGACGCGATCATTGTTTTCAGATGTTGATGATGAGAGCTGCCGGCGGGATTTTGCCGGCGCCGCCTCGCTGCTCGCGCGTCTCTCCGTCGGCTGTTGATTGGATGTTGGCTGATCGGACATGGCAGCAACCGGTGCGGATCGAGACGGCGCGGTAGCGGTTTCCGTCTCCGCCGTCGGATGCGCACGCGACATTGCATCAGGCCACGCTTTAGGCGGTGTATTGGATGCGGCTTGAGCCGCTGGCGTAGATTGCGGCAGCGGGCTTGGCGACTGCATTGGCGCTGGCGTCGCCGAAGTGACTTGCGATGTTGTAGTACTCGGTTGCGCAGACGCTTGCACATTCGCGGCAGCGACCGCGTTAGGCGGCGGCGTGCCGATCACGCGCACCGGCCGGTTCGTCGCGGCGTTTGCTTGGGCCGACGAGTCGACTGGTTGCGACGGCGCCAAAGCACGATCAACAGCAAAGACACTAAAGCCGCCGATCACGCCGCCAGCAATAACCGCACCGGCGACGATGGGCAGAATGCGCACCGCACGCACAAACCAACTGAAATCGGGATATGCGCTCGCCATGCATGCCGCTCCTTCATCTGCCGCATGTCGGCAACGCGACCGCCGCGCGCGGCGTTCCTTGCGGTTTCTGCTGTTTCTTTTGACGTTTTTCCAACAGTGCAGCGCAACACGTCACTGATTCGGCCGGTTTCCGCGCAGAATCCGTCGCCGGGAACATGCATCAAGTTGAAGCGTTTTAGATACGACATTTCCTCAACGAGGAGATTTCGTAATGAAGATTGACGGACACGATCGAGAACTGCTCGAGAGACAATTGCAACACGTTCGTCCTGCCAACGAAACAAGCACACTGGCGGGCGCAATTATCGTTGTGTTTTTAGTTGGCGTGACATTCGGCGGATTATTGTTTGCTGCAAGCGATCAACCGCCCGTGGCCTCGATCTCGGCTGGTGAACCACAGCCGTTGATCGCGCAGCTTTACAATGCCGCGCCCCCGTTCAGCCGCGAGTAATTATTCTTCAGGCTAAGACTTATTCTTCAGGTTCTGTCGTGAAGAACAGTGGATAGCCTTTACTCTTGCCGAGGTCGGTTGCTTCCTTGGCCTTGGTTTCGGCGACGTCGCGCGTGAACACCGCAATGACGCAAGCGCCGCGTTGATGCGCCGTCAGCATCACGCGACTGGCCTGACTTTCATTCATCCGGAAGACGGCCTTAAGCACCAGCACGACGAACTCGCGCGGCGTGTAGTCGTCGTTGAGCAGGATCACTTTATAAAGCGGCGGCCGCTGGGTTTTAGTCTTGGTCGCGGTGCGTGGTTTGACGAGGGTCTTGCTCATGAGCGATCTGCCGTTTGGCTCGATCCGATGCTGCGAGGCGAAGCTTTCAGGGTCGAAACTTCGGGACTACGTCACCCAGGCGTCGTGTCGGCATTATAATCTAATTTGCCGTCCGCCGCACCGGCGCTCGCAGCCGGAACTCAGAGCCGCGATGTGGCGTTGCACCAGCCGTTATGCGACACTGATCGTAGATAAATCATTGCGGGGCTTGCCATGCACTTCATCTGGATCATCGTCATCGGCTTTGTCGCGGGCATCATCGCGCGCTTTATTGTTCCCGGACCGAACAACCCGTCCGGCTTCATTTTGACGACGCTTCTCGGCATCGCCGGCGCGTTTATCGCCACATGGATCGGTCAGGCGATCGGCCATTATCAGGCTGACGAAGGCGCCGGCCTGATCGGCGCCGTCATCGGCGCCGTGGTCGTGCTGTTCATCTGGCACCGCCTGGTGGCGGCGCGCGTTATATCCGACCCCGGAGCCCGGCGCTGGCTATAGGCCGCGCGATCGTCCGCCGCGGCGCGCGGCGCTCGACAACAACAGTGCGTGCGGTACCGGCGCGGCCGGCCACCGTTAGATGGCTGGTATCCTTGCGTTGCGCCAAGCGCAGCACGGCGCTACGCGCCTCTTCGGTGGTCACCGTCATCAGCGACATTACGATCTCTACCTGGCCATCGACATCGTCGGCCAAGCCCTGTGCCGCGAGCACTGCGTCATCGATTGTCGGTGGATCGCGCCGAACCCGGCGGCGGCCATCTTTGGTATCCCAAACTTCGGTCATGCGGACTCCTTATTACGTCTTATTGTCCGGACGCCAGGCACCCGGTCTGTCGCCGCATCCAGCGGTCCAGTGAGTCGCGATTATCGGACCTTTACCGCACTGCAGCAAGTAAATTGTGCAGTGCACTCATGGCCGATGAATCGCTTGTGAATCGTGGTGAACGCCCCAAACGGAGCGTCAAAAAGGAGCGAGGGCGCCCGCCGGCACCGCTTCGCCTGTTCGCTATGTAAACGCGAATTTACGGAGGAGAGATCAGCGCTTCATTTCGCTGAACAGCACGCCGCCTTTGCCCTTATTGATCTTCTGGGTCTCGATGAGCGAGACGGTCACTTGTTCGGCCGTCGTGCCTGCATTCTTCACCACCGCTTCGGTGATATCTTTGATCAGACCGCGCTTCTGATCGAGCGAGCGGCCTTCTAATATATAAACGACGACCTCGGGCATAGTTTTCTCCTTTTAAAATCCTTTTGTGGCGTAGCCGCCTCACCCGCACACGAACTCAATCCACGCGCAAGGATGAGGCTTGCCTCGGCTTTCCACCCCTACTATCCGAAACTTCTTGGGAAGGCACAACAGGAAGCTGACTTTCCACTCGGCGCGATAAATCGCCCGGCAGCGCACATCTTCTTTTGAAATCTACTTAGTGGATCGATTGCCGATTGGCGTTCGAGCTGAACAAGCGTTGCAGCATCGTTCCAAAATTCTGTGACTTGGGCGTAGCGTATTTCTTCTTCGGTGGCGCCGGTGGCCCAGCCGGCTCCGGCGCGGCGATCGCCAAATTCGGCACATCAACTGTCGGTTTATCCGCCACAGGCGGCATGTCGGACAGCGCCGCGACGCCTTCAGCCGGATGCGGCTCAGATGACTGCGCGCTTGCCGCCGCATTATCTGCCGGCGTGTTGGCGACAGCTGGCGGCGGCGCAATCATGGATGATTTGACTGGAGCTTCGACTTGCGCGGCGGGTGCCGGCGCCGGTGATGCAACAATCACATTTGCGGGCGCTGCAGCTTGAGGCGCAATATTCGGCACTGTCACGGCCACAATTGGAGCCGGTACCGCCGGAGTCACAGCCACGACGGGAGCAGCCTGCGCGCTGGTGACAATCGCCCGCGCTGCAAACGGAGTTTTCTCAGCTTCGACGGTCGGGTGATCAATCAGTGACAGCACAACACCGGCGCCAGCCGTAGCGCCGATGGCCGTCGCCACCACGACAACGCGCGCCGTCCGCATGAGGCTCGGTGCCGGAGCGAGGTAGCCCCAATCTGGACTGAAATTACCGGCCGAACGCATTGTCCTCTCCTGGACAGCACCACGCCGTCCATATCGAACCGACCCACTTAAGTCGTACAAAGAAACCGACAGGTTCTAGGACTTCGCTCCGCGGCTCACGCCTTAAGGCTTAAAAACTTTATGGCTTAAACCTTGGATTGACCCAACGCCCTCACAAAACCTCTTAGCACTCCGCCGGTTCCCCACATCCGAGATATGGATTAACCAGCGGTGCCAAAGCGGGCAAGAAGTGCAAACCGTGAAATCCGGACCCTGTTGCCGAAAAACACCAGATTCACCGGTGCCGCAGCGGCTTTATGCACAGGATGCACTAAAAGCCGCAGCCTTCTCCCACTTTGGCACAGGCTGTTGGCAGCCCGCCGTCGGAGGCCGACGTGAACTGCCGTCCGCCGGTCACGATCGAGCCGATATGATCACCCATCGAGGTGATGACATCCCCGATCGCGGAGACGGCGTGGCTCGTGGCGTCGACGACATGGTCCTTGAAATCGAGGGTTTTGCCGAGGAGCGAATTCGGATCGCTCGCCAGCCGGTGGGCTGGGGTTGCGTCGGCTGGCGGCGACTGTTCGGCCTGCGCAATCACCAACGGTTCATGCGGGACGTCAGTCGAGGTCGCTAAGACAGGGATCGCCTTGGCGCGGAGCGGCGCCGGACGCGGCAAAACAGCGACCCGGTGCGCCGACGCATCAAGCGCCTGCCGCAGATCTGCAGACTTCGTCGCAGGCTTGGCGCCGGCATCTGTATTGGCGGCATCGGCCGTGTGGACGTCGGCAGTATGCGCATCAGCGGTACGGGCATCCGTGGTCTCGGCAGCAAGCTTGCCTTTTTCGGCTGCCGTTTGGGCCTTGAGATAGTCGATGATCACGGCGTGCTCGTCGCGCACCATGGCGAGCATTTCGGTCGAAGCCGGTGTAACCGCCTCGAGCACGGGCTTCGATGCCGGGGTGTGGCCGAACTGATACTGGGTGAGCAGGAAGCCGCCGATCACGCTCGCCATCGCGGCCGGCATGATGTCGAGCACGAACTTGCCGACAAAGCGGGCCAAGAGCGGTATAGCCGGCCGCGGGATGAAGTTCCGCTTCACGATTTTCGCCTCTCCCACCGATCCAACCGGTTGCATGAGCCCCTCCGGAATTTTTCAAACGGACGATTGAATTTCAAACATCTGTTCTGGGCGGTCAATGGTCCGGAAAAAGGAATTTTTGCGGCATTCCACCTGTTTTATTGCGCCGGAGACTGGCTCAAGCCGGCGATCACCCAATGGCTGATCGCGCGTGTGAGCCACTCCACCGATGGCTCGTCAAAGACGAGATTCATCGGTGATTCAGAGAGTTGCTCGCGGTTGCGCAAGAAGACGCTGCACTGGCCGAGAAGCCAGATCGAGGCGACCGTCAAAGTGCGCTGGTCGGCATCGGGCAGGAAACGGCGCACCAGATCCGCCGCAAGTCCCATGAACGGCGCCGACTCTTCGCTGATGAGGCTCCGAAACACCGGGGTCGGCCGCACCGTCTCCCAATTGAAGATCCGCATATGCCGGCTGGTTTCATCGCGCGAGGTCAGCGGGTGCAATTGACGGCGGATGAAGGCGGACAAGGCCTCCTCACGCGACATCGTGCCGATCTCGCGGGCATGCACCATCTGGTTCTCGGTCATGGCGCGAAATGCGGCGCGCAATACCTCGCGGTAAAGCCCGTCCTTGCCTTCGAAATGATAATTGATCGCTGCCTGATTGACCCGGGCTTTGGCGACGATGGCGCGAACACTGGTGCCGTCATAACCGCGCTCGGCGAACAGACGCTCGGCCGCCTTCATGATCCGCTCGCGGGTGACCTCGGACGGTCGCGTCATGATGTGCCTAAACCCTGCTCGATCTGGAACTTTTTCAAACTCTTGTTTGAATTCCAAATAGGCTTTTGGCCGGCGGAATGCAATCGGCTTTGCGGTGTTCTTGGGCAGTGCCTTTGGCAGTGCCAATGGCGATGTTTTCGAGCTGCCGCAGTGGCCTAGGCGTCACGGTGGTGGCGTACTAGTGTTGCGGCCCTCAAAAAGGGGCGCTTACAAATCGGGAGGTTACAATGAACGTGCAGAAATTGCCGTCCGACGTCATCGGACTGTCGAAAGTGATGCCGCCGCTGTCGCGGCGCGGATTTATGTCGTCGTCGGCCGCGGCCGCGGCCGGCTACACACTCGCCGCCGGCCCGGTGCGCGCGGATGTGATCAAGACGGACACCAAGGGCCTCGATGCCGGCGATGCGAAGGTCACGGTCGCGGGCGGCGAGATGCCGGTCTATTACGCCCGCCCGACTGGCGTAAAAAATCCGCCGATCATTCTCGTCTGCATGGAGATTTTCGGTCTGCACGAATGGGTGAAGGACATCACCCGCCGCGTCGGTCATCTCGGCGCCTTTGCGGTAGCGCCGAATTATTATTTCCGCGCCGAAACCAATGGCGTTGACCTCACCAAGCTCGACGACATGCAAAAGCTCATGCCGATCGTCAATGCCAAGACCGACACCGAATTGTTTGCCGATCTCGACGGTGCCGTGGCATGGGCCAAGTCGCAAGGCGGCGACGCCAATAAGCTCGGCATTATGGGCTTCTGCCGCGGCGGCCGCTCGGTGTGGCACTACTCGACGCACAATCCGAACTTGAAGGCGGGTGTCGCTTTCTACGGCAGCCTGATGGACAAGAACGATGCCGCGCCGAAGAACTCGATCGAGCTCGCGCCAGACGTGAAAGAGCCCGTACTCGGCCTCTACGGCGAAGCTGACACCGGCATTACGCCCGATCAGGTCAAACAAATGGAAGCGGCGATGAAAGCCGCCGGCAAGACCGCGGAGTTCAAAGAATATCCGGGCGCACCACATGGCTTTGTCGCCGACTATCGACCAAGCTATCGCAAGGAAGCGGCAGAAGCTGCCTGGGGCGAAATGACCGCCTGGTTCAAGAAATACAAAGTCTTGAGCTGATCGCTTCACGGCCCAAAATAAACGCGGCGCTCAAAGGCGCCGCGTTTTAGTTTCAGTTCATAAAAATCATCGGGAGGATCGCATGTCGCGCATAGAAAACGTGTCCAAGGACGAGCTCGATGCTCGTCAGCAAAAACTCTACGACGAGATCATGCGCGACCGACCGCGGCCACAGCTGAGCGGACCGTTTTCGATCTGGATCAATACACCGGGTATCGCCGAGCCTTCGAACGCACTCGCCAATTTCTTCCGCCATCAATGCAAACTCGACCAGCGGCTGGTCGAATTGATCATCTTGACGGTATGCCGCGACGCCAATGCAAAATATGCCTGGTCGGCGCATGAACCGCTCGCGCGCAAGGCGGGACTAACGCCGGAGACCATTGGCGCCATCCGCAATCGCAAGCAGCCTGATTTCAAGCAGGACGATGAGAAGCTGATCTACGATCTCGTCCGCGAACTGCTCACCACCAAATCGCTCAGCGCCGCAAGCTTCGACCGCGCTATCGCTATGCTCGGGCGCGACCGTCTGATCGAAGCGGTGAGTTGCGCCGGCATGTATTGTCAGGTCGGCTTCGTCGTCAACGCCTTCGACATCCCTACCAATCCGGGCGGCGATGTGTTGCCGGATTAGGCGCCTACACGCTCTGCCAAAGTTGAGGCGTCATTCAGACTGAATGCCGGCCGACTTGACCACCTTGGCCCATTTCGCGGTTTCGTCGACAATGAACTTTCCAAATGCCGCGGGCGTCATCGGCATCGGTGTGGAGCCGAGATTGTTGAGCTTGGCGACGATCTCGGGATCGGCAAGAGCTGCGTTTATTTCTTTGTTCAGCCTCGCGACAATCTCCGGAGGTGTACCGGCGGGCGCGACCATTCCGGTCCATGACGAAACGTCATAGCCAGGAACCGTTTCGCTCACCGTTGGGATGTCCGGCAATGCCGGCGAACGGCTTGTCGTGGTCACTGCGAGCGCGCGCAACTGCCCACCCTTTATGAAGCCGATAGACGGCGGCAGCGCATCGAACATCACCTGGACTTGCCCGCCGATGAGATCGTTAAGCGCCGGCGTCGTGCCGCGATACGCCACATGCAGCATTTTGATGCCGGTCATGGCCATGAACAATTCACCGGCAAGATGTGGCGTAGTGCCATTGCCGCCGGACGCCAGCACGATCTTGCCGGGATTGGCTTTGCCGTAAGCGATGAATTCGGCGATCGTCTTGGCTGGCACTCCGGGATTCACTTCTACGACATTCGGCACACGCAATATGCCGGCAACGGCCGCGGAATCGCGGATGAAATCGAAATTGAGATGACGATAGACCGAAGCGTTTCCGGTATTCGCCGTTGTCGTGGCGAGAAGGGTGTAACCATCCGGCGGCGAATGCAGCGCCGCCTCGGTCCCAATATTCTGCCCAGCGCCGGGCCGGTTATCGACAATGAATTGCTGCCCCAAGTGTTGCGACAGCCACTGCCCGATCAAGCGCGCGGCAATATCCACCGTGCTGCCCGGTGCCTGCCCGGCAATGATGCGCACCGGATGCGATGGATAGTCCGATTGCGCCGCCGCCGGTGCAATCGAAAGCGCACCGGCGAACAGCACCGCAATACAGCGGGCGATCATGACGCGGCGAAGAAACGGCCGCGATACGACATGCCTTCGACCTTCTGGTCCGCCAGCCATTGCGCGATCTCGTGGTGTTGGGCGAACCAGATATCGTTCTGCGATTTCAAATACTCGAGTGTCTTTTTGAACATCGCCGACATCAGCGGACGGCCGCCGAAATGGCTATGGACGCCTAGATTAAGAAGCGCACCAGGCTCGGACGTGTTGAGATATTCGAAAGTGTTCTTGTAAACGTCGAAATAAATCTGCGGATCGGTGCGCAGCACGCGATTATCGACAAAGTCGCTCCACGGAATGATCGTGATCCCGCCGCTCTTGGTCTTCTGCCGATGCGGCACAGTGGAATCGAGGCAATCCGAAGCCCAATTGAGTTTGGCTTCGACCAGATAATCCATCGTGTTCTCGGACCAGCCGTAGATCGGCGTGACCCAGCCGGTCGGACGGCGGCCGGCCGCTTTCTCCAGGATGTCGAGCGTCTTCTTGATGGTCTCGCGTTCGCCTTCCGCGCTCATCGAGAACAAGGTCTGATCCTGCAAATAGCCGTGACCGGCAACATCGTGGCCCGCTTTCGCGAACGCGGCGACGGCCTCCGGCCACACTTCCGCGCTGCGGCCATTGCAAAACAGCGTCGAGCGAACGCCGGTATCTTTGAGAATGCGGGAGAGACGCCAGATGCCTTCATTGCCGCCGAAGCGCGACCAATTGATGCCGGCGATGTCTTTCTGCCCCGGCCCGAGCGGCGTGGTGCGCGGAAAATAGCTCGGCGACTTACCGTCGCTCCAAGTCTCCAACAGTACACTGACGACGACAGCAACACGCTTGCCCTGCGGCCAAGCGAAAGACCCTTCCGACATTTCCATCCCCGTTGCATTTTCTGCCTGACGCCGTCGATGATCGCGGCGCCTTAGACGGCGGCAAGCTAGCCAGATGCGTTGACAAGGTAAAGTCACAGACGGGCTAATCGCCCACGCCCAGGGAAAAGACTTCATCCAATTCCGCGTGCTCGATGTTGCTGCGGATTGCATCGCTTCCTTCACGGAAATGTTCGCGGTAGCATCGGTGATTATCGTGGCGGGGGCGCCACGTTGCAGCCGACCCATTTTCGGCACTCTCGTTTTCGGCTGACCGTCTCCTGTTTTTTAGCCGCGCCCTTTCCACGCTGACCGTGACGTTCAAATCGCGGGGTCACACGCGCATTGCGTCAATTTGAGAAAGGACGAGTCATGAAACGCGAAAGCAAACTCACGATCGCGATCGCCACAGCTATAGCGGCTGTAACAATTACTGCTTTAGGTGGCGCGGCCGTTTATGCAGCGGACAAATATTCGCTGGTGACCTCGAGCGGCATCGCGTTCGCCGACTTCAAGGGATACGAAGACTGGTCCGTGGTCTCTTCGGCGCGGACGGACGAAGTCCTCAAGGTGATCGTCGGCAATCCGATCATGATCGAGGCCTACAAATCCGGTATTCCCGGCAACGGCAAGCCGTTCCCGGAGGGTTCCAAGATCGCCAAGCTGCAATGGAAGCCGAAGAAGAGCACCGAAGCGCCCTTTGTCGTCGATGTGCCGGATACGTTTTCGCAGGCCTTCGTCATGGAAAAAGACAGCAAGCGCTTTCCAAACACCGGCGGATGGGGCTATGCGCTGTTCAACTACGACCCGGCATCCGACATATTCTCGGCCGATCCCAGCCCGGCGGATTGCGGACACTCCTGCCATGTGGCCGTGAAGGCGAAGGACTACATCTTTCATCCTTATCAGAAGCGATAAACCGTCGCATGGAGCTCCCGCTGTCGTGACGCTATTGATAGCTCGATCCGTTGCTCTCCGCGGCAGCGAATCGTTACAATCAAATCATCAAGGGATGGAAGCGTTGTTTGCGGCCCGAGGTGCGTAATGCGAAATGTCAAACCCGCCGAGTTTGAAGCGATCCCGCGGCCGGTCGTCGTGATCTGCAATAATTTCGAAGCCGGTCACGTCATCCCGCCGCATTGTCATCGCCGTTCACAGCTCGTGTACGGCGCCGCCGGAACCATGATGGTGGAGACGCAATACGGGCGCTGGATTGTGCCCCCCGATCGCGCGGTCTGGATACCGGCGGGCATGGTGCACAATCTTGCGATGATCGGCTCGGTCACCACCATGACCATTTGGAGCGAGCCGAACGCGATTGCGGATTTGCCCGAAAATTGTCAGGTCGTTGATATGTCGCCGCTGATGCGGAGCCTTCTGGCGGCAGCGATCGACGTTGAACCCGAATACGAACTCGGTGGCAGAGACGGCACGCTGATGATGCTTCTGCTTCATGAGCTAAAATCGCTGTCGCCTTTGGGGCTGTCGCTGCACTTTCCAAAGCACAACCGCTTGGCGGTTCGCTGCCGCGAGTTTTTGAAAGAACCCAACCCACGCGCGACAATCGAGTCGTGGAGTGAATCGCTCAATATGAGCCGGCGCACCTTCACCCGTTTGTTTCGGAAAGAAACCGGGCAGAGCTTCGCCCAGTGGCGTCAGCAAGCGTGTTTGTTCGCAGCATTGCCAAGGCTTGCCGCGGGCGAGCCCATCACCCAGATCGCTTACGATCTCGGCTATGAAAGCCCCACTGCGTTCGCCACTATGTTCAAGCGGCTGCAAGGCGTTCCGCCGACACAGTATTTCGCTGCGGCTCACCGCTCCGGTCAAGATTTGCATTAATGGCCCGAACGAAAAGGAAATCGGCCCAAACCGAGTGGCGGGCCATTCCTTTCTGAGGCATTCATCGCTTCAACAAGTGCGGGTGGCGCAAGCCCCGCGTTTGAGGGGACGAGATGCCTAACAGCGAACAATGCGCGACGCCGGTCACGATTATTGGCGGTGGCCCGGTCGGCCTCCTGCTCGCGTTGCTGCTCGATTATTTCGACGTCAAATCCACCATCATCAATACCGAGCCGAACGAGCGCTGGCATCCGAAAGGAAACGGCCAGAATGCGCGGACGATGGAGATTTATCGCCGCCTCGGCTTCTCAGATGAGGTCCGCAAACTTGGACTGCCGCCGGACCATCCTTTCGATCAGGCCTATTTCACTCGGCTGAGCAAACACGAAATCTTCCGCTTCCCGATGCCGAACCGCGAAGAGCGCATCGCCATGCGCCGCGACATGCCGGTCACGGATCAGTTCCCCGAGCCTATGTTCCACGTCAACCAGATGTTCGTCGAACGCTTTCTTTTGCAGAAAGCGAAAGCGACAGCGAATATCGACGTGCGCTTCGGCTGGAACGTAGATTGGTTTACGCAAGACGAAGCCAAAGTACGCGTGCATGCGTGCAATGTCGCAAGCGGCGAAGAAGTCACCTGGACGTCCGATTACGCGGTCGCCTGCGACGGCGCCCGCGGCTTTGTGCGCAAGACGCTCGGCATCGCCTATGAAGGCGACGTGCAGAAAAAGGACGCCTATTGGGCGGGACAGTTCTTTTCCGTCCACATGCGCATCCCAGATCTCTATCCGAAATTCGTCGGCCACCGGCGCGCCTGGATGTATTGGGCGGTCAATCCGGATCCGAACACGCGCGGCGTAATCATCGCGCTCAATGGCGACGACGAGTTCATGATGCTCGTCAAGCCGAGGGGCGGCCGCACCGACGTCGACAAAGACGAAGTCGTACGATGGGTGCAAGGCTCTATCGGCGAAGACATCCCGGTCCATGTCATCGGTTATTACCCGTGGAGTGCGGGCCAAGCGCTTGTTGCCGAACGCTACAAAGCCGGCCGCATTATGATCGCGGGCGATGCGGCGCATGTGTTCACGCCAACCGGCGGCTTCGGCATGAATACCGGCATGGATGACAGCGCCAATCTCGCTTGGAAACTTGCTGCCGTGCTGCAAGGCTGGGGCGGCTCAAAGCTGCTCGACACGTATCAGACCGAACGCAAGCCCGCCGGCATCCGCAACACCGGCGCATCGCGCAAATACGCGTCGATGATGCACGACGCGAATGTGCCTGAAAACGTCGAGGATGAAGGTCCCGAAGGCGACGCCGCGCGCATTACCGCCTCTAACCTGACTTACGTTCGCAAAAACCACTTCGTTCGTCCCGAGGACGAGGATGCTACCGGCGTGCAGATCGGCTTCCGTTATGACGGCTCGCCGATCGTCATCGGTGACGAGCCGCCGCCGCCGGACATTTTTCCGGCCACTTATGACAGATACACGCCGAGCGGAATTCCAGGCGGCCGCCTTCCGCATCTCTGGCTCGATGCCGAACGCGTGATGGGCTCATCGCTTTACGATCATCTCGGCAAAGGTTTCACGCTGCTACGCTTGAACAAAGCCACCGATACGAGCGCATTCGAGCGTGCAGCCGCGCAACGCAACATCCCTTTGAAGGTGCTGGATGTCGAACTTGCCGAAGCGCGCGCGCTTTATGAACGCGACTTAGTGCTGGTCCGACCCGATCAGATCATCTCTTGGCGTGGCAATGCCGTTCCGGACGATCCCGATGCGGTGCTCACCGCCGTCACGGGAAATTGAGGCGTCATATACGCGCAAACTGGGCAGCCATTCCGAGGGGCGATGGGAGCTGACATGTTCAAGCATATCGTAGTCACCGCATTGTTTGTCTTAGCCGTCGCAACCGCCGCCTTACGGGCGGAAGATGCGTCATTCCCGCAGCGCCCCATCCGCATCATCGTCAATGTCACGCCGGGCGGCGGGATCGATATCGCCAGCCGCGTCGTTGCGGACAAGCTTTCCAAAAAGTTTGGCCAGCCGGTTATCGTCGAGAACAAACCCGGCGCTTCGGGAAATCTGGCGGCAAGCGATGTGTTTCGTGCAGAACCCGACGGCTACACCTTGCTGTCCTCGTTCGGCGAGACGATTTCTGTCAGCAATTTCCTGTTCAAGGATCTCAATTACGACCCAACGGCATTGATGCCGGTGTCGCTGCTGACTTCAGTGCCGCTGGCGCTGGTTGTGCGGCCAGGCTTTCCGGCGAAGGACTTCAAGGAATTCCTGGCCTATCTGAAAGCCAATCCCGGCAAGCTTAATTACGCCTCGAACGGCATCGGCACCGTCGCCCATCTCACCGCTGAACTGTTCAAGCAGGTCACCGGCACCAGCATCACGCATGTGCCGTATAAAGGCACGAACCCGGTCTTGACCGATCTGATCGCCGATCATGTCGACATGGCCTTCATCCAATATTCGGCGTTCTACGACTTCTACAAAAGCGGCAAAGCGAAAATCTTCGCGGTCGCATCCGAGAAGCGCGTGCCTGACTTGGCCGAGATCTCGACCATGGCCGAACTCGGCTATCCGCAGATCGTTTCCGAAACCTGGAATATACTCAGCGCACCGCCGAAGACGCCGGACGCCATCATCGGCAAGCTCAATGCCGCCATCGCCGAGAGCCTGACGCTTCCCGATGTGAAGGAGCGGTTCGCCACGCTTCACACCACTGTCGAGGGCGGCAATGTCGAGGATGCGCGCAAATTCGTTGCCGCCGACCGCGCACGATGGAAAAAGGTCATCGAAACCGCCGGCATTCAACCCGAATAAGCAGGACCTTCAGCATGGCCACGCCATCAGCAATCGACGAAGCGATCGAGAACCTCGTCGCGGCCAATCGTATTTTGGCGATGGAGCATGTGCTCGACGGTTTTGGTCACGTCAGCATTCGTCATCCGGATCGCGCAGACCGTTACTTCATGTCGCGCTCCATCGCGCCGGCGCAAGTGACGGCCGCCGACATTGTCGAACACACCCTCGATAATGAAGCCGCCCAAGACAAAGATCGCGGCACCAAGCTTTACTACGAACGCTGGATTCACGGCGAAGTGTACAAAGTGCGGCCCGATGTAAATGCGGTCGTCCACAGCCATTCGCCAACCGTCGTGCCGTTCGCCTCGACCAAGGCGCCGCTTCGGCCCCTCCTCCACAACGCATCATTTCTCGGCTTCGGCGCGCCGGTCTTTGAGATCAGAAATCATGTCGCCCATTCCGACCTCATGATCAGCACGGCCGAACTCGGCAAGGCCATGGCGGGCACGCTGGGAGCAAAAGCCGAGGTCGTGCTTTTGCGCGGACACGGCAATGTTGTTGTTGGACCGACGATCCAGATCGCCGTATTTCGCGCCTATTACACCGAGATCAACGCCCGCCAGCAATTGCAGGCGATCACGCTCGATCGCGACAATGTCGTCTATATGGACGACGGCGAATGCGCGACGACAGACAAAGTCATGCAAGCCTCGGCAGGACGCCCGTGGGATTTGTGGAAGAGTCGCGCTTTAGCGAAGTAGCGCTGCAGGCTGCCGTCAACTTCCCTGACGGTCGCCGAGGAGCGGAAAAAACACGTCTTGCCACGACTTCGGCGCGGCTTTCAGTTCGCCGGCCTTCGCCATGAAGTTGGCGAGCTTTATCAAGCCGGTCGGCGCCACCGAAAACGCGATCGAGCCATCGGTTAAAAGATCGACGGTGTCACTTTTCGGCGTCTTGGACGCTTCCGACTTCAAATAAATGTCGGCGGCGGCCGCTGGGTCCTTGGCCATGAACTTCATGCCATCCTCAACCGCGGCGATAACGACACGCGCTACGATCGGATTGGCATCGACGAATTTCTTGCCGACACCAAGCGCCACGCCGGTCATTTCTTCGCCCAATATATCCTTGGACGTGGTCACGATGTGGACCTTGTCGCTTTTCTTGAGCATAGCGGTAAACGGCGCGGTCGCGACATAGCCTGCAATTACCTGGCCGGACAAAAGCGCCGCAGTCGCATCAGGATGCGGCATGGCGACCAGAAGCTTGTCGATGTGTTTGTAGTCACCGAAGGTTTTTTCCGCTGCCATGCGCATCACCACTGCTTGCGGTGAGGTTGTGGCAGGCACCGCGATCTGATCGCCGTCCTTAAAATCAGCCAACGACTTGATCTGCGGCTTATTGGTCTCGAGGAAGAAGGCATTGGCGCCTAATGCGGCAAGCCCCGCGATCTCTTGATGCCCCTTAGTCTTCTCCCAGGCGATCAAGAGACCCGGCGTCCCGAAGGCGCCAATATCGGCATTGCCGGAGAGCACCGCATCAGTGACCGCGGGCGAGCCGGAAAAGCGCTCGACCGTTACCTTAAGCTCGGAGAGACCCGCCTTCTTCGCCTCTTCGGCAAAGAAACCCTGCGTCTCGGCAACAATCACCGGCAGGTAGATCAGGCCGAATTGGACGCCGATGCGCACTTCATTGACTTCGGCACGCGCCGGGGCAGCGACGATAACCGCGCTGACGGCGAGCGCACAAGCGACGGCGCTAAAGACCTTGCCCGAGCGGGACCGACCCAGCATTTTTGCCTCTCAAAGCCTCTTATTCTGAAAGCGCATGCACTTTCGCAGTTTCGAGCATCGCTCGGCCATGCGCCGTCAAAGTCACCGCTCGCTCAGCGCCGCTTTCGACGTAAACGAGGCCGTCGAGGATCGCATCCTCCCAGACCGAAAGCCGCGGGCAACTTGTCCGCCAAGCCCCCATGGCTTCGGTATAAGTGCGCGGCCGATCGGCGATCCAGCCAAGAAACTGCACCATGATCAGGCTTGTCGTTGGGCTCGATGGTTTGCGCATGAGTCCCTCCGTTGCCGGCTATTATAGCCCTAACGGCGTCCGAATGCACCGCGCGGTTGTAGTGGCGACACGGAACCGAACGCTCACGGCAGCGTTGCCTCAGTCGCCGATCCCGATCGCGGAAAGCAATTGTACGCCAGTCGAAAAAGTGAGATCAATTTCGTCTAAGCAGCCTTTCATTCCTTATTTCAAAGCGAGGATTGCATGTCTCTGCTCATCAGCATTCTGATCACCTTTCTAGTCATCATTCTGGTGCTCTATCTCATCAACATGCTGCCGATCGACGGCCGCGCCAAACAGATCGTGCGCGTCATCGTCATCATCATTGGCATTCTGTCGCTGTTGAAATATCTCGCGATCTTCTGACCGAGAAATCGTCGCTTAGCGCCGTGTCGCGATCCTAGTCGGCACTGAGAGTGCTGGCGGACTGACTATTGTGTCGGCCGTACGTGACTGGCAATCTGCATGGCTATACCTGTCACACCAACGCCGAACCACTCGACCCGGCGGGGCAAGAATGTCTTTTTCGGCAAGCGACGACCACGTCAGGGTCCGACTCCAAAACGTAACGGTTGACGTCCAATGCGGCCTTCATCCTTGGGAGCGGCATCCTGAGCGGCCTAATAGGCTACTGATCAATGTCGATCTTTATGCGCCGCTGCGGAATGGCCCTATGGAGCCGCAAGGCTACATCAATTACGACTACGTCCGTGATTTTCTGAAGACGCTCGGCGCCCGCCCTCATATCGATTTGCTCGAAACGATAGTCGACGAGATCGTAGCCGAATGCTTTCGCCTCGATCGCGTGGAGGCGTGCCGCGTATCAGTCATGAAACAGACTATTTTCCACGAGGCCGAGGGCGCTGGTATCGAAGCGTTTCGCACGCGGGCGGCCTGGAACGGCAGCAAGTGACACGGACGGCCAAGGAATCCGCTCTTGTTACTGGCGGAGTGAGACGGATCGGTGCGTTTTTAGCGCAGCACCTCGCGACCCGCGGCTATCACGTCTTTGTTCACGCCCACACCGCGAGCGAAGAAAGTAAGGCGTTCGTTCAGAAAATCATCGCCGACGGCGGCTCTGCCGAACTCGTTACGGCCGACCTCGGAAATGCTGCCAACGTCCAAGACATGATGGCTGCCGTTTTAGCTTGCGAAACGCCGTTGGCCGTCATCATCAACAACGCCTCTTATTTCGAATATGATTTTCCTTCGCAAGCAAACAACGAGATTTTGCAAAAGAGCCTGGCGGCCCATCTCTACGGTCCGTTTTATATCTTTGAGAGTCTGAAAAACCGCACGTCTCACAATCTTCTAACGATCATCAACATGCTCGATCAGAAGCTGGAGAACGTGAATCCCGATTATTACAGCTATACGATCGGCAAGATGGGGCTCTACGGGCTCACCAAAATATGGCAATCTGCTGAATTGCCGAACATTCGTACATTCGGAATCCTGCTCGGCCTCACACTTACGAGCGGCGAACAGTCGAAAGAAAATTACGATATCTCCCGACGCAACAATCCGCTGGGACGATCACCAAAGCTCAGCGAAATTGCGAGCTTGATCGACTTCTTTCTCGCGTACCCCACTTTGCAGGGACAAACATTCGCTCTCGATGGCGGCGAAAGCTTAGTTCCCCGGCTACGCGACGTGGCGCTCGATCCGGGGCTTCACGGGCGAAGCTAAGAAGGACGATCGCGCGTATTTCGGCAAGTGCAGGCTTACTTCGGAACCTGCACCAACTCCTTGATCTGATCGGGCGTCAGCGGGGCGGACAGGAATTTCTGGGTCACCGCACTTGCCATCACGGCATCAAGACCTTTGAGTTCGTCGGTCTGCAGCGCAGCCTTCGGGATCAGCTTCACCACCCGGTCCACGATATTGGACGGCAGGTTCGAATATTCGCCATAAATTTTCAGCGCCTCGGGGCTGGAATACATCCAGTCGACGGTCTCCTTATACGCCTGCATGAAGCGCACGAGCGCGTCGTGCTTGTTCTGCAACGTCTGCGCGCCGGTGAGATTGACGCGCACCACTTGGCTGCGCAACGCATCGACATCGTTGCCGGAAGCGACGACCCGCGTCTTGCCGCTTTCAACCAGGTCGAGCCCGAACGGGGCTGCGCCAAAGCCGACATCGACTTGGCCGGTCATGGTCTGGGTGATGGTCGCGGCGATATTGCCGGTCGGCTGCGGCTTAGCAGTGAGATGATACTGCGCGATCAGCGCCAACACCGATGCGTGGCTCGACGATCCGACCGCGGAAAACGCAACCGTCTTGCCGTTCATGTCCTGGATAGTCTTGATCGGCGACTCCGCTGGAACATACCAATAAAGATCCGGCGCGCCCGTCATTTCGCTGGAAATGATGCGGACCGGTGCGCCCTTGGCGAAGGTGCCGATGGCGGCCGACACCCCCGAAGCCACGGCAACGTCGATGCTGCCGCCGATCAGAGCCTGAATCGATTCAGGGCCCGCGGCCGTATAGAGGATGTCGAGATTCAATCCATGTTTCTTGAAGATGCCGCCGCGCTGACCAAGCTCGACAAGGCCTGCGTCCCAGGCGCCCTTCTGCGGAATCGCCACTTTAAGCGTGTCTTCGGCCAACGCGGCGCGACTGACGCCAGCAATCGCCAAAACACTTAGAGTCATAATGACGAAACGCCGCATGATATCCTCCCTGGCGGTGTCGAGATGACCTCGATCACGCCCCCGTTTATAATTGTGCCATGACTTTACGCCGAGCCTCACCCAATTCAAGCGGCGCCATGGTCGCGCTTGATTATGAGGTCGCGCAGGAGCAAGCCTCCGCGCTCGGCCGCGCCGGACGAGCGCTCGAACAGGCGCTGCAGGCGCTCTCCGATCATGACCGCAGCGCAACGGAGGATAAGACCCCGCGCGCCGAGCTCGTTCAAGAAGCCGGTCACGCGCTTTGGTGCTTCATGGTCCAGCGCGAAGCAATCGGACTGCGCGACCCGCGGCCGGTGCTGCGCGACTATCGCGTGCCGCCCGAGGTGCAAAACCGCATGGGAGTTGTCGTCGGAGGCCGCCGGCGCTGCTAGTTTTCTATCTTCGGACCGTTTTCGCGGCGTTCCGGCCGGTCCAGCCGTTGTCATTTCATTAACTTGTGTGGCTGCAGCCGCCGATTTGCGCCATGGCAAGGCTTTTTTCACCCTTCGCAAGGCATTGTTACCGTGGATTCAAAGGCCTGCGGCGTCCGGAGTAGTAATGCGTTCCCTCCCCTTGCTCGACGAACTCGAGGCCGCGCTCGCCGGTGGCAACATCGCACGCCGCGTCGATATTATGAGCCGCGTCGCCGATCTCTTCATTTACGGCGCCGAGCGCTATTCCGAAGAGCAGGTCAATATCTTCGACGACGTGATGACGCGGCTCGTCGACACTATCGAAGTCAAGGCGCGCGCTAAACTGGCGAGCCGGCTTGCACCGATCCCCAATGCGCCGGCGATCGTCATCCATAAATTGGCGCTCGACGACGACATCGAAGTAGCGCGTGATGTGCTCGCGCAGTCGGAACGGGTCGACGAACATACGCTCGTTGTCAGCGCCGGCACCAAAAGCCAAGAACATCTTTTCGCGATCTCGCAGCGCAAGTCGCTGAGCGAGGCCGTCACCGACGTCCTCGTCGAACGCGGCGACCGCGACGTGGTGCATTCCGTCGTCCGCAATTCCGGCGCGCGCTTCTCCGATGCCGGCTTCCGCATGCTGGTTAAGCGCTCCACCGGCGATGATGCACTCGCGACCGTGGTCGGCATGCGGCCTGACATTCCGCGGCCGCATTTCTTGATGCTGCTGGAAAAAGCTTCGACCGAGGTGCGCGCACGCTTGTCTGCGGAAAACCCGGAAGCCGGCGTGGCTATCGACGGTGTCGTCGCCGAAGTGGTTGGCGGCATTCGCACCCAGGTGCTCAACACTCTCCCGGATTTTGCCGCGGCCCAGGCTGCCGTCGAGCGGCAGAACCGCATTCGCCGCATCGGCGAATCGGAAATTTATCAATATGCCCGCGACCGCAAATTCGAAGAGACCGCGATCGCGCTCTCGATCATGTGCGATACACCGATCGACGTGGTGGAACGCGCATTGCTCGATCCAGGTGCCGAGATCGTGCTTATTCTCGCAAAAGTCGCCGGCCTTTCGACCACGACTACGAAAGCGGTGCTGCTGCTGCGCGCTGCGGACCGCGGCATGTCGGCGAAAGACCTCGATAACGCGTTGGCGAGCTTCAACCGGCTCAAGCCCGACACCGCTCGCCGCGTGTTGAGCTTCTTCCGCACGCGCGTGAAGAAGGCGCCGGAGCCGCTGACTTCTCCGGCTGTCGCGATCACCGGCTAAAAAGCTAACCGCTCAGTAAGAGCAGTACCCCGGCTGCACCTGTAGCCAGGAGCCGTTCGGATAGCGGTAATAACAGCCGCTGTGCCACCAATAATACCCGCCTTTGCGCCGCTCGGCTTCCGCGGCAATGGCTGCACCTGCCGTCGCACCGATAACCGCGCCTGCGACTGCACCACCGGCGCCGCGGCCGATTGCGCCGCCGAGAATACCGCCCACGGCACCGCCGACAATCGCACCGCCAATCACGTTATTTGGATTTTGCGCCAACGCGTCCTGCGCCGGCAGCAAAGCGGCAAGACTCAGGAACGCACCAGCCATCGCCGTGCGGGTGAAATGTGTAACGCGGATCATGGACATTCTCCCGTGCATTTTCCGTCGCCAAATAACAAAGCCTCTGCCGCACGCCTTGAATCGAGCGGCAGCATAAGACATTAGCCGACGAAAGTCAGCGGCTTCAATGTCACGTCGCGGCATTCGCTGCGCCGCGTTTTCGTGGCCGACGTTGTGAAGACCAACACCGCTGACGCATCGTTCGCGGTATCAGCGATAGCAACATCACGACAGTATCATCGATGTAACCGCGTGCGCTGTCATGTCTGCAGTGGGCGGCACGCCACCATTCGCGCC
The DNA here is from genome assembly GCA_036271715.1 of Xanthobacteraceae bacterium. Classification (GTDB taxonomy): domain Bacteria; phylum Pseudomonadota; class Alphaproteobacteria; order Rhizobiales; family Xanthobacteraceae; genus BOG-931. Next base: position 416,176 of record DATBAD010000015.1, read on the forward strand.
GTCATCAAACTCCGCTACAATGCGCTCCCTAAAGTGGCGTCCGTTGGGAGGACAGGATCATGAAGCTTTACATGCACCCCGTATCGATGACGAGCCGACCGGTGCGGCTGTTCATTGCTGAAAACAAAATTCCGGTCGACGAAGTCACGGTCGATCTCTTCACCGGCAAGCAATATGAACCACCCTATATCGAGCTCAATCCGAACAGTCTCGTGCCGATGATCGAAGATGACGACATGAAACTCACCGAAAGCTCGGCGATCTTGAAATATCTCGCCGACAAGATCGGCTCGCCCGCTTATCCGAAAGACCTCAAGCAGCGCGCCAAGGTCAATGAAGTGATGGATTGGCTCAACACCAATTTCTATCGCGAATGGGCCTATAATCTCTGTTATCCGCAGCTCTTCCCGCATCTCAAGCGGCGGAGCGACGAGGCGCAGGAAGCGACGCTCGAATTCGGCTTGCAGAATTCCAAGCGCTGGCTTCAGGTCCTGAACGACCATTGGATCGGCCCGAACAAGCAATATCTGTGCGGCGATCAGATCACCATCGCCGATTATTTCGGCGCTGCGCTGGTCACGCTCGGCGAAGTCATCCGCTGCGACTTTTCGGCCTATCCGAACGTGGAGCGCTGGCTCAACAATGTGAAGAAGCTGCAAAGCTGGCCGAAGGTCAACGAAGTGTTCTATGGCCTGATCGAGTCGGTGAAGGACCAGAAATTCCACGCGGTGTGAGACTGGCCCTTATCCTTTTCACGGCTAGCATCACCATATGAAGCGTAACGTTTCCGGGCGCGCGGCAGCGATCCGCGGCCCGGGAACATGACATGAGGATGGCGTCATGAGCTTTTTTCCCGGCAAGGACCCTGCCCCCGGCGACGCGCGCGCCAGCGACGCCATCGCGCATATCGTCGTGCCGCGCTCGGTCGATCTCGGCGGCATCACCGTGCATCGCGCGCTGCCGTCGGCGGGTTCGCGGATGGTCGGACCGTTTATTTTCTTCGATCATTTCGGTCCTGCGGTGTTCCGCGCCGGCGACGGTATCGATGTGCGGCCGCATCCGCATATCGGCTTGGCGACAGTCTCTTATTTGTTCGACGGCGAGATCGTTCACCGCGACAGTCTCGGCACGGCGCTGCCGATCCGCCCCGGCGCTGTCAATTGGATGACGGCCGGCCGCGGCATCGTGCATTCCGAGCGCACCGCCGCCGATCATCGCGCCGGCAGCGAGCCGCTGCACGGACTGCAATTGTGGGTCGCGCTCGGCATGAAGGACGAAGAAAGCGCGCCGGGCTTCGCCCACACCCCGGCGACCGATATTCCGCAGCTCACCGACAATGGGCTGAGCTTACGGGTGGTTGCCGGATCGATGTTCGGATTGAAGTCTCCGGTGGCGACATCCTGGGACACGATTTTCGCCGATGCGTATTTCAAAGCCGGCACGGCGCTGCCGATCGACCCGGACTACGAAGAGCGCGCGATCTATGTGCTCTCAGGCGAGATCGATATCGGCGGCGATCGCCACGGGCCGGAAAAACTTCTGGTGCTCAAGCCCGGCGACAAGATCACCGTGAAAGCGCTCACCGATGCGCATATCGTCATGGTCGGCGGCGCCGCCATGGACGGTCCGCGTCATATCTGGTGGAATTTCGTATCCTCGCGCAAAGATCGCATTGAAGCCGCCAAGGCCGACTGGAAGGCGGGTCGCTTCGACATCGTTCCCGGCGATACCAAAGAGTTCATCCCACTACCGGAGAACTGAACGCTAAAACCGCGAGGTGTGGAGGATATTAATGTCACGCTCCGTGGCTCGCGTCGTTCTTGGTCTGACATTCGGCGTTCTTGTTGCGACAGCCGCAGCGACGGCCTTCGCTCAACCCGATCTCGAACGCGCTTATCGGATCATCGCTGACAAAAAACTTGTCGACCTGACACATGCGTTCGGCCCTGAGACGCCGGTTTGGTCAGGTTTTGGTCAGGCGAAATTCTCTCCGGCGGCCGATCCGAAAACCAGCGAGCCCTATACGATTGCGAAGGACGAATTCCGCTCCACCTACTATCAAATGGTTGGGCAATACGGCACGCATGTCGATCCGCCCGCACATTTTGCCGAGAACGGCATCACCATGGACAAGATCCCGCTCAAGGATATGATCTTGCGGCTCGTGGTTCTCGACGACACGCCCTATCTCGCCAAGGACCCCAATCACGCCTTTTCCGTCGCCGATCTAAAAGCCTGGGAACGCGAACACGGCCGCGTGCCGAAAGGCGCTTTCGCCGCGCTGCGCACCGACATGTATAAAGATTGGGACGCTAACCCTGAGCGTTTCAAACGCCAGCCGTTCCCGGCATGGTCGTTCGAGACTATCAAATATCTTTACGAACAGCGCGGCGTGACCGCGACCGGTCATGAGTCGATGGATACCGACATCACCGACAAGATGGATTCAGAGACCTGGATCCTAAAGCACGGCCATTATCAGATCGAAGTCATGGCCAATCTCGACAAAGTGCCCGCGACCGGCGCGCTGATCGTCGTGACCTGGCCGAAGGTCGAGAACGGTCTCGGTTTCCCGGCGCGGGCCTTTGCCGTTTTGCCATAGACGACGAAGCCACAAAATAGAGCAGGCTCGCCCCGTCACGAGCTGGCTTCATTTCCCCCTCACGAACGGATTTAAGTCAAAGGCTCCAACACCGCATGGCGCTGCGCCTTCACCCAGGCTTCGATTTCACGATCGGCTTCAGCCTTGGCAAAGCCGTAACGTGCCTGCAGCCGCGACCGCAATTGATCGCGGCGACCGCCGGTCCGGGTCAGGTCCTCATCGGTGAGCTTCACCCAGTTATCCCGGACCTTGCCCTTATATTGCGTCCAATTGACTTGAATCTGGTCCCAGTTCATCGATTGTCTCTCGGTTGAGGATGGACAACAGACGCCGCAGCCCGCGTCGCAGGGCCAAGACAACAGCGGCCGGATGCGGCTTCAATTCGGCGACATCAGGGTCATTCGACGATGAATTCAGGTGCGTCTGCGGCAATTCTGGCTTGTCAATTCAGGATGCCGCACACAAAGAACAACAAGGTGGCTTGTGCGCCGTTTTCGATGATGGGCGTTAAAGAAACTCGAATCGCATCGCCGAATAATCGGGTCATGCTTTTCGCACTTGTGAAACATAATGGCCGCGCCTGCACCCTCCGCTGACGTCGAGCGCCTGGCGCGCGATATCCGCACCGGCGAGCGCAACGTGTTGTCGCGCGCGATCACTCTGATCGAGAGCAAACGCGCCGACCATCGGCACACGGCGGCAGAGCTGACCCAGGCGCTGCTTGCTGATAGCGGCAGCGCCATACGCGTCGGCATCACAGGTGCGCCGGGCGTCGGCAAATCGACCATTATCGATGCGCTCGGCAGCCTTCTAACCGGACAAGGCCACAAGGTTGCGGTGCTAGCGGTCGATCCCTCCTCGCGCCGCACCGGCGGTTCGATCCTCGCCGACAAGACCCGCATGGCGCGGCTGGCAATCGATCCGAACGCCTTTATCCGGCCCTCGCCCTCCTCCGGCACGCTTGGCGGCGTCGCCGCCAAGACCCGCGAGACGATGTTGCTCTGCGAGGCCGCCGGCTATGACGTCGTGCTGGTTGAGACCGTAGGCGTCGGCCAGTCGGAGATCGCGGTCGCCGATATGACCGATTTCTTTCTTGTGTTGGCGTTACCCGGAGCCGGCGATGAGTTGCAGGCGCTCAAGAAAGGCGTGGTCGAGCTTGCCGATATGATCGTGGTCAACAAAGCCGATGGTGATAATCTGCCGCGCGCCAGGCGTGCCGCCGCCGAATATGGCGCCGCTCTTCATATCTTGTCACCGCGTTCACCGAATTGGTCGCCGCCGGTCATTACCTGTTCGGCGCTCAACAATCAGAACATCGAAGCGCTCTGGGCCCATGTTCTCGACCACCGGCAACGGCTCACAACCTCCGGCGAACTGGAAACGCGGCGCGGCGAGCAGCAGGTGAAATGGATGTGGACGATGCTCGAAGAGCGGCTGTTCGCGCCGCTGCGTTCCGACCGTATCATCAAAGCGGCGTTGGCGAAGGTCGAGACGGAGGTCGCGGCTGGCAAGACGGCGCCGGCGGCGGCCGCCGAAGAAATCGCAGCGATGCTGAAATCGTGATCCAATGTTGAAATGATCAATGTTCTTGTCACCGGCTTCGGGCCGTTTCCCGGTGCACCTTTCAATCCGAGCGCAAACCTGGTCAAAGCCCTTGTTCGGCGCCGGCGTCCTGCGCTCGACGGGATCGTTTTCACCAGTCATATCTTTTCCACCACTTATGCGGCGGTCGATCGCGATCTGCCCAAGCTGCTGGCCGCAAAACCCGACATTGTGTTGATGTTCGGAGTTGCCGGGCGTCGACGCGCGCTTTGCATCGAAACGCGGGCACGCAATGCTGTGTCGCTATTGTTTCCCGATGCAGAAGGTTATCGGCCGCAACACGGCAGCATTTCACCAAGAAGACCAAGCACGCTTAAAGGTAACGCACCGTTCGTGCACATGCTTGCCGCAACAGGGACGAGCGCGGTGCCGGCACGGCTTTCCCGTGATGCCGGACGCTATCTCTGCAATTATGTTTATTGGCGCGCTTTGGAGAACGTGTGCGGCGATAGGCCGATGGTGCAGTTCGTACATATTCCACTGATGAAGGCTGCCAAGCACGCACAATTTATCGCCGCCGCAGAGGCGATCCTCATCGCGTTAGCGGCCGCAAGCCGGCATTAAGGTTACAGGCGAAAACGCCGCTTGGCGGCGGACCTTAAAGCCACTCTCGCACATCAATATCCGGCAAGGTGCGCCATCCAACATTGGATGTTCGCTAACCCGGATGCATGATGCGATTTAATCGCCGCCGCATATTTTCTGCCTTCGCCGGTGCGGCCTCCGTGGGTGCAGCGCCGGCGCACGCTCGCAGCCGGATTCTTTATGATGAAGTCCTGCCGCAGCCCCGCGCGACCGCTGAAATGGACGTTGCGTCCTTTGGGGTGATGCCCAGCAGCGAACTCGATCAATCCACCAATTTACAGCGGGCAATCACGACTGCGGCTACCGCGGGATCGTTGTTGCGTTTCGGCCCCGGCGTCTATCGCGCTGGCGGGCTGCGGCTGCCATCCAACGCCGCCATCGCCGGTGTAAAAGGATCGACGCGCCTCGTCCTGAGCGCCGGTCCTTCTCTCTTCACGTCTGCCCATGCCGACTACATCAACCTCATCGACTTAGTGCTTGATGGCAACCATCTCCCGCTCGCCGACGAGCGCGGCCTTGTCCATCTCAGCCGCGGCCGTGCGATCCGGATCGTCAATTGCATGGTCATCAATGCCGGCGGCAACGCAATCCGGCTTGAGTCCATCGCCGGCAACATCAGTGAAACGACCGTCATCGACGCAGCCGATTGCGCGATCTTTTCGAACAACGCCGCGGGCCTGCGGATCGCCGGCAATACCATTCAAAACGCCGGCAACACCGGCATTGCGGTATATCGCAGCACACCTGGCGACGACGGCACGCTGGTCGTCGACAATCGCATCGAAAACACCAAAAACAAATCCGGCGGCACCGGCCAATGGGGAAATGCCATTGGCGTTTTCCGCGCCGACAATGTCATGGTGCGCGGCAATCGCATCCGCGAAGCCGCCTATTCCGCCGTGCGCGGCAATACCGCCGGTAACTTTCAGATCGTCGGCAACACTTGCAGCGGCATTGGCGAGACCGCGCTCTATGCGGAGTTCGGTTTCAACGGCGCGGTGGTGGCCAACAATATCGTCGATGGCGCCGCGGTGGGCGTGGGGCTTGCCAATTTCCAGGATCACGGCGGCAGGCTCGCCACGGTCCAAGGCAATCTGATCCGTAATCTGCATCGGGGCCGCCCCGACCGCGCGGACGTCGAGGCCATGGGGATCAGCGCCGAAGCCGACGCCGCCATTACCGGCAACGTCATCGAGAATGTTCAGGGGCCGGGGATCATTGCCGGTTGGGGATCGTCGCTCCGCGATGTCGTGATTACGGGAAATCTGGTGCGCGGCGCCACCGTCGGTGTCGCTATTTCGGTGGTGCCGGAAGCCGGCACCGTCGTTGTCGCGAACAATTTCATCGCCGAGACGCCCCAAGGCGCGATCGTCGGCCGCGAATGGGACAAGACCGTTACCGGCGATCTCAGCAAAGACGGCGCCGCGCGCTATTCGCAGCTCACGATCAACGACAATCGCATCCGCTAAATCGCTTTTTGTCAGCCGCGCAAAGCAGCGCCCGCCCATAATACCGGAGCCGAGCGCGCATATTGCACCGGACGCGCCACCTCGCCACCAAGCAGTTGCGCGGCACGCCAGCCCCAATGCGGATCGTCGAGAAAGGCACGCCCCATCGCCACCATATCGGCCTTGCCCTCGGCGACGATTGCTTCGGCCTGCTTGGCGTTGGCGACCATCCCGACCACGCGGGTGGCGATGCCGCTTTCACGCCGTACCTGTTCGGCAACCGGCACATTGAAACCGGGATCGCTTGGCCAGCGGCTATCCGGCGAGATATTGCCGGACGATATGTCGACGTAATCGAGCCCCGCTTCCTTGAGCGCCTTGGACAGTGTCACCGCGTCATCGCCGGTGAGCCCGCCGGCGATCCAGTCGGTGCCGGTGATACGGGCACCGAGCGGCGTGCCCTTGGGGATCACCGCACGCATCTCGCGCGCGACTTCGAGCGGAAAGCGCATCCGGCCGGCGAGCGAGCCGCCGTAGCCGTCATTGCGTTTGTTGGATAGCGGCGAGACGAAACTGTGCAGGAGATAGCCATGCGCCAAATGGATCTCGATAGCGTCGAAGCCGACGCGGACGGCGCGTTTGGCGGCATCGGTGAAGTCCTTGCGCACGCGGACGAAATCTTCGTCCACCATGGCGCGCGGCGTGTGCCAGCCCGGTCCGAAAGGCAGCGCTGACGGCGCGATGGTCTGCCACGGATCCTCGTTCGGTCCGAGCGCTTTGGCGCCTTCCCACGGCCGTTGCGAGGACGCCTTGCGGCCGGCGTGGGCGATCTGGATGCCGAGCTTGGCGCTGCCGATGCGGCGGCAATGCAAAACGATGCGGCGAAGCGCGTCTTCGCAGGCGTCGGAATAAATGCCCAGGCAACCATGCGTGATGCGGCCGTGGCGCTCGACATGGGTCGCTTCCAGAACCAGCAGGCCCGCGCCGGAATTTGCCAACATACCGAGATGGGTCATGTGCCAGTCATTACCGACGCCGTCATTGGCGCTGTACTGGCACATCGGCGAGACGACGACACGGTTGGCAAGCGTGAGATCGGCGAGTTTAATCGGCGAGAACAGAGCACTCGGCATTGCGGATCACTCGAGTTGGAGATGATTAAAGCTGCGGGAAAGCCGCGACGCGGCAAGCCCTCAATAACGAAGTAGCGCTGGGGATAACGCAGCGGGCAAGCCCAATCTAGTACAGGAATGTCGCGTCTAGTCCGGCCAGGAGGCGCTCGGGAAGCCGTTTGATGGGGCGAAGTGCGAGGGCGCTAACGGCTTTTGCAGCGGCTCTCCCTCCTCATCGACGAACAAGTCGTCACCAAGCATCTCGTCGTGAAGCGCTTCATCACTCACTGGCAGGCCGGCAATGCTCGCCCATTGATCACGGACGCGCAGGACCTTGCGCATTTCTTCAAGGAATTCAGCGCGGGTGTAGTAGTGCCGCCACCGCCCCGTATTGCACAGTTCGACGAAATGCTCTTGCCGACGCTCTACCAAGGCGAGCCATTTGCGCGCGACACTGTCGTACGGACTTGTTTGCCGTTCCGACATGGAAAAGAGCCAAAGCACCGTGAATCAGTGCCTGTGGATAATCAAAAAAACATGCTGATTCGGCAATCAAAATGAATTTTCGCAGCGCGGCCTGCATTCATTGACTTTTAGTTTGTGGATAAGACCGTGCAAAAAATTTGATTCGTGTGCATCGCATCATGGCGGTTTTGCTTACGGTTTGACCGCGATGATCCCCTCGATCTCAACGGATATCTGGTTCGGCAGCATGACATGGCCGACTGCAGAACGAGCGTGACGTCCGGCGTCGCCGAACACCTCGACGAAAAGATCGGAGCAACCATTGATGACCTTCGGCGAGTCATTGAACTCGGGCGTGGCGTTGACCATGCCGAGAAGCTTGACGACGAAATCGACGCGATCGAGCGAACCCAGGGCGTCGCGCATGGCGGCGAGAAGACCAAGTCCGACCAGGCGGGCGCGCCGATAGCCCTCCTCGATTGTGACGTCAGCACCAAGCTTGCCGGTGAGCGCAGCGCCCTTGTCATCGCGCGGCCCTTGTCCCGACAGGAACAAGAGATTGCCGGCCAAGCGAGACGGCAGATAATTCGCCACCGGCTTGTAAAGCTCCGGCAAAACGATGCCGCGCTCCTTCAACCGCGCTTCTGCGCTCATGGCTTCTCCCTATCGCCGAATTGATGGCTATAGCCTGACATGCAGGCGGTGAGCGAGTTCGCCGACCACGCCACGGCGAAACAAAAGTATGCAGGCGACGAAAATGCAGCCCTGGATCACCAGCACCCATTGCCCAAACGGCGCCAGATAGTTTTCAAGCGCGACGACAATAAAGGCGCCGACGATCGGGCCGAAAATCGTGCCAAGCCCTCCGACCAGCGTCATCAACACCACCTCGCCCGACATGGTCCAATGCACGTCGGTTAGCGAGGCAAGCTGGAACACAAAGGCCTTGATCGCGCCGGCAAGCCCCGCGAGCGTCGCCGAAAGCACGAAGGCGATCAGCTTGTAGCGTTCGGTACGGTAGCCGAGCGAGATCGTGCGCTGCTCATTCTCGCGGATCGCGCGCAAGACTTCGCCGAACGGCGAATTGATGATGCGATAGACCAGAAAGAACGCCGCCAGCACCACGACGAGGACGAAGGCATACATCGTCATTTCATGGCTCAGGTCGAACGTGCCAAAGAGGCGTCCGCGCGGCACCGCCTGGATGCCGTCCTCGCCGCCAGTCAATTTCGAGCGCAGCGCAACGAGATACATCATCTGCGCCAGCGCCAGAGTGATCATCGCAAAATAGATGCCCTGGCGGCGGATCGCGAGACTGCCGGCAATCACGCCAAGCGCTGCGGCGGTCGCCGTGCCGATGATGATCGAGACTTCGATCGGCATGCCCCAGGATTTCGCGGCATAGGCGGCGAGATAACTCGCCCAGCCGAAATAAAGCGCATGGCCAAAGGAGACGAGGCCGACATAGCCAATCAGGAGATTGAAGGCGCAAGCGAACAGCGCAAAGCACAGCGCCTTCATCAAAAACACCGGATAGAGCACGAACGGCGCCAATACCAAAAAGACGACCATCACGATTGCGGCAATGGCAGTGCTGCGGCCGGTGTCGCGCGCCGTGGGGAGCGCCGTTGCGTCGATCGCCGCCATCACACGCTCCGTCCAAACAGGCCGGCGGGCCGCAGCAGCAGCACGACGATCATGATGGCGAAGATCACCGTATTGGAAGCCTCCGGGAAGAACACCTTGGTCAATCCCTCAACGATGCCGAGCGCAAAGCCGGTCAGGATCGCACCCATGATCGAACCCATGCCGCCGATGACCACCACCGCGAAGACAACGATGATCAAGTCCGAGCCCATCTGCGGCGACACATTATAGATCGGGGCCGCCATGACGCCCGCGAGCGCAGCAAGTCCGACACCGAAGCCGTAGGTCAAAGTCACCATGCGCGGCACGTTGATGCCGAAGGCGCGAACGAGCGTCGGATTCTCCGTCGCCGCCCGCAGATAAGAACCGAGCCTAGTCCGCTCGATGGCAAACCAGGTTGCGAAGCAAACAACGAGCGAGAATGCGATCACCCAGGCGCGGTAATTGGGCAGGAACATGAAGCCGAGATTGTGCCCGCCCTGAAGCGAATCCGGCACCGCATAAGGCTGTCCGGACGAACCATAATAGTTGCGGAACAGACCCTCGATGATCAGCGCCAAGCCGAAGGTCAGAATAAGGCCATACAGATGATCGAGCTGGCGGATGCGGGCGAGAAACAGCCGCTCGATGACGACACCGATCGCGCCGATCACAATCGGCGCGATGATCAGCGCCAGCCAGTAATTGATGCCCAGATAGTTCAGCAGGATATAGGCGACGAAGGCGCCCATCATGTATTGGGCACCGTGGGTGAAATTGATGATGTTGAGCATGCCGAAAATCACGGCAAGCCCTAGACTTAAGAGCGCATAGAACGAACCGTTGATCAGCCCGAGCAATAGTTGCCCAAACAGTTGCTGCGACGGATGGCCGAGAATCGTGAACATCGTTGCTGAAACTTCGTCATATGGCGAAAAGGCCTCTCCCCGCACGAGGCGGGGAGAGGTGAAGACGTTAGTTGGTGACTAACGGGCAACCGCCGGCTTTGAGCGGACGGAAGGCCTCATCAGCCGCGATCGTGGCGCGCAGTTTGTAGTCATCGCCGGGATATTTTGATTCTTCCGGCTTTTTCACCTCGAACAAATAGGCCGGGTGAATGGTGCGGCCGTCGGCGCGCACCGAACCCTTGCCGAACAACGGATCGTCGGTCGGCATTTCCTTCATCTTGGCAACGACGGCTTTGCCGTCAGACGCTGCTTTCAGTGCCGCAACAGCTTTCAGATAATGCAGTACTCCTGAATAGACGCCGGCATGGACCATGGTCGGGAATTTCCCGGCATGCGAAGCCTGCCAGCGCTTGGTAAAAGCCCGATTGGCGTCGGTCATGTCCCAATACCAAGTCTCGGTCAGGACCAGGCCTTGCGCCGTCTTCAGGCCGAGCGAACCGACATCGCTGATGAACACCAGAAGGCCGGCGAATTGCTGCCCGCCTGACGTGATGCCGAATTCTGCGCCCTGCTTGATCGAGTTGATCGTATCTCCGCCGGCATTGGCGAGCCCGATCACCTTTGCTTTCGACGCCTGTGCCTGCAGCAGGAACGAGGAGAAATCGCTGGTGTTCAGCGGATGCGAAACGCTGCCCAGCACTTTGCCGCCATTGGCGAGAATGACCGCCGTCGTGTCGCGCTCGAGCGCATGTCCGAAGGCATAGTCCGCGGTCAGGAAGAACCAGGTATCCCCGCCGCTCTTCACCAGGGCCTTGCCGGTGCCATTCGCCAGCATCCAGGTGTCGTAGGTCCAGTGGATCGTGTCCGGCGAACATTTCGCGCCGGTAAGATCCGAGGACGCCGCACCGGAGACGATGAAGACTTTGTTCTTCTCTCGCGCCACCTCGTTGACGGCGAGTGCGACGCCCGAATTCGGCACGTCGATGATCATATCGACATGATCGACGTCGAACCATTGCCGCGCGACATTGGCGCCGACATCGGGCTTGTTCTGCATGTCGGCGCTGACGATCTCGACTTTCAGACCGTGAGCGGCCGGATTGAAATCCTCCACCGCCAGTTTCGCAGCGGTGACCGAACCTGGGCCGCCGAGATCCGCGTAAAGGCCGGACATGTCGCTTAACACGCCGATTTTGACGGCGAGGTCTTCAGCCCGCACCGCCGTTGTCATCAGCATGGCGGCGGCAAAGGCCAAACCAGTTGCTACTCTCATGGCATTCCTCTCCTCTGTTCAGAATTTATCGTTGAAGTTTTATTGCCGGTCAGTCGGTGACCAACTTGGCGGCAGCGATCGAGCCGGCGCCGTTGTCATCGGCATAGAGGCTCGACATATCGGTGAGCATACCGATCTTGACGTTGGTCTGCGCTTGGGCAGCCGTGGTTTTCGCTTGCGCGACCGTCGCTAATAGAGCGGCGGCAAAAGTCAAACCGACCGCGAACTTCATGACCCACCTCCCTTGCATCCCATCGCGAGGACTTTTCGCCCTTTATCTCTGTGTTCTTTTTTCTAACCTATATCAAACTCCGAGATATTCGTGCAGCTTCGCCATATTCGCCTTTAGTTCAGGGGTTGAGAATTCGTCGACGATCCGGCCGTGCTCCATGATGTAGTGCCGATCGGCCACCGTGGCGGCGAATTGAAAATTCTGCTCGACCAGAAGAACAGTGAAGCCCTGCACTTTCAGTGCGTTTATGGTATCGCGGATCTGCTGAATGATGACGGGAGCGAGCCCTTCCGTCGGCTCGTCGAGAAGCAGAAGCCGCGCGCCGGTGCGCAAAATGCGGCCGATCGCCAGCATTTGCTGCTCGCCGCCGGATAGTTTGGTGCCTTGGCTCTTGAGCCGCTCGCGCAAGTTTGGAAACAGCGCGAAGATACGGTCGAGTTCGAGACCGCCGGGCCGCACCTGCGGCGGCAGCAGAAGATTTTCGCGCACGTCGAGGCTTGCAAAAATACCGCGCTCTTCGGGACAGAAAGCGATGCCGGCGCGCGCGATAACATCGGACGACAATGCAATTGTCTCACGGCCTTCGAAACACACCGAGCCGCTGCGCCGCTCGACAATACCCATGATCGATTTCAGCGTCGTCGTCTTGCCGACGCCATTGCGGCCAAGGAGCGTCACCACTTCGCCGGCCTGCACGGAAAAGGTCACGCCGTGAAGGATGTGCGATTCACCGTACCAAGCTTCGAGTCCATCGATCGCAAGCATCGCTTGCGCAGGTACGCCCTGCCCTGCAGCGGTCCGATCAAGCATGGCCGGTCCCAAGATAAGCTTCGCGCACCGCCGGATTGGCCGACACCGTTTCGTAGTCGCCTTCGGCGAGAACCTGGCCACGGGTCAACACGGTAATCCGATCGCAAAGGTCCGCAACGACACTGAGATTGTGTTCGACCATCAGCACCGTGCGGGTCGCGGCGATCGATCGGATCAGCGCGCTGATGCGGCCGATATCTTCATGGCCCATACCGGCCATCGGTTCGTCCAGCAGAAGAAGTTCCGGATCAAGCGCAAGCGTGGTCGCGATCTCAAGCGCGCGCTTTCGGCCATAAGGCAGTTCGGCGGCGAGCGCTTCAGCATAAGTCGCAAGCCCGACATCGGTCAGGAGCGCCATGGCGCGCTCGTCGAGTGCATGCAGCACGCGTTTCGAGCGCCAGAAATCGAACGAGCCGCCGCGCTTTCTTTGCAACGCGATGCGGACGTTTTCCAGCACGGTGAGATGAGGAAACACCGCGGATATCTGAAATGAGCGCACGAGGCCGAGCTGCGCCACATCCGCTGGCTTGAGCGTTGTGATATCGCGGCCATCGAACATGATGCGCCCGCGCGTCGGGCTCAGGAATTTGCTCAAGAGGTTGAAGCAGGTCGTCTTGCCGGCGCCGTTCGGGCCGATCATGGCGTGAATGCTGCCGCGCGCGATGCGCAGATTAACCGCACGCACCGCGACAAAACCGGCAAAATCCTTGGTCAGGTCTTCCGTTTCGAGAACGGTCTCACCAGGCACAACGTTTCCCCCACGGCGATCATTGTCGCAGGTCCGCGGCATCCGTAAAGGGGATTGATTGCGACGCTTTGGTTCATGAGCAGGTTTTGCTCAAAAAAGCGGCGCAAAAAGCAATGCTGAAAAATGATGACCCGCCCGGTGGGGGACCGTACCGGGCGGGTCTGAATATCGGCGCGGGGCGTCGGGGGGATGGGTGCGCCGAGGGGGCTAAAACTGCCCACAACATTTGGTCGCCGGCTCTGCCAAAAAGGTTCAGTGAAAAGTTAAGAAAATTCCACGCGTGAAAATCGCAGAATCGATCACCCACGCGCGGCACTCGGCGCGTGGGTGACTGAAAGAATTGTGACAGCGGGAAAGAGGTGGCCGGCTAGTCGGCGTCGACGAAATCGACCGTGTGGTCCTGCCGCATGCGCTCGACGATATCGCCAACGTCAGCGCGCGACAGCTTCGCCGGCGCCACCTGAACGCGGTACAGTCCGTTCGAACTCGGGCCGTCGACGACCGCCGCTCGGTAGCTCTGCAGGAAAGCCGTGATTGCGCCGGCATTGGCGTCGCGCGCAAAGCGCAGCCGCACAAAGCTGCCGCTTTCCAAGCCGCGATAGACAGGTCCAGGGACCGTCCCAGAGACTTGTCCAGAGATTTGCCCAGATGCAGCCGGCGGCGTTGTTGCCGTCGGAGCAGATTGCGACGGCTTGACGAATTCGTCCGCCAGCATCGCACCCTGCACCGCAATGACCAGCACGGCGATCGAAGCACCGGCTGCAAGTGTGCGCGGGGAAAGACCAGCGAAGAAACTGGTGAACCAGTTCGCCGCAGCGCTGGAAACCTTAAACCGCGCTGCGCGCGGTTCGGCGTCGATCGCGGCCATCAACCGATCGGCGACACGGGACGATGGGGCGCCAAGCGATTCATTGAGATGAATCGTCTCGTCGAGTTCCTCGCGGGTGAGATCCACCTGATCCGCCAATGATGGATATTGCTTTAAGACAGTTTCCACCCGGCGGCGGTCGCCATCGTTGAGCGTACCCACGGCATACCAGGGCATCAGCAATACTGCTTCGGCAGCTTCACGTTTGGAGTCGTTCTGCTTCATGGCCAACCTCTATCTATGCCTGCCACTCTGCACAACTCTCCCAATTTCTTGCGCGCGTAGAACATCCGCGTCTTCACCGTGTTTTCTGGAATTCCAACGATCTTAGCCACGTCTTCTACCGATTTTTCGTGATAATAGACGAGGTCGATAACTTCGCGGTGCTCAGGCGAAAGCGACGCCAAGCATTGCCGCAATTTTTCACCCTTGTCGCGCTTTGTGGTGACACGCTCCGGATCATCCGAAGGCTCCTCGATAGATTCCGCAACCTCGTCGTCCAATCCTTGCTCGCGGCGCTTCCGCAGCAGTGATAGCGCCTTGAATCGAGCGATCGCGATGAGCCATGTGGAAACCGCGCTTCTTCCCTCGAACCGGTCGGCCTGACGCCATACATCCAGGAACACATCGCTGATGACGTCTTCGGCCATCATCTCGTCACGCAACAACCGCAACACGTAGCGATACACTTGCACATTGTGCCGTGCGAACAGCACCTTCATCGCTAGCCGGTCACCCTGTGCAATCCGGGCAATCAGCGCTTCATCTGCTGGTGCCTGCACCGCACTCAAGTTCGGCTCGTGGATTGGTCGCGCTGCACTGCCATAAGGTTCAAATGCCCGTGAAAGGCAGCCGTCCTGTGACAAAAATGCAACAGAGCGGTTAAGAATTCCATTTTGAAATCAGCAGCTTGCAGCCGTCGTGCCATAAAGCCCTCGCCCCGGGCGTTAAATGTCCCCCGAACGGCAGCAAGGCGCAAGCACCGCGATTGCAGCATAGGGCGCGTCGGCGATTTTGAAGGCGTGGCGGCTGTTGGGGATCCCTACTCCGGATGGGTTTCCTGGAGCGGCTTTTCCTCAAGCAGAAAGCCTGCAACAAACGCCACGATCATTGTGCCGGCAAGCCCGAGGAAGACGAACGCGAAGGTGCCTGCCGACGCTGTGCCGAGGACATGCCCGTTCAGCGTCTCGGATGAAGTCCCCCCGAAAGCACAACGGCGCATTCCGTTTTCGCGCCGCGATATGATAATCTGTCCAGGCACTATGCGCCGTAAGCGCTTGCGTCTCCGGAACGTAATTTCGGATCACGACAGCAATCCCGGGATTTATCCGTTAGTTTGGCTGCATCGCTTGCGCATCGATTTCTGAAAGGCAAAATCATGAAGATCAGCGCGCGTAATCAATTCAAGGGCAAGATTTTGGAAGTGAAGAAAGGCGCGACCACCGCGCATGTGCGTCTCGAAATCGCGCCAGGCCAAGTCATCACCTCTTCTATCACCAACGAAGCCGCGGATGAGCTCGGCCTGAAGGCCGGTGGTACGGCGATCGCCGTCATCAAAGCCTCCAGCGTCATGATCGCGGTGGACTAAAACTTGCGCGTAAAAGCGGCCGCCCGGCAAACGCTCTTTGCAATCTCGCTCTGCGTGATTGCAACGCATTGTCTGGCGCAGGAGCTGGTCGGCTGCGACAAATTCAAATGGCCGCTCGACAAAGAGCGGGCAACGCTCAACGGCACTGACCTTCCTAAGCTCGTATCGGGCGCAAGCGTAGCTTGGCCGATCCCATTCGCGTCGATCATCACGCTCGTACCTTTCGCCGACGCCAAACTGCCAACGCCGCCGGAGCAGACGCCAAAATCGCCGGTGTCTTTTGCAGGCTTCATCAAGGCGCCCGCGCCGGCAAAAGCCGGCAGCTACAAGATCACGCTGTCATCCGAAGGCTGGGTCGACGTGATCCAGGGCGGACATACGGTGAAATCGACTGCGTTCAGCGGCGCGCAAGGCTGTGAAGGCATCCGCAAAAGCGTTAAATTCAATCTCGCAGCGGCGCCTTTCATCCTCGAACTGAGCAGTATCCCGGCCGACACCATCAAGATTGTGATCGCGCCGGAATAAGGCCGGTCTGAGGGAGCGGCTATTGTTACATAATTGCCAAGCTCCGATGGCATTTTCGTGCTGGATGACCTTTCAGGTCGGGCGCGAAAGAGACGATGTGCGTGGTTCGCCAGTTCGGTGTTGCGTTTTTGGTGTTCTCGGCGCCGTTCGCCGTTCTGACCGCCGCGCCTTCCGAGAGTTTCGCCGAGGAGAATAACGACACGGCACCGTGGTCTTTGCCCGCCGCCCTCCGGCAGATGACTGACTGGGGCGGAGCGCGAACACGGCTCGAACAGGCCGGGGTGAAATTCACCTTCAACTATTATGGCGATGCATTCAACAACCCGACCGGCGGCATCCAGCAAGGGCCCGGTTATGACGGGCGTTTCGCAGGCATCGTCGATGCCGACCTTGAAAAACTCATCGGCTGGAACGGCGCGGACTTTCACGCCAGCCTGCATCAGATTCACGGCACGCAGTTCAGCGTAACGAACCCCGATAATCTCATGACGGTCAGCGGCAGCGAGGCGCCGCAATCGACCCGGCTTTTCAATCTCTGGGTCGCGCAGGATATCGGCAATGATGCGAATATCCGCATCGGTCAATTTACGGCGGCGCAAGAATTTCAGATCAGCGACAATGCCAATCTCTTCGTCAATTCGACATTCGGCTGGCCGCTTCTGAGCGGCGATGATCTACCAAGCGGCGGCCCGAATTTTCCCGAAGCTACGCCGGGCGTGCGTTTCCGGTACAACCCGAACGCCTCTTTCACCTTTCAAGCCGCCGTTTTCAATGGTGATCCCGCTGGTCCCGGCGTCGGCAATCCGGTCGAACGCGATCCGCACGGGCTGGCATTCCGGGTCAACGATCCGCCGCTTTTCATCGCCGAATTCGCTTACGCTTACGATCATGCCCGGCCGGAGCCCGTTCCTCAAAATCCCAAAGAGGAATCTGGCGCCAGGCGTCAGGCGCAAACGCCGGCGACGACCGATCTGCCAAATACGATCAAAGTCGGTGCATGGCTCAACACCGGCTTATTCAACGACCAGCGTTACAATACAGCGGGCGGTTTGCTTGCTGCGTCTGGATCGCCGCTACAGCACCACGGCGACTATGCGCTCTATGGCATCGTCGATCACGAATTATGGACCGATCCGGGCATGCCGGATCGAAGCCTGAACGTATTTCTTCGTGGCACGGCAGCGCCTGGCGACCGCAATCTGATCGATCTTTACGTCGACTGCGGCATTACCCTCGAAGCGTCCTTCTCATCGCGGCCGCATGACACGGTTGGCATCGCTGCTGCCTACGGCCATATCTCGCCGCGCGCATCAGCATTCGATCGCGACGCCATCGCAGTCACTGGCACGCCGATGCCGGTTCGCGATTTCGAGGCGACGATCGAACTCACTTATCAATGGGTCGTCGCGAAGAACTGGTACTTTCAGCCCAACCTGCAATACGTCGTTCATCCCGGCGGCAATATCGCCAATCCCAATGCCGGCCCCGGTATCGTTTCGTCGATACCGAACGCACTGGTTTTTGGATTGCGTAGTTTCGTGCAGTTTTGACTGCACGATGTGGCCGCGTGCCGTCACCGGAAGACCCGTGCTAGATACGACCCGGGAGCAAACGTCAGGTACGGAGACCGCATGAATAGAAAAGCCAGGCTTGGGATCAGAAGCGCCGCAATATTCACACTGGCGCTTGCGGGTTCGCTTTCGCTGCTCCTTCGTATAGCTCACGCACAGACAGATTATCCCAACAAGCCGGTGCGGATCGTCGTCGACTCCGCGGTGGGCAGCGCCAACGACGCCAGCGCCCGCATTCTCGCCGATGAGCTCGGCAAGATTTGGAATCAACCGGTCGTCGTCCTCAATCAGCCCGGTGCCGGCGGCGGGATTTCGGCACGCGTCGCCGCCGCGGCGTCGAACGACGGCTACACGCTTTATCTTCCGGCGACCTCCGCATTCCTGGCGCTCGCCGGCGGGCCCGGCGTCGCCCCGAACATGCCGGTCGAAGTCCCGCGCGATTTCACCGCGATCGGTTTCGTTTTGCAGCAGCCGATTTTCATAGCTGCCTCGCCGAAAAGCGGCATCACATCAATTCCCGATCTGATCGCGCGCGCCAAGCAGAAGCCGAATGAATTGTCTTATGCGTCGACCGGCCGCGGCCGGCTGACGCATCTGACAATGGAGCTTCTGCAATCGCGCGCCAATGTGCAGCTTCGGCTGGTGCCTTATGCCGGCGGCCCTGCGCAGGCGATGGGCGACGTGGTCGAGGATCGCGTCGATCTGGTGCTCGATGCCTATGCAGGCTTGGCCGGCGCCGGACAAAGCGGGTTGATCAAAATGCTGGCTTCGACATCGAACCAGCGCGTGCCCGGCATGGAGACCCCGCCGATCGTCGCCGAGACGCTACCGGACTTCTTTGTCGGCGCCTGGCAGGTGTTGATGGCGCCGGTCGGTACGCCAGATGCCATTATTCGCAAGGTCAACGCCGATCTGCGTACGGCCGTGGAGAATAAAGAGGTGTTGGGCAAATTCGCCGCCAACGGCGCCTTCACGCGCTACATGACTCCAGAAGAGACGACGGCGTTCACGCAGGACCAGCAGAAAATCTGGCACCCTATTTTGGAAAAAGTCGCACGCGAGTCGAATGAAGGAAGCAAATAGAGACCGCGCTTTATCAGCGCGATCTCGGGCTGTCATTGGATCGTGTTGGCGACCTTATAGCTCGCCTGCGTATTGGTCTTGATGTCGTCGAGGGTGACGCCCGGCGCGAGTTCGGTCAGCGTCAAACCGCCGCCATCGCGGTCGAGTGTGAAGACGCCGAGATCCGTGATCACCATATCGACGACGGCTGCGCCGGTGAGCGGTAAATTGCAGCGCTGCAAGAGCTTCGATTCACCCTTCGCCGAATGCTCCATGACCACGACGACTTTCTTGACGCCACCGACGAGGTCCATGGCGCCGCCCATGCCCTTCACCAGTTTGCCGGGGATCATCCAATTGGCGATGTCGCCGTTCTCCGCCACCTGCATGGCGCCGAGAATGGCGAGATCGATATGACCGCCGCGGATCATGGCGAATGAATCCGCGGAGCTGAAATAGCTCGTGGTCGGCAGTTCGGTCACGGTCTGCTTCCCGGCATTGATCAGGTCGGGGTCTTCCTCGCCCTCATAGGGAAACGGCCCGGTGCCGAGCATGCCGTTCTCGGACTGCAACTGCACATCCATTCCGTCCGGGATGTAGTTCGACACCAGCGTCGGAATGCCAATGCCGAGGTTGACGTAGAAACCGTCCTTCAATTCCTTCGCGGCGCGTGCCGCCATTTGATCGCGGGTCCAGGGCATGATCGCCTCTCAAGCTCTTTTGCGCGTGGTGCGCTGTTCAATGTATTTCACGGCATTCGGCACGTGGATGATACGCTGCACGAAAATACCCGGCGTGATGATGTGATCCGGATCGATCTGGCCCGGCTGCACCAGATTCTCGACCTCGGCCACCGTCACTTTGCCGGCGGTTGCCATCACCGGATTAAAATTCCGCGCCGTCTTGCGATAGACGAGGTTGCCCTCGGTATCGCCCTTCCAGGCGTGCACGATGGAGAGATCGGCGACGAGGCCGCGCTCCATCACATAACGCTGGCCGTCGAATTCCTCGACAGGCTTGCCTTCGGCAATCTGGGTGCCGACGCCGGTCTTGGTGAAAAACCCCGGAATGCCAGCGCCGCCGGCGCGGATGCGCTCGGCAAGCGTACCTTGCGGGTTGAACTCGATCTCGAGTTCGCCCGCGAGATATTGCTGCATAAAGGTCTTGTTCTCCCCGACATAGGAGGAGACCATTTTCTTGGTCTGGCGGCTGTCGAGCAGTACGCCAAGCCCTTTGCCATCGACCCCCGCATTATTGGAGACGACGGTCAGATTCTTAACCCCAGAGTCGCGTATGGCGAGGATCAAGGTTTCGGGGATGCCGCACAGACCGAACCCCCCGGCCATGATGGTCATGCCATCCTTGAGCAACCCGGCCAGTGCGGACTTCGCATCCGCATGGACCTTGTTCATAATCGCTCCATTTCACCCAGCTGATGGTAATGCTCTACGCATAACGGCAACAGCGTAAAGGTCAACCGTGGCGGCTGCCGCAGCGTACCGCTACTTGGTACCGCTCGGTGACGTATCGGCGGGCGGGCTCACAGTCTGAACCGGGTTTGCTGGCGGGCTCACGGTTGTCACCGGATTGGCTGGCCGCATTGCACTTGGAGCCGGCGCGGGTGCGGCAACGGGCGCCGCTTCGACTGCACGCGGCGCTAGCGGACCGGGGAGTTGCGGATGCGGATAATACATCCAGGCAACAAGTCCCACCGCGAATAGAACAGCAGCGAGGATCGCTCCGCCAAGCTTGTTGCGAAACGAAATCAGGCTTCCGAGCAACGCCGCAACAAAGCAGATGATCGACAATATGCCGACAAAGGCCCAATCCACGGCAGTGAGATCGATAGGCATCGATTGCTCCTGAATAACCAGCGTGGGATTTTCTAGCACAAATCCGCGCAAGAGGGATGCAGCCCGAGCCAAAATCTCTGCCTTTCAAGGGTTCCCACTTTCCCTTGGCGCGCCTTGATCCGGGACGATATAAGGCTCGCGCAACCCGCCAATGACATCACACTCGCCGTCCGGGACCGCGCCATCATAATGAAAAATCTTCTCATTCTGCTCGGCCTGACCGAGACGGTCCGCAACCAATATCGCGACCGGATGCGGGCAACTTTTCCAGAGATCGATATCACCTTGGTTGATCACCATTCCAAGGCCGGACCGCATATCGGCAACGCCGATATGTTGCTCACCTTCACGCCCATGCTGACGCCCGCGGTTCTTGCGCAGGCTGGCCGGCTGCAATGGCTGCAGACGCTTGGCACCGGCGTCGACAATATCATTGACCAGCCGGCGCTGAAGAAAGATGTGATCGTCACCAATGTCCGTGGCATTCACGGCCCGCCGGTCTCCGAGGCAGCGCTGGGCACGATGCTGGCGCTGGCGCGCGATCTGCCACGCGCCGTGCGCGCCCAAGACAAGCGGCAATGGCAACGCTTTCCGGCGCAGCTTCTGCACAACAAGACCGTCGGCATTCTCGGCGTCGGTGCGATTTCCGAAGCCTTGGCGCCCCGATGCAAAGCGCTCGGCATGACCGTGGTCGGCATTAGCTCTGGACCGCGGCCCGCCCCCGGCTTCGACCGCATGCATAGCCGCGAAGATTTGCTTGCCGTCGTCGGCGAGTTCGATTTCTTCGTACTGCTGTCGCCGCTGACGCCCGCGACCCGCAACAGCATCAATGCGCAAGTCCTCTCGGCGATGAAGCCGTCGGCGTTCCTGATCAATCTGGCGCGCGGCGGCGTGGTCGACGAACCGGCGCTGATCGAAGCGCTTGCCAAGAAAACCATCGCCGGCGCGGCGCTCGATGTCTTCAACGAAGAACCATTGCCGCCGGATCATCCGTTCTGGGCGATGGAGAACGTGATCATCACGACACATCAGGGTGGCTTCTGCGACGTCTATATCGACTTTGCGCTGCCGACGGTCGAAGCCAATATGCGCGCCTTCCTTGCCGGCAATATTGGCGGCATGATCAATGTCGTGCCGCACTAAGGGCGTTTCGCCGTGTACAAAGATTTGCGTGAATTCATTGCCGAGGTCGATGGCCTCAAAGCGTTACGCCGCATCGATGGCGCCGATCCTCATTTCGAGATCGGTGGCATCACCGAGGTCGCGGCCGGCCAGCCCGATTGCCCGGCATTGCTGTTCGACAACATCAAAGGCTATCCCCACGGCTTTCGTATTTTCACCAACGCCACCACCAACGCGCAGCGGGCTGCGCTTGCGCTCGGCATCGATCCCACTCTTAAGCCGCTCGATGTCCTCAAAGCCTGGATGGCAAAGCGTCAAAAATTGACCCCGCGCGCGCCTGTGCCGGTGACGAATGCGGCGTTTCTGGAAAACACGCAAAGCGGCGCGGCGGTCGATCTCACAAAATTTCCGGCACCGTATTGGCACCGCAAGGACGGCGGGCCCTATATCGGCTCCGGCAGCCTGGTCGTGATGCGAGATCCGGACACCGGCTGGATCAATGTCTCGATATACCGCGTGCAAGTGCAGGGACCAAACAAAGTCACCGTCCAGTTCGATCACCAAGGCCGGCACGGCGCGATCATCGCTAAGAAATACTGGGATCAGGGAAAATCCTGCCCTCTTGCCGTCGTCAATGGCGAAGACCCGGCTTTGTTCATCGCCGGTTTCGAATATCTGCCCGCCGGCCAGTCCGAATATGATTTCGCCGGCGCGATCAAGGAAACGCCGATCGAAGTGTGCAACGGCCCGGTGACCGGCCTGCCTCTTCCGGCGCACGCCGAAAGTATCCTCGAAGGCGAATTGATGCCGCCCGGCGCCGAGACCCTGTTGGAAGGTCCGTTCGGCGAATTCACCGGCTATTACGCGGCGGATAAGCGGCCCTGCCCGGTGATGGTGGTGTCAGCCATTCACCATCGCGACGATCCGATCCTGCTCGGCTCACCGCCGATGAAGCCGCCGCGCTTTCATTTCGGGCTACCGTTTCGCGCTGCAAGCATCTGGAGCAATCTGGAATCCGCAGGCGTCACCGACATCAGCGGCGTCTGGCAGCATGTGTCGCAATTGATGACAGTGGTCGCGCTCAAGCAGCGTTATGCCGGTCATGCCAAGCGCGCCAGCCTGATCGCGGCAGCGCACAGTTACATGGGACGTCTGGTGGTGACAGTCGATGACGATATCGATCCGTCCAACCTTAACGATGTGATGTGGGCAATCACCACGCGCTGCGAACCGTCGGAGCAGATCGACATCGTGCGCGACGCCTGGAGTTCGGCGCTCGACCCGCGCATCCCGGCCGAAGACAAAGCGCAGGGCCTCACATCGCATTCCAAGGCAATCATCGATGCTTGCCGGCCGTTCGCGTGGATCGACAAATTTCCGCCGGCCTCCTCATTGTCGCATGAGGAGACCGCGGCAATCGCCGAAAAATGGAAAGATGTGCTGAAGCAGCCATAAGCGCGAATGCTCTTGCCGGTGACAGCGCCGGCATGGTCAATGGCGTGCCGATTTAGGGAGTGAACGATGGAATTGTCCGAGCGCCTGCAGACGCCGATCTCGACCGCCGAACTGGAACGGCGCTGGGCCGCGGTGCGTGCCGCGATGGAGCACGAAAAGATCGATGTGCTGCTGATGCAGAACAACAACGATCACATGGGCGGCTACGTCAAATATTTCACCGATCTGCCGGCGACCAATGGCTATCCGTTCACCGTGGTGTTCCCGCGCGACGATCTAATGACCTTGGTGAGCCAGGGTCCGTTCGGCGGCGTCTTCCACCCGGCGGAAAAATTCGACGGCATGCGGCGCGGCGTCAAGCAGTGGCTGACCACGCCGAGCTTTGTCTCCTGCAATTACACCGCGCCTTATGACGCCGAACTCGCAGCGAAAGGCCTCGAGCCTTATGCCGGCGGCACCATCGGCCTCGTCTGCACCGCGCAAATGTCGTTCGCGCTGATCGACACGCTGAAGAAAGGCCGCTTCTCCAACACGCGCTTTGTCGATGCCACCGAACTCGTCGACAACATCAAGTCGATCAAGAGCGCCGAGGAGCAGGAACTCATCCGCCGTTGCGCGGCGATGCAGGACGGCGCCATGCGCGCCGCTTTTGCCGCCGTCGAGCCCGGGATGCGCGACCGCGATATCGCGGCGATCGCGCAATGCTACAGCCAGCGCCATGGCAGCGAGAACGGCATCTATCTCTGCGCCTCGATGCCTGCCGACAAGCCGGCGCAATTCAGCCAACGCCATTACCAGAACCGCGTCATCAAAGAAGGCGATGCGATCGCGATGCTGGTCGAAGATTCCGGTCCGGGCGGCATGTACACCGAACTCGGCCGCACCTGCGTAGTCGGCAACGCTTCACAAGAACTCAAAGACGAATTCACCTTCACCCTTGAAGCACGCAAATTCAATCTCAGCCTGCTGAAGCCGGGCGCCAAGTGCAAAGATATCTTCTCGGCCTATAACGACTTCATGCGTAAGAATGGACGTCCGGAAGAGAAGCGGCTGCATTGCCATGGCCAGGGCTACGATCTCGTCGAGCGGCCGCTGATCCGCAGCGACGAACCCTGGACGATCAAAAAAGACATGAACATCGTCGTGCACCCGACCTATATCCGCGGTCAGGTGATGTCGTGGGTCTGCGACAATTATCTGATCGGCGTGGATGGCCCGGGCGAGCGTCTGCATCGCTTCCCGGAGGCGATCACCGAGCTTTAAAGGCGATCACGCATCGCTGGATTGCGCACGGGGGACTTGACCGGCTTGCGCCGGCCATGCAGTCACCGTTTGACGTGAAAATTAAAAATCCCGTGAGGAAACGATCCGAAATGCTCAAGATCAAGATGTTGGCGGCTGCAGCCGCCATTGTTTGCGTATTTGCTCAAGCCGCGCAGGCGGAAGACTTCCCCAACCGGCCGCTGACCATGGTGATCCCGTTCGCCGCCGGAGGCCCGACCGACATCCTCGGCCGCGTGATGGCCGCCCGCATGGGCGAAGTGCTGGGACAAAACGTCATTGTCGAAAATGTCGCAGGCGCCGGCGGCATGACCGGCTCCGCGCGTGTCGCCAATGCTACGCCTGACGGTTATCAGTTCGTGCTCGGCACCGTGGGCACTCATGCGCAAGGGCAGACGCTTTACAAGAATCCGCTCTACAACGCGGTGACCGATTTCACGCCGGTGGCATTGATCGCCAATGTGCCGATCGTGCTGGAGACGCGCAAAGATCTGCCGGTGAATAACTTCAAAGAATTCGTCGCTTACGTGAAAGCGAACCAGTCCAAGATGCAATTTGCCTCCGCCGGCACCGGCTCGGCCGTGCATCTCGGCTGCGTGTTGTTGAATTACGTTCTCGGCGTCAATGTCACGCATGTGCCGTATCGTGGCTCGGCGCCCGCTTTGCAGGATCTCGAAGCCGGCCGCGACGATTATATGTGCGACATCATCACCACCGCGAAGCCGCCGATCGATGCCGGCGCACTTAAAGGTCTCGCCACACTCGACACCAAGCGCTCGCCGGCGCTCCCCGATGTGCCGACCGCGGCCGAGCAAGGCACACCCAATCTCGTCGCCTATACCTGGAACGCGATCTTTCTGCCGAAGAACGCGCCCGAGGCAATCGTGAAAAAGCTTAACGACGCAGCGCTCCAGGCCATGCACACACCGTCGGTGCATGACAGACTGAGCGCGCTTGGCGCCGAGATCGTGTCAGATAAAGACGCGACACCGCAGCATCTTGGCCAACTCGTCAAAAGCGAAATCGCCAAATGGGCTGTGCCGATCAAGGCCGCCGGCGTTACCGTCGAATAACGTCACATTCAAAGAATCAACGAGAACCCTCAGGGCTTCTCGTTGATCGAAGCACGCGGCCTGGTTAACAGCGCCGCTTTTCGACCTTTGTTTGCACCAAAGAATCCCCAATTGCGTCACCGTGAGGCCACGGCGCCCCTGCCCTATCGCGCCCTGTCCTAATAACGGAGGGCGCAATGCTGCGTATCCGCATTGTCTCTGCAGGTGTCGTGCTGATG
Source organism: Xanthobacteraceae bacterium (assembly GCA_036271715.1). GTDB lineage: Bacteria > Pseudomonadota > Alphaproteobacteria > Rhizobiales > Xanthobacteraceae > BOG-931. The sequence goes on from DATBAD010000015.1 coordinate 442,203, forward strand.
GCGGCCGCGTTGTTTGCTGGAAACCCAGCGACAGCGGAAACCAATATCCTCGCCGGATTGAGGCCGCCGGCTGAACTCACCGGCGCGCACGCCAAAGCTCACGCGACGAAACACGCAAAAGCGACCGACGAAAAAGTGGCAACGCGAACAAAAGTCGCGCGCCACAAACATCACACCATTGTCGCGGCGAAAACCGAACTGCCCGCAGAACCGACACCCATCGCTCCTGCCGCGGACGCGCCGCCAGTCGCCGCTGCAGCCGATACTGTTGCAACGCCGCCGCCCGCGAATGACGCGCTGCAAATGAATGCGATCGTAGTCGGCGGCCAAACGGTGCCGATCGCTTCTCCGGACGAGGTCAACGCCATGGATCTCGCCGCGGACAGCGGTAAGACGACGAAGACTGTTACCGCGACGCCGGATACTGCAAGCGCACCGACATTGATTGCGCAAGCGAACGCTGCGCCGGCAGTGCGCACCGCTTATGCTGCGCCGATCAGCAAAGATCAGGCACGTTCAAGTCAGGTCGGCAGCGCAACGTGGATCGCGGAAGTGCTGGCTGCGCTTGGCGGCGCGGTGACTGCGGGCGTGGTGGCCTGGTTCCTGATCGGCCCCGGGCCGCAGCGCATGTACGGCTAGCGGAAGTATAGCTGACGCTATTCCGCGGCGACGCGCGACGCGCTGAGCGAGCGGAACAGATCGAGCGCCTCTTTCGGCTTCATGTTCTTGTGCACGACGGCGCCGACCGCCGCGATCATCGCTTGCGGTGCCTCGGATTGGAAAATATTGCGGCCCATATCGACGCCGGACGCACCTTGTTGCACGGCGTTATAGGCCATGGTCAGCGCCTCGAGTTCGGGAAGCTTCTTGCCGCCGGCCATGACGATCGGCACCGGGCATGACGCCGTGACCGTCTCGAAGTCCTTCTCGACGTAATAGGTCTTCACATATTGCGCGCCGAGCTCGGCGATGATGCGACAGGCGAGCCGGAAATATTTGGCGTCGCGCACCATCGCTTTGCCGACCGCGGTGATGCCCATCACCGGCACACCCACGCGCAGACCCGCATCGACGAGTCGCGTCATATTGTGCACCGAGCGCGTCTCATGCTCGCCGCCGATGAAAACCTGGATGCCGACGCCGGCAGCGTTCAAACGCACCGCGTCGTCCATATCCATCGCGATCTGCTCGTCGGACAGTTCTTCGCGCAGAATGCTCGGACCGCCGCTGGCACGCAGCACCATCGGCTTCTGGCATTGCGCCGGGATCACGCTGCGCAAAATGCCGCGCGTGCAGAACAGCGCATCGCAAGACGGCAATAGCGGCACGATCGACAGATCGATGCGTTCGAGGCCCGTGGTCGGGCCTTGGAAATAACCGTGATCGACGGCGAGCATCACGGTACGACCCGAGGTCGGGTCGAACACCCGCGCCATTCGGTTCTTCATGCCCCAGTCGAGCTGATGGGTGCCTTTGAGAAAAAAGCCCGGCGTCGCTTGCGGCTGATCGATGGCGTAGCGTTCGCCTTCCTTGTCGGCTTCCGGCATGAATTCAATTCCGTACTGTTATCGCGTGGTACCGACGCTCAATCGTCGTCAGAATCCGGCGGCTGGTTAGGACCCTTCCAATAAGGGTTGAGGGAGCAAAAGCCGCGGTTGCCGGCAATGATGAAGGGCTGGCACTCCTCGACGGTGTCGTAGACGCACTCCCACATAATGTCGTCGCCGCCGTTATTGGTGACGGCACACCATTTGGCGTGGCCCCAAGTGGCCGCGCGGCCGGCCGTGGTCGTGACGGAAACTGCGAAAAATCCGAGCGCCGCGGCGCCGAGGGCGACGAAAACCAGTCTCCGCCTGCGGATTATCATGGCCGCAGTCTAGGCCGCAAAACCCGAAAAGCAACGCACTACCCCTTTGAGTTCCATTCCGCGCCCCTTGGCATTGTTCTCTATTTGTTCTATAATTGGATTTAGGAACATAAAGTGAACTTTTGCCGCGTCCCCCACGAGGGAGAGCTGGATAAATGGCTGATACATTTACATTTCCAGCTACCGCCCCGGCTTTTCCGGGTGCCCGAGACCGCGCCAGTTTGATGGCGGAGCTACGTCGCCTCGTGAGGGGCAAGGAGGATTGGACCGGGGCCCATGGCGCGACTTTGCCGTTCGATCTTAGTGCAATCGATTCCCATCTGCCGGACGGCGGCCTCGCCTGCGGCGGCCTGCATGAAATTGTGCCTGAAACGGAAGCTGCAACCGTTGCCGCTGTCGGTTTCCTCGCCGCGATTTTGACCCGCCTGCCGCAATCGCGCTCGTTCATCTTCATCGCGCCATCTCATGGAGCGCGGCGCTATGGCCGGCTTTCCGGGCATGGCCTCAAAGCGCTCGGTCTCGATCCGGCGCGTCTGGTTTTGGTCGAAACGGCGCACCGCAAGGAAACGCTTTGGGCCCTGGCGGAGGCGCTGCATTCGGGCGCACCGGGCGCTGTCGCCGGCATGATCGACCGGCTCGATCTCAAGACCAGCCAGAAGCTGCAGCTTGCTGCGCATGATTGCGGTCTGCCGCTGCTGCTGTTGCGGCCCGAACCGACACTGGAAGCAAGCGCTGCGGCAACGCGCTGGCGCATCGGCATAGCGAAAGCCGGGCGCGACCGTTTCGGGCTTTTCCTGCATCCGCGATGGCACCTGCATCTCGAGCGCTGTCGCAACGGTCGGCCGGGTCAATGGGTAGTGGAGTACGATCATGTCGCGCATCGTTTCAGTCTGGTTGCCCCGCTGGCCGATCCAGCGCTTTCTGCGAGCGCAAGCGATCGGCGCGCAGACGACGATCTCCGACAAGCCTGTTGATGCTGAACAGCCATTCGTTCTTGCCATTGCCGGTTCGGGCGGCCCGCGCATTGCCGCTTTGAATGAAGCGGCGGAAAAGTGCGGTCTCAGCGTCGGCGGCCTCCTCGCGGATGCGCGGGCCAAAGCCGAAGGCCTGCAAGTGCGTGATGTCGATCCGGCCGCCGACGACGCCGTGCTGCGGCGGCTGACTTTATGGGCGACGCGCTACACGCCGACCGCTTCGCCCTGGCTTGAGGAATTCGGCGGCGAGAACAACGGTGCCGACGGTTTTTTCCTCGACATCGAAGGCTCGGCACATCTGTTCGGCGGCGAAGAACGACTGATCGCCGATCTGTCCGAGCGCCTGTCACGTTTCGGCTTCGTGGCGCGGCTCGCGGTCGCCGCCACGCCTGGCACCGCTTGGGCGGCGTCACATTTCCACGCCTCACATTTGTCGGTCCTGCCGAATGGACAAGAAGCGGAGACGCTTGCCGGCATGCCGATCGGCGCCTTGCGGCTGAAGGTGGAAACGCGCATCGCGCTCCATCGGCTCGGCTTCAAGACCATAGGCTCGCTGATCGACCAGCCGCGCGCACCTTTTGCCGCGCGTTTTGCGGCCGAATTGCTACGCCGTCTCGATCAAGCACTCGGCCGCAGCGAAGAGCCGCTGGCGCCGATCGTCGCGCCGCCGCTCTATCACGGCCTGCATTATCTGCTCGAACCGGTCGTCGCCGCGGAAGCAATCGTCGCTAGCGCCGGCCGATTGATGCAAAATCTCGCTCAAGTGCTCATCCGCGACGATGTCGGCGTGCGTAGTTTGCGGCTTTGCCTCTATCGCGTCGATAGCGCGGTCGAGGCGATCGATATCGGACTGACACTGCCGACGCGCGACGTCGCCCATGTGCAGCGTCTCATCGCATTGCGATTGGAGACGCTTGCCGGCATGACGGATCTCGATGCCCATGTGGGTTTCGGTTTCGAAGCCATCGGGCTTGCGGTTACCTGCGTCGAATCGATGACGGCACGGCAGACCGAGCTTGCATCCTTCGCCGCAGACGGCGTTTCGACGGAACGCTATGCCGCTTTGATCGATGCACTCCGCCAACGCCTTGGCGCGCATCGCGTCCGGCAATTTGCACCGATCGCCAGTCATATTCCCGAACGCGCCGAGATGATGGTTGAAGCCGGCAGCGAAACCTTGTCCGCAACAACATGGCCGGCGCCGGATCAAACGCATCCGCTTCTGTTGTTGCCGCGGGCCGAGCGTGCCGACGACGTCACCGCGCTTATCCCTGATGGTCCACCGCGGCGGTTCTGCTGGCGCGGCGTCACCTATGATATCAAAGGCGCGCAAGGGCCGGAACGGATCGGCGCGGAATGGTGGCGCAATCAGAATTTCTCCGCTCACTCCCGCGAAACCGAGCGGCAACACGTTCTAAGCCGCGATTATTATCTGGTCGAAGACGAAAGCGGGCGGCGCCTCTGGATTTATCGCGAAGGCCTGTACGAACGCGAGACCGTGACGCCGCAATGGTTCGTACAAGGCTTGTTTGCGTGAGTGAGCGTCATGACCGCTTACGCCGAGCTCGCTGTGACCACCAATTTTTCATTCCTGTGCGGCGCATCGCATCCGCAGGAGATGGTAGAGCAAGCCGATGCGTTGGGGCTTGCCGCCATTGGTATTACCGACCGCAATTCTTTCGCGGGCGTGGTGCGCGCCTATCGAGAAGCCAAGATGCGGACCATCAAGCTTCTTGTCGGCGTTCGCCTAGTCACCACCGACGGCTTCGAAACGCTCGCTTACCCCACCGACCGCGAAGCCTATGGCCGGCTCTGCAAGCTACTCACCGCCGGCAACCTCAAAGCCGATAAAGGCGAATGTCATCTGAGCTTCGATGACATTCTCGACGCCAGCGGAGGACAGGTTTTTATCGCGCTGCCGCCGTTGGAGCTTTTCACGAATGAGCGGAGCGATAATTTCACCTCTCGCCTCGCCGCCCTTGCCCACGCCGCGCCGCAGCGCACCTTCCTTGCCGGCGCGCATTACCATCGCGGCGCCGAACCGCGAAGGCTGGCTTTACTGGACGAACTTGGCGATCGCCTCGGCGCGCCACTCGTCGCGGTGAACGACGTTTTCTATCACGCCCCGGAACGCCGCCCGCTGGCCGATGTCGTCACCTGCATCCGGGAAAAATGCACGATCGCCGAAGCCGGTTTGCGGCTCACCCTCAATGCCGAACGCCATATCAAATCGCCTTCGGACATGGCGCACCTGTTCAAAAACTTTCCTGACGCCCTTACGCGCACGATCGACATTGCCAAGGCCTGTCAGTTTTCGCTTGGCAAATTGAAATACGAATATCCCGACGAACCGATACCGCAGGGGAAAACCGCGCAGCAGCATCTCGAAGACCTGACCTGGAAAGGCGCGGCGCGGCGTTATCCTAAAAGCCTTTTTCCGGAGGGCATCCCTTCCGATGTGATCAAACGACTGAACGAAGAACTGGCCGTGATCGCAAGGCTCGAATACGCACGCTATTTCCTCACCGTGCATGATGTCGTCGATCACGCGCGCATGACCCTGAAAATTCTGTGCCAAGGCCGCGGCTCCGCCGCCAACAGCGCGGTCTGTTATTGTCTCGGCATTACCGAGGTCGATCCGGACAAAAGCGGCCTCCTGTTCGCCCGTTTCATTTCCGAAAACCGCGGCGAGCCGCCCGACATCGACGTCGATTTCGAGCATGAGCGGCGCGAGGAAGTGATCCAATACATCTATGGACGTTATGGCCGCCATCGCGCAGCGATCTGTGCCACCGTCATTCATTATCGATCGCGCCGCGCCATTCGCGAAGTCGGCAAGGTCATGGGCCTGACCGAAGACGTCACCGCGGCATTGGCGAAAACGGTGTGGGGCTCCTACGACGACGGCTTGCCCGACGAACATATCCGCGAAGCCGGACTCGATCCGAACAATATAGCTATCCAGCAGGCGATCCTGCTCGCCAGAGAATTAATAGGCTTCCCGCGTCACCTCTCGCAACATGTCGGCGGCTTCGTGCTTACCCGCGGGCGGCTCGATGAAACCGTACCTATTGCCAATGCAGCGATGGAAAAACGCACCTTCATCGAATGGGACAAGGACGACATCGACGCGATTGGCCTGATGAAAGTCGACGTGCTCGCGCTCGGCATGTTGAGTTGCCTGCGGCGCGGCCTCGATCTGTTGCGCTTGCATTATGGGCGTGATGAAGCGCTGGCGACGCTGCCGGCGGAAGACCCAGATGTCTACGAGATGCTGTCGCGCGCCGACAGTATCGGCGTGTTCCAGGTCGAGAGTCGGGCGCAAATGTCGATGCTGCCGCGGTTGAAGCCTCGCACCTTTTATGACCTCGTAATCGAAGTCGCGATCGTGCGGCCGGGCCCGATCCAAGGCGACATGGTGCATCCGTATCTGCGCCGCCGCGATCGCATCGATAAGGAACATTATCCGTCACCACATCCATCGCAGGGATCGGCGGATGAATTACGCGACGTTCTCAAACGGACGCTTGGCGTACCGCTGTTTCAAGAACAGGCGATGCAGATCGCCATCAACGCGGCGAAATTCACGCCCGATGAAGCCGATGGCTTGCGACGCGCCATGGCTACGTTCCGTCACAACGGCACCGTTCATGAATTTCGCGACAAATTCATCAATGGAATGGCGGCGCGCGGTTATGACCGCAGCTTTGCCGAAAATTGCTTCAGCCAGATCGAAGGCTTCGGTGAATACGGATTTCCGGAAAGCCATGCCGCAAGCTTTGCGCTTCTGGTCTACGCCTCGGCCTGGATCAAATGTCATTATCCCGAGGTGTTCTGCGCCGCCATTCTCAACAGCCAGCCGATGGGCTTTTATCAACCGGCGCAACTCGTCCGCGATGCGCGGATGCACAATGTCGAAGTCCGCGAAGCCGACGTCAATTTCAGCGATTGGGATTGCACGCTCGAGCCAAGCACCGCCGCCAATGGCCGCCATGCCGTGCGGCTCGGCTTTCGTCTCATTCAGGGGCTGAATGAGAAAGAATTGCAAAAGCTCGTCGCCGCGCGCGGCAACGGTTTTGCTTCTGTCGAAAGGCTCGCAGCTATAGCCGGCATTTCGCGTTTCACCATCGAACGGCTGGCGGAGGCCGATGCGTTCCGCTCGCTCGAACTGACACGCCGCGATGCTTTATGGGCGGCGCGCCGTCTCGACATGATCGGCATCAGGCCGCCACGCACCAAAGCCAACGAGCCGGCATCACTGCCGCAGATGTTGCCGCACACGTTGCCGCTTTTAGCACCGCATCTTGGCGACGAGCTTTTTCCAGAGCAGCCGGTCGTACTGCCGCCGATGTCGCTGTCCGAGCATGTCGTCGAAGACTACATCGCCACTGGACTGTCCTTGAAAGGCCATCCGGTGCGCTTCTTCCGCGACCGTCTCACCTCGCGCGGCGCAGTTCGCAATGCGGCGCTGCGGAGCGAAACCTTGAAGCAGAATTCCACCGTCACCGTCGCCGGTCTCGTCCTGGTGCGGCAGCGGCCGGGCACGGCCAAAGGCGTCGTTTTCCTCACCCTCGAAGACGAAACCGACATCGCCAATATCATTGTCTGGCCAAATGCCTTTACCGCCAACCGCCGCACGGTGATGACGGCGCGTTTTCTGGCCGTGCGCGGACGGGTGCAGCGCGCAGGCTTAGTCGTCCACGTGGTTGCGGAAAGTTTCATCGATCTCTCCACGGAACTTCCGTGGCTGCGCGAAAGCGGCGATCTGTTCTCACCCAAGCTTTCCGGCGGCCCGCATCCCGCGGAGGAAGCGTTGCCGCTCAAGAGCCGCGACTTCCATTGAATGCCCGGGGCTTCATTCCCAACGGCCATTAGAGGGGGGATTTATCCCCCGCCAACGCCCATCAAAAGTGGAGCGGAGAACGGCGACAACCTTCTGCTGTAGCGACCGCCATCCGGTCAGGAAAACCCGGTCAATTGGCCGTGATCGGCGTATACCCTAACCCGCTCTATGGGCGCTGGATTTATGGAAACAGTTGCGTGTTTTCCCGACCCCCTATATCGTTTCTAGACCTGCCTGAATGCAGGGGCTTCCTGCGCCATTGGTTCGGCGCACTGGAAGTCGGGCGACCCCCGCGACACCGCGTCATCGCGGAACTTAGCGGTAATTAAGGTAGTTCCTTCGTTTCGGGGCAATAAACAGAACGGCCCCGTAAAACGGCCGGGAGGAAATTTTGCGGCCTGCCACCAGTACTATGCGCGAGTTAATCGGCAAGAAAGACTTCTATGCCGGTGGCCTGATGATCTTGATCGGGCTCGGGATTGCTATCAAAGGCACGAGCTATCGTGCCGGCACGCTGATGCATATGGGACCGGGCTTCCTGCCCACCGCGCTCGGCGTCATTCTTGTCCTGATCGGTATTGCCATCGCCGCCGCCGGTCTCACTCCGGCCGCGCCGGGCAGCGAAGAGGACGAAGGCATTCTGCCGGCCAATCCGCAATGGTGGGCCTGGTTCTGCATCCTTATGAGCCCGGTCGTCTTTATTATTCTCGGCAGATATTTCGGCATGCTTCCTGGCACATTCGGCTGCGTCTTTGTCGCCGCGCTCGGTGACAAAGATAAGACGTGGCTCGGAACCGTCATTCTCGCAACCATCGTGACTGTCTTCGGCGTCGCCCTGTTCTCTTACTTCCTGCAGGTGCCGATGCCGGTTCTTACATCTCCGCTTCAATTTGGAGTTGGCCCGTGATCGCGACCTCGCTCACCAGCCTTTGGTACGGTTTCGGCGTCGCGCTCGAGCCGCACAATCTGATGTTCTGTTTCATCGGCGTGCTGGTCGGCAACATGGTCGGCGTGCTGCCCGGCATGGGCCCGCTCGCCACCATCTCGATCCTGCTGCCGCTGACCTTCGGCATGAAACCTGTGGCCGCCATTCTGATGCTCGGCGGCGTCATGTATGGCGCGCAATATGGCGGCGCCATCTGCTCGATCCTGCTCAATCTGCCGTGCCATCCACCGCACGCCGTGACCTGCCTCGACGGCTTCCCGATGACCAAGCAGGGGCGCGGCGGCGTTGCGCTCGGGCTCACTGTGTTTGCCTCATTCGTCGGCGCCTCCTGGGGCATCACCGAAATGGTCTTCCTGTCGCCACTTCTTGTGAGGGCGGCGTTACAATTCGGCCCAGCGGAAGTGTGTTCGCTGATGCTATTGGGGCTGTTGGCGGGCTCGACGCTCGCCCGCGGTTCGCCGATCAAAGGCGTGGCGATGACGGTGCTCGGCCTTTTCCTGGGCTCGGTCGGCACCGATCTCGAAACCGGCTCCGAGCGTTACACCTTCGGGTTGACCGAGCTCGATGACGGCATCGAACTGATCGCGCTCGCGCTCGGCCTGTTCGGCATCGCCGAGTTCATGAATAGCGTCAATCAAGTTGCGCCGATCAACACCAAATACACCAATGTCAGCATCGCCGACATGCGGCCAAGCAAGGCCGAGTTCAAACGGGCCTTCTTCCCGATGTGGCGCGGCACCATCATCGGCAGCCTGTGCTCGCTTATCCCGGGCACCGGGCCGACCATCGCCTCCTTCGTCGCCTATGCGACGGAAAAGAAAATCTCCAAACATCCGGAAAAATTCGGCACCGGCCTGATCGAAGGCGTGGTCTGTCCGGAAGCCTCCACCCACTCTTCGGTGCAAGGCGACTTCATCCCGACGATGAGCCTCGGCATCCCCGGCGACGCTGTGATGGCGCTCCTGCTCGGCGCGCTCATGATCCAAGGCATCGTACCCGGCCCGCAGTTGATCTCACAGCACCCGGACATCTTCTGGGGTCTCGTCGCCTCGTTCTGGATCGGCAACATCATGCTGGTGCTGCTCAACGTGCCGCTGATCGGCATCTGGGTGAAGATGCTAGCGATCCCCTACAAGTACCTCTATCCGAGCGCGATGTTCTTCGTCTGTATTGGCGTCTACGCCGCCAATAACGACTTCTTCCAGGTCGGCGAAGTCGTGGCCATCGGCGCGTTCGGCTACCTGCTGCTACGGCTCGGCTTCCATCCGGCACCAATCCTGCTCGGCTTCGTGCTCGGTCCGCGCTTCGAGGAGAACTTCCGCCGCGCGATGCTGATTTCGCGGGGCGACATGCTGGTGTTCGTCGAGCGTCCGATCAGCGCGGTCTTCGTTACGCTTTGCGTCCTCCTGGTCGGATCGCAGATCTACTTCCGGCTCAAAGGATCAAAGGCCGATCTGGAGCCTGCCGACGAGAACAAGGCAGTCAAAATCCCGGCCGATCTTGCGCCGCATCAGGCGACGCCCGCGGAATAACGACAACAAATAAGCGGTAAATCTAAGCTCCGCTTGAGCGCAGGCCGCGCTCAAGCACGCGCGCCAGCCGATCGGAAAATTGCCGCGCATCGGCCGGCCGATCGCCCTCGAGAACACGCGCCTCGTCGAACAGAAGATGCGCTGTGTCTTCCTTGAACGTGCGGTCGGCTTCGCCGAGTTCCGCGAGCGCCGTGATCAGCGCATGCCGCGGATTGATCTCCAGGATCGGTTTTGACGCGGTGTTGAGGCGCCCGGCGCTGGCGAGAATTTTCTCCAGCGCACGGTCTGGACCGGCCTCCGGCGCAACCAGACAGACGGCACTATCGGTGAGCCGCTCGGAGGCCCGCACATCGGCAACGGCCTCGCCGAGCGTCAATTTGACGAAAGCGATGAAATCGGTGACGGCCGCGCCCTCTTTCGCCGCAACCTCCGGCTCTTTCGTTTCGTTCGTCTCGGAAAGCGGAATAAGCGCAAGATCGGCAGCGCCCTGGGTCACCGATTTGAACGGCTTGCCGTCGAAACCCGTATTCGGCATGACCCAGAACGAATCGACCGGATCGGACAACAGCAGCACCTCGATGCCGCGTGCGCGAAAGCCTTCGAGATGCGGCGATGATTTCAGCCGCGCCAGATCGTCACCGGCGAGATAATAGATCGCAGTCTGATTGGGCTTAAACGCTTCGATATAATCCTTGAGGCTGCGCGCTTCTTCGGACGTCGTAGTCTTGAAGCGCGCAAGTTTGAGCAGCGCATCGCGCCGCTCAAAATCCTCGTAGAGCCCTTCCTTGAGCACCGCGCCGAAGGTCTCCCAGATTTTGGCGTAAGTCGCAGGTTCCTTGTCGGCGAGCCGCTCCAGTTCCGACAACACGCGGCTGGTCGTACCTTTGCGGATCGCAGCAAGAAGCGGGCTCTCCTGGATTTTCTCGCGCGAGACGTTTAGCGGCAGATCGGCTGAATCGACGAGGCCGCGCACGAAACGCAGATAACGCGGCAGGATTTCCGCGTCGTCGGTGATGAAGACGCGCTTCACGTAAAGCTTGATGCGTCCGGCGCGATCCGGATCGAACAGATCAAACGGCCGCGTGCTGGGTACGAACAGGAGCGCCGAATAATCCTGCCGTCCCTCGGCGCGGAAATGGATCGTGTGTATCGGATCGTCGAAGGCGCCGGCAATGCCGCGATAGAAGTCGGCATAGTCCTCGGGCTTGATGTCTGCCTTGGACTTGGTCCAGAGCGCGGCGCCATCCGTGACTTCGCTAGTTTCGGCACCAGGCTTTTCGACAAGCGCGATCGGCACCGGCACGTGGCCCGACTGCGCCTTGATCAACGGCTCGACGGCATGGCGCTCGGCGTAGCTCTTGGCGTCGTCGAGGAGATGCAAGACAACCCGCGTGCCGCGCGCCGGTGCATCGTCGCGGGCCGGTGCGATCGCATATTCGCCCTTGCCGTCCGACGACCATAGCCACGCTTCGTTCACGCCGGCGCGACGCGAGGTCACTTCTACCCGCTCCGCCACCATAAACGCCGAATAAAAGCCGACACCGAACCGGCCGATCAGCGCGGTGTCATCGCTTGCGCCAGCGCCCTCGCCGTCGCCGCTTTTCTCGCCCGTTTTTGTCGCTTCGATCCGCTCCACGAAGGCCTTGGTGCCGGACCGCGCGATGGTGCCGAGCGCCTCGATCATCTCGTCACGGCTCATGCCGATGCCGTTATCCTCAACGGTCAGCGTCTTCTTGTCGGGATCAAGCGCGACCGTGATCCTCGGCTTGACGTCGTCGCCGAGAAGCGAAGGCTCGGCGATCGCCTCGTAGCGCAACCGCTCGCAGGCATCGGCGGCATTGGCGATGAGCTCGCGCAGGAAGACCGATTTGTCGGAATAGACCGAATGCACCATCAGGTGCAGAAGCTTGGCAACGTCCGCCTCGAAGGCGCGGTTTTCGGTTTTCTCGGCAACGGTCATGGCGTTTCCTGGCGTTTCCCCGACGGCAATTATTGGCAACCAAATAAGAAAAATGGCAATTAATTCAAGCCCAAAAAGTGCCGACCGACCTTACACCGGCACCCGCACCGTCGCTCGTAGCCCCCCAAGCGGTGAATCGCCAAGCGTGATGTCACCGCCATGCGAACGGGCTATGTCGCGAGCGATAGCGAGACCCAGACCGGTACCTCCTTCGTCCTGGTTGCGCGCATCGTCAAGCCGCAGGAACGGCTTGAACACGTCCTCGCGCGAATTCACCGGGATACCGGGGCCGTCATCATCCACCGTCACCGACAGCCAACGATGATCGCGGTGTCCGGTAATCGCGACTGTCGAGGCAAAGCGCGAGGCATTGGTGACGAGATTGGCGAGGCAGCGCTTGAACGCTGCCGGCCGCACCGTAACCTCCGGCTGGCCGTGGAAATTCACGGTCGCGCGATGGCCGTGCCGCTCAGTATCGAGGCGAAGCTCCTCGAGAAGTGCGCCGATATCGGTCGGCGCCGGCTGCTCGCCCATGTCGCCGCGGGCGAAAGCAAGATAGGCCTCGAGCATCGCCGCCATTTCGTCGATATCTTTTTTCATCGCTTCGATTTCGGCCCCGTCGCCAAGGAGCGCGAGTTCCAGCTTAAAGCGCGTAAGAATGGTGCGCAGATCGTGCGACACGCCCGCGAGCATAGTGGTGCGCTGCTCGATGGCGCGCTCAATGCGTCCCTTCATTTCCAGGAACGCGGCCGCGGCGCGCCGGACTTCGCGGGCGCCGCGCGGCCGGAAGTTCGGCGCCTCGCGGCCTTTGCCGAAAGCTTCGGCCGCATCGGCAAGCCGCACGATCGGCCGAATCTGATTGCGCAGGAAAGCAATGGCGATGGCCAGCACGAACAGCGTGGTGGCGACCATCGAGACCAGGAAGATCCAGGAATTCGGATCGTAGACATCGGCCCGCCGGGCGAAGATCCGCATCACCGTATTGTCGAGCTTGATACGGATTTCCACGATCGAGGATTTGCCGACGGTGTCGATCCAGAACGGCAGGCCGATCTGTTTGCGGATATCGTCCGATAATGTCGCGTCGAGTTGAGAGAAGAACGGCTTCGGCCCCGGCGGCGGGAGTTGCGTTCCCGGCAGGAAATCGACGACCAAGCCTAGCCGATCTTGAGCGATGCGGCGGAGTTGCGCGTGATCGGTGTCTTGTGGAAACGTCTTATAGACGTCGATCAAAGTGGAGATTTCTTGCGTCACCACCGATGACAGATAATTCGTCACCAAATTCCAGTGCCGGTCCATGAACATCAAAGCGACGACCGACTGCGCCACCACCATCGGCAAAATGATGATGAGGAGCGAACGGGCATAAAGCCCCTTCGGCGTCATCGATTTGACCCAACGGCCGAAGCGGTCCCACAGTCGCCCGACCGGCTCGGCGACTGGTCCGGCAGTGGTGCGAATAACGGCGGCCGTGCCGCTTGCCGCGGCGGCGAATTGGCTCGCGGCGTTGCGCAACCGTCCGAGACCCGCGTCCAGACTGGTCATGCCGGCCTCATGATGCGTTGTTCGTCGCCACCAACCGATAGCCGACGCCACGCACCGTCTGCACGATCAAAGGATTGCTTGGGTCGCGCTCGATCTTGCGGCGGAGCCGGTTGACCTGCACGTCGACAGTGCGCTCGCTCACTGCTTCACCGTTGCCGGCAAGCGCTTGGCGCGGCACGGTCTCGCCCGCGCTCGCCGTCAACACGCGGAGCATATCGCGCTCACGATCGGTCAGGCGGATCACGTCCTCGCCACGGCGCAATTCGCCGCGCGCCAGGTGAAAGACAAACGGACCGAAGCGCACCGATTCCGAAGGCAGAGGCGTCGGCGGCCGCGCGCGTTTGAGGATGTTGGCGACGCGCAACGACAATTCCCGCGGCTCGAACGGTTTAGCCAGATAATCATCAGCGCCGATCTCGAGCCCCATGATCCGGCTCTCTTTCTCGTCGCGCGCGGTCAGCATCAGGATCGGCACGGACGATGTAGTGCGAAGCCGGCGTGCGAAATCGAAGCCGCTCTCGCCGGGCATCATGATGTCGAGAATGAGAAGATCGAATTTTAAGCCTTCAAGCTTGGCGCGCGCATCGGCTGCTGTGTCAGCGGTGGAGACACGATAGCCTTCGGCAAGGAGAAAACGCGACAGCAACACGCGGATACGGCGGTCGTCGTCGACGACCAAAAGATGCGGTGCATCGTCGGCCGGCTGCGTGGATACTTTGTCCAGCGTCCGCTCCCGATTAGGCGCCGATTTGGTCGCAGCGTCAGTCATGATGCGCCGTCGCGCGCGACACCGTCGGCTTTGGCGATCAAACGCAGCACGTGATCACGCTCCTGCGGATCGATCATCCCAGCGAGAAAGCGCCGCGCCGCGTCGCGCGCACCGGGACCGAGTTCGCTTAGCACACGGGCTATGCGAGCGGTCTGCAAACCCGCGAGCTTGACCGCCAGCGCTTCACCGGCGGGGCTTACATAAAGAAGGCGTTGTCGGCGATCATTGGCGCCTTCTTTCTGCACCACATAGCCCTGATCGATGAGGAGCTTGAGGACGCGGCCGAGCGATTGTTTGGTGATCTTCAGGACATCGAGGAGCTCGGCGACCTTCATTCCCGGATTGCGGTTGACGAAATGCAGCACACGATGGTGCGCACGGCCGAAGCCGAGCCGTACCAGCACCTCGTCCGGATCGCCGACGAAGTCACGATAAGCAAAGAACAACAGTTCGATCAGATCGAAATACGGCTCGACCGTCGCCGGCACGGTCTCAGCCGCGGCCTTTTCGGCCGGCGTGACGGCGGTGTGCCGCGAACTCCGCGCTATGCTGATGTCTGCCATTAGGTCAGCTATGTTGACATATTTTGGATGCGTTGTTAAGCTGGTAGTGTTTCGTGACTTATCGCTATCCGGCCGGTTCCGAGATCGCGGAGCACGCCAATCGGCGCTCTTGTGACGCGTTTGCAGGGAACGGCGAGACCATAACGGGAGTCCGCTCCCGAAGCAAAAGTCCGCCCGCTCTCATTCAAACTGCAATGGACGCGGACGGCGCGAGCGAATTGGCTCGCGAGGGAGAAATGCCATGGCTGTCGCTTTCGACCAACGTTCCGACCTCATCTGGTTCGACGGTAAGCTGATCCCCACTGCCGACTCCAAGATCAGTGTGCTCACGCACGGCCTGCATTACGCAAGCGCGGTGTTTGAAGGCGAGCGCGCTTATGGCGGCGAAATCTTCAAAGGCACGCTGCATTCCGAACGGCTGAAGAATTCGGCGAAGATTCTCGACTTTGAAATTCCCTATTCGGTCGCTGAGATCGATGCAGCGAAGCGTCTGGTTCTGGAAAAGAACAATCAGAAAGACGCTTATGTGCGTCCGATCGCCTGGCGTGGCTCCGAGGCGCTCGGCGTCTCGGCGCAGCAGAATAAGATCCATCTCGCCGTCGCCACTTGGGAATGGCCGAGCTATTTCGATCCGGCGCAACGCCTCAAGGGCATCCGGCTCGATCTCGCCGAATATCGGCGGCCTGATCCGAAGACTGCGCCCTGCCTCGCTAAGGCGGCGGGTCTTTATATGATCTGCACGATCTCGAAGCATCGCGCCGAACAGCGTGGCTATGCCGACGCCATGATGCTCGATTGGCAGGGCCGCGTCGCTGAATGCACCGGCGCCAATATCTTCTTCGTCAAGGACGGCAAGATCCACACACCGATCGCCGACTGTTTCCTCGCCGGTATCACGCGCGCGACCGCGATCGATATCGCGCGCCGGCGCGGCATCGAGGTGATTGAGCGCCGCATCATGCCGGAAGAATTGTCCGGCTTTTCGGAATGCTTCATCACCGGCACGGCAGCGGAAGTCACCGCGGTGTCGGAGATCGCGCAATGGCGGTTCACGCCAAGCGCCATCACCAAGACGCTGATGGACGATTACACCGCCGAAGTGCAGCCCAAAGGCAGCAAGGCAGCCGCCGCCTGAGGCATCGCTACTTTGCCGCCTCACGATGCGGCAACGGCGCTGCCCAACGCTCGGCGGCGGCATCATCAGTCGACTTCGCCTCAACCCAGCTCTTGCTGACCGTCTTTCCGTCAGCCGTTTCGACCTGCTTCCAGAATGGCGCGCGGCTTTTCAGGTAGTCCATCAGGAACTCGGCCGCGGCGAAAGCGGCTTCGCGATGGCTTGAAGCGGTGACGACCAGCACGATCAATTCGCCAGGTGCGAGCCGGCCGTAGCGGTGGATGACGGTGACGCCGAGAAGCGGCCAGCGCGCCTGCGCTTCCTCGACATGGCGCGCGATCTCCGCCTCTGCCATGCCGGGATAATATTCAAGTGTAAGCGCCGCGATCGGCCGGGCGTTTTCGTCGCCGCGGCAGATGCCGGTGAAAGTGACCACAGCGCCGATATCGGTTCGCCCTTTGCTCAGCAGTTCAATCTCACCGCCGACGTCAAAGGCTTCGCGCTGCAATTTGATGGTCGTAGTCATCACAAACGACCCATCACCCGCCGGTCATTGGCGGAAAGAATGCGATCTCGCCAGCGCCGGCGATGCGCGCCTCGGCGCGCACGTGGTTTTTATCGATCGCAGCACGGATCACTTTGGGATTTTCGAATGCATAGGCATAGCCTTCGCCGCGCTTGGTAAGCCACACGACCAGTTCGCCGATGGTTGCGACATCGTTCGGCGGCGAGACGTCTTCTTCCGCGAGACCGATCCGCTCACGCACCCAGGCAAAATAACGAAGCTTCATGCGTCTTCTTTCGTCAGATGCCGAACGCTCGCTTGCAGATAATCCCAGCCGGTGTAGAGCGTCAGGATCGCCGACAGCCACAGAAGTGCGACACCCGTCTTCGTCACCAACGGCACGATCTGGTCGCCGGCCTCGCCACAGATCAGAAAGCCGACGGCGATAAGCTGCAGCGTGGTTTTCCACTTGGCGAGGGCGGTCACCGGCACGCTGACGCGGAGCTCGGCGAGATATTCGCGCAAACCCGAAACTAGGATTTCGCGGCAAAGAATGACGACAGCGGCCCAGAGTGACCAGCCGTGAATTGTCTTCTCGGCGCCGAGCATCAACAGGCAAGAGGCAACCAGAAGCTTGTCCGCGATCGGATCGAGCATACGGCCAAGCGAGGACTGCAACGCCCAAATGCGGGCGAGGTAGCCGTCGAGGAAGTCGGAAATGCCCGCAGCGATAAACACGGCGAGCGCGACCCAGCGCAGCCACAACCCGCCTTCCAGAATGTTCTGCCAGAACAGGCAGCCGACGACGACCGGCACAGCCACGATCCGGCCATAGGTCAGTATATTCGGCAGCGCGAGGTGATGCGTCCGCGCTCTCCCCTGCGCGGCCGTTCCCGGCGTGGTCGTGGTCGATGGATTCATGGTGCTATTTGGAACTTCCTGAGCGCTACCATAGCGCCGCTGCGCGTAAACCGACAGACCCCGAATGCGCATGTCATGGCTACGTCGCTCCATCGTGAAAAAACGCATAAATTCGCTGCGCGGTTTCGTCGCTGATGCCTTCGACCTGCCGCAGATCGGTGACTGCAGCGCGTTCGATCGCTTTAAGCGTGCCGAAGTGATGCAAGAGCGCGCGCTTTCGCGCCGGGCCGATACCGGGAATTTCCTGCAATCCAGCCTCGCGCAAATCGGCTCGCCGCCGCGCGCGATGCGAGCCGATGGCAAAGCGATGCGCCTCGTCGCGGAGCCGCTCGACGAAATAAAGCACCGGGTCGCGCGGCGGCAGTTTGAAGGCGTCGCGGCCGGGCAGGAAAAAAGTCTCGCGCCCGGCGTCGCGGTCGGGGCCTTTGGCGATGGCGACCAGTGGAACGTCGACATTGAGCGCCGCCAATACATCCCGCGCTACCGTGAGCTGCCCCTGGCCGCCGTCGATCAGCACCAGATCGGGCCAAGGGGACTCGTCGTCCTCAGACGCCGGAGAAACACCCTCCTCGCTATCCGGCTGTGCCGGATCGGCTTCTTCCCCAAAGCCATTGGAAAATCCATCCGGCTCAGCCGCTGCACGCGGCGCCTCGGCGAGAAGCCGCTTGAAACGCCGCTCCAGCACTTCGCGCATCATGCCGAAATCGTCGCCGGGCGTGAGCTCAGTCGAGCGGATGTTGAATTTGCGATACTGGCCTTTGCGAAAACCTTCCGGGCCGGCAACGATCATCGCGCCGACGGCATTGGTCCCCTGAATGTGGCTGTTGTCGTAGACCTCAATGCGCTGTGGCGGCGCTTTGAGACCGAAAGTCTCGGCGAGTTGATTGAGCAGCTTCTGCTGCGAACTGGTCTCGGCAAGTTTCCGCCCCAGCGCTTCGCGCGCATTGGCCATCGCGTGCTCGATCAGATCTTTTTTCTCGCCACGCTGTGGCGTGTTGATCTCGATTTTGTGTCCGCTCTTGCTCGAGAGCGCCTCGGCTAAGAGTTCGCGATCCGTGATTTCATGCGACAGCAGAATGAGCCGCGGCGGCGGCTTGTCATCGTAGAATTGCGCGAGAAAGGCCGAAAGGATTTCTTCAACGGCGAGCGATCGGTCGGCCTTAGGGAAATAGGCGCGGTTGCCCCAGTTCTGCCCGGTGCGGAAGAAAAACACTTCGACGCAGCTATAGCCGCCCTGCTGATGTATGGCGAATACGTCGGCGTCTTCCACTCCACGTGGATTGACGCCCTGATGTGATTGAATTGCGGAAAGCGCCGCGAGGCGATCGCGATAGATTGCGGCGCGCTCGAAATCGAGCGCAGTCGACGCTATCTCCATCTCGGCTGAGAGTTCTTCCTTCACCCGCTTGCTGCGGCCAGACAAGAACTCATTCGCTTCGCGCACCAGCACCGAATAATCGCGATAGTCGATGTCTTTGGTGCATGGCGCCGAGCAGCGCTTGATCTGATGCAGAAGACACGGCCGGGTCCGGCTTTCGAAAAACGGGTCGCTGCACGAGCGCAGCAAAAAGGCGCGCTGCAGCGCATTGACAGTGCGATTGACTGCCCACACCGAAGCGAATGGTCCGTAATAATGCCCAGGCCGGCTGCGCGCGCCACGGTGCTTGAGGAGTTGCGGCGCCCAATGGTCGGAGGTGATGAGGATATAGGGAAACGACTTGTCGTCACGCAGCACGACGTTGAAGCGCGGCCGCAAGCGTTTGATCAGATTGGCTTCGAGAAGAAGCGCCTCGGTTTCGGTGCGGGTAACGACGAATTCAAGCGTCCGGGTCGCGGCGATCATACGCTCGATGCGGGTATCGAGCCCGGTCGGTCGTGCATAGGCCTGCACGCGCTTTTTGACGTTCTTCGCCTTGCCGACATAGAGCACGTCGCCCCGCGCATCGATCATGCGGTAAACGCCGGGCTTTGCCGGCGCGAGCTTGGCGAAATGGATGATGGCGGCTCGGCCCTGCGCCAGCGAGACCTGATCGTCCTCGAAGGCAAGCTTCGCCGTCTCGTCGGGCGACGGCAGCGACTGCTCCTCGTCCTCCTCGACGATATCGCTTTCAGGGGCGATGTCCGGCTTCTTCGTGCTCATTGTCGGCGGGCTAGAGATATAGACTCTCTTAACGATATCAACTTGGAAACGTTATCGATTCAGCCCTGCTTAACTTAAACATCGCGATAAATTTGAGCGATCAGGGCGACGGCCTTCGGCACTTTCATTGACGTTCTCAAAAGCCCTCGTGGGCTTTCGAGAACGCCGCTTTGCGCCCGATTCAGTCGTGGAGGCCAAGATGAAAACAACACGCGCTATCGCTCTGTGTCTCGCCGCCGTCTTCGGCGCGGGCCTATTATCGCCTACCGCAAAAGCGGCGGACCTTCCGCCTTATGCCTATAAAGCGCCGGAACCCTATAGCGGCTACGGCGCCTATAGCTGGGTCGGCCCCTATGTCGGCGGCACGCTGGGCTATGAATGGGGCGATGTCAGTAACAATCCGACGCGCCCGTCCGGCGTCGCCGGCGGCATCGAAGGCGGCTTCAACTGGCAGCACGGTAATTTCGTCTACGGCGCCGAGGCCGATTTCAACCTGTCGAGCGCAGACGACACCTTCGCACCCTGGCAATTCTCCAATCCGTGGTTCGCTACCGTGCGCGGCCGCGCCGGCGTCGCCATCGGCAATGTGCTGCTTTACGGCACCGCGGGTCTCGCTTTTGGCGAATTGACAGCCGACACGGCGGGCAATCTGTCGGAACACCATACCGGCATGGGTTGGGTAGCCGGCGCCGGTGCCGAAGTCGGCCTCACCCCGCATTGGTCGGCCAAGGCCGAATGGCTCTATCTCGATTTCTCCGACCACAATTTCACGGTCACCGGTGCCGACAACGGCCTTGCAGCCAACCTAGTCCGGCTCGGCGTGAACTATCGCTTCTAGGAAAAACGGTCACGTCATTGATGTGTAAATCGATCATCTGGAATTCTAAAGTATATTTTAGATTTCATTCATTATAATCATGGCGTCGTCACGTACAATATCGCCATATTGCAGACACGACTGAAATTTCTTCTGTTGTTTTTCTACACTAGCCCGCTAAGTTTTGAATAATACTATACATATACAATTTACTCCTCGGCACGGGTTCCGAGGGTTTGCGCTCCGCGTATGCGTATGGAGAGTCCCATGAAGCGTCTTTGCGTTGCTTTGATCGGCTTGGCTGCAGTGTCTGGAGCGGCCATGTCTGGAGCCGCGATGGCGGCCGACCTGTCACGGCCCCCGCCGGCCCCTTATTACCCGCCGGCCCAAGTGGCGGCGGTCTACAACTGGACCGGCTTCTATTTCGGCATCAACGGCGGCGGCGCCTTTGGTACCTCGAACTGGGATCGCAGCGGCAGCTTCGACATCAGCGGCGGCGAGATCGGCGGCACCGGCGGTTACAATTGGCAATTCGGCCAGGTTGTCGCCGGCGTCGAAGGCGATTTCGATTGGGCTGATATCAATGGCACCACCACGACGAATTGCGCAGGGGGCTGTAAGACCAGCGATGGCTGGCTGGCAACGGTGCGTGGCCGCCTCGGTTATGCCGCCGACCGCTGGATGCCCTACATCACCGCTGGCGGCGCTTTCGGCAACATCACGGCGCAGGCCCCGGGCCTCGCTTCGGCATCGTCCGATCGGACCGGCTGGACCATCGGCGCCGGCCTTGAAGGTTCGATCACCCGCAATTGGTCAGCCAAGGTCGAATATCTCTATGTCGATCTCGGCAACTTCAATTGCGGACTGAATTGCGGCGCGGGTCTGGTCAACGACAATGTGTCGTTCCGCACCAACATCCTGCGCGGCGGCGTCAACTACCACTTCTAATTGCTTCAATAAGAAACGGACAAAGCCCCGGGGCGCGAGCCTCGGGGCTTTTGTTTTGGCCGCACCGATACTGTGATCAAATAAGCGTAAATCAGTCCGCAGCGGGCAGGCGTTCGAGAAGCTTATCGAGCCTGATCGGATAATCGCGGACGCGTACCCCTGTGGCGTTATAGATCGCGTTGGCGACGGCTGCGCCAACGCCACAGATGCCGAGTTCGCCGACACCCTTGGCCTTCATCGGTGAGGAGATCGGATCGGTCTCGTCGAGGAAGACGACGTCCTGGTGAGGGATATCGGCATGGACGGGCACTTCGTAACCGGCGAGGTCATGGTTGACGAAAAAGCCGAGGCACGTGTCGACCACAAGCTCTTCCATCAACGCGGCACCGACGCCCATCGTCATCGCGCCGATGACTTGGCTGCGCGCCGACTTTGGGTTCAGGATGCGGCCCGCAGCGCACACCGCGAGCATGCGGCGCACGCGGACTTCCGCCGTTGCGGCATCGACGCCAACTTCAACGAAATGCGCGCCAAAGGTCGATTGCTGGTAGGTCTTGTCGAGATCGCCAAACTCGATCGAATCCTCCGCAGTCATGCCGTCGTCGCCGGCGGCCTCCGCAAGCGGCACGCTGCGATTGCCGGAACGGACCTGACCGTCCGTAAACACCGCATCGGCAGAATTAAACCCAAGCTTGCGGGCCACTGCCTCGCGGAGTTTCACACAGGCCGCGTAGACGCCGGAGGTTGCGCTGTTGGCGCCGAATTGGCCTCCCGAACCGCTGGATACCGGAAAGCTGGAGTCGCCGAGCCGCACCTCCACCTTGTCGAGCGATATGCCCATCATCTCGGCCACAGTCTGAGCGATGATCGTGTAGCTGCCGGTACCGATATCGGTCATATCCGTCTCGACCGTCACAATGCCGCGACTGTTGAGCCGGACGCGAGCGCCCGACGGCATGAGAAGATTGTTACGGAATGCGGCAGCAACACCGATGCCAACAAGCCAGTGTCCGTCGCGCACCTTGCCGGGAAGCGGATTGCGCCTTTTCCAATTGAAACGATCGGCGCCGATGCGCAGGCATTCGACAAATTGACGTTGCGAGAACGGCCGCTTGGGATGTTCGGGATCGACCTGGGTGTCGTTGAGAATGCGAAACGCGATAGGATCGAGCTTCAGTTTCTCCGCCATTTCGTCGATTGCGATCTCGAGCGCCATCATGCCCGGCGCTTCGCCGGGAGCACGCATGGCATTGCCTTCCGGCAGATCGAGCATAGCGAGCCGCATCGCCGTCATACGGTTGGCGCCGGCATAAAGCAGCCGGGTCTGGCCAACGGCGGTCTCGGGATCGCCGCCCGGGAGGTTGCCCGACCAGCTTTCGTGGGCGATGGCGGAAATCCTGCCGTCGCGTTCCGTACCGATACGGATACGCTGGATCGTCGCCGGCCGATGCGTGGTGTTGTTGAAGATCAGAGGGCGAGGCAGCGCCACTTTCACCGCACGTCTTGCCGCGCGCGCTCCCAGGGCGGCGAGCAGCGCATCAGAGCGCAAAAACAATTTGCCGCCGAAACCGCCGCCGATGAATGGCGACATCAGATGGATTTTGTCCTTGGGCACACGTAGCGTTTTCGCCATGTCGCCCGTGCCCCAATCGATCATTTGGTTCGACGTCCACAGCATCAGCCTGTCGCCGTCCCATGCGGCGATCGAGGCATGCGGCTCCATCATCGCGTGGGCTTGATCGGGGGTCGTATAGGTCTCATCGAACTGCACCGGCGATGCGGCGAATGCGTCGGAGAAATCGCCGCTTGCGGTATCGGCCGGGCCGCCGAAACCCGGTTCGTGTTTGGTCGCAGAACCCTTGGCTGCCGCGAGATCGAACACGCCTCTGGCTGGCGCATAGTCGACCCGAACGAGTTGAGCTGCCGCGCGCGCCTGCTCGAATGTCTCGGCAACGACAAGCGCGATGGCCTGGTGGTAGTGCTGGATTTCGGGACCGCCAAGGAGCTTCGCGACATTGAAGTCGCCCTTGTCGAGTTTGCCGGCATTTTGCGCCGTAACGATAGCGAGTACGCCGGGTGCTGCTTCGGCCGAACTCACATCGATCGCAACAATCCGGCCTTTGGCTATGCCGGCAGCAACGACATAACCATAGGCCTGATTGGCGACGACATCGTGGCGCTCATAGGCATAAGGCGCAGTACCCATTGTCTTCAACGGACCATCAATCCGGTCCGTAGGACGGCCGATGACTTTAAGCTGATCGATTGGGTTCGTGGTGGCGGGCGTGTCGAACTTCATGACTCACCCTCTCGCTTCGGCCAGCACGGCGCCGAGCGTGCGCTTGGCCAGCGTCAGCTTGAAAGCGTTCTGCGGCGTCGGCCTGGCATCGGCGAGCAATCGATCGACCACAGCCTTTGCACCACGCGGCAATTCGGCTTCTGCATGCTCGAGGCGCCAAGGTTTGGGAGCGATACCGCCCAGCGCAAGGCGGCCGGTACCATCGCGCTGAACGATAGCGCCGACCGAAACAAGGGCGAAAGCATAAGATGCGCGGTCGCGAACCTTACGATAGATGTGCGTCCCACCGACCGGCTTGGGCAATGTCACGGCGGTGATCAATTCGCCGGCTTCCAATACTGTTTCGATGTGAGGCGTATCGCCAGGCACCTTATAGAACTGCGCGATCGGGATGCTTCGCACCGCGCCGCCGGTGCGCACAGTCTCGACCTTCGCATCAAGTGTCATCATCGCGACCGCCATGTCGCTCGGATGCGCAGCGATGCAAGACTCACTTACCCCGAGTAACGCATGCTGGCGGCTAAACCCTTCAAGCGCAGCGCAGCCACTACCAGGGTTGCGTTTGTTGCAAGCTTGGTTGGTGTCGTAGAAATAGGGACAGCGCGTACGCTGCAAGAGATTGCCCGCGGTGGTCGCCATGTTGCGTAATTGGCCCGACGCGCCGGCTAGCAGCGCGCGCGCCAGCAGACCGTAATCGCGCCGCACTCGCTGATCGGCGGCGAGATCTGTGTTGCGCACCGATGCGCCGATGCGCAATCCGCCCTCCGCGGTTGCTTCGATCTTATCAAGCCCGAGACCGTTGACGTCGATTAGATGTGCCGGCGCTTCGATTTCGAGCTTCATCAGATCGAGAAGATTGGTGCCGCCGGCGATGAACTTCGAACCTTGAACACGCGCCGCGGATGACACGGCCTCCGCGGGCGTGCAGACGCGCTCGTAGGTAAAGGACTTCATGCGCGATCTCCCGCGACTTCGGTAATGGCGTCGATGATATTGGAATAGGCACCGCAGCGGCAGATATTGCCGCTCATGCGCTCACGCAATTCGGTTGTAGTCGCCTGCGGCTGTGTCGTTAAATCGCCGCTGACGTGGCTCGGAACCCCCGCCTCAATCTCGCCCAGCACCGCAACTGCCGAACAAATCTGTCCCGGCGTGCAATACCCGCATTGATAACCGTCGTGTTTGATGAACGCGGCCTGCAACGGATGCAGGTTGCCGGACACGCCAAGACCTTCGATTGTCGTGATGCTGTCGCATTGGTGCATCACCGCGAGCGTCAGGCACGAATTGATGCGCCGCCCTTTGACGATGACCGTGCACGCACCACACTGACCGTGATCGCAGCCTTTCTTTGTGCCGGTAAGGTGCAAATGCTCGCGTAGCGCATCGAGTAGCGTGGTTCGCGTATCGAGTTCTAGCTCTTGTGCTCGCCCATTCACGGTGAAAGAGACTTTGGTCATGAAAAAGGCTCCGATAGCATCGTAAACAGCCGATCCGGCATAGGCCCGAGAACGCCGCAAATTTAGAGTTCCAGCTACAAGTGGCTGCGGCTAATCGGAATTCAACGGCACCCCATGGTGTTAGGTTCCGCTTCGCTTTCTATAATCGAAGCTGGGCATTTTTGCCCCAAAACGCTCACACGATAGGCGTCTCGCCACGCAGCACTTTCACCAGCACCGCCCTATCGATATTGCCACCGGAAAGGATCAGACCGACGCGCTTGCCGGCATAGCGATCGCGCTCTTGCAGCAAAGCCGCAAGCGGCGCCGCGCCGGCGCCTTCCGCCAAATTGTGCGTCGTCACGTGATAGACGCGGATCGCTTCGGCAATCTCGTCTTCGCTGACGGTGACAATGCGGGCGGCGCCTTTCTTGACGATTTCAAGCGCTTCTGCAGATGGATCGCGGCAGGCCATGCCATCAGCAAAGGTCAAAGCCGAATTGGTCGGCACCGGATATCCAGCATTAAATGACAAGGCATAGGCCGGCGCGTTCGCAGCAACGACACCAATGATGTCGGTCTTCAACCCAAGAAGATCGCGCACCGTGATCAACCCACATATGCCGGAGCCCATACCGATCGGCACATAGACCGCAGCAAGGTCTGCATGCGCAGCAAACAATTCATGCGCATAGGTCGCAACACCTTTGACCAGATCGCGATGAAACGACGGCACGAAATGATAATCGCGCTCGCGCTGGATCGCCGCCGCCACGGCGCGGCTCTCGTCGAAATCCTTGCCGGCGGTGACGACCTCGCCGCCAAACGCCGCCATGGCGGCATTCTTTTCCGCCGAGTTGCCTTCCGGCACGACGATCACTGCAGGGATGCCGTGACGTTTCGCGGCGGCTGCAACCGATTGCCCATGATTGCCCCGCGTCGCGGTGACAAGACCGTTGGGACGCGGTCCGCTGCGTAGAAGCGTATCGACATAGACAAGTCCGCCGCGGGCCTTGAACGCTCCGATCGGCGTATGATTTTCGTGTTTGACGACGACCTCCGCACCGACCCGTTGCGCCAAAAGCGGCCACGCATAGGCCGGCGTGGGCGGCACGATCGGGCGCACCAGCGCGGCGGCTCCGGAAAGTTCGTCGAGCGTGAAAAGCGGCGCAGACGTCATGGGCGTCAACTCACGACTGATGTGACTTGCAGCAATATGCGAATTGGCGACGCGAGCTGCTAGCGCCCAGCATAACGAAACCAAGACAACAAATAAGGATACTACAACATCACCTTGGTCGCAGCGTAGGCTGGCACCTTCGCAGCAAAGGCATCGAGCCACGCGACAAGATGCGGATGATTAGCGCGCCAATCGCCGTTGAAGCGCAAATCGCGATAACCGCAGACGCAGGCCAATGCAATCTGACCGACATTTGGAAATTCGCCTTCGAGCGGCGGCGGCGCGGTTTCAAGCGCGGCAAGTCCACGCGCCACTTTGCCGGCCTGATGTTCAAGCCATTTTGGCTCATGGGTTTCGGCTTTGCGCCACCGGCTCTCATAGACGGTGAGGATCGAGGCATCGAGGACGCCGTCGCACAACGCCTGCAAGCGAAGTGCGGCGAGACGCTGTGCGGAAACCTTCGGCACGATCTTGCCGCCGCCGGCGCGGTCGTCGAGATAATCGAGGATGACGCGCGAGTCGTAATAGACGGTGCCGTCTTCGGCGATCAGCGCCGGAATTTTGCCGAGCGGATTTTGCAGCCGCAGGCTGTCCGTCACATTGGCCGGATCTGCTGCTTCGACTTTCACATCACCATCGAGATTGAGAAGCGAGATCGCGAGCCGCACCTTGCGCCCAAAGGGCGAGGCCGGCGTCGAACGAAGGATCATCATTCCGGCACCATCACTTCAAAGCGACGCATAACAGCAAAAAACGACAGCAAAAAGTAGCGCCGGCGGCACGGCACCGCCCGCAACGCCCCCCCCCAGCGATAACGTCGTCGCAGCTTAGCCGGTGACGACGAGATTGACGGCCTTTGGGCCTTTGCCTTTTTTGTCCGGCTCAACGTCGAAGCTGATGCGCTGCCCTTCCATCAGCACCTTCATTCCGGCGCGTTCAACGGCGGTGATATGAACGAATACATCGCGGCCGCCGTCATCCGGTTTGATGAAGCCATAGCCGCGCTCGCCATTGAAAAATTTGACCGTACCGGTCATTGCCATTTCGAAGACTCCCTTCCCCGTAGTTCTTCCGCCGCCACCCCCACGGTGCGACGGCTAGCCGAACATTCACACGAGCAAAGAGAACCTTAGCCAACCGGGCGTGTCACTCCGCCGGCCCCCCACAGGAGGCGGAACGTCTTAGCCAGCAATAAGTCAATTAGACTAAAACGCGCTTGTGGAAAAGCGGAAACCCGCACCCGGGCTGGGTTCACGCGGCTTTCTCTAGTGCTTTGCCGAAAGCTCCCCAGCCAGCCAATCGAGCCGGTGGGCGGCAGCAGGCGTGAATAGACGACCCACGGCCGGCAGCAAAATTTCAAGCTCGGCCGCCAAAGTGAAGGGCGGATTGACCAAAATCAGCCCGGAACCGGCAAGGCCACCCTCGGTACGACGGACGGACAGCATCATTTCCGACCGCATCACTTTGGGAACGCCTATCCTGCGCAAGCGCCGCCCTAAAGCATCCGGCGCATCGCGTTCTTTGATCGGATACCAGAGCATATAAATACCGGTCGGCCATTTGCGGTGCGCTTCGGCCAAAACGCCTGACAGGCGCGTGAAATCATCAGTTTGTTCATAGGGCGGATCGATCAAGACCAAGCCGCGACGCTCTTTCGGCGGGACATTGGCGTTGATGCCGACCCAGCCGTCGAGTTCAAGGATTTTCACGCGCACATCGCCCCGCAGTGCGGTTTTGAGAGACGCCGCGGCGCGCGGTTCAAGTTCGCAGGCAATCAGCCGGTCTTGCCTACGCATGAAGGCTTTGGCGATCAACGGCGAGCCTGGATAGAGGCGCAAACCACCGTTCGGATTAAGCGCGGTTATGACATCAAGATAGGGCTTGAGCAGCGACCGGACTGAAGCCGGACAATCGGCACCAAATACATGCCCGATGCCATCGCGCCATTCACCGCCACGGATCGCTTCCGGTCCGGCGAGATCGTAACGGCCCGCGCCGGCATGGCTATCGATGATGCGAAATGGCGCTGGCTTACCGCGCAGATAGTCCAGGATGCGCGTCAGCACGATGTGCTTATGCACATCGGCGAAATTGCCGGCGTGAAAAGCGTGCTGATAGTTCATCGGCGCGGTTCAAGCCGCGCGTCAGCCGCCTCGCGCCGGCGGCATCAACAATTGGCCCCGGCGGCAGCTGCGCTTGGCGACCTCAGGACAATCCTGGAATTTTAGATCCTTGGACAGACAGAGCCGCACTTCGGTCAGTCTTTTGTTGTCGCATTCGATAGCGATGCTGTTTTCCGAAAGCCCAGGATTGGCTTTGATGAAATTCGCCGACACCGATTGCGGTGTTACCGTGAGTACGTTCTTCGGATCGCTATAGTCGGTCGGAATCGTCACCGCCGCGCGCGCTTTTCGTATCGTGTCGAAATAAGCTTGCGGCTTGAGACCTGAGCAAGTGCCGTGCTTATCCCACTCGTTGTAGATCAGATGCGGCGCCGGCATCAGATCGAGCATCGACGACATGATGCCGTGATAAAGCCGAGGCGATGGCTGCTGACAGTATTCAGGAAAGCCCCGCGCATATTGCGGCCACAGGCCGTGGACAACAAATGAATAAGGCCGCGCTCCGCATTGCGCACCACCGGAACGGTCACGTTCGGCAGCAGCTGCGCAGAACGAGGGCGACCACGACAGCGACAGAACATAAAAATCAAATTGGCCAGGCTCACCGTGGTGCGATTGTGAAGCATCTTGCGCCATCGCGGAACGACCGGCGAGCGCGAGGAGACACAACAACAAAACTGCTCCGCGCGCGACATTGCGGCGAATGCAAGAAACAGAAGTCAGCATGACAAAGTTCCTGACGTTTTCCGGCGCGAATGCGCCGCATTCTGTTGACGAAAAGGCCGTATCCCGCGTCTATCCTACGACATCTGCGGGTCACAAACATTTTTACCGCTTCAGCTGGACGCTGTGTCTTATGCGCCTAGCTTACCAACAAACCAATCGTTCGCTTTATCAGACGCTTTACCAGATTTAGCTAAGCTCACTAAAGACAAGAACCGCCGGTGCAAGTCATGACCATTCACCGCCTCTATCAGCATAGAGCCTTCGAGCCCGAAGCGATCGCTGCCATGACGGGCGCTTATGCCGAAGTCTGCCGACAACTCGGCATCGATAATAACGATCTGCCGCAGGTTATGATCGTCGCCGAAAAGGTCATTGAATTCGCCCAGCGCGGCGCGTGCGATCCGATGCTGTTGCGGGATTGCGTGTTGAAAGCGCTACGCAGCTAGGCTTTTACGGCCGCGCGGAACGGCAACCTGGATTATAGGCCCAATTGCGGTCGAGACCGGCCACACAGAAATTGACGCCCCAGTCCATACCGGTCATGCCGGTATCCTCACCAATCGAATAGAAAATCGGGTGCTTGCCGCCGTCATTGATCATGGCGGTGCCGCTGCAATAACGGCGCGGAATGGATTGTGCCGCCCACGGCATATTGGCGACCTCGCGGATGTTCTCGACACCGGTGATGCGCAATTCCGAATTCCAGAAGCCGTATTCCTTGGTGTGGAAATTGGCGATGATGCGATCGAGCGCGGGCGCATAATCGCAGGCCGGCGTATCCCGTTCATAGCGCGGGCCGGACATCCAGAAATTCTTCTCAAGCCAGGATGCCGCGCGGGCCGAGGTCAAAGCCGGCAAGGCCGCAAAGGCGCCGAGCGCTATCGCCAGCCCTAAAACCCGCCCGTAACCCTTACTCGTCATGGCCGAAGCCCCTTCCCGCTGAAGCGCTCCGCCACCGTGCCGCGCCGTCTAGGCCTGGTCAAGGTGCCTTGATTGTCGGTGTTTGCAACTGGCCCAAGACACGCCGGTCAAACCTGCCGACGATAGGACCGGCGACATTTTCGTGCACACCATACGCGTTGTGATACCACATCAATGTCTGTTGCATTTGATTCGTCGCGTCTGCTTGCGTTGCTGGACAAAGCCCACGCGGCAGCGGCGCTTCGGCACAATCGCCACTGCTCAGAGAGCCTCTTCTCAGAAAGCTTTGGGTCTATCCGGCAGGAATTGCGGAGAGAACGGGGCTGACCGGGGGAGATTGCGATGGGCGAAGTGCACAGGCTTCAAACTGTTCAGCCGACATTCGGTCTGCTGGCCGCAGGCCGTCTGATGACCGAGGTTTTCGGGCCTTGGATTCAAGATCTGGCGCTGCTTGTTGAAAGCGTCGAGGCGGCACGACCGCCTGCAGCGCTGCCCGATTGGCAGCCCGGCGCGACTGTGCGGCTGCCGTTTTCCAAACGGATTTGCTCTGACGGCGCGGTCGTCTCGAGCCAGGCTTTGATGGCGCTGGCCGATACCGCGATGGTCATCGCCTGTTCGGCGGCCTGGAATGGCTATCGTCCGATGAGCACGATCGATCAGACGACGCATTTCCTCCGGCCGGTGAATTTCGATGTGATCGCCGATGCACGCGTCGTACGGATCGGCCGCAATACAAGCTTCGGCCGGGTCATGCTGTTGCATGCCGCCGACAAGCGGCCGGTCGGCATGGTGGCGAGCGCCTATTCGATGCTGTGAGCGTCATGCCGGAGACACTCATCCCGCTCTTTGCAATCGCCGTTGCCAGCCTTTAAGCTTCGCCGCATTCTCCGAGCTGAGGAAAAGGCAATGGCGCGAAAGCTTCTGGTCGCATTTGGCCTCGTTCTGGCGGCAGCTGGTAGTGCTTTGGCGAACGGCGCGAATTTCGCCGGGC
The DNA here is from genome assembly GCA_036271715.1 of Xanthobacteraceae bacterium. Classification (GTDB taxonomy): domain Bacteria; phylum Pseudomonadota; class Alphaproteobacteria; order Rhizobiales; family Xanthobacteraceae; genus BOG-931. The sequence goes on from DATBAD010000015.1 coordinate 473,326, forward strand.
CCGGCCCTGGCATCACCGGCAACGACACCGGCGGAATCTTTCCCTATTCGCCCGATGTGGCCGCGAGCTACCGTCAGGTCGCAGAGGATTATTGCGCCCGCTGGAGCCGCATCGCCAAAGTGACGAGCGTCCATCGCAAATACGGCGATTACGTCGCTTTCGTTTGCTTCGACCGCCCAGGCTTCACCGAATAGTAGCTTCACCGAATAGCGGCTTTACCGAGTAATCACCGGCTAGGCCCAATCTCCCAGCATCGCCTGAACCAGCGCCAACACCGCGACCGCGGCTGTATCGGCGCGTAAAATGCGCGGACCGAGCGAAAGCCGCACCACATTCGGCAATTTCACAAGTGCCGCCCGCTCGTCTTCGGCGAAGCCCCCTTCCGGACCGACCAAGACGGCAAGCGGAACCTGCCGCGGCACATCACGCAGCGCGGCAACAGGATCGGCGACCTCAGCATCCTCGTCACAAAAGATCAGGACCCGCGCCGGATCACGCTCGGCCGCGATCCGCAGCAAGTCCACGGGCGTAGCGACCTCCGGCAGGGACAGTATCCCGCATTGTTCCGCCGCCTCGATCGCATTGGCCTGCATGCGATCGAGATTGACCCGAGCCACCTGGCCATGACGGGTGTTGACCGGCTGCAGCCGCGACACGCCCATTTCGACGGCCTTCTGCACCACATAATCAAGCCGCGCCGATTTGAGCGGGGCAAACAGATAATGCAGGTCGCCCGGAGCCGTCTGGGAACGCGTTTGCGTCCCGAGACGCAGCGTTGCGCTGCGTTTTTGCATCTCAACGCACGCCTCCCACTCCCCATCGCGGCCATTGAAGACGAGGACTGAAGCGCCCTCCTCCAGCCGCAATACGTGGGTCAGGTAATGCGCTTGGCCACGTTCGAGCACGGCCGAACCGCCCGATTGCAACGGTGCGCTGACGAAAAGACGGGGGCTTCGGAAATCGTACCGGGGCATGCGGGAACCGGATTAAAAGGTGTGCGGCGTTCAGTCACCGGCAATAGCCCGAACTCCCTCGCCAAATCCATCACGCTTTAACAAAGCGCCGCTATCTCGCCGGAATCTGCGAGTCTTTAATGCGCCCCGGAAATCGGGCACATTAAAGCGAACCGGGAGAGGATTTGCGATGAAAGGCAGCCACGGCTGCATGACGGGCTTGGCATGGCGCCTCGTATGGAGCGTGACCCTGACGCTAGCGATTCTCGGCGGCAGCGTGCGCAGCGGTATGGCGCAAGCACCGGCGGTATGCGGCGATTTTCAGAAGCTCAGCGAGGACGCCGGCAAGAAAGCCCAGGCCGTACAGGCGGGCATGAAAGCCAAGGTCGAGCGCAAGGAAGTCTGCAAACTCATGACGGTTTTCGTCGCCGCGGAAACCAAAGTCGTCAAATTCCTGCAGGATAATCAGACTTGGTGCGGTGTGCCGGCTCAAGTCGTCGCCAACTCGAAGACAGCCCACGAGCATTCAGTCAAGTTCCAGACCGCCGCCTGCAACGAGAATGCGCCCGAACGGAAGGCGCCCACCCTCTCCGACGCCATCCAGACGCCGAAGGTCGATTCCGCGACCAACACCAAGACCGGTAAAGGCGGCGCCTTCGACACCATGACTGGCAACCCGCTCGGACGATGAGCCGGGCGGCCGGATCGGTTGCTGACGCGACCGGCAATTGGGTCGACACCATCGCCCCATCTTGGTCGCGGCCCTATTTGCGGCTGTCCCGCCTCGATCGTCCGATCGGCTCTTGGCTATTGCTCTTGCCGTGCTGGTGGTCGTCGGCACTCGCCGCGGTCGCGGCGCATGCGAGGGCGCCGAGCTTCTGGCATATCGCCTTGTTCTTCATTGGCGCCTTCGCCATGCGCGGCGCCGGCTGCACCTGGAACGACATCGTCGACCGTGATCTGGACAAAAGCGTCGAGCGCACGCGATCGCGTCCTATTCCCTCTGGACAAGTCTCAGCGGCACAGGCTGCGCTATTCCTGGCATTGCAAGCGCTAGCCGGTTTTGCCGTCCTGATTTCATTTAATGTTTTTACGATCTGGCTTGGCGTCGCATCGCTTGCCATCGTCGCCGTCTATCCGTTTATGAAACGGATCACCTATTGGCCGCAGATCGTGCTCGGCCTCGCCTTCTCATGGGGCGCGCTGATGGGCTGGGCGGCCACCTTCGGCCGGCTCGATTGGCCCGCGCTTCTGCTTTACGCCGGTTCGATTTCCTGGGTGATCGGCTACGACACGATCTATGCGCATCAAGACCGTGAGGACGATGCGCTGATCGGAATCAAATCGACGGCGCTGCTATTTGGCCGGCGCACCAAACCTATGCTGATCCTGTTTTACGGCCTGGCGGTGGTCTTGATCGGCGCCGCAGGATTTTTAGCCGGCGGTAGTTTTGCCTTCGCGCTCGGGCTTTTAGCCTTTGCACTTCATCTCGGCTGGCAGATCGCGCGTCTGGATATTTCCGATCCCGATAATTGCCTCGCCGTTTTCAAATCCGATCGCGATGCCGGGCTGATCCTGTTTGCCGGGCTACTGCTCGACGCGGCACTGCGTTAGCGCTTCGGTTCAAGCTCGCGCAATTACTGCGATCGGACCGCCGCCCGGCGGTCCTTGATGCTCGGCACCACCCGACACATAGACAGCGCCGGTGCCCGATAAGCCGCCGATCAGGCCGCCGACCGCGGCGCGGGCGTGGCGTGTCGAGCCGACGTCGGAATCGTCGAGCATGGTGTGGCGGAAACCCCGCACCGCGCCGTCCGGCGACGCCTCGGCTTTGGCGAAAATATTGACCAGCCGTCCGTTCATCCGCGCATCGGGAAATTCCAAACCCACACTCTCGAAAGCCGTCAGCACCGCGGGAAGATCGATCGAATCGCGCATCACCGCATGGCCGATAACAAATGGGCTCGCGGATAGGGCGGAATTGCCCATCACGATCACCACATTGTGCATGAGTTCGATGCCGGCGGATGATGAGGCTACTGATGAGAACAAATCCCAGTCTTTGAGCAGGCGGCTTTCATCGACTGCATCCAGTTCGCCAAGCGCTATGGCGACGCCAAGTGCGGACGCGCCTCGCGAGTATCCCATCGAAGCATAGCCGCTCGTCGTCACGGTCTTGTGGCCGCGCCGCGCTGCGGCTTCGATCCTCTCGCTGGTGAGAAGCGGACATTTGATCTGCACGAAATGCACATCGCTTGCGTCGTCGATGCCGGCATCCTGCATGGCCTGATGGACCGCTTGGACGGTCTCGTCGATCTGTTGCGTGCGGCCGATTTCTTCGGGCAAAAAATCCCGCGTATGGGCAATGCCGATGCTGAGCCGCTTGCTCAGACCGTTCCCATTAGCGTCCGCACCGTTGGTGAAACTGCGCGCAAAAACGGTCAGATGCGGGCTAAGCACGCCCTCGGTGCCGCCCGACATGACGAAGGCAATCCGCTCTTCGACCGCGCGCGGGGTCAGATTGAGATGCGGCGCAAGCGCTTCGCGCAGCGCTGCGACCGCATATTCGCGGGTGAAATCGTTGACCCCGCCATTGCCCTCGGTCTTGCCGAGCACGGCCAGAATATCGGGCGGAGCTATCTTGCCGTGCTCGATCAATTCCATCAGGCCTGATACGTCGCCCGGCCCTTTGGTGGGTATGCGCGTGACGTCAACGAAGATCTGGCGCGCAGTCATTCCGCTCCTCCACTCGACCAGAAAATCAGCCGCCGCTCGGCAAAACCGATTGCGTAGAACATCGCGATGCCGGCAAAGGCCGCCGCAATAATCGCCGAGAACAAGGTCGCCGTTTCCAGATGCGCCGAGGAAATGATGATGAGATAGCCAAGCCCCTGGGTCGCGCCAACAAATTCACCGACAATGGCCCCGACTACAGCGAGCGATGACGAGATTTTCAGCGCCGAGAACAGATACGGCAGGCAATACGGAACACGGAGCTTGCGGAACTCTTGCCCGCTGCTCGCCCCGAGCGTCTCGAACAGTTCGCGATATTCGACGTCAGCCGCTTTGAGGCCCTTGACCGTATTCACCAGCACCGGAAAAAAGCAGATCAGGATCGCGGCAGCAATCTTCGACCACCAGCCGGTGCCGAGCCAGATCACCAGGAGCGGCGCAATAGCGACGATCGGCGTCGTCTTCACCGCGATGGCGATCGGGAACAGCCCTTCTTCCAACGTATGGAAGCGGACAAATAAAGTGGCGATCGCGAAAGCGAGCACACTCGCTATGATAAAGCCGATCACTGCCTCAGCAAACGTCACCCCGAACTGCATCACGAGCGAGCGATCAACCGTGGCAAAGATCGCGGTCGGCGACGGCAAGAGATACTCCGGGATATGGGCAAGCACGACCAGCACCTGCCATGCGACGATGAGCGCAAGTCCAAAGGCAAGCGGCGGCAGAGCGCGGACAATCATGCTCTCCTCCTCACCAGTTCGCGAATGTGCCGGATCACGGCCGCGCATCCCGGCTCTTCGAGAGTCCGCGGACGCGCTCCTCCGACCGCAATATCCTCGACCAGCCCCGCTGGGCGATTGGAGAGCACGACAACGCGGTCGGACATGGCCACGGCCTCAGGGATCGAGTGCGTCACCATGAGCACGGTGGACAGCCGCGTTTCCCGGCTCTGCCAGATGCGGATCAGTTCTTCGTTGAGAACTTCACGGGTCAATTCGTCCAGCGCGCCGAACGGTTCGTCGAGAAGAAGAATATCCGGATCGCTCATCAATGCCCGTGCCAGCGCGACACGCTGCTGCATGCCGCCCGATAGTTGCTGCGGATAGGCCGATGCGAAGTCACCAAGCTGCACGAGGTCCAGCATGCGCTCGGCATTGCGCTGGTCGGACGAGTCGACCGCGTTACCGCCGCGCTGGATTTCGACCGGCAAAAGTACGTTACCGAGTGCGGTCCGCCACGGCAGAAGCAGCGGCTTCTGAAACATGAAGCTCGAGCGCAGATCCGCATAAGGCCGATCGATCCGCCCGCCGCTCGGCTGCACCAGTCCGGCAATCGCCTTGAGCAAAGTCGACTTACCACAGCCGCTCGGTCCGAGCAGCGAAACGAATTCGCCACGCCGTATCGAGAGGCTCAATGCCTCGATCGCCGCGATGCTGCCGAAACGAACGCTCAACTCCGCGATGGAAAGAATTGGCATGGGCGACGCGATCGGCGCGCCGCCCAGCCGTTCCGCACGTGCGCTCGCGTCTCGCACAATGGCGTTCATGGCGTCGATTTCACGGAAAACACTTCCGCGACATTGACCGGCTCCTTTTGGAAGCCGGCACCGAGCAGCAATTGCTGCACCGCGCTCCAGGCCGTTTGATCCATCGCCCCGACCGGCTTGCTGTCTGGCTTGAGCAAGGGCACGCTCGCTTTCATCATCGCGAATTCATGATCGTAAGTGAGCTTGTCGCCATATTTGACGGTGATCTTCGCCGCCTCTTCCGGAGATGCGATCGCGGCGTTCCAGCCTTGGAGGGTGGCGGCGACGAATTTGTGCACCAGCTCCGGCTTCTCTTTCAGCATTTTCTCGGTGGTGAACAGCGTGTCGGCGTAAATGTCGATGCCGTAATCGGACGGCGCAATTATATTGACGTCGAAGCCCTTCTCCTTGGCTGCCAAGACTTCATTGATGAGATAGCCGGGCCAGACATCGATGTCGCCGGTAAGCAGCGGCGTCATGTCGAACTTGACCGGAATCTCCGTGAGCTTGGATTTGTCGACGCCTGCCTTGGCGAGAACAGCGCGATAAATCAGCTCTTCATTGCCGCCGATCTTGACGCCGATTTTCTTGCCGACGAAATCGGCAGGTGTCTTGATGCCCGACTTCGCCAGCGAGAACAGCACGAAGGGATTGCGCCGATAGATGACGGCAAGCGCGACGACGGGAACGCCCTTGCTACGCGCGACCAATATCTGATCGGCACCGGTAACGCCGAACTGCTCGCTGCCGCCGGCGATCATCTGGATGGCAGGAAAATCCGGACCGCCCGGCTGGATGTTCACGTCGAGGCCTTGAGCTTTATAGAAGCCCTTGTCCTTCGCGACATAGAAGCCGGCGAACTGTGCCTGATTGAACCATTTCAGTCGTACCGTGACGGCATCGTCGGCGTGCGCCGGCGCGCAAAGCCCGCTTAAAATCAGTGCGAATAAACATGACAGTGCTGTGGTGCGCATCGCTGCTGCCCTCCTTAAAGGACCCTGGCAGCGTGACTATCCGCGCAATGGAGCGAGCGCGACTAGAGCCGATTTTTGGACGCAGCGCTCGAAAAATCAGCTCGCTATGCAAAAAGAGGCCTATAGTCGAGGCTGTAACGAACCGCAGGTCGGCCCGACGACGATGTCGAAACCTACTCGAAGGCGAAGGCCGCGCTCCGATAAGCCGGCAGCGCGCCCCGCACCAGCGCCGCGCAAACTACGCCCACCTCGGCTCTTGACCTATGTCGACGCTGTGGCTCGCCACGGCTCAATCCGCAAAGCCGCGGATGCGCTTAACGTCGCGTCTTCTGCCCTGAACCGGCAAGTCCTCGACCTTGAACGCGATCTTGGGTCGGCTCTATTTGAACGTCTGCCGCGCGGCGTCCGGTTGACTGCCGCAGGCGAGGTTTTCCTGGCCTATACCCGGCAAGCCATTTCCGAACTTAAAGCAGTCGAGTCGCAGGTCGAACAGTTGCGCGGTCTGGTGCGCGGGCAGGTTAGCGTCGCCGCGGTCGAGTCGGTTGCGAGCGAGTTACTGCCGGCGGCGATCACCGAGTTTCAGGCGGCACATCACAATGTCCGCTTCAACGTCCATATCGGTGCGCCGGAGGATCTTGTCACCGTATTGATTGCCGATCAGGCCGACCTGATCCTCACCCATTATCCGCCGCCGAAAAAACACGTCGCGATTGCCGCGACCGCCGCGCAGGCACTCTGCGTCTTGATGGTGCGCGATCATCCGCTTGCCGGTCGCAGCGAACTCCGCTTGCGCGATTGCCTGTCCTATCCGCATGCGCTCGGCGATGCGACGCTCGCCGGCCGCGCCCTGATCGAGCAGGCTTTGGCGCAGGCATCATTCGATCTCGACCCGCGGCTTGTTTCCAATTCGGTCGAGACCATGAAAGCATTCGCGCGCATGAACCGCGGCCTCTGCTTCCAATTCCGAAAGCCAGGCAAGTCGCTCATTCATCCCGACGACATGATTGCCTTGCCGCTGGTCGATCCGCCGCTGCCGCAGGCCAAGCTTTTTCTCGCCACCCGGCGCGGCCGGGTCTTGCCGATCGCAGCGGCCGGTTTTGTCGAGACGCTCAAGGCTGCGCTTGCCTGATCCTTGCGTGATCGCCTCGCACAACCACCCGGCCCACAAGGCCCTTGTCGTCCAAGACCGATAAGCGCAAAATGTCGCACTTTTAAGAATCTGCGCCGAACAGCAGAACAGCGGGCAATAGCCCCTTTTGGGAGCGAACAATGAAATCCACTTCAATGCTTGGCAAAACCTTGCTGACGACGGCCGCGTTTGCGGTCGTTTTGATTCAGGCAGGTGTAGCGTCCGGCGAGGGCACGCAGACTCAAGCACCAGGTCCTGCAGCACAAGGTCCTGCAGCGATCAGCGGCCAGATCAGCTCTACCGCCGAAGGTCCGATGGAGGGCGTCGTCGTCACCGCCCACAAGAAGGGCTCGATCGTCTCGATCAGCGTCTCGACCGACGCGCAAGGCCATTACAGCTTCCCGGAAAGCCGGCTTGAGCCTGGCCACTATGATCTCGCGATCCGCGCCGTCGGTTACGACATCAGCGCGCCGACCGCCGCCGATGTCGTCACCGAACAGACCGCAACCGCCGACATCAAACTGCAGAAGACCAAAAATCTCGCCAGCCAGCTTACTAATGCCGAATGGATGAACAGCATCCCCGGCAGCGAAGATCAGAAAGCGTTTCTGCTCAATTGCGTCGGCTGCCACACGCTCGAACGCGTGGTGCGATCGACCCATGACGCCGAAGAGTGGACCCAAGTCATCAGCCGCATGATGGGCTATGGCGCGGTGAGCCAGCCAGTGAAGCCGCAGCCGATGCTCGACCGAACGCGCTCCGGCGCGCCGGAGCAGTATCGCAAACAAGCCGAATATCTTGCCACCGTTAATCTGAGTTCGACCGACAAATGGGCCTATGAGCTCAAGATGCTGCCGCGTCCGACCGGGCGTTCGACCCATGCCATCACGACTGAATACGACATGGGCCGCAACACCACCGAGCCGCATGACGTCGTGCTCGGTAAGGACGGTAGCATCTGGTACACGGATTTCGGCGAGATGTTCATCTCGAAATTCGATCCGAAAACACTCAAGCTCACCGAATATCCGATCAAGCGCTTCAAGCCCGATGCGCCGGTCGGCCTGCTCTCGCTCGAATACGACAAAGAGGGCAAACTCTGGTTCGACACCATGTATCAGGGCGCACTCGGCAATCTCGATCCGCAGACCGGCGAGCTAAAATATTATCCGCTCGCCTCGCAGTGGAACGATGAGCGTGTGCAGCTCAACTTCGTCGGACTGCGCCATGACGTCGACGGCAAAGTCTGGACCAAGAGCGTCGGCACGCAAGATATCTTCCGGCTCGATATCGCGAGCGGCCAATGGGAGAAATTCCATCCGACCGATGCGCTGCCGGCAACGCGCCGTTACGGCATCTATCAGGTGCTTTCAGACTCCAAGAATAATCTCTGGATGGCCGAATTCGACGAAGGCCATCTCGGCAAGATCGACGCCAAGACCTTGCAGGTGACCTGGTTCTCGACGCCGACGGCCAATGCGCGCGCGCGGCGCATGGAGATCGACGACCAGGATCGCATTCTGGTGACAGAATATCGCGGCAACAAGGTCGCGATGTTCGACACCAAAACGGAACAGTTCACCGAATATCCCTTGCCGGACCGCACCTATCCCTACCGCTCGCAGTTCGACAAAAACGGTGAAATCTGGTCGTCGACCATGTCTACGGATCGCGTGGTCCGCAGCGATCCGAAGACCGGAGAGACCGAGCAGTATCTGATGCCATCCGACACCAATATGCGCACCGTGCTAATCGATAATTCGACCGCACCGGTGACCTTCTGGGTCGGCAGCAATCACGATCACCGTCTCGTGCGGGTCGAGCCGCAAGACTGATCATCAGGACTGACTAAGGCCGATTAGCCACTGACGCAAAACGAAAGGCCCGGGTCGGGAAAACCGACCCGGGCCTTTTCTACGCTCCGCGCTGCGGCGCGTTATTGCTTCGTACCTTGATAGCCGTTCTGGTTCCGCATGACCTTCTGGTCGTTAGACTGAGTTCCGGTCTTTACCGAACCCGCGTGAGTTCCCGGTCCACCGCTCGACGCCGCATTCTGTTGCGTGCTGCCAGCACCGTTGCCGGATGAGGATTGCGCCATCGCCAATGACGATGCGCCAATGACAAGCGCCGACGCAATGGCAAGGCTTTTTGCCAGTTTCATTCAAGCTTCTCCTTTTAGCCGTGCCCTTAAGGAGTCAACGCTTGCATAAAGACGACGTTCCGCGTGCACAGCCGACGCGGTCAACATGATGTGATTGATCGATGCTCTTGCGGACTGCGCCGCAGCATTACGCCGAGATCAACCGCTCCGCCGCCGAGATGGTGTTCGACAACAGCATGGTGACGGTCATCGGACCGACGCCGCCAGGCACCGGCGTGATGTAAGAGGCCTTTTGCGCGACACCTTCGAAATCCACGTCCCCGACGAGTTTGCCGTTCGGCAATCTGTTGATGCCGACATCGATAACAACAGCGCCGGTTTTCACCATTTGCGGCACGATCAAATTTGGCTTTCCAGCAGCAACGACCAGGATGTCGCCGAGGATTGTGAACTGTGCGAGATCTCGGGTCTTGGCGTGACAGATGCAGACGGTCGCGTCACGCTGCATCAGCATCAACGCCATCGGCTTGCCGACGATGTTGCTCGCGCCTACGACCACGACATTGCGGCCTTCGAGCTCGATGCCTTCGTGCTCAAGAAGCTTGAGCACACCGTAAGGCGTGCATGGCGGAAATACGGTATTGCCGACCACCAGACCACCGACATTGTAGAGATGGAAACCGTCGACATCCTTGTCGACCGAGATCGCGGCGAGAATATCCGGCATCGCGAATTGGGGCGGCAGCGGCAGCTGCACCAGGATGCCATGCACATCATCGCGCGCATTCAGTGACGCGATCAGATCCAGCACGGCTTGCGGCGACACATCGGCCGGAAAATCGAACCGGAACGATTGGATGCCGACTTCCTCGCAGGCGCGGATCTTGTTGTGCACATAGACATGCGACGCCGGATCGTTACCGACAACGATAACCGCCAAGCCGGGCGCGACGCCGCGGTTCTTGAGAGTAGCGACACGCTCTTTGCACGACTGCCGAATTTCGGCAGCTACGGCACGGCCGTCGATGATCTGTGCGGTTCGAGCCAACATGAGACGACATCGGGTTAATCAGCGCCGAGAACGGCACCGGAGACGTTTAACACGAGTTCCCCATATATGCATCGAATCGGGCTTGCACGACGTGGAAAACCAGCCCGCCAAAACAAGTAACGCGTCCCACTCAACAGCGAGACCCGAAGATGGGCGTTAGTTTCTAGCGATGATCTCGCGCTCGTCGCGATGGACGACCGGCGCGGCGGGAAGCTTACCCGGCTGCCGGCGCAACAGCCGTGACGGGCGGCGGCGCGCGATAGCGCTGCGCCGGCGGCGGCGCCAGGTCGGCGCTTCGATCCGCACCGCGCCAAGCCGCGCAAACGGTTCACGCAAGCTGCCATCGCCTTCGGTGACAAGAAGCGGCAGACCGAGCACACGGCCCCAGCTTTGCCATTCGGCAACGATGTCGCTGGCTTCCGGCGAAGAGAATAACGGCAGAGACAAAGCCGGATCGTCATGTTCGAGGACGACCGCAATCGATGCCGCATCAGCACCGGAAGCGTTGTTTCCCGTCTGACCGCAAAGCCGGATTGCCACGCCGCGATAGGCCGTGACCGGCATATTGAGCGCCATGCGCATACCGCGCACCGAGCGCCGCAGCACCACACGTTCGCGGTGCAGATCGACGACACAGCGGCGTCCATCAGCCGCCTCATCGGCAGCCTCAAAGCGCACGGGCAGAGAGAAGGGGTCGAGCCGCAATACGCAGCTCGACCCGGCAGTGGTCCTGCCGACTTCCATTTGACGCCCCGAAATTTGGACCACCAATCGCCGAAACGATTGCCGCTCCAAGATTTGGTGAGGCATGTCCCTTTGGGATCACGCCCCGGCTCCCCCCGAGCTGTTTCGCCCGGTTATGCAGCCACTATGCCTGAGCGCCGTCGCAATGGGCTTAAGGAGACTGGTTAAAAGCCCGTAGCTTGGGCGTTTCTGGCGTGCATGCTTGACGAGTGGTTTCACTCGGTGCGCAAATTCGAAGCGAAGCGGTTGCAAGGCGCATCCCGCGCGCACATCTTTGCTCCACAGAACAGCGGGGCGGCGGCACTTGTGCTCCCCCGCTTGGCCCCATAAACCAATTACAAACCCAAATGACATCGCTCCTCGATCAATCCGCACTGACCGATCTCGCCGAACGCCTCGTCGCCGCTGCGCGCCGGGCCGGCGCTGACGCCGCCGACGCCGTTGCTGTACGCTCGGTATCGCTAGGCGTCGAAATCCGCGACGGCGCAGTCGAGGAATCGCAGCGCTCCGAAGGCGACGATGTCGGCTTGCGCGTTCTGGTTGGCCGGCGCCAAGCGTCGATTTCAACAAACGACATTACGGGCGACGGCGTCGACGGCCTTGCCGAACGCGCGATCGCTATGGCGCGCGCCGCACCCGAGGACAAATTCGCGGGCCTCGCCGATCCAGCGCTGCTCGCCCGCTCCTTCCCCGAACTCGATCTCCTCGATCCGGACATGCCCGATGTCGCCACGTTGGAGCGTCGCGCGCAGGTGGCGGAAGCAGCGGGACTTGCTGTATCCGGCGTCGCCAAATCCGGGGGTGCCTCGGCGTCGGCCGGTATCGGCGGCATGGTGCTGGTGACAAGCCACGGCTTCCGCGGCGCGACCATCGCTTCGCGGCATTCGATCTCGATGGCGGCCATCGCCGGTGAAGGCACCGGCATGGAGCAGGACTACGATTTCACCTCGGTGCTGCATGCGAGCGATCTCGACCATGCCGACCATATCGGCCGCATCGCCGGCGAGCGGGCGGTGGCGCGGCTCAACCCCCGCAAAGTGGCGACCCGGCGAGTGCCCGTCGTGTTCGATCCGCGCGTTTCCGGTTCGCTGATCGGTCATGTCTCCAGCGCCGCCAATGGCGCATCAATCGCGCGCAAGACGAGTTTCCTGCTCGACAAACGCGGCGAGCGGATCTTAGCGTCCGGCATCGACATTATCGACGATCCGCTGCGCAAGCGTGGCCAGCGCTCACGGCCCTTCGACGCCGAAGGCGTGGTGACGCGAAAGCTCAAGCTTGTCGATGACGGCGTACTGAAATCCTGGCTTCTGGATTCGGCGACCGGGCGCGAGCTCGATCTGCAAACCACCGGTCATGCCAATCGCGGCGTCTCGTCGGTGCCGTCGCCCGGACCCACCAATCTCTACATGACGCCCGGTGCGAAAACGCCGGACGAATTGATCGCAGACATCGAAGACGGATTTTACATCACCGACCTCATCGGCATGGGCGTGAATATCGTGACCGGCGATTACAGCCGCGGCGCCTCCGGCTTCTGGATCGAAAACGGCGTGCGCACTTATGCGGTGAGCGAAGTCACTATCGCCGGGCACTTGAACGAGATGCTCGCAAGCCTGACACCAGCCAATGATCTCACCTTCCGCTTCGGCACCAATGCGCCGACACTGCGCGTCGAGGGACTGACTGTTGCCGGCCACTGAGGTCGATCTAGACATCGTCGTCGATGCAATGACGGCGAGCGTCAAGGAAGCCGGCGACCTGGCGCTGTCGCTGTTTCAAAAACCATTGCGGAACTGGACCAAGGGTCCGTCGGCTTCACCGGTATCCGAAGCCGATATCGCGGTGAATGATCTGCTGCGCGAACAACTTTCTGCAATCGATAAAAGCTTTGCTTGGCTATCGGAAGAAAGTGTCGACGATACCGCTCGGCTCGATGCACGCTATGTCTGGATCGTGGACCCGATCGACGGCACCCGCGCCTATATCGAAGGTCTCGCCGACTGGGCGGTCTCGGTCGCGCTGATCGAGCGCGATAGGCCGGTAGTGGCCTGCCTCTACGCACCGGCCATCGGAGAATTTTTCGCGGCGCGCCGTGGCGGCGGCGCGACCCGTAATGGCGCGGCAATCGCCGTCAATCCGGGTGCGGAACTCAAAGACGCAAGGATTGCCGGGCCGCGCAAACTCATGGATCGCCTCGCTGCCATCGCGCCACCCTTTGTCGCTATGCCGCGCGTACCGTCACTGGCGCTCCGTCTTGCCAGGGTCGCGGATGGCACAGTCGATGCTGCTATTGCCGGTGGTAACAGCCACGACTGGGACCTTGCAGCGGCTGACCTTTTGGTGCACGAAGCGGGCGGTATGCTGACACCCGTTGCGGGTGGAACAGTAACCTATAATCGTCCCGTGCCGCGGCATGGAACGCTCGTCGCAACCGGCCGAGATCGGTATGCGGCGCTCATAGCGATACTTGGGGATGGACGCCTCGCGTATTCTTAACCCGTGGATCAAACGCGCGGATCGAACATCATGTCTGATACGAAACCCAAACAGCTTTTGCATCTGGTGATCGGCGGCGAACTCGACAGCGTCGCAACGACCGAGTTCAAGGATCTCGACCAGGTCGACATCGTCGGCATCTATCCCAATTACGCCACCGCCTATTCGGCTTGGAAGGCGAAAGCCCAAGGCACCGTCGACAACGCCCATATGCGTTACTTCATCGTCCATCTGCACCGGCTGCTCGACCCGGAAAGCACGGCGCCGCAGAGCTGAGGTGCGCATGCAGCTGTGGCGGGAGATCGGACGACAACGATGGGCCAAGGTGACGATCGGAGTGATCGCCGCCGAATATTTGCGTTTCGTCGGCAAGACCACCCGCTTCCGCCTCGAGCCTTCGGATATTTACGCGCGCGCCGAAGCCGATATGCCGGTCATCCTGGCGTTCTGGCACGGTCAGCATCTGTTGGCGCCGATGGCGCGCAAGGTCGAGCATAAGGTCAATATGCTGGTGTCGCGGCATCGCGACGGCGAGATCAATGCCATCGCCGCACGCAGGCTCGGCGTCGGCACCATCCACGGCTCCGGCAATCACGGCGGCAGCTTTGTGCACAAAGCCGGCGTTGCCGCCTTTCAAGCCATGGTCGACTCGCTTGCCACGGGTGCATCGATCGCCCTGTCGGCGGACGTGCCGAAAGTGGCGCGCGTTGCCGGTCTCGGCATCATCAAATTGGCAAAGGTATCCGGCCGTCCGATCTATCCGAGCGCCATGGCGACCAGTCGTCGCTTCGTTCTCGACAGCTGGGATCAGACCGTAGTCAATCTGCCGTTCAGCCGCGGCGCGGGCGTCGCCGCGGAGCCGGTGACGGTGCCGCCTGATGCCGACGACACCGCGCTGGAAGAAGCGCGTCAACTTCTCGAAACGCGGCTCAATGAGGCGACGCGACGCGCCTACGAAATCGTCGATCAGCCAAACGGCAAGGTTTGAGCGTGCCGAGCGCCCTCCCCCGCCGCCTGCCGATGGCGCTCCGCCTCTATCAAGCAGCGTCGGCCGCCGGCTCGCCATTCGCGCCGCAGGTGCTGGCGCGCCGTCTCAATCGCGGCAAGGAGCATCCGGAACGCCTCGCAGAACGGCGCGGCGAGGCGAGCCTGCCGCGTCCGCAGGGGCCGCTGATCTGGGTTCATGGCGCAAGCGTCGGCGAGATGCTCGCGGCCGTGCCGCTGATCGAAAAACTGCGCGCGCAGAATTTCACAGTGCTGGTCACATCGGGAACGGTGACCTCGGCAGCGCTCGCCGAGCAGCGGTTACCCGACGGCGCCTTCCATCAATTCATCCCGCTCGATGCGCCGCGTTTCGTAAGGCGCTTCCTGCAGCACTGGCAGCCTAGTTTGGCGCTGTTCGTGGAGTCCGATCTCTGGCCGAATCTTATTTTGTCCTGCGCCGAGCGCCGGATCCCGATGATCGTGATCAATGGCCGGCTCTCCGAACGTTCGTACAGCCGCTGGCGGCGTGTGCCGGGCGTCATTGCCGCGCTGCTGTCGCGTTTCGATCTTTGTCTCACGCAATCCGCGGGTGACGCCGAACGCTACAGCGCGCTTGGCGCACCGCGTGTGACCTCGACGGGTAACCTCAAGCTCGATGTCCCGGCGCCGCCGGTCGACAATACGGCGCTACGGCGCTTGCGCGATCTCATCGGCAAGCGGCCGGTCATTGCCGCCGCCTCGACCCATGCCGGTGAAGAGACAGCAGTCGTTGCCGCACATCGCCGCCTGCGTGCGAAATTTCCCGATCTTTTGACCATCATCGCACCGCGTCATCCGCAGCGTGGCGAAAGCATTACCGAGATCGTCAAGGTCGCAGGCCTCGTAACGGCACAGCGTTCGCAAGGCGGCGAGCCGACGCCGGAAACCGGCGTCTATGTCGCAGACACGCTTGGCGAACTCGGCCTGTTTTACCGGCTCGCGCCGATTGTCTTCATGGGCGGCTCGTTGGTCACCCATGGCGGCCAAAACCCGATCGAAGCGATCAGGCTTGGTGCGGCCGTCGTGCATGGCCCGCATGTGGCCAACTTTGCCGAGCTTTACGCGACCCTCGACACCGCGCACGGCGCCCAACAGGTCGCAGATGAAGAAGGCCTGACCACTCTGCTCGGCGACTGGCTTAGCAAAGGCACCGCGCGCGAAGCGGTCGCTACCGCCGGTGTCAAAACGGTCGAGACGCTGGGCGGCGCGCTCAAGCGCACGCTCGCGGCGCTCGATCCTTATCTGATGCAGCTTCGTCTCGAGCAGCAGGGCTCGTGATGCGCATAATATCGTCCGCCTCGCTTTTCAGGATCAGGCGGTAATGCGCGCGCCGGCCTTCTGGTGGAAGCCCGGCACTGGGGGCCCGTTGACGCCGCTCGCAGCGCTTTACGGCGCGGTCGCGGGCTTGCGCATGCAATCGGCCGGACAGCGCGCTGCGCTCCCGGTGATCTGCCTTGGCAATCTCACTC
This sequence comes from Xanthobacteraceae bacterium, assembly GCA_036271715.1. Taxonomy (GTDB): domain Bacteria; phylum Pseudomonadota; class Alphaproteobacteria; order Rhizobiales; family Xanthobacteraceae; genus BOG-931. Next base: position 489,527 of record DATBAD010000015.1, read on the forward strand.
TCGGTGGCGCCGGCAAGACGCCGGCCGCGCTTGCAGTCGCGCATATGCTTCTTGCCGCACATGAGCACCCGTTTTTCTTAAGCCGCGGCTATGGCGGCAAGCTCGCCGGACCCGTCCGCGTCAACCCAGCAGTTCATAGCGCCGCCGATGTCGGCGACGAGCCTTTGTTGCTGACGCGACTGGCTCCGACGATTGTCTCCCGTGACCGCTTCGCTGGGGCAAAATTAGCAGGCTTCGCCGGCGCAAGTGTAATTGTCATGGACGACGGATTTCAAAATCCATCTCTTGCCAAAGATCTCTCGATCCTGTTGCTCGACGGCCGGCGCGGCATCGGCAATAGCCGCATTTTTCCCGCCGGTCCGTTACGCGCACCGCTCGGCATTCAGCTCGACCGCGCTCAGGCGTTGATCGTTGTCGGACCGCCGGAAGGCGCTGCAGCGGTCGTGGAGCGCGCCATACGGCGCGGCGTCGCTATTTTCAATGCCCGCTTCGAACCCGACGCCAATGTGCTGGCCGCCATCGGCAAGCGCAAAGTTCTGGCCTTTGCCGGCATCGGCGATCCTGAGAAATTCTTTGCGACACTTACGAATGCCGGCATCGCGATCGCCGAACGCGCTGCCTTCCCCGATCATCACCGCTTTACGTCGGCAGAGGCACAGAGCTTGGTCGCGCGGACGCAAAGCCAAGCACTGATGCTCGTCACCACGGAAAAAGACTTGGCGCGGCTCTCCGGCGATCCGACACTGAACGCGCTCGCCGCACGCGCGATCGCGTTACCGGTGCGGCTTGTGATCGAAGAGAAAGATCGCTTCCGCGCGCTGCTGTTCGGCGCGCTACAGAAGACGTGACGCGTTACTTTTTTGCTGCGTAGCCGGTGGCGCGCCGCTGTAACACCACTTCCGGACTGCAATAGGCTTCCTGCAGATCGACGCTCCAATAGCGCAACTCTTCGAGCGGAATCGGCACGCTGGTTACGGCGCAGCGCACGAACGAGCCCGGACGCATCACCCGAAAATCGCCGTCGAGATATTTGACATCGGCTTCACCCGGCATCGGAGAAGGACGATCGGTACGATTGAGCAACTCAAACCTCCGCTCAGGGAACAGGCGCGCCGCTATTCGTCTGCGTTGCGCCTGTGTTGCGCCTGCGTTGAACGAGGAAAGATAGTCATTTCGCCAATTGAGCGAAAGTCATCGCTTCGCACAGCCGCTGCGCATCCGGCTGCGGGGGCCAACCGTCGCGTTGTGCAGGCGCGCTATGATACAGTGGTTATGGGGCGCTCTTGCCAAATAACTGGCGATTCGGTCGGGTCCGTATGATGTTCAGGGCGTTCCTAGCCACGCTCGGCGCACTCTGCCTTTGGGCCGGCGCTGCCGCAGCGGAACCGAGCCAAGTCGATATTCCCGATGGCGACGTCACACTTCACGCCACGCTTTATCGGCCCGACGGAACCGGCCCCTTCCCCGCTGTAGTCGCGCTCCACGATTGCGATGGGCTCGCCCAGCGCCCGGCCGGCGAGCCTCCGGCAGCAAACCAAGCCGGAAGCCAAGCCAGTGCCGGAGCCCAAGCCTATGCCGAATGGGCGAAGCTTCTGGTGGGCGCCGGCTTTGTCGTCATATTCCCGGATTCATTCGGCTCGCGTGGCATCGGCCCGCAATGCCGCGAACAGAACCGCAAAGTCCGCGCCTCCCGCGAACGGGTCAACGATGCCAATGCGTCGCGGCTGTGGCTGCAAGGTCAGAACTTCGTACGCAGCGACCGCATCTCGCTCTTGGGCTGGTCGAATGGCGGCGTTGCCGCGCTCTGGGCGATCCGGCCGACCGTGGCGCCGCGCGACAACAGCAAGGACTTCCGCTCTGCCGTCGCGCTCTATCCGAGTTGCCGGCGGCTGCGCGAAACCGCCTGGAGCGGCCGCGTGCCGACATTGATCCTGATCGGCGGCTCCGACGATTGGACACCGGCTGGCGCATGCCAGCAGATGGTCGCCGGCGCGCGAGGCCGCAGCGCCAAGGTGCAGATCGTGGTCTATCCGGGTGCCCATCACCAATTCGATTGGGTCAATGTCCCGGTTCGTTTGCGCACCGGCTTGGTCAACACTGTCGACCCGTCCGGCAAGGCCCATGGCGGGACCAACCCGATCGCGCGCAGCGACGCGCTCAAACGCGTGCCGGAATGGCTGGCGCGGTAAAAATCCGTTTGAAGAAACTTTTACGGAAATAAAAACGCCGCGCCGAAATCTCGGCGCGGCGCGCTTAGACACAAATATTGCTAATTACCAGCCGCAATGCATGTGGCCATACGGGCCGCGCCAGCAATGCCGGTGACCATGCCAATACACTTTGGTGATCTGACCCGAGTCGGCCGAGGTAGCAGCCGATGACATCGGCGAGATCGGCGCGGCTTGTGACGTCGCCGAAAAACCCGTGAACAGAAACGCGGCGGCTACCATTGCAAAGACAGTCCGTAGCATTTGATTTCTCCTTGAGGCGCGAACCAGTGCGAGCCCATAACACGCGAACATGATGGCGGTTCCACGACGTTGCTGATTTTTGTAAATAGCTATGCTCTATGAACAAACAGTCAGAAAACCGTGCGTGCGTGCCGCGTCGCAAAAAGTATTCGTGAAAGCGCGCTAAAATAAATCGCCCTGCCCTCCGGTAGCCGGACCGCCGCTGCGTCGCGGACGCGGCTGTGCCCGCTCGCTCGTGGGCTTATCGGGCGCCGCAACGCCATCGGCATGTGCGGTGATCCGGCCGTCGGCAAATTCGATCTCAAGCGGCATCCCTGTGGTCACAGCAGCGGCGCTGCGCAGCGGTCGTGCGGAATCGTCCCGGACCAGAGCGAAACCACGCGCTAGCACACCGCGATAGGAAAATGCCGACAGCAATTGGCTGCCACGCTCCGCACGAGCCGCTCGAACCGCGATGACGTGGCGAACCGCGCGCTGCGACCGCGCGGCGAGGACGCCAACCCGCTCGCGCTCGCGCGACATCCGCGCACGATGGGCCTCGATATTGGCTGCAACACCGGCGCGCAGCCGTTGCGCCAGGCTGGCAAACCGCTCGCGGCGGCGTTCGATCTGGCCGCGCATGACATGCGTGCCAAGCCGCGTGCCGACCCGCGAAAATCTCACGTGATGGATATGCGCATTGGCGCTCAAACCGCGTGCCAAACGCGAGGCGGCGTGATCGAGCCGTTGCCGCGGCAACGCCAGGACCTCGTCGGCATCGGGGAGCGCACGGGCTGCCGAACGCACCTCACTCCACCGCGCCTCTTGATAACGTCGCCAAGACGAAAGCGCGCGCCGGGCGAAAGAACCGATATCGAGCATCAATTCGGCGCGGACCGGGACCGCCATTTCGGCGGCGGCCGTCGGCGTCGGTGCGCGCCGGTCGGCGACGAAATCGAGAAGCGTCACGTCGGTCTCGTGGCCAACTGCGGAAATCAGCGGGATAAGACTCTCCGCCGCCGCACGCACCACGATCTCTTCGTTGAAGGACCACAGATCCTCAAGCGAACCGCCGCCGCGGGCGACAATGATGAGATCAGGCCGTGGCAGTCTCCCGCCCTCGTCCAGCGCATTGAAGCCGGCAATCGCGGCTGCGACTTCGGCAGCCGATCCGTCGCCCTGTACCTTCACCGGCCACAACAGAACGTGACGCGGAAACCGGTCGGCAAGCCGATGCAGAATGTCGCGGATGACCGCGCCCGTCGGCGAGGTGATCACGCCGATCACATTGGGCAGATAGGGCAGAAGCTGCTTGCGCGCTTCGTCGAACAGGCCTTCGGCGGCGAGCCGCTGCTTGCGCTCCTCAAGCAGCGCCATCAGCGCGCCGAGACCTGCTGGCTCCAACGTCTCGACCACGATCTGATATTGCGACCGGCCCGGATAAGTCGTGAGCCGGCCGGTGATGGCGACTTCGAGGCCGGCTTCAAGCCGCAATTTGATCCGCGGCGCGGTCGAGCGCCAGATCACGCCGGCAATGCAGGAGCGGTCGTCCTTGAGGTCGAAATAGACATGGCCGTTGCCGTGATAGCTGACTTTACCGAGTTCGCCGCGCACCCGCACATAGCCGTAGGACTCCTCGATGGTGCGCTTGAGCGCCATCGACAATTCGGACACGGTCAGTTCCGGCAAATTGACGCGGGGTTCACTTACGGTGTTTTGCATCGTGTTCTGCACAGGCGCCTCATCCCTGAGTCGGCGCATCCCCAATGTTTTGCTACATAGCGCCGACGGCTCGCAAGGGCATACGGACCGGCCGAACATGCGTGCAACCCCATGAATATCCTGCTGTTGGGCTCCGGCGGCCGCGAGCATGCGCTGGCGTGGAAGATGGCGGCGAGTCCGCTCACCGACAACCTCTATTGCGCCCCAGGCAATGCCGGGATCGCGCAAGAGGCCGAATGTGTTGCGCTCGATATAGCCGACCATGCCGCGGTGATCGCGTTTTGCCGCGATCATGCCATCGATTTTGTCGTCGTCGGCCCGGAAGCGCCGCTCTGCGCCGGCATTGTCGATGATCTCGAAGCGGCCGGCATCAAGGCCTTCGGGCCGACCAAAGGGGCCGCGAGGCTCGAAGGCTCCAAGGGTTTCACCAAAGACATCTGCCGCGCCAACGAGATTCCGACCGCGGCCTATGAGCGTTTCCAAGCTGCAGCGCCGGCGAAGGCTTATTTGCATTCGCGCGGCGCGCCGATCGTCATCAAGGCTGACGGACTAGCCGCCGGGAAAGGCGTGGTGGTCGCCCAAAATCTCGCCGAAGCGAAAGATGCCATCGACATGATGTTCAGCGGCGGTTTGGGCGAGGCCGGTGTCGAAGTCGTAATCGAGGAATTTCTCGATGGCGAGGAAGCGTCTTTCTTCGCGCTGTGCGATGGCGAAACCGCGCTGCCACTGACTACGGCGCAGGATCACAAGCGCGCCTTTGACGGCGATGAGGGTCCGAACACCGGCGGTATGGGCGCCTATTCGCCCGCGCCGAATATCGATGTCGCGATGAGCGCACGTGTCATGAGTACGATCATCGAGCCGACCTTGCGCGCGATGAAGGCCATGGGTTCGCCTTATAAAGGCGTGCTCTATGCCGGGCTGATGATAACGCGCGAAGGACCAAAGCTGATCGAATACAATGCCCGCTTTGGCGATCCAGAAACCCAAGTGCTCATGCTCCGCCTGATGTCGGACTTGGTTCCCGCACTCCTCGCCAGCCGCGACGGCATGCTGAAAAATTTCGATCTCCGCTGGTTCGACGAACCGGCGCTGACGGTGGTCATGGCCGCGAAAGGCTATCCGGGTTCTTACGTACGAGGAACCGTGATCGAGGGCCTGGAAGCTGCAAGCGCAGTCGAAGGCGTCGAGATTTTCCACGCCGGCACCAAAGCCGAGAATGGAAAAATTCTCGCCAATGGCGGGCGCGTGCTCAATATCTCAGCCATCGGTAAAACCGTGCGCGAGGCGCAGGCGCGTGCTTACAAGGCGGCAGCTCTGATCAAATGGCCAGACGGCTTCTACCGCCACGATATCGGCTGGCGCGCGGTAGAGCGCGAACAGTAAAAACTGAGTGCCATAAAAACCTAGTGCCATGACTGAGACCGAACGGCAAAAGACGTTTTCCGGCACGCGCGAAGTCGCCGAGCGTTTGCGCTTCGATTTGGGACGGCTGGAAGATTATCTACGCGACCGCGTGCCGGACTTTGTGGGACCAATCACGGTCAGCCAGTTCAAGGGCGGGCAGTCCAACCCCACTTATCTCGTCGAAACGCCGCGCCACCGTTATGTTCTGCGGCGCAAACCGCCCGGCAAGCTTCTGCCCTCCGCGCATGCTGTCGATCGCGAATATCGCATCATCAGCGCGCTGCATCGGCAGGGCTTTCCCGTCGCCGAGCCAACTCTTTATTGCGCCGACGACAGTATCGCCGGCACGCCGTTCTTTCTGATGGGTTTCGTCGAAGGCCGTGTGTTCTGGGACCCGGACATGCCGCGCAGCGAACCGAAAGAGCGCGCAGCGGTTTACGACGCAATGAACGCGACGCTCGCGCAACTGCACAATTTTGATCCGGCGGCGATCGGACTTGCCGATTACGGCCGTGGCGAAAATTATGTCGCGCGGCAGGTCGAGCGCTGGTCGAAGCAATATCGCGCGTCCGAAACCGCGCGTGTGGAAGACATGGAACGCCTGATCGCCTGGCTCCCTGATCATCTGCCGCCGGCACAGACGCCGCGGTTAGTGCACGGCGACTATCGTCTCGACAATATGATCATCGCGCCCGATGCGCCGCGTGTATTGGCCGTGCTCGATTGGGAACTGTCGACGCTTGGCGACCCGCTGGCGGACTTCTCTTACCATTTGATGCAATGGCATATGCCGCATTCCGAAGCCGGCACCGGCTCGTTGCTCGGGCTCGACCTTGGCACGCTCGGCGTCCCTTCGCTCGACACCTATGTCACGGCCTATAGCGCGCGCACCGGGCTCGATCCGCGGCCGTATCTGCCGGTTTATTTTGCCTATAATTTCTTCCGCCTCGCCGCGATCATGCAGGGCATTGCCGGCCGGGTGCGCGATGGCACTGCGACCAGCGCTTTCGCCGCAGCAAAAGCGGAGTTGGTGCGGCCCATCGCTGCCAAGGGCTGGGAATTCGCAACACAGGCGCGATCATGAAGAGCTTCGCGCTCGCGCTCGGCAGCGGCGCCGCGCGCGGGTTAGCCCACATCGCCGTCCTCGAAGCGCTCGACGAAATGGGCGTGAAGCCGAAAGTAATTGCTGGCACCTCGATCGGTGCGCTTCTTGGCGCAGCCTACGCGTCGGGTCTTTCCGGTAAGGACATCCGTCATCATGTGCTGGCGCTAGCGCATGGCCGCGGCGAATTGCGGCGACGCTTCATCAAAGCCCGCGCCGGTTCATTGGCCGACATCTTCTCCGGCGGATTTAGCCGCGCGGCGCAAATCGACGCCGAGAAAGCCTGCGCGCAGTTCCTGCCGGAAAATTTTCCCGCCGATTTTTCCGAGCTCGAGATTCCACTCATTGTCATGGCGACCGATCTGCACAGCCGGCAGGAAGCGCCGCTGTCCTCGGGACCGCTCCATCCTGCGCTCGCCGCTTCGATCGCCATTCCCGGCGTGTTCCTGCCCGTAGTCATCGACGGTCGGGTGTTGATCGACGGCGGCACGACCAATCCGCTGCCCTACGAACAACTCATCGGCGTTGCCGACGTCGTGGTCGCCGTCGATGTGTTCGGCGTGCCGGCGACGGAACGCACCGACATGCCGAGCATCTGGGAAAGCCTTTACATCACTGTGCTCGTCATGGGCGGCGCTATCCTCGCCGCCAAGATGAACCGCACCGCCCCCGATCTGTTGCTTCGGCCGAATGTCACGATCTTCCGCGGCATGGATTTCTCGCAGGCAAGTGCGATCATCCGCTCCGCTGAAGCAACCAAGAACGAGCTCAAGGAAAAGCTCGGCGCGCTTCTCAACGCCGCTCTTTGAAAAAATCTTTCAACAATGCTGCGGCCTCCGCTTCACCAATGCCGCCATAAACATCCGGACGGTGATGGCAGGTCGGCGCGGCGAAGAATTTCACGCCATTGTCGACCGCGCCGCCTTTGGGGTCGGCAGCGCCATAGTAAAGCCTGCGAATGCGGGCGAAGGACAGCGCGCCGGCGCACATCGCGCACGGTTCGAGCGTGACATAGAGATCGCAATCATCGAGCCGTTCGGAGCCGAGCACAGCCGCCGCAGATCGGACGGCAATCATCTCGGCATGGGCCGTCGGATCGCGATCGGCGAGCGTGCGATTGCCGGCACGGGTAATGATCTGACCGCTGCGGACGATGACGCAACCGACCGGAACCTCGCCACGCGCTCCGGCGGCGCGGGCCTCGACGAGCGCCTGATCCATAAAAGCCGTCAAAACGCGCCTCAAAAAGAAATCTTGGTCGGCCTATGGCCACTCTGCTATCAGCCAAACTATGAACGGCAATCACAACCAGGACAAATCCGGCGAGCGCATCGCCAAGGTCATCGCCCGCGCCGGGCTTGCGTCACGGCGCGAGGCCGAGGCCTGGATCGAGGACGGCCGCGTTGCCGTCAACGGCGAGACCATCCAGTCCCCGGCGCGCGACGTCAGCGATAGCGACCGCGTCACCGTCGACGGCGAGCCGCTGCCAGCGCGCGAACGCACCCGGCTTTTTCTTTATCACAAACCGCGCGCGCTGATGACGACGCACGCCGACCCGCAAGGCCGGCCGACCATTTTCGAGAGGCTGCCGGCGGATCTGCCGCGCCTGATCAGCGTCGGCCGCCTCGACTTCAACACCGAGGGCCTTCTCCTTTTAACTAACGACGGGGCGCTGGCGCGGGCGCTGGAATTGCCGGCGACCGGCTGGCTGCGGCGCTATCGGGTACGTGCGCATGGCGCCCTCACCCAAAACACGCTCGACGGCCTGCGCAAGGGCGTGACCATCTCAGGCATCCATTACGGCGCGATCGATGCCGCGATCGACCGGCTGCAGGGGTCGAATATCTGGCTCACTTTCGCCATCCGTGAGGGCAAGAATCGCGAAGTTCGCAACGTGCTGACCCACCTCGGACTAACGGTCACGCGGCTGATCCGGGTGTCCTTCGGACCGTTCCAGCTCAACGAACTCGAAGTCGGCGAAGTCGACGAGGTGCCGACGCGGACTTTGCGCGAACAACTCGGCGAGAAACTTACCGCGCAAGCCGGTGCTGACTTCTCGGCGCCGGTCGTGCAGCGAAAAACTGCGCGCAAGCCGGATGACAAAGCGGGACCGGCAAAACCGGAGCGCGAGAAGCGCAAAAAACGCGAGACCTCCGATCACGCTTGGCGTGCGCATGAAGGCGACGTGCGGACCAAGAAGCTGCACCGCAAATTCCATGGCCCACACAGCCGCGACGAGACTGGCGGTCGACCACAAGGACAAGCGCGCGCCGCGACGCTGACCGATCGCAAAGGGCGAACGATTGCGGTCAAACGCTACGGCGAGGCGCCGCCTAAGGACTATTTCCGTGAGTTTTCACCGGAGCCGCGTCCGCAACGCGGCAAGCGGTTTTCGAAAGGATCATCGCGGAACGAAGGTCAGTCGCGCAATGAACAGACGTCGCGGCACGAAGGGGCCCGACATGAAGGGGCTCGACACGAAAGACCATCGCGGGACGAAGGGCCGCCGCGTCACAAAAGCCGCCGCCGCTCTCCCGATCGCGCCGCCGGCCCACGTCCCCGCAATCCAAATCCGCGCGATCGACGCCCACGCGATCAAAATCCACGCGATCCAGCTCCACGCGATTCACGTCCGCGCAATGCAAATCCGCGTAATCCGAGCCCACGTGATCCGCGTCCGCGCAATCCCGGTCCAAATCCACGCAATCCGCGAGGACGCTGATGCGGGTCGTCGGCGGCAAGTTCCGCGGGCGTCCTCTCGCCGGCCCAAAATCGCAAAGCATCCGGCCGACCGCTGACCGGCTGCGTGAGTCGCTGTTCAATATTCTCGTTCACGCTTACGACGATCCAGCGGACGGCGCGCGCGTGCTCGACCTTTTTTCCGGGACCGGCGCGCTCGGTATCGAGGCGGCCTCGCGCGGCGCCGCATTCGTTCTTTTCGTCGATGATGGCGCCGAAGCCCGTGCGCTGTTGCGCGAAAACACCGCGGCGTTCGGCCTTGGCGGCACCAGCAAGATCTTTCGCCGCGACGCGACCAACCTTGGTGAAGCCTATCCGGTCGAGCCGTTTTCGCTCGCCTTCCTCGATCCGCCTTACGGAAAGAACCTCGCGACCGCGGCACTTACGTCGGCACGCACCGGCGGTTGGCTCACCCCGGACGCATTGGTCGTGGTCGAGGAAGCAACCAAAGCCGCTTTTGCTGCGCCAGACGGATTTTCCGAACTGGAGCGCCGCGCTTACGACGACACGGAATTTATTATCCTGAAACTCAATCCGGCGTGATGCCGGCGGCCTTCACGACTTTGCCCCAGCGCGCGACTTCGTCGGTCAGGAATTTTCCCAAATAGGCCGGCGTGCGCCGCTCCGGCGTGGCGATTTCAAGACCAAGCTCCTGCAGATGCGCGCCGATTGCGGGATCGTCCAGCGTGTCACTCATCGCTTTGTTGAGTTTGGCGACGATCGGCGCCGGCGCGCCGGGCGGCAGAAAGAACGCATTCCAGACGCTCGCTTCGACACCGGCCACGCCGCCTTCGCCGGTCGTCGGCACGTCTGGAATGATCTTCGACCGATGCTCCGCCATCACGGCAAGGCCTTTCACTTCGCCTTGCTTGGCCAACACCGCACCGGTCTGGATGGTCGAGCACATATAGTCGAGGCGTTCGCCGATCAGGTCCTGTTGCACCGGACCTTCGCCGCGATACGGCACATGCGTGACATCGACACCCAAGACGGTGTTCAGGAGCACACAAGGCAGATGCGTGCCGGAGCCAACGCCCGCCGAGCCGAACTGCATCTTGCTCTGGTTCGCCTTCACATAAGCCGCGAATTCCTGCAGGCTATTTACCGGCAGACCCTTGCGCGCGATCAGGATGCGCGGCGATTCCGAAGCGAGACCGACCGGCGTAAAATCCGTGATCGCGTTGTAAAGCGGCTTCTTATAGAGCGACTGGCTGAACGCCTGGGTGCCGCTATTGCCGATCAGAAGCGTGTAGCCGTCAGGTTCGGCCCTGGCGACGCGTTGCGCGCCAGTCATGCCGCCGGCCCCGCCCATATTCTCCACGACGATCGGCTGACCGAGACGCTGGCTCATGCCCTGCGCCTGGATGCGCGCGCTGACGTCAACTCCGCCGCCGGCGGCAAACGGCACGATCAATGTAATCGGACGGCTCGGCCAGTCGTCGGCACGCGCCGAGACCAACGTGACCAAACAAACCGCGGCAATCAGACACAGCCGTAATTTCATGAGGCACCGGAATTGTGTTTACGAGCGCCGTCCAAATAGCCGCTCGATATCGGAGAGTTTTAGTTCAACATAAGTCGGGCGGCCGTGATTGCACTGGCCGGAATTCGGCGTGACTTCCATTTCGCGAAGGAGCGCGTTCATCTCGTCGGGCTTGAGGCGGCGTCCGGCGCGGACCGAGCCGTGACAGGCCATCGAGGAAGCGACCTGCATCAACCGGCGTTCGAGCGGCAACGTCTCATCCCATTCGCTCAAATGCTCGGCGAGATCGCGCACCAGTCCGCCGCCATTGATCTCGCCGAGGAGCGATGGCGTCTCGCGTAAGGCTACGGCACCCGGACCGAATGGTTCGAGCACCAACCCAAAACGCGCCAGCTCATCGGCGCGCGCGGCGAGCCTCTCGACATCGGCTCCATCGAGTTCGACGATTTCCGGGATCAGCAGGATCTGTCGCGGCACACCGGACTTTTCCATCGCCGCTTTGAGGCGTTCATAGACGATGCGCTCATGTGCGGCGTGCTGATCGACGATCACAAGCCCATCGCCGGTCTGCGCCACGATATAAGTGTCGTGGACCTGGGCGCGTGCAGCGCCGAGCGGATGATCTGAGGCTTCGGCAGCCTGGGCGCCAGGAACCATAATCGCGGCGACGGCCGAACGCAGATCGGCGGCTGGACCGCCAGTATCGAAGGCAGACTGCGCCGGTTCAGCAACGCCGCCGTTTGACTGCCCGAATGCGTCTTGCACACCGAACGGCCGGGCCGGCGCAAAACCTTGTGCCGACGAGTTGCGCCAATCCCAACCGGGCCGGAACGCAGCGACCGTTGCCGTCCCACCTGTCGTCGCCGCGCGCGCACCGTCGCGCATTAAAGCTTGTTTGAGCGCATGCACGATCAGCGCACGGACGAGGCCGGCATTGCGGAAGCGCACTTCCGCTTTCGCCGGATGCACATTGACGTCGACTTCGCGCGGCGGCAGCGACACGAACAAAGCGAGCAGCGGATGACGATCGCGGTGCAGATAATCGGCGTAAGCGGCACGCACTGCGCCGAGCAGAAGCTTGTCGCGTACCGGCCGGCCATTGACAAAGAGATATTGGCCGAGCGCGTTGGCGCGGGTGAGTGTCGGCAAAGCGGCAAAGCCCTCGATGACGACGTCCTCGCGCTCGGCCGATATCTCGACCGCATTGGCGCGGAAATCGGCCCCGAGGATATCGCCGAGCCGGGCAAGCCGCCCGGTCGGGCCCGGCAGCATCGCGGCAAAAGTGACCGGCGCACGCTCCTCACCAGCCAACGTGAAAGCGACGTCAGGCCGGCTCATTGCCAACCGCCGCATCACCTCGCGCACGGCTTCCGCTTCGGTGCGATCGAGCTTGAGGAATTTCAGCCGCGCAGGCGTTGCGTAAAACAGATCGCGCACTTCGACACGGGTGCCCTCGCCCAGCGCCGCCGGCTTCACCTCCGATTTGACGCCGGCATCGACCTCGATCACCCAGGCATGCGGCTCGCCGGCATGACGCGTGGTGATCGCCAGCCGCGCCACGGCGCCAATCGACGGCAACGCCTCGCCGCGGAAGCCAAGCGTCCGGATCATCACCAGATCGTCGTCGGCAAGCTTTGAGGTGGCATGGCGCTCAACGGCCAGCGAAAGATCGGCACGCCCCATGCCTTCACCGTCGTCGGTCACGCGGATCATGCGACGCCCGCCGGCGTCGGTGAACACATCGATGCGGTGCGCACCGGCATCGAGCGCGTTCTCGACAAGCTCCTTGACCACGCTCGCCGGACGCTCGACCACCTCGCCCGCGGCGATGCGGTTGACGATACCTTCGGCGAGCTGGCGGATGGGCATAAGCGGCGGCTTTTTCGGACGATTCGGCGGCCAACCTAGCCCTTATTGAGCAGGGACGAAATCCAGGGCAAATATCGGCCGGGAGCGCTGTGAGCGCCTATGGAGCAGCCAGGAATGCGATTTCTGCCCGGCATCATCCTCGCTGTCGTCGGCGTCGGCGGCTATGTCATCGGCTGCATGATTTTTCTGGAACAGCGCCGGCAGAAAGCCCGCGGCACGCCAAATCGCACGCTGTTCGTCTATTCCATAGCGATGATGCTGCTCGGTATGTTGGCGCTCGGCGCCGGGCTTCTTGCGCTGGAGATGACGCAATTCCATGCCGTCAGCGGCTAATGCCTAATCGAAAGACGGCGATCCGCGTTGCTTCTTGACGCCCGCGCGGCGCTTTTTGCTGTCGATGCGGCGTTCGCGCGATGCCTTGGTCGGCCTGGTCGGACGCCGCTTGATCGGACGGACCGCAGCCTGACGGATGAGCGCGATGAGCCGATCAAGCGCGTCTTCCCTGTTACGGATTTGTGTCCGATGGCTTTGCGCCGAGATGACCAGAACGCCGTCGCGCGTGAGCCGCGATCCGGCCAGCCGCTCCAGACGGTCGCGCACATCCGGCGACAGCGACGGCGAGCGCCGCACATCGAAGCGCAACTGCACCGCCGTCGACAATTTATTGACGTTCTGCCCGCCCGGCCCAGAGGCGCGGACGAAATGCTCTTCGATCTCACGCTCGTCGAGGGAAATGTGCGCCGTGACGTGAATCATGGCGCAAATTTAGCGGTCCGAGCGCGAAAGCGCGATGTTTAGTTCGCCGTGGTAGACGCCACGCCGGTCGGCTTGCCGACCACCGTCACCAGCATGCCGTTGTCGAGAAGACGCTTGGCGACCCGCTTGGCATCGTCGAGCGTCACCGCGCCGATCATCGCCGGACGCTTGCTAAAATAATCGGTGCCGAGATTGTCGAGCTGGAGTTGCACCAGCATCGAGGCGATCTTGGTCGAGGTGTCGAGATTGAGCACGAACGAGCTATTCAGATAGTTCTTGGCTTCGGTGAGCTCGGCATCGGTCGGGCCGCCTTCGGCCAGCCGATGGATTTCCTTTTCGATCAGGTCCACCGTCTCGCCGGTGCGTTCGGCGCGGGTCGCCGTGCCGCCGAGAAAGAGCGCAGTGTGATCGAGCCAGACCAGGCTGTCGGCCACCGAATAAACCAGGCCGCGCTTCTCGCGCACCTCGTGATAAAGCCGCGAGTCCGCCGAGCCGCCGCCGAGAATGTGATTGACGATATAGGCGGCCATGAAGTCGGGGTCCTTACGGGGAATGCCCGGTCCGCCGAAATCGACCACCGCCTGCGGCACGTCGAGATTGACCATGACACGCTTGCCGAGACCTTGCGGCACGACATTTTCGACCGGAGTCAATTCAGGATCCCTCGGCAACGCGCCGAACACGTGATCGAGAAGCTGCTTCAAGGTCGCCGCATCGATATCGCCGACCACGGCAAGCTTGAGATTGCTCCGCGCCAGTACGCGATGCGTATAGGCCTTGAGATCGTCGATGCTGATATTCGGCACCGTCTCCAGGCTGCCGTTCACCGCACGGCCATAAGGATGGCCCTGGAATGCGGTTTCCCACCAACGGCGGTTCGCGATGTCGCCTGGGCTCGTCGTCTGCCGGCGAAGCTGGGAGAGAATTTGCGCGCGATTGAGCTCAACATTGGCAGCGTCGAAGCGCGCGGAAGTCAGCGCCATCCGCAGCAGATCGAAAGCCTCATCGCGATTTTCCGTCAGCGTCCGCATCGCACCGCGCAGCGTGTCGCGATCCGCCGAGAAGCTCAGTTCGATGGCTTTGCGTTCAAGGCGGTCGTGATACGCCCTGAAATCGAGATCGCCGGCGCCGTCATCGAGAAGCGACGCCGCAAGATAAGCAGTGCCCGACTTGCCGGCCGGGTCCTGAACCGCGCCGCCCTTGAAGGCGAAATCGACGGCGATCAACGGCAGCGCCGGCTCATGCACCAGCCAGGCCTCGACGCCGCTGTCGCTGACCACACGCTCGATCGTCGTGGCATCCGCGGACGGCGTTATTGCCAGCAAGGCACCAGGTAAAGCGAGCGCGATCGCGGCGCGGCGGATGGCGGAACGGAATGAAACGGACGCGATCATGCTCACGAATGGCTCTCCTCGGGTTGCAGGCTTTTGACGAGATAGCCCGTCACCGACTGGCGGCGATCGAGCCACGTGCGCGCGGCTTGTTGCACGGCTTCTGCGGTCACGGCGTGGATGCGATCGGGCCAGCCGCGTACCTTGTCGACGGTCTGGCCGGTGGCGAGCGCCGCACCGTACCAGCGCGCCAATGTCGCTTGATTGTCCTCGGCATAGACCGCGTCCGCAACCAGACGGCTCTTGGCACGATCAAGTTCGTCGGGCGTGATGCCGTGCTGGACGACTTCGCCGAGGACGGCGTCAACGCCCTCCTCGATCTGGTGCAGGCTTACGCCCTGCTTCGGCGTTCCGTAGACGCCAAACTTGCCGTAATCGAGCGCGGTGCCGGAGTAATAAGCGCCGGTCGAAAGTGCGATCGCTTTGCCGTCGACCAGCGCGCGGTAGAGCCGGCAATCCTGACCGGCGCCGAGCACATGCGCCAGCACTTCGAGCGCTTCGCTTTCACCCGGCTTCGCGGTTGTCTCGGAAGGCACCAGGTAATTGCGCGTCATGCTCGGTTGCTCGACCCGGGAATCGGCGAGCGTCACGGTCCGCGGCGCTTCCTGCACCGGCTCCATCGGCCGCTCTCTTGCCGCGATCTGCGTCCGCACCGGCACCTTGCCGTAGGTCTCTTCGGCATCGGCTTTGACTTCCTCGGCGGTCACGTCGCCCGCGACGACAACGATGGCGTTATTCGGCGTGTAAAAGCGCCGATAAAAAGCGAGCGCCTGATCGCGGTCGAGCTTCTCGATCTCATGCCGCCAGCCGATGACCGGCCGGCCGTAGGGATGATTGAGATAGAGCGCCGCATCCATCTGCTCGCCGAGCCGCGCGCCGGGATTATTGGCAACGCGCATATTCTGCTCTTCGAGCACGACATTGAGTTCCGGTTTGACCACCTCATCGGTGAGTACGAGGCCGGTGATGCGGTCGGCTTCGAGCGCCATCATCGCCTTGAGATGCTCGCGCGGCACGCGCTGAAAGAAGGCGGTGTAGTCGCTGGTGGTGAAGGCGTTTTCCTGGCCGCCGATATCGGCGACATCGCGCGAGAACGCAGCGCCCGGATTCTTCTCGGTGCCCTTGAACATCAGATGTTCGAGGAAATGCGCGAGACCGGACTTTCCCAAGGTCTCGTCGGCGGCGCCGACCTTGTACCAGATCATATGCGTCACGACCGGCGCGCGATGGTCGGGCACCACCACGACTTCAAGCCCGTTCGTCAAAGTGAAATGGCTGATCTCTGGAGCGGCGCTCGCCTGTGCGGCGCCAAAGAGCGCGCCAAAGAGCGCGAGCATGCCTATAGCTATTTTCGACAAGTCATCCCCTTTCGCGAACAGGTCGCGCTGCGTTTCCAAACAACGACACTTTAGATCGGGACCCTTCCCGGCGCAGATGGGTCCATCGAGCCGGGCCTATCACCTCGGCTCCTTCGTCACGCCTTAGCGCGGCGCTTCCAGACGCTTTTCCAGCGTGCTCGGCTTCGGCGGCGTCTTGTCCGCACTGATGCCGTAAGGCTGATCCGGCGACGGCGTCAGATAGCCGGTCGGTGGGTCCGTCAAATTGGCCCGCACCGGCTCGCCGGTGAAGGTTGCGTATTCTTCCTTCTTCATCCAATCGAAGCTGAAGAAGCCCTTCTTCTGCTGACCGAGATCGGACGGAGAACTTTGTTCGCCGACGCCCGGCTCCGAGGCTTTGGCCGCGTTGCGGCCGACACCCAATTCATCGGGCCGCAAGGGCCGCGAGGATTCCTGAACTGAGTCGTAAGGACGAACCTTCGGCTTATCGCTGGTGTCTTTCTTGTCGGCCAGACGCCGCGCAATATCGGGATCCTTCGGCCAGTTCGGCACTGGCGATTGCTTTATTGCCACTGGCGGCGGCAGATCACGGGTCGGTGGCACCACGAGCGGCGAGCGTTCGCTGTAATTGATTTCGTACTGCCGATCGTTGGGATCCTTCACCCCGATCGTGCTGAGGAACTTGTCGTAGAACGACGGCGCCTCGACATTGTCCTCTTGCGCGCGGGCGCCGGTATTACCGGCGCTCAAAAGAAGCGCAGCAAGCGCCGAACCAAGCGCCAATTGCGTGATGTTCTGGCGGCGCGCCTCGCGGGCGTCTACCCGACCGTGTCTTTTATCTTGCGGCATAGCCTCACCCGATATGCCCTGGAGGAAGCCCGTTCCGGATCCTTCCAAAGCCGATCTCGTCGGCACCTTAAAGCGACACTTCAGCGCTTAGGCCTTGCGGGAAATCCCGACATCCCGGCACAAGGTTTATAAGCGCGATCAGGGCGCTTTTGCGGCGTCCCGCCGTAAAAGGGATTCATACAGCAGCCCTATCACCCCGGCAACAATGGCCACATCCGCGAGGTTGAAGATGTACCAGCGGAAGGTAAATGCAGCCGTATCGATATGGAACAGGACGAAATCCAGCACGCCCGGCCAATGGAAACGGTCGATAGCGTTACCGACGGCCCCGCCGATGATCAGACCCAATGACAGCGCGGCAAGCCGTGACGGCACCCGGGTCAGCCAGACCCATAGGAAAGCTACCGCGGCGATTTTGAAGGCAAACAGCGCCGATTGGCCGATGATCCCCTGCTGCGGGAACAGGCCGTAGCTGATGCCGGTGTTGAAGGTCAGGTCGAGGTCAATGAACGGGGTTAACGCGAAGGGCGACCGTGCAGACAGGTCGAAATCATAGAGCAGCCAAAACTTCGACGCCTGGTCGATGGCGCAGGACACCGCGGCGATGACCAGCCCGAATGCGCTCAGACGGCCCCAGAAATAGGACCGCTCCGCGTCGCCTGGTACGGCATGCGTCACGCCCATTCCCTACTCGGCCGCCTTGCGCATGGTCTCCCATTCGCGCAGCGCCTGGGCATCGCGCGGGGTGACGTCTGGAAATTGCGGATCCTGGCCAACGGCCGGCGAAATTTTCCACGACCGCGCGCATTTCTTACCTTCAGCCAAGCGCGGCTCGATGGCGACATCGCGCACGTCGTCGAGCCGGAAGGCCGAATTCGGCCCCTCGCCTTCCGTCAGCGTTGCGCCGGAGGTGATGCACAGTTCGGCAAGGTCGGCATCGACCAGCGCAGCAAAAAGATCGGCATCGGCGACGTAGATGATCGGATGCGCTTCCAGCGAAGAGCCGATGCGCTTGCCCGCGCGTTCAAGTTCCAGTGCGCCGGTTACGACACGGCGGACATTGCGCAGCTTTTTCCATTTCTCGGCGAGCGCCTCGTTGCGCCAGTCCTGTGGCACCAATGTAAACGGTTCGAGATGCACGGACACCGCGTCAGGATAGCGCGCGAGCCAAGCCTCCTCCGCGGTAAAGCTCAGCATCGGCGCGAGCCAAGTGATGGTGACGCGGAACAGATGATCGAGCACGGTGAGGCAGGCCTTTCGCGTCACCGAAGAATAAGGATCGCAATAGAGCGCGTCTTTGCGGACATCAAAATAGAACGCCGAAAGGTCCACGGTCATGAAAGCGGTCAGCAAAGCAAAGATGCGCTTGTAGTCGAAATCGGCATAGGCCTGACGGATCAAAGGATCGAGTTCGGCGAGCCGATGCAGCATCAGTCGTTCGAGTTCAGGCATCGCCGTGACCGGAACGTGATCAGCGGCTTCAAAATGCGCCAGATTGCCGAGCATCCAGCGCAGCGTGTTGCGAAGCTTGCGATAAGTGTCGACAGTGGTTTTGAGAATTTCCGGACCGATGCGCAGATCGTCGGCGTAATCCGACGCGCACACCCACATCCGCAAGATGTCGGCGCCGGACTGCTTCATCACGTCCTGCGGCGCGGTGACATTGCCGAGCGACTTCGACATTTTGCGCCCGCCTTCGTCGAGCACGAAGCCGTGGGTGAGCACCACGTCGAACGGCGCGCGGCCGCGCGTGCCACAACTCTCCAGCAGTGACGACTGGAACCAGCCGCGATGCTGGTCCGAGCCTTCGAGATACATCACGACTTCTTCGCCGCCGTCTGCCTTACGCTTGATATGGGCGAGGCTCGGAAAATGCCGCGGATCGTCGAGCACGAAAGCATGCGTCGAGCCTGAGTCGAACCAGACATCGAGAATGTCGTCGACCTTCCGCCAATCCTCGTTCGCGAGCTTGCCGAGGAAGCGCTCGCGTGCACCAGGCTTGTACCAGGCGTCAGCGCCTTCGGCGTCGAACGCTTCGACGATGCGGACATTCACTTCCGCGTCGTCGAGAATGTCGACCGAACCGTCGGCCTTCTCTTTGATGAAAACAGTGATCGGCACGCCCCAGGCGCGCTGTCGTGAGATCACCCAGTCCGGACGGCCCTCGATCATGCCGTTGATGCGGTTCTCGCCCTGCGCCGGCACCCAGCGCGTCGCCTTGATGGCATCGAGCGCACGGTGGCGCAGCGTATCGCTGTGCTTGTCGATGTCCTTATCCATCGCAATGAACCATTGCGGCGTATTGCGAAAGATCACCGGCTTCTTCGAGCGCCAGGAATGCGGATATTGATGCTTCAACCGCCCCCGCGCGATCAGCATACCCGCGTCGGTCAAAGCCTTGATCACCGCCTCGTTGGCGTCGCCCTTTTCGCCTTTATCGGTGAGCACGCGCTTGCCCGTGAAACCCGGCGCCTGATCGGTCAAGCGGCCATCGGCGTCGACAGTGTAAGGAATATGCGTGTTGATCCCTAGCGCAGCGAGATCACGCGAATGCTGTATCCAAATATCAAAGTCTTCCCGCCCATGTCCCGGAGCAGTGTGTACGAAGCCAGTCCCGGTATCGTCGGTGACATGGTCACCGGCCAACAACGGAACATCGAATTCGTAGTCACCCGCAAAACCGTGCAGCGGATGTGAACACGCAATAGAAATAAGCTGTTCAACTGAGACTGGGCGAAGCTCTCGATACGCGAGCACTCGCGCTTGCCGCATGACATCGATCGCGAGCTTTTTCGCTAGAATGAATTTATCACCTCTTTTCGCCCAATTGCCTTCGGGCGCGTCGGTTACTTCAAACAGCGCATATTCGATCTTCGGCGAAAAACTAATCGCACGATTGCCGGGGATCGTCCAAGGCGTTGTCGTCCAAATGACGACGGACGCTTCGTGGAGTTCCCATGATGACTGGCCTCCGGGAGTAGTGACTCCCGTGATTGGAAATTTCACCCACACAGTATCCGAGGTGTAGTCCTCGTATTCGACTTCAGCCTCGGCGAGCGCGGTCTTCTCGACCACCGACCACATCACCGGCTTCGAGCCGCGATAGAGCGTGCCGTTGGCCGCGAACTTCATCAGTTCGCGCGCGATCTGCGCCTCGGCGAAATTCTCCATCGTGGTGTAGGGGTGCGCCCAGTCGCCGATTACGCCGAGGCGTTCGAACTCGGCTTTCTGCACCTTGATCCAATGCTCGGCGAAAGCGCGGCATTCGCGGCGGAATTCGACCAAGGCTGCAGCATCCGAGAAATCCGGCTTCGCTTTGCCTTTGGCGCGATAATTCTCTTCCTCGATCTTCCATTCGATCGGCAGGCCGTGGCAGTCCCAGCCCGGAACGTAGTTCGAGTCATAGCCCAGCATTTGCTGGCTCTTGGTCACCACGTCCTTGAGGATCTTGTTGAGGGCGTGACCGATATGGATGTTGCCGTTGGCGTAAGGTGGACCGTCATGCAGCACGAAGCGCGGCCGGCCTTTCCCTGCCGCGCGCAACCGCTCGTAAAGGCCCAGCTTCGCCCACCGCGCCAACAACTCCGGCTCCTTCTGCGGCAAGCCGGCGCGCATCGGGAAGTCGGTTTTCGGCAGGAACAGCGTCTGCGAATAGTCAAACGCTTTAGCGGCGGTATCGGTCGTCGAATCGGTCATTGAAAGGTCTTTTCGTCGTGCAGGCGCCTTCTAACAAGCCGGGTGCGGTGCGGAAAGGCCGGTTTGGCGGTCTCTGGGGAACTGGCACCTCTCGCCCGGCGTTGACGCTGCAAGGACGCTTGGGCGCCAAGTCCGAGGTAAGTCCCAGGCAAGTCCTATCAAGCAGGTTTGCGCATCACTCGGGGCCAAAACTCGGGGCCAACGGAGGGACATTTGGACTATATCCGAGCCAAACGCGAAGTTCGCCACGCCCTCGTCATCTCGGACCCGACGCCGGTAGACAATGTGCGGAGCGTATGGGCGTCGGCCGGTCAGGTCGCGACCATCGGCATTTTCCTGATCCTATTCGGGGCGTTCCTCTATGTCGGACGCGCCATCGTATTGCCGATCCTGGCCGCCGGCGTCGGCGCGCTGACGCTCGCGCCGCTGATCAAATGGGCGAAGCGCCATGGCAGTCCGCCATGGCTGACGGCGATGGTGATCTTGCTGGTCGCTCTCGGCGCATTGTCACTTCTCGCCACCGCGATGGCGGGCCCCGTGTCCGAGTGGATCAAGCGCGCGCCCGAAATCGGCGCCACCATCAAGGAGCGGCTCGCGATCCTCGACAAGCCGCTGGCGTCATTCACCGAACTCGGCAATTCGGTGTTCGGCTCGGGCGGTTTGAACGTCAATCAGCCACCGAATGTCGTGCTGCCAGTGGTCGCCTTCCTGACGCCGGCCGCGGGCGAGTTGCTCTTGTTCTTCACCACATTGTTGTTCTTCCTGATCGGCCAGATCGATCTACGCAATTACGCGGTGTCGATGTTCAGTAGCCGCGACACCAAATTGCGCTTTCTAAAGATCATGCGCGACATCGAGCGCAATCTCGCCGGCTATCTGACGGTGGTGACCATCGTCAATATCGGGGTCGGCAGCATCGTGGCGATCGGCACTTGGGCGATCGGCTATCCGAACCCGATGATTTTCGGCGTGATCGCGGCCTTGTTGAACTATGTGCCCTATATCGGCCCAGCGGCGATGGTCGTCGCGCTGTTCGGCGTCGGGCTGGTCAGTTTCCCGTCACTCGGACAGGCCTTCATCGCCCCGCTGGGACTGGTTGCGGTCACGACGCTCGAAGGCCATTTCATCACCCCGACCATTGTTGGCCGCAAGCTCACGCTTAATCCGCTTATGGTCTTCCTGGCGCTGGCGTTCTGGACGTGGATGTGGGGACCGGTCGGCGCCGTTCTGGCCGTGCCGATTTCCATTGTCGGCCTGGTCATCGCCAACCATCTCCTCCCAACCGAGGACGTCCATCTGCCCGATTAAGCAGGTTTCACATTAACTGTGGAACTTCTTGGCGGACGGCCCATTATCCGGGCAACCCCAGTCATTCCCGTTACGGAGACATAGCGCCATGAACACCGCTTCGGCCGCCAAGGACACCGTCCGCGACGCGGAGGAAGGCCTGCGAGACATCGGCAAGACCGCATCCGACGCTTCCGGCACGATCGAACGCGACCTCGAGGCGTTGCGCGCTGATTTCGCGCGGCTCGCCGAGCAGGTCACCGATATTCTCACCGACAAAGGCAATGCCGCCTGGCAGCGCGCCAGGGAAGGAGTCGACGGCTTTGTCGCCGATGCACAGGGCAAAAGCCGCGAAGCCGCCGACGCCGTGCGCGAAGTGTCGGACAACTTCATCGGCGCGGTCGACGACTCGATTGCCACCCGTCCCTACACAACGCTCGCGATCGTCGCCGGACTTGGTTTTCTCCTCGGCGCGACTTGGCGTCGCTAGATTTGGCGTCGCTAGATTTGGCGTCGACAAATTCGACACCGTTGGGTTTTGATACCGGGGCGAGACTGAGATGATCAAAGGTCTGGTGAACGAGATCACGCTGGCAATCCAGGCCAGAAGCGGCGCCAGCGGTGCCGTCTTCATCTCCTTCGCTATCATCACGTTGGCCACGCTGACGGCGTTCGTTTTTCTCTGTGTCGCCGCTTACGACTGGCTGGCGCTGCGTTATGACAGCGTCGAAGCCGGGCTGATCATGGCCGGCGCCTTTGCCGTGCTGGCGATCATTGCCGCCGTCATCAGCGCGCTGATCCGCCGCCGCGTCCGCGAGCGCGCCATTCTTGCCCGCGCGGCGAAAGCGCATACGCCGTCATGGCTTCTCGATCCGCGCCTGCTCGCAACCGCAGTCGAGGCCGGCAAGACCATAGGCTGGCAGCGCATTATTCCAGTGGTGCTGCTCGGCTTCATGGCGGCGCAATGGACCCGCGAAAGCCGCGGTCAGGGCAAACAGCACTTCTGATCGTTCTGATCAGATCGGCGGAAATGCACCACCACTGCGCGCCAAAGCCTCGCGCGCCTGCCGGCTGTCCTCTTGCATCTGCTGCACGAGCTCTTCCGCCGAAGCAAAAACCTTTTCGTCGCGGAGCCAAGCGATGAACGCAACGTCGAGTTCGGCGCCATAGAGATCGCCGGAAAAATCAAACAGGAAAATTTCGAGAAGCACGCTGCCATTGTCGAACATCGGACGGCGGCCGAAACTTGCGACGCCGTCGTAGCGGCGTCCGGCAACAGCAACGCGCACCGCATAAATGCCGTGACGCAGTCCGCAGGCAGCATCGAGCCGAAGATTAGCCGTCGGAAAACCAAGCTCGCGGCCGCGCTTGTCGCCGTGAATGACCTCACCTGAAACGAACCACGGATAGCCGAGGAATTCGGCCGCCACGTCGAGCCGGCCTTCGGCCAGAGCCTGACGGATCGGTCCCGACGACACCGGCCGGCCATTGTCCTCAAAGCGCGGCACGACATCGACCGTAAAACCGTGCTTGCGGCCTTCGGCGGCAAGAAATTCTGGCGAGCCGGCGCGCTTGGCGCCGAAATGAAAATTAAAGCCGATCACGGCACCGGCAATCGCAAATTCTCCTATCAGGATGCGATTGATGAATTCCTCTGCGGAAAGCCGCGCCAGCGCTGCGTCAAATTTGAGAACGAAGGCGCCGTCGAGGCCGGTGGTGGCAAGGAGACGCAATTTTGCAATCTCGTTGGTCAGGCGAAACAGCGGCTCCGTAGGATTGAAAAACGAGCGCGGATGCGGCTCGAAAGTGAGGGCCGCGGCCTGCCGCGACAGCGCCTTGGCGCGATCGAGCGCAGCACCGATGACCGCACGATGGCCGCGATGCACGCCATCGAAATTGCCGATGGCGACCACCGCACCCGCCAGTTCAGCGGCCGGCGCAGTGTCGGCGGCGGAAGCACGCACAATGCTGAAGGGTTTGGTCATCCGGCCAAAGCTTGCGGTGTTTGCGAAACTTGCGAAGTGTGATGGTTAACAATTTACGGGCGCGCGGCTTGGTGGCGTTTTGGTCGGGTCAAGTCAAGCGCTGCCAACAATCCGTTGGGAACCGGTGATTGCGGCGTTCTGCCCGATTAACCCGCTGTTCAAACACATAATGTAGCGTCTTC
The DNA here is from genome assembly GCA_036271715.1 of Xanthobacteraceae bacterium. Taxonomy (GTDB): domain Bacteria; phylum Pseudomonadota; class Alphaproteobacteria; order Rhizobiales; family Xanthobacteraceae; genus BOG-931. The sequence continues at coordinate 513,782 of DATBAD010000015.1, forward strand.
GGTCTGGAACGAAGGTTGCGACACCCCTCGGGGCGGGGACACCGCCGCAGCCTTCATGCCGGTCTCATTCGGCACTGCGCGCCGGTCGCGCGCTCAACGTCCCAGATCATTCCGGTCGAATTGAGCGGGGCGGTCTGCGGTTTGACTAAAGCACGCGCTCTGGGAGCTAAGGCAATGGCGCTCGATCCGAAAATGCCTGTGCTGGTCGTCGATGACTACAGCACCATGGTGCGCATCATCCGCAATCTTCTGCGCCAGCTCGGCTTCGAAGACATCGATGACGCCACTGACGGCAGCACCGCACTCGAGAAGATGAACAACAAGCGCTATGGCCTCGTCATCTCCGATTGGAACATGGAGCCGATGACCGGCTTCGATCTGCTGCAAAAGGTGCGTGCGACACCCGATATCGAAACCACGCCCTTCATAATGGTCACGGCGGAATCCAAGACCGAGAACGTGATCGCGGCGAAAAAGGCAGGCGTGAACAACTACATCGTCAAGCCGTTCAACGCGCAGACACTAAAGACCAAGATCGAAGCTGTGTTCGATAAAAAAGCCGAGCTCGCCTCACCCTTCCAACGCTGACACGCTCAAAGGCTTCCGTTCCGCCTCGCCTACCACCGCAACGCGCGCATCATGGCGCGCGGCGCAACACGCGCTTCGGCGAACATGGCGTTGAGTGCTGCTGCATCCGGCGCTTCGCGCGAGCCGAATTGCTCGGCGTGAATCCCCGAAGTCACGAACAAGCAATCGAGACCTAAACGCGTGGCGCCGGTCAGGTCCGTGCGCACAGAGTCGCCGATGGCAAGAACGCGCCCTTTATCCAGCGCGCCGCCGCGGGCGGCTGCGACCTTCGCCAGTGCCGTCTCGTAGATCGGTGCATGCGGCTTACCGCAATAAAGCACTTCGCCGCCGAGCGCCGCATAAGCGTCGGCGATGGCGCCGGCGCAATAGACCAGCGTGTCGCCCCGCTCCACCACGATGTCAGGATTGGCGCAGACCATGAACAACGAACGCGAACGCATTACAGCGAGCATGTCGCGATAGCTGTCCGGCGTTTCGGCGGTGTCGTCGAATAGACCCGAGCACACGACATAGTCAGCGCGTTCGACCGGCGCGAAAGTCACATCGAGACCGGTGAAAATGGAGTGATCGCGCTCCGGCCCCAGATGAAACACCATCTGGTTCGGCCGGCCGGCGACAATGCCGCGGGTGACATCGCCGGAACTGACAATCGCATCATAGGCTTCGCGCGGAACACTCATCCGGTCGAGGATGCGTCCGACAGCTTCACCGGCGCGCGGTGCATTGGTGATCAGCAATGCCGTGCCGCCCTTTTGGCGAAAGCGCATCACCGCATCGCATGCGGCGGGAAAAGCGGCGACGCCGTTGTGTATGACGCCCCAAACGTCACAGAATACCGCATCGTAATCAGCGGCCAGTGGCCCAAAATGTTCGCTGAAACCGAGCAAGGGCGTTACTCAGTTACGCCGCATGCCGGCGCGGATGAGTTGCGCGATGCCGCCGGGCGCGGTGGCCGGTGGTTTGCCATTAGCAGGAGGCGGCGCGATCGCCGGAGCAGTATCACCGCCGACGGCTTGCAAGGCTTCCGCGCGCACCGGCCGCGGCGGCGAGAACAAGAGGCCTTGCCCGAAGCGCACGTCGTAATCGAGCAGATCGACGACCGTGGACTCGCTCTCGATGCGCTCGGCAATAAGATCGATGCCGAAGCGGCCGAGGAGATCGGAGAAGTCGGCCGGATGAATATCGGTCGAGACCGCAGCGACCCGGTTGAACAACAACGCCGCCTGCGCCTTGACGAAACGGAAGCCGCGCTCGTTGAGTTCGCGCGCGTCGACGCGCAGGTCGGTGACATTGTCGATTGAGAAGCGGAAGCCGCGTTCAGCGAGCGCGGCGAGACTCTCATTCTCGATGGGGCCCATGCCGCGCACCGTCGCTTGGGTGAATTCCAGCATCAGATGCGGCGCGATGGCGCGGTTGGCGTCCATGAATTCGAGGAGTTTTGTGAAACCGGCATCGGTCAGCGTCGCGCCGGAGAGATTACAGAACAAACCGATGTCGCGGTTTTTCAGGAGGAGCCGCCGCACCACCTGCACACAGCGCAGTGTCGAGAGCGCGTCGAGCTTCGGCAACAATCCGCCAGCTTCGGCATAGGGGAGGAAGTCGCCGGCCGCGACCAGATCGCCATTCGGCGCCCGCAGCCGCGATAGCGCCTCGTAATAACGTACCTTGCGCTGCGGCAGCGTCACCACCGGCTGCAGATAAAGTTCGACCGTATTCGTCGCGATCGCGTTCGCGATGAGAGCGATGATGCCGTCGCGATCGAGACCAGCGAAAGCCGCAACCTTGTGCTCTAAAGCGGCAACCGGCGCCGGCGCCGGCGCCGCCGCAGGTGTGAGCGCTGCGGCGGACTGCGTTTCCGAGACGGCGGCGCGATATTCGCCATCAGCCAGACCCGACGAAGCAACAGACGGCGTGGCGCTTGGCGAGGCTACGTTTTGCGCTGTCATGGTCTGCAGCGAGGTCTCGTGCGTTGCGACAGAATCAGCAAGCTGCTTGACCAGGGTCGAGAGTTCCTCGATCTCGGCAGCGAGCGGCTGCGCCGTCGCCAGCGCGCGATCGATCACCGCATCGACTTTGCCTTCCATGGTGCTGAGCCGGCGGCCGAATTCGGCAAGCTGCCGGGCCAAGTCGCCGGTACCGCGGGCGAGATTGGCAAGCTGATTGCTCGCCTCCGATCTGTCGCGTTTGCGAGCGGAAACACCGTTATAGACCGCAAGCGCGGTCAACGCGCCGAGCGCCACCAGCGCGGATTCCGCGCCGGTAAAACCGAACCGCAGATAGACCACGACGCCGACCGAAGCGGCGATAAGCACCATGCAGATCGAGATAAAGATGGCGCTGATGCGCACCATACCGCAGAGCCCTCAACTAGAAGCGTCGCGCCGGCTCGACCGCCGCGCGATTCGCGTCCGCCCTTTAGCAGTGTCCACAAGCGCGGTAACGCTGCAAGGGCGGCGAGCCACGCCAAAAGACATTATCGGGGATTGTGGCCTCCGCTATGGCCCCGTTTTATAAGGCATAAATTCGACGGATCACCTCCACGGGATTCTGGTCTCTATGCGCTTCTCCACCCCTGCAGCGGCGGCCCGCTTCATCGACTTCATCGAAAGGCGCCCGCAACAGGCGTTCGCTGGCTTCCTGGTGCTGCATGGCGTGGTTTGGACGGCGCTGCCGGCCCTGTTCTACGCCAATCTGCCGCTCGATCTCATCGAAGCCCTGATCTACGGCCGCGAATGGCAGGTCGGCTACGACAAGCTGCCGCCTTTGCCGTGGTGGCTGGTTGAGATCGCCCATCGCACGTTTAACGCAGACACCGCCTATTACGCCTTAGCGCAGATCGCCGTCGTGATCGCGTTCGTCTTGGTCTATGCCACCGCGCGGCCGCTGGTTGGCACACTCGGCGCGCTCGCGTCGGTGCTGATCATCGACGGGCTGCATTACTTCCAATACACGGCGGTGAAGTTCAATCACGACGTCGTCCAGCTGCCGTTCTGGGCACTCGCCGGCTATAGCTTTCATGCGGCACTCAAGCGCGGCCGGCTTTTGCATTGGTTTCTGCTCGGCGTCGCTTTTGGCGGGGCGCTCTGGGCGAAATATTTCGTCGTTATGCTGGCAGTGCCATATGTACTGTTCATGTTCGCCGATCGCGACGCGCGGCGCGCTTTGGCGACGCCTGGCCCATGGCTCGCGCTCGCTGTCGCTCTCCTGATCGCAGCGCCACATGTGATCTGGCTGTTCCAGACCGACTTCCTGCCGTTTGCCTATGCCAGCCATCGCGCGGCGCCGGTGCACGGTTTCCTCGATCATCTTTGGCATCCGGCGCAGTTCGCCGGCAGTCAGATCTTCTTTGCGCTACCGGCGCTGTTCATCGCCTTGGCGATGTTTTTGCCGAAGCCGCTGCCGACCGAACCGACGCGTCACGCCGACGCGTTCGACCGGCGCATCGTGACGCTGCTCGCTTTCGGCCCAGCGCTGACCACCATTGCGCTCACCGCCATCAGCGGCCGCGGCGCGGTGGCGATGTGGGGTTATCCGCTCTGGCTATTCACGGGACTATGGCTGGTGATGGCCGCGCCGGCAGCGTTGGACAAATTGCGGCTCGGCCGTTTGGTTACCGGCTGGGCGGTGGTGTTCGCCATCTTCATCATCGTCTTTGTCGCCAATTATCTGATCATGCCGCCGATCGATCATCGCTACCGCGCGGTACTGTTTCCCGGTGACAAACTCGGTCCGGCGCTAACGCAACGCTTCCATGACGCGACTGGCGCGCCGCTGACCTATGTCATCGGCTCGATGTGGGACGGCGGCAATCTCGCGCATTATTCGCCGGATCAACCACGCGTGTTGATCGACGGCGCGCTGCGGCGCGCGCCATGGATCGATCTCGCCGACTTGCGGAAAAAAGGCGCCATCGTGGTGTGGACGCAAGGCGACGACAAAACCTTGCCGCCGCAATTCGCGGATATCGCGTCGGGCGCCCAAGTCGGCACGCCGTTCGATCTGCCGATGCATAACAGCGACGGCACGGTGCATGTCGGCTGGGTGCTGCTGAAGCCGCAGTGACTACGCCACCGCTTTGATCACCTTGCCGACTTTGTCGAACAGTTCGTCGATCTGCCCTTCACTGATGATCAAAGGCGGCGACAGCGCCAGCGTGTCGCCGGTGTTGCGCACCATCACATTCTCATGATGGAAGGCGCGCTCCAGCGCCTGATAGGCGCGCAACCCCGGACTGCCGGCAATCGGTGCGAGATCAATGCCGACTGTGAGCCCAATGGTGCGGATATCAAGCACGCGGGGCAGCCCCTTCAATGACATCGCGGCATCGGCGAATCTCGGCTCGAGCTTCTTCGCCCGCTCGAACAATCTCTCATCACGATAAAGATCGAGCGTCGCCAGTCCGGCGGCGCAGGCCAGCGGATGCGCCGAATAGGTATAGCCGTGGAACAGTTCGACGACATGCTCCGGCCCGCGCATGAAGGTCTCATAGATGCCGTCACGCGCGATCACGCCGCCCATCGGCACCGCGCCCGCGGTGATGCCCTTGGCGAAGGTGATCATATCCGGCGTCACACCGTAACGTTCGGCGGCAAAGGCGTAGCCGAGCCGGCCGAAGCCGGTGATGACCTCGTCGAAAATCAAAAGAATGCCGTGGCGATCGCAAATCGCTCGGAGCTTCTGCAGATAGCCCTTTGGCGGCGGCAACACGCCGGTGGAGCCTGCCATCGGCTCGACAATCACGGCGGCGATGGTCGAGGCATCATGTAGAGCGACAATGCGTTCCAGATCGTCGGCGAGATGCGCGCCCCACTCCGGCTCGCCTTTGGTGAAGGCCTGATGCTCGCGGCTATAGGTCGCCGGCAGATGGTCGACGCCGGCAAGCATGGTGCCGAACATTTTGCGGTTGGCGACAATACCACCGACGGAAATGCCGCCGAAGCCGACGCCGTGATAGCCGCGCTCGCGGCCGATAAGCCGCGTGCGCGAGGCTTCGCCGCGGATGTTGTGATAGGCGAGCGCGATCTTGAGCGCGGTATCGACAGCTTCAGAGCCGGAATTACAGAAAAACACGCGATTGAGATCGTCCGGCGCCAGCGCCGCCACCCGGCTCGCCAATTCGAAGGACTTCGGCTGCGCAAACTGGAAAGCAGGCGCGTAATCGAGGTCGCCGGCCTGGGTCTGGATCGCGGCGACGATCGGGTCGCGGTTATGACCGGTATTACAGCACCACAAGCCGGCCGTGCCATCGAGCACGGCGCGGCCTTCCGGCGTGAAATAATGCATGTCCTTGGCACGGGCGATTAGCCGCGGCGCGCGCTTAAAAGCGCGATTTGGCGTGAACGGCACCCAATAGGCCGCCAGATCGTTCGGCTTGGGATCGCTGTTTAGCGTTTGAGTATTTGGCATCTCTCGATCTCGCCATTAGATTGTGCTTCGGACGGCGCGCGCCAAGTTAGATACCACGTCGGGATATCGGGGGCGGGTATCAAGTCTGGCATATCGAACGCACTCGGGGCGAGGCGCGTTGTCGAGACACGTTGGAATGATGCCGGTGGATTGGCCGTTGTCTTTGTACTCCCTTTCCAGGAATTGCATCCGAAATGCCGCGTAAACCCGTGGCAAGCAAAGCGGTGCGGCGCGAAGCGCCGGCGGCCGCGCCGGTGATCATCTTTCCGCGCATCACGACGGATAGTGCGGCGACCATCGTCGTTCAACCGGATCAGAATGTTTTCGCGCAGGGCCAGCCCTGTGACGCCGTGTATTACCTTCGCGCCGGCACAGCCAAAGCCCACATGCTGTCGAAGACCGGACAAGAAGCGATCGTCATATTGCTCGGACCCGGCGACTTCTTCGGCGAGAGCGCCATGCTGGACGGCGCCCGGCGCATCGCCACCGTCACCGCCATGACCGAATGCACGATCGACCGGATCGAGCCGGCGGAAGTGCGCCGCCGCCTCGGCAGTGATCCCGCTTTCAGCAAATTGTTCTTGGAATTTCTGGTCGAGCGCAATCGCCGCTATCTCGCCGACCTGACCGACCATCATTTTCATTCCATCGAAATGCGCCTGGCGCGCGCTTTGCTGCGCATGGCCAAGAACGACGGCAACGGCAAGCTGAAAGTGGAAACACCGCGGCTCAGCCAGGAAACGCTTGCCGGCATGATCGGAACGACACGGCCGCGGGTGAATATGTTTCTCAACAAATTCCGCCGCCTCGGCATGATCGAATATTCCGGCAAATATGCCGACAAATTCATCGTGCATAAGTCGCTCGCCACCATCCTCGACCACGCGTAAGCCGCGCAACTCCGTGCCGCTGAGCGCTTGCCGCCGCCCTTGCTGGGTTTCGGCGCGGCTGCTAACACCGCGCAAGATTCAAGATTGAAAAACATGTCGGAAAAGCTAGAAAAATCCAACAAACTGAAGCCGCGGCTGCCGCGCGGGCTTGCCGATCGCGGCCCCGCCGAGATCGCCGCCACCCGCGCGATGATAGACAAGATCCGCGCCGTCTATGAGCTTTACGGCTTCGAGCCGGTCGAAACACCGGCCATCGAATATACCGATGCACTCGGCAAATTCCTGCCGGATCAAGACCGTCCGAACGAAGGCGTGTTCTCGTTCCAGGACGATGACGAACAGTGGCTGTCGCTGCGCTACGATCTCACCGCGCCGCTCGCGCGCTATGTAGCCGAGAATTTCGACACGCTGCCGAAACCCTATCGCAGCTATCGCGTCGGCTGGGTGTTCCGCAACGAAAAGCCCGGCCCCGGCCGCTTCCGCCAATTCATGCAATTCGATGCCGACACTGTTGGTTCTTCGTCACCTGCGGCGGATGCCGAGATGTGCATGATGGCGGCGGATGCCATTGAAGCGCTCGGCATTCCGCGTGGTTCGTATGTGGTGAAAGTCAGCAATAGAAAGCTATTAGACGGCGTGATGGACGCAATTGGCATTTCGGAGGGCCAACGTCTTACTGCGCTGAGGGCAATTGATAAATTTGATCGTTTAGGAAGGGAGGGCGTAAAGCAACTGCTCGGAACCGGACGAAAAGACGATAGCGGCGACTTCACACGAGGTGCAGGCTTAAAAGAAGATCAAATTGATCCTCTGATCGGAATGCTCGAAGTCGGCGATTTTACAACACTAATCGGTGGTCCTTCCGTCGATACCTTCAGGTGGTCAGTAGATAAGACACCATTCAAGATAAACACGGTTTTCCGGGAGGGAGCCACGGAGCTTGTAACAATTGGTGAACTGGTTAGCTCCTCCGGTTACGACGAAGATCGCATTCGCATCGATCCTTCCGTCGTACGCGGCCTCGAATATTACACTGGTCCAGTCTTCGAAGTTGAACTCACTTTCTCCACTGATGGTCAGGACGGCTCGCCGCGCTTCGGTTCGGTCGGCGGCGGCGGTCGCTACGATGGTCTCGTGTCGCGCTTTCGCGGCGAGCCGGTACCGGCGACCGGATTTTCCATCGGCGTGTCGCGGCTTCTCGCGGCGCTCGAATATATCGGCAAGGTCGAAACCAAGGCTGAGACCGGCCCGGTGGTCGTCACCGTGTTCGATCGCGACCGCATCGCCGACTATCAGCAAATGGTCGCGCAATTGCGCGATGCCGGCATCCGCGCCGAGCTTTATCTCGGCTCCGGAAAATTCGGCCCGCAGATGAAATATGCGGACAAACGCAATTCCCCCTGCGTCGTCATCCAGGGCTCCGACGAGAAGGCCAAAGGCGAGGTCACGATCAAAGACCTGATCGTCGGCGCGGAATTGGCCAAACTCGAAAAAGGCCGCGACGAATATCTGCAGAAACAGGCCGATGCCCAGCGCTGCGTCCCGGAAGGCGACCTCGTCGCCGCCGTGCGCGAGGTGCTCACGCGGCACGGGCTGTGACGCTTTCCCGCTAGCCGGGGAATTTTTGCTCCGCTAAACTGTTCTTGATCTCGACTCTCGATCTCGACTCTTGGCGTTCGGGGCAAGGACAGTGCGGCTTTCCGACAACCGGCATTCGCTGAAGCGGCGCATCATCGCGCTTTCGGCCGCTTATGCCGTCGCCCTGTCAAGCCTGATCGCGAGCTTTGCCGGCGCTCAAGCCGCAGCGCATATCGGCACGCAGCCGGGCTTCGTCCTCTGCCACAGCGAAAGCACCGGCACGGACGCCCCAGCCCCGAGCGATAGCGACAGCAAGCTCTGCGCCGATTGCTGCATCGGTTGCCTGATGCTGACTGCGGCACCGCCGCCGCCACCTGCCACGGGTGTCGTCCTTGAGCGCGTGGCCATCACTATAGTCCACACCGCTGCGCCGGACGTTGTCGTCCCCTCGGCTACAACATCATCCAATCGCTCTCGCGCACCTCCACTGCCGCTGTGACCGAATAGACCGGCGTTTCGTCCCGAAGCGCCGTTCCCTCGCACACAGCCATGGAGATTCATCATGCCCCGTCATCTTGGGGGTTATCGCGCGTTCCTGACGGCGCTGTTGCTGATCGCAGCGTCGTGCTCACAAGCCGCCGCGCATTGCTTTGTCGGCGGCCGCTTCCTCCCCGCAACGCTTGCCACCGACGACCCTTGCGTCGCCGATGAACTGTCGCTGCCGACCGTGTCCTGGTCGAAGACCGGTGACGTGCTGCCGGCTAACGAGTGGGACCTGTCCGGCGAACTATCGAAACGCGTCACCGAGAATTTCGGTATTTCTATCGGCGAAACCTGGACGCAAATCCGCAATCCTGGCGGCCCGAAACAATCGGGCTTTTCCAACCTTGAAACCACCGCGCAATTCCAACTGCTCAAGGATGACGCGCATGAACTGGCGCTCCTCGCCGGCTTGATCGTCGATTGGGGTAATACCGGCGCCACCAATTCCGGCATCGGCACGTCTTACGGAACGCTGACGCCAACCTTCTATTTCGGCAAAGGCTTGGGCGACTTGCCAGACAACTTCGGCTGGCTGCGTGCCGTCGCCATCACCGGGCAAGTCGGCTATCAGGTCCCGACCAGTTCGTTCGATGTCGTGCAAGGCGCGTTCATTCCTCAGGTGCTGGTCTATGGCGGATCGGTGCAGTTCAGCATGCCGTATCTGAAATCCGCGGTGATGGATTATCAGCTTCCGGATTTCTTCAACCATCTGATCCCGATCGTTGAGACGAGCCTTTCGACGCCGATGGCGAATAATTTCGGCAACAGTTTCGTCACCACCGGCACGGTCAATCCCGGCATGATCTGGGTCGGCAGTTACTTCCAGGTCGGCGTCGAAGCGCAGGTGCCCGTGAACCGGGCCAGCGGCACCGGGGTCGGCTTCCTCGGCCAATTACATATTTATCTCGACGACATCTTCCCGAGCACCCTCGGCCAGCCGCTCCTCGGAGGCTCGACCACACCGACCCGCAAACCCACTTTCTGAAGGTGACATCATGCGCACACTTTTCGCCGTCCTCTCGTTCCTCCTTGCCGCATCGGTGGCGGCCGAGGCCCACGCGATGCTCGATCACGCAACACCGCTGGTCGGCTCGACAGTGCCGACCGCGCCGCATGAAGTGGCGCTGACGTTTACGCAAAATCTCGAAGCCGCATTCAGCACCATCGAAGTGACCGATGGCGGCGGATCGCGTGTCGATCAGGGTAAGACACAAGTCAGCGGCAATAGCATGCGGATCGGGCTAAAAGCGCTTACGCCCGGAACCTATAAGGTGCATTGGCACGCCCTATCGGTCGACACGCATTCGACGCAAGGCACTTTCAGCTTTCAGGTCGGCGGTCACTAGATGCGAGCGAGCGCTTGACCGATCCGCTGGTCTACGTCCGCGCCATCCATTTCGCCGCGACGCTGCTTGCGGCGGGTGCGGTTTATTTTGTCGTCCTGGTGTTGCCACGGACTGAAGCTGAGACCATCAGCACGACACGCTTGCGTAAATGGCTGGCTGTAATCGCGTGGTGCAGCCTCGCAGTGTGTGTTGTTTCGGGAGCATTTTGGCTGGCGCTAAATGCGCGCTCGATGAGCGGTCAGCCGTTGGTTGAGCTGTTGCCGCAAGGCGTGATTGGGACGGTGCTGTGGCAGACTGAATTCGGCAATGCTTGGCTCATTCGGTTCGCCGCCGCGGTCCTGTTCGCCGCCGCGATGCCCGTCCTTTTCACGCCGAAGAAACCGCCGCTGTGGATCGAAACGGCCACGGTGATCTTGGCGACGGTGCTAACTGGCGGTCTCGCGTGGGCCGGACACGCGATCGGCGCCTCAGGCGTTGAAAGCGTCGCGCATCCGACCGCCGACGTGTTGCATCTCATCGCCGCCGCGGCTTGGCTCGGCGCACTCCCTTTGCTCGGGCTGCTATTGGGTTTCGCTGCGCGCGGCGATGTATCGCTCGCTGCAGCACGCATAGCGACCATACGATTTTCTATGCTCGGCACGGCAAGCGTCGCCACACTTCTCGTGAGCGGCATCGTCAACACCTGGTATCTTGCCGGCAGCGTGGCCGCACTGACCGACACATCCTATGGAAGGCTTTTGCTGATCAAGATCGCGCTGTTTCTCGGCATGGTCGCGGTCGCCGCCGTGAACCGCCTTTATGTTACGCCGCGACTGCTATACGACGACAGCGCCCCAACCGCGGCGCTCACGTTGCGGCGGAATGCGCTCGTGGAGACTTTCGGCGGCGTCGCTATTCTTCTCATTATCGCCAAGCTCGGCACGATGACGCCAGCCAATCACCTCGGTCTGCATGCGGGCGCGGTGCCGGCGGATGCCGCTTTCGTTCATATCCACAGCGGTGAGGGAATGGCTGATGTCACGATCAATCCCGGGCATACCGGCGTAGCGCGCGCTTCGGTCCGGCTCTGGGACGAAGACTTCAATCCGTTGAACGCGAAGGCGATGACATTCGGCGTCGCACCGCCTGACGCACCAGCCAAAGCGACAAACCGTCCCGCAGCACAAGATGCCGATGGCGCCTGGCACATCGACAACATCGAACTGCCGCAGCAGGGCAATTGGACAGTGACCGTCGATATCACGCTCGGCAGCGGCAAACACGTCCTACTCGATGCGCCGATCGTGATCGATCCCGCGCAATAGCGTTATGCGCCATTAAGAAAATCAAAATTGCGCGTGCAGCCGCGCGCCAATGACCGACGCAGGACCGCGGTCTTCGTTGTAGCCGGGATTGACGATGAACTGATAATCGAGTGTCAGCTTGAAATAAGAAATCGGCAGCATGTAGTAGGCTTCGATGATCTGTTCCGGTCCGGGATGCGGCAATTGCCCGTCGCCGACCAGAATGCCCAAGCCGCCGGCATTGAGAAACTGCTGATGCACCTTGGTGATGCCGTTGACCACACCCGCAACACCGATGCTGTCATCGGCGCGGCCCCACATCTTGCCGTTCAACTGCACGCCGGTCGCGACCGTGCGATCGACATCGCTGAAGTCGTAAGGCTCGGCGCTGCCATCGGCGAGGCCGGCACGCACAAAAGCGCCGATGGTGTCATTGATCTGCTGCTCGAGATTCATGCTGATGCCGCCGCGGCTGTCGTAACGGCGCACCGCCGCGATATTGGCAGGCGTTCCGGTCGCGGCGGCGAGCGCGATGGCGCTGGCAAAGCTTCCCATCCGCGCGCGCGTGAGGAACCCCGTCAGCGCGAGTTTGCCGGGCTGGCCCCACAACTCGTAACGCCGCTCGATCTCGGCGACCCACTGAAACTGACCGAAACTACTATCAATATCGGAGCTGTTGGGCGCGACTGACTGATCGAACCAGCCGCCGCGCAGCGTCCAATCGCCCTGATACCATTCCGCAGCAGCGCCGTAAGTGAAACCCCAAGCGTCGGCGGCATAGTCGAAGGTGCCGGTGTCGACCAGCGTCCAGTTCATAAAGTCGCCGCGCGGGTCGTGGGCGTATTTGTTGTTGTCGAAAACGTCGGTGACGGAGAACTTGCCGATGGTAAAGACCAAGCGGTTTGCCGTCTGCGAGCCGCTGAACTGATTGGCCGCGGCGTCGACCTTCTGCCTGTCACCGCCGAGATCGATGGTCTGGCGGATGAAGGCGCGCGGTATTCGTCCATAGGGCACGGACTCGCCAACCTTGTAAGCCTCACCACTCGGGAAACCTGCAACGCCAAGGGTACCGGAGAGACCAAAGCCCTGATCGACTTCCGGATTGACCCAGAATTCCGCGCCGGACCACAAGCGCATGCCGAGAAACGCGGTCATGTCCCAGGTCTCGCGGCCGAGATTGGGCGTCAGGCTATTCGGTCCCGCATAGGGCGCGCGGAACGGCGGATCGTATTGTTCGAGAAATGTCGTCTGCGCGTGGATGGCGAAATTGTCGGTCTGCAGCGCCGGCGGCGTGACGTCTTTGTCGGCCGAGGTCGTGGAGTCGTTGTTGAAGCGATAGTTCAACCCGAAACGCACTTCGTTAAGCGTCAGATTGGAATTGAACGTCTGGGCGCCGAATGGAAACAGTACGCTGCGGCTGCCGTAATCGGTGAACAGATATTGCAGCTGCGCGGTCCAATGCGCCGGCAATGCCATTTCGACACCGGCGCCGACCGCACCGCCGGTCCGCGGCCGCATGAACGAATTTTCGATCGTGCCGGGCACTGCCGTGCCGCCGAGCGGAGCGCCGGCGACCTGCGTGCGAGTGAATTGATCGTAGGTGAAAGCAAAGCCGCCGGTGGCATAGATCAGCCAGTGGCGTCCGAACTCGTCCGGCGCGTAGCCGATACGGCCGAGCAGATTGCCGGAGAATTCGACTCGGTCGAGATAATTGACGGTACCGGTCGTTGCCGACGAAGAGACATTGGTACCGCCGACAAAAGCCGGAAACGAAACATCGGCTTCGACGCCGAGCAGCCAGCGCGACGCCGTCATCACGTCATAGCCGGCCTGCAGGCCGAGCGCGTAGCTGCCCACGCCTTTCGAAAAATTATAGCCGTTGGTGAAATCGATCGTGCCGGAAACACCCGGCGTCGCTGTGAATTGCGAACCGCCGGCGAAATAGCCGATGTGACCGCCGAGATAAAAGCCGGACCAATCATATCCAGGGCCTTGGGCCGCCTGCATCATCGGCGGCGGCGCTTTGGTCGGCAGCACGGACGCAAGATCGGCGGCTTGCGCCGCGCCCGCAAGCAGGATCAGCCCCGCGCCCGCCCCCGAAACCAGCCGCATCGCGACTCCAGCACCCTTCGGTCACATACCGCCCGTGCCGCCGTCGCGTCTTCGACCACGCCGTGGCGCCACATGTGCCGGTCCTGCCCGATAATGCCGCGCCCGTCACCCCTGAACATTGTTGCAAAACGCAAATTCCCGCTGGGCGTTGCGAAAATGCCTGTGTGAAGCTTTCGTGACACGCTAGATCTTCTTAGAGATGCCGATGAAGTAGCCGCGGCGCGGGCCGTATTGCGACGAGAACACGCCGATGCCGCTACCGCTTCTGATCTGATAAATCGTGTCGAACAGATTGACGACGTCGAAGCGTATCGTCAGCGGCTTGCCGTCAGGCTGGCCAAATTCATGGGCGATACCGGCGTTGAATTGCGCATAAGCCGGCTGAGTGCCGATATTGGCATCGCCGGTGCGCAGACCCGAGCCGTAGAACATGTCGGCGGAAAATCGCGTTCCGCACATCGTGTCCCACCAGTGCTCGCCGGGCGTCGATTCCCGATCGCAGAATTTATAAGCGAGACCCGCTGAACCGGTCACGAACTGATTGTGATCGGTGTAGATCCAGTGCGATTGAATGTACTGGAATTCGGTCAAGCCGCCGAGATCGGCCTGCGGCGTAACATTGTCGAACAGAAATTGGTTCGACACCACTTGCGTCGCCTTTTCCTGACTGACGGCGAGATTGCCGTAAGCCTGGAAGGCGCGGTCGTGATATTTGACCGAGAACTCGACGCCTTCGACGACGCCATGCGCGTAATTGAAAGCGCTCAGCGCCAGCGCCTGACCGAACTGGCCGTTGTCGATCAGGTCTGTGGCGATCTTGTAATAGGCGTCGAGCCCGAGTTCGATCGACGGGCAATCTTTTTCCCCCACTGTGTAGCACCGCAATGGAATCTTTTGATCGACGCCGGCGTCGAAATAATGCGACCGCTCCGGCAACACCGGATTGGTACCACCGCTTGCCGTTGCGCCTGTCGTGCCGTTGAACAGCCCAATATTGGCCGGCGCCGCTTCCACCAATACGGGCGGCGTGAAATAGCGTGAATAGCCGGCGTGGAAAGTCGTGTTCTCGACCGGCTTATAGGTGAAGCTCAAGCGCGGGCTGAGCTGATTGGCGTCGACGAACTGCCACATCTGGTCGAAACGCAGACCGGCGTTCATCGTAAGCTTGTCGGTGATTTTCCATTCGTCTTGGATGTAGACGCCAGCGAGCCAGCCGACCTTTGAGACATCGTCGGTGACCGCGAATGGCGGCTCGTTGCCAGCCGCGAATCCGGGCGCCGCCGTCGACTCCACAAGCGACGTGTTGTCCACCCAAATCTGCTCGGCACTCACAGAGAAACCGGCACGCAATGTGTGCGCCGGCGTGAGCATATAGGACGCATCGCCTTGCAGGCCGTTGGTGTAGGACTGCCGACTGATATCAGAAGCGATGCCGTTGATCAGAAGATCGCCGGTCGGATCGGGTTTGAAGTGCAGATTGTCGTAGCGGGTGAAATAAGAAAGCTGTCCGTCGAAGCCATTGGTCGAGCGCTGCAGAGCGAGCACGCTGAACTGCGTATCCTCGTATTGGCTTTCGTTGAGCTTCGACGAATCGAAATTCGTGACGCCAAAGGCGCTGGTCAGGAGCGGCGGAACGCCCGGCGTGTTCGGAATCTGAAAATTCGCGGTCGACGTCCCCGCGATCAAGCTCAGGCGCGTATAGGGATCGACGAAGGTCGAGAGATAGGCGAAGCCTTTTTCCTGCTGCGTGAAATCGTGGATCGCGTTCAGGCTGGGTAGCGGGTTTTCGATGCCTTCGCTGTTCGCGAGATAGCGGCCGCTGAAGAAATATTGCACGCCGCCGAAACACGTCGACGATGACGACGCGGATTTCGCAGCCGGACAATTGGCGCCGAAGGTGCCGCCATATTCGAAGCTTGGCTCGATCGTGTTGCGGCTGCCACCGTAATAACTGATGCTGCCGGAGTTGTTGAAGATGTCGCCCCGCGTGGTGATGTCGATCAGACCCGTGGTGCGCAATCCGTATTCGGCAGGCAGCGCGCCGGTGACCAAGGTCAGATTTCCGACAAGCGCGGTGTCGAGAAAGCTGGAAAAGCCGGTGACACCGTCGGGCAGCATGATGCCGTTGATACGGAATTGCGCATTGGCGTGATCGTTGCGGATATGGAACAGGCCGCTCGCCGCGGCATCCTGCGACACGCCCGGCGCTTGCAGCAGCACGCGTTCGATCGGCTGATTGGCGCCTTGCGGCATCGCTTGGATCGCTTGTTGGCTGATCGTGGACGATGTGGTGCCGATCGTCGTGAAGATGTTGCTGCGCACCTGATCGAATTTGTCGCTTTGCGCGGTGAGCCGAGCCTCGCCTGACAATGGCGGCGTGCCCCCTGATGGCGGCAGTACCTGCACGGCGCGTGTTGAACGCGTCACCGGCTTGTGCACCGGCGCGTTCACATTGATCTGCGGTAAGGACTCCGCGCCCGGCAAGGTTGGTAGATTTGCAGGCGCAGGACCGAGTGTCGGTGATCTTGATGGCGCTAGCGCAGACGGCGGCGGCGCAGCAGGTGTTGGTGCAGTAGACGGTGCGGGTGTTGGTGCTGCCGCTGCGGGCTCCGATGGCGGCGTTGCGGGAGGAGCCTCGGGCTGCTGCGTCTGCGCGGGCGGACTTTGCGCAGGCTGATCTTGCGCACTCGCCGCGCCGCCGAAAGCAAAGGCCGCTAGCAGCGTGACGCCGCTAATAATGGTCTTGCGATGAACTGACATGACACTCCGCCGGATATTCCGTCACAAGCGTGCTCAGAAAGCCACGGGAAAAAACCCCGCGGCTGGCGGTCGGCATCACGGCACAAAGGAAAAAGCTGCCGCGAAACGGCACCGACCGCAGATCAGGCGGCGGCGGGCGGAGCGCGCGAGCGGAACGCCGTCAGGCGCGGCGTGTCAAAGCCGTGTTCGGCTGCGAGCGCATGTTCGATACGCGAGAATTGCAGCAGCACCGGGACCGGTACTGGAGGTGCAGAGACCAGCGACGTCGAAGCGAGATAGATCGAAGCGCAGATCGCGCAATAATCGTCATCGCTGCCGGGATTTTGCGCAGGCGCTTGCGGCGCAGCCTTCGCAACAGTGACATTGTGCGTGACGGCGTGATGGCTGGACGCACCGGCCTGCCCCGTGCCGTCGAGATGCACATGGCCGAACGACAGTACAATCTGCAAAGCGAGCGCGGCAAGCGCCAGCAATGCCCCATGCCGTTTATGGCCGCGAACCCATCCCATGCCGCCATGCTAACGTTACAATGTAACATTTAGCAAGAGGCCGGTTTCGAGCGCAGCCTGCGAACCGTCAAAATGTCGCCGCGACAGTAAGCCGAACCGCAAGCGGTTCGATCGGATGCAGCGAATAATCCATGACACCGTTCTGACAGACCGCAGCCGGAGCCGTCCGCGGACCGGCCGTCGGGTAGCACATGTTGAACAGATTGTCGGTCTTGAGCAGCGAGCCATAGGCGTAAGTCGCTTGGTCGGTGCGTGCGTTGAACAAATTCAGACCGTCGAGCTGAATGCGCCAGCCATTGTCGAAGCGATAGCCGATTTGGCCGTTGAAGATACTAAACGGCGGCGATTGAAAGACACCGTCTTCGGTCAAAGGTCTTGAACCGATGTAACGCCAACGCACATCGCCGAACCAGCCGAGCGCTTCGCCGAGCGTGATGCCCGCGGACGCCACCATCCAGGGCGCGTTGACAACGAAATTGCCCGGCGCATTACCGATCTGCGACTGCGGAAATCCGGCCAGCGACTCGTAAAGCGTTTCCTGATCTCCGTCATAGCCAAGGAAGCGCGCGCGGGTGAGCGCCAGATCGGCGTCGATGTGCATCCAGGACACCGGCCGATAGTCATTGGTAAATTCGACGCCGACGCGCCGGCTCGGCCGGCCTGCTTCTGTTTCGCCGGTGTCGCCGTCGAAAAACAGTTCCGATTGCTGATCGAGGATGAAAAGGCTCACCGAACTGTCGAGGCCCGGAAATGCCTTTGTGCGCACGCCGACCTCGCCGCCGCGCGAGCGAACCAAAAATGGCGACGGACTTTCGGGCGTCGTCGGATCGCCGGGCGTCTGCGTCACCGTCGTCGAGCGCGCATCGTTGCTGTGATAGCCCATGCCGGCTCCGACAAAGAACTCGGTGCGATTGAACGGACCGAACACGATCCGCAATTTCGGACTACCGATAGCAGCCTGGGTGTTTCCCGAATTCGCCGGCTGCAGCGACGAATTCACCGCGGCATTGAAATAATCGCCGCGCCAGCCGACCGTGGTGCGAAACCAATCGGTCCAGTGCACGGTATTCTCGGCATAGATGCCGGCATTGCTCTCCTCGACATGATCGGTGAGCGTGCCGGATAGAAATTGCCGCGCGACCGTATTGCTCAGATTGACGTCGATATCGTCATACCGCGATTGAAAGCCGAACAGCGTCTCGGTCGGATGGCCGAACAGCGTGCCGTCGATGGTGCGCGAGGCGCCGCCGCCGCCATAGACGCGGTTGTCATGCTGATGAAATTGATCGCCATTGATCGGATCGGTCAGGAACCAGGTGAAATCATTGAACAGATCAAGCCCGTATTTGACCAGATAAGTATTTGCTTTCCACGAACCGTCGGCATCGCTCTGTGCGACGCGTGCCGACAACGAATAACGATCGGTATTACCGCCATCGGTCGGATCGATCGAGCCGTAAAGACCGATCAGTCCCTGATCGATCGCACGGCGCGCATTCTGCTCGGTGGTATTCCAGACATTGGAATAAGCCATCGCCGAAACTGACAAGCCGTCGGTCGCAGTGCCCTGGCTGTAGCGCACCAGGCCGGAGAATTTCTGCATGTGATCCGGCACCGTCCACGGCCCGTTGTAATAATTCGCTTCGCCGGCATAGAGCAGCGAACCGCCGCCGAGCTTGAACGAGCCCATCGTAAACAGCCGCTCCTGATCGAAGCTGCCGGTCGTCACCGAAACGATTTTCTTGTCGACGCTGTCGCGCAGATTGATGAACAGCGCACCCGCGGTGGCGAAATCCCCGACATCGGCGAAATACGGGCCCTTCCTGATATCGAGTGAATTGGCGGTCTCGGGCATCAGCCAATTGACGTCAGCGTAACCTTGGCCGTGCGCATGCGTCGGCAGATTGACCGGCATGTCGTCGACAAAAATCGCCAAGTCAGTGCCGTGATCGAGGTCGTAGCCACGCAGGTAATATTGGTTCGCCTTGCCGCCATCCGCATGCATGATCACAGCAAGGCCGGGCGCGGCTTCGAGGATTTCGCCCGGATGCGTGACCGCACGCGCATTAAGGTCCGCCCCCGAGACCGTCATCTGGTTTGCCGTTGACGGCGCGACGGATGCGCCGCCGGCGACGTTGGGCGTGCTGTTATCGCTGGTCGGCGGCAGTGGCGATGATTGGCCTGTCGACGTTATGCGTGCAGGTGTTTGAGTCTTGCGCTTAGGACGCTCAGTCGCGGTAACTCGGATAGCCGGCAGCGACTCTGATTTTGACGATGCTTTTTGGCGCTGAGTTTTTGTTTGTGCCGGCGCGGCAGCGTCTGCCTGCGGCGTCTGCGCCAAAGCAGCCTGCGTAAAGACCGCCAAAACACCGGCTGACGCCAACCGCGCTAACACCTTCGCCCCCTGCATCCTCGCACTCCGACTATGCGGCAGACGGTATGACGAAGTCAATAAAACATCATACTCTTATTTGACCTCTGCTTACCGCTCACAACGGATGGATGAGAATCAAACAAGCGCTATTTCGGCCACACTGAAGCGCCGTCCATCGGCGACTGCGGTGACGCGTCTTGACCATCGCCACACCCGCCGTCACTATCTGCGTCGGTGGTTCCCGCAAGGGATCAAAAGGGAACGCGGTGCGCAGGCTAACGCCTGTAATGCCGCGGCTGCCCCCGCAACTGTAAGCGGCGAGTCGATGGCCGATAAAGCCACTGGGAGCGCAAGCTTCTGGGAAGGCGGTCAGAGACGATGACCCGTGAGCCAGGAGATCTGCCACCAGCAACGAGTCACGCGCGAGCGCGCCGGGCGGGGTGTCCTGGCGTAACCTCAGTACGGTTGTTCAAGTCCGCCAAAAAAGGGCGAAGGCGGATCGGACGACAGCCAAAATCGCGGTGACGGGGGACGTTCTTCGCCGTTGGGGCATAACGTGCTGCCTGTCAACGTTTTCGGTCGCGTACGCGGCCGCGCTTTGTTTTGTCTTCTCATAGCAACATCGGCACTCGCGGCGGTCACGATCGACCGCGCGCCGGCGCAGACCACAAGTCCGAATACAGAAAGCAACTCCAAGAAGGACCCGCTGCCGCAGATCAAGATCTCTGGGCAAAAGCCGAGAAAGCGCGCGGCGGCGCAAAAGCCGCTCCCTGCAGCCGCAGCACCGACAGCTCCGAACGATCAAGGCCCGCGGATAACCACGCAAACGTCGGTGCTAGGGGGAATCCCGGTCACGCCGCTTAACGCTGTAGCCGCAAGTTCAAGCCGCCTCGGTCTTCCCGTCATCGAGACGCCGGCGTCGATCGACATCGTCACGCAGCAAACCATGCAAGATCAGGGCTATCGGACCTCGGCCGAAATCGCCAAGGGAGCGGTCGGCGTCTTGGATGTCGACTCGGCGGGCGCACCGGCGAACTTTTCCATGCGAGGCTTCACCTTCGGAGCAGTGAATGTTCTCTACAATGGAATTTCGATCGGCGTGGGAAGCGATACGACGCGGGTGATGGACACCGCGAATCTCGATCAGGTCGAGTTCCTCAAAGGTCCATCGGCGCTGATGTCGGGAATCATGGCGATCGGCGGATCGGTCAACTATGTCAGCAAGCAACCAACGACGGGACCGATTGAAAACGAGATCGATCTCTCCGCCGACACCCTCGGCACGGTCCGTTCGCATTATGGGTCCGGCGGCAGCACACTGGTCAAAGGCCTCGATTATCGGATCGATATCACCGGCTCGAACATCAACAGCTTCATCGATGGCGATTATCGCGACCTCGCCGATTTTTCGACGCAGTTAAACTACCACGTCACGAACAATTTCATGACGTTCGTAGCCGTCGATTACAAAAAAGATTCCGGCCACGCTTATTGGGGCACGCCGCTGGTTCCGACATCGTTCGCTGGGTCTCACGGAGTCAGCGGTGTCGTGACCGGTTCGGAGGCCAGCACGTTTTCCGGCAACATTATAGGACCGCTGACGGTCGATTCGCGCACGCTGACGACAAATTACAACGTCGCCGACAATGCCACCGGCGCACAGGAGCTATGGCTGCGCAACGGATATGAGTGGACGCCGCTCAACAACGTCACGGTCAAGAACCAAGTCTATTACTATGAGGCCAAACGCAACTGGCTCGACAGCGAAACCTACGCTTTCGATGATGGCGGTGTTTTTGCGCCCAACACGATCGACCGCGACCGGTTCTTCGTGACGCATAATCAGCACGTGGTCGGCAATAATCTCGACTTCTTGGCGGATTCTCGACTATTCGGCATGGACAATCGTTTCGCAGCCCAGGTGCAGGCGAGCGGAAACTGGATCACCTTCACTCAAGAAGGCGGCAATACCTTTCCCGACGACTCTGTCCCCATCGAGAACCCGCCCCAGGGTACTTACGGCCCCGAATTGCCGAATACCCGCAACAAAACACTCACCGACATTGCCTTGGCGGCGGAGGACCGTTTGAAGGTTACGCCGGAATTCGCGCTGATCGGGGGCGTTCGCGTCGACGATTGGACGCTGAAAAGCAACGGCACCAATTTCGATGGCGCGATTGCCGGTGGTGAGCCGTTCAGTCAGGCGTGGCGGCCGGTCTCCTATCGCGCGGCCGCGACCTATGAACCGGTCAAGAACTTGGTGTTCTACGGCATGTACGCCACGTCATACGATCCGGCGGCCGCCAATGTCTTCTCCGTCAACGCCTCCACACCGTTGGCCTTGACCAGCGCAGCTATCTACGAGACCGGCGTCAAGCAACTGTTCTGGGACAATAAGGCGGAGTGGACCTTCGCTGCTTACGACATCAACCGGCGGAATGTTTATGTACAGATCGATCCAACGACATTCGCTCTCGCCGGTGAAATCGCCACCAAAGGCTACGAACTGTCGGGCGCCGTGAGCCCGATCGAAGGCTGGAAACTCTGGGGTAATGCTGCCTGGACGCACGCGCGTTATGAAAATTTCGGTTCCACGGGTTTTACCGGCAACACGCCCTCGAACGTTGCGCCGCTCATCTTTAACGCCGGCTCGTCCTATCGTTTCAACAACTGGCGTTGGCCGTTGGAATTCGGCGGTTCGGTGCGTTACGTCGGCAATCGCTATCTCTTTGAAGACGACGCGACGACGATGAACGCCTTTATGACGGCAGATATCTATGCGTTCGTCGACATTCCCGGCAAGGATCTTGCGCGACCGGACATAAAAGACGTGCGCGTGAGTTTCCGCGTGCGCAACCTGACGAATGCCGTCTACGCCGCATTCTCCGATCCGGGCTATCAAGACCAGGTTTATCTCGGCGATCCCCGCACCTATGAGCTTGCCATCTCCGCCAAGTGGTGAGATCGGCATAGCATCGCGCGTTCCATCTTGCATTCGGACGCGCGAACGAGAAGAAATGCGAAAATGTTTCCGCCGGAACGCATTGTCTGCCTGACCGAAGAGACCGTCGAGACGCTTTATCTCCTCGGCGAGGACAAGCGCATCGTCGGCATTTCCGGCTATGTCGTGCGCCCGCCGCAGGCGCGGCGGGACAAGCCGCGGGTCTCGGCGTTCACCTCCGCCGATACCGGGAAGATCAAGGCGCTCAATCCTGATCTCGTTCTTACCTTTTCCGATCTTCAGGCCGATATCGCGGCCGCGCTGATCAAAGAAGGCATCGCCGTCCACGCTTTCAATCAGCGCAGCGTCGCCGAGATTTTCGCCATGATCCGGACTTTGGGCGCACTGGTTGGTGCACAGGATCGCACCGCCGCGCTTGTCGACGAACTTAACGCGGGAATAGCACAGGTGCGGCAACGCGCGGCGCTGCTGCACCCGCGGCCCAAAGTCTATTTCGAGGAATGGGACGAGCCGATGATCTCAGGTATCGCCTGGGTGTCGGAGCTGATCGCAATCGCCGGCGGCATCGATATCTTTGCCGATCGCGCGGGCTGCAAAGCGGCGAAGGATCGTATCGTCACCACAGACGACATCATCGCCCGCGCTCCCGACGTCATCATCGGCTCATGGTGCGGCAAGAAATTCCGTCCGGAGAAACTTCCAAACCGGCCGGGCTTCGACCGCATTCCCGCGGTCCAGCGCGGCGCGCTGCACGAAATCAAATCGCCATTGATCCTGCAGCCAGGACCCGCCGCGCTGACCGACGGGCTCGCGGCGCTTGAAGCGATTATCGCAAGCGCCGCGGCTACGGATCAAAAGACGGCGGCCGCTCAATAAGAAGCTGCCAAGAAGAACCTGCCCAGGCAGCAATCGGTGCTACGATGCAGCGGTCTTATCTGGAGAAGAGCGATGCAGCGCGTGACCATCACCATCGACGACGATCTCGACGCGGATCTCACCCGCTTCATGAAAGCACGCGGCTATGCCAACCGCTCCGAGGCCATCCGCGATCTTGCGCGCTCCGGCTTGCAGCAGGCCGCCGTCGAAGTCGGCGGCCCCGGCCCCTGCGTCGCCGCACTGATCTATGTTTACGACCATGAGGCCCGCGATCTGCCGAAGCGTCTCACCCGCGACTTTCACGATCGTCACGATCTCGCCCAGGCGACGCTGCATATGCATCTCGACCACGATAGCTGCATGGAGGTCACGGTGCTGAAGGGACGCGGTTCGGACGTGCAGGAATTCGCCGACGGCATCATCGCCGAGCGCGGCGTGCGTCACGGCCATGTCGTCTATTTGCCCGCCGAGGCTGCGCATCATCACGGCCACGGCGAGACGCATAGCCACGCGCACGGGACCGGCCATGCGCACCGGCCTAAACCGCGCCGCCGTGCCGGCTGATCGGGCCTCCGCGAAATAACTGATTATCAAGGATAATTCGGCCCGGGCCCGGCTGCGCATTAACGCCGCGCGGCAATCTTCATCGAACGCAGACATTTCCCGTGCTAAAGCCGCGGCAAAAGGGGCGTCGCCGGCGAGCAAAGACCGGCTGTCGAGTTGTTAAGCATGTCGAGTAACGCACAAACCGATCCGCGGGCGCAGGCGCTCGTCGCCTCTTATGTGCGCGCGGGCTATACACAGACCGAACCGCCGGTGCTGCAGCCAGCAGAGCCGTTTCTCGACCTCTCGGGCGAAGACATTCGCCGCCGCATGTTTCTCACCACCGATCCGGACGGCCGCGAGCTTTGCCTCCGCCCCGATCTCACCATTCCGGTATCGCGCGATTATCTCGCTTCGCCGCAAGCCGGAAAGCCTGCGGGCTTCTGTTATCTCGGCGCCGTATTCCGGCATCGCGAAAACGCGACGTCGGAATTCGCGCAAGCCGGTATCGAAAGCTTCGGCCGCCGCGACAGGGCGGCAGTGGATGCCGAAATGCTCGAACTCGGACTGGAGGCGACGACGCAATATGGCGTCGCCAAGCCCGAGATTCGCATCGGCGATGTCGGATTGTTTTCAGCTTTCATCGCCGCGCTCGATCTTGCGCCGGTGTGGAAGCGCCGGCTGGTCAAGGACTTCAACCGTAAATCCTCGCTGGCACATGATCTCGAGCAGATGACGCTCAGCGCCGCCAACGGATCAAAAGAATATCAAGGCGTGCTCACGGCACTGGCGAATTCCGATCCCAACGCCGCGCATCATTTGGTAACGGATCTTCTTTCGATCGCCGGCATCGCCGCGGTCGGTGGCCGCTCCGTCGCCGAGATCGCCGACCGCTTTCTCGAACAAGCGGCGCTCAATGCGCCAACGCGCCTGCCGCGCGACACCCGCGCGCTCATCGAACGTTTCCTCACCATCGCGGGCGATCCCGACGATGCGGCCGGAGAATTGCGTGCGCTTGCCGCCGACGCCAAGCTCTCGCTCGGCGAAGCCCTCGATTTGTTCGAGACCCGCACTGGATTCCTGGCAGCGCGCGGCGTCGATGTGCACACCATCACCTTCGCCACGGCCTTCGGCCGCGGCTTCGACTACTACACCGGCTTCGTCTTCGAATTGCACGGTAACGGCAAAGGCCCGCTGGTCGCCGGTGGCCGTTATGACGGACTGCTGACGCGGCTCGGCGCGCCTGAGGCTATTCCTGCCGTCGGCTTTGCGGCCTCGATCGATGCATTGGCAGGAGGCGCGGCATGAGCGCGCCTTTGATCCTGGCCGTACCGTCGAAAGGCCGGCTGCAAGAGAACGCTGAAAGCTTCTTCGCCCGCGCCGGGCTCGAACTCGTCAAGCCGCGCGGCGCCCGTGAATATCGCGGCGCCATCGCCGGTCTCGATAACGTAGAGGTCGCCTATCTCTCGGCGAGCGAAATCACCGCCCAGCTCAGCCAGGGCACGGTGCATCTTGGAATCACCGGCGAGGATCTGGTGCGCGAGATGATCCCGCAATCGGAAGCCCGTGTCATTCTTGTCACCGGGCTTGGCTTCGGTTTTGCCAATGTCGTCGTCGCCGTGCCGCAGGCCTGGATCGACGTCCGCAATATGGCCGATCTCGACGATGTCGCCACCGCGTTCCGCATCCGCAATGAACGCAAGATGCGGCTGGCCACCAAATACGCCAATCTCACCCGCGGATTTTTCGCCGCACATAGCGTTGTCGACTACCGCATCGTCGAAAGCGCCGGCGCCACCGAAGGCGCACCGGCGGCCGGCACCGCCGAGATGATCGTTGACATCACCACGACTGGCGCGACACTCGCCGCCAACGGTCTCAAGGTGATCGACGACGGTGTCATCCTGCGCTCGCAGGCCAATCTCGTCGCCGCGCGCAATGCGGCCTGGGACGATGAACGGCGCGAGACGGCACGCCTTCTCCTCGACCGCATCGCAGCGCGCAAACGCGCGGATGCATTCCGCGAGGTGCGCACCCGCTTTGCCGGTTTGACCGATACTGTGCTGACCGCCGCGCAGGAGAAATTCGGCGTCGCCTCCCCGTTCGGCGGCCCGACCTCCTCGGGCATGTTGACCCTGCACTGCCCACCGGACCAGGTGCATGAGCTGGCAGGCTTCCTGCGCGATCATGGCGCGCAGGCCGTATCGGTCGCGGCGCTCGAATACGTCTATACCCGCGACAATCCGCTCTTTGCCAAACTGACAGCGGAACTTGATCAGCACTGATCTGTCACGCAATCGATCTTTCGCGCATAAGTGCGACACGATCGGTCGATTGAGGGGATATCCATGCCGTCCTGGAAAAACCTGAGCCGCGTGCTCGTCGCGGCGGTGTTTGCAGCTTTCACGTTCGGCAGCGCCAGCGCGCAGACGCCGGCGAACAACCGCATCACGCTGATCGTTGCTTTCGCACCAGGCGGCATAGCCGACACGCTGGCACGTCTGATCGCGCAAGGCCTGACCGACCGCATGCATCAAACAGTCGTTGTCGAGAATCGCGCCGGCGCCGGCGGCAATATCGCCGCCGAGGTCGTCGCACATGCAGAAGCTGATGGCGCGACACTTCTCGCCACGACCACCGCGATCGCCATCAACGAAACGCTGTTCACCAACAAGAAATTCGCGGCGAGCGATTTCAAGACCGTCGCCATTGCCGCGTCGAGCCCGGAAGCGCTGGTGACCGGCCCCGACAATCAGGCAACCGATCTTGCCGCGCTGGTCAAAGCCGCGAACGGCAAGACACTCAATCTCGCGATTCCCGGCGTAGGGACCGGCTCCGACATCGAGGCACAGTATTTCTTCAAGGTCCTCGCCAAGACGCCGGTGCAAGTCATTCCGTTTCAGGGCGGCGCACCGGCGATCAATGCCACCATCGGCAATCAGGTCGATGTGATGGCGACGACGCTTGGCGGCGGCGCTGCAGCGCAGATCAACGGCGGCAAGCTGAAGGGGCTCGGCATCGCTGCCGACAAGCGCGCCCCGGTGACACCGAACGTTCCGACATATGCGGAGCTTGGCTTCAGCGGATTCACCGCGGCATCCTGGGTAGGCTTTTTTGCGCCGGCCAAGACCTCGCAAAAGACACTCGACGCCCTCAACGCCGCGATCAACGACACCGTAAAATCGCCGGACGTGCAGAAGAAGCTCGCCGATATGGGCTTCGATCCGATCAGCGGGTCGCAAACCGAAGCCGACGCGCTGTTTGCTGCCGAAGTGAAGAAATGGGGCGCGATGGTGAAGACGCTCGGTCTGTCGATTAACTGATAACGACGAGCGATCGGACTACGGCACGCCTTACGCCGTATGCCCGTCGAAGTCGCCGGACTGCGGTAATTTCTTCTCGCGCTGTGGCGTCATCGTCGCCTTGTCGGGCCCGCCCGGAATTCCGCGCGGACCGAGCTTACGCCGCGCGATGTCGTCTTCGGTTTCACGATCGTCATCGCGGGCTCGTTCCAGCGGGCGGTCGGCCATCGTTAGCTCACAACGGGCGATGCATACGGCCCAGCAGCCAGCCGATACCGAGTGCGATCGCCACGGCTGTATAGGGCTGCGTCTCGACGGTATTGCGCAGCGCCTTTTCGAACGAGCCCGCCGTTTTGCGTGCGGCGCGATTGGCACTGTCGGCAATATCGGAAGCGCTATCGACAGCGTGATCGTAGAGATCGGACGCGGCATCTGACACGTCGCCTGCGACACCGGTCGCTTGCTTCTTGGCGTCACCGAAAGCACGGTTGAAATCGCTGGTGGCGGGGCGGGCTTGAGCCATGATTTTGTCCTCAATCTTAAGGCGCGAAAACGCGCGGCGGCGAAAGTTGCGCAGCTTCAACGTCGGGATCCGAAAAAAAGTTCAAGCTGATGACGGGGTTAGCCGGCCTAAATTTTAGCTTTCGCGACTATGGAACCCAATAGTTCCCCTAGGGGTTATTCGATCGACATTGAATCAAAAACCAGAGGCACATGCCATGGGCCTGATCCTGCTTATTGTTGTTCTTATCCTGCTGTTTGGCGGTGGCGGTGGTTATTGGGGTTACAGCCGCGGCTATTACGGCGGCGGCGGTCATGGATTGATCTGGCTGGTGCTGGTCATCCTCGTGCTGGTCGTCCTGTTCGGCGGGCCACATCACGTCGGTACGATCTAACCGACTTTCAGTGAATTCAACCAGACTTTTGGACGGAGGCGAACGTGCGCGGATTTTTTGGCTTTATCTTGGGCGTGATCGTCACCATCGCTGGCGCCTATGTCTACGACTCGCAGAGCGGACGTATCGATCACGGCCTGGCTGCAACCGAAGGCCAGGCGCCAATGGTGAACTGGAACGTCGTCAACGACGACTGGACGAATTTCCAGACCAATGTGCGCGCCAAGACCGAGGATCTGCAACGGACGCTGAAGCGACACATTGGCTAGCCGATCTGAACGGCTGACCGATTTGACTCAGCGCACGCTTCAGCGCGGCGCGCGAAATACGACAAAATGCGACAGCAGGAAGTTGACGACGAAGCTCGCCAACACGGCTGAAGCTTTCGCGAGCCAAACCGGCCACGCCAAAATCTGCGCCGCGACCAGAAGCGTCGCGGTATTGGCGATCAGGCCGGCGACCCCGGAGATAACGAAGGCGAAATAGTCGCGCCAGCGCAATTGCCGCCCGGATTCGGCGGCAAAGGTGATCGAGGAATTCAGGACATAGGAACTCGTTACCGCCACCGCCCAGGCCGCGATATTAGCGGCAATGAGAAGGACGGTGTCCGGTGTAGCGCAACGGCAGGCCGCGGCGACAAAGCTGAACGGCCCGAGAGGCGCGGCTGAACGCTCGAACGCCGCCCGCGCCGCGAAGAACACCGCATAATCGACCGCCGTGTTAACCAAACCGATAGATGCAAAGGTGAGCGCCTTGAGGCTGAACGCGCGCGCCCGCCAAGCCGCTGCGAGCCTGTTTGCGAGCCTTTGACGGGCGGAATCGGGGCGATCCGGCGTTGCCATGCGGGCCTTCGCATATCACGTCCGCCGCCATGCGACAGCCTGACCGAATGCAGGGGTGGGCGTCTCGCCGCTGTTTTTGCTATAGAAACGGCGGGACAGGGTTTTCTGATGACCAGCGTGACTGACAACCGCATTACGCCACTGCCGCGCGAACGCGCTGCCGCTTCCGGAGCGGCGAGCGGGCTTTCCGTCGTGGTGCCGGTCTACAATGAAGGGGCCGCACTGCAGCGCCTGCATGCCCGGCTGATCGAAGTCGCCGAGCGGCTCTTTGCAACGCGCGGCTTGGCCTGCGAGATCGTCTACGTCGATGACGGCTCGAGCGACAATACGCTGAATATAGCGCGCGACCTCCCGGCGACCGCGCTCGACGTTCAGGTGGTGTCGCTGTCGCGCAATTTCGGCAAAGAGGCGGCGCTCCTCGCCGGCCTCGATCATGCGCGCCGCGGCGCGGCGTTGTTCATCGACGGCGACGGCCAACATCCGCCGGCTTTGATCGAAACGCTGGTCGGCCATTGGCTCGATGACGGTTACGACGTCGTCTACACCGCCAAAGCCAATCGCGACAATGAAGCACTATCGCGCCGCATGGCGGTCAGGGCATTCTATACGCTGCTCAATTGGGGCGCGAAGCAGAAGATCCCGGAGGACGCCGGTGACTTCCGCCTGCTCTCTCCGCGCGCGGCGAATGCACTTCGCCAGCTCCCCGAGCGCAACCGCTTCTTCAAGGGGCTGGCGAGTTGGATCGGCTTTCGCCAGATGCGGATCGATTACGAGCCGGAAGCGCGCGCCGATGGACGCAGCACCTGGAATGCGCGCAGCCTGATCGGCCTGTCGCTCAACGGCTTGACCGCGTTTTCGGTGGCGCCGCTCCGCTTCGCGACGATGCTCGGGGTAATGCTGGCGTTGGTCGCGTTCTGCTACGGCCTCGAAATTGTTTACGAGACGCTGGTCTATGGCGAGAAAGTGCCGGGCTATCCGTCGCTCTTTGTCGGCATCATGGTGCTCGGCGGCATGCAACTCATCATGCTGGGCGTGGTCGGCGAATATATCGGCAAGATCCTGCAAGAGATCAAAGGCCGGCCGGTCTATTTCGTTGCCGAACATGACGTGAAGCTCGCGGAAAGCGTGCGCGCGCCTGCCCCAGACACCCGCACCGCGGCCGAATGAACGCCGACGCTCCGCGCCGCATCCGGCTCTGCGCCGACGATTACGGCATCTCGCCCGGGGTCAATCACGCCATCCGCGATTTGGTCGCGCGCCGGCGGGTCAACACCGTCTCGGCCATGGTCGTAGCGCCGCATTTCTCCGCAGCCGAGGCGGATACGCTCGCCGCCGCGGCATCGAACCACGCCGCGATCGGGCTGCACCTGACATTGACTGGTCCGTTCAAGCCATTGTCGCAAGGCTTTGCACCGCTTGCCGACGGCGCCTTCTTGCCGCTTGCCGCAACGATGGTTCGCGCGCATCTGCGCATGCTCCATTGCGAACGCATGAGGATCGAAATAGCGGGTCAGATCGAAGCCTTCACGCAAGCCTTCGGCCGCGCGCCCGACTTCATCGACGGCCATCAGCATGTGCAGCTCTTCCCGCAGGTGAGCGAAACGCTTCTGCAAGTCGTCAAAAGCACGAAACGTTCGGATACTTTTTGGCTACGCCAATGCGGCCGCGCGTTATCGCTGCGTCAACGCCTCGCCGATCCGAAAGCTTTATTGCTCGATGTTTTGAGCGCCCGTTTTCGTCGCTTGGCAGCGCGCGCGAATATCAAAGTCAATTCGGCCTTTGCCGGCGCTTATACATTCGACCAAGACACCGACTATGCAAAACTGTTTCCGAGCTTTCTCGACCATCTGCCGGATAGCGGCGTCGTCATGTGCCATCCTGGCAGAGCCGATTCCGAATTGCGCCGACTCGATCCGCTGACCGATTTGCGCGAACGCGAATACGAATTCTTTTTGAGCGACGATTTCCTGCGACTGCTGCAAGACCGCGGCTTCGTGCTGGCCTGAATGCTTACCGCCGCCGCGGATGAACCGTGTGGCTGTAGCGTACTTCCAGCCCCTCGATATAGTTCGCATAAGCCGACGCGATGCCGTCGTCGCGGATGATCAGCACGTTCTCGGCATTGCCCATGGCGTGATTCGAGAAGTTGAAGCTGCCGGTCACGACCACATCGTCGGCGACGAGTAGCTTGTTGTGCGCAAAATTGTGCGGCTGATGCGGATGATGACGATCATAGGGAAGCGAGTTCTTGCGCACCAGATGATCGGCGATCTTGTCCCAGGTATTGATCTTGTCGGCGCCGACATGCGCGGCCTGCCACTGTCGCCGCACCTGCTCCATCTGCGGACCGTCATAAAGGCCGCCGATGCGCATGCCGCGGTCGAGCGCTTCCGACAGAGCCGCGAGGATCGGGCCTGACGACAGCACCGGCGATGACACCAACAACCGCTCATGAGCGCCGGTGATCGCTCCGACAATCTCCTTGACGATGGCCGGGCTTTGCAGCGGCGCGAAGGCGATCTTCACTGTGATGCCGGAGATCGTCACGGTATCGACGTCGCGGCTGGTCGGCCTTTCCGGAATCCGCCCGGTAGCGAACAGCCGCGCGAAGTTCTCGCTAAAATAAGACGCCAAAGGACGCGACTTGAGTTGCAGCAGATTGTTCTCCTGCAGCCCCCACGAGTCGTTCGTGTAATTGGCCGACCCCATGAACACCGCAGCATCATCCGACGCGCCATCGCGCACCAGATATTTGCTGTGCATCAGCACGCGATAACCGGTCACCGGCTTGATCTGCGCGATGTCGGCGAAGGAGCGAATGAAGGTTTCCGTTCCGGGCGCCTTCTTGTCGGCTTCAAGGTCTGCCGGCAACATGGCCGGCGCATCGTTGCCCGCAGGTTCGGTCGTCGCATCATAGATGATGCGGATGGTCACACCGTTTTTCGCGCGATCCCGCAGCGCGGCTGCAACGATGGCCGCGGCTTCGCCGTCGAGCCGGAAATCATAGATCGCGACGTCGAGCGTTGAACGCGCCGCGCTGATGAACGTCGAGATCCGCGTCGCCACCTCCTTCGCTTGCGCTGCGCGTTCCGGCGACGCCGTGAACGGGTCATCCCCGTTCTGCTGGAGAAACATGACGTCAATGTCGCCGCCTGCGGCCGACACCGTGGTCATTGCCATTTTCGGATTCTCAGTGCGAGGGCTTCGGTCGGAAGCCAAGTCTATCAGGAACCGGACTTATCAGAAGTCAGACTTATCAAAAGTCGGACTTGTCAGAAATCAGCTTTGGACGGATAGCCGGGAGGCCGCGGTCCGGATTGTAACCCAAGCCGCTCAAGTTCGCGCCAGGTTCCTTCCGCATCGTCGGCGAAAGAGAAGAGCTTGAGATCGCTGCGATCGATCGTGCCCTCCTCGGCCAAGACCTCGAAATTGATGAGGCGCGTCCAATAGGCGCGGTCGAACAGTACCACAGGCACCGGCCGCATTTTGCCGGTCTGAATCAATGTAAGGAGTTCGAACAATTCGTCGAAGGTGCCGAAGCCGCCGGGAAACGCCACCAGCGCATTCGCCCGCATCGCAAAGTGAAGCTTCCGGATCGCGAAATAGTGAAACTGAAAGGTCAGGTCGGGCGTCGAATAAGCGTTCGGCTCCTGCTCACGCGGCAGTCCGATATTGAAGCCGATCGATGGCGCACCGGCTTCCGCAGCACCACGATTCGCCGCTTCCATAATGCCGGGACCGCCGCCGGTCGCGATGACATTGTCGCGGATACCGTCATGCGAGACGAGCGCCCCGCCGCGTTCAGACACGATGCGTCCAAACCGGCGCGCTTCTTCATACCAGCGGCCGAAATGATCGCTCGTCGTGACCGAAACGCCGTCGGCAGGCCGCACCCGCGCGCTGCCGAACACGACGACAGTCGAGCGCACCGTCCAGGCGCGCAGGCGTTCTTCGGCTTTGGCATATTCGATCTGCAGGCGGACTCCACGCATCGAGTCGCCCAGCAGAAAATCGGGATCGAGCGCCGCCAGGCGATACGCCGCGGAGTCTTTCTGCGCGCTGTTGTCGGCCACCGCCTAGGACCTCGCGAAAGGGTCTAGATCACCACCACTTTGGTGCCGACCTTCACGCGGTCGTAGAGATCCTCGACGTCTTCGTTGCGCATGCGGATACAGCCCGACGACACATTGGTGCCGATGGTCCAAGGCTCATTGGAACCGTGGATGCGATAGAGCGTCGAACCGAGATACATCGCGCGTGCGCCAAGCGGATTGTCCATGCCGCCGGGCATATAGCGCGGCAGATCGGGCCGCCGCTGCAGCATCTCATCCGGCGGCCGCCAATCCGGCCATTCCTTCTTGGCGCTGACAGTCTTCACGCCGGCCCAAGTGAAGCCCGGACGGCCGACGCCGATGCCGTAACGCATCGCCCGGCCACCGCCCTCGACCAGATAAAGGAACTTGTTCGGCGTATCGATCACGACGGTGCCGGCCGGCTCGTTGGACTGATAGGCAACGATCTGGCGCATGAATTTCGGATCGATCTGATAATTCGCCGCTGCCATATCGCCTTGGCTCGACGGCGCGTAAGCCGTCGGCTGGGTCATCGTCGGCTGCGCTTGCGGCGTCTGATCGTATTGCGACGGGTAGACGCGCCGCTCGATCGTCGGCCCGCCGAAAATCGATTCCAGAAAGCCGCGGCTAGCGGGAGCGGGTTCGGGCGCCGGCTGCGGCGCTGCAGCGGCATAGGTCATCGGCGCAGACTGGGGCGCGGGCCGCGGTGCGGCCGCACGGCGTTGCGCAACCGTTCCGGTATAGGCCGGTGCGGCGCCATAGCCTTGCGTTTGCGCGGCAACGCCGCGCGGAGGCGGCGCATAATTCTGCGGTTGGGGCTGCGGCTGTGCTTGATAGACGTAATATTGCTGCGGCGCGACCTGCTGCGGCGCCGCCTGAACCGGCTCCATCATATAGGTCTGCTGCTGATAGACTTGATAGGCCGGCGGCTGCGCCGGCTGGCTCATCGCATAAGGCGAGTAGATGACCTGAAGCGGATCGGCCATCGCAGGATTCACGGCGGCATTAAAGGCCGAAGCCGGAACCGCACTCACCACAAACGCCGTCAAGCAGATACGCCGCATTGCTGTACTCGTACGCTGGTGACACACCCGCGCGCATCGTCGCAAAAACGAGGCGCACTCACGCGGATGAGTAGGCGCTCAAACCTCGACTGTTTGGTAAACAAATTGCGCCAGCAAAAAATTTGCACATCGTTCATCAAGTTACGGTTGACGATCGGTGAAGCCGATTGGTTAACCGTTTCTTGCAGGTCGTTGCTCGCGATCGCGCGTCCGCCGCGCGGTGGACGAAAGTTCCCGTGAACGACAAATTAAGCCCGCGGATTCTATCGTCCAGGCGGAATTGGTCGGACCACCATGCCTGCGCCGCGTAAGATCTTCCGCATCGAGGAAAGCGTCGCCGGGCCTCACGTCCGCGACGACACACCGCCGCCTGATTATCACAACGAAATTATGCAGGCGTTGGTGGGGCTACGCGCGACGCTCGCCGCCCCTACTCCGCTCTCGGCCGTCGCAGCACCACCGGCATTAAGCCCGGCCCAGTTCTCGCGCATCGCTGATGAATTGCAAGCGGTCGTGACCGGCACCGCGCAAGCGACGCAGAACATCCTCAACGCCGCTGAAGAGATCGATCAGCTCGCGCGCAATCTCGACGCCACGCTGAAGGGCAAGATCGAACAGGGCGCGGCGCAAGATATTTCCGATCTGGTGGTCCAAATTTTCGAGGCGTGCAATTTCCAGGACCTGACCGGTCAGCACGTCGCCAAGGTCATGGCACGGTTGAAAGTTGCTGAAGCCGACGCGGCGCGCGAGACGCCGAAGCCCATGCCCTCCAGCACGCTACCTTCAAGCGCGCATCTCTTGCACGGCCCGAAGCTCGACAACGACTCCGGCCATGTCACGCAAGCTGAGATCGACGCGCTGTTCGATAGGTAAGCGGCGTCGAAACTTACTGCGGCTTCTTCATCGCCGGCTTGCCGGCGGCCCGCGCCATGCCTTCGGCGGCGCAACGCACATAGACGCCAGTGCCGTAGCGGCCGGCAACTTCAGGATCCATCCATTTCAGGACCATGGTACGGCCGTCGAAGGACACGATCTCGCGGTCCTGCGCACCGCCGGCGTCGCCGGGCGGACCGATATAGTCCTTACCGTTCGGCGAGCCTTTGAGCTGCAATTCCTGAAGCTGCGCACTGTCGGCGAGATACATCATGACGCCGCCATTCGGCCCGCGCGTGATCTCGACTGGCTGGCCGCATTGGCCGCGCGCTGCCGCCGCGGTACGCGCAAGGTCCTCATCTTTGTGGAAGGCGCCATAGCCCCAGCGGCCGACGACTTCTTCCGGCTTGTATTTGGAGGGGATCGCCGGCTGCGTGGCCATTTGCGGCACCGCCTGCTCGACCGGCTGCGGATTGCTGCTGCAGGCGGCAAGAAGGAGCGCGCCAAGCGCAAGGCTCACGCTCAGCTGCAGATGGAACGCACGCATGGGAGACCCTCCCCGAACCTGACCGAACACACGGCATGTCAGCGGCCGCCCCCGGGCGGCCGCGCCGGCAAAGTTAAACCTGCCCGCGAAGTTAAACCTTGGGCCTTTAGACTTTATTTCCAATGACGGCCCTCCAGCCCCTTTAGACGACCGTTGGACGAGGATTAAGGCCCGTTTTTGGCGGCATGAGCCCCGTTACGGCCGGTTTTCGCCGCTGTTTTGGCCGCCGCTTTCGCTTTCGGCCGCGGGTCGACCAGCGGCGCGGATTTATGAATGCTCAAGATCCGCATCGCTTCCGGATCGTCGAAAAAATCGGAATCGGCGGTAAGCCCCGCGGCATGAATGCCGACAATGGCGCAGATATCGTCCATTTCGTTGGCGTCGCCGGTGACGCCGATTGCGCCGACCACTTCGCCGGATTTGTCACGGATCAACTGGCCGCCGCCTTCGAGAAACAACGGATAATCAGCAAGATTCTCGATCGACTGCATGAATAGCGGTTTCTCATTGGCCTTCTGCAGCACAAGCTTTGACGGCCTGCCCAGCGCCAGCGAGCCATAGGCTTTGCCGTAGCAGACCTCGAAACGCAGCATCGACGCATTATCCTGCTTCTGGAACGCCTTCACCCGGCCGCCGGCATCGAGCACGATGGCGCTCATCGGCCGGCATTTATGTTTCTTGGCCGCGGCAAAACACGCCGCGATAATGGTGTTGGCCTCGTTCAGGCTCAGTCCGCGCATTGTCGATTTTTCTCCCCGTTGTCGTCGTACCATAGAACTCCCTTCTTCCGCTGGGGAGAGGGGTGGGCACGCGTTCCGGCTTAAGCCATAGCGAGCGCTTTGCCTTGACACTACTGCCCCAAAACCCTATCTCCCACATGCCCTTTGGCACTCCGCTATAGGGAGTGCTAAAGCGCTGCAAAACAATAGTTTTTATCAACGCCGGAGCCGCTTGTGCGGCCAAGAAGCGAACCAAGAGGGTGATCATGGCAAAAACGAAGTTCCGCCCGCTCCATGACCGGGTGGTCGTAAAACGTGTCGATGCCGAAGAAAAGTCCAAGGGCGGCATCATCATTCCCGACACCGTGAAGGAAAAGCCCTCGGAAGGCGAAGTTGTCGCCATCGGCCCAGGCGGCCGTGACGAGAGCGGCAAGATCATTCCGATCGGCGTTAAGGCCGGCGACCGCGTGCTGTTCGGCAAGTGGTCCGGCACCGAAGTCAAAATCGACGGCGAGGACCTTCTGATCATGAAGGAATCCGACATCATGGGCGTCATCGCCTAAGGCACCAAGAACCTCCAGGAGAGAACAACAATGGCTGCGAAAGACGTAAAATTTTCCGGCGATGCTCGCGAGCGCATGTTGCGCGGTGTCGAGACGCTGGCCAATGCCGTGAAAGTAACGCTCGGCCCGAAAGGCCGTAATGTCATCATCGACAAATCGTTCGGCGCTCCGCGCATCACCAAGGACGGCGTCACCGTCGCCAAGGAGATCGAGCTCGAGGACAAGTTCGAGAATATGGGCGCGCAGATGGTCCGCGAGGTCGCCTCGAAGACCAATGACATCGCCGGCGATGGCACCACGACGGCGACCGTTCTCGCCGCCGCGATCGTCCGGGAAGGCGCCAAGGCGGTAGCCGCCGGCATGAACCCCATGGACCTCAAGCGCGGCATCGACATCGCGGTCGCCGCGGTGGTCGAGGACATCAAGAAGCGTGCAAAGAAAGTCGGCTCGTCGTCGGAAGTGGCGCAGGTCGGCACTATCTCTTCGAACGGCGATGTCAAAGTCGGCAAGATGATCGCGGAAGCGATGCAGAAAGTCGGCAATGAAGGCGTCATCACGGTCGAGGAAGACAAGGCGCTCGATACCACTGTCGAGATCGTCGAGGGCATGCAGTTCGACCGCGGCTACCTCTCGCCCTACTTCATCACCAATGCCGAGAAGATGGTCGCCGAGCTCGAAGACGCTTACGTGCTGCTGCACGAAAAGAAGCTCTCCGGGCTGCAGGCGATGCTGCCGATGCTTGAGGCGGTGGTGCAGTCGGGCAAGCCGCTGCTCATTATCGCCGAGGACATCGAAGGTGAAGCTCTCGCCACCCTCGTCGTCAACAAGCTCCGTGGCGGCCTCAAGGTCGCGGCCGTGAAGGCGCCGGGCTTCGGCGATCGCCGCAAGGCGATGCTGGAAGACATCGCCTTTCTCACCGGCGGCCAACTGATTGCCGAAGACCTCGGCATCAAGCTTGAGACGGTAACGCCGGCGATGCTCGGCCGCGCCAAGAAGATCGTGATCGAGAAGGAAAAGACCACGATCGTCGACGGCGCCGGCAAGAAGAAGGACATCGAAGCTCGCGTCAATCAGATCAAGGCGCAGATCGAAGAGACGACCTCCGACTACGATCGTGAGAAGCTGCAAGAGCGTCTTGCCAAGCTCGCGGGCGGCGTCGCGGTGATCCGCGTCGGCGGCGCGACCGAAGTCGAAGTCAAAGAGAAGAAAGACCGCGTCGAGGATGCGCTCAATGCCACCCGCGCCGCGGTCGAAGAAGGCATCGTGCCGGGCGGCGGCGTGGCGCTGCTGCGCGCCAAGAAGGCGGTTGGCAAGCTCACCAACAGCAACTCCGACG
The DNA here is from genome assembly GCA_036271715.1 of Xanthobacteraceae bacterium. Classification (GTDB taxonomy): domain Bacteria; phylum Pseudomonadota; class Alphaproteobacteria; order Rhizobiales; family Xanthobacteraceae; genus BOG-931. Next base: position 551,767 of record DATBAD010000015.1, read on the forward strand.
TCCAGACCGGCATCAACATCGTGCTCAAAGCGATCGAAGCGCCGCTGCGCCAGATCGCCGAGAATTCCGGTGTCGAAGGCTCGATCGTGGTCAACAAGATCCTCGAGAACAAGTCGGAGACGTTCGGCTTCGACGCGCAGAACGAAGAGTATGTCGACATGCTCGTCAAGGGCATCGTCGATCCGGCCAAAGTGGTACGCGCGGCGCTCCAGGATGCGGCGTCGATTGCCGGCCTTCTGGTCACGACCGAGGCCATGGTTGCCGAACTGCCGAAAGACCGGTCGGCCATGCCGGCAATGCCAGGTGGCGGCGGCATGGGTGGAATGGGAGACATGGGTTTCTAAGAAGCATGGGCTTCTAAGCTCACGCTTCACTCAAGTAACAAATCAGAAAGGGCGCGGAGCAATCCGCGCCCTTTTTGTTTGTTTATGTCGAAGATGATGTCGTAGGCGGAAAAATTTATGCCAAAAATATTTCCGAAAAGACTTTTAGTTCTTTGCTCATCACTGCTGCGTGATGGCCCGCGAGAAGCCACAAAGGCGCACATACGTTCAGGGCGAGGAAGCGGCCAAGTGGCATGTCGAACGCAATCTACAAAGGAGCACTGCCATGACGTTTAAGACCTTTGTTCTGACGCTCGCTGTTCTGGCCGGCCTTGCCGGCGTAACGACCGCGACCGTCGCCTCCGCCAACGCCCCCGGCGGCTCGTACATCCAATGCGACGGCAGCAAGAATTCGCCGGTGCGCTGCACACCAGACGGCTGGTGAGCCCTAGCGAATAGCGTTTCCTTGCAGGAAAAGGGCGTGGCGAAAGCCGCGCCCTTTTTTATTTCGTAGGATATAATCGGTCGCTCGGCTCAATCCTCGGTCACGCGGGGTTTCATGAAGCGGCGCAATTTCATCCGGACAACCGTAGGTGCCGGCCTCCTCTGGCCGCTGGTTGCATGGGGTCAGCAGCTGGTCGGCATGCGCCGTATCGGTGTTCTGATGCTTTTCGAGCAACAGAATGCCCAAGCGCAGTCGCTGCTTGCCGCATTCCGCGGCGCTCTTGCCCAACGCGGTTGGGTCGAAGGCCGTAACATCGTGATAGAAGAACGCTGGGCGGGCACCGATCCGGCTCGTGTCGACAAAGGCGCAAAAGAGTTAGTCGCGCTGCGACCCGACCTCATTCTGTCGTCGAGTTCGCCGACCACGGCCGCTCTGCTGCTTGATACAAGCTCCATCCCGATTATTTTCGCGCAAGTTGTCGATCCGGTCGGCCAGGGATTCGTCACCAGCATGGCGCACCCAGGTGGCAACGTCACCGGCACAGCCAATCTCGAAGCGTCGATGACGGGCAAATGGGTGGAGTTACTCAAGGAGATTGTGCCCAGCCTGTCGCGCGTCATCGTCCCATACAATCCACCGACGACGCCCTACGCCAATATCTATCTGAACTTCTTCAAATCGATGGCGCCATCGTTCGGCGTTCAGATTGATCCGGTCGCTGTCGCCGACATGAACGAGTTGGACAAACTCGCCGCCGGCGCGGCCCAGGCCTCTGCAATCATTCCGATGCCGAGCGGGTTCTTTACCTCGCAACTCAATGATGTGGCGGAGCTCATGACCAGGCATCGGCTACCGTCGCTTTACGTCGTGCGCGACTACGCCAAGGCGGGCGGCCTGATCTCTTACGGCAACGACATCACCGACAACTACCGTCAGCTAGCCACATTCGTCGATCGAATATTGAAAGGCGAAAAGGCCAGCGATCTGCCCGTCCAATTGCCAGTGAAATTCGAGATGGTGATCAACGTCAAAACGGCGAAAGCGCTAGGCCTGCAAATTCCACCGCAGCTTCTCGCCACGGCCGACGATATCGTCGAGTAGACAACGGCCCGTAATTTCTCGGTCGCATCTTCGAGCGCCGCTTCGCGGTGATGTTAGGGCCTCCGGATATGACATCGTCGCAGTAACAGAGACTTGATGTGACAATTGTCCCTGTTATAGATACAGACAGGTGGCCTGCCCGTATGGACGCGCGGCCGATGACTTCGGCTGTCCGGGGTGGGTACGGTTCCCGCGGGCAAGGCCTCGTCAGTCTTGCTCCCGGGCGGCTCTGGGCAGAAACGCCCGGCCGGCACTAAGACCGGTCTGCGGGGGAACCCGCTAACTGCAGGACGGCCGGGAGCGGGTAACACTCGCTCCTATCTAGTCCCGTCCCAGGAAGTGCGTGACTGGAGCTGAGCGGGAGCGTTCGCTCGCACCCGCAAGTGCCGTAGTGGAATGCCGGCAGGCGAGCGCGCCCGACAGCGGACGGGTCGGCGCAAGCCGAACTCTCGTCCGTGGCGCGCCGCCGTGCCCGCTGGCACGGCCCATGAAACACTGCGTCTGCCGGCGTTCCGCTTCCTTATTTTTCTTACGTCCGTTGCTTCCCTTCTTCGTCATTGCCGGGCTTGATCCGGCAATCCATGCGGCCAAGAGGTAGGTCGATCCGCTGATCAGCTTGTGCAAGCCGCGCTTCAGCATGGATCACCGGGTCAAGCCCGGTGATGACGAGAACGAGCGTCGCTGTTTGAAATCGTTGGCAAAAGCCCGAGGCGCATGCCCGCTTTCGGGGACGCTCTTGCTTCGCATTTTAACGAACGCGCTCACGGAAGATTCAGTTTACGTCGCAAACCTCGTCGTCTCTCACATCTAAGTAATGGGTAGCGGCGTACTCAGATGTCTTGGAATGCTGAAGTTCTGGAATGGCCCTTTTCTAACGAGCGGCAGTCCATGCAAGATCAAACAGTGCAAAATCGTCGCAGCGTGCTCCGTCAGCAATCTCCGCTGGAGGAAACAACCAGTATCGGACTGGCGTCAGGAAGCGATTCCAGCGCCACTACGGCATCGGCGATCGAACTGAAGCATGGAGCCGATTTGGCGCACCATGAACTTCCCGACTTACGCGCGGCGCTCGACGACCTTCCAACCGGAATCGTCGTCCTCAACGCCGAGATGCGGGCGCAGTTCATCAATCGCGCGTTTCGCAAGATGTGGCGGCTACCTGACGCCAAGGCAGACGGCAAGCCGGCCTTCGTGTCGCTGATGTATTACGGGCGCGACACGCGGGCTTATGATGTGCCGGAAAACAAGCTCGACGCCTATGTCGCGGAGCGTGTCGCGCAGGTCAAATCCGGCGACCGTGCGCCACGCGACCTGCGGCTTTCGAGCGGCGAGGTCTTGCGCTTTCAATGCGCGCCGCTGCCAAATGGCGGCCGAATGCTGAGCTACACTTATGTCACCGACATCGTCCGCCATGCCGACGAGCTTGAGACATTGCGGATTGCACTCGATAACGTCCAGGAAGGCGTCATGTTGCTCGATGCCGGACTGACGGTCCTTTTCATGAACCGCGCAGCACGCAGGCTGTGGCGGGTCGGCGATGCGACCGTCGACCGTCACCCGCATTACGCCGAGCTTCTTAACAGCACACAGACCAGGCCGAACGGCGCAATCCCTCGCGACAAATTGGACGCCCTCATTGCCCAACGGATTGCCGCCGTCCGTAGCGGTGATCCAACGCCGACCGACGTGCCGTTCGCCGATGGCCGCAGCATCCGCTGGCAATGCACGGTGCTTCCGGGCGGCGGCCGCATGCTGACTTACAGCGACGTGTCCGACCTCGTGCAAAGCGCCGCGGATCTACAACGCTTCGCCACCACCGACGGGATGACGGAACTTTATAATCGCCGTCATTTCCTGGAACTGGCCGAGGCCGAGTGGCAGCGTTGCCAGCGCTCCGCGCGCCCACCATCGCTTTTGATTTTCGATATCGACCAGTTCAAATTCATCAATGACACGCTCGGCCACGATGCCGGCGACCGCGCGCTGATCCATATCGCCAACCTCGTCCGCGAGAGCCGACGGCCGTCGGACATTTTGGCCCGGATCGGCGGCGATGAATTCGTTCTGCTGTTGCCTGAAACCACGACCGAGCAAGCAGGGGCCATCGCCGAGCGCCTGCGCGAGAAAGTGGCGCAATCCAGGCCCAGCGACCTCGACGACGCGTTGCATATCACCGTCAGCATCGGCGCCGCTACGGCGACAATGAGCATGGCCGGCATCGAGCGCCTGATCAAACATGCCGATGAAGCGCTCTATGCCGCCAAAGCTGCCGGCCGCAACTGCGTGAAGTTCGCCATGCCCGAACCGGAGTCGGGCGAGCGCCACGCGGCGGAATAACGCCGCGTATTATTCAGATGACGGCTGTCAGCGTTGCCGGCGAGTCGATGTGAACGGTCGACCCGCGCACGCCGGACCACACCGCAACCACTGACGAGGTGCCGGTGCCACTGAGCGGAACTGTCAACGTCAATGTCGTCGGAATACGGCCGGTCGAAGGCGGGTTCTGCTCGTTGTAGGTGAACGAAGCATAGGCGCTTTGCGCCGTGCCGTTGACCTGGATGCAGAAATTGCCGCCGGGAAAATTACTTCCGGTCGCATAAGGATTCGGAATATTGAGAATCAACAAAGCAGATACCCCAACGCCTTCGGGCAGAGTCAAAGACAGTCCCGGCATCGGAGTCCATGAGCCGCTATTGGTGCTTTGCGTACCAATGCTCTGAGCGGAAATAATCACGAAAACCTCCCCTTAAATGAACCAACGACAACCACAAGCGAACATACTACTTAAATAAAGTATATGACAAACGTGCATTTTAAAATTGAAAAGACGAACACGCGTCAACAGCCGGCGTACTTAGCCTCCGGCCGGAACAAACCTCTTTCAGTTGGTCATTAGGAAGAAACGGAGCGGCGTCGGGCCCGAGAGCTCGACAACTTCGCCGCTCTTGCGCCAGCCGGTCGCTTGGGTGAGCGCGGCGAGAAGCTCGGCGTCGCGATTTTTCCGGTCGATGTCGCAGTCGGTCTGCGGGATGTTGCCGGGAGCGGCATCGAGATTAGGCACCATCACGAACGAGATGTCGCCGACGGTCGCCTGGCCGCGCAGGCTGACGCACCACAGATCGATCGAGGCCGCTCCGTCCTCCTCGATCTGCAGCATCGGGACGCGCTTCGAGCCGCGCATCGGCTTTGAGTCGAGCATCAACGCGCTGCCGAACGGAAATGGATCGGCTGCGGAGACGGATGATATTGCGGTGAGGAGCAGAATGAGGACGGCACTCGGCAGTTTCATGCGCGTAGCGAGTAGCGAATGGCGGATGGTGGAGCAAGCCCCCATACGCCGCGTACTGCTGCCTCCCCTTCTTCGTCAATCCGGAGACGAGGAACCGACGCCGGCGGGGTCCGGGGAAATGAACTGTTCCGGGATTGGGACTTGCAAAACCCGCCTGCCGGACGCGGCCCATCGCTTTTTAACCTCTCAGTCGTAAGTTACCAAAAGGCAATGAACGATGCCGGGGACATGCTGCGGAATGCCGCGGCGATGAAACGCCCCTGGGGGATGACATCAAGAAAGCAAAATTTGCTTTCATCGCTGGAGGCAGGGGCCCCGTCGCCGTTGTTATGACGACGCAGTATATAAATTGGATCGTTTGGCATTGAGGATTTGCGACCGTTCGATACCTGCCGCGCCTGGGCCATTGCTCTTGCGCTAATCCTCCGGAGGTCTTTGCGTGAAACGTCTTGCTTCGACGCTCGCCGCCATATGGCGACTGGCTGCCCCTTATTACCGCTCGGAAGACCGCTTCGCGGGACGGCTGCTGCTTGGCGCGGTGATCGCCATCGAGCTTTCCAACGTCGCCATCACCGTTGCGCTGAACTACTGGTACAACGGCTTTTATAGCGCGCTGCAAGACCGCAATTGGCAATCCTTCGTCACCTATATCCTGATCTTTTGCGCGCTCGCCTCCGTCTACACGGTTCTCATCGTCTATCAGAATTATCTGAATCTCTGGCTGCAGATCCGCTGGCGGCGCTGGATGACGCAGAGCTATTTGCGGCATTGGCTCAACGCCGCCAATCACTATCGGATGCAGCTTCTCGGCGACGCCGCAGACAACCCGGACCAGCGTATCGCCGAGGATTTGCAGCAATTCACGCAGAGCACGCTGTCGATCGGTTTAGGCCTGCTCAATTCCATCGTGTCGCTGTGCTCCTTTGTCGTGGTGCTTTGGAAACTATCGGAGAAAGCACCGCTACATTTGTTCGGGGTCGACCTCGGCATTCCCGGCTATCTGGTCTGGGCGGCGCTGATCTATGCCGTCTTCGGCACGTGGCTCACGCATCTGATCGGCTGGCGGCTCATTCCGTTGAATTTCGCCCAGCAACGCTTCGAGGCTGACTTCCGCTTCAATCTGGTGCGCACCCGCGAGAATTCCGAACAGGTCGCAGCGTTGCATGGCGAACCCGCCGAGCGCGAAAGCCTGAGCGAACGCTTCGGTCGCGTCGTCGACAACTGGATCGCGATCATGAAGCGGCAGAAGAAGTTGACCTTCTTCACCCAGAGTTACAATCAAGCCTCGACCATATTTCCTTATCTGATGGCAGGACCGGCCTATTTTGCAGGCCTGATGCAGCTCGGCGATCTGATGCAGACCGCGTCCGCCTTCGGCAGCGTGCAGACGGCACTGTCCTACTTCGTCTCGGCCTATCAACAAATCGCGCAATACCAAGCCGTCATACAACGGCTTAGCGGCTTCGATGGCGCAATCGAAGCCGGACGCGCCGCCGCAACCGTGCCGCCGGTGATCGAGGTCGTGCCAGGCAAGGACGCCAAAACGCTTACCGTCGAGGATCTGCATGTTCTGTTGCCCAACGCCAAACCGCTGATCGACGCCGCACGCATCCAATTCAGCCCCGGCGAGCACGTCTTGGTCACTGGTCCGTCGGGCGCAGGCAAGTCGACGCTGTTCCGCGCCATTGCCGGCATCTGGCCGTTCGGCTCAGGCCGCGTCACCGTGCCGGACGGCGCCAGGGTCATGCTGCTGCCGCAGCGGCCCTATTTTCCGGTGACGAGCCTTGCAGCGGCGCTGAGCTATCCGGCCAAATTCGGCAACTTCGATTCCACCGAACTCGCCGAAGTCCTTAAAGCCGTCGGCCTCCCGGAATGGAGCACGCGGCTCGACGAAGAGGCGCATTGGAACCGGATGCTGTCGCTCGGCGAGCAGCAGCGGCTGGCGATTGCGCGCGCGCTGTTGCAGGCGCCGGATTATCTGTTCCTTGATGAAGCAACGGCATCGCTCGACGAGCCGGCGGAAGCTGCGCTCTATCGGCTTCTGCAAGAGCGGCTCAAAGGCGCGACGATTGTTTCGATCGGTCACCGTTCGACGCTTGGGGCTTTCCACAACCGCCGCATCGACGTCGTCGCTGGCGAGACAACGTCACAAGTCCGCGATGCACCGCTCGTCTCCGCGGCGGAATAAAATACGGGTTCGCAAATTTTGCTGTCGCCAAACGAAAAGGCCGGTGGCGTTTCCGCCACCGGCCTTAATCGTTAGACAGCTCTCAGCCGATCTTACTTGATGTTGCTGAGGTTGGTCGCGAAGGACAGCTTGGCGATAAATGTCGCCGAGCACCAGTTCGAACCGGCGCCGCCCGGATTGATGGCGGTGACGTTACCCGTGCCAGAAGCAGTCTGATCGCTGGTGAAGGCGTTGCAATCACCCCTGTTCAGATTGGTATCGTAGTAGCGCAGATCGAGCGTGAAGGCTTTCCAGGTGAAGCCGAGACCAGCGTCCCAGTTCCAGTAGCTTGTGTATTTGATACCACCGGGGAATGCAGCGGTCCCATAGAAAGGGTCGCTGGTGCCGAGCGCCCAGTAGCCACCGTCGCCAGAAACATACATTCCGACGCCATTCGTGAACCAAGTGGTCGGCGCGGTGTAAGTAATATTTCCGACAGAGTACCAGCCGCTAGCACCGGTGTTGACGACGTTCGGCGAATACCATTCCTGAAAGCCGACGGCCCAATTGTCGTTAATCGTATAGGTCGCCTTGCCATAAACTTCGTAGAAGTCGGCTATTTTCTTAGCAAAATTGCCGTTCGGGAGTGCCACTGGACCACCGGGGAATGCGCCATCCGCGGCGCAAGCGGTGCCGGCCGCGAAGCACTGGCCACCCGGATAGTAGTAATACCAAGCACCAAAATCGAGGGCGAGCTTGTCGAAGGTCGGGCGAACGCCGCCGTAGAAATCCATTTCGGAGGCGGCGCGGTTCGGGAAGTCGATGCTCTCACCCGAAATACCGGCGTAGTACTGCCACATCGGGCTCTGCGTATAGCGGACTTCAAAACCCGCTTGTGTCGAAGGCCGATGCGCCGACTGGGTGATGCCGCGGAAGTTATAGTCGGACATCAACGCGGCGGTGATCGCAACGTCCCAGGGCGACGGTGCCGGCGCGGGCGCTGGCGGGGCCTTGGTGGCCATATCCGCGGCCATCGCGGATGTAGCCATCCCTGCCGCAAGAACCAACGATAAAGCAACTCTCTTCATAAACAGCCCCTTCTGTTATCCGTGCCTGCGGCCGATGAGGTCCCGGCCAAAGGCTTATTTCAGGTCCCTGGCGCCCGACATGCGCCGTTATCAATTACGGATTTTCAATTTTCTAAGCTTTCAGCCAAGATTAAAACGGAAGCAAATGCTGACTTTTTGGGCTTTTGCGGGAAAACTCCTTAATTTCCAGAAACGTGTGGCAGCAATGCTACACTTTTTAGCTGCCTCACCGCCCGTAAAAGGCTTTCAACTCGGCTTTTTGATCAGTTTCGCTGCCGTCGACATTCATGATTTTTATGTCGGCGATGCTGAGCGCGTCAGTCAGCGACGTAGAATCGAGAATCGTTGGATTGCTGGTCAGCCAAACACATCGAGCAACGCGCGCCGAGGCTGCGCTTTAGGCCAAAGAAACGGTATCGGCCATTGGCCGATTCGGCTTTAAGCGATTGGAGAGCGTCGCAGCGGCTTGAGAGTCTTAAGCCGCCGCCTTTTTGCGGTTCGCCTCGAGGCGCGCATCGACCAGCGCCACCTGCGCATCGATCGCTGGATTGCTGAGGCCTTTTTGCCGGGCGATCAGTTGCACGAGCTTATCGGCCCGTTCGATATTCGGCGCGCCATTCTGCAACGCGCGCGCCGCAGATGCCGGCCGCGTCAGCGATTGCGCGGCTGCTGCGTATTTCTCGAACGGCACAAGATCCGATGGATTGGCGCCGAGCTTGACGCAGAGGTCGAACACGAAATTGTAGACCGAGCGCGATGTCTCAACGTCGGTCCATACCGCCTCCTGCGCGGTCCGCATCCCGTCCTTGGTGACGCAGCGATAATTGCCGGCCAAGAGCATCGACCATTTGGCAAGCGGCACGAAGATCGAGTCGTAGACTTTGAGCTTTACCGGAAGCTCAATCTTACCTTCAGGCGCGTCGAAACGCGCCGCTTCTACATCGCTCTCGAGCTGGCGCAGAATCGCCGTGCTCTTGTCATCGTCGAACCTGGCGCATTTGAAATTGGTCGGGAGCGTCACCAGGAGGAAGTTCGCCTTCTCGTCCGGCGGACGGATCGCCTGCGGATCTGGGCTGTTCAGCGTGATCGTCTTCGGATCGAAGCTGTCCCACACGGTCGGATCGGTATAGGCTGGCTTGAGCGCCTCATAGTCGAGACCGGGGATGCGCTTGATATAAGGCAGCGGCGGCATGTTCATGATCGACATGCAGGGCACGCGCGACTTGGCGACCGCATCGAGGAGTTCGCGGACACCGGCGGAGCGATATTGCGGCTCCTGCATGCACAGCCCGACCAGATCGTATTGCTTCGGATCGACGCCGGTCGCCGGACCGGCCGTCACCTTGCCGGGAAGCTTACGTGACTCCAGTAACACCGGTTCGCTGCGACCGCGCACCGGCAGACGGACTTTGAAGCCCTCGGAATTGATCAGATCGGCCTCGGCCGGGAGACAAACGAGATGGATCGAGTGGCCGCCGAACAGGAGTTTGGATGCGAGCAGCGATCCATAGGACGCGCCCAACAGCAGAATATTATAGGCCATGACGTACCCTCCTTGGACGGCGTTCGCGCCGCTCTTTAGACCGGCCCAGACAACCGGAACATTAGCCCTGTGTGCCAGGCCCTAACTCAAGGCCGGCCACGATATTTCGGAATGCTATTGGGCTAAAGCGCGCGATGCAATGCGGGCGAACGGCGCGTGCGACCGCGCTGCCGTTCGCCCGGAGCCGCTTGTTTAGTTGGTACCGCCGCCGGTGTCGGAACTCGTCGGCATCGCCGGAGCGGGCGCCGGCTCGGGGGCTGGCGCCGGAGCCGGCATCGCGGGCTTCGGAGCCGGCGGCTTCTTCGGTGCAGCCGCTTTCGGCACGACCGGTTTCGGTGCAGCCTGTTTCGGTGCAGCGACTTTCGGCGCGACCTTCTTGGCCGGCTTCTTCGCTACTTTCTTTGCTGCCTTCTTTGCAGACTTTTTGGCGGCCTTTTTCGGCGACGCCTTCATCAGCTTCTTTTTCTTGCGGGCCGGGGCGGCCTTTTTCTTTGCGGGTTTCTTCTTCGCCTTCGATTTCTTCTTCGCCATGATCATCTCCCGATCCTGAGCTATCGATCCGCGGTCGGCCGCATCGCCGCGTGCGGTCGATGCTCCCGCAATGTCGGCGGACAAGGACCTCCGGTGGACCAATCGATCAGCTCGATCGTATGGACGACAGGAACCGCCGTGCCCGCTGCGATCTGTTTGATGCAGCCGATATTGCCTGCAGCAATCAAATCAGGTCGCACACTTTCGATAGTCCCGACTTTGCGCGTACGCAACCGAATTGCGATATCCGGCTGCAAAATGTTGTAGGTACCTGCTGATCCGCAGCAAAGATGACCGTCAGGAATGTCTTTCACGACGAAGCCGAGCGTCGTGAGCAGCTCTTTTGGTTCGCGAGTGATTCGCTGTCCGTGTTGCAACGAGCAGGCAGAGTGATAGGCGACGGCGAGTCCAGATGAGTCGCCCTCCGTCTTGAGCGGCAACGCGGCAGCGTATTCGGTGATGTCTTTGGCAAGCGTTGAGACCCGAGCGGCGCGCTCCGCGTAAACCGGATCGGTCCGCAGCATGAAGCCGTAATCCTTGACCGTGGTGCCGCAGCCCGACGCGGTAATCACGATGGCGTCGGGCCCTTCGATCGCGGTCAGAGCGTCGATAGCGGCGCGGGCTTGCGTCAGCGCCTGATCGTGGCGGCCCATGTGATGGACCAGCGAACCGCAGCAACCTAAGCCCTGCGGCAGCACCACTTCGATGCCATACCGGGTCAGGACCCTGATCGCCGCGGCGTTGATGTCCGGCGCCAACAGGTCGTTGACGCAGCCCGCGAGTAGCGCCACCCGCCCTCGCCGCGGCCCGATCGCAGCGAACGTTTGCGGGGCGAGAGGACGATGCGGCGCGCGCCACGGCGACAGCCGTAGCATGGCCGCGAGCCGATCGAGACGGAGCGCCGCAAGCAATGGCGCGAAGGGCTTGGCCAGGCGCGCCAGATAAAGCGCCGGCCGGAAGCGTTCCGGATAAGGCATTAGGAAGGCCAAGAGAGCCCGCAAGAACCGCTCGCTTAAGGGGCGGCGGTAAGTGTCTTCGATATGAGCGCGGGCATGGTCGACGAGGTGCATGTAATGCACCCCCGACGGACAAGTCGTCATGCAAGCGAGGCACGACAGGCAGCGGTCGACATGCTCCGTGACCTCCGCGCTTGCCGGGCGACCGTGCTCCAGCATCTCCTTGATGAGGTAGATGCGGCCTCGCGGCGAATCGAGCTCGTTGCCATCCAGCACATAGGTCGGGCAGGTCGCGGTACAGAAGCCGCAATGCACACAGGCGCGCAGGATTTTTTCCGACTCGGCGGTGTCGGGATCGGCAAGCTGCGCCAGGGTGAAAGAGGTTCGCACGGCTTAGACGCCCGCCCACATGCGCCCGGCGTTCAAAACGCCTTGCGGATCGAAGCTCGACCGCACCCGCTCCGTCAGTGCAGCAATCGCCGGTGTTTCCGGAGTGAAGACATCGACCTTGGCGCGCACCGCGCTTGGCGCGCGGATGAGTGTCGCATGGCCGCCGGCCGATGCCGTCGTCGCGCGGATGAGTGCTGCGCCTGCATCATCCGAAGCCGGTAGGGCCGCCCAGATCAATCCACCGGCCCAGTCGAAAATAAGTTCGGCGCCGCTTTCAGTTGCCAGCGCGCGCGCAATATCGGCGCCGTGCGTCGGCGCTGTCGAGAGTCGCCAGATATCGTAAGAGCCGACGGGTCCATCGGCCGCGAAGGGAACGACATCGCGGATCGCCCGCCACAGCGCTTTCGATGCCGCGTCCGGCAAGGCACCGAGTGAACCGAACGGTGACAGCAATGTCTCCAGCACCGTTTTACGCTGTGCCACCGAAGGCGGGACGCCCTCAAGACGGAAAGCCGTGACCGCGGCTCGCGCGCTCGAAACTTTGGCGATCCTGCCAGCGACTGCCAGTGGCAGATGCGCCGCAGCCGAAACATCGCCGTAAGACCCCGTCGCCGCCGCCATGACCTTCACGGCAGTGGCGTCGTCCAGACCGAGCACGAGAACGGTCTCTTCCGTCTCGGCGCGCGGCAACGTCTTGATCGTCACATCGGTCATTGCCGCGAGCGTTCCCCACGAGCCGGCGATCAATTTGCACAGATCATAGCCGGTAACGTTCTTCACCACGCGGCCGCCGGATTTGAAGGTTTCGCCACGGCCAGAGACCGCGCTGACGCCCAGGAAATGATCGCGCGCCGCACCGGCTTTGATCCGCCGCGGCCCGGAAAGGTTGGCGGCAATGGCGCCGCCCAGCGTAGCGGTGCTGATCGGGGTGCCAAGCAACGAACCGTAATCCATCGGCTCGAAGGCGAGTTCCTGATTGCTCGCAGCAACCAGCGCTTCGATCTCGGCAAGCGGCGTGCCGGCTTTGGCCGAAAGGACCAGTTCCTCCGGTTCGTAAAGCGTGATCCCGCTGAGCGCCGAAAGATCGAGCGTTGCATCCCATTGCGCGGCACGGCCGATCTCCCGCTTGGTGCCATGACCGATCACTTCGAGCTTGGCGCCGGCCGCAAGTGCGGCGCGGACAGCATCTTCGACCTCTGCGGCGTCACGGGGCTTGAGATGATCAGACATCGATCATCACTCGGCAGCCGCGGCCAATGGCGCCCCTTGCGCAAAATCCGGCATAATCTTCTGCGCAAAGCGATTGAGTTGATCGATGCCGTTGGCGATGAGGAGAACATAGCCGACACCACCCTCGCCTAATGTCTTCAGCGTCGCACGAATCTCCGCAGACGTACCGTACATGGCGTTTTCTTCGGTGCCGCCGACCTTATCGGCGTAAGCAAGGACATGGGCGCCACGCTTGGCATCCGGCGCACGCGATACGTCGACCGTGCGTTTGGTATGGGCTGCCACGCGTTTGAGCGCAGCTTGCTTGTCGGCTTCGTCGCGCGCGACATAAAGCTGGCGCGCGACTGCGATCTGCATCGGATCATAGGAAAGCCCATGCGCCTCGCGCTCAGAGCGGTAGATCGCGATGCGTTCGGCAATCGCCTGCGGGCTCGCATATTGATCGAGGATCAAATTGAAGCCGCGCGCCGCGGCGCCGCGGATCGAGGCCTCGCTTGCGGCGGCGACCCAAAGCGGCGGATGCGGCCGCTGCGCCGGCGGCGGTTCGACGACGATGTCCTCGAAATGCCAGAAGCGCCCGCGATGCGAGAAACGCTCGCGCACCGTCCAGGCACGGATCATGATGTCGAGCGCTTCCTCGAAACGGGCCTGCGCCTCCTCCGGCGCGACCTGAAAGCCCTTGAACTCGCTGTGCCTGTAGCCCTTGCCGACACCACAATCGAAGCGCCCGCCCGAAATCAGATCGAGCGTCGCCACCTCTTCGGCAAGCAACACCGGATTGTGCCAGGGCAGCACCATCACCGCCGAACCGAGCCGCAGCGTTGAGGTGCGCGCCGCAAGCGCGGTCTGCAGCATCAAGGTCGATGAGACCTGATTCCAGCCGGTGAAATGATGCTCGACCAGAAAACAGGAGTGAAAGCCGAGCCGCTCGGCTGCGACACCGAAATCGAGATAATCGCGAAACCCCTGCCCCATCTCCGAACCGAGATCGTTGCCGCTGGCTTGCGCTGAACTGAACAGACCGAATTTCATGCCCGGCGTTTCTTCTTTGGGTAAGTCCGTAGGTGAATGAACCGAATTAAACTTACGCAATAATGTGAACGAGCGCGACCTCTCCGGCGACTCATGACTAAACCGGAGGAGAGCGACCATGCGCCAGTCAGTCTTTATTTCGGCGATTGCACTCAGCGCCGTCCTTATCGGCCCGGCCTATGCCGACGTCAGTTCCACAACCTTGCGCTCCACAACCTTGGGCTCCACAAACCTCACCCACATACGGGACGCCATCCAATCCCGTGCCGCCGCGGAAGCTAGCAAGCACAAGCCCGTTCGCAGCACGAATGTGGCGGCATCGTTGTCACGCACAGTCACCTACAACCGCGATTCTCCTAATCCCAATATCGGCTGGCATAACGACGGCGGCATGCGCGTTTGCCACCAGGATTGCGACAATCCCGAAATCCCGGGGTCCGGCTATACCTGCAAGAACGTCACCGTCCTCGGCATGGCCATGCGTCAATGCGATTCGTAGAGCTGGTAAGCCTCAGAACCGCGGCAGATCGGGAAAAGCCACGCGGCCGGCATGCACATGCATCCGGCCGAGTTCGGCGCAACGATGCAGCGTTGGAAACACTTTGCCGGGATTAAGCAGGCTCTTGTCATCGAAGGCGCATTTGAGCCGCTGCTGCTGATTGAGATCTTCCTCGCTGAACATCACCGGCATCAGATCGCGTTTCTCGACGCCGACACCGTGCTCGCCGGTCAAAACACCGCCGACCTCGACGCAAAGCCGCAAGATATCGGCGCCGAATTGCTCGGCACGTTCGAGTTCGCTGTCTTTGTTGGCATCATAAAGAATGAGCGGATGCAGATTGCCGTCGCCGGCATGAAACACATTGGCAACACGCAAACTGTATTTTTCCGACAGCTCGGCGATGCGGCGCAGCACCAGCGGCAGCTTGGCGCGCGGAATGGTGCCGTCCATGCAGAAATAATCCGGCGAGATACGGCCGACCGCCGGAAATGCCGCTTTGCGCCCAGCCCAGAATAGCAGCCGCTCTTCTTCCGAGTTGGACAACCGGCAGGTCACTGCGCGGCAGTCATTGGCGATCGCGTCGACACGTTGAAGCAAATGATCGACTTCGTCTTGCGGACCGTCGAGCTCGACGATCAGCAGCGCCTCGACGTCGAGTGGATAGCCGGCATGGACGAATTCTTCGGTGGCATGGATCGCAGGCCGATCCATCATCTCCATGCCGCCGGGAATAATGCCGGCGCTAATGATCTTGGCGACGCATTCGCCGCCGTCTTCGGATGAATTGAATCCGATCAACGCCGCGCGCGCGCTTTGCGGCTTCTTCAAGATCCGCACCGTCACTTCGGTAACGACGCCGAGCAACCCTTCCGAACCGGTGATGATGCCAAGAAGATCATAGCCGCCGGCATCGAGATGCTTGCCGCCCAGCCGCAAAATCTCACCGGTCATCAGTACGAGTTCGCAGCCGAGCACATTATTGGTGGTCATGCCGTATTTCAGGCAATGCACGCCGCCGGAATTTTCCGCCACATTGCCGCCGATGCTGCAAGCGATCTGTGACGACGGATCGGGCGCGTAATAAAATCCCACCGCCTCGACCGCTTTCGATACCGCGAGATTGGTGACGCCGGGCTCGACCACCGCGACGCGGTTGTCATAGTCGATCTCGCGGATGCGGTTGAATTTCGAAAGGCCGAGCAACACACCATCGCCAAGCGGTAGCGCGCCGCCTGATAGCGACGTGCCGGCGCCGCGCGGCACGACTTTGACGCCCTCGCGGTGGCAATAAGCGAGTAGCTGCGAAACTTGCGCCGTCGTCTCCGGCAACACCACGACCATCGGCAATTGGCGGTACGCGGTCAGCCCGTCGCTTTCGTAGGGCCGCATGCCTTCTTCCGAGGCGATGACACCCTCGCCGGGCACGATCCGCTTAAGCGCAGCCACGATGTCCGACCGGCGCTTAAGCACCGCGTCATCGAACAGCGGCATCAATAACGGCATCGATCCCTCTTATGCGTCTTTGCGGCAGTGTAGCGCAAAACATCGCAAAAATGACATAGCAGGAGCCGCCTCCAAAGGCGTTGACACATCGGGCGTTGACACTTGGCGTGCGGACCGCTTGAACCCATTGGCGCAATCGTTCTGGCGCATATTTTTGGCATAGATTGGCTTACGCTGTGGACGGGGCAACACGGTGCAAAAAGCCGCTACAAGAATGGGGAGTGTCGTGATGCGAACTTTGATCGTGGCCGCAGCTTTGGCTTCGATGACCACCGGGACTGCGCTGGCGCAGGATGCAGCGAAAGGCGAACACGTCTTCGCCCGGTGCCTGCCCTGCCATTCCATCGGCGAGGACGCGCAGAACAAGATCGGCCCCGAACTCAACGGCCTCGACGGCCGCCATTCCGGCAGCGCCCCGAACTTCAATTATTCCGACGCCAACAAGAATTCCGGCATCACCTGGGACGAAGCGACGTTCAAGGAATACATCCAGGACCCGAAGGCCAAGGTGCCCGGTACCAAAATGATCTTCGCTGGCATCAAGAACCCGCAGGACGTCGACGACCTCTGGGCTTATGTCAAACAGTTCGACGCCGACGGCAACGTTAAGAAATAAACGCAACTAACCACCGCGCTGCATCGCCGACACCGGGAGACGTCCTCATGATCAAGGATATCGTCGTCAATCTCAGCGTGACCAAAGAAGGAAGCCCGGCGAGCGATTACGCGATCTCCATTGCCAGCGCGTTCGAAGCGCACCTCGCCGGCGTCGCGTTTCTCTATGACCCGATCGTGCCGATTTCCGGAACCGGCTATATCCCGCCGGAGGTGATCGATACCCAGCAGACGGAAAATACCGCAGCGGCGAAAGCCGCGCTTGACCGCTTCAACGAGGCGACGAGCCGCGCCGGCATCACCGCCGAGCCGCTGCGGTTTTCGGCAAGCCTTGCCGGCGCCGGCGATCAGTTCGGCCGCATCGCGCGCCGCTTCGACCTCGCCATTGTCGGCCAGGCCGAGCCGCATGGCCCGTCACTGGACGACATCATTGCCGAAACCACGCTGTTTACCTCCGGACGACCGATGATTGTCGTGCCCTATATCCAGAAAGAGCCGCTGAAGCTCGATCGCGTGATGGTGTGCTGGGACGGTAGCCGGCAATCGGCACGCGCGGTCGGCGACGCCTTGCCGTTTCTTATCAAAGCCGGAAGCGTCGAGATCGTCGTCGTCACCAATGAACGCGGCAAGCAGGACGAAATCGAAGGCGCCGACATCGCCGAGCATCTTGCGCGGCACGACATCAAGGTCTCCGTCCATCGCGTCGCCAAGGGCGATATCGATGTCGCCGACGCGCTGCTCTCACACGCTTCAGACAGCGGCACCGATATGATGGTGATGGGCGGTTACGGCCATTCGCGCCTACGCGAATTCGTACTCGGCGGCGTCACCCACACAATTTTGCGCTCGATGACCGTGCCCGTCCTTATGGCACACTGAGAAAGTCACATCATGCCGTTTACACTCTACAACGCGCCGCAATCGACCTGCAGCCAGCGGGTGCGTTTTGTGCTCAACGCCAAAGGACTGGAGTTCTCGGAAATCAAGCTTGATCTGCTCGCCGGCGATCAGCTCAAGACGGATTATCTGAAACTCAATCCAAACGGCGTCGTGCCGACGCTCGATCACGACGGCTCAATCGTGATCGATTCCTCAGTCATCATGGAATATCTCGACGAGATCGCGCCGGAGCGAAAAGATTTCACGCCGCACGATCCCGTGCAGCGCGCGCAGATGCGAACGCTGATGCATTTTATGGACGAAATGCCGGCGCCCGCCGTGCGCGTCCCAACATTCAATCTCGCCTTCCTGCCACGCTTTGCCGCCATGAGCGAAGCGGAATTCACGGCCTTTGCAGAATCGAAACCGCTGCGCCGGGAATTCATGCTGGCGATGGGCCGCACTGGCTTTCCGCAAAAGGAGATGGATCAAGCCCTGGGGCGGCTGCGCCGGACTTACGAGCGCATGGATACGGAAATCGCCAAAAGCGGCGGCCCGTGGCTTCTTGGCCGCGACATCACGCTTGCCGATGTCATGGCCATGCCGGCGATCGTGCGTATGGCTGATCTCGGCGAAGGGCGCGCCTGGCAGGACTTGCCACGGGTGCAGCGCTGGTATGACGCCATCCGCGCCGAACCCGCTTTCGCGCCGACTTATTATCCCGGCTCGCTTTTGACCGAACGCTTTCCGCATTTGAACAAAGCGGCGCAGCACTAACGCGTCACGCGGCGGGCAGCGTCGTCTGCACCACAAGTCCCCTCGCCCGCGCGTCCGCCACGCCGAGGCCGCGCAGCGCAATGAGCGTGAGCGATTGTACGGTCTCACGCTCGCGTCCGGCGGCATCGGGCGCCAGCGGACCGACCAGCGCTTCGATGAGAAGGCCGAGCAAAGCCGTGCCGCTTAATGCCGTGTCCTGTTCCAGCAAATGACTTCCGGCCGCCGCTGCCGCAATGCGCACCGAGAACTCCGCAGCGAGCGCACGGCGAAACGAAAGCCGCACGGCGTCAAGTTCGGCATCGATCGGCTCGGCGATCGCGGCATAAGTCAGCCTTCGTTCGCGCAAGGCGCGCGCGGCGAAAGTCATGATCGCAGCGGCAAGCGCCGACAGCGGCCCCGGCGCGACAGAAGCGGCGCGGCGCAAGGCCGCCATCTCATCGTGCGCGATGCCTTCGAGTAGCGCCGCGACCAGATCGGTCTTGCCGGGGAAATAGCGATAGACGGTGCCCGCGGCGATCCCGGCGCGCCGTGCCACTGGCACGATCTGGACTGCGGCCATACCGCCTTCGCTCGCGGCAGCGCGCGCGGCGGCAATGATCGCCGCATGACGAGCGGCCAGCCGGCGCACGACATTTTCGGTGCGGCGATAAGGCATGGACGGCTTCGAGAATCGACCTCACTGCCAATAACTGAACCATGGTTCAGCAAATGTCGCAATCACGGGATATTCCGTCGCAGCGGATGTTTTGCGCTTTGGGACGGCTCCATCCTCTGGCATAGGCAAGAAAAGCCTTTTGGGGAGGAAATGATGATCGGGAAATCTATTATTGCCGCCACCGTTGCGGCTGGGCTGACATTTGGCATTGCGCAACAAGCAGCGGCCGGCGATTACCCCGATCACCCGATCACCTTCATCGTGCCACTTGCCGTCGGCGGATCGACAG
The DNA here is from genome assembly GCA_036271715.1 of Xanthobacteraceae bacterium. Taxonomy (GTDB): domain Bacteria; phylum Pseudomonadota; class Alphaproteobacteria; order Rhizobiales; family Xanthobacteraceae; genus BOG-931. The sequence goes on from DATBAD010000015.1 coordinate 571,082, forward strand.
ACACGCTCGGCCGCATCATCGCGCAGGCGATGTCCAAGAATCTCGGCCAGCCGGTGGTCGTTGAAAATGTCTCCGGCGCTGCCGGAGTAGTCGGCGTCACCCGCGGCGAGCGCTCGCCGCCGGACGGCTACACGGTGCAATGGGGCATGTGGGGGACCAATATGGCGAACGGCGCCATCTATCCCCTCGACTTCAGTCTTCTCACCGATCTCGAGCCGGTAGCGTTGGTCGCGACCCAGCCCTTCTTCATCGACGGCCGTAAAGACCTGCCGGCGAACAATCTCAAAGAGCTGGTCGCCTGGATCAAACAAAAAGAAGGCAAGGTGACCATGGGCACATCCGGCGTCGGCAGCCCAAGCCACCTCGCCGGCGTGTTGATGGAGCAGCTCGTCGGCATCAATTGGCAGATGGTGTCGTATCGCAGCGCCGGTCTGGCGCAGCAGGATTTACTCGCCGGCTTCACCGATTTGCAGCTCGACACACCGGCGGTCTCGCTGCCGCATGTGAAATCGGGCGCGCTCAAAGCCTTCGCCGTGACAGCTAAAGAGCGCATCGACGTCGCGCCGGATATTCCGACAACCGACGAAGCCGGACTGCCGGGATTTTATTTCTCGTTCTGGCACGGACTGTGGGCGCCGAAGGGCACGCCGAAGCCCATCATCGACAGGCTCAACGCCGCGATTGTCGCCGCCCTGCAGGATCCGGAAACACGCAAGCGCCTCACCGATCTCGCGCAAGTGATTTATCCGCGCGAGCAGCAGACGCCTGAAGCGTTCCGTGCGTTTCAGAAGGCCGAGGCCGACAAATGGTGGCCGATCATCAAAGCCGCCGGCGTCAAGGCGGAGTGATCGGCTTTACTGTTTCGGCGTCGTTGCCGGCGCATCACTTGGCGCGCCGTTCGCGGGCTGGGCTTGCAGTTCTTTCTCTTTTTTCGCCGCTTCGTGATGGCCGATGACACAGCCGGCCGCTGCGCCGAGAAACGTGTGGTGTGCGAGATGGCCGGCCGCACCGCCGACGATGGCGCCTTTGATGCAGCCCTTGGCGTCGGCTGACGCCGCAGTGAGCGCCAAAGCGAGTGACGCAGCAGCGACGACGAATAATGATCTTGCAGGTGATTTCATTGTTTTAGCTCTTTAAGCTTTCTTGTCCGCCAGTGATTTGGCGCGGATTTTTGTCAGTGTCATGACCGGCGTGATCGCTTCCGGATCGATCGCAAGCCGAATGATCGCGGGTTTACCAGACTCCTGCGCCGCCTGGAACGCGGCCGGGAAATCCTCGGTGCACTCGACCGAAATGCCGAAGCCACCAAAGGCCTCTGCATAAGCGGCAAAATCCGGATTGCGCAATTCGGTCGCCGAGATGCGGCCGGGATAATCGCGCTCCTGATGCATGCGGATCGTACCGTACATGCCATTGTCGGCGATGATCGTGATGAAGGGCAGATCGTATTGTACGGCGGTCGCGAATTCCTGACCGTTCATCAGAAAGTCGCCGTCGCCGGCGAGGCACACCACAGTTCGATCGGGATAGAGACGCTTCATCGCGACTGCAGCCGGCACGCCATAGCCCATCGAGCCCGACGCCGGCGCAACGTGATGGGCGAAGCGGCGGAAGCGATAGAAGCGGTGAATCCATGAGGCGTAGTTTCCAGCGCCGTTGCAGAGAATGGCTTCAGCAGGAAGGTTTTCGCGCAGCCACACCAGGACCGCACCGAAATTGACTTTACCGGGCTGCTCGGTCGGTGCCTCGGTCCAGGCGACATATTCGCCGTGAGCGGCTTTGGCATCTCCCGCCGGCGCCTTCTTGAAAGTCAGGGTTTCAAGAGCAGCGGCGAATGCGGTCGGCGTTGCATGAATGGCGAGATGCGGGCTGTAGACCCGGCCAAGCTCTTCGGCACCGGGATGCACATGCACAAACGGAACTTGCGGCCCCGGAATGTCGAGCAGCGTGTAATGCTGCGACGGCAATTCGCCGAGACGCCCGCCGATCATGATCACGAGGTCGGAGTTTTTGATCCGCGCCAAGAGCTTCGGGTTTGGACCGATGCCGACATCGCCGGCGTAGCATTCGTGCGTTTGATCGAACACCGAGCCGCGCCGAAACGTCGTGCACACCGGCAAAGAATACTTCTTGGCAAAACGCGCCAGCTGATCCGTTGCTTCCTGTGACCAGCGGCTACCGCCAAGAAGAAAAATTGGCGCCTTCGCGGCCGACAGCATCTCGGCGAATTTCGCCATTTCCGTCGGGCCCGGCGATGTCTCGATAGGCGCATAAGGCGGCGCATCGGCTACCGCGACGCGTTCGACCAGCATGTCTTCGGGGATAGCGATAACGACCGGACCCGGCCGGCCGTTCGCCGCAGTGTGGAACGCACGCGACACGAGCTCCGGCACGCGCGCCGGATCGTCGATCTCGGTGGTCCATTTGGTCATGGCGCCGAACACGGCGCGATAATCGACCTCTTGGAACGCTTCGCGCTCGCGCATGTCGCGCCCGACCTGACCGACGAACATGATCATCGGGCTCGAATCCTGCTGCGCGATATGGATGCCATGCGACGCATTGGTCGCGCCCGGCCCGCGGGTGACGAACACCACACCCGGACGTCCGGTCACTTTGCCGACCGCTTCCGCCATCATGGCGGCGCCAGCTTCCTGGCGGCACACGGTGACGGTGAGATCGCTGTCGTGGAAAGCATCGAGCACCGCGAGATAGCTCTCGCCCGGCACGCAGAAGACATGCTGCACGCCATGGATGCGCAACTGGTCGACCAGCACCTCGGCGGCGCTGCGCATATTGTCCTTGCCACGCATTCACATCTCCTTGGGCGTCGAATTCTTGGACGACGAAGCAATTTCGGGTGGGTTTATAGCAGCGCGAGCGGATGGCGAATATCCGCCTCGCCATTACGAGCTTCACGGGTGCCCTGCAGTCCCTCGGCGTGCTTTCGCCGATACCTTCCCCCATAATGACGCATGGCTTTTGATACTCGCAGCTTCGCCATCGCCACGGCCGGCTTTTCCGCTTTCGTCAATCTCTATTCGCCGCAGGCCTTGCTGCCAAAACTCGCGGAAGAGTTCGGCGTCGGCGCTGGCGCCATCAGTTCGCTCATTACCGCAAGCACATTGGCGATTGCGCTGTCGGCGCCTTTCACCGGTGCGCTCGCCGACGTGGTCGGACGCAAGCGGCTGATCACCGCCGCCATGTTCGTGATCACCATACCGACCGTGATCATGACCTTCTCGGCAAGCGTGCCGGAAATGGTGATGTGGCGGTTCATCCAGGGGCTCTTGGTGCCGCCGATTTTCACCGTCACCGTCGCCTATATCGGCGACGAATGGCCCGCCGCCGATGTCACCCGCATTGCCGGGCTGTACATGGTCGGCGCGAGCGTCGGCGGTTTTTCCGGACGCTTCATTCCTGGCATCCTGACCGACTTCATCGGCTGGCGTGGCGCTTTCGATGTAGTCGCATTTGTGACGTTGGTCGCCGCCGTCGTTGTCGCGCTCCTGTTGCCACGCGAAAAGAATTTCGTCGCGTCTGACGGCCTCCTCGCCTCGGCACGACAAATGGCGCGACACCTCCGTAACCCGCGGTTGATCGCGACCTTCGCGGTCGGCTTCGGCGTGCTGTTCAATTTCGTCGACACTTTCACTTATGTGAACTTTCATCTGGCGGCGCCGCCCTATCTGTTCCCACCGACGCTGCTTGGCTTGCTGTTCTTGACCTATCTGGCGTCGAGCGCTGCCGTTCCCTTTGTCAGCCGCGGCGTTACCCTCTTCGGGCGACGCCCCTTCGTGCTGGGCATCATTGCGGTCTGGATCGTCGGCGCACTCATAATGCTGGCGCCGCCGGTGACGCTTATCCTCGCCGGGCTCACGCTCTGCGCGGTCTGCGGCATGATGTGCCAGACGGTTTCGACGGGCTATGTCACTTTGACCGCCAAAGAAGGCCGCTCATCTGCGGTCGGCCTCTATGCATCGATCTACTATATCGGTGGCAGCGCTGGAGCTTTCTTGCCGGGCTTTGCCTGGGAATATGCCGGTTGGGTCGGCTGTGTTGCGACGCTGGTCGTTATGCAGCTATTGATTGCCGCTGTCGTAGCCTTGGCCTGGGAATGAAGAGAAAAAACTGAAGGGGGAAAGCTCGTGTTATCACAGAACCAATTCGCATTTTTGCGGGGGATCGATACGCCGACTGTATGCAATTTGCTTGAGATCGTGGCGCCGGAGCGCCGCGGCGCGGGCTACACCGTCTCGCATTTGCATTGTCCGTTTCCCGATTTGCCGCCGATGGTCGGCTACGCCAAAACGGTGACGATGCGCGCGCGCGATAAGGTGTCCGGCCCAAGCTATATGGCGAAGCGTATGGATTATCTCGATTACATTGCGGCAGCGCCACTCCCCGGCATCGCCGTCATCGAGGATCTCGACGATCCCGCCGGTTACGGCGCGTTCTGGGGCGAAGTGCAAACCAACGTGCACAAAGCGCTGGGCTGCCTCGGCACTATCACCAATGGCTCGGTGCGCGACATCCCACAAGTCGCCGAGGGCTTTCAGATGCTCGCGGGCTCGATCAGCCCTTCCCATGCTTACGTGCATGTCGAGGACTTCGGTATTCCTGTCACCATCCACGGCATGGCGGTAAAAAGCGGTGATCTCATCCACGCCGACCGTCATGGTGCGGTTGTCGTACCGCCCGAGACGGTCGACGCGATGAAATCTGCGCTCGATACGCTCCTCAAACAGGAAGTCAGCATCATCGCCGCGGCGAAATCTGGTCAGGGCGTCGAAGCGATCAAAGCCGCATTCCGCGGCTCTTAAAAAGCGGCCGGGTTGGTTTCGCGTGGTCGAGCGGATACAACAGCCGGAGACAGTCCGGGAACTGATCATCGTGCCAGAAGACCGCGAACGCCCCCCGCAGCCGCAGCGGCTCTTTACCGCCTCGGTTCAAGCGAGGTTCGCGCCCGGTTGGGGTCCGCAACCGCAATTTCAACCTCCCGCCGCGGCTACGCCACAGGCAATTTTCCAGCAGGCGCTCGCACTGCATCAGCAGGGCCGGCTCGCGGAAGCAGAGCGCGCCTACAGAGAAGTCTTGCGGCAAGCACCGGCGCATTTCGATGCACTGCATTTGCTCGGCGTGCTGACGCTTCAAACTATGCGAACCGAAGGTGGCGTTGAGTTGATCGGCCAAGCGCTCGCACTAAACCCCAAATCCTGGGCTGCTCATAATAATCTGGGCAACGGATTACGGGATCTCACACTCTTCGACGCCGCGCTTGTCAGTTTCGACAGGTCGATCGCTCTCAAGCCGGATTTTGCCGATGCCCACAACAACCGCGGCATCGTGTTAAAGGATTTGAAGCGGCTCGACGACGCGCTCGCAAGTTTTGATAGAGCGATCGCGCTGAAGTCCGATTACGTGGAAGCGCACAATAACCGCGGCACAGTGCTTCAGGAGCTAAACCGCTTCACCGATGCGCCAACCTCTTTCGATAGGGCTATAGCGCTCCGGCCCAATTATGCGGAGGCCTACAACAACCGCGGCAACACAGCGAAAGAACTCGGCAGGCTTGACGACGCGGTCGCTGACTTCGATAGAGCGATCGCGCTGCGGCCGGACTATCCAGCGGCTCTCTATAATCGCGGGACCGCGTTGCGGCAGCTGGGGCGTTTTGACGATGCGCTGGGGAGTTTCGATAGAGCCGTCGCGCTGAAACCGGATTATGCCGAGGCGCACAATAATCGCGGCCTTGGGCTGCGGGAGCTCAAGCGGTACGACGACGCAATCGCCAGTTTTAGCAGAGCGATTGCGCTGAAGCCGGATTATGCCGACGCCTATGCCAACCAGAGTCTTTCTCTGTTGCAGGCCGGACGCTTCGAACAGGGTTGGCCGTTATACGAATGGCGGAAGAAGCTCGAACAGCCGTTCGGCAACCGCTCTTTTACGCAGCCACTTTGGCTTGGAAAAGACGATATTTCGAAGCAGACCTTGTTCGTTCATTGGGAGCAGGGTTTCGGCGATACAATGCAGTTTGGCCGCCTGGCCAAGCTTTTGATACCGAAAGCGGCATCGGTCGTCATGTCGGTGCAGGAACCGCTGTATCGGCTATTCACCCAAGCGTGCCCGGGCATAGAGATCATCAAACAGGACGACGTCCCGGCTGCATTTGATTTTCATTGTCCGCTGCTGAGTTTGCCTCTCGCTCTTGGCATGGCCGAGGAAAAAATCCCCGCGGGACAGCCGTATCTTTTTTCTGATGAAGAGCTGCGCAAGACCTGGACCGCGCGCCTACCCGATAAAACAAAACCTCGAATTGGTATCGTTTGGAGCGGTGGCATAAAGGACCAGGCCAACCTTCACCGCTACATCGATCTGACATCCTTCGCGACTTTGCTTTCCACGGATGCGCATTGGATATCCTTGCAAAAAGAAATCGACGAAGGCGATGCGGCGACGCTTGAGCAGCTTGATTCCATCGCCTTCTACGGCGAAGACCTGCGGGACTTTTCCGACACCGCGGCCATCATCGATCATTTGGATTTGGTTATCTCGGTCGATACCAGCGTCGTCCATCTTGCCGGCGCGATGGGAAAACCTGTCTGGGTTTTGTTGCCCTATAGCGCTGACTGGCGGTGGTTATTGGATCGCGACGACAGCCCTTGGTACCCCGCGGCTCGTTTGTTTCGACAGGACAGCACGCGGTCATGGAGCAATGTCATGGCGCGTGTTCGGGAAGCATTGGATGAATTTCTACAGTCTCACTCCTGATGACACGAGCGAACCATGCGCATAGTCGCGATCACTCTCTTGGTTTTTATGAGTACCGGCGTAGCTGAGGCCGCGGAGATCAACGCGATGATCACCGACGCCGTGAAAGCTGCTATCGACGACCTCACGCCGTCGTTCAAACAGGAAACCGGAAATAGCCTCCGCGTCACCTACGGGCCCTCCGGCGGCCTCGCGCGACGGCTTCTCGGCGGTGAGCCAGCCGACATTATCATCATCGGCAGCGGCAAGCTCGGCGAGCTTATCCAGAAGGGCAAAGTACTGCCCGACGTGACCGCCATAGCTCGCACCGGCATCGCCGTCTGCGTACGCAAAGGCGCGCCGAAGCCCGACGTGTCCACGCCGGAGGCGCTTAAAAGCGCGCTGCTGGCGGCAAAATCGGTGGGATATACCGATCCCGCCGGCGGCGGGATCACCGCCGAGCACATTATGAAAATGTTCGAGCGGCTCGGCATCGCTCACGAGATCGCGCCAAAGACCAAGCTCGCGGCAGGCGGCCAGGATGGACGCGTGAGCGTCTTAGTGTCGAGCGGAGAAGCAGAGATCGCTCTGCAAGAAGTGTCCGAGCTGATGACCAATCCAGGTGTCGAGGTGATCGGCATGCTACCGGCCGAATTGCAGGAGATCACGGTCTTTTCCGGTGGCATTACCGCCGATGCGAAACAGCCCGCCGCCGGCCGCGCGCTGATCGATTTTCTGACAAAACCCGCGGCGATGGCGGTCTATAAAACCAAAGGACTGGCGTTCTAAAACGCCGGCCAGCGAGGAGGAGACATTGACCAAGAAGAAAATCGCCTTTGTCGGCGCCGGCGCGGTCGGCGGCTATGCCGGTGCGCATATGGTGCAAGCGGGCGAGGATGTGACTTTTATCGATCCGTGGCCGGCGCATGTCGAGCATATGCGTAAGCATGGGCTCCGCGTGACACATGCGATGAAGGAGCCGGAATTCATCGTGCCGGTACGCGCGCTGCACGTAACCGATGCGCAGCAACTCGCCAAAGAAAAGCCGATCGACATCGCCTTTGTCTGCATGAAGTCCTACGACACCGCCTGGGCGGCGATGATGATCAAGCAATATCTGGCGCCGGACGGCTATGTCGTGTCGCTACAGAACTGCATGAATGAAGAGACCATCGCCAGCGTGGTCGGCTGGGGCAAGACGCTTGGCTGTATCGCTTCCAGCATCACCGTCAATTTACCGGAACCCGGCCTCGTGCATCGCGGCGCCGCCAAACATCGCGACGCGCATACGGTGTTCCGCGCCGGTGAAATACACGGCCGCATCACCGAACGCGCCGAAGAGGTTTGCCGGCTCGTCGCTTATGCCGACAGCGCCAAGGTGACCAGCAATCTCTGGGGCGAGCGCTGGTCGAAGCTCGTCGCCAACGCCATGCAGAACGGCATTTCAGCGTGTACGGGCCTCGGCGGCACCGACATGCTCAAAAACGATCCCATCCGCCGCTTCTCGACCCGCGTCGGCTCCGAGGCGATCCGCGTCGGCCAAGCACATGGCTATCAGCTCGAGGACGTCCTGCACCTGCCGCCGGAGACGATCGCCCGTGCGGGCGAAGGCGATGAGGCAGCAGCAAAGACCTGCGACGAGCAGCGCTTCAAGGATGCCGGCCGCACCGCGGCGGGGCAGCGGCCTTCCATGGGTCAAGACATGCAAAAGGGCCGCCGTACCGAAATCGAGTTCCTCAACGGCTTGATCGTGCGCGAAGGCGAGAAGATCGGCATCAATGCCCGCGCCAATGCCATGCTGACCGACATCGTCAAACGGGTGGAGAAAGGCGAGCTGAGCCCCGACCCTAAGCACATTGCGGAACTACGATTAAATTGACTGATGGCGGGTCTGCCAACCGCCGGAACAAAAGCCTGAGTTCCTTGATTAGGAGGCTTGAGGGTTGGTTTCGATCGAGCCGCCATGGTCAGCGTTACAGCCAGCGATAGGCCCGCAGACGAGCCGGTGACACTTCACCGGATCATGCAGACCATGATCGGCGACGGGCTGCGCAAGCGCTATGAGGCGCCGCAAAAATTATCACATGAATTATTTGTACTTCTCATGCAGCTGAAAGAGCAGGAAAGCAGACCGGCACGCGCGACATCGAAGCGAAAAGCGAAAGCACCGCGCGCCGAACTTTCTATTTTGGATGCTGTGGCGAAGTAGCGTTGCGCTTCTCAATTCAGCTTGCATTCATCGCTGAACGTGTAAATTAGCGCTCGTTGTCGGCCGGAATCGGCGGCAATGGGGAAGGCTTTTGCTCCCGCCCATTCTTCCTTTCCGGCGCACGGAGCATCTCCCATGGCGATTTACCGCCTGTTGCAGCAATCGGCATTCACCCCGGACGATATTGAACGCCTCGTCGCCGCCCACGAGGAATGTCTGCGTATTTTGAACGTGAACGATCGCTCCGATCCGATGTCGGAGCGTCTCGCCAAGACCATCATCGAAATCGCCCAAAGCGGCGTGCGCGACGCAACCAAAATCCGCCAGCTCGCGCTCAAGCAGGTCGAGGCGCCGTAAGCCTTCGCCAGACAAGCCCGGCCGCAACATGCGGCCGGGCTTCTCAGCTCATTTCGCGGGAGCGTATTTCCCGCCGGTTTGCGGTGTATGTACGCCCTGGCCGCCGCTTTCCTTATGCCGCAGCCGGGTGATGCGCGCCCAGGTGCGCTTGAGCGGATCGCGGATCGTGATGTGCAGCGTGCCGCAGCCTTCGCAGGTAAGCTCGATCTTGTCGCCATCCATGAACGGGTTAAGCCCGCGATGGTTGGTGCCGGTCGCCAAAATGTCGCCGGGCTCGAGCGTATGGATCGCAGTGACCCACTCGATGCAGCGCGGAATCTTGTGCGCCATGTCGTCGGTATTGAAGTTCTGAAAGACCGTGCCGTTATTGGTGAGCGTGATCTGCAGCTTGTGCGGATCCTTGATCTCGTCCTTGGTGACGATATAGGGGCCGATCGGCGCAAACGTGTCGCGCGATTTCATCTGGTAGAAAACGTTGGTCGGCGGCACCACGCCGCGTGCCGAGCCGTCGATGAAATTCGTATAGCCGAAGATGTAGCGCATCGCGTCGGCGGCTTTGACGTGCGACGCACGCCTGCCAATGACGATCGCGAGTTCCGCTTCGCCTTCGAAAACGCTGGCCGCCATGTCTGGCAGTTCCATGGTGCCGCGGTCGCCGACAATCGCGCTCGGCGATTTCATGAAGGCGTTGATCGGCGCCGGCTCGGCGAGCGTGCCGTCCTCCATGTAATTCACCGCCATGCAGATGATGTTTTCGGGCTTCGGCAGCGGCGGACGGAGCTTAGCTTTCGAAAGCGGCTTGCCTTTACCCTTCTTGGCGGCGGCTGCGAGCTTGGTTTTGTAGGTGCTCCATTTCTCGATCACGGTGCGGATTACGTCCTGCGGACCGAGCGCCTTGATGCTTTTGGTGGCGGACGAGACGTCGACAATCTTGTCGCCGATCACGACGCCCAATTTGTAATCGTCAAAAAATGCGAGTTTCATGTTGGCTCCCTAGATTTCCAGGGGCCAGTTAATAGCACCAGCGCGGCAGGGATCAATCGTGCCGCCCATGCCCAACGGGCAGCAACGGCGGTCAATCACCGCGTGTCGATCGACACGCGCTTCAGATTGGTCGTGGGTACTGGCGCCACGAAGCCGCCGGCCGCGGCTTCGGCGAGCGCGTTCCGGTCGAGGGCATCGTCGTGCTTGTAGACATCGTCGCGGAATTCGACGGTGCCGTCACGCCGTACCCAGCCGGTCAGATAGACCCAGGCAACCGGAATCTTGTGCGGCAGATTGATGATCTTGGTCTGACCGGCGGCAATGCCGGCATCGATCGCGGCGCGATCCCAGTTGGGCGGTCCGTCCTGTAGAATCCAGGCGGCAAGATCGCGCACATTATCGACGCGTGTGCAGCCGTGGGAGTCGAAACGATAATCGTCGGCAAACAGCTTTCGCGTATCAGTGTCGTGCATATAGACCGAATAGGGATTCGGCATATCGATCTTCAGATTGCCGAGCGCGTTCCAATTGCCGGCGTCTTGTCGCACGGTGAAGTTCGGCGAGCGGTCGCCGGACCAATCGACACCGCGCGGATCGATGTCTTCGTCATGCGCACCGATGAGGCGCATATGCATGCGGCTAAGATAGCTCGGGTCCTGGCGCATATGCCTCGCTATCTCGGTCTTGGTGATCGAGAGCGGCACCGTCCAGGTCGGAT
>DATBAD010000016.1:0-1862 GCA_036271715.1 Xanthobacteraceae bacterium
TGCCGAGCATTTTGGACATCATGTCATCAAGCTGCGGCACGCGTGAAATGCCGACAGGGATAACAGCCGGCGATTTAGCCTTCTTGAAGGCACTTTATTACAAAAACACAGGGATCGGCCCCTCTCTTTCAAGGACCGCAATCGAGGCCAATATGATGGACCAGTTCAAGCTTCGTTAGAGACTCGAAACCTTACACCGCGGCCAGTGCATACAGATGCATCACATAGGACAGCGTCGCATCCGCCATGCCCTGCAGCGCCGGATTGCTCGACTCGATGACGTAGTACTCGTCCGGCGCATGGGCGCGGCTGCCATGGCCCGTTCCGAAATGGCCCGCGGGCAAACTCACCGGCGCTCCGGTGAAAATATACCCCGGCCAGGAACCGGCGAGGCGCGGCGATAAGCTCACCGGCATGCCGAGTTGTTTGTAAACCGCCGTCGATGCCTTGATCAGCGACGAGTTCTCATCGGTCTGTGTCGGATCATAGCCGCCTGTGACCTTGACTTCGATGTCGCCGTAGCCACGCTTGGCCAGATGCGCTTTCAACTTGGCTTGGCAATCGGCGGCCGTCTGGTCGGGTACCAAGCGTAGATCCAGCTTTGCGGTGGCCTTCGACGGCAGGATGGTCTTGCCGCCCGGGCCGATGTAGCCGGCATACATGCCTTCGATATTCACGGTCGGCTGCGAGGCGAGCCGCTCGAGCGCGTCGCGATACGATAAATCCCGAACCCAGTGCTGCACACCCAGCAGCCTTTTGACATCCGCTTCGTTGGAATGCGCGACCTGTTCTGCGATGAGTTCTTTCTGGCGCGCCGTCAAGGGTTTCACATGTTCAAACCAGCCATCGATTGCCGGGTCGTTGCCGTCTTCGGATACCAGCGTCGAGAGCGCCTTGACCATGCGCCACACCGCGCTGTCGAGTTCGGCCTTGTAGCTGGAATGAATGTCATCCCTGGATCCGCGGCCCCATTTCTCGGTCGAGGCCACCAGCTCCACTTCGACCACGCCCTTGGCGCCGAGCGCAATTTGTACCGAGCCCTGCGGCGACTGCGACGCGAACGGCATGAACACCTCATGGCATTTTGCCAAGGCCTTGAGCACTTCGGGTTGATGCACCACTTGGGCGAAATGCGGTGATGCGATTTCCTCTTCTCCTTCGGCAACCAGCACGATGTTCACGGGCGGCTTGCGGCCGGCGGCCTTGAGCGCATGCAGCGCGGCGAGAAAAGTGGCCTCGGGGCCTTTTTGATTGGTCGCGCCGCGCCCGATCATGACCTTGCCGAAGGGCGGCCGGTTGACGATGGCGGCCTCCAGCGGCGGAGAACTCCATTCTTTAGGATCGAACTGTTTGACGTCATACATGAAATACATGCCGACGGTGCGTGCGGCGCCCGCATCCAATGTCGCGAACACACCGGGCTGGCCGTCGGTCGGCATCACCTTCGCGCTTTGGAAGCCGGCGTCTTTCAAGAGGGCGATCATCATTTGCACGCCCTCCTGCATGTTGCGGTTTTCCGCGGCGATGGACGGGAGCGCGATCCAATTTTGCAGACGCTTGATTGCTTCCGGCCGCTGCTTTTCGATCGCGGCGCGCACTGAAGTCAGATCGCCGCCATAGGTGGTCTTGGATTTATCGGCCGCGCCGAGAATCATTCGCGGCATGACCAGCGTGGCACCCGCCGCCGCTGCGGTCAGCAGCAAGCCGCGTCTTTGCTTGTTTAGGTCCGGCATTCGTGCATCCCATTTTGTTGTCGAAACCGACTGCCGTTATAGCAGTTTCCGCCAGATCGAGTCAGGGCTTGGCGTCAGTGCGATTGCGTCTCCGGCGCGGCATTCGAGAAGCGCTTGCCGGCTGCATCG
>DATBAD010000017.1:0-2800 GCA_036271715.1 Xanthobacteraceae bacterium
TGGAACGGTCCGCCGATCGAGATCGGCGACGCGGCAAAGCCGACGGACGCGAAACAAGCCGATCTGGTATCGCGGTTGGCGGCCCGCCGGACGCCGATGGAAGACGCCAGGAAGCTGGTCGCTGACTACATCGTCGGAACAAGCGCGGAAAAGCAGGAAAAGGCCAAGACACTCTTTGCGGCCTTGTATTCGACCCTCAACGCGCAGCGTGACGAAGTGATGAGCGGCATTGAGCGTTTTTCGCGCAAGCAGAAAGCTGCGGCTGACGACATCCGCGAGGAAGCCCAGAAGCTGCGCGAAATACAGGACAAGTCGAACGCCGATCCGGCCCAGAGCGAGGAACTCGTCAGTCGCCTGGCGTGGCAGACGCGCATTTTCGAAGATCGACGGAAATCGACGTCCTATGTATGCGATGTTCCCGTCCTGATCGAGAAACGGCTGTTTGATTTGGGAAAGGCAATTCAGGGCGCCCTGAGCACCGACGCGCCTAAATAGTGAAGGGCAAGCGCTGTCCGATCAAAGATAGATCGGCTTACTCGGCCGGGCGCGGCTCGGGCGTGGCATCTTTCAGCGGTAGGCCCGCGGCAAGCCAGCCGTCGGTGCCATCGCGATACCACGCGACATTCGAATAGCCGAGCGAGAGCGCGCGCTTGGCTGCGTTCCACGACATCCAGCAATCCGCCAAACAATAAAGCACGATCAGCCTGGCGCGATCGCCTCCGGTCACCTTTTCCAGCCCCTTGGAAAAGTATTCGGCCACGCTGGGCGCAAGTTCGCCGTAACCGGTGTCGGGCAGCCAGATGCTATCCGGGATATTGGCGCGCGGTTTGTCATGCCAGAGCGTTCCCTCGGGCAGATTCCGCGGCCGTGGCGGTCGCGGCAATACATCGACGAAGGAGGCGGCGCCGCTGCGCCAGATTTTTTCCGCTTCTTGCGTCCCTATCGCCAGCGCGCCGTGCAATGTTGCAGGGGTCGGAGCACGATAATCCTCGAGGCGATAACCGTTCGGCTCCGATACCTCAGCCGCTCGCACGTCGGCGATGGCAAGTATAACCATCGCAAGCACGAGACGAACGGCGGTTTTCATCATGGCCGTTTGGCGAGCGTCTCGGCCGTAATCGGCGTATTGGCCTCATCGAGGATCGGGATATTGTAGCTGATCAGGAGCTTGTTGATCTCCGCCTTGTTTTCGGTGATCAGCCTGTTGAGGGTACGTTTCCATTCCTGGTCTGCCGGACGCACGGCCATGCCTATCCGATACATCATTTGCGGACCGGTCGTTTCCTTCACGAGCGGCACCACGACCAGAGGAGGGTCGGCTTTCGCCGCGAAATAGCCCGCCATCGGCCCCCACAAGATGCCGCAGTCGATATTGCCCTGATTGAGGTCTTCAATCATGGCCTGCGCCGAGGAGTCGGCACGGGTGTCGATAAACAGCGGATAGGATTTTGCATGTGCCAAAAGGCCGTTGACCGCCATATTGGTGCTCGGCGGCGTCTTGGCGACGACGCCGATCCGTTTGTCCTTGAGCCGTGGGTCGTCGATGCTCGCGACATCCTCAAGCCCGCTGCCGCGCTTCGTAATCAGGGCATATGTCGTCCGGTAATAGGGAATGGTCACCTGCGCCTGATCGTCGCCTTGCGGAAAACCCATGATCACATCGCATCGATAGGAGCCGAGCGTCATCCGGACGAAACCGGTGGCTTGCGGAAAATAGGTGTAGCTGAGCTTTTTGCCGAGCTTGGCGGCAAATAATTCGGCGAGCTTGTTTTCAAAGCCCTCGCTCTTGTCGTTGGAGAACGGCAGGTTGCGTGGATCGCCACAGGCACGAAATACATCGGGATCGACGAGTTCGAGCGAACCGGATTCATTGCTTTGGGCCGGCGCTTGCGCGAGGGCCGCGGTCGGCCATAACGCGGTTAACCCGCAAGCCAGGATGCCGAAGAATGCCGCGATCGCCATAGCGGATATCGCAAGCGAATAAGGTAACGGCCGGCTTTCGATGCGCTGTGGGTTCATTTGATACCTGTGCAACTGGCTTCTGTTTGCTTGAGCTGTTTGCCAAACGCGTCGTCGGCGCCTGGTCTTGCACGGCCATGAGTCAACGCCGACGTCGTGATGATCAACAAAGCAAAAGCAAAAAAAGACTAGGTAACTCTCTTTTCAGAAGCAAGGTATGATTTGGAAGGAGGTCGCTCGCCTCTTGCAGTGCAATGTGGGGAACCCAAGGCGTGATGTTAAAGCGCGGGAACGGGAAAATGACGCTCATCAAGTCTGATAGCGGCGAAGACAATGCGTGGCGCGATGCGAGCGATCACGCGAAAGGTCGGGCCAGCGTGGATAACAAGCCAAAGGCTCACCAACGCTCATTGACATTGCCAGTCGCTCGATCGGCCTGTTTCTATCGACGCGCCGCAGAGACAGCAGGCTGGGTGGGCGGCATTCTTGTCGCATTTGTTGTTGTGCTCATTTCCAGTGATTGCAATGCACAACAGAAATATGCATCGACACCGCTGCCGGTCTCCGAGATCGCGCCGGGCGTCTACGTTCACATTGGCAATATCGACATGATGAGCGAGGCGAACCAGGGCGACGCCGCCAATCTTGGCTTCGTTGTCGGTGACGACGCAGTGGCCGTGATCGATACCGGAGGCAGCACGCGCGAGGGCATGCGTCTCCTCAGTGCGATTCGCGCCGTGACATCGAAGCCTGTTCGCTATGTGATCAACACGCATGTTCATCCCGATCACATTTTCGGCAATGCGGCGTTTGCACGAGAAGGAAATTCTCTTGCACCAGA
>DATBAD010000018.1:0-74930 GCA_036271715.1 Xanthobacteraceae bacterium
TGGCGCCTCTGCCGCGCCACGTCGTCAAAAGCAGATCAGCTTTCGTTTTGGCCCGCTTCGGACTGATTTCATCGACTTTGACGCGATGCAGGACGTCTTCGCTTCCGCCTTCGCCGGAGCGAAGGACCTCAATCGTAAAAAGCATGGAAAAAATCAGCCCCCGTTTTTAGCACAAGGCCGTTTTGTGAGTTTGGTTCCCTCGGCCTCAATGCTTAGGTTGGGGGAGACCCTGCACGTGCAGGTGCGGGAAGGGCAATGGAACTTTTTCCCGGCCCGAGCGTTACGGGCTGGGAAGAGGGCTATCTCACATCGGCCGGGTGGCTAAGGCAGTAGGCCTGACACGGCCGATTTCCACCCTATCAGCAATGAGTTAGAGTCCTTCGCCCTAAGCGACCCCGCCGGTGGCATCGGTCCCATCAGCGGTTGGATAAGTATTGTTGTGTCGAAGTTCGGAGATTGGCGATGGCAGCGAATGAAGCCGCGACCTTAGCGGAATTGGTCAGCGAAAATGAAAAGCAGATCGTCCCGGAATGGCTCGAACTGCAGAAGCGTAGCGGCACGTTGCAAACCGGCCGCATCACCGAAGGCGAACTGACGGCCCAGTCGACCGAATTTCTCCAACTTTTTCGTAATGGGCTTGCCAAAGGCGGCATCGACGCCGCGAATGCCGCCTACACGCCGGCGCGCGATTTTCTCGGCAACCTGTCGCGCTCACGCGCCTTGCAGGGATTTTCTCCGACCGAGACCGCGACTTTTATATTCTCGCTCAAGCAGCCGCTGTTCGGCACGCTCAATCGCATCAAGACGCTTTCAGCAGCCGATGTCGCCAAAATCACTTGGGCGATTACCGCGCTGCTCGACGAACTCGGCCTGCTGACATTCGAGACATTTCAGAAGAGCCGCGAGGAAGTCATCCTCCGCCAAACACGCGAAATTTCCGAACTCTCCACGCCAGTCGTCAAATTGTGGGAGGGCGTTCTCGCGCTTCCGATCATCGGCACGCTCGATAGCGAGCGCACCCAGGTGATCATGGAGAACCTGCTTCAGCACATCGTCGATGAAGAGGCCGAAATCGCCATCATCGACATCACCGGCGTGCCCACTGTCGACACACTGACGGCGCAGCATCTTCTCAAGACCGTCTCGGCGGCCCGTTTGATGGGCGCCGACTGCATCATCAGCGGCATCCGACCGCAGATCGCCCAGACCATCGTGCATCTCGGCGTCGATCTGAATGTTGTTTCGAAGGCGACGCTCGCCGACGCTTTTGCGGTGGCGCTGAAGCGGACCAATCGCACTGTCACGAAAATCAAATCGGCGGGAGCGGCCAGACCGAAAGCTCCCGACGAAAAGGACGCGTGACAATGGACCGTATTCCGATCCTCAAGCTTGGGGATGCGTTGCTCGTCACGATTCAGGTCGACATGCATGACCGCCTCGCTACGGCACTCGAAGAAGATCTCACCAGCAAGATCGTCGCATTCAGCGCTAAAGGCGTTTTGATCGACATCTCCGCGCTGGAAATCGTCGACAGTTTCATCGGCCGGATGCTCGACAACATCGCCGCCGTGTCGCGCATCCTCGATGCCGAGACGGTCGTTGTCGGGATGCGGCCCGCTGTTGCAATCACGCTGGTCGAACTTGGCCTTTCTTTATCCGGCGTTAAGACGGCGCTCAATGTCGAGCGAGGCATGGCGCTGATCCGTGTTCGTTTGGACGAGTTTGATGCCGACGACGAGGAGTGACCGGCTCGATATCCGCTCGTCGGACGACGTCGTGAAAGTGCGGCAACAGACACGGATCATGGCTGTTGAAGCGGGCCTGAGCTTGGTCGATCAGACCAAGATCATCACCGCCGCCAGCGAGTTGGCGCGCAATACGCTGGATTACGGCGGCGGCGGCGAGTTGTTCATTGAGGTCCTGGAAAATGTCGGGCGCCGCGGTCTTCGCCTGACCTTCGAGGATAAGGGCCCTGGCATCGCCGATATTCAGCAGGCGATGAAAGATGGTTTCACCAGCGGCTCGGGCCTCGGACTTGGACTCGGCGGCGCCAAGCGGTTGTCGAACGAATTCAAAATTGAATCGGCGCCCGGCTCCGGAACCAAGATCACCATCGCGCGCTGGAAAACATGACGATCTCGGTTGCCGTCAATGACGCGAGTCAGGTCGCCGAGGCGCGTCGTCAGGCCGTCGCCACTGCCGCGCAGAATGGTTTCAACGAGGCCGATACCGGACGTGTCGCATTGGTCGCGACCGAACTCGGTACCAATCTGATCAAGCACGGACGCGGCGGCGAACTCTTGGTCGGGACTTATCAGGACAAAGAAGGTAACGGTATCGAGCTCATGGCGCTCGATCGCGGTCCTGGCATCGGCAATGTCGAGGAATGTCTGCGCGACGGTTATTCCAGTGCCGGCACTGCCGGTAATGGGCTTGGCGCGGTCATTCGGCAATCGCATCTCTTCGACATCGCCTCGTGGCCTGGGGCCGGCACTGGCGTGATGGCGCGGCTGCAGCCGGGAACGCCGCATCCGCAGCGCCGCGTTTCGCATTCCGGATGGGGCGCGGTTGCTATCGCAATGCCGGGCGAAGAAGTATGCGGCGACTCCTGGAGTGTCGAGGCCAACGGTGTTGTCACTTTGCTTGTAGCCGACGGTCTTGGACACGGTCGGGAAGCCGCCGAGGCTTCCGTCGAAGCGGTGCGCTTATTCCACCGTTTCATTGGTCATCGCGTCCCGACGCTCCTCGACTATGTACATGGCGGATTGCGTTCGACCCGTGGTGCCGCGGTTTCCATCGCGCGGTTCGATCCGGCGGCGCGGCAGGTCACCTTTGCAGGGATCGGAAATGTTGCCGGCGCGCTGGCCTCCGGCGGCAATCTACGCCGCATGGTGTCAATGCCGGGCACCGCCGGCCATAACGCGCGAAAGATTCAGGGTTTTGATTATCCGTTCGAGAGTGGTTTGATCGTTCTCGCATCCGACGGCATCAGCACGCAGTGGAACCTTGCCCAATATCGGGATATTCAATCGGTCCATCCGGCGCTGATTGCCGCCATCGTTTACCGAGATTTCGGCCGCCGCCGCGACGACATGACGGTTCTGGTAGGAAAGTGGGTCCCGACACCTCGGGACCATTTCACCGCGGGTTCTGCATGAGCCTTCCGATTATCACGCTGCCGATCGAAAACGAGGGCGACGTGGTGGCCGTGCGGCAACGCGCACGTCGCATCGCGGAACTGCTGGGTTTCGAGCGGCAGGATCAGACCCGCATCGCGACTGCGGTCTCTGAGATCGCCCGCAATGCGTTCGGTTATGCCGGCGGCGGCCGCGCCGAATTCGCAGTGGAACTGGAAGGTCCTTCTCAGTCGTTCTGCATCCGCATCAGCGACAAGGGCAAGGGCATCCCCAATCTGCAGCCGATCCTCGATGGTGAGTACCGTTCACCGAGCGGCATGGGTCTCGGTCTCGCCGGCGCCCGCCGTTTGATGGATCGTTTCAAGATCGATTCAGTTCCCGGACAAGGCACCGTCGTCGAGCTCGAACAAATTCTGCCGAGGCGCGCTCCCAAGATCACGCGAGCCCGGCTTTCCGACATCACGGCTGCTCTGAAGCAAGAGGGATCGGCGGATCCGCTTGAAGTGTTGCGCGATCAGAACCGGGAGCTTCTGCAAAGTCTCGAAGATATCCGGCGCCGCGACGAGGAAAGCAAGCTGCTCAACCAAGAACTCGGCGATACCAATCGCGGTGTGGTCGCGCTTTATGCCGAACTCGACGAGCGCGCGGAGCAATTGCGCACTGCAAGCGAACTGAAATCGCGCTTCCTATCGCATATGAGCCATGAATTCCGCACGCCGCTGAATTCGGTCCTCGCTCTGTCGCGGCTTCTTCTCGATCGCATCGACGGTGACCTCTCGGCCGAGCAAGAACGGCAGATCGGATATATCCGCCGCTCGGCCGAAAGCTTGTTGGAACTGGTCAATGACCTCCTCGATCTCGCCAAGGTCGAGGCCGGCAAGGTCGACGTGAAGTCCACGCGTTTCACGGTGACAAATCTCTTCGGTGGCTTGCGTGGCGCGCTGCGTCCGCTTCTTTTGGCGCCCTCGGTCGATCTTATTTTTGATGCCGCGAACGATATTCCGGAATTGCTGACCGATGAGTCGAAAGTCGCGCAAATTCTCCGCAATCTGATCTCCAATGCCTTGAAATTCACGGAAAAAGGCGAAGTCAGTGTTACGGCGCATTACCAGTCGGACAAAAATCTGGTGACCTTTGCCGTACGCGACACCGGCATCGGCATCGCGCCGGCCGATCAAGAACGAATTTTCGAGGAATTCGCCCAGGTCGATACCCGCTTGCAACGCAAGGTCAAAGGGACGGGCCTCGGCCTTCCGCTGTCCCGTTCCCTGGCGGAGCTGATCGGCGGTCGTCTCACGGTTGAAAGCGTTACCGGCCAGGGCTCGGTCTTTCAGCTCACGATCCCGGCTACGTTCGGCGAAGATGCCGAACTGGCTCCCGCCATTGTTCCGGACCTTTCGCGCAAGCGCGTCCTCATCATCGATGATGACGAAACCTTCCGCTATGTGCTCAAGCAGATCATTCGTAACGAGCCGCGCTACGAAGTTCTCGAAGCCAATGATGGCGGCGACGGCCTCCGGCTCGCGCGCACCGAGCATCCCGACGTCATTGTGCTCGATCTACAGATGCCCAATGTCGACGGCTTCACGGTCTTGCAGGAACTCAGTGCCGATCAGCGCACCAGCGTCATCCCGCTGATTGTCTCGACGTCGCTGAGTGTCGATGCCGAATTGAAAGCGCGGCTGCCGGCCGGCACGCGTGTCATTTCGAAGAACCTGATTTCGCGTGAGAACGTGTCGTTGTTCTTGCGTGACGCGACGAGCTTCCAGAGTTTGCTGTCATGACGCAAGACGATGTCATCCTGAACGTCGACGATCTTGAGGCCCAGCGCTACGTCAAGCGCCGCGACCTTGAGGCTGGCGGTTTTTCGGTGGTCGATGCGACCACGGGTGCAGATGCGTTGCGGCTCATTGAGCAATTAAAGCCGCCTGTTGTCCTGTTGGACGTACAGCTTCCCGATATCAGCGGGCACGACGTCTGCCGCTACATCAAAGGCAAATGGCCGGAGGTCATGGTGTTGATGACGTCGGCCACTTTTGTGACGTCCGAGGGCCGGACCCGCGGTCTCGACGCCGGCGCCGATTCTTATCTGGTTCAACCAGCCGAGCCACTGGAGCTTGCCGCGGCAGTCAATGCGCTGCTGCGCATCCGCCGTTCGGAAGATGCCCTACGCAGTCTGAATGTTTCGCTCGACGCCCAAGTCAAGGAGCGCGGCGCGGAGCTTGCCCGCGCCATCAATGCGCTGAGGACCAGCGCCGACCGGATGCGAACGCTGTTGCAGACGACTTATATTTTCCAAGGCTACATGCTGCCCGACGGCACGCTCTTGGACGTGAACCGGGCTTCGCTCGAGGGCATGCATGCCAAATTCGAGGATGTCGTCGGCCGCGCGTTCTGGGAAACGCCTTGGTTTACAGGCACCCCGGGGATGCCGGAGGCTGTGCGCGAATTCGTTGCGCGCGCCGCAAAGGGCGAGTCCGTTCAACAATCCATTGTCGTCAATCTGCCGGATGGTGAGCGCGCCTTCGATATGGCGTTGCGCCCGGTCAAGAACGACAGGGGCGACGTGATCGGCATCGTCCCGGAAGCAGTCGAGACCACGCAGCGGCTTCAGGCAGAAGCGGCGCTTCGCCAAGCCATGAAAATGGAAGCGATCGGCCAGCTTACCGGCGGCATCGCCCACGATTTCAACAATCTCCTGACGGCTGTCGTTGGTAATCTCGATCTGATCCGCGTGCGCAGCACGGAACAAAACGTTCGAAAATGGGCGGAAAATGCTTTCAAGGCCGCAGAGCGCGGTTCGCGGCTGACATCGCAGCTTCTAGCTTTTTCGCGAACTCAAAAGCTCGATACGGCCGCAATCAATGTGAATGGATTGATCGGTGGCATGAAGGAGCTGCTTGATCAATCTCTCGGAGCGAGCGTCACCAGCCGGTTCGAGCTTGCGGAGAATTTGCCCGCGATTCTGGCCGATGCCAACCAGCTCGAACTCGCCATCCTCAATCTGTCGCTCAATGCCCGCGACGCGATGCCGGGCGGCGGCACGCTCACCATCGCGACAGCGTCTGCCAAGGATGACGCAAAGTCGATCCTGGTGTCAGTCACAGATACCGGCACTGGAATGACACCCGACGTGGTCGCGCGTGCTTTCGATCCGTTTTTCACCACTAAGCCGACCGGCAAGGGCACCGGCCTTGGTCTGTCGCAAGTCTACGGAATCGTTCGTCAAGCTGGCGGCGACGTGACCATCGACAGCAAGCTCGGGCGAGGTACCAAGATAACCATGCGCCTGCCGCGTGCGGCGGCCGATGTTGTGACGGCGCAGCGCGACGACTCGACACTGGTACGCGGTGCAAAAGGGGAAAAGCTTTTACTGGTCGACGACGACCCCGACGTTCGCGACATCGTCAGCCGCGTGCTTTCGGAGCTAGGCTACGATGTTCGGGAAGCCGGAGGCGGCGACGAGGCGCTGGCCGCGTTCTCCGATTTCAATCCCGATCTGCTCATCGTCGATTTTGCGATGCCTAATATGAACGGTGCGGAGGTTGTGACCGCCGCACGCGCTAACAACAAGGAGCAGAAAATCCTGTTCCTCAGCGGCTACGCAGATTCCGGCATTCTCGAAGCCGCAGTCGGCAGCGCGCCGCTGTTGCGCAAGCCATTCCGTCCTGCGGATCTGGCCGCAGCCGTGCGCGGCGCGCTCGATACGAAGAACTGAGCACTTACTGCGGATTGGCTTCGGACTTGGAGCCGAGTGGCGTTACGGAACCGGCCGCCAACAAAAACCATGCTGCGAAAATGTACCAGGACGAATTTCCGGTCAGCCCGGGGATCGGCAGTTCAATCGGTATTGCGGCTAAAATGCCGAGCATGGCCAGGCAGCCGGCGATGACAAATAAAGCGATATTCGGTGCACGCAGCATACGGAACAACTCCCCATAAATCTTCTGTAGTATGTCCCAAGACAGTAAAACTTTACTTAGCGCCGCGACAATTTGTCAGTACTCCTCGGTTTAGCGACCCGTCTTAAGCACCTAACAAGATTCGCTGCTTTATGGTCGCGCCTGTCACAGAGGCATAACCATGCGCCTGATTGTCAGGTTCTTAAAAGACGAGAGCGCGGCGACCGCGATCGAGTATGGTTTGATCGCGACGGGCATAGCCTTGGCGATCATCCCCGTCATCACCGGTCTTGGTACCAAGCTCAAAACCACGTTTTCGACGGTCTCGTCGGCGCTGCGCTAAGCGTCGAGAGCCGCTGCCGAAGCGCTTTCGCTTCGGGCGAAAAGCTGCCATTACCCCTGTCATTGCTGTAGTTTAGGCACTGGGCGGGCGATGGAGCTGGAGCCGGTCGATCTCTTTGCCATTGTATTGGCGCTCGCGGTCATCATCGGCTGCGTCAATTATCTGTGGGTGCGGCTGCCGCCGGCGATCGGCATGCTGCTCGGCTCGCTGCTGGTGTCGTTCTTGTTCGTCGGCAGCGACCGGTTGTTTCATCTGCACGCGATGCATTGGCTGCGCGATACGCTCGATGATGCCGATCTGCCGCATCTGTTTCTCGACGGCACTGTGGCGCTTCTTCTGTTCGCCGGCAGTCTCCATGTCGACATTGCCGAGTTGAACCGCCGCCGCCGGCTTATCCTTTTGCTCGCGACGGCGAGCGTCATGATCTCCACCTTCATCTTCAGCCACGGCATCTATCTGGCATTTAATCTACTCGGTATTTCCGTACCGCTTGCTTGGTGTCTGGTGCTTGGCGCGGTGCTGGCGCCGACCGATGCCGTGGTCGTCGAAAATCTGCTCGCGCGTTCAGGCCTGCCCTCGCATCTGCGCGCCGCGATTGTCGGCGAGAGCCTGTTCAATGACGGCGCCGGCGTGGTGCTGTTCCTATTGGCGCTCGGCGTCACGCAGGGCGATGTCATTCATTACGGACATGGGCGGATACTGGCGGCGCTGGTGCGGGAGATCGCCGGCGGCGCGGTGCTCGGCGTTATCTTCGGCTGGGCCGCGTCGTTTCTGATCCGGAAAGTCAAAGACGAGGGCCTGCAGCTTCTGATCTCGCTGACGCTGGTGCTCGGCTGCTACCGCGTCGCCAGCCTTACGATGTTGTCCGGTCCGATCGCAGTCGTCACCGCGGGGCTATGTCTGTCGTCGCCGTCGTCGCGCTTTGCCATGCCGCCGGATACGCGCGCGGTGCTGATCGGCTTCTGGTCGCCGCTCAATCAAGTTCTCAACATCGTTTTGTTTCTGTTGATGGGGTTGCAAATCCTTGGCCTGATCATCCGGCCGATCGATCTGCTGCCGGTCTTGTTTGCCATCCCGCTTGCGGTGATTTCGCGGTTTCTCAGTGTGGCGGTGCCGCTGGCGCTCACGCGCGAAAGCATCTTGGAAAAGTGCCGCGCCGCAACGGTGCTGACCTGGGCCGGCTTGCGCGGCGGCATTTCCATCGCGCTGGCGCTGACCTTGCCGCAATCGCCGTGGCGCACCGATCTTTTGGTCGTGACCTACGCCGTCGTAATCTTCACCATCGTGGTGCAGGGCCTGACCTTTGGGCGCGGGTTGCGCATCGCTTATGCGCCCGAGCCTGAACCGGCCGAGTGACGGCTAATTTCCTAAAAGCGCCGCTTCAAACGCACTCGCAATTGCTTGCTTGCTTTTTCCCGCGCGTACGGCGTCGCCGATGACCGTGACGCTCTGTCCGGGTCGGGCCATCGTCTCGAAGCGCGCGGCGGTGCCGCGCCGAGCCTTATAATAGAACCAGTCGCGCAAAGCTGGTTTCGCGAACAATTTTGCGATACCGGGCGCGCGGGCGAGCCCGTTGTCGAGCATCCACTCAGCAAGCGGCCCGATGCCGAAGCGATAGGCGGCCCCGGTCGCGATGACGATGCGATCGAATGGCGCCAGTAATTCCGGCAACGCGGTCACGTCGGTCGAAAAGCGGAATTCGACGCCCTTCGATGCGCAGGCCACGGCAAGGTCGCCGATATAACGAGCGAGGCTTTTGTCGTTGGCCTCGACTTCCTGGAAGAGCGGTGCTTTACCGGCGTAGCGGAAAGCACCACCGGGATCCGCGTTCTTCTCGAACACCGTGACGGTGTTGGTGCCGGCGACGAGCGACGCATAAGTCAGTCCGGCCGGTCCGGCGCCGATCACCGCGATGCGCTCGCGCTGCGGCGGCTGTGACTCGGCAAAGCGCGTTTCGCGTCCCGCCGCGCCATTGACCACACAGCCGATGCGCGCACCGCCGCGCATTTCGTTGATGCAGGTGTTGCAGGCGAGACAGCGGCGGATCGGCTCGCCGCGCCGCACTTTATCGACCCATTGCGGCTCGGCGATAAGCGAGCGCCCGAGCGCGATGAAATCGGCTTTGCCTTCGGCGACCGCGGCTTCTGCGGTCTTTGGATCGCCGAGCCGGGCGACGGCGATCACCGGCACGCCGATATGCGCTTTCACGTCGGCCGCGAAATCGAGAAATGTCGCGTCGGGAAAACTCATCGGCGGCAGCACGATTTGCGCCGATGGCAGCGAGCGATAATGACCCGCGGTGACATGAAGCGCATCGGCGCCGGCCTGCGCCGCCCAGATCGCGATCTGCTTGCCTTCGCTGTAAGGCAGGCCGCCGTCAAAGAAGTCTTCGACCGAAAGCCGATAGATCACGCCGAGTTCCGGCACCGCGGCTTTCACCGCCCGTAAAATATCGAGGCCGAAGCGGGCGCGATTTTCCAGCGAACCACCGTATTCATCGCTGCGGCGGTTCTCGAAGGGAGCGTGGAATTGCGAGATCAGATAGCCATGCGCGGCATGGACTTCGACGCAGTCGAAACCGGCGGCTCGCGCCCGAAGCGCCGCGGCGACATAGGCCGAGGTCGTTTGATCAATCCGCGCCTTGGTCATTTCCTCCGGGATGATGACCTCGAAAGTCGTCTCATAAACCGGATGTGGAATCGCCGACGGTGCGATCGGCGTTTCGCCGCAGATATCGACGCGGGTGTGGCCACCGCCATGGCCGAGTTGGATCGAAGCCTTGGCGCCGCCGCGATGGATTTCGGCGACAAGGCGGGTCAGGCCCGGCAGGAATTGATCGCCATAAATGCCGACTTCATGACGGCGATGGCGGCCGCATTTTTCCGGCGACGCCATTTCGACGGTGATCAGGCCGGTGCCGCCTTTCACCCGCGCCATGTAATAGGCAATCGAATCGTCGGTGACGAAGCCCTCGGCGTCGGCCGTGCGCGTCGTCATCGGCGGCATGACGATGCGGTTGGGAATCTCGGCCGGCCCGATGCGGGCCGGTGTCAGCAGGATGTTGCTCACAGAACCGGAATCTCGCCGCCGTCGAGATCGATGGTGGTGCCGTGCAGCCAAGTCGCGCGCGACGAGGCGATGAAGGCGACGAGATTGCCGACATCCTCGACAGTGCCGAAGCGAATGGTGTCGTTGAACTCACGCAGAATGTGTTTGCGGATTTGGTCCTCAGTTTCGCCGGTACGTTCCTGGACTGCCTTGATCCGTCGCCGGGTCCGGTCGGTTTCGACCACGCTCGGATGAATAGTGTTCACCCGAACGCCTTCGGTCTTGCCGCGATCCGCGAGGCACTTGGAAAAGGCGGCGACCGCGGCATTCACCGAACTGCCGATGGTGAACTCGGCCGTCGGTTTGCGGCCTCCGGTACCGCCGATCGAGATCAGCGCGCCGCTGCGTTCGCGAAGCAGCGGCCAGGCGGCTCGGGCGAGCCGCATATGGGCGAAGAATTTGAGCGCGTAACCGTCTTCCCAATCGGCATCGGTCAATTGCAGAAAATCGCCACGCTTGGTGGCGCCGGCATTGTTGACCAAAATATCGAGCCCGCCGAATTCGCGTTTGAGGTGTTCGATTAGTTGTCCCGGCGCGTCGTTTTCGCGCAGATCGAGCACGGAGTAAGCCGCACGGCGTTTTAGCTTTCCGATCGCGGCGACGGCTTCGCCAAGCGTTTTTTCATCGCGGCCGGTGAGCATCACATCGCAACCTTCGCCGGCGAGCGCCAAAGCGACGCCAAGCCCAATGCCGCGGCTCGATCCAGTCACCAGCGCGATTTTATCTTTCAGGCCGAATTCCATGTCACTCCTCACACATCACGTCACTGCTCACGCATCATTCTATCTTGAGACCGAGTTTGGCGATGAGGCCGGCCCATTTGCCTTCCTCTTGCTTGATATTGGCAGCGTAGTCTTCCGGCGTGCCGGGTGTGGGCTCGCTGCCTTCAGCCAGAAGCCGCTTCTTCATATCGTCGGTCGCGAGAATGGCCCGCAGTTCTTTATTGAGCCGCGCTACGATCGGCTGCGGCGTGCCGGCCGGCGCGGCAAGGCCATAATACTGCACGGCTTCGAAACCCGGCAGCCCGGCTTGCGCTGAAGTCGGTACGTCAGGAAGCGCTGCGGTGCGTTTTGCTGCAGCGACGGCGATGCCGCGCAATTGGCCCGCGCCGATCTGGCTGACCGATGCCGGTATGGTGTTAAAGCCGAGCGGCACATGGCCGCCGAGAAGATCGTTAGTGAGCGGGCCGGTGCCTTTGTATGTGACAACGGTGATGTCGACACTAGCCATCAGATTGAACAGCTTGGCGGCGAAATAATTAATGGTCGGCGCCGGCGGGGTGCCGGCGGAATATTTGCCGGGGTCCTTCTTGGCGAGCGCGATGACATCGGTCAGCGACTTTGCCGGAAAGCCCGGATAGCCGTCGACGATGATCGGCGTCGATGCAACAAGCCCGATCGGCGCGAAGTCTTTGTTGACGTCATAGCCGGGATTGGGTCCGAGGCTGATGCCGGTAAGCAGCATCACGATCGTGTAGCCGTCGGGCGCAGCGCGCGCCGCATCGCGCGTGCCGATCATGCCGCCGGCGCCGCCGTGATTTTCGATGACCACTTGCTGACCGAGGGCTGCGGATAATTTTTGGCCGACAATGCGGCCCATGGTGTCGACGCCGCCGCCTGCCGGATAAGGCACGATCAGCGTGATGGGGTGTGTCGGATAATCTTGCGCTATGGCGGTCTGCGAGCCGACCGTGAGGCAAACTGCAAGCAGCGCACTTGCCGCGGCAAGTGCGGGCAAAACCCGGTTAGCCATTCTGATTTCCTCCCGGCGCTACTATAGCTCCCGGTGTGGGCCATGCGCTACATTGCCGCCCGAAATCGAGGAGCGCCCGTATGCGGTTCGGATTATTCGGCAGTGCGACAGCTCGCCACGGCGGGCCGGATGTCGACTCCGGCCAGGGTTACAAGCAGTTCGTCGACTATAACGTCGAGGCCGAGGCGCTTGGTTATCACTCGACCTTTCTGGTCGAGCACCATTTCACCGGTTTCGGCCAGGTCTCGGCGAGTCTTTCGCTGCTCACCTGGGTGGCGGCGAAGACGAAGACGCTCAGGCTCGGTACGGCGGTGCTGGTGCTGCCCTGGCACAATCCGGTGCTGGTCGCCGAACAGGCCGCGACCATCGATCTTCTCTCCGGTGGCCGGCTCGATTTCGGCGTCGGCAAGGGCTATCGCCATAATGAATTCGCGGGCTTTTGTCTGCCGATCGAGGAGGCCGATGCGCGCTTCAACGAGTCGCTCGATGTCATCGTGAAATCCTGGACGTCGAAGCAGCGCTTCTCGCATGAGGGCAAATATTGGCAGTTCAGCGACATCATCGTCGAACCGCCGACGGCGCAAAAGCCGCATCCGCCGATCTGGATGGGCGCCGGAAGTCCGGACTCGATCCGCGCGGTCGCGGCGCGTGGTTATAATCTGTTGCTCGATCAGTTCGCATCGTTTGAGGCGGTGGCTGAGCGCATCGCCATTTTCAAAGCCGCGGTTGAAGAGCGCGGCAGAACATTCGATCCGACGGAGGTTGGCGTCGCGCGCGCTTTCTATGTGGCGAAGGATGTCGCCGACAAGGATGCCGCGCTGGAGCGGCGCATGGAGGCGCAACGCCGGCTCGCGACGATTTCCAATCCGCCGGGCGGCAAGAGCAAAGCCAGTATCATGACGTTTTCGGATACGCGCGAAGCAAGCGAGGAAAGCGCGCTTTATGGCACGCCGGCCGAGATTGCCGAAAAACTCACGCGGCTGCGCAAGCTCGGTGTGGAATACATACTGATGAACGGCGGTGGCCTCGTCGGCCAAGGTAGCGAGAGCCTGCGCCGCTTTGCGAACGAAGTGATGCCGGCTTTCGCTGACGACACCCGAAAGCGTGTGGTGGGATAGTCAACAATAAGCCCTCCCCATAAGAGGGAAGGGAACAACAAAAATGATCAATAAAATCGTACAAACCATGGCCGAAGCGATGGCCGACATCCGCGACGGCTCCATTGTGCTGCTCGGCGGTTTCGGCAGTATCGGCCAGCCCAATGAACTGATCGAAGGCCTGATCGAGCAGGGCGCGAAGGATCTGACTGTCGTCTCCAACAATGCCGGCACTGGACGCTTCGGCCTGGCTAAGCTTCTCGAGCTTGGCCGGGTGCGCAAGATGATTTGCTCTTATCCGCGTAGCGCCGGCTCGGTGGTGTTTGAAGAAGTCTATCGCGCCGGCAAGATCGAGCTTGAAATCGTGCCGCAGGGCACAATGTCGGAGCGCATGCGCGCGGCTGGTGCCGGTATTCCGGCGTTCTATACGGCGACCGCTGTCGGCACCAAGCTTGCGGCCGGCAAAGAAGAGCGCGAGATCGGCGGCCGCAAATATCTGTTCGAAGAAGCGCTGCACGGCGACGTCGCGTTGGTGGAAGCCTGGGAAGCAGACCGCTGGGGCAACCTGACCTATCGCTCCTCGGCGCGAAATTTCAATCCGGTAATGGCGACGGCGGCGGCGTTGACCATCGTGCAGACGCAGCACATTGTCGAACTCGGTGCGCTCGATCCGGAAAAAATCGTCACACCCGGCATCTACGTCAATCGCGTGCTGCACGTGCCTTACGGCGAACCCAAAGTAATCTGAGAAGGCAATCTGAGATGGCGACGGCACTCGAAGCTTGCAAACCGCTAACACGCGAAGGCATCGCTCAACGGCTGGCGCGCGACATTCCCGAAGGCTGGTACGTCAATCTCGGCATCGGCGCGCCTTTGAAAGTTGCCGATTATATTCCGGCCGACCGTGAGGTGATTATCCATTCCGAGAATGGCATTCTCGGCATGGGCCCGGTGCCTGCGCCGGGCGAGGTCAATCCATGGCTGATCAATGCCGGCAAGCAATATGTGACGCTGCGCAGCGGCGGCTCTTACACGCATCATGCCGATAGTTTCGCGATGATCCGCGGCGGCCATCTTGATCTTTGCGTGCTCGGCGCGTTTCAGGTCGCCGAGAACGGCGATGTCGCCAATTGGTCGATCTCCGACAACGACACCGCGCCCGCCGTCGGCGGCGCCATGGATCTCGCCGCCGGCGCGCGCCAGCTTTGGGTGCTGATGGAGCACACGACCAAATCGGGCGAGAGCCGGCTGGTGCGCCGCTGCAGTTACCCGCTGACTGCGCTCGGCGCGGTCAAGCGCGTCTATACCAATCTCGCCGTGCTCGACATCACCGATGACGGTTTTGCCGTGCGCGACATGGTGCCGGGCTTGACGCTCGAAGCTTTACAGGACGTCACTGACGCGCCGCTCCGCATGGCCTCGCAGTAAATGGCGGCGCAGTAGGGCGCTAGTTCAAACGCTCAGTCGGACAATCCGCCAAGCGCATAGATCGCCGTCAACAAGAGACCCGGCTTTAGTCCGACCGGTTCGAACCAGCGTTTGAACAAAACCAGGACCAGTCCGCTGCGGTAGATTTGCGCTAGCCCGGTGTTGACCGCGAGCCGCAATGCCCAATCGCCGCGCGGCAGCGTGATGGCATAGGCCTCGATCGACAGATCATCGGGCAGCATGACGAAATCATCCGGAGTTTTCAGCTCGGTGCCCATCAACAGAATCTTGTCGCTGGCATAACCGTCGACTTTGCCGTCGGTCAGCATCGCCACGCCTTCGTCGCGATCCTTCACGCTGACGGTGGTGATGTTGAGGGCGCGCGCCTTGCTTTGCTCGACGATCGCCTTCTCGTTGGTGGTGCCGGCGACCACCGCGATTTTCTTGCCGGCCATGTCAGTGATGGATTTGAAATTGGCAGCACGCTTGACGACGACGCCGGTCGACTCAACGAAAGTGTAATTGGAGAAGTCGACATCCTTCATCCGTCCGAGCGTAACACTGCTGGAGCTGCATTCCATGTCGGCCTGTCCACTCGAGATCGCGGTGAAACGCGACTGCGCCGTCACCGGTACCCAGGTGATCTTGAGTTCAGCGACGTTGGACTGTTTTGCAATCAATTGTGCAACAGCTTGGCACAGCTCGACCGAATAACCCGCAGGTTGGTCTTTATCGTTGAAAGAGAATGGTGTGGCGTCCGGCCGGTAGGCGATGCGGATCGCTTTCTTTTCGATGATGGTCCGTAGCCGGCTATCGGATGGCACTTTGGTCGATTGGGCCGAGGCCGAGACCGCCGAAAAGAGGAGCGCAGCAAACAGGCTCGCAAAGCGCAAAGTCTTAAGGCGCAGCATCATCATACCCCTCTGAAAAGAAGCCGGCTCGGTCTTAGGCGGACTTGATCTTAGGCAGACTTGCCCCGCCGGAGCAATCTGGCCTGCGGTCGACTGCGGCGGTGCGACGCGGTAGATATTTGCTTTATAATTGTGGCCCTGTGGCCGAGAGATGACGCGATGGTGCATGCGCTCAAGACTCTGACCTTTGTCTATGTGCAGCGCGAGGATCGCGTGATGGCGGCGGTCAATGCCGGGCACGCCGATGCTTGGTCATGCTGGCTGACGCGCCGGCTGTCGCTGGCGATTCTCGAGCGCGCGCCGCAATACATCGAGAGCAAATCCGATCTGACGCAACGCGCGCCGGCTAATCTTCGCGCCGAGATGGCGAGCTTCGAACGGGAAGCGGCAATTGCGAAGACCGCAGGTGCGATGTCGGTGACGCCTCCCGAGATCCTGCAGCAGAGCGCCAATGTTGCCGGGCTTGCCGACCGGCTGTCGATCACGCAACAGGGCGAAGGTTTCCGTTTCGAACTGCTCGACTTGAGCGGCAATGGCGCCGCGGCGGTATTTCGGCCGACGGAATTGCAACGCGTGTTGCAGATGCTGCAAGGCGAGGTTGTGAAAGCGATCTGGGTTGTACCCGCTGCTCATCCGCAAACCGCGGCCGCGTCTGCCGATCCAAAGCTGCTGCGCAACTGATCGGACAAGCGTGCAATGCCGAACCGCAAAAACGGCGGTAGCGCGACACCCCCGCATGTCCTAGTTTCTTCGCCGCTCGTGTACTGCGACAACAATAAGGGAGTGAGACTGCGCCATGGCGAATATTACCTGGGACCACATTCATCTGCGGACCACCAACCCCGAAGGGATGGCGCAGTGGTTTGAAGACAAGCTTGGTGCGGAAATCCACCGCAGCACACAGGACGGCAAGCCGCGCATTGATATGAAGCTCGGCGGCGCCAAGATCTTCATCGCTCCCGTTGCTGCGGGCGACGCCGTTAATGCTGCGCCGTCGATTCCCTATCGCGGCCTCGATCATTTCGGGCTGGCGGTGAGCGGCATCGACGAGATCGCCGCCGACCTGAAGAAGAAAGGTGTCGAGTTCACTAAAGAAGTGACCACAGCGCGGCCGGGCGTGCGCATGTGCTTTATCAAGGCGCCGGAAGGCGTGTCGATCGAGCTTCTCGACCGCGACCCAAAATATAAGTAACGCGCAAATAACGCCGAACGGGAACGATCATGCCGGACGATACGGCCGCGAGTTCGATCAAAGCATCGCTTGCCGAGCGCTTTGGTGAAGAGCTTGCGGTCGATCCGGCGCTGTCCGGCCTCGACGAACTTGCCAGGATTGCCGGCCATCGCTCGCATCGGCGTTTCCAGCCGCGGCAGGTCGATCCCGATTTGCTTAGGTTGCTCTTGGCCTGCGCACTCTCCGCGCCGTCCAAGAGCGACTTGCAGCAATGCGATATCGTCGTTGTCAACGATAGGGCGATTCGCCAGGGTATCGTCGCGACCATTCCCGATATGCCGTGGATCATGGATGCGCCGGTGTTTCTGGTCTTTGCCGCGAACGGCGCCCGACTGCCGGCCTTGACCAAGCTCCGCAACAAGCCGTTTCCGAACGATCATCTTGATCAATTCTTCAACGCGGCGGTGGATGCCGGCATCGTGATGACGAATTTCATCCGTGCCGCTTCGGCCGTGGGACTTGGCTGCTGTCCGATCAGCGCCATCCGCGATCATCCCAAGACCGTCAGCGACCTCTTGAAGATGCCGGACCGGGTGATTCCGGTCGCGGGGCTTTGCGTCGGCTGGCCGGCGCAAGAGGGTGAGATCACGCCGCGGCTGTCGTTGTCGACGACCGTTGTCGACACCACTTACGGCAAAGTCGATCTTGCGGCTGAAATCGATACTTCCGATCGCCGCCGTGCGGCGTTGCGGCCCTATCGGCGGCAACGTAATGTCGAGCAATGGGGCGAGATGCCTTTCTACGGCTGGTCCGAAGATAAGGCACGGCAATACGGCGTGGCGACGCGCGCCGATTTCGGCACTTTCGTGCGCGGCAAAGGTTTCCGCCTCGATTGATCGAGACGGCGCGATAACAACAAGACCCGAAGACCGGGAGGCACCCATGAACGCGGCCAGTAAAACACTGTTCGACAAGGTCTGGGACAATCACGTCGTCGCCGTCGAAGAAGACGAGACGCTTCTTTATGTCGATCGTTGTCTGATCCATGAAGGCTCGCGTCACACCTTCGATACCTTGCATGAGCGCGGCCTGACGGTGGCGCATCCGGACAAGGTCTTCGCTTTTTCCGATCATTACATCCCGACCGATCCGCAAGCCCGTGCGCGCGGCGTATCGAGCGTGCCCGATCCTGAAATTCGCAACATGATCGAGCTGCTGACCAGCAACACCGCCGAATACGGTATCGCCAAATATGGCTGGGGCGACGAGCAGCAGGGCATTCTGCATGTCGCCGGGCCGGAGTTGGGTCTGAGCCAGCCCGGCATCGTGCTGGTTGGCGCGGACTCACACACTTCAACGCATGGCGCCTTCGGCAATATCTCGTTCGGCATCGGCTCGTCGGAAACCACGCATGTCGTCGCGACGCAGACGATTTGGCAGCGCCGGCCCGGCACGTTGCGCATCACTATCGACGGCGCGCTCGGCTTTGGCGTCACCGCGAAAGACATTATTCTCGCGATCATCGCCAAGATCGGCATCGGCGGCGCGATCGGCTACTCCATCGAATATTCCGGCTCCGCCATCAAGCGCATGTCGATGAATGAGCGGATGACCATCTGCAACATGTCGATCGAGGCCGGCGGCAAAGCCGGCCTGGTCGCGCCCGATGACACGACATATCAGTTCCTCAATGGCCGTCCCTTCGCGCCGAAAGGCAAAGCCTGGGACGAGGCGCTGGCCTATTGGCGCACGCTGCCATCCGATCCCGGCGCGAAGTTCAGCAAAGAAGTCACGATCGACGCCGGCCGTGTGGTGCCGATGGTGACCTGGGGCACCAATCCCGAACAGTCGCTGCCGATCACGGATCGCGTGCCGGATCCGGCGCAGGAGCCGGACGTTGAGAAGCGCACCGAATTCAACAAAGCGTTGGCCTATATGGACCTCAAGCCAGGGATGCCGCTCACCGACATCGCCGTCGACCGCGTCTTCATCGGTTCATGCACCAATAGCCGCATCGACGATATCCGCGCCGCAGCCGCCGTTGCCAAGCTCGGCCACGCGGTCGTTCCGGCGTGGGTTGTCCCCGGCTCGGAAAGCGTCAAGCGTCAGGCTGAGGCTGAAGGGCTCGATCGTGTATTCACCGAAGCGGGCTTCGAGTGGCGCGGCGCCGGCTGTTCGCTCTGCACTGCGCTCAATGGCGATCAGCTCAAGCCGGGCGAGCGCTGCGGTTCGACCTCGAACCGCAATTTCCAGGGCCGCCAAGGTCCAGGCGGCCGCACACACTTGATGTCACCGGCGATGGCTGCCGCAGCGGCCTTGCGCGGCCATCTCGTCGATGTACGCGAACTGGCGAGGAACTGAGCCATGGATGCGTTCACGACTCTGACCGGCATCGCCGTTCCGCTCAGCGAAGCGAATATCGACACCAATCAAATCTGCCCGACACGCTTCAACAAAGTGCCGCGCGGTCCGCGCTTTGCGCAGGTTCTGCTGCATGACCGCCGCTTCAATGCCGACGGTTCGGAGAAGCCGGACTTCATTCTCAATCAGGAGCCGTATCGTAAAGCGGTGATTGCGGTTGCGGGGCGGAATTTCGGCGTCGGGTCATCGCGCGAGACGGCCGTGTTCGGGATCATCACCTTCGGCATCCGTGCGGTGATCGCGCCGAATTTCGGCGACATCTTCTTCAGCAATTCGCTAAAAAACGGAATGCTGCCGGTGCGGTTGCCGGCGGAAACCGTCGATCTTTTGATGCAGCAATTGCTCAACGAGCGCGGCGCGCAGATGACTGTCGACCTGTCCAGTCAGACCGTGACCGGCCCCGACGGCAAGACCTATCACTTCGATGTCGAGCCGTTGAGCAAGAAACGCCTGCTCAAAGGCCTCGATGAGATCGAGCATACGCTGGAATACGGCGACGCCATCAAGCGCTTCGAGCAAGGCCACGCCAAGGCGCAGCCGTGGCTTGTTTCGTAACCTGGCTTGCTTCGTAATCTCTATTCGTTCAGCAAGCTCTTATACCGATCGAAGATCGCATAAGTGGATTTGATCACGGCCATAGATTTGTCCGGGCCGATCCATTCGGCGCCGATGCCGGCTTTCTTCGCCTTTTCCTGGAATTCGGGATCGCGCAACACTTTTTCGTAAGCGCCGCGCAGGCGTTCGTATTGATCCGGATGCTTGTCTTTAAGATCGGCGTAAGTGATCACCGCGCGCATCGAACTCGGTACGAACTCGGCGCTCAACCCATCGTCCTTGAGCACTTCGTTCACTGTCGGTGTGTCCGGAAGGTCTGGAATGCGCGAGCCGTTGAAGAGGGCAATCGGCCTAATCAAAGTGAGCATGTTCAGGCTCGCTTCGAGCGACACCATGCCGAAATCTAGCTGACCGCCGGCGACAGCGGTGCGCAGCGGCGCGCTCGATTCATAAGTCACCAGCCGAATCGTGGAGAGCGGCTTCTTCAGCGTGTCCATCAGGATGCCGGCATTGAAGAACTCGCCGGAGTCGCGCACCACGCCGCAACTCACCTCGCCCGGCCGCGTGCGGATGGCGTCGATGATTTCCTTGAACGATTTGACCTTCGAGCCGATGGGGACGAAGACGCCGGTCTTGTCGGCCCATTGGATGTTCATGATGTCGAAGTCTTTAAGGTCGAAGCCGGCGTGGAATTTGTTGATGTCGGCATACCAATAAGGCGCCGGGCCGGAGACCAGCAGCGTATTGCCGTCATGCGGCTGGCTCAGGAAATATTTGGTGCCGAGCACCATCGCGCCGCCTTCCTTGTCCAGTACATTGACCGGCACGCCGAGCTCTTTGCTCAGTGCCGGTGCAAGATTGCGCGCCATCAGGTCGAAGCCGCCGCCGGCTTTGGTTGAAACCACGATGGTGATGGGATCGGTCGGCCATGCGGCTGCTAGCGCGGTGCGCGCCCGCCATTGGCTTGCTGAAGCCGCGCCTGCGAGCAGGCCGAGAAACGAACGCCGTGCGATCGGCCGAGACTTCAGCGTGTTAGTGTTGCGGACGCGCGCCATGATCGTTTCCTTCCAAGTTCTATTTATTTAGGCGGACTTCACCGCGCCGTCTTGGGCGACCGCTTCGGCTCGCCGTTGCCGCCACCATTGCATGATCGGCCGGCTAAACAGTGAGAACAAGAGCGCCAGGAACAGGACGATCGCGATCGGCCGGCCGAGAAAATAGCTGATCTGGCCGCCGCCGCTGATTTGATAGGTCTGCAACAGCGCGCCTTCGACTTTGCCGCCAAGAATCAGGCCGACGACGCAAGCCGGCACTGAGTAATCGTGGCGCTGCATCAGCCAGCCGACAAAGCCGAAGATCACCATCGCGATCGGCCCGGCCATGTTGCCGGAGAAGCTGTAGGAGCCGAAGGTCGCGAGCACTAGGATGACCGGAATGAGGATACGCACCGGAATGCGGATCACATTCGCCATCAACCCGATCAGGCCGAGACCGAGCACCAGCATGATCGCGCCCTGAACGAAATTGTTGAGGATGATGGCGTAGACGATGTCTTTTGACTGATCGAGGAATTGCGGGCCGCTCGTCACGTCGTGCAGTGATAGCGCGGCGAGCATGACGGCCGACGAAGCACCGCCGGGAATACCGAGCGCTAGCAGCGTCGCCATCGAGCCCGCTTCCGAACTGGCATTGCCGGCTTCCGCGGCGATCACGCCTTTTGGATTGCCCTTGCCGAAGGTCTCCGGATGCTTATCGCCGCGCCGCGTTTCGGCATAAGAGACGAGATTGCACACTGCGGCGCCGACGCCGGGCAGGCCGCCGATGGTCGCGCCGATCACCAGCCCGCGCAAAATCACGATCGGGTGGTGCAGCGCGGTCAGCATGCCGCGGGCGATTTCACCGATATTCACTTTGCGAAGATCGGAGCGCTGCACGAGATAGCTGGTGCCGGCGAGATTGAAGAGTTCGCTCGCGGCGAACAATCCGATCATCGCCGAGACCACAGGCACGCCGTCCAGCAATTCCGGGATGTCGAAGGTGCCCCGAATAACGTCGCGCGGGCTCAAGCCGATGGTCGCGATCAAGATGCCGATCAATCCCGACAAGAGACTGCGTGACACATAACGTCCGCGCAGTACGGCGATCAGGCTCAAGCCCCACAGCATCAGCAGCAGCATTTCCAGCGGGCCGAGCTTCAGCACCGCGTGCGAAATCCAGCCAATCCCAAGGAACAAGATCAGATAAGCGCCCATATGCCCGAGGGTTGAAGCGGCGAGCGCCAGACCGAGCGCGAGATTATGCTCGCCGCGCTGAGTCATCGGATAGCCGTCGAAGGATGTGGCGACTGCGGCGGGCGAACCGGGCACGCCCATCAGGATGGCAGGAATGGCGACGCCAAACGCGGCGCCGGTATAGATCGCCGTCATGAAGATCAGCGCCGAGAGGAGGCTCATCCACAGCGTCAGCGGCAACACGATGGCGAGGATCAGTGCAGACGACACTCCGGGGATGGCGCCGCCAAGCATGCCGAGCGCGATGCCCGGTATCGTCAGCAGCCACGCGCTATAGGAGCCCTGCAGAATATGGAGCGCGGAGACGAGAGCCTGCCAGTCGATCAAAACGCTCTCCATATCGCGCGCGCGATGCCCATCGGCATGGGAAAGGTCATCAAAGTCATCGCGGCGACGCTGATGCCCGCGGCAATGCCGAGCGAAAGCGTCAGCGTAAAGATCACGCGGCGCTCGCCAAGCAGCCATAACGTCGCGACCATGAACACGAAGGTGGCAATGTCAAAGCCGGCGTAGGGAATGACGGCGACGAACAGAGCAAAGAAAAGCATCAGCAGCGCGATGGAGCCGAACGAAGTGCCGCGATAGCGCGAGGGATCGCCGGTCGCATGCGCGGAGGTTTCGGAGGTGGCGTCAGTGCTACCACCGACGAACTCGGCAACGGCGACATAGATCAGCAAACCCACCGCGACGGCGCCGACCGGCGCGATCAGGATCAGGTTGCTGAAAGTCGGCGAGGCGAGCGTGGCGTCAGAAAGATACCAGGCGAGAAACGCCGCTACGATCGCCAGGAAGAGGGTGTGCTCCCAGTCGAGGCTGCCCTGTCGCTCGCTCGGCATGCCCGGCATATTTCCGCCCCCGATTACTCTCTGATCTTTTGCGCAGCGATGCTATCGTCGGCGTCTTTGTGATCAATGTCTTTGTGGTCAATCACTAGCCAGTGATTCAATTGACGACAACCGGGGTCTTCACTTTCACCCGGTTGGAGAGATCGACGACGTCGTCATTGACCAGGCGGATGCAGCCGAAGGCGACGAAATTGCCGATGGTCTTCGGCGCATTGGTGCCGTGAATACTGGAACTGTGATCGTCGAGATCCATGAGCCGGGCGCCGAGCGGATTGCCTGGTCCTCCCGGCATCACCGGCGGATTGCGCTTGAGTATGTCGGGCGGCGGCTGCCACGGTGGCATGTCGGCGACGCTTGCGATATGGCGCAAGCCTGCGACATCGGCGCAATGCTCGCCGACGGCGATGCCGTAACGCATCGCCACATTGTTCGGCATGATCACATAAAGAAAGTGCTGCAGCTTATCGACGATCACGGTGCCGACCGGTTGCAGCGTGCGATAGAAGGTCGGTTGCCGCCGATAGACATAAGGCAGGTCGGTGTCGGTGGAACCGCCATCGACACCAGGCGCCAGTTCGCCGGCGCTCGCGACATTGATCGTCGGCGCGGCTGACGCGGTTTGGCGTGGCGCGGTCTCGCGTGTCTCGGCTTGGACCTTCGGTGTTTGCTTCGGTGCTTCCTTGACTGCGGCTTTCGTCGCCTCGGGCTGATGCGCGCGGCCGGACCAGAACACATAGCCTCCGGCGGCAAGCGCTGCGAGAACAACAACCGCTGCAATCGCGGCAACACTGAACATCCGCCGTGGCTCTTCGATCGAACCGCGGTCCATATCTGAATTCAGACCCGTCGCATCGTCGCGACTGCTCGTGCCTTCCGACCAGGACAACTCAGATTCGATGCGCTCGATGGCGACTTCGAGCGCCGCCTCTTCGGACGCGATCTGACGAAGCGGCGGCTGCGGATTAAGCGACCGCAAGCGCTGCGCCAGCATGGCGCGGGCGCGCTCATAGATGCCGCGCCGCCATTGCGCGTCACCCGCGCCGGGCGTCGTCACCGCTCGCAACAAAGTCGAATAATAATCGACCATGGCCTTGGTTCGCTGTCTTTGGCCCGCCGGTTACGCGGCTGTTCTCTGCAAAAACTCTAGCACACGCGCATTGGTGTCGTCCTCAGTCTGAGCCGCGACGGCAACGTCCCAATAATCCGAGCGTGGCAGGCATTCTTCCAGATATCGCGCCGCCGAGGTCGCATGTGCGGTATCATGGCCCGGCACGATCAGCGCCGGGATGTCGCAGCGCATCAACTCTTCCGGTGCGGGGCCGGGCGCGGTATCGCGATCGAACAACGCATTCCCCATCGTTTCGCAGGTACGTAAATACCGGCTCGCATCTTGTGCCGCATAGGCGGCAGCGAAAGCCTGGTCGCGCTTGATGACGGAGGCCCAGGGGCCGCTGCGCGGATCGGCGCCGAACGGCTTGCCCTCCTGCTGCACGCGGGCGACCACGCCGGCAAGTCCATCGCTCTTCACGAATTCAAGATGCTCGGCAAAACGCTGATGGCTCGACATCCGGTATTTGGCGCCGCCGACCGGCCAATAGAGCACGATGCCTGCGATCATCCGCGGGTGCGCAACCGCAAAAGCA
This sequence comes from Xanthobacteraceae bacterium, assembly GCA_036271715.1. Classification (GTDB taxonomy): domain Bacteria; phylum Pseudomonadota; class Alphaproteobacteria; order Rhizobiales; family Xanthobacteraceae; genus BOG-931. Next base: position 24,605 of record DATBAD010000018.1, read on the forward strand.
GCGACCGGGGGGCAGCCCATGCAGCCGCCAAACAAGAATGCGCGCGGAATCTTCAAGTGATCGAGAAGCCCTTTGCCCTGAGCGACGTAATGCGCCCAAGTGACCGCTTCGACGCGTCCGCCCGATTGGCCGCATTCGCGACGATCAAACAAAATGCAGGTGAACGCCTTCGGCAGGTGATCGAGCAGTTTAATCTTGGCGTAGATGCTTTGCGTCGACCAGGTTTCGACCACGGCATTGAATCCACCGGGTGCGTACATCAGAAGCGGTGGCCCGGAACCTGCCACCTCGTAACGGGTGGCAATGCCGTCGATATCGACCTGCGGCATGATCAGCCCTTGATCTGACGGCCGGCACGCGCGTCGTCGATCAGCGCAGAAAATGCCGCGAGCGTCGCCTTGGCGCCGTTGAAATAAGTATCGGTCTTGGCCTCGAGCCATTTATCGCCGTAGCCGATCGCGGTGTGCGCAAGCCGCACGCGGCCATCAAGCCATGGCCCGCCGCCGAAGCCGCCGATCACCGGGATCTTCACGGCTGCGACGACTGCAGCGCCTGCGACCGGACCGGAATTGGTGAAATCGAGAAGTGCAGCGCCGGCATCTTCAAGGCGCTTGGCTTCGTCGACAAGTCGCGCTGCCGCTTGGGCGCTCGCTTGCGCCTCCGATGAATTCTGCGCGCTATAGGGAATACCGTATTTCGCTGCGGTCTGTGGTGTCAGCCCGAATTGCGCAAACACCGGGACACCCTCACGGACCAGTGCGCGGACCACCTCGGGAAAATCCGCGGCAGCGTCGACTTTGATCATGTCAGCGCTGCCGTCTTGCATCAGCCGCGCTGCGGCGGCGAGCGCGGTATCGCTGCCCTGCTGCACCGGCCCGTAAGGCATGTCGCAACTGATCAACATGCGCGCGGTGCCGCGGCGAACGGCGCGGCAGCAGATCAGCATCTCGTCGAGCGTCACGTCGAGAACGTCGTCGCGGCCCCAAAGATTGACGCCGACGGAATCGCCGACCGAGATGAAATCAAAGCCGGCGCGGTCGGCGATGCGCGCGAGCTGAAAGTCCCAAGCGACGACGCCGACACTCTTCTGTCCGTCGCGTTTCATGGCTTGAAGCGCGGCGATGGTAACCTTGGCGCTCATGCGTTCTCCCGTGCCGGAGCGTCATAGCACGCATCCGACGGGCCGAGGACCATGATGAAACTTAGAGCGGCAGGTTCGCGCTTGAGGGTTTCTTCGGCGCCGACGCGGCGGTGGGCTCGGTCTTCAGCGCCGGCGGCGGGCTTGCCGAGAGTGATGAAGATGACAGCGGCGTCCATGAAGAAGCCGGCGGCGTCAACTCGGTCGCCTTGCCCGTTGTGGCCTTGGTGTCTTTGGCCTTCGGCGCGGCGGGCTTCGCTGTCTTTTTTCCCTCTGCCACAGGCGTAACAGGCTTTGCGACGGCAGGCTTTTTTTCTTCCGTCGCAGCGGCGGCTGTTTTCTTCGCGTCGCCGGCGGCTTTGTGCTTGCCGTGTTTCTTGGCTGGCGGATCGACCGCTTCCGGTACTGCAGCGAGCGCATCGACTTGGGCCGGCGTGCGCGTCGGGCCGGTATAGACCACGACCGGCGTCACCGGGCCGATATCCTGCAGCAAGGTCTTCGAGGCTTGGCCGTGAAAGGCATTCATCAGCAACGAAAGCGACGGGTTGCCGGCGCCGTTTTCGCCATTGTCGACGGTGTCATCCGGATCGTCTTCTTCGGTCGCCGGACGCTTGCGGTGCCGGCCGCACATTTGTTCCGTCAGATTCGGCGGTGGTGAATCGAGCGACGGAATCTGATCGACCGTGCCGAGCGACGGCGCCAGCCAGGACAATGGCGACTGGCCGAAACCGGCTTCAAGCATTTCAGCGGCCTTGATGGCGCGCGCCGAGGACGACGGTGCGCCGAGCACGACGGCGATCAAATGCTTGTTGTCGCGGGTCGCGGTGGCGACAAGATTGAATCCGGAGGCGCAGATGAAGCCGGTCTTCATGCCGTCGGCGCCGGGAAAGCGGCCGATCAGCGGGTTGTAATTGCGCACCACGCGGCGGCCCCATTTGATCGCCGGAATGTGCCAGTAGGAATCATATTCGGGAAAATCGTGAATGAGCGCGCGCGCTAGAATGGCGAGATCACGTGCCGACATGATATGGCCGTCGGCCGGCAAGCCGTTGGGATTGACGAAATTCGATTCCGTCATGCCAAGACGGTGCGCGGTGTCGGTCATCTGTTCGGCAAAATCGTCGACCGAGCCGCCGATGCCTTCTGCAAGCACCACGGCCATATCGTTCGCCGACTTTACCATCATCATCTTGACCGCATTGTCGACGGTAACTTGGGTCCCGACCGGGAAACCCATTTTTGTCGGCGGCTGCGCACTGGCGTTCGGCGAAACGGCGAATAGCGTGTCGAAGGTGATCTTGTGATCGCGAATAGCGCTCAGCGTCACATAGAGCGTCATCAGTTTGGTGGTCGACGCCGGATACCACGGATAGTTCGCGCGCTCCGCCCGCAGCACTTTGCCGCTGTCGGCATCGATCAGGATTGCGGATGAGGCTCGGGCTGGAGTTGCTGCGGAAGCAAACGCAAATGAGACAAACAGGGCAGCAAGGAGCGCCAGCGCCCTTGAGGGTGTCGTACGATGCACGTGTCGCGGTCCGTTCGGTTAGTCGGGCCCAGGTGGAAGGTCCGTTGCCGGGTCCTTAGGGGCCGCGAAGGGTTACACGGAAGGTTCACGAAGCATGGGCGCGGCACTATCTAACCAAAGCCGGGGTCGAAGGCAAAGCCGAATGCCGGTATCCTTGGCGCCCGGTGTGGATGGCAAAATGCCGCGACGCATATTGCGTAAGCCCCGACAAAAGCTACGCAAAAGCGTCGAAAGTCAGGCGCTGCCGGAAACATGACGAGGAGTGGAGGGAACCATGACAGGCTGCATCGTAGGCTGGGCGCATACGCCGTTCGGCAAGCTTGCCGGAGAGACTGTCGAAAGCCTGATCGTCAAAGTGGCTGGCGAGGCGCTCGCCGATGCCGGGATCGCGGCCAAGGACGTCGATGAGATCGTGCTCGGCCATTTCAACGCCGGCTTCTCGGCGCAGGATTTCACCGCCTCGCTGGTGCTGCAGGCCTCGCCGGATTTGCGCTTCAAGCGCGCGACGCGGGTGGAGAATGCCTGCGCCACCGGCTCAGCGGCGGTACATCAGGGACTGAAATCCATCGCGGCCGGTGCAGCGCGGATTGTCCTCGTGGTCGGCGTCGAGCAGATGACGACGACGCCCGCGGCGGAGATCGGACGTAATCTCCTCAAAGCGTCTTATGTGCGCGAAGAGGCCGATATCGACGGCGGCTTTGCCGGCATTTTCGGCCAGATCGCCGGACTTTATTTCCAGCGCTGGGGCGATCAGTCCGATGCGCTCGCCCGTATCGCGGCGAAGAACCACAAAAACGGCGTCGGCAATCCTTATGCGCAGATCAGGAAGGATCTTGGCTATGATTTCTGCCGCACCGAAAGCGACAAGAATCCGATTGTCGCCGGACCGCTGAAGCGCACTGATTGTTCGCTGGTGTCGGACGGCGCCGCGGCGCTGGTGTTGACCGATGTCGAGACGGCGCTCAAGCTCGACAAAGCGATCGTGTTCCGCGCGACGCAGCATGTGCAGGATTTCCTGCCGATGTCGAAGCGCGACATCCTCAAATTCGAAGGCTGCTCGCTCGCCTGGCAGCGCGCACTGTCGCAAGCCGGCGTCACGCTGAATGATCTGTCCTTTGCCGAAGTGCATGACTGTTTTACCATCGCCGAACTGCTCGTGTACGAGGGCATGGGGCTCGCGCCGGAAGGGCAGGGCGCCCGTGTCATCGCCGACGGCGTTGTCGCAAAGGATGGCTCGCTGCCGATCAATCCGTCGGGTGGCCTCAAATCCAAGGGCCATCCCATCGGCGCAACCGGCGTGTCGATGCATGCCATCAGCGCCATGCAGCTTGTTGGCAAAGCCGGCGACATGCAGATCAAAAACGCCAAGCTCGGCGGCGTCTTCAATATGGGTGGCGCGGCGGTCGCGAATTACGTGAGTATTCTGGAGCGGCTGCGGTAACTACGAGGCTGCACTGAATTGCTTCGCTGCGCTCGCAATGACGGGCGCGCCGAACTGCGCCTTCACCATCTCGGCGAAGATACCGCCGCGCTGAACCAGCTCATCAAAGCTGCCGCTCTCGACGATGCGGCCCTGCTGAAACACCATGATGCGGGTGGCGTTGCGCACGGTGGCGAGCCGATGCGCGATGACAAAGGTGGTGCGGCCTTTCATAACTTCGTCGAGCGCGGCCGTGACACGCATTTCGGTCACCGGATCGAGGGCGCTTGTCGCCTCGTCGAGGATCAGGATTGGCGGGTCTTTCAGGAGCGCGCGCGCAATGGCGAGGCGCTGGCGCTCACCGCCGGAGAGAAGCCGGCCGCGTTCGCCGATCGGCGCATTCAGCCCATCCGGATTGCGGTCGATGAAATCGAGCGCCTGCGCCCGTGACGCCGCGTCGCGCATCTCCGCTTCGGTCGCATTAGGTTTTCCGACGCGTAAATTCTCAGCGATCGAGCGGTTGAACAGCAGCGTCTCCTGGAACACCACACCGATATTCCGGCGCAGTCCAGTCAGCGTGAGATCGCGGATATCGACACCGTCGATGGTGATGAACCCCGTTTGCGGATCGAAGGCGCGATGCAGCAGCGCCAGCGTCGTCGACTTGCCGCTGCCGGTCGGCCCGACCAGTGCGATCCGTTCGCCCGGCTGCACCGCGAATTTCAGATCGGCGACCGCGGCGCGCTTGCCGTCGTAAGAGAGTGACACGTCGTTGAATTCGACCTCGCCGCGCACTGGGCCTGGATCGCGCGCACCAGGCCGGTCGCGCACCGCCGGCACGGTGTCGAACACATCGAAAAAGTCGTTGAGCTTCGGCGCATCGATAAACAGTCGATTGGCGAAACTCACGGCTTGTTCGAGCCGCACGATCAGCATCGCCGCGATGCTCATGAAGCTGACGATCTCGCCGACCGACGCGAGCCCGATGAGTTTCAGGTAAGTTCCGACGAGCAGGATCACCAACATGGTGAGCGTGGTGCCGGCCTTGGTCAGCACCGCGGCGATCGCCCACCATGACAGCACCGGCATCTGCGCGCGCAGCAGTGAATTTACGACGCTACGCAGGCCCGAGACTTCGAGATCAACCCGCGCATAGCTCTGCACCAGCGCGACATTGCCGAGCGCGTCGGCCGCGGTCTCAGCGAGATCCGAATAATGCTGTTCGACCTCGCGCTGCATGCCGAAGGCCTTCTTCATCACCAGCACGGTCAGCCCGACAAAACCGAAGCACAGTACGATCAGCGGCAGCGCGAGCCGCCAGTTCAGGAACAGCGACGCCGGCAGCAGCAGCACGATGAAAACAAAAGCCGCGAAATGCTCGCGGAAGAATGACACCCACAGCCACCACAGCGTGTCGGTGCCAGTCAGCATGATCTTCATCTGCCGGCCGGAATGTTCGCCGGAGTGGTAGGCGAGCGGCAATTGCAGCACATGCTCGAAATAATCGGCGAGCACCAGATTGCGCCGCCGATGCGCGAGCCGATCGGCGAACCAGGCGACCAGCGTGCCGGCGCCGATGTTGAAAAGGCCGAAACCGACCCAAGTGCCAACCAGCGGCGCCAAAGTATGGATCGCGGCGGCAAGCTCTGCCGGCAGTGAAGCGGACAGCGCATCGACAATGCGGCCGAACAACACCGGCTCGACGAATTGCGTGGCGGCGAGCGCGATATTCGCCAGCGCCAGGAGCGCGGCCAGCGACGCATCGGCGCGCAGCAGGCCGAGGACACGCAGATAGATGCGAACGAAGGACATTGTCGGCGACCTCAAGTTCCTTTCACGCGTTTTAGCAGCGCCATCAAGAACTTGCAGAGACGATCCACCGCCGAAAAGCCGCCTTGACAGTCTTTTGTTTGCAATGTATTAAACTAATAAGTTATTTAACTGGATGGCTAAATGTCGCTCGACGCCACCTTCCAAGCCCTGGCTGATCCAACCCGCCGCGCCATTCTGGCCCGGCTGGCGCTCGGCGAGACCTCGGTCACCGAGCTCTCCAAGCCTTTCGCCATGAGCATGCCGGCGGTGTCGAAGCATCTCAAAGTGCTGGAGCGCGCCGGCCTGATCGCCCGCGGGCGCGAGGCGCAATGGCGGCCCTGCCGCATCGAGCCGCGCGCGCTGAAAGATATCGACGATTGGCTTGAGCACTATCGCCGGTTCTACGATGAGAGTTTCGATCGCCTCGATGCGTATCTAAAAACGCTTCAGGACGAGGACAGTAGCGTCAAACGTGAGTCAAAGAAGGATGACGACCATGGCAACGGCGACAGCGGCAAAAAATAGCATCGATCTCGACCGCGATCCCCGCTCGATCGTCGGCATGCGCGAGTTCGACGCGCCGCGCGATCTCGTCTTCGAGGCTTGGACCGATTCGAAGCATCTTTCGCAATGGTGGGGGCCGAACGGCTTCACCACGACGACCCTGCATTTCGAATTCAAGCCCGGCGGCATCTGGCGTTTTGTCATGCACGGCCCAGACGGCCGTGATTATCAGAACCGCGTTACCTTCGACGAAATCGTGCGGCCGGAGCGCATCGTCTATCGCCATACTGGAAACGAGGATGGTCGCGGCGACGACGTCGAGCCGGTGCAATTCCGCCAAACTGTGATCTTCGAAGATCTCGGCGGGCGCACGCGGCTTACCTGGCGCGGCGATTTCCCGTCGGCGGCGGAGCGCGATCGCCTCATCAAGGACTACGGCGCCGACAAGGGTCTGCAACAAACCATGGCGCGGCTCGCCGAATTCATCGCCGCACGGTCCTGACGGGACACAGAATTTTCCGAAACTTTGTCGGGTGCGAGCGCGTGACCGTCCGGCCTTCGCGCACGACAGAGGAGGGACCATGCTGGAATTGGTTCTGTATTGTTGTCTGTTCTTGAGACTGCGCTATCCAAACCATGTCGGTGCGGTTACCGAGATCGGCGATCGCGCTTGGCTCTCTTGCGCCGACTTCGTGGCGTCGCTGTTCGGCGGCCAAAAGACGGCCGCGGTTCCGGTTCATGCTTTTGACGTCTGGACGGCGCAGACTCTGGACTGCCTCTTGGACCAACTCGATGCCTATGTCGGTTCAATAGCTTAGTACGGCCCGCCTGGGCTTTTACGATCACACGTCACGATCAACAAGGAGATGACCATGAACATCCAACCCTATCTGTCCTTTGAAGGCCGAGCCGATGAAGCCATCGAATTCTATAAAAAGGCGATCGACGCCAAGGTCGATATGCTGATGCGCTTCAAGGAATGTCCCGATCAGGCGATGGTGACGCCGGAAAGCAAAGAGAAAGTCATGCACGCTGCGCTGCGCGCCGGCGACGCGGTGTTGATGATGTCGGACGGCCGCTGCACCGGCAGTGCGAACTTCAACGGCATCTCGCTTGCGCTCAGCGTCAAGAGCGAAGCTGAGGCGGAGCACGCGTTCAACGCGCTGGCCGAAGGCGGCAAAGTGAATATGCCGCTGACCAAGACGTTCTTTTCGCCGAAATTCGGCATGCTTCAGGACAAGTTCGGCGTCGGCTGGATGGTGATGGCGCAGCCGAGCGCTTGAGCGGTACGACCAGGAGAACAGCAAGTGACCGCCGACGCGACGACCAAAGACTTTGTGATCACGCGCGAATTCGCAGCCCCGCGCGCGTTGGTCTGGAAATGCTTCACCGAGCCGCAGCGGATGAAGGAATGGTTCGGCCCGAAAGGCTCGACCGTCATTTCCTCGAATATGGATCTGCGCGTCGGCGGCATTTATCACGGCGCCATGCGCGGACCCGATGGCGCTGTGATGTGGGCGAAATTCGTCTATCGCGAGGTCAAAGCGCCGGAGCGGCTGGTTTGGGAACACTCGTTCTCGGATGAAAGCGGTGGCATCACACGCCATCCGCTGAGCCCGACTTGGCCGCTCCAACTGCTGACTACGGTGACGCTCGAAGACGCGCCCGGCGCCAAGACCATATTGACGCTGACCTGGTCACCCCTCAACGCCACCGCAGAAGAGGAAAAGACCTTCGCTGCGGCTAAAGACGGCATGCGCGGGGGTTGGAACGGTACGTTCGAGCGCCTCGACGACTATCTCGTCACATTAAAGTAGCACCGGCGCAACATGTCGATCATCAAACAAAAGATCGCCCCGTGTCTGTGGTTCGACACGGGGGCGGAAGACGCGGCAAAGCTCTATGTCTCAGTCTTCCCGAATTCGAAGATCAATGCGGCTGCCTGCGTGTATGCAGCAGAGCCGAGGGCTGCGACGGAGTGTGCCAATAGGGGACATGATGAACGCTTCGCGGTCGATCACCCTACCGGACCTAAGACAAACGTTACGAATGGCACGCTATAGCTTTGCAATACCTTGCGCAGAAACGAATAGCGGGGATCCGGTCCTTCTGTGATAGGGCGGGTGTCCTCTTTTCGTTCGAGCAGGCGCGGAAAAGCTGCTCGGCGGCCCGCCCGGAAAATGGTCCCTAAAACAAGGAATGCTTTCAGTGCGGAAAACCCTTCCAGACACGATGTTTTGCGATCCGGAAAGAAGCCGTCTCACCATGCTCCGGACATGGGTCCTCGACAACGACGTAACAGAGATCGAGATGAAGGAGCGGCAATTTTGGAACTTTGCACATCTGCAACCGCTTGCCGAGAAGCCGTGGACGACGTTTATGGGCCGTCTTATTTGCGTGCCGGACATGCCAATGGACGCACAAAAGCATCTTGGCGTATTCGATAGGCGAAGCCTCGGCGCCATTTGAAACGGCTATGTCCACCCATATCCGCTTTATGCCATAAGCAGATAAGTTGTGGGCTCGTTTGCTTTGCTTCCGAAAAGCATAGGCTATAGCAGCCGAGGCTCAACGACCCCACATCATGACCTTCCCGTCTCACAAAGGAGTACCGAATGGCCACACGCCAAATCAAAATGCCGATAAAAAGTGACGATGCCGAACAGGAGGTCGAAGAAGCTTTCTCGCAAAGAAAGCGGCCGGAGCGTGGCCGATATTTGCTGCAGGTAGACCGGCAAACGAAGAGTTCCTACACGACGTCGGAAGCTGCGCAATCGGCGGCGATGGCCATCAAGAAGGGTTATCCGATCACTCAGGTGTCCGTGTATGATAGCGTCGAGCACACATACATGATGATAGAGGTGCCAGCCTCTTCTTCCTGACGAAATTTTCTCTCCCTCAGTTCTGCCGATTTCCTCCTGTTTGCGTCATCTCCGTTATCGGTCATGAACGGACATCGGCTCACTGCGACTGACTGTGGCTTTGCCTTACCCGAGAGCTCTTTCTCCTCCACCGTCGACACATCGCGGGCTAAACTGCCGGGATGAACGAGCCCGCCGCCGCGCCGTCGTTATTCGAAGCGCCTTTTGCTCCGCCAGATGAAGAGCTGGCGGCAGCATTCCTCGCCGATGCCGCGCGTGACGCGGCTGCCGAGCAACGGATCGATACCCGCGCCCATCGCCTGATTGAAGCGATCCGCGCGCGGACAACCGGCCTCGGCGGGGTCGAGGATTTCCTCCACGCTTATTCGCTCTCGACCAAAGAGGGCTTGGCGCTGATGGTGCTCGCCGAGGCGCTGCTGCGTGTTCCCGACACGGCAACCGCCGATCGTCTGATCGAAGACAAGCTCGCGGCCGGCCGTTGGCTCGACAGCGATGTGCGCTCGACCTCGCTTCTCGTGTCAGCCTCGGCGTGGACGCTCGGTGTCGCCGCTCGGATCATCCATCCCGGTGACACGCCCGAGACGATTCTCGACTCTGTCGTGCGCCGTATCGGCTTGCCGACAATGCGCGCGGCGATCCGTCAAGCGATGCGGCTTCTCGGGTCGCATTTTGTCATCGGTCAGACCATCGGCGAGGCGCTCACACGCGCGCGCAGCCATACCGACTTTCGTTATTCCTTCGACATGCTCGGCGAAGGTGCGCGCACCGCGGCCGACGCCGACCATTATTTTGAAGCCTATAGCGCAGCGATCAGCGCCATCGGAGCGCAAGCAGGAAATGCGGTGCTGCCGGCGCGGCCTGGAATTTCAGTGAAGCTTTCGGCGCTGCATCCGCGTTACGAGGCGATATCGCGCGACCGTGTGCGCGCCGAAGCTGTGCCTCGGCTCATTGAACTCGCACGGCTCGCCAAAGCTGACGATCTGCAATTCACTATCGATGCCGAGGAAGCGGACCGGCTCGAACTTTCGCTCGAAGTCATCGCCGATGTTCTCGATGATCCTTCGCTTGAAGGCTGGGACGGTTTCGGGCTTGCGGTGCAGGCTTATCAGAAGCGTGCTTTGGCGGTGATCGATTGGGTCGAGCAGGCGGCGCGCGCCAAGAACCGGCGTCTGACCGTGCGTCTGGTCAAAGGCGCCTATTGGGACACTGAGATCAAGCGCGCGCAGGAGCGCGGGCTTGCCGACTATCCGGTGTTCACCCGCAAAGCCATGACCGATCTTTGCTACATGGCCTGTGCGCGCAAACTGTTGGCCACGCGTGCGCATCTTTTTCCACAATTCGCCACCCATAATGCGCTCACGGTGGCCAGCATCATCGAAGATGCCGGCGGCATCGACGGCTTTGAGTTTCAGCGGCTCTACGGCATGGGCCAAGTGCTGTACGACAGGGTGCGCGAAGAGTTTCCCGATGCCGCCTGCCGCATTTATGCGCCGGTCGGCGGCCATCGCGATCTGCTTGCTTATCTGGTACGGCGGCTTCTGGAGAACGGCGCCAATTCGTCGTTTGTCGCGGTTGCCGCCGATCCCAAAGTGCCGATCACCGCGATCCTGTGCCGCCCGCAAAGCACGGTCGCGAACGCGCAACAGGCGCGCAATCGCAACATCCCGTTGCCGCGCGATCTCTATCAACCCGTTCGGCGTAATTCAGCGGGTATCGATTTCGGCGATCGCGCCGCGCTCGACGCGTTACTTCGCGAAGTCCACGATGGCACCACGGTGCAAGCGGAATCAGCGCCACTGATTGATGGCATTGCGCTACCGGGTATCGCACGAAACGTATTCTCGCCGATCGATGGCAGCAGCATCGGCACGGTCCGCGAAGCTGACGAAGCAATCGCGCGCTCGGCGGTCGCCGCTGCGACAGCCGGGTTTGCCGATTGGTCTGTCATGCCGGTCGAGCAACGCGCGGCGATCCTCGATCGTGCTGGCGATGTTTTAGAGCGCAATCGCGGAAGGCTCATCGCTCTTCTGCAAACTGAAGGCGGCAAGACAATCGACGACGCGCTCGCCGAATTGCGCGAGGCCGTCGATTATTGCCGCTATTACGCGGCGCAGGCCCGCGTCACGCTGGCGCCGCAGCCGATGCCGGGCCCGACTGGAGAGAGCAATGTGCTGCGCTATCGCGGCCGTGGTGTTTTCATTTGCATCAGCCCGTGGAATTTCCCACTAGCGATCTTTCTCGGCCAGATCACCGCCGCACTGGTTGCCGGCAACACGGTCGCCGCGAAGCCGGCGGAGCAAACGCCGCTTATCGCCGCGCTAGCCGTCGCGCTCCTGCACGAGGCCGGTGTGCCGACAAACGCGCTGCATCTTTTGCCCGGCGACGGCAAGGTCGGCGCGCTGCTCACGGCCGATCAGCGCATTGCCGGTGTCGTCTTTACCGGCTCGACCGAGGTCGGCCGCATCATCAACCGCACGCTCGCTGCTAAAGACGGACCGATCGTGCCGCTCATCGCCGAGACCGGCGGCATCAACGCCATGGTGGTCGACGCCACGGCTCTGCCCGAGCAAGTCACCGACGATGTGATGACATCCGCCTTCCGCTCCGCCGGTCAGCGCTGCTCGGCGCTGCGGCTCCTTTGCCTGCAGGACGACGTCGCCGACCGCATCCTCGCCATGGTGGTCGGCGCGGCGCAGGAGCTGAAACTCGGCGATCCACGGGCGCTCGCGACCCATATCGGCCCGGTGATCGACGCCGACGCCAAAGAAAAGCTCGATGAATGGATTTCACGCAACGCCCATGCCGGCCGTGTCCGCTTCCAAGCCGACGATCGGCCACCGGCCAAAGGCTTTTACGTCGCCCCGACCATCGTTGAACTTGATCGCGCCCGCGAACTGAAGGACGAGGTCTTCGGACCGGTGCTCCATGTCGTGCGCTGGCGGGCCGATGCACTTGATACGCTGCTCGACGACATCGAGGGTAACGGCACGGCGCTCACGCTTGGCGTCCATTCCCGCATCGACGCCACCGCCGCGCGGGTCGCCGCCCGGCTCTCGAACGGGAATGTCTATGTCAATCGCAGCACGATCGGAGCTGTGGTCGGCACCCAGCCGTTCGGCGGCACTCATTTGTCGGGTACCGGGCCGAAGGCCGGCGGCCCGAACTATCTGCGGCGCCTTGCGACCGAACAGACGGTCTCCATCAACACCGCCGCGGCCGGCGGCAATGCCGGGTTGTTGGCGCAAGATGACCAGCAGCAAGACGAGTAAGGAAGAAAACAACAAAACCCAGCCCGAAACCGAACGTCGGCTTCGGCATTAACACACTTGCGACAAGATCAGGTTATTCTGATGACCCATGAGTGATTCGATCACACGGCTTTTCCAAGCGGTCCAGGCGTGCCGGCACGACGATCCGTCGACGTCGAAGACCGCGCGGCTGCTTCGCTCCGGGCGCGCCAAGATGGCGAAGAAGCTCGCCGAGGAGGCGGTCGAAGTGGTGATCGACGCCATGAATGGCGACCGTGACGCGGTGGTCAAGGAAAGCGCCGATCTCATCTACAATCTGGTCGTTCTCTGGGTGTCTTCGGGCATCCGTCCGGAAGACGTCTGGAAGGAAATGGAGCGGCGCGAACGGCTCCTCGGCATCGCCGAGAAGGTGCCGAAGAAGCTGGTGGGAGATTTTCCCCGTCGCAAAGTTGTCATGCTGGAAGGCCGCCGCTCCCGCAAACGGCACTAGCCGCGGCTGATCACAAGAAACCCCTGACGTCTTGGCGCATGGACACTTTGCCGCGCCGCCGCTATTGAGCCGCCCCATGCTCCGCCACCTTTATGACTGGTGCGTCGCTGCCGCCAGCAAGCCTTACGCGCTCTGGGTTCTGGCGGCCGTCGCTTTCGCCGAAAGCTCGTTCTTCCCGATCCCTCCGGATGTGGTGCTGATCCCGATGGCGCTGGCGCGCCCGGATCGCGCTTTCCGCTTCGCCGGGGTCTGCACGGTCGCTTCCGTCGTGGGCGGCATGCTGGGCTATGTCATCGGCGCCGAACTCTACAACACGGTCGGACTGTGGCTGATCAGCCTTTACGGCTATGGCGGCAAGGTCGACGCGTTTCGCGAGGCCTATGCGCAATACGGCGCGCTGATCATCCTGATCAAAGGCCTGACTCCGATCCCGTATAAGATCGTCACCATCACCTCAGGCTTCGCGGGGTTTAATTTCGTTCTGTTCGTGGTGCTGTCGCTCGTCACCCGCGGCGCCCGCTTTTATCTGCTCGCCTTTTTGCTCAACCGCTATGGCGCGCAGGCCAAGGAGATCATCGAACGCCGGCTGGGGCTTTGGGCGGCCTTGTTCGCGGTCGTCCTAGTGCTTGGCTTTATCGTGATTCTGCGGGTATTCTGACCCTATTCACGCCCTATTTGACGGTCAGATATTTGCGTGCAGGTTGCGTGCGCTTTCAAGCGTTTTACGCGGGACCAATCGAAGTTGCGTTTGCGAAAATGGCCATGCGGGGCGGCCGTGAAATTTTACGGACAAAGCACGAGAGAGTTTGACCAAGCGGTGCGCTGCGCCGTGGCCGTCGTGTTTTTGACTGTAGCCGGGACCGCATTCGCACAGACGGCTCAACCGGCGCCAGCATCTGGACCGACGCCCGCAGCCGGTCCGGCTAATTCGTCCGCATCCGCATCGCCTGCGACGCCAGCGGCAACGGGACAAAGCGCAACGCCTGCGTCCGCACCGACAGCTTCGGACTTGCCGGCGCAGTCCCCTCCGGCGGAGAAGCGCGGCTTCCTCAATGATTTCGGACAATGGTGGGACAAGTCGGTCGCGGACTTCAACGCCAAGCTTAAAGAGCAGCAGAGCAAAGCGAACGACCTCAACAAACAATCCGCCGCCGCGACCCAGGAGGCGGTGAAAAGTGCCGCCGACGCGTTGCGCATTCCGATCTCCAAGATCGTGGAAATGCATGAGGTCTGCGACACCGCCGGTAACGGCGCTCCGGATTGTGCACCTGCGGTCGCCAAGGCCTGCCAGGCCAAGGGCTTCAAAGGCGGCGATCCCGTCGACATCCGCACCGCCGAAAAATGCAGCGCGTCGCTCTGGGTCTCAGGCTCGACGCCGCCCGCCAGCGCAGACTGCCCGAACGAGACGGTCGTGCTGCGGGCAGCCTGTCAGCAATAAGCGTGCTCGGGGTCTAAGCCGTTTTGCTTCCGCCAAATGTGCTAAGACCCTTCCCGCAAAACGGGACTGGGAAGAACGCACCGCCATGATGTCCGACGCCGATCGCGGCAAGGCCGCCACTATCCTCATGACTGCTGAGAAAGACCGTAAGCAGGCGGTTCAGCTGTCGAAGACCTGGCCGGACATCACCATCGACGACGCCTATGCGATCTCGACCGAAGTCGCGAACCGCAAGATTGCGGCCGGCGCCAAACTGATCGGCCATAAGGTCGGATTGACCTCAAAGGCGATGCAGCGGTCGTCGCAGATCAATGAGCCGGATTTCGGTTTTCTGCTCGACTCGATGATGATCGCTGACGGCGCCAGCGTGCCTCATGAAAATTATTGCCTGCCGCGGGTCGAAGTCGAACTCGCTTTCGTCATGGGCAAAACATTGCGCGGGCCGGGCGTCAGCCTCACCGACGTGTTGCGCGCTACGGAATATGTCGTCCCGGCGATCGAGATCGTCGATGCGCGGCTGCAGGATCCGCGCAAGATTTTCGACACCGTATCCGACAATGGCGCCGCGGCCGGCATCGTCGTCGGCGGCCGTCCGGTCGGTCCGATGGAGGTCGATCTGCGCTGGGTCGGCGGCATCATGTATCGTAATGCCGAAATCGAAGAGACCGGCGTCGCCGCCGGCGTGCTCGGCCATCCCGCGCTCGGCGTTGCCTGGCTCGCCAACAAGATCGGTCAACACGGCACGGCGCTCGAGCCGGGTCACTTGGTTCTTGCCGGCTCGTTCACCCGCGTGGTGTTCGCGCGCAAAGGCGACACGCTGCATGCGGATTTCGGCAGTCTCGGCGGTATCGCGGTACAATTCGTCTAACGCCTTAGGTCTATTGAACTCACTCGGCGGCGGCGCGATTATTCTCGGCCAACCTGCGAAAGGTTTGCCGTGCCGCATTTCAAGCGCTGGATTGTCTCCATCTGCGCCGTGCTGATGCCGACGGCCATGCTGCATGCCGCGCTCTCGCGACCGAGCCGGATATCGCCAGCAGCGCATCGTTCGCCGGACAACTTTTGATCGCCGCCCCGGCGATGCGCGAGCCGTTCGATCATGCCGTTATCCTTGTCGCGCAGCACAGTCGCGACGGCGCGCTCGGCATCATCATCAATCACCCGCTTGAGAGCCGCCCGATTGCGCGTGTCCTCGATGCACTCGGCGCCGATGCGAGCGGCATAAGCGACAATGTCCGTATTTTCTTCGGCGGTCCTGTCAGCCCCGGCACCGGCTTTGTTTTGCACACGGCGGATTACGGTGGCCAGGCGACCATGACCATAGACGGCCGCTTGGCGCTGAGCGAAGCCTCCGGCACACTCCGCGCCATCGGGCTGCATAACGGCCCGAAGAAAAGCTTGCTCGCCTTCGGTTATGCCGGCTGGGGACCGGGCCAGCTTGACGGCGAATTGCGCGCCGGTTCCTGGGTCGCCGTGGCGGAAGATCCGGCGCTGGTGTTCGACGACGACCGCAGCAAGGTCTGGACCGATGCCGTGGCGTTGCATAAGACCAATCCGAAATGAGCGAATTCCACGGCGTCTTTCCCTATCTCGTATCCCCGGTCGATGCGTCGGGGCGTATCAAGGCCGATGTGCTCGGCAAGCTGGTCGACGATTTGATCGCGGCTGGTGTGCATGGGCTGACGCCGCTCGGCTCGACCGGCGAGTTCGCTTACCTGAACAATCAGCAGCGTAGCGAGATTGTACGCGCGACAATCGCAGCGGCGCGCGGCCGCGTGCCGGTCATTGCGGGTGTCGCCGGAACGGCCACCGCCGATGCCGTGGCGCAAGCGCGGCATTATCAGGAGCTCGGCGCCGACGGCATTCTGGCGATTCTCGAATCCTATTTCCCGCTCGCCGAGGCACAGGTCGAAGCCTATTTCCGCGCCATTGCCGATGCTGCGACCGTTCCGGTGGTGCTCTACACCAATCCGCAATTCCAGCGCACCGATCTCACCCTCGATGTGATCGCGCACCTGACCGAGCATCCGCGCATTCGCTACATCAAGGATGCGTCGACCAATACCGGACGGCTGCTGTCGATCGCCAATCGCTGTCCGGAGCTGAAAGTATTTTCCGCGTCGGCGCATATCCCGGCCGCGGTGATGCTGATCGGCGGCGTCGGCTGGATGGCGGGACCGGCCTGTGTCATCCCGCGGCAAAGCGTGAAGCTCTATGAGCTATGCCGCGCCGGACGCTGGTCCGAGGCAATGGAACTGCAGCGGCGGCTGTGGCGCATCAACGAAATCTTTGCACGCTTTAATCTCGCCGCCTGCATCAAACTGGCGCTTTCGATCCAGGGCTATGACGTCGGCGATCCGGTGCCGCCGCAGCGGCCGCTTGGCGACAAAGAGCGTGCCGTCATCGCGGCGGCGCTTGAGGACGTGGCTTAAACCCCGCCGGCGGTAGGCATCGCCAAACTGCCCGCGCCTGCCGCATTCGTTAATTTATTCCAACCGAATGTTAACGCCTGGTTGCTAGGAATTGACCTCTCCCTTTTCGGCGCGCGGTCGGCGCAGAGGTCGTCGTTGTGGCAAGCACGGGTTCGGATCATGCGCCGCGTATCGCGCTTGAGGACACGGCTTCCGCTATCGCCAGCGCCCGGCGCGCTGTCCTCGCCGGCCGTTATGCGATCAACGCCTTTGCCGTCGAATGGCGCTGGCTGTCCGACATGCTGCCGCTTGCGGACGCGTGGCGCGATCTTGCCGCGCGTGCGCTCGAACCGAACGTGTTTTACGAACCGGCTTTCGCGCTCGCCGCAGCGGCCGTATTCGGCAACGATGTTGGCGCCGTGCTGGTCTGGTCGGGAACGCAGCCGCGGCAATTGCTTGGATTTTTTCCGGCCCGCGTCGAAGAGCGCCATTACGGCATCAGATTGCCGATCCTTACCGCATGGACGCATCCTTACGGTCCGCTCGGCGCGCCGCTGGTCGATCGCGAGGCCGTTGAGCCCGTGATCGCGGCATGGCTTGCGCATGTCGCTAGCGATCCAGCGCTGCCAGGATTGCTGCTTCTGCCGCTGATCGCCGAAGATGGTGCCTTTGCCACAGCGCTCGCGCGAAGCCTCGAACGTGCGCAGATGCCGTGGAGCGATTTTGGCCGCCACAGCCGCGCGCTGCTCGTGCCTGGTGACGATCGCGCGCATTATCTCGAACGCGCGGTTTCCCCGCATCGTTATCGCGAATTGCGCCGCACCGGTCGGCGGCTCGCCGATCAGGGTGCGTTGTTGTTCACCACGGCGACGACGCCTGCATCCGTTGCGACGGATGTCGAAGATTTCTTCGCGCTCGAAACGGCTGGCTGGAAAGGATTAGCCGGCACCGCAGCCGCGTCTTCGCTGGAGTTGCATGGCTTCTTCAAGACCGCGGTGGCCCAGCTTGCCGCCGAAGGCAAGGCGCAGGTCGACCGTCTTCTGCTTGACGGTCGCGCCATTGCTGCCGCTGTCACGCTGACAAGCGGCACCACGGCCTGGTACTGGAAAATCGCTTATGATCAGGCCTATGCACGTTATGCGCCGGGCATCTTGTTGTCGGCGGCGCTGACCGAACAGCTTGCCGAAAACCAGGCAATTACGCGCGCCGATTCCTGCGCGGCCCCTGGGCCTTCGATGCTCGATCTCCTCTGGCATGAGCGGCTTCATCTTTGCGATCGCATGATTGCGGTGCGGCCGACAGCACAGTTCACTGTTGCCTGCAAGTTGGAGACATTGAGACGCGCCGCTATCGGCACCGCCAAAGCGTTGCGCGCGCGCCTTCGCCGGCGTTGACATTCGCGGTTGTTTCCCGCGTATCTCCCGACCCTAGGGAGAAGGGCTGCAAAAAAAAATGACCAAGCCGATTGCCATCCGCATGGGCGGTTACGGACCGCCGACGACATCGTTTTCGCGTTCGCTCAAACTGATCGGCGATACGCTCGCGGCGCAATTCGGCGACCGCATCGACGTGAAGTATGTCTGGAACATCATGGATTTCGGCTACAAGGCCGAAGACATTCTCTGGCTGGTCGAGGATGGCATTCTTAGTCTCGGCTATCAGTCATCGAGCTATCTGACCGATCGCGTGCCCGAGCTCGGCTTTGTCGATCTGCCGTTTTTGTTCAGTGAGCGCGATCGCGCGCGTGCCGCGATCGATGGTACGCTGGGGCGGTATCTCGCCGAGCGCATCGAGGCGCGGGTGAATTACCGTATCCTTGGCTGGTTCGAGAATGGCTTTCGTCACATCTCGAACCGTCTGCGCCCGATCCATGCGCCCACCGATCTCCAGGATATGCGCATCCGCGTGCTGCCGAGCGAAGTGCAGGCGCGCACCTTCGAACTTCTGGGCGCGGTGCCGGTGCGCTGCGACCTGACGGAGGCCATCGCCGGCATCAAGGCCGGCACGCTCGACGCGCAAGAAAATCCGTTCACCAACACCGTCACCTACGGCGTGCACAAATTTCACCATTTCCACACGGTGACCAATCACTTCTACATTTCGCGGCCGATCTTCCTGCATCGCACTGCGTTCGATGCGTGGCCCGCCGATCTGCAGCAGGCGATGCGTGAGGCGGTCAAGAAGGCGGTCACATTCCAGCGCGGCTTAGCCATCGAGGAGGATCGTGAGGCGCGCGCTGCGATCGAAGCAGAGGGTTACGAGATCACCGCGCTCACGGCCGATGAATACGCGCAATTCCATGCCGCCGTCACGCCGCTCCTCACCGAAGCGCGCGGTACTTATGGCGGCGATATGTTTGGAATGATCTAAAGCGTTAATTCAGCGAGGCGGTCAGCCTCTGCGCTCGTCCGGCTTCGCGAGAATAAGTGACCAGAACACTTTGTATTTCGAGCCCGGCGCGTAAGCCGTGGCGATGCCTATCCGCGTTACATTGCTGTTGAGCATATTGGCGCGATGCGGCGGCGAGTCGCGCCAGCCGGAAAAAGCTTCGGCCAGCGTGTGATAACCGGCGCCGATATTCTCAACCGCGATCGTGGCATCGAATCCGGATTTGCGGATGCGGTCGGAGAACGGCTTGCCCGCTGAGTGATCGAGCTTGTCGCGCGCCGCCATGGCCTGCGCCTGTTCACTGGCAAGCCGCATCAATTCCGGATCGATGGTGACGGGGCCGAGCCCGTTATTACTGCGATAACCGGAGATCATCGACTGCGCCGCATTGGCGTCGATCACCGCGTCGGCATGCGCCAGGTCAAGATAGAAGGTCGGCTGGCCTGACGGCGGGGGCGCGTCGGTGCAGGCCTCTAGTCCGGCCACGCACAAAATAATGGCGCCGGTGATAAGCGCGGCCGAGCGGCGGATCATGCAAAAGTCCCCAGAACGTCTCGAACAGTGCGGCCAAAAAAGTGACCGAACGGTGAATGCATGCCCGGCGTCAAATCTTACTCTGGCGTCCCCGAAAACCGTCAACTACCATCGGAAAATAAGGGAAAACGCCAAGGGAGATTACGATGGCCGACGCCGCACCTGTATCCGCCCGCACGCCGGGCGCCACGCGCGCGGGTTCCGGCGAATACCTTTTCAATCTGGCCAACGTCAATCACGTCCTCGGCGGGCCGGATTACTCCACCGCCAACGGCGCCTGCGTCGAAGGCGATCGCATGATCGTCGGGCTGATGCGGATGCCGGCGGGAACCGGCGCCGCGCCGCATTCGCATCCCAACGAACAGTGGATCTACATCCTCGAAGGCACGTTTCACGCAACCGTCGGCGACAAGACCATTGAGGCCAAGCCCGGCTCCGTCGTCTACGTGCCGGCCGATGTGGTCCATTCAGCCAAAGCGGACGAGGCCGCCGATGTCGTATTCTTCACAGTGAAAGACGCGTCGCACAGCCTGCATGGCATAAAAGCTTAGAACAGCGGCGCATGGGGGAGGAACTGCAATGAAGCGATGGCATGTAACGGCGGCGATGCTTCTTGGCATCGCCGGAGTGATGCTTGGCACCGTGCTGAGCACATCGGCGTCGGCGCAGACGGCTGATAAATATCCGTCGAAGCCGGTCAAGATCATTGTGCCTTATGGACCGGGCGGCGCCACCGATATCGTCGCCCGTATCCTCGCCGATCAATTGAGCAAGAGCCTCGGCCAGTCGTTCTTTGTCGAGAACAAGCCGGGTGCATTCGGTATCGTTGCGCTGGAAGACTTGGCGCGCTCACCTGCCGATGGCTACACGCTGATGATCGGCAATGTCTCGACCAATGCGATCACGCCGATCATCTATGCGTCGAAGATGAAGATCGACTATACGAAGGACATCGTACCGGTCACCGACACGGTCGATATCCCGGCCTTCGTGGTCACGACGACCAAGAATTTCGACGTCAAAAACCTGAAAGACCTGATCGGCTACGTGAAGAAAAATCCAGGCCAAGTCCGCTACGGAACCGTCGGCAATGGCAGCTACCCGCATTACGACATGGCTTATTTCGCCAAGCGCGCCGGCGATCTCGATATGGTCGCTCTTCCCAATAAAGCCGGAGGGGGCGGCGTCATCAACGACATGCTGGCGGGTTCGGCCCAGGTCGCTTTCCTCAACGTCGCAAGCACGGCGCCGCAGGTGAAGGCCGGAAGCTTGCGCGCTTTGGCTTTGGTCAATCATGCGCGGCTGCCGGACTATCCCGATCTGCCGACGATGCAGGAGCTTGGTTTCCCCGGCGTCGGTACCATCGCCTGGCAAGGTCTGTTTGCGCCGGGCGGCACGCCGAAAGATGTGTTGCAGACGATCTATAAAGCGACGGTGTCGGCGATGAAAACGCCGGAGGCCGAAGCCAGGTTCAAGCAGCAGACTTTCAACATCGTGCCCAGCGCTTCGCCTGACGAAGCCAAAAAATGGCTCGCGCAGGAAATGGAGACTTGGCGCAAGATCACGAGCGAAGTGAAGATCGAGACGGAGTGAGCGTTAGTCCCCATGAATGCCGATATGAGTGCCGATCGAGACCCGCCCAATTCTAACTATCCGGTCGTCGTCGACAAAGACGTCGACGTGCCGATGCGCGATGGCGTGATCCTCAAAGCCGATGTGTTCCGGCCCTACGATGACGGCAAATTCCCCGCCATCATCAATCTCGGCCCGTATCAGAAAGACAAGCTCTGGGTCGTGCCGGACAATCTCGCCGAGGCACAGAACGAATGGATGAATTGGGAGACCATTAATCCGCAATGGTGGGTGCCGCGCGGCTATGCGGCGGTCCGTGTCGATGGCCGCGGCACCGGCAAATCGCCCGGCCAATGCGAACCATGGTCGCCCGCCGAAGCGGTCGATTTCTATGACGCCATCGAATGGGCTGCGGTGCAGCCATGGTGCAATGGCAAAGTCGGATTGCTCGGCATTTCCTATTTCGCGATCAACCAATGGTTCGTCGCCAATCTGCAGCCGCCGTCATTGAAGGCGATCATTCCCTGGGAAGGCTTTGCCGACCTTTATCGCGACGCGCTGTTTCATGGCGGCCTGCTCTCGCTGTTCATGACCAATTGGTACACGGCACATATGCTGCATCACAGTCTCGGCCGCGCATCGCGTGAGCAGCCGGACGGCTGGCAGGTCAACACGCTGCATTTCTGGATCCATAACAGCCTCGACAGCGGCGCCTTTCGTGGCTCGCAGGCGCAATGGGATAAGATCACGGTGCCGCTGTTTTCGGTCGGCAACTGGTCGGGCGCGGGACTGCATCTGCGCGGCAACACCGAAGCCTTCGAGCATGCTGCCTCACCGCACAAGAAATTGCGCATGCATCTCGGCTCGCATGTGCATCCGTTCTACACCGAAGACGGCCGGCGCGATCAAATCCGCTTCCTCGATTATTGGCTCAAAGACATCGACAACGGCGTGATGGATGAGCCGCCGGTGAAACTCCAGATCCGCAAGGGCAATGACGCGTTCGAGTGGCGCTATGAGCAGGAATGGCCGCTCAAGCGCACCCGCTGGACCAAGCTCTATCTCGATCTCTCCGGCGACAAAGGCGGTTCGCTGCAAGTGAAGAATCCGCCCGGAACCGGCTCACGCAGCTATGACGCGTCGAGCAAGGGCTCGATGGGCTCGACTTCGGCCGCGTCCTCGCAAGTGATGGGCGGCGGCATCGGGCCTGGCATGGGCGTCTCACTGCAGACCGAAAGGCTCGCAGTCGATACCGAAATCACCGGACCGCTCGCGGCTGTGCTGTGGGTGTCAAGTTCGAGTGAGGACATGGATCTGTTCCTCACGCTGCGCAATTTCGACTCAGACGGCAACGAGGTGATGGAGACCGGTCAGCAGGGCCGGCCGGTGCCGGTCGCCAAGGGCTGGCTCCGCGTCTCGCATCGCGAACTCGATCCCGAACGCTCGAAGCCATGGCGGCCTTATCACAAGCATCAGCGCCGGCTTTATCTGGAGCCCGGCGAGATGGTGCGCGTCGAGGTCGAGATCTGGCCGACCTCGATAGTGTTCAAGAAAGGCCACCGCATCCAGCTCGACATCCAGCCGCGCGACGGCGCCGGCAGCGAGCATTATATGCATTATCACGCCGACTATAATTCCGGCGCAACCAACACGCTTCATGCCGGCGGCGACAAAGAATCCTATCTGCTGCTACCGCTCATTCCGGCAGCAATCTGAACAAAAACGTCAGCTCTTCAATCCCGCGGCGCGCGCGACGTCGGACCAACGCGCCAGTTCGGCGTCGATGAAGCGCTTGAATTCGGCAGGGCCGCCATTGAGCGGGTCGATGCCTTGCTTGCCCAAGGTCGCGATTGCGTCCGGTTGACTCATGGCCTGTTGGGTCGCCGCGGTAAGCTTGTCGACGATCGCTTGCGGTGTACCCTTCGGCGCCATCAGCCCGAACCAGATGCCGGTGTCGAAGTCGGGCATGCCGGCTTCGGCCATGGTCGGCAGGTCGGGCAGGATCGACGGACGCTTGCTCGCGGCGGAGGCGATCGCAATGAGCTTGCCGGCCTGGATCTGGCCGATCACCGCGGAAGCTGGTGAGAACATCATCATGGTACGGCCGGCGATCAGATCGGCGACCGCCTGCGGGCTGCCCTGATACGGCACATGCACCAGTTTGAGGCCGGCGCGTTGTGAGAACAATTCGGCGGCGAGATGCGGCGCCGCGCCGACGCCGGTCGAGCCGTAAAGCACCCCGCCGGGTTTGCTTTTGGCAAGCGCGATCAGATCGGCCAGCGAATGCACATTGATCGTCGGGTTGACCACCAGTACCACAGCAGCGGTGGTGGCCTCCGCGATCGGCACGAAGTCCTTGACCATGTCGAAGGGCAGTGTCGGGTTGATCACCTGATTGGTGACGTTGGCCGACGAGCCGAGGAACAGCGTGTAGCCATCGGGCGCGGCGTGGGCCGAAAACTCGGCGGCGATGCTCGATGCGGCTCCTGGCTTGTTGTCGATCACGACTTGCTGGCCGAGTATTCCGCCAAGCCCGGCGCCGAGCACGCGGCCAGTGATATCGGATACCGAACCGGGCGTGAATCCTATGACGAGATGAATCGGGCGTGAGGGATAGTCCTCGGCCAGCGCAAATCGCGGCGCCATCGCCGCGGCAGCCGCGGACAGTAAAAGAGTCCTGCGATTGATCGCAGGCAGCAATGCAAATGAAGACGGGGACACGCGGCATTTCCTCGGATTCGCGCACCTTTCGCGAGAAAGCGGCGGCGCGCTGGCTTTGATTAAGAAATGGTGCACCATTTCTTAACCCCAAAACAACAGGTTCAAGAATAATTTGCGTGCGTCTTTCTGGCGCTAGGCATGTTCAGCGGTCACCTCCTATCCAAGGCAAGCCGCAACTGGAAGCTCGTCGTTCTGGCGGGCGCGGCCGGCTTTGCTTTCGGCCTTATCGTCTTTCTCATCACCGGCTCGGGCTGGATCGTCGCCGCGCTGACGCAAGGGTCGATCGCGACCATGGCGACGATTACGGCGCTGCCATTCGCGCTCGGCGCCGCCGCCGTCGCCGGTCTCTTCGTCAACAGCCGCAGGCGCACGCAGGTCCGGCTATTTCGCGCGGCACTCAATCACATGACGCAGGGCCTGTGCATGTTCGACAGCGCGGCGCGGCTCTTGCTGTACAATGAGCGCTATATCGAGATGTATCGTCTGGAGCCGCAGCATGCGCGCATTGGCACGCCGCTGCGCGCGCTGTTGTCGTATCGGCTGTCGGCGGGGACGTTCTCGGGCGATCCGGATGCTTATGTCGCCGAGTGCGTCAAGAAACTCCGCGAAGGCCATGTCGACGCCAAGATGATCGAACTCAAAGACGGGCGCGTCATCTCGATCACCAATACGCCGATGCATGGCGGCGGCTGGGTCGCGACCCACACCGACGTCACCGCGCGGCTTATGGCCGAGAAGGAGCGCGACTCGCTGCGCGCGCATGACGAACGCCGCCGCAACACCGATACTGCGATCTCATCGTTTCGCGCCCGCGTGGAAACCGTGCTTGGCATTGTCGGCCAAAGCGCAAGCGCGATGAAGTCCGCAGCGAAGACTCTGTTGGCGACCTCGGATCGCACGCTGCAGCGCGCTGAAGGCGCGGTGCACGGTTCTCATGAAGCGTTCGTCAATGTCGAAGCTGCAGCGGCCGCGGCGGCGCAGCTCTCGGTGTCGATAAAGGAAATCGGCCGCCAACTCGGTCAAGCCAACGATGTCGTGCGTGACGCTACCGCAGGCGCTGGCGCGACGAACAAGGACATCGCGATTCTGGCGCATGTCGCGCAAAAGATCGGCGACGTGGTCAAGCTCATCCAGGACATCGCCGGCCAGACCAATCTCTTGGCGCTCAACGCCACCATCGAGGCGGCTCGCGCTGGTGAAGCCGGCCGGGGTTTTGCGGTGGTCGCTTCCGAAGTGAAATCGCTTGCTGTGCAGACCGGCCGCGCCACCGAAGAGATCACCAAAGAGATCCTTTCGGTGCAGACATCGAGCGGCAAAGCGGTGTCGGCGATCCGCGAGATCACCCGGCGCATGGAAGACATCAACAATTACACCAGCGCGGTCGCGGTTTCAGTCGAGCAGCAGGAACTCGCGACCGGAGAGATTTCGCACAATGTCGCCAGCGCCGCGACCGGCGCCAAGGCGATTGCCGCGGCGCTCGGCGAAGTCGCCGGCGGCATGGAGCAGACGCGCAGTTCAGCCGAAACAGTGCTGGCGGCGTCGGAAGAGGTCGAGATCGCGACCGCTAAACTCCGCCACGAGGTCGAAGAGTTCCTCGGCACGGTCGCCGCCTAGGGCGGTTTGTCGCATCGTCTTCTGATGACTGACTTTTTGCCCGTGATCAGGCGATTTTAGCCCGCTCAAGCGAGAGTGCGGCCTATTACTATCGTAATAGTTGTATATGTAAAAATAATACTATGGACTCGAAAATTTATCTCAGTTTTATAACCCACGACAAACAGCCGGGGGTGGCGGATGCGTCGATCGCAAAGCCTTGTGCGAGTTCGCCTTTGGGCGGCCGCGCTCGGTTTTGCCTTCGCCTGGCAAGCATCGGCTCATGCCGAATGGTCGGCGACCTTACCCGCCTTCAAGGCCTGTACGCCTGCGACGCCGCCGGAAATGCCCGAGCGCTGGCATGCCGTCGGCCTGATGCTGCCGCTGCATGATGGTCAGATCGATGTCGGCGAATTCGACTATGACGGCCCGGCGCAGGCAATGCGCGCCACCGTTTATGGCCTTGAATCCGGCACCGCCGATATCCTGATCACCGACCAGGACACGTATCTTTTGTCCGGGCCACATCAGGCGCCGACGCGTTGCGTTTCGCTCGGCGCCAAAATGCGGCTGCCCTCGGCGCAATGGCTGACCGCGCAATCGCAATGCGCCGGCGAGACCCCGATTGCGGGAATGCCGGTGCAATGGTGGCAGAAGCCGGGCTTCGACAGTGCGCGTTATTGGTTTCGCACCGGAACGCGCCTGCCGTGGCGCACGCTCTTTCTCAAACGCACGCTCGATCCGGCGATCATCGGCGATTACGCGATGACATATTTTCCGGCCTTCACACCGGTGCTGGAGACGCATCTGGCAGCGTTGAAGGCGCTCTGCACGGGAGCGCCTCGAAGCACAAAAGAATTGAGCGAGACCCCGACGGCACGCGAACTCATGATGATCGGCAACAAAACCGGAGAAGCCGAGCGCGAAACGCGAGTCGCCGAACTCGTTCCCGGCCTCAGCCACAAAGCCTGCGCGCGCAAGACGCCGTCGCAATGGCCGGACCGCTACGTGATGACGGCGGTGGTGACGCCAATCGCTCTCGAGGACGCGCCTTACCCGACACTGATTTACTACGACTGGAATGAGGCGCAGACGCAGCTCGTACTGCCGTTTCACGGCTATCCACCGGCGCTTGAGGGTCTTCTGTCACTGAAGAAACAAGTCGGCTACCGGCTGAAATTCTCACACTCCGCGGCGAAACCGGGCGTTTGCCATTCCGATCTTCCCGGCATCGTCAAACCGGACTGGATGAAGGCCGCGTCATGCAGCTGCAAGGGCGTGATCAGCGCCAACGCCGCGCTCGGTGTCGATGCGGAAACGCAGATCCTGTCCTGTCCGATCAGAAATCAGAAGCCGCGCATCATGTGGAGCTGGTACACCAGCAAAGGCAAGCCGATCTTGTTCATGGAAGCCGAACCGTCGAGCGGCGGCGTGATGCTCGCCGACTATGACGCGTGGATACCCGGAGAGACCGGCCGCGCGTCGGATTTCGAATTACCTAATGCGTGCGCTCCGGTCGCGGATCCGCGTGCCGCGCCTTCAGGCGGCGCGCCGAATTTTTCCAGTGTCAGTTGCTCGGATTGCCACACCACGCGGTGATGAAGCGGGGATTTTGATGACGCATGATGTTTTCGGAAAACCGGCGTCCACTTTTCCGGATCATGCGCTAACGCCCCGCTGCGTAACCCTGCATGCCGCGTGCGTTGGCGGCGGCGCGGCGGCGGCGGCCGACGCGTGAGGCTGCGGTGAGGCGGCCTTCCGACCAGTCCGGGCCGACTTCGACGATGTGACCGCGGCGGCGCAACTCATCGACCGTCTTCTTCGGCACGCGGCCTTCGACGACCAGCACGCCGGGCCGGGCGGTGCGCGGCCAGAACGAGCTTGGGAAATGTTCGGAATGCCAGGCCGGCGCATCGATCGATTCCTGCATATTCATGCCGGCATGGACGTAGCGCATGAAGAATTGCGTGATCCACTGGTCTTGCCCATCGCCACCGGGCGAGCCCCAGGCGAGAGTGGGCTCGCCGCCGCGTAGCGCCATTGTTGGCGACAAAGTCGTGCGCGGACGCCGGCCGGGGCCGAGAGCCGCGGGATGATCTTCTTCGAGCCAGAACATCTGCGCGCGCGTACCGAGGCAGAAACCGAGTTCAGGAATGACAGGCGAGGAATGCAGCCAGCCGCCCGACGGCGTTGACGACACCATATTGCCGGCCTGATCGACGATATCGAAATGCACGGTATCGCCACGCATCGAACCCATGCGGCCGACAGTCGGTTCGCCCGCGCCCGCAGACATTGAGCCATGTGTTGGCGCCGGATCGCGGCGCAGTTTCAGCACCGCGCCGAAGCCCTCGATCGAACCTGGCCGTAATTCGAGCGAAGCCTGATTAGTGATGAGCTTCCGTCGTTCCACGTTGTAAGCGTCGGACAACAGCGTCGCCATCGGCACTTTGACGAAGTCCGGATCGCCGTAAAACACTTCGCGGTCGGCGTAAGCGAGCTTCGAAGCTTCGACAATGAGATGGATGAAATCCGGTCCGGTCGGATCGAGACCGTCGAAATCGAAACCTTTGAGCAGCGCAAGCTGCTGCAGCGTTACTGGGCCCTGGCCCCAAGGGCCGGTTTTACAAACCGTGTAGTCGCCGTAATCGTAAGTCTGCGGCGCTTCGACATGCGGCGTCCATTTTGCCATGTCGTCGGCGGTCAGCACGCCGCGATGCCGCTGCCCGCTGGTGTCCATGATCTCTTGCGTGCCGCAGAAGCGACCGATGGCTTCCGCGACAAAGCCTTTCGACCACGACGCGCGCGCGTGCTCGATCTGCGCAATGCGATCGCCGCTCGCACTCTCGGCGTCTTTGATGATGCGGCTATAGGTGGCGGCGAGCGTTTTGTTGGTGAACAGCGAGCCGGTTGCCGGAACTTCGTTGCCGGGGAGATAAACCTCAGCCGAAGTCGGCCAATACTCGCGGAACAGTTCGGCGACCGTCGCGATCGTGGCATTGGTGCGCTCAAGAAGCGGAAAGCCATTTTGCGCATAACCGATCGCGGGAGCGAGCACATCGGCAAGCCGCATGGTGCCGTAATCGCGCAGCATCAACATCCAGGTTTCGAAGGTGCCGGGAACACATGCGGCAAGCAGTCCCGTGCCGGGCACGAGATCGAGACCTTCGCTCCGATAATGCGCAATGGTGGCGCCGGCCGGCGCCACGCCTTGGCCGCAGATCACTTCGGTCTTGCCGCGCTTGACGTCATGGACGATGACCGGTACGTCGCCGCCCGGTCCGTTGAGATGCGGCTCGACGACCTGCAGCGTGAACGCCGTTGCCACTCCGGCATCGAAAGCATTGCCGCCGCGTTCCAGAATTCCCATGCCGACTGCGGTCGCGATCCAATGCGTCGACGCGACCACGCCGAAGATGCCTTCGATTTCCGGACGGGTGGTGAAGGTGCTCGGATTGATGTTGGTCATGAAGGTTCTTTTGTTCTGATCAGACATGAAACGGCCCGGCTGGTTGCGCCGCGCGCGGCCGGCGCATAGAGACTGGCGGCGCGAACGGCCACGCAAGACGAATGTACCGGGCCGGGCCGCCGGCTGCCAGTAGAGGAAATGGTGACAGTAATGCCGCGGGAAACGCTCAAAATAGGCCTTGCCGGGCTCGGCGCCGTCGGACTTGGCGTGGCGAAGCGGCTGGAAGCTGGAATTCCCGGGCTCAAGCTTGTAGCGGTCGCAGTGCGCGACCAGGACAAAGCGCGGCGCAATCTGCCGGGAGCCGGCGAGCGTATCCTGATCGTTGCTGCCGAGGCACTGGTGCAGAGCTGCGACGTCGTTGTCGAAGGCTTGCCGCCACAACTCTTTCGCGGCGTAGCTACGTCGGTCATCGAAGCCGGCAAAATCTTCGTGCCGCTCTCGGTCGGACAGCTTCTGGAGAATTGGGATCTGGTGGAGCGCGCGAAGGAAACCGGCGCGCGCATCCTGGTGCCGACTGGCGCGCTGCTCGGTCTCGACGCGGTGCGCGCCGCAGCCGAAGGCACGATCAATTCGGTGACCATGGTGACGCGCAAGCCGCCGAACGGTCTCGACGGCGCGCCCTATCTGGTCGAGCGCGGCATCTCGCTCGTAGGTTTGAAGGAGCCGATGAAAGTGTTCGACGGCACCGCGCGTGAAGGTGCGCGCGGCTTTCCGGCGAACGTCAATGTCGCGGCGGCGTTGAGCCTCGCCGGCATCGGGCCGGACAAGACGCGGCTTGAAATCTGGGCCGATCCCGCGCTCACCCGCAACACGCATCGCATCGAGGTCGATTCCGATACCGCGCGCTTCTCGATGTCGATCGAAGGCATTCCGTCGGAGAATCCGCGCACTGGACGAATCGTGCCATTGAGCGCGATTGCGGCGCTGCGCGGTCTGGTATCCGAACTGAAAGTCGGGACGTAAAGCGCGCGCGATGCTTAGCCCGGGATCGGCTTTTCAGTTCCTTTGACGAACATGCGATAGCCAGAGCGCACATTCGGCCAATAGTCCCAGATCGCAAAATGCTGGACACAGCGATTGTCCCAGAACGCGATGCAATGTTCGGTCCAATGGAAACGCATGCTCCAATGCGGCTTGCCGATGTGGTCGCACAGGAATTCCAGGACGGCGCGGCCTTCCGCCTCGGGCACGTCGTTGATGTGGCTCGTAAACTCGCGATTGACGAAGAGGAGTTTCCGTCCGGTGTCGGGATGGCGGATCACGATCGGGTGCACGGCGATCGGATAGGTGTCTCTGCCTTTGTCGAAGACACGCGAACCGTCATGGGTCGCGGTCTTGCCTTGGAGATAGGTTTTCATCCCGTCGCTGAGTTCGTCATAGGCCTTGTAGGCGGAGGCGAACATGGTGTCGCCGCCGCCATCCGGCGGGATGATCTCCTGATAGAGCACGCTGAAGGATGGCGGCTTCTCGGCGCAGCTTTGGTCGGAATGCCATTCCTCGCCTGAGACGCGCTTCGAACTGGCGTCGAAATATTGATGCCGGATGGCGGGATGATCGGGCACCGTGCGTGACGCCGTACCCTTGCCGCCGACATGGACATGCGGCTCGCCGAAATAGCGGATGAAGCGCTCGTGGTCGTCGAAGCTGATCTTCTGATCGCGGAAGAACAGCACGCCATGCGCAAGGATGGCCTGATGCACTTCCTCGACCTGCCGGTTCGACAGTGGGCGGGTTAGGTCGATATTGCCGATCTCGGCCCCGACATGCGGCGTCGAGGGCGTGACGGTGATGGTGTCGTAGGTCGCGGCGGTGTTCATCGCATCCATGGCGCTTGGGCTCGCATTTCGCCCAAGCGTATCGCGAAGAGGTGCCGGCGAAAAGCGCCGGCTACTCGATCTGCGGGATCTTGGCGTTCTTCACCAAATCCTTGAAGAACGGCACGTCACGCGCGATCCATTGCTTGGCGACGTCAGGCCCGCCGGCGATTGGATCGTAGCCGAGCGCCCGCACCTTCTGTTTGAGTTCATCCTTTGACATCGCAGCGAGGAGCGCCTTGGTCAGCCGCGCCACCACGTCCGGCGGCGTCCCAGCCGGCGCCAGGAAGAAATGCTCGGTCTCGAGCGTGATGTCGGGGAAGCCGAGTTCGCTGAAGGTCGGTACGTCCGGCAATGACGGCCAGCGCTCCTTCGTCGTCAGCGCGATGCCTTTCATCGTGCCGCCGTGCACCTGCGACTGGGCACCGGGGAGTGCGGTCGAGAGGATATCGACCGTGCCGGTCATCAGCGCCTGGGTCGCCGGGCCGCCGCCATTATAGGCGATGTTGGTGATGTCGACGCCAGCCTTGAGCTTGAACTGCTCCATGGTCAGTTGCGGCGTCGTGCCGTTGCCGGGGCTCGCATAATTGAGTTTCTGCGGGTTAGCCTTGGCGGTCGCGATCACGTCCTTGAGCCCCGCGATGCTGCCGCCGGCCTTCACCGCAAAGATATTCGGCGCGACCGGAAGCGCGGCGATCGGCGCGAAGTCCTTGAACGGATCGTAGGGAACGGACTTGTAGAGCGCCGGATTGACCACAAAGGCGCTGCTGGTGATCAGAAGCGTCGTGCCATCAGCGTCCGCACGAGCAACTTCGGTGGTGCCGATATTGGTGCCGGCGCCGGCGCGGTTTTCGACGATGACGGTCTGGCCGAGTTCCTGTTGCAGCGGCGCTTGCAGTACGCGCGCCAGCACGTCGGATGAGCCGGCCGGCGCGAACGGCACGATGATGCGGATGGTCTTGCCCGATTGCGCCGAAGCCGGTGCGGCCAACCCAACAACCGCAACCAACGCGGCAGCCGCCGCGCTCAGCCAATATTTCATTGCTTCCTCCCCAGAAACGAACGGCTGTATCGCCGTTTTTGCCGCGCCCTGTCGTTAAAGCATGATCCCGAAAAGTGGAAGCCGGTTTTCGGAAAAGATCATGCTCCAACAAAAGGCTGAGACATTTTCGCGCAGGACGATAGCATTCGCAACGCCGCACGCTACGGCGTTGCCGAACAGAGCAGGGGGAGATGTTTAGGAGTTCGAGCCCGGTCCCGGCGCGAATTTCAGCGCCACACCGTTCATGCAATAACGCAGCCCAGTCGGCTTCGGTCCGTCAGGGAAAACGTGGCCGAGATGGCCGCCGCAGCGATGGCATGATACCGCGGTGCGGAGCATGCCGAAGGTACGGTCTTCGACCTCGTCGACTGCACCTTCGAGCGGCGCATAGAAGCTCGGCCATCCGGTGCCGCTTTCGAATTTGGTCTTGGCGGCAAAGAGCTGAAGGTCGCAGCCAGCGCAGGTGAAGGTGCCGGCGCGGTGCTCTTCCAGAAGCGCGCTGGTGAACGGCCGCTCGGTGCCTTCCTCGCGCAGCACTTGGTATTGCGCCGGCGTGAGGAGCTTGTGCCATTCCGCGTCGCTGTGGGTGACTTCGTAGGGATGCGAGGCGGCATTGACCGCATGCGGCTGCATCACCCGGCCGACCGACCATGCGGCCAAGCCCAGGGCACCGGCATATAAAGCGTGTCTGCGCGTCAGCATTGCGTTCCTCCACGAACAGGCTTCGTTGCTTATACAATGATTTGGCCGCGTTGGATCATCCGCGCAGCTGATTTGATAGTGCGGCACGCAAACCTCACGCGGAGTTGATGGCAGCCTCCGGCCCTATCGCGAAACGAGCCGTCTCTTTATTGTCGCGCAGTAGCTGAGAGGGGAGTTGGCGTGGCCGCATCCATTGAAGTCAAAGTCTTAAGCACCACCGCCATGAAAAAGGTGTTCGAGGACCTCGCGCCGGACTTCGAGCGGGCGACCGGCAACCGCTGGGCGGTGACGCTCGGCCCGTCGGCGCGACTCGAGAAGCTGTTCGGCGAGGGCGAGGCGGCGGATGTGGCGATCCTGATGCGTGCCGGCGCCGAGGACTTGATTGCCCGCGGCAAGATCGTTTCCGGCAGCCTCGTGGATATCGCCCGTTCATCGATCGGGGTCGCGGTGCCGAAGGGCGCTGCGCGGCCGGATGTCTCTTCGGCTGAAGGTCTCAAGCGTACACTGCTGGCCGCAAAAGCGATCGCGGTCAGTAAGCCGGCCGGCGGCGGCCAAAGCGGTGCGCACATGGCCAAAGTCTTCGAACGTCTCGGCATCGCCGAGGAGGTTACGGCCAAGGCTAAATATGGCGCCGGCGGCGCGGCGGGGCTCGCCGGTCTCGTGGTGCTGCGCGGCGAAGCCGACATCGGCATCCAACAGATGTCGGAACTGATGGCCGTCGACGGTATCGACGTAGTGGGACCGCTGCCGCCGGACCTGCAAGGCGTGACGCAATTCACCGCCGCGCTGCCATCAAGTGCTGCGCACGCCGAAGCCGGTCGTGCCGTGATTGATTTTTTGACCACCCCCGCGGCCAAGACCGTGATGAAGGCAAGAGGCCTCGATCCGTCTTAAGTCCTTATTGTCTCTAAGTCCGGATCGGCACGCCGAACCCATTGCCCCTGGTGCGCTATCTCGCGGATTTTGATGTCGCGAAACGTGGCCGCGTTGCGGCCGTAATGCGCCGCCAGCATCAGCGGGCGCGTTTGATAGAGATTCGATTTTTAAGCTGCGGCGACCGCATCGCCGCCGGACATATTCGGGAGGACATCATGATGCGTGTGCTGACAAGGATGCTTGCCGTCCTTTTTGTCGCCTGCGTGCTTTTCGATTCCGCATCGGCTTCGGCGCAACAACGCTTTGCGCTGGTGATCGGCAATTCCAACTATCAGGCGGTGCAGACACTGCCGAACGCCGTGCATGACGCCACGGCAGTCAGCGATTTCTTGAAGTCTGCTGGCTTCGATGTCACCACCGCACTCGATGTCGATCAATCCGGGCTCCGCCACGCCGTGCAGGATTTTGCGCAGCGGGTTGGCAGTAAGGACGATCCGAAGACGGTGGCGCTCATCTATTTCGCCGGTCACGGTGTGCAGGTCGACGGCGAGAATTATCTCGTTCCGGTCGACGCCAAAATCACAAGTGCCGCCGATATCCCGTTTGCCGCCGTCCGTTTCAACGATGTCATGAACACGCTCGAGCAGATCGGCAAAAAGACACGCCTGATCTTCCTCGACGCCTGCCGTGACAATCCGTTCAACCAAGGCGCACTGGCGCACGGGCTGGCGATCGTCAGCGCACCGACAGGCACACTCGTTGTCTATTCAACTTCGCCCGGCGCCACCGCCGAAGATGGCAGCGGCGCCAATAGTCCGTTTACGACGGCGCTGTTGGAGACCGGCAAGAAACCCGGCGAGTCGATCGAGGAAACCATCAAGGATATGCGCGTCGCGGTCAGCGCGCAGACCACCGGCCGGCAAGTTCCCTGGGACGTGTCGTCGCTGATCGAGCCGTTCTCCTTCTTTCCCGATGCGAACGCCACGCCGCCAAAGCCGGTGCTGGCGTCGGCGACGACCTCCGACCAACCCGCTGCGCCGCCGGCGGAGCCGACTGCAGCGGCTTGGCGCGAGCGGTTGCGAGGCATTTCCGCTGATGATGCGCACAAGGTGGCGCTGCGCGAGGATCGTGTCGTCGTCTATCAGGTTGTGATTGATCTCTTCCCTCGCGCGCCGTTTACGCCCGAGCTGCGCAACATCGTCAAACGCCGGATCGAAATGTGGGCATGGCTCGATGCCGTCAATCTCAACAGCGTCGCCGGCTATCAGGCGTTTCAGAAACTCTACGGCAATGACGATATCAGCGCGTCGGCGACGCATATGAGTGGACGATTGCGCGCAGCGTCCGGCAATGAGGCGCCGGACGCGCTTGGGACCAATCAGCAACCCTTGATCAAGACGGTGGTGCGCGACGTATCCGATTGCGGGGGCGGTGGTGGGGCCGCTGTGCGGCCGCGGCCGGTGTCAGTGCCGATAACGCGCGTCCCCTATATCCGGCCAGTCGTACGTCCGCCGCCCATGCGCGTCTCGCCGAACGTGAACAGTATCCGCTGATTAAATCCTGCGGCTGTCATAAGCCCAATGCAGCAGCGCCTGGCGCTGGCGCTTGCGGCAGGTCACGTCGCCCGGCTCACAGTTTTTCTGAACCTGCCGAACATGGCGGCGGATCGCTTTCCAGCGTTTGATCTGCCGCATGTCCTCGTCGGGAAGGCGCCGCCCCATGTAATAGCGGCAATACCATTGGAACCAGCCGCGCGGATCGTCGCGATAGATCCAGCCGTTCTTGCGCCAGATCGACAACGGTTGGCTGGCATCCACGCCAAAGAAATTAAGCTCGGTATCGCGCGTCTTGCCCGCGAGCTTGGCATGCTTGAACCAGCTTGCCGGAAATTCCTGGCGGCAATCGGTCATGTATTTGCCGGCAAACACGCCGAGGCGAAGCATTTCGGCAGGCGTCAGTTGCGGAAGAAATTCCGGATCGAAATTGCTTCCGACCGGCGCCGCGAGCACGTAGCGGTAGCCGCGCTGCATCTTGTCATTGACCGTAACGGTCTTGACCGGCTTTTTCCGTTTCGGCGACGCTGGATGCTTGGTCAGCGCGGCTTTCCTTTCAGCACGTCGGTATTGATTACATTGGCCGGCGTGCCGGCGGCATAACTGACGATCTGATCGAAAATTTCCTCGAACTGAATTTCGTATTCGTCGCGGGTGACGTAACCGATATGCGGCGTCGCGATCACATTCGGCATGTTGAGAAGCGGATGCGATCGATCGAGCACCGGCTCCTGCTCATAGACATCGACCGCGGCCATGCCCGGCCGGCCGGCGCGCAGCGCATTGACCAGCGCATCGGCCTCGATCAGCGGTGCGCGGCTGGTGTTCACAAGGAGCGCGGTCGGTTTCATCAGCGCAAGATCGGCCGCAGTGACAATGTGGCGCGTCGCCGGCACCAGCCGCATATGCAGCGAGATGACATCGCATTCCTTGAAGAACGCTTCTTTGCTCGGCGCAGCCGCGTAACCATCGGCGCGTGCTTTTTCCAAAGTCGCCGGCCGCGCCCAGACCAGCACGTTCATGCCGAAGGCGCGCGCGATGGCGGCGACCGCACCACCGATCCGGCCATAACCATAGATGCCGAAAGTCTTGCCACGCAACGTGGTGCCGACACCCATCTGCCATTTGCCGTCTTTGAGCGCAGTCATCTGCTGCGGCAGCAAGCGCGCCGCCGCCAGCACCAGCGCCCAGGTCATTTCCGTTGTGGCATAAGATGGCGAGCCCGGATGCTGGCTCGACGACAGGATGATCCCAAGCCGGGTGCAGGTGTCGACATCGATATGCGGATAAACACTGCGCTGGCTGATCAGCTTAAGCCTGGGGAGGCGCTCCAGAAGCGGCGTGCGGATTTGCGTGCGCTCGCGAAATAGCACCAGCACTTCGGTATCTTTCAGCCGCGCGGCGAGCGTGTCGACGTCCTGGACGTGATCGTTCCAGACCGTTACGTCGTGGCCGTCGAGCTTATGGAAGCAGGGCAGTGTCCGCAGCGTGTCGAAATAGTCGTCGAGGATGGAGATTTTCATCGGGCAAATGTGAGCCTTGAAATACAAAGG
Organism: Xanthobacteraceae bacterium; assembly: GCA_036271715.1. Taxonomy (GTDB): domain Bacteria; phylum Pseudomonadota; class Alphaproteobacteria; order Rhizobiales; family Xanthobacteraceae; genus BOG-931. Next base: position 61,290 of record DATBAD010000018.1, read on the forward strand.
CTCACTCTAGTCGCTGCCATGCAGGTGCACAAAAGAAAACCGGGCCCTTGCGGGCCCGGTTTAGTCCGCCGGCGTGGGGGCGCCGACGACACCTTCCAGAGGGGAATGCTGCAAGTCTTTGCGACTGTCTAATGGGAGGATTACGACAACCGCTTGCCTTGCAGCAGGTCTCACTATGCGATCCGCAAACCACCCAACGCAACGCGATGATCGACATGACAGCCATGCGGTCGTTGCAAACAACAATTGCGCGCATAAAAAACGCGTTAACGCGCGATGCTTTGCGTGCGCGAAAATGCGCGCGTCACGATGTCGCGCTTTGGAAAATTGCGAGCTTAGAAATTCCAGCGCTGCGCATTGGCGACCAGAAAGTCGCGAAACGCCTGCACACGCGCGACGGATTTAAGTTCTTCCGGATAGACGAAATAGGCGTCGAGAGCGACCGGCTCGGCCTCGCTGAACAACTGCACCAGGCCGCCGTTCTCCTCGACCAAATAATCCGGCAGCATCGCGATGCCGAGGCTGCGCTGACAGGCGCGCAAAATGCCGAGGACGTTGTTGATGACAAGATGCGGCGTGCGCGGCCCTTTGCCGTCGCGGGCCACTTCGACCAGCCAGCGCGAGCGCTGCAGGTATGATGGTACGTTGCCGCCAAGCACCAGCACGCGATGACTGTCGAGGTCCTCGAAATTGTGCGGCGTGCCGAATCTTTTGAGGTATTCGGGCGAGGCGTAGACGTGGAAATGCACCGAGAACAGCTTGCGCTGGATGAGATCGGGCTGGGTCGGCTGGCGCAGCCGGATGGCGACATCGGCCTCGCGCATCGCGAGATCAAGCTCTTCGTCGGTGGTGAGCAGCGTGATATGCACTTCCGGATAAAGATCGACGAATTCGCCGAGCCGCGGTGTCAGCCAATGAATGCCGATGCCCGGGGTCGTCGTCACGCGTAGATCGCCATTTGGCCGTTCGCGCGAATCGGTGAGTTTGGCGCGCGCGGCTTCGAGCTTCATGAACACGTCATGCGCGGTGCGATAGAGCAGTTCGCCTTGCTCGGTCAGGATCAGTCCGCGGGCGTGGCGGTGAAATAGCGACACCGTCAGTTCTTGTTCGAGCGCGCTCACTTGCCGCGACACGGCCGATTGCGACAGCCCAAGGTGCTCGCCGGCATGCGTGAAGCTGCCTGCTTCGGCGGCGGCATGAAATACTTTGAGCTTATCCCAATCCATAACTGATACTTTCTTTTCCTCCCGCGCGCGGCGAGAGAACTAAAATCATTCAGCCGCGACGCGCGGCTCGGCTTCGCCGGGCTCTGCTTCGCCATGGGCGGCGAGAAATTTCTCGGCTTCGAGGGCTGCCATGCAGCCGAGGCCGGCGGCGGTGACCGCCTGGCGATAAATGTCGTCGGCAACATCGCCGGCGGCGAAAAGCCCACGCACCGAGGTCGCCGTCGAATGCGGTGCAGTTTTGACGTAACCCGAAGGCTTCATCTCGACGGCGCCAGCAACGAGGTCGGTCGCGGGCGAATGGCCGATGGCGACAAAAATGCCGTCGACCGGCCGCTCGGTGACTTCATCGGTTTTGATATTGCGCAGCACGGCGCCGCGCACTTTAAGCGGATTCTCATCGCCGGTGACGTCTTCCAGCACCGTGTTCCACAGCACCGAGATTTTCGGATTCTGATAGAGCCGCTCCTGCAGGATGCGTTCGGCGCGCAGATGATCGCGGCGATGCACCAGGATCACCTTGGATGCGAAATTGGTGAGGAACAGCGCTTCTTCGACCGCGGTGTTGCCGCCGCCGATCACCAGCACTTCCTTGTTGCGATAAAAGAAGCCGTCGCAAGTGGCGCAAGCCGATACGCCATAGCCGCGGAATTTCTGTTCGCCGGGAAGATCGAGCCAGCGCGCCTGCGCCCCGGTCGCGAGGATCACCGTGTCGGCGAGATAGACCGTGCCGGAATCGCAGTCGAGGCGGAACGGGCGGTGCGACAGATCGAGCTTGTTGACATGATCGGCGACCATTTTGGTGCCGACATGCTCGGCCTGCTTCTGCATCTGCTCCATCAGCCAGGGGCCCTGGATGACCTCGGCGAAGCCCGGATAGTTCTCGACGTCGGTGGTGACGGTGAGTTGGCCGCCGGGGGCGATGCCCTGGATCAGGATCGGGTCGAGCATGGCACGGGAAGCATAGATGGCGGCCGTATAACCGGCCGGTCCGGAGCCAATGATGACGAGCTTGGCGTGGATGGCGTTCGACACCGGCTGCAACCCGTTACTTTGTGACAGCTAAAGCGGGTATCGGCCTGTCCGAATGCCCCCGCGAGACCGCATCACTGTATGTAGGGATTCCAGCGAGCTATGCAAGAGACGCAACCCGGCATGCCCACAGGTGGATAGGGGGCGGTATTTGCGGGGCCCCAGAAACGCCGATGGCCGGGCATTAGCCCGGCCATGATGTAAATCGCGGATCAGACGTGAGGTGAGAGGCTATTTCCACTCCACCTTCATCACCTCATAGGCCTTAGCGCCGCCGGGTGTAACGACCTCGACCTGCGCTCCCTTCTTCTTGCCGACCAGGGCGCGGGCGAGCGGCGAGGTGATGGAAATCTTGCCCTTCTTGGCGTCCGCTTCCGGCTCGCCGACAAGCTGCCACACCGCCTTCTTTTCGGTGTCCTCGTCGACCAGCGTCACAGTGGCGCCGAAGGTGATGGTGTCGCCGGACAGTTTGGAAACATCAATGACCTCTGCGCGCGAGATCTTGTCCTCGAGCTCGGCGATGCGGCCTTCATTGAGCGACTGCGACTCTTTTGCCGCGTGATATTCGGCGTTTTCCGACAGGTCGCCATGACTGCGCGCGTCGCTGATCTGCTGGATGATCCGAGGACGCTCGGTCTGCTGGCAATGCTTGAGCTCGATTTCGAGTGCCGTATACCCAGCTTCCGTCATTGGTATCTTTTCGACCAACGTAAAATCCTCCCGCGCTAAACTCGCCTGCGCCGCAACTTCTCGACCAAAGTCTTCTCGCGACAAAATCGTTCGCGATGTGAAGAGACAAAAATTTCGATCGCGGGCCGAAGGATTTTGCTTGGCCACGCGACCGGAAAACTTAGCTCTACACCTACCGCCGCCGCGACAGCCCCGGTGCGCGATCCGACGCGGTCCCGAAATAGCTTTGCAGCGCACAGACTTCGAGGTCACCCCCGAGATAGGCCTTGATGCCCTGCGCTGCGGCGACAGCCCCAGAAAGAGTGGTGTAGTACGGCACTTTATGCAAGAGGGCCGCCCGCCGGAGCGACCGGCTATCGGCCAGCGCTGTGGCCCCTTCGGTGGTGTTGAAAACCAGCTGGACCTCGCCGTTTTTGATCGCGTCCACGATGTGTGGGCGCCCTTCCGCGACCTTGTTGATGTTGATCGCGGCAATGCCGTTCTCAGTGAGGTAGCGTTGGGTTCCCGACGTCGCCAAGACGCGAAAGCCGAGATCGGCAAGGAGCTTGGTCGCCACCAAAATGCGCGGCTTGTCGGAGTCGCGCACCGAGACGAAGACTGTTCCGCTTTTCGGCACGCGGGTGCCGCCGCCGAGCTGGCTCTTGGCGAAGGCGACATTGTAGTCGCGGTCGATGCCCATCACCTCGCCGGTCGACTTCATCTCCGGGCCGAGCACGGTGTCGACCTTGTCGCCGAAGCGGGCAAAGGGGAACACGGCTTCCTTTACTCCGAAATGTCGCCGGCCATTTTGGCCCACTGCGCCCGGCCGGAAATCCTGCGGCTCAAGCTTAAAGCCCGCAAGCTTTTCGCCCGCCATGATGCGGGCGGCGATCTTGGCGGCGGGGATGCCGATGACTTTGGCGACAAAAGGCACCGTGCGCGAGGCGCGCGGATTGACCTCGAGCACATAAATATCGCCGTCCTTGATGGCGTATTGCACGTTCATCAGACCGCCGACCTTGAGCGCCACAGCAAGCGCGCGAGTCTGGCGATCGAGTTCGTCGATCGCGTCTGCGGAAAGATTGTGCGGCGGCAGTGAGCAGGCGCTATCGCCGGAATGAATACCGGCCTCTTCGATGTGCTCCATGATGCCGGCGACATAAGTGTCCTCGCCGTCGGCAAGACAGTCGACATCGACCTCGATTGCGTCGGTGAGATAACGGTCGATCAAGAGCGGCCGTTTTTCGGACACCGCAAGCTCCGAAGGCCGATTGAGATCAGCGTTGAGCCGCACGACATAGCGGTCGAGCTGATGGGTATCATGCACGATTTCCATCGCGCGGCCGCCGAGCACATATGACGGCCGGATCACGATCGGGTAGCCGATGGACGCGGCGATGGCGTGGGCCTTTTCCGGCGAGGTGGCGACGCCGCTTTTTGGCTGACGAAGTTTCAGTTTTTCGAGAAGCTGTTTGAAACGGTCGCGGTCCTCGGCGAGATCGATGGCGTCGGGTGACGTGCCGAGGATCGGCACCTGCGCGTTCTCCAACGCCTGCGCGAGCTTCAGTGGCGTCTGGCCGCCGAATTGCACGATGACGCCATGCAGCGTGCCTTTGCTGCGCTCGACGTCGATGATCTCGAGCACGTCCTCGGCGGTGAGCGGCTCGAAATAAAGCCGGTCGGACGTGTCGTAGTCGGTTGACACCGTCTCCGGATTGCAATTGACCATGATGGTTTCGAAGCCGGCCTCGTGCAGCGCGAAGCAGGCGTGACAACAGCAATAGTCGAATTCGATGCCCTGGCCGATGCGGTTCGGCCCGCCGCCAAGGATGACGATCTTCTTCTTGTCCGAAGGCGCGGCTTCGTCGACGGCGCGGCCGTTAAACGGCGTCTCATAAGTCGAATACATATAAGCCGTCGGCGACGCGAATTCGGCGGCGCAAGTGTCGATGCGCTTGAAGATCGGCCGCACGCCAAGCGCGCGCCGCCGCTCCGCGATCTCGTTCACCGTATGCCCGGTCAGTTTGGCAAGCCGCGCGTCGGAAAAGCCCATCGCCTTGAGCCGGCGCAGCGTCGACGCCGAGGAGGTCAGACCCCTCGTGCGGATCTCGGCTTCGGTGTCGATGATGGCGCGGATCTGTTCGAGGAACCACGGATCGATCTTGCAGGCATTGTGGATGTCGGCATCGCTGGTGCCGAGCCGCATCGCCTGCGCGACTATCAGAAGCCCATCCGGGGTGGGCGTGCCGAGTGCGGCGCGGATCGCGTTCTTGTCGTCGCCTTCGTCGAGGCCGGGGATGGCGATTTCGTCGAGCCCGGTGAGGCCGGTTTCCAGCGAGCGGAGCGCCTTCTGCAAACTCTCGGCGAAAGTCCGGCCGATCGCCATCGCTTCGCCGACCGATTTCATCGACGTGGTCAGTACCGGGTCGGCGCCGGGAAATTTCTCGAAGGCGAAACGAGGAATCTTGGTGACGACGTAATCGATGGTCGGCTCGAACGATGCCGGTGTTGCGCCGCCGGTGATGTCGTTGGCGATCTCATCGAGTGTGTAGCCGACGGCGAGCTTGGCAGCGACCTTGGCGATCGGGAAGCCGGTGGCCTTCGACGCCAGCGCCGAAGAGCGCGACACCCGCGGATTCATTTCGATCACCACCATGCGGCCGTCGGCCGGATTGATGGCGAATTGCACATTGGAGCCGCCGGTCTCGACGCCGATCTCGCGCAGCACTGCGATCGAGGCGTCGCGCATGATTTGATATTCTTTGTCGGTGAGCGTCAGCGCCGGCGCGACGGTGATCGAGTCACCGGTATGCACGCCCATCGGATCGATGTTCTCGATCGAGCAGATAATGATGCAATTGTCGTTCTTGTCGCGCACCACCTCCATCTCGAACTCTTTCCAGCCGAGCACCGACTGCTCGATCAGGACTTCGGATGTCGGCGAAGCGTCGATGCCGCGTTCGACGATCTCGATGAATTCGGCTTTGTTGTAGGCGATGCCGCCGCCGGTGCCGCCGAGCGTGAACGAAGGACGGATGATCGCAGGCAGGCCGATATCGTCCAGCGCTTCGAGCGCCTGGATCAGCGTTTTGATCTGATGCGAGCGCGGCGTCTCGAGCCCGATCTTGGTCATCGCGTCGCGGAACAGCTTTCGATCTTCGGCCTTGTCGATCGCTTCCGCGGTGGCGCCGATCATCTTGACGTTGAACTTGTCGAGCACGCCCATTTTGCGGAGCGACAGCGCGGTGTTGAGCGCGGTCTGTCCGCCCATGGTCGGCAGCAGCGCGTCGGGGCGTTCCTTCTCGATGATCTTGGCGACGATCTCCGGCGTGATCGGTTCGATATAAGTGGCGTCGGCGAGATCGGGATCGGTCATGATCGTCGCCGGGTTCGAGTTCACCAGCACGACGCGGTAGCCCTCTTCTCTGAGCGCCTTGCAGGCTTGCGTGCCGGAATAGTCGAACTCGCAGGCTTGGCCGATCACGATCGGGCCCGCGCCGATGATCAGGATCGAAGAGATGTCGGTCCGTTTGGGCATTGGTTTCCGCGTTTGCGCTCCTCGTTCCGGGGGCGCCGTGCGCGCCCGGCCTTAAGGCCGTCCCGGAATGACGGAATACAAAAAAAGAGCGCCTCTTAAGGCGCAAGCGCCGGGACTTCGGCCCCGCGCGATGGGGGTCTTAGACCAGATTCGAAGGGGTGGGAAGGGCGGCTCCGGGACGGGTCTGCCGTTATCCCCCGGACCCGGTAAGCGCCGCTGCCCGCGGCAGCACGATGCGGATTTCGGTGAAGGCGCCGGGCTCGCTTTCGACCTCGATGGTGCCTGCGTGCTGCTTGACGATAATGTCATGGCTCAGCGACAGGCCGAGGCCGGTGCCTTCACCGGCCGGCTTGGTGGTGAAGAAGGGATTGAACATTTTCTCCTTCACCTCCGGCGGAATGCCGGTGCCGTTGTCGCGGATCGTGATCTCGACGCGGTTACCAAGGTTTTTGGTCGCGGCCTTTAGCTTCGGCTCGTAACTATTGCCGCCGGAGTCCGCCATCCGCTTGCCGGCGGCGTAAAAGCCGTTGCCGATCAGATTGAGAAGAACGCGGGTGATCTCCTGCGGAAACACGTCGGCTTCGCCCGCTGCTTGATCGTAAGCGCGCTCGAGTGTGACGTTGAAGTTCTGCTTTTCTGCGCGCGCGCCGTGAAAGGCGAGATTGAGGCTTTCTTCGACCATGGCATTGACGTCGACGACGCGATGTTCGCCGGAGCCTTCGCGCGAATGCATCAGCATGTTCTTGACGATGGAGTCGGCGCGCTTGCCGTGCTGCGCGATCTTGTCGAGATTGCCGCGCAGCGTGTCCGCCACCTCGTCGATCTCGGCGCGGGTCTTGTCGTCAACAGTCACGCGCTGCAGCGTTTCGCGCAATTCGTCGATCAGTTCCACCGAAAGGCTAGAGAAATTGTTGACGAAATTGAGCGGGTTTTTGATCTCATGCGCGATGCCGGCGGTGAGCTGGCCGAGCGACGCAAGCTTCTGCGTCTGTACGAGCCGATCCTGAGCGGTGTGCAGGTCCTGCAGCGAATTCGCCAGTTCGTGCGTGCGTTCCTGCTCCGCCTCGAACAGTCTGACGTTCTCGATCGCAATGCCGGCCTGATCGGCGAAGGTATTGACCAGCGCGATCTGGGCTTCGGTAAATGGACGCACGCTCTTGCGCATCAAGACCATCACGCCGATGGGCATACCTTCGCGCAACAACGGTACGCCAAGCATCGTGCGGGACCCGACCTTGTCGTACCATTCGTGCATGGTGAATTCCGGATCGGCCCTGACGTCGATGACGTGAACAAACAGGCGATCCGCGGCGACCCGTCCAGTGATGGTTCCCCGTCCGGCCGAAATGGGGATGCTCGCGATGCCGTCGCGTTGCGCTGTCGAGAGGCCATAGCTTGCGGCGACGTGATAGCTCGTCTCTCCGAGGCGATTGATGACGGCCATTTCGGCTTCGCAAAGACGGGCGGCCGACTCGACGAGCGTATCGAGCACGGTCTGCAGATCGAAGGTCGATCGACTGATAATTTTGAGGACGTCCGCGGTCGCCGTCTGCTGCTGCAGCGATTGGCGCAACTCGTTGAGCAATCGCGTGTTCTCGATGGCGATCACTGCCTGGGCGGCGAAGTTTTGCACCAAGTCGATCTGCTTATCGGTGAACGCGCCAACCTGTTCGCGAAAGATCACGAAGCCGCCGACACATTCGCTGTCTTTGAGCATCGGGACGCAGAGCGCGGCGCGCCCGCCCAGGCCATCGACGAACGCGACCACGCGCACATTGCGCGAGACGTAAGCCGGATCGGCAATCAGGTCGGCGATATGCACGATCGCCTTGGACTGGACCATGCGGGTTAGCGGATGGCCGACATTGTCCGCAAAGATCAGTTCCGAGCCCTGTTCGAAAACCTTGGTCGAAACATCGGGCGGCACGTGCCGGCAAACGATGCGCAGGCGTGCCCCGTCGCGCAGCAGCAGAATGCCGAACGGCGCTTCGCAAAGCCGTGTGGCGCTGTCGAGCATGGCCTGGAACACCGGATCGAGCTCGCCGGGAGAACTCGAGATGATGCGCAGCACATCCGCGGTCGCGGTCTGCTGATCGAGCGACTCCTGCAGCTCTTTGAGGAGCCGCGAATTCTCGATGGCGATAACGGCCTGGTCGGCGAATGTCGCCACCAGTTCGATTTGTTTCTCGCTGAATGGCCGTATTTCCGAACGCCGAACGGTCAGCGATCCGATGGCTTCGTTGCCGCGCAGCAAGGGGACGGCAAGAATCGAGCGATGACCCATACGGATCGCCATCGCCTGGCCATCTGGGAATTCAGTGCCTTCGGCGGCGAGATCGGCGACGTGAATGGGCTTGCGGTCCATGAAAGCGCGGCCTCCGACCCAAGTCCTGGTCAGCGGCCAAGTCGCCCAATCGGCCGAGATCGGGCCGTGGTGCGACCCCATCACCAGCACATCACCTTCAAGTAAAAGGATTACGGCGTCATGAGCCTCGCACAGCAGCGTCGCCGACCGCGTCAGCGTGTCGAGTATCGTGCGTAGATCGAAGGTAGAACGGCTGATGGCTTTAAGCACGTCCGACGTGGCCGTTTGCTGCTGCAGCGACTCGCGCAATTCGTTGAGCAGCCGCGTGTTCTCGATGGCGATGACGGCCTGGGCGGCGAAGTTCTGCACCAAGTCGATCTGCTTATCGGTGAACGGGCCGGTCTCCTCCCGATAGAACAGGATGGAGCCGATCAACTCGTCGTCCTTGAGCAGCGGGACGTTGAGAAGCGCTCTGGCGCCTGCGAATTCGAAGAGTTCGCGGCCCGCCTCCTTGTCCGCAGCAAGATCTGGAATATGCACGACGCTCTTGGTCCGAACCAGACGCTCAAGATTATGCCCTGGTGTCGGCCGGATCAGCGGTTGTTGCCGCCGCCTTTCGGTGAACGCCGTCGGCGAGCCCTCCGTGGCGATGCTGCGGAATGCGTCACCCTCGCGTAGCGACAACAAGCCGACTTTTGCGCCGCAGATTCGCACCGCGTTTTCCAGCATGGCCTGGAACACCAGATTGAGTTCGCCCGGCGATGAGCTAATGACGCGCAGCACCTCGGATGTCGCGGTCTGCCGCTCAAGCGACTCGCGTAATTCGCTGAGCAGCCGCGTGTTCTCGACGGCGATGACGGCCTGCGACGCGAAGTTCGTGAGCAGTTCCACCTGTTTGTCGGTGAACGGGCGCACTTCCTGGCGATAGATCGCCGAGGTGCCGATGACCTCGTCCTCCTTCAGAAGCGGCACCAGAATAACACTGCGTGCGCCGGTGGTCGTGGCGAAGTCCCGGCTTACGCCGTCTTCATCCGCGTAGACGGCGAAATCCAGAATCTGAACCGCCCGCTTGCTGGTGATTGCTTGTTCTACCATGCGACCCATCGGGCCGGTCGGTACCCATACTGGTTCGCGCCGCCGCAATTCGGCGTAGGCCGCGGGCGAATTGTGCATCGCGACGACGCGCAAAGCCGCGGCTTCGCGTAGCGACAAGGTTCCGAATTCGGCCTGACAAATGCGGGTGGCGTTCTCCAGCATCGCCCTGAACACCGGTTCAAGATCTCCGGGCGACGTGGAGATGACGCCGAGCAAATCCGATGTGGCGGTTTGTTGCTCCAACGACTCGCGCAACTCACTGAGGAGGCGCGTGTTCTCGATGGCGATGACGGCCTGCGCGGCGAAGTTCGTTAGCAGTGCGGTCTGCTTATCGGTGAAGGGACGTATTTCCTGGCGGAAGATGGCGAAAGCGCCGATCAGCGTATCGTCCTTGAGCATCGGCACCATGATTTGCGTTCGAACGCCGGCCATGCGGGCAATTCGGCTGGGATTCGGTGATGCCGACATGTCGGGCGTATGAATCACCTGCTTCGACTTCCACAGCCGATCAAGATCCGAATCGGGCGTCGCCTTGAGCGGGCCCCGCTGCCGAAAGAATTCTTCGGCGGCCGGAGGCAGGTTCAGTGTCGCCGCCGCGTAGGACAAGTCGTCGTCGAAGCGGAACATGATTCCGAATTTGGCGTCGCAGATACGCAATGCATTTTCCAGCATGGCCTGGAACACCGGCTGCAATTCGCCGGGCGACGAGCTGATGACGCGCAAGACCTCCGAGGTCGCTGTTTGCTGCTCCAGCGATTCGGTAAGATCGTCGGTGCGTTGTTTCAATTCGTTAAAGAGACGCGCATTCTCGATAGCGATGACGGCCTGGGCGGCGAAGCTCTGCACCAGCTCGATTTGCTTCTCGGCGAATGGGCGCACCTCCTTGCGGAAAGCAGCTACGACACCGAGCAAGACGCCGTCTTTGAGCATTGGAACGGTCAGCAGGGTGCGGATGCCGCCGATGTCGACGCCGCCTACGGCCATCGGATCGCCTTCGCGATAGGCTTGATCCTGGCGATAGTCGGCGATGTGCAATGTCCGCTGCGTGGCGACGACCCGGTTATGCGGATGGTGAGGGCCAGCGCGCGGCTTGTCGCGTTGAAGAAACGCCGCGAACTCCGGCGGAAAGCCGATCTGCGCCAGCAGCTTCGGCTGATCGCCCTCTACCCGGAATATTCCGCCAAAATTCGCCGCACAAATGCGTGTGACGTTCTCGAGTATCGCGGTGAAAATCGGCGGCAAATTGCCCGGCGAGGCACTGATGATTTTGAGAACTTCGGATGTTGCCGTCTGCTGCTCCAGCGATTCGGCGAGGTCGTCGGTGCGCTCGCGCAATGCGTTGAGCAGCCGCGCGTTCTCGATGGCGATGATCGCCTGGCTGGCAAAACTCTGGATCAGAGCTATCTGTTTGTCCGAATGGGGCCGCACGGCCCGGCGATAAAGAACAAATAAACCGAATGCTTCATCGTCCTTGACCAGCGGTGCGAACACGACGCTGCGCGCGCCACCAAGCTCAACCAGCGCCACGACGCGGTCTTCGCGTGCAAGGTAGCCCGGGTCTTTCTTCATATCGGCGATGTGAAGAAGTTTTTTGCTTTTGAGCGCGCGGCCGGCGCCCGAGGCAGGACTGAAGCTTGCGACCGGCTGCGCAAACTTCGAACCGGCGAGCGCCGGCGGCACGTGATGCACGGCAGCGATACGATAGCTCCCGCTATCGTTAAGCCAGAACAGGCCAAAATCGGCTTCGCACAGGTGCACTGCGTTATGGAGGATGGCGTCGAAGACCGGCTGAAGGTTGCCGGACGACTTCGCGATGACGGCGAGCACGTCGGCGGTCGCGGTTTGTCGTTCGAGCGCTTCGGTGAGTTCGCGCTTGAGTCCGGCGAGCTCGGCTTGCGTGCTAGTGGCGAGGCGCGGCGAGCGCGCGGATTTTGCTGCTGTCCGGCGTTTTGCCGAGGCGCGTTTGGTTTTGACCCGACCGCTGCTTCCCGCTTTCGCACGTCGCCGCATGGCTCGCCTTCGCTGAATGACCCATCGTAGCGGGTTGCACTACCCTACAGGAAGTAACCTCGTTATGGGCTCAAGTTCGCCCGTGGGCCGCTGCCAATTGACTTCCCCCGCAGGCCGCCGAAAGTAAGCCAAATACTATAAAGGGAGCGAGGCGCCGTGAATGTCCGGGCGAATATTGTTGCCGCAAAACCCCCGTTTCGCGCCGAGCATATCGGCAGTCTGTTACGTCCGCCGGAATTGCTCGGCGCCCGCGCCCGCTTCATCAAAGGTGAAATCGATCAGGCGGCGCTGACTGCTGCGGAAGACACAGCCATCCGTGGCGCAATCCGCTTGCAGGAAGAGCTCGGCTTCAAATTCGTCTCCGACGGTGAATTCCGCCGCCGCTCCTATCACAGCTTCTTCTATGCCGAACTCGGCAAACTGCGCATCGACACTATTGGTGGCGCCGATGCCGAGGCCGGCGACGCGACGAGCAAGCGCGGCGCTCAGCCGCAAGCGGTCATCGGCAGCCGGGTGCAATGGACGCATCCGATCAACGCGGCCGACGCCGCATTCCTCAAGGCTAATTCCAAGCTCGCGCCAAAGATCACCATCCCCGGACCTTGCGCGCTGCATTTCCGCGGCGGCGATGCCGCGGTCATCGCGAGCGCTTATAAGGACCTCGATCAATTCTGGGCGGACACCATCGAAGCCTTCGTGAAAGAGCTTCGCGCGCTATCCGATGCCGGCTGCCACTATGTGCAGATCGACGAGACGGCCTTCGCCAAATTCGGCGATCCCGATGTGCAAGCGGCGCTGGCTGCGCGTGGCGATGATTGGAGCACGCTGATCGACAAATATATTGACGTGACCAATCGCGTTCTCGCGGCGGCGCCGAGCGATTTGCATATCGGCATGCATCTGTGCCGTGGCAATCGCGGCGGCACCTGGCATTCCGAAGGCAGCTACGAAGAAGTCGCCGATCGGCTGTTCAATGCGCTCAATATCGGTTTCTACTTCCTCGAATATGACACGCCGCGCGCCGGCAGTTTCACGCCGCTGCGTTTCGTGCCGAAGCACAAAACCGTGGTGCTCGGCCTGGTCTCGACCAAAGTGCCGCAGCTCGAGGATAAAGCGGCGCTGAAACAGCGGCTCGACGATGCGGTCAAATTCGTTTCGCTCGATCGTCTTGCCGTCAGCCCGCAATGCGGCTTCGCCAGCATCGACACCGGCAATCCGGTGACCCAAGAGGCGCAGCGGCGCAAGCTTGAACTGATCTGCGACCTGGCGCGCGATACCTGGGGCGAGACCTAAAGAACGAGAGATTAAGAAAAGCGATGGGGAAGAAGATGACGCGAGTGACGGTCGGCCGGATGAGCGCCGCCGCGGCGATTGTTTTGGCCTTTCTGCATTGTCCGGCATCAGCCCAGGACGCCAATTACCCCTCGCATCCGGTGCGGATGCTCGCGGCGTCGGCCGCCGGCGGCAATCCCGACGTGCTGGCGCGGCTTCTCTCCGCGCGCATGAGCGAAATGTTCAACAACCCCTTTGTGGTCGAAGACGTGCCGGGCGTCGGCGGCGTGATTGCGGCGAAACAGACGGCGTCAGCGACGCCGGACGGCTACACGCTTGGACTCAATGATTCCGGCGCGCTCGGCATCAGCATCGCGATGAATCCGGAGGTTGATTACAAGCTCAAGGACTTCGCGCCGATCACCGCGCTCGCCACTCTGCCGACCATTCTGGTGATCAAGCCCGACGTGCCGGCGCAGAACCTCGCCGAATTCGTG
>DATBAD010000019.1:0-346725 GCA_036271715.1 Xanthobacteraceae bacterium
GCCCCCTCGCCCAGCGAAAACCGCGCCCGCACCCATTCCCGCACCCGGTCGAGGGCGGCGGTATGCTCGGGGCCTTTTTTGGTGAATGCCAGCATCAACACACCCACGGCGTCATTGCCGGGCTTGACCCGGCAATCCATCTTTTACGAAGAAGATGGACCCCCGGGTCAAGCCCGGGGGTGACAGTCTGTGGTATGGCTCCCCGCACGGGCGGACCTCAAGGAAGGAAGACATCGTGGCAGAGAAAGTGCTGGCGGCCGTCCGGACCGGACCGAGCAAGACCGAGATCCGCGAATATCCCATGCCGGACGTCCCGGCTGACGCCGCCCTGCTGAAAATGGAGGTCGGCGGCATCTGCGGCACCGACGTCAAGCTCTACAAGCATCCGCCGTCGAGCGCGCCCGTCATCATGGGCCACGAGAATATCGGTGTCATTGCCAAGGCCGGCCGCGAGTTCATGCGCCGCAAAGGCTTCAAGGAAGGCGACCTGGTTTTTGTCGAGCACTATGTTTCATGCGGCAAATGCGAATGGTGCCATGCCGGGCAATATCGGCATTGTGAGAACACCAATTGGCGCACCAATCCGGACGCCATCCGCTATGGCTACACCTCCGCGGAAAAGGCGCCGCATCTGTGGGGCGGCTTCGCGCAATATGTTTATCTGCCGTGGAACGCGGTGGTGCATCACGTGCCGAAAGGTGTCTCGGCCGAGCTTGCCGGGCTGGTGACGCCGATGGCGAACGGCGTCGAATGGTCGTTGTTCGATGGCGGCATCGGTTACAATTCGACGGTACTGATCCAAGGCCCGGGCCAGCAAGGCCTGTCGCAGACGGTGATCTGCAAGCAGGCTGGCGCCTCGCTAATCATCGTCACCGGCACGTCCAAGGACAAAGCCCGCATGGATGTAGCGAAGAAGCTCGGCGCTGATTTCGTCATCGACGTGCAGAAGGAAGACCCGCTCGCCCGCATTATGGAAATCACCGGCGGCAAGGGCGTCGATGTGTCGCTCGATTGCACCGCCGGCGCCGGCACGATTCCGATTCTGCTCGGGGTCGAAGCGCTCAAGCGCAAGGGCGGCATCATCGTCGCTCAGGGTGAAATGGCGCAATTTCCAAATTTCCCGCTGGAGAAATTCACGGTGAAATTCATCACCATGAAAAGCGCACGCGGCCATAGTTACCGCGCCTGCGAACTGGCGCTGGAGCAATTGGCGTCCAAACGCTTCCCGCTGGAACTGATCACCACCCACCGTTTCGGTCTGAAAGACGTCGATCTCGCCATCCGCTCGGTCGGCGGCGACGGCGTGCCGGACGTGATCCATGCCTCGTTGATGCCTTGGTCATGACGAGGCTCGCATAGATTTAAGGCAATGAAACCGGGCGGCTCCTGCCGCGTTATCCATTGCCATGACGCAATGGTTTGCCTGCAAATCAATTGCCGCTCTTCAGACCGAAGCTGATTCCGCTGAGGTCCACGCGCTTTCCGGCCAAAAGCGGATTTCTCTCAAACGCAGTCTCACCGCACTTCACATCGTTGCGCTCGGTATCGGCGCCATTATCGGCGCCGGAATATTCGTTCTCACCGGCCATGCCGCCGCGGTCAATGCGGGCCCGGCAATCACATTGTCTTTCGTGCTCGGCGCCGTGGTTTGCGCCTGCGCCGGACTTTGCTATGCCGAGATGGCCTCGACCGTGCCGGTTGCTGGCAGCGCCTACACTTACGCCTACGCCACGATGGGCGAACTCGTCGCCTGGATCATCGGCTGGGATTTGCTTCTGGAATATGCGCTCGGCTCGACCACCGTCGCCATCGGCTGGTCGGGTTATGCTGTAAGCTTCCTGAAAGATTTCGGCATCGTCGTGCCGCCCGCTATCGCCGGTGCGCCGTTCGCCTACGATGCCGCGACCCACGACTGGCATATGACCAACGCGATCATCAATGCGCCGGCCATGTTTGTTGTGGCTGCGATCACCGCCCTCCTCGTGGTCGGCGTGAAAGAGTCCGCGCGCATCAATACCGTCATCGTCGGAATCAAGCTTCTGATCATTCTTGCCTTCATCGTCGCAGCCGCGCCCTATTTCAGTGCGTCGCATTGGGTGACGGCGAAGAATCCGGCCGGCAATTTCATTCCGCCGAATGTCGACGCTGGCGAATTCGGCTGGAGCGGTGTGCTCCGCGGAGCGGCGGTGGTGTTCTTCGCCTATATAGGCTTCGACGCCGTCTCGACAGCAGCACAAGAGGCGCACAATCCGAAGCGCGATATGCCGATCGGCATCCTCGGCTCGCTGGCGATTTGCACGGCGCTTTATATCGCCGTCGGCTTCGTGCTGACCGGCATTGTCAGCTACGACAAGCTCAATGTCGCCGATCCCATCGCCATCGGCATCGACGCCATCGGGCTGACGTGGCTGTCGCCGGTTTTGAAGTTCGGAATCATTCTCGGCCTGACCTCGGTCATTCTTGTCGGCCTGCTCGGGCAACCGCGTATTCTCTATGCCATGGCGCATGACGGATTGTTTCCGCCGGTCGTGGCGACGATCCATCCGCGCTTTCGCACGCCTTACATCACGACACTCTTCACCGGCGGGACCGTCACGATCCTTGCCGGACTTTTGCCGATCGGACTTGTCGGCGAACTCGTCAGCATCGGTACGCTGTTCGCGTTTGCCGTTGTCTGCGCCGGTGTACTGGTGCTGCGCATAAAAGAGCCGCGGCTGAAGCGCCCGTTTCGGACGCCGATGGTTTTCGTGGTCGCGCCTCTCGGCGCACTGTCGGCGGTCTTCCTGATGTGCGGACTGCCGCTTGACACGTGGCTGCGTCTTGGCGCCTGGCTCGTGATCGGGCTTGCGATCTACGCCTTTTACGGCACGCGCCACAGCGGCGTGCATGGCATGCGAAGCCCCTCGGCGGCTTAGCGGCGGCCCGGCTTCGCTTTGCCGCGATATTGCGGCATGCTAGCAAAACGCAAAACCAAACCCGGAAAAGCAAAAATTAGGCAATCGATGGATGCGATCTTCGTAGCCCGTGGCACCTCCGAGGCCATTCCGATCTGGTTCGTCACCGCGGCGAGCTATGCCGATGTGCGCAAAATGCTAAGCGCCGAGGCAGGTGCCTTCGCCGACGCCGCAGGCTTCGAGCCGAAGTCCGGACGGTTTCTCCTCCTTCCGGGAAAAGCCGGCGACAAAACCGGCATTGGCGGCGTGTTGTTCGGCCTCGAAGGCTCCGACGACACCAAGGACCTGTTTCTCCCCGGGCGTCTGAGCCAGCTTTTGCCGAACGGCATCTATCGCTTCGCCAATGCGCCGCATGATGCACGGCTTGCAGCGCTTGCCTTCGCGCTCGGCGCCTATCGCTTCACGCGCTACCGCAAGGCCGATCCGCGCGCGGTCAAACTTGAACTGCCGCAAAGTGTCGACCGCGACGACCTGCAGCGCATCGTCGAGGGCGTGACGCTCGCACGCGATCTCATCAATACGCCGGCGAACGATATGGGACCGGCGCAACTCGAACACGCCGCGCGCAAACTCGCTTCACGTCACGCCGCGACCATCAATGTCACCGTCGGCGACGAATTGCTGACGCATAACTTTCCCCTTATTCACGCCGTCGGCCGCGCTGCCACGGGCGAGCCGCGGCTGATCGACATGACCTGGGGCGAGGCCAAGCATCCGAAGGTGACGCTGGTCGGCAAAGGCGTCTGCTTCGACACCGGCGGACTCGACATCAAGCCCGACGCCTCGATGCTCAATATGAAAAAAGATATGGGTGGCGGCGCCACGGCTTTGGCGCTCGCGCATATGATCATGTCGCGTGGCCTGAAGGTGCGACTGCGCGTGCTCATTCCGGCGGTAGAGAATTCGATCGCCGGTTCGAGCTTCCGGCCGCGCGACATCTACACGTCGCGCAAGGGTATCACCGTCGAGATCGGCAATACCGATGCCGAGGGTCGGCTGGTCCTTGCTGACGCGCTGACGTTGGCCGACGAAGACAAACCGGATCTGGTCGCAGACTTTGCCACCCTGACCGGCGCCGCGCGTGTTGCGCTCGGTCCTGAAATTCCACCGTTCTTCACCGATGACGATGAGTTGGCCAGCGAGTTGATGAGCGCGGGTGCGGCCGAAAACGATCCGCTGTGGCGCCTGCCGCTGTGGCGGCCCTACGAGGCGATGCTGGAATCCAAAGTCGCCGACACCAATAATGTCGGCGGCAGCCAAGGCGGGGCCATTACCGCGGCCTTGTTCATGCGCCGCTTCATTGCCGCGAAATCCTGGGTGCATTTCGATGTTTTCGCCTGGTCGGCCTCGGCGCGGCCGGGGCGGCCCGAGGGTGGTGACTGCCAAGCTGCACGCGCACTCTATACGCTTCTTGCCGCGCGCTACGCCTGAGCCACAGGCTGCGATGCCCGATCTCGATCCTCGCATCACTCCGGCCCGCGCCGATCTCGCGGCCAAATCTCTTGAAGGCAAAGTGAGCGCCGCACGCTTTCTCGACGGCTGCCTGATGGAGATTATCGAGCCGCAAGCGCCGCTGCGCCGCGAGCCGCGGCCCGACGCGGCGCTCGACACCGAAGCGATCAAAGGCGAGCGCGTAACGATCTATGACAGCAATGACGAAGGCTGGGCTTGGGGTCAGCTTGAAGCCGACGGTTATGTCGGCTGGCTGCCGGCGCAAGCGCTAGGCCCGGTTGGTCCTGCGCCCACACACAAAGTCACCGCCCTGCGGACGCTCGTCTTTCCCGGACCCTCCATCAAATTGCCGCCGCTCGAGATGCTCCCATTCGGCGCGAAGCTGACGATTGCACGGATCGAGGATCGTCTCGCGGTGACGAGCGCCGGCGCTTACGTGCCGGCGATGCATCTAAAACCGATCGGCGATAACGAAACCGATTTCGTCGCTGTCGCGGAACGTTTTCTCGGAACGCCTTATCTCTGGGGCGGCAAGACTTCGCTTGGCCTAGATTGTTCTGGCTTGGTGCAGGTGTCGCTCACCGCCTGTAGCGTGAATGGCCCACGCGACAGCGACATGCAGGAGAGGGCGCTTGGCAAGCAGGTCACCGCAAACTTTCACCGCGGCGATCTGATTTTCTGGAAAGGTCACGTCGCCATTGCGCGAGATGCGGCGACGCTCATCCATGCCAATGCCTATCACATGGCAGTTGCGATCGAGCCGATTGCGGAGGCTATCGCGCGGATCAAGGCCGCCGGCAACGACGTCACCAGCGTGCGGCGGTTATGATCGGTCAGCGCCAGATCTGATAACCGGCTAGCACCAGTTCAACCGCGATCAAGATCACGATGATGATTTCCAGCCGCAGTGAGCGGCGGGTATCGATGATATCGGCCAGCACTTCAGCTGTGTCGGCGATGACCGTGAGTTTGCGTGACAACCCTTCGGCGCGTTCTTTCAACTCGTATTCGTCTTCGAGGCGCGCATAGAGCCGGTCGAGGTCCTGGCGGTCCCAGACGACATCGGGCTTATCGGTGACCGCGATACGGCCCGACACGCGCTGTTGCACCAGAAGCGCATTACCGATGAGCTTGAAGATGGTGCGGCGGCCGGTATAGGAGCTACCTTTCTCGGCGAGTTGCCGCGCGAACGGTTCGACCCGCTCGAACACGCCGGCGACCTCGCGTTCGTCGCGGGCGAGCGCCACGCTTTTCGACAAAGCATCGGCGATGACGATCAGGCATTCCGGCGCGGTCGCCTTCACGATGATCGGGCCGCCCGGCATGATCTGGTCTTCTTTATCGGGCGCGATTTCGACCAAGACCGATTCTTCTTCGCGCGGCACAACCGGGCTGATCAGGCGCGGTTGCAAGCTGCGCAGAAGCTCGGCTTCCTCGTCGGGCGTGAGTCCGATCATCACCGCGACGCCATAGCGAAACAGCGTGACGAAGCCCTCTTTGCCGAATTTGTACGTGAGCGGCACCGTCGCAACGACGCGATCCTGTTCGGGGTGCGAGGTGTCGATGCGGTCGCTGAGTAGCACCGCCCGCGCCCGTTTGCGGAACGCTTGGTTCGTTTCGGTAGCCATAAGCGATCCGGAAGGTTCGTTGCGATAACTGACTGTGTCCCGCATATGGTGATTCCGGCGGCAAATGCGAATGAGGGCAGTCGCCTCAAGCGAAATATGCTTTACTCTTGTTGAGCCACTTCCAACGCGGAGCCGACGCGATGAGCGATCCGGAAATCAGCGCCGATGTTCATCCGAGCGTCCCGCAAGTGCATCCGACGCGCCGCTTTCTGCACTTAAGTTTCTGGGTGAAGGAGCTGCCGTTTGCGCTTGTCTTGATCCTGACCATGATCGGCGTCGCCTATACGAGTTTTTCCAAACACCCGATCACAGGCTACTGGGAAATCCTCGCGCCCTTGATCGCGCTGGTCTGCGTCAGCTCGGGCTGGCCCGCAGCGGCGGACCGCACCGCGCGGCTGCGGCTGATCCTGACGCAAGTGCTGCACTGGGTCGCTTTTCTCATCGTCATGAACATGCTGCTATTGCCGAGTGTGCAGCAGATATTCACCGCGAACTCCACCGGACTTGCGATCTTCACGCTGCTCGCGCTCGGCACCTTCACCGCCGGCGTGCAAGTGCTGTCCTGGCAGGTGTGCCTTCTCGGTTTGATCATGGCGCTCGGCATTCCGGCCATCGCTTGGATCGAGAACTCGGCGCTGATCGGCTTGCTTGTCGTTGGCGTTGTTGTCGGCGTTGTCGTCGTGATTTGGTGGTATTTGCGCGAGCGGCGCGTACACGCGGTGTGAAGGCCGATCTTAACGCATCCTCCCTTGCGAATCTTGCCGGCACCATAGCTGCCGTGACAGCGCGCATGCTGGCGCCGCCATTATCGCCCCACTACCATCACAGCGATGCCAACGGTCGATTAGGGAAAGAAATGAACTCAGCATCGGCGTGGGACAATAACTGGGCGTGGAGCCTGCCTTTGATCGCGGTGACCGTGATCTTTCATGTCATCGGTCTTGGTCTCTTCAATGTGAAGGCCGATCAGGTTCTGAGTCGCGTCAAACATCCGATGCATTACGACGTCACGTTCTTGGTGGTGATGGCCGTCACCACGATCTGGGCGATTTTCCTGCATGCGGTCGAGGCCGGCGTCTGGGCCGTGGCCTATCGCCATCTCGGCGCGCTGCCTGACAGCAAATCGGCAATCCTTTATTCGCTTAGCGCGATGACGACTTATGGCCACGCCGATCTGTACCTCGCACCCCATTGGCAACTCATGGGCGCGCTGGAGGCGCTCAACGGTATCATTCTCTTCGGGCTCACCACCGCCTTCATCTACGGCATGATCCAGCGCGTTTGGCCGATCGAGCGGCGCCGGGGCTACAAGGAGTGGTAACGCCGCGCGCTGGCACAACCGCCACCATTCCACTACGGTGCGCGTAATAAAAAACGCCGTGGCGACATCGCGCGGCGCGGGGAGGGTGACATGAGGGCGACGCGTCGCGATCGGTGGCTATGGACTTTGCTATTGGCCATCATCGGCCTATTCGGTACGTTGAGCGCTGCCGGCGCGCAGAGCTTTCCGTCGCGGCCCATTCGCATCATCGTGCCGACGTCGGTGAGCACGCCGCCCGATATCATCAGCCGCATCGTTGCCAATGCGTTGAGCGAATCGGAGGGCTGGAGCGTCGTGGTCGAGGACCGGCCGGGCGCGGTGCAGACGCTCGGGGCACGCGAAGTGCTCAAGCAGCCGGCCGACGGCTACACGATCTTCACCATGGGCGTGCCGGTCAGCGCTGCGCAAAGCCTGGTGCCCGATATCGGCTTCAACATCACCAGTGATTTCGCTCCGGTCGCGCAATTGTCGACTTCAGGCAATGTGCTGGTCGTGAATCCGAAAGTGCCAGCCAGCTCGGTGACCGAACTGGTGAAATATCTCAAGGACAATCCCGACAAGACGACTTTCTCGTCCGGTGGGTTCGGCACGCCGGCGCATCTGATCGGCGAATTGTTCAAGCTGCAGACCGGCGTGAATACCGCGCATGTGCCTTATAATGAGTTTCCGCGCGCGATTTCTGATTTGCTGCAAGGCGTCAACACCTATCAGTTCATCACCGTGCTGCCGGTTCTCGGCTTCATCAAGTCGGGACAGCTTCATGCCTTGGCGGTGACTCCGGCCAAACGCATCGCCGTGCTTCCAGACGTGCCGACGATTGCAGAGGCCGGTTATCCCGCGCTGACGAGCTTCGACTGGGTCGGCTTCTCCGTTAAATCGGGCACGCCGCCCGAGGTGATCGCGCGGCTCAATGCCGCGATCGACAAAGTGCTCAAAGATCCGAAGGTCGTCGACGCCTTCGCCAAAGTCGGCTCCGACACCGCCGGCGGCCCGCCGGAACAACTCGGCGACCTCGTCAAGTCGCAGGTCGCGTTGTGGGCCAAGGTCGTCAAAGACGCAGGATTGAAGTTACAGCAATGACCCGACAGAGCGATTTCACCGTTACGTTGCTTGGCAGCGGCACGCCGGTGCCGCGTCCGGATCGTTTCGGCTCCGCGACCCTCATCGAGGCCGGCGATCAGAAGCTTCTGATCGACGCCGGGCGCGGCGCCGCGATCCGGATGTTTCAGATCGATGTGCCGATCGGTCGGCTCGACGCGCTATTGCTGACGCATTACCACTCCGATCACACGTCAGGCATTCCGGACATTTGGCTGACCGGCTGGCTCGAATCTTTCTTCGGCACGCGCAAGTCGCCGTTCCGCGTCATCGGACCGACCGGCGCCAGGAGGCTGATGTCGGGTCTCGAACTGGCCTACGCTGACGACATCAAGATCAGGATCGCCGATGAGAAGCTTCCGCCGGAAGGCATCGCTACTTCGGTCTCCGAATTCGATCGCGACGGCGTCGTGTACGAAAAGGATGGCGTGAAGGTCACTGCCTTTGAGGTCGATCACGGCGATCTGATCAAGCCCTGCTACGGCTATCGTATCGACTATGGCGGCCGTAGCGCCGTGATCTCAAGCGACACCCGCTATAATGAGAATGTCATCAAATACGGCAAGGGCTGCGACCTTCTGGTGCACGAAGTCTGCGCGGTGAGTCAGGAATTAATGCGGGAGACCTATATCCAGCGCATTGTCGGCCACCACATCGTGCCGCGCGACGCCGGCCGCGTCTTCACCCAGACCAAGCCAAAGCTTGCTGCTTACACTCACGTCGTGCTGCTCAACGATATGAAGATTCCGCCGCCGACCATCGGGGATATCATCAGCGAAACGCGCGAGACCTATTCCGGTCCGTTGCAGGTCGGCGAAGATCTGATGGCCTTCGATATCGGCGGGACGGTCACGGTGCGGGCGTTTCCGTATTAATCGTCACGGTTCGCGGCCGTGCTCCATAGCGAGTTCGGCCTTGAGGCTGTCGATGTCGCGGTAGATCGAGGCGACCGCAAGCACGCGGCCTTTGCTTTTGTAACGGACGACACAATCCTTGGCGGTGACTTTGCCGTCGATGGCGATCTCATCCCATTGCTCGGCATGCCCGACATAATTGATCGGTATGTCGTAGTGCTGGCTCCAAAAGAACGGCACCGCGTCGAAGCGCTCTTTTAGCCCAAGCATGTTTCGGGCGGCCGTCTGGCCTTGCCGCTCCGCCACGACCCAGTGCTCGACACGGATCGGCATGCCTGAATGCGGATCCGGCCAGCGCGCGATGTCGCCGGCGGCATAGATCGAAGGATCGCTGGTCTGCAGACATTCGTTCACGACCACGCCGCGGTCGAGCTTGAGGCCGGCTTTTTCTGCAAGCGTCAAACGCGGCCGCACGCCGACTCCGATGACGGCCAAGTCGGCTTCCAATGTCGCGCCGCTTCTGAGCGTCACGCGGCGGCCATCGAACGCATTGACCGTTTCGTCCAAATGGAATTTGACGCCGTGCTCTTCGTGAAGCTTGCGGACGAAGTCGCCGAGTTCTGGACCAAGCACGCGTTCCATCGGCCGCTTTTCCGGCGTGACCACATGCACTTCGAGATCGCGCGCGCGCAGCGAGGCTGCGGCCTCGAGACCGATAAAACTTGAGCCGACTACCAGCGCGCGTTTGGCGCCTTCCGCTTTGGCGATGATGGCGCGGCTGTCGGCGAGCGAACGCAATGTATGAACGTTCGGCAAATCGTTACTGGGAACGGGCAAACGCACTGGTTCAGCGCCGGTTGCAAGCAGAAGTCGGTCGTAAGGAATATTCTCGCCGCTTGTGGTCTGTACCATGTGGTTCTTAATGTCGATGCCACTGACCTCGGTGTTCAAGCGCAGATCGATCTTATTCTCGGCGTAGAAATCGTCCGACCGCAGCGGCAACCAATCTTCCGGCGCGCTGCCGGCAAGATAATCCTTCGACAAATTGGGCCGGTCGACCGGCGTCGCATTGTCATTGCTCAGCATCACGATGCTGCCGCGATAGTCGCGCCGCCGCAGCATTTCCGCCGCGGCAAATCCCGCAGCACCGCCGCCGATGATGACGATCTTGCCGGGCGTGTCGGACGTAACCGTTTGCGCCTTCGGCTTTGGCTGCGCGCGCTTGCCGGTGACATAGATGCGGTCGTCACGCCGTTCAGTGTCCCAGCAATCGATCGGACTTAGCGCCGGCGCGCGCACCGCTTCGCCGGTGCGCAGATCGAAACAGGCGTGATGCCACGGACAACGCACGCTGTCATTGACGATGAGCCCTTCCGCAATTGGGCCATGATAATGGCTGCATTGCGCTCCGACGGCTAAGACCTCATCGCCGTTGCGGACGAGGAGAATCTCATCGTCGCCGACATGGCCGAGAAGCTTGTCGTCGGTGAAATCGGCAAATGTCACGCCCTTAGTCAGATCGGGGCCTGCGGGCGGTTTCTTTTCCTCTGCCATAAACTTTTCGCGCTATGTGCGTCCCTTGTTGTGCTCATATTCGGCCGCGACATATCGGCCATTATAGGATGACATTGCCGCAAAAAAGGTTCCGCAAAACTGCGCATTTTCTGCCTTCGGATATCGTTCTTTGCGGACTGGTGCGGCCGGACGCCCTCCTCTAACATCGCCCGTAAAGCTGTTGCGGAGTGACGCGTGCCGGGCCGGGTCGAGGGGAAAGTGGCGCTGATTGTCGGCGCCGGGTGCGTCGGCCCGGGCTGGGGCAATGGCCGCGCGGCAGCGGTTTTATTCGCGCGCGAAGGGGCCAAGGTCTTTGCCGCCGACAAAGACGCGGACACGATGACGGAGACGGTCGCGCGGGTCGGCAATGACGGCGAGATCGCCACTCACGTCTGCGACGTACTCGACGATGCACAAGTCGCCGCCATGACGGAAGCCTGCAGCAAGCGTTTTGGCCGGATCGATATTCTCATCAATAATGTCGGCGGGTCGGCTGCGGGCGGCGTCGCGGAAATGTCGGAAGAGAATTTCGACAAGCAGATCGACTACAATCTTAAAAGCGTGTTCCTGTCCTGCCGCCACGTCATCCCGGTGATGATCGCGCAAGGCGGCGGCGCTATCGTCAATACCGCCTCGAGCTCCGGCATCCGCTTCACCGGCTCGCCGCAGATCGGCTACGCCACGTCCAAAGCCGCCGTGATCCAGTTCTCGCGCGTCACAGCCGTGCAATATGCGCCGCAAGGGGTTCGCGTGAACACCGTGGTCCCCGGTCAGATGCATACGCCGATGGTCGAGGTGCGGCTCGCCAAGCAGCGCAGCGGCGGCGACGTGGACGCTTTGCTCAAATCGCGGGTCGCCCGCATCCCGCTCGGCTTCATGGGCGACGGCCGCGATACCGCGGCCGCTGTTTTATTCCTTGCTTCCGACGAAGCACGCTTTATCACCGGCACTGAAATTGTGGTCGACGGCGGTATGACCGCCCGCTGCGACTGAACTGCTTCTGAAAGGACTAATGTCGATGGCCATCCGCCCCGACGATCTGACGCCGACTATCGCGCCGCATGATTGTCATCCGAAAAAACCGCGTATCATGCTGCCGCCTTTGGCCTGCGACTCGCATTTCCACGTGTTCGGCCCGCACAGCAAATTTCCCTTTGCGGCGAATCGGCCGTTCACACCGATCGATGCGCCGAAGGAAGAGCTGTTCGCGCTGCATGAATTCTTGGGCTTCCAGCGCGGCGTGTTCGTGCAGTCGACCTGTCACGGCACCGATAATTCGGTGCTGGTCGATCTCTTGAAAGCCGGCAATGGCCGCTACCGCGGTTCGGCGCTGCTCGATCCGAATGTCCCCGATGCCGAGGTCGAGAAGCTTGACGATGCCGGCGTGCGTGGGGTGCGGCTGCATTACTATGGCACTGGTCCGCACAGGCCGCGCGAGGAGGTGCTGCGGATCATCGAGAAGGTCGAGCCCTATGGCTGGCATATCCAGATCCATACCGGCGGCCACGGTGTAGTCGATCTCTACGATTTTATCGTTTCGATCGAGGCGCCGGTGGTGATCGATCACATCGGCCGCATCGATATCGCCGAAGGGCTCCACGGACAGACCTTTCGGACGCTGCAGCGGCTGATGGACCGCGGCAATATCTGGGTGAAGCTCTCGGGAATCGATCGCATCAGCAAACAAGGTTACCCTTACGCCGACGCCATCGCGTTTCCGCGCACGCTCGCCGCGCATGCGCCGGAACGTGTCGTCTGGGGCACCGATTGGCCGCATCCGAATCACAAAGCCATGCCGAATGACGGCGATCTTGTCGATATGATCGCCGAGATCGCGCCCGATGCCAAAACGCGGCAACTGATGCTGGTCGACAATCCGACAAAGCTGTTCGGATTCTAACGAGGCCGTGCATGCCGAAGGAGACTCTCGGCAAACTGTCCGGCGACGCTTTCGGCATGCTCGACCTGCCGGCGTTATCGCAAGAGGTGCTCGACGGCTATCGCGCATTACACGATCTCACCGGTATTGCGTCCGACGCGATGGACGAACTCGGTGTCGTCGGCGGTGTGCCGGCGGCGGTGCTGAGGCCGAACGATCCCAGGGCACGCATCGTCGGGAGGGCGCTCACAGTGCACAACATCGCCGCGTCAGCGCCGGTGCCCGAGCGAGTCAAAGCTGGCGTATCAGGCCTCGCCGAAATCGAAGCACATAATCTTGCCGAGCCCGGCGATGTGTTGGTGATCCAGGGCGTCGATCATGTCTCCAATCTCGGCGGTATGTCGGCGGCCATCGGTCATCGCCAGGGCGAGATCGGCGCGATCGTCGATGGTGGCGCCCGCGACATCGATCATTCGCGCATCATCGGTATGCCGGTCTGGTCGAAAAGCGTCAGTCCGCTTACCGGCAAATGGCGCGTCGAAACTGTCGCGGTGAACAAGCCCGTCACGATCTGCGGCATCGCCGTCAATCCAGGCGATCTGGTGCTGGCCGACGAGACAGGCGTCTGCTTCATCCCGCGCGAACGCGCCGCCGAGGTTTTGGCCCGGGCGCAACGCAATGCGGCCGCGGAAAAATTGCGCGAAGAGAAGATCGCGGCCGGCGCGCCGATCGCCGAACTGATGCCGCGCAAGAAATGATTCTCACTCGCCGGTAATGCCGAGCTTATGGATCGTCGCCGGCCACGCGGCGAATTCCTGCTTGATGCGCGCAGCAAATGCCTTCTGATCGAGCGTGTCGTGAAGCCCGTTCTCGGCGATGCGTTGCTGCACCGACGGCGTGGCGACGACGGCGAGCAGTGCTTTTTCGAGTTTGTCGCGGGTCGCCTGTGGCGTCCCGGCGGGCGCCAGCACGCCATACCAGTTTTCCATAATCACGTTTGGGAAGCCTGCTTCTTTGGTGGTGACGAGATCAGGCAACAGCGGCGTGCGCGCCGGCGCGAACAGAGCGATGGGTTTCACCTTGCCGGCTTTCACCATCGGCATCAGCACCGGCAGGTCGGCATTGAGCATGTCGACATGATCGCCGAGGAGATCGGTGATTGCGGGCGCTGCGCCGCGATAGGGGACGTGCGTGATCTTCACGCCGGCGGCGTCGTTGAACATCGCCACGGCGATATCCATAGTGGTACCGGGGCCGGCTGAGCCGTAAGTGAGCTTTTGCTGTTTCGCTTTGGCGAGAAGCTGCGCCATCGTGGTGACGCCGAGCTCGTTGTTGACCACAAGCAGCGTCGGCACCGAGCCAATACGCATGATTGGCGCGAAGTCGTTTACCGGGTCGTAAGCGGTCGGCGGCTTAAGGATCGGCCCGAGCACGCAGGAGCCGAGGCTACCGAACAATACAGTGGTGCCGTCGGGCGTGGAATGCGCGACATATTCCGCGGCGATCGCGCCGCCAGCGCCACCGCGGTCATCGATAATGATGTCGGCGCCGAGCTTCGGCCCGAGCTCCGATGTGATGATGCGCGCCCATTGATCGACCGGGCCGCCGGCCGCAAACGGCACGACGAATTTCACGACCTCAGCCGATGCAGGCGTCATGAATGATGCGGCGAATGAAATGATTGCGGCGCAGCTCAATCCGGCCAAAGCGGCCCGGACGCTTCTCATGCGACCCTCCCTGAAAACCCTTTTGGCGTCCCGGCCTCTAACGGGCCGAGTTCAGCACTGTACTTTACCGCAAGTGCTCGCCGCGTCGACAAGGGATTGCAGGAGGAAGCGCCCCGGATAGCCGAGCACCGCGACGCCGGAGATGATGAAGGCCGGCGTTGCCGCTAAGCCCAGCGCGCTTCCGAGCTTGACATGATCGACCATCATTTTGGTGACGGCGTCGCTGTCGGCGATCTTGGCGATGCGTTTGGGGTCGAGGCCGAGCTCGGTCGCGATGGCAAGCGCACGCTGGCCGTCCGTGGTACCGCGCTGCGAATAGACTTTATGGTGAAAGTCGAAGAATTGCTGCGGCGTGCCGATCTGCGCCAGTGCAAGCTCGACCCGGCTTGCCGAGATCGAGGCGACCCCGAGCACTGGAAACGGCACTAGGACCAGCCGCAGATCCGCGTCGACGCCGACCATGTCGGCAACGTCGGCGGAGGCGATCCGGCAATACGGGCAGTTGAGGTCGTAGAATTCGATCAGCGTCACTTTGCCTTTCGGGTTGGCCGCAACCACGACGCCGGGCAGGCGGTCGATCGGCCCCGGCAGCTTGACGCTGTGGTTGGCCACCTTTTGCCCGTCGTCACCCATCAGCGGAAATTCCGCGATGTCCGCCATCGAGCGGTCGCGCTGCTGCGCAAAAGCGCCGCCGCCGAAGGACGCCGCAAGCGCCACGAGCACCAGGGCAAAGACTGAGCCGATGAATTTCATGTTGATTTTATGTAGTGCAGCTGCGCCACGGCGGCGAGTGGCAAGTCATAAAGAAACCGGTCATTGCTCGACGACACCTTCCGGCGCGGTCTCGAGCTTGAAAGCGGCGGCGAACAGCGCGCGGGTATATTCGGTCTTGGGATTGCGAAACAGCTCTGCGGCTTCGCCGGCCTCGACGATGAGGCCATGACGCATCACCAGAAGCCGGCTCGCCAGCGCTGCGACCACGCGCAGGTCGTGCGAGATGAAGAGATAAGTGAGATTATGCCGTTTCTGCAGGTCGCGCAGCAGTTCGCACATCTGCGCCTGGATCAGCATGTCGAGCGCACTGGTCGGCTCGTCGAGCACGATGAAGGTCGGCTCCAGCACGACGGCGCGCGCCACCGCGATGCGTTGGCGCTGGCCCCCGGAAAATTCATGCGGAAATCGGTGACGCATCTCGGGATCCAGGCCGACATCCGCGAGCGCCTGGATCACCCGCTCATCACGCTCCTTCGCTGACATGTCCGGATGATGGACCAGCAGGCCTTCTTTGATGATGTCGGCGACCGACATGCGTGGCGATAGTGAGCCGTAGGGATCTTGGAACACGATCTGCATGTTGCGCCGATACGGGCGCATTTCCTGGAATTTCAGACCCTGCAGATTGTTGCCCAAAAAGGCGATCGAGCCCTCGGACGAAATCAGCCGCAATATCGCGCGGCCGAGTGTCGATTTGCCGGAGCCGGACTCGCCGACGACACCGAGCGTCTCGCCTTGGCGAAGGCTGATGGTGAGGCCGTCGCAAGCCTTCACGTGGCCGACCACTTTACGCATGAGGCCTGCAGTGATCGGAAACCAGACCTTGAGGTGTCCGGTTTCCAGGAGCACTGGCGCATCCGGCTGCAACGGCGCCGGATCGATTTTCGGTTCGGCGGCAAGCAGCGCCTGGGTATAGGGATGCTTCGGCGCGGCAAAGACTTCTTCAACTGTGCCGGTCTCGACGATCTTGCCGTCCTTCATCACGCAGACGTTCTGCGCAATCTTACGCACGATGCCGAGGTCATGGGTGATGAACAGAAGCGACATTTTCGACCGCTTCTGGATGTCTTTGAGCAGCGCGATGATCTGCGCCTGCACGGTGACGTCGAGGGCGGTGGTCGGCTCATCGGCGATGAGGAGGTCGGGCTCGTTGGCGAGCGCCATGGCGATCATGACACGCTGGCGCTGTCCGCCGGACAATTGATGCGGATACGACTTGAGCCGCGATTCCGGATCGGGAATGCCGACCTGGGTCAGCACTTCGAGGGTGCGGGCGCGCGCCGCCGCGCCGGTGAGGCCGCGATGCAGGAGGAGAATCTCGCCGATCTGCTTCTCGATGGTGTGCAGCGGATTGAGCGAGGTCATCGGCTCCTGGAACACGATGGTGATGTCGTCGCCACGCACTTTGCGGATGTCGCGCTCGGAAAGCTTGAGGAGGTCTTGGTCTTTGAAGACGATGCTGCCGGACGGATGATACGCCGTCGGGTAGGGCAGGAGCTTGAGGATCGAGAGTGCGGTCGCCGACTTGCCGGAGCCGGATTCGCCGACGAGTGCCATGCACTCGCCCTTGACGATGTCGAAGGATATGCGGTCGACCGCCAGCGTCTCGCGTCCGCTCGAGCGGAACGCAATGGAGAGATCGCGGACGCTGAGGCAGATCTCTTTGTCGCTCATTTATAGGTCTTTCGCGGGTCGAAGGCGTCGCGCACCGCTTCACCGACAAATATAAGGAGCGACAGCATCAGCGCCACTGTGAAGAATCCGGTGAGGCCAAGCCAGGGCGCCTGCACATTGGCTTTGCCCTGCGACAGCAATTCGCCGAGCGACGGCGAGCCGGGCGGCAGGCCAAAGCCCAAGAAGTCGAGCGCGGTCAGCGTCATCACCGACGACGACATGATGAAAGGCAGAAAGGTCAGCGTCGCCACCATGGCGTTCGGCAACAAATGGCGGAACATGATGGTTTTGTTGG
The DNA here is from genome assembly GCA_036271715.1 of Xanthobacteraceae bacterium. GTDB lineage: Bacteria > Pseudomonadota > Alphaproteobacteria > Rhizobiales > Xanthobacteraceae > BOG-931. The sequence continues at coordinate 17,211 of DATBAD010000019.1, forward strand.
ACACGCCGAGCGCGCGGGCGGCCTGAATATATTCGAAATTGCGGCCGCGCAGGAATTCCGCGCGCACAAGGCCGACAAGCCGTACCCAGGAGAACAACAACAGGATTCCCAGCAGCACGAAGAAGCCCGGCACCAGCACCGAGGAGATGATCAGGAGCAGATAGAGCTCCGGCACAGAGGTCCAGATTTCGATGAAGCGCTGGAACAAAAGGTCGGTCCAGCCGCCGAAATAGCCCTGCACCGCGCCGGCAGCGATGCCGATCACCGACGACACTATGGTCAGCACCAGCCCGAACAGTACGGAAATGCGGAAGCCGTAGAACAGGCGCGCCAGCACGTCTCGGCCCTGATCGTCGGTGCCGAGCCAGTTCATTTCCAGCCTGCCGCATTCGGAATAGCCATTCTTGATGGCGAAATCGCAATCGGCCTGACTGAGCATCCAGGTCGGCTTCGACGGAAAGGCCGATGGCGGCCGGTCGTTGATGGTGCGGTACGAGAAGCGAATCGGCGGCCAGATTTGGATGGCGTTATGCTCGGTCAGGAATTTCTGCAGATAGGGATCGCGATAGTCCGCGGCGGTGCCGAGCACGTCGCCGAATTCAGTGTCCGGATAGGTGAACAGCACCGGGAAATAGGTCTTGCCGTCATAGTGGATGAAGAACGGCTTATCGTTGGCAATGAATTCGGCGAACAGCGTGAGGATGAACAGCACCAGGAAAAGCCATAACGACCAATAGCCGCGTTTGTTAGCTTTGAAGTTTTGCCAGCGGCGCTGATTGATCGGCGAGAACTCGAAGCCGCGCGGCGGCGCGGTGATGCCCATTGGCCCGGCTGGTTCATTGTCGGGCGTGAATTCCGGCTTCGATGGGCCGGCTGCATCGATGAGCCTGCCGATGGTCTTGGGGTCTAAATCAGACTTGGCGTCCACCTAGACCTCCCGCGTCTCGAAATCGATGCGGGGATCGATCCAGGTGTAAGTGAGGTCGGAGATCAGATTAACGACCAGCCCGACCAGCGCGAAAATATAGAGATTGGCGAACACCACTGGATAATCGCGGTTGAGCACGCTCTCGAAGCTCAGCAAGCCAAGCCCGTCGAGCGAAAAGATGGTCTCGATCAAAAGCGAGCCGGCGAAGAAGGCCGAGACGAAGGCGGCCGGAAAGCCCGCTATCACCAGCAGCATGGCGTTCCGAAAAATATGGCCGTAGAGCACCTGCCGCTCCGAACAGCCTTTGGCGCGAGCGGTGAGTACGTATTGTTTGCGGAGTTCTTCAAGAAACGAATTCTTGGTGAGCAAGGTCATCGTGGCGAATGACGCAAGCCCCATCGACAGGATCGGCAGCGTCAGATGCCAGAAATAATCGAGGATCTTTTTCCACAACGGGAATTGCGACCAGCCTTCCGAGAGTAGCCCGCGCAACGGGAAGATCTGCAGGAATGAGCCGCCGGCGAACAGAATGATGAGGAGGATCGCGAACAGAAACCCGGGAATGGCATAGCCGATGATGATGATGCCCGACGTCCAGGCGTCGAAGGTTGATCCATCCCGCACCGCCTTGCGAATTCCAAGCGGGATCGAGATCAAATAACTCAACAGCGTCATCCAGATGCCGAGCGATATTGAAACCGGTAGTTTCTCCTTGATCAATTGGACGACGGATACGTCGCGAAAATAGCTCTTGCCGAAGTCGAACTGCGCATAGTGGTAGAGCATAATGAAAAAGCGCTCATAGGCCGGCTTGTCGAAGCCGAACTGCTTTTCCAGGCTCTTGATGAATTCGGGATCGAGCCCTTGCGCGCCGCGATATTTGGAATTGACGTCGCCGCCCATGGCGCCGCCGGCGCCGTGGGTGCTGAAGTCGCCGCCGGCGGAACCCGACATCTTGGCGGTGGCGCTGGTGTCGGAGCCGGAGAGCTTGGCGATGACGCGTTCGACCGGGCCACCGGGGGCGAATTGGATGACCACGAACGACACCAGCATGATGCCGAAGATCGTCGGGATCATAAACAGGATGCGGCGGAGAATGTATGCGCCCATAAGATAACGAAACTCTAGGTTATGGAACTCGGCGTAGCCTTAGCTTAGCCATTCCAAGCGTGTCCTATTCCAGCGTATTTTGGGTAGTTCCGGCAAGCGCGGCGGGAAGCCCCATTGTGCTGGCCACGGTATGACGACAGCACGACGCGCTGCCGACAGCGACCATATACCACTCGGACATAACGCCAAACCCTAGTGGAGCGGATTTGACATTTGCTTCTCACCCAGCCGCGAACTCGTAAAGCGAATGTCAAATCCAAAGCCCCACTAGAACTTATAGGCGCTAGGGGTCCTTTTGATTCTAACATTCGCCTGAAGACCTTCCGGAAGTGTGGACGAATGTTAGAATCGGACCCCTAACCCGAGCGTGGGACTTTCGCCGCCTTCGTTGGATCGAACCACCACGTGTCTGGAATGCCACGAAAATAGCGTGGTTGTGCTTTGGGGCAGCCGAACACGTCCCAATACGCGATCCAGTGCGACGCCTTGTACCAGTTCGGAATCCAATAGCGGCCGGCGCGGATTACGCGGTCGAGTGCCCGGCACGCGGTGACGAGCGCTGGGCGTGAATCGGCGGCGATGATAGCGTCGATCAACGCATCGACCACGGGGTCGGCGATGCCGGCGAGATTGTTCGAGCCTTTCAAGGACGCGGACTGCGACGAGAAGAAGGAGCGCAGCGAGTCTCCGGGCGTGGACGAGAAACCGAAGCGGTCGATGGTGATATCGAAATCGAAATCATTGCGCCGCGCGCGGTATTGCACCGCATCGACGATGCGCAAGGTCGCATCGATCCCAAGGAGCTTCAGATTGCGGATGAACGATCCGTGGTGGGCCTCGAAGGCGGGTTCGTCGATCAGGAATTCGAAAGTGATCGGTTCGCCGCTCGGCAGCAGACGCTTGCCGTCCTTGATCGGATAACCGGCTTCGGTGAGAAGCTGCGCCGCTTTTCGGAGCAGCGCGCGATCTTGTCCGGAGCCGTCGGTGACCGGCGGTGCGTAAGGCTCGCCGAACACATCCGGCGACACCTTCGCGCGATATGGCTCGAGCAACGAGAGTTCCTCGGCGCTTGGCATGCCAGTCGCCATCATCTCGGAGTTCTGGAAGACCGAGACCGTGCGGCTGTAGGAGCCGTACATGATGGTCTTGTTGGTCCATTCGAAATCGAAGGCGTCGTTGATCGCTTCGCGCAGCCTCGGATCGGTGAATTTCGGCCGCCGTGTATTGATGAACCAGCCCTGCGCGCCGGACGGCGTGTCGTCCGGAATCTCGTCGCGCTTGACGCGGCCGTCTTTAAACGCCGGGAAATCGTAGCGCGTCGCCCAGATGCGCGAGGTGAATTCTTCGCGGAATAAATAATTTCCAGCGGTGAATCCCTCGAAGCCGACATCGCGGTCGCGATAATATTCGAAGCGGATAATGTCGAAATTACTCTGCCCGCGTCCGACCGGCAGATCGGCGCCCCACCAGTCCTTGACGCGCTCATATTCGATGAAGCGCCCGGCCTCGAAGCGGCCAACCTTATAGGGCCCGGAGCCAAGCGGCACATCGAGCGTCGATTGGTCGAAAGGTTCGGTTGCGTAATAAGCGCGCGAGAAGATCGGCAGGCCGGCGACCATCAGCGGCACGTCACGGGCGCGCTTCGGCGTGAAGCGCGCGGTGACGGTGGTGTCGTTGCTTGCTTCGGCAACGATGAAATCGCGCAGCGACTGGCTGATGATCGGGTGGCCTTTCTCTTTCAAGATATTGAGCGAGAAGGCGACATCTTGCGCGGTGAGCTTCGTGCCGTCGTGAAATTTTGCCTCGGGACGGATGGTGAAATCGTAACTAAGCCCATCCGCTGAGCGGCGAACTTTCGACGCGGCAAGCCCATACATCGCATCGGGCTCGTCGCCCGCGCGCACCATCAGCGCGGCGAAGGTCATTTCCATGCCCTGCGCCGCGTCGCCCTTAAGGATGAAAGTGTTCAGCGAATTAAAGGTGAGGAAATTCTGATTGTAGACCTGGTCCGGGCCGATCTGCGAAAACGTGCCACCCTTCGGCGCGTCCGGATTGACGTAGTTGAAATGCGTGAAGTCCGGCGGATAGCCGAGATCGCCGAAAGCCGACATTCCATGCGACTCGCCTTGCGATTCCGCGACCGCATCGGCGCGCGCCGGCAAAAGCCCGGCGCGCAGTAAGCTAAAGCTTGTCGCTACGCCGGCTGTAAGTTTGAGGATCCGCCGGCGATTAGGCACTCTCATATGTCGGCGTTAGCCGAACTTTGCGGCTTTTTCCGCGTCCCACCACCACACGGTGGGGAAGGCCGCGCGGCCGTATTTCGGCATGGTCTCAGGATGGCTGAAGCGGTCCCAGCGCGCGGTACGCACTTTGCCGTAGGTCCACTGCGGCACGACGTAGAAATTCCACAACAAGATGCGGTCGAGCGCGTGGGTCGCTGCTTCCAGATCGGCGCGATTCTTCGAGAACACGATCTGATCGATCATGGCGTCGACCGCCGGATTCTTGATGCCGACGATATTGAGCGAGCCGGCCTGATCGGCCGACTGCGAGCCCCAATAGCCGCGCTGCTCGTTGCCAGGCGACAGCGACTCGCCCCAGGCCATGGTGATGATATCGAAATCCCAGCTGCGCACGCGGTTCTCGAATTGCGCCTCGTCGACCGTGCGTACTGACACGTCGATGCCCAAACGATCGAGCGACGGCTTGTAGAACAGGAACACGCGTTCGAAGGTCGGGTCTTCGGCCAGGAATTCGAGGGAGAAAGGCTCGCCGGTCTTCTTGTTGACCATCTTTTGGTCGCGCACCTCGTAGCCGGCTTCGTTGAACAGTCGCACGGCGTCGCGCAAATTGTTGCGGATGTCCTCAGGCGTGGCGTTGACCGGATTGCTGTAGGGCCTCTTGAAGACTTCGGGCGGGATCTTGTCGCGCACTGTTTCCAGAAGCTCCAATTCCTTGCCGGTCGGCACGCCGGTCGCGGCAAGATCGGTGCCTTCGAAAAAGCTCGCGATGCGCTTATACTGCCCATAGAAGATCTGTTTGTTCATCTCCTCGAAATTGAACGCGTAGTTGAAGGCGAGCCGCACCCGCGGATCGGAAAATTTCGCGCGGCGGATGTTGAAGGCGAAAGCCTGCATCATGCCGACATTGCGGATCGGGAATTCTTCAAGCAGCACGCGCTTGTCGCTGACCGCAGGAAAATCGTAAGCGGTCGCCCAATTCTTGGCGCTGTTCTCGGTGCGCCAGTCGACGGTGTTGGCCTTGAACGCTTCGAGCGCGACCGTGGTGTCGCGGAAATATTCGAAGTGCAATTCGTCGAAATTGTTGACGCCGACGCCGACGTTGAGATTGGCGCCCCAATAATCCTTGACGCGTTCGAGCGTGATATTGCGGCCGGGCGTGAAGTCCTTGATGCGATAGGGGCCGGAGCCGAGCGGCGGTTCGAGCGTGGTCGCGGTGACGTCGCGCTGCTTGCCGTTCTTGTCGGTGCCGGTCCACCACGCTTTGCACAGCACGGTGAGTTGGCCGATGATCTGCGGCAATTCGTGATTGCCGGGGCCGTCGAAGGTGAAGGTGACTTCCCGCTCGCCGGTTTTTTCGACTTTGCTGACGTGACGGTAATAGGCCGATTGCTGCGGGCTGTTTTTCTTCCAGGCATCGAAGGAGAAGATCACGTCATCCGGCGTGACCGGCGTGCCGTCCTGCCATTTGGCTTCCGAGCGCAGCCGGTATGACACCGACGCGTAATCATCCGGATAGCTCATCGCTTCGGCGAGAAGGCCGTATTCGCTCGACACTTCGTCAAGCGAAGGCACAGCCAGCGTTTCGTGAATGAGATCGATGCCCGCCGCGATCGAGCCTTTGACGCCGGCGATCACGGAGTTGAAATTGTCGAAAGTGCCAAGCGCGATCTGCCGCGCCACGCCGCCTTTCGGCGCCTTAGCGTTCACATATTCGAATTGCTTGAAGCCAGCCGGATATTTGAGTTCGCCATAAAGCGAAGAGCCGTGCCGCCATTTCTTCTCGGCCGCGCCTTCGGCGAGCGCGGGCTCGATCCAATACGGCAGCGGCAAAAAGCGCGCGGTGACGGCAAGTAGGGCTGATGTGAGCACTGAGCGACGGTTCACCGGCATCTCCAATAATCGCTTAAACGGCGTCAAACGCCGTCATTATCCGGGTTTTATGTGACAGCGCCAGTGCGCCAGTGCGCGGCGCGACGAAATGAGCGTCGCGGTTCCGCGATGCGGGATAAAGCTGTGCAGAAAAGGCGAGGTACCTGATACTTTGCAGGATTACTTTGCAGGCGCCGCGGCACCTTCCGCCTTCGGCAGCGGGACAGGGCTCGGCGACAGGGTGTCGAGATAAGCAATGACGTCGGCGCGCTGCTTTTCGTTGGTGATGCCGGCAAACGTCATGGCCGTACCCGGGACATAGGCGCTGGGCTTGGTCAGCCAGGTGTTGAGCGTATCGAAGGTCCAGTTGCCGCCTTTGGCCTTCAGCGGCGCCGAATAATTGAAGCCGGAGACGGAAGCGACCTGCCGTCCGACGACATTATAAAGGTCCGGACCGATCTTCGGGCCGGCACCTTCCTGGAAGTTATGGCAAGCTTGGCACTGCTTGGCGGTATTGGCGCCGCGATCGGCGGAGGCGCTGGCCAGAAGCGTGGCGATCGGCGTCTCCTTGGCTACCGCCGGTGCGCCGCCCTGCGGCGCTTCCGCCTTCACCTCGATCACATAGCCGGGTTTCGCCGGCTTCTCCGGCTCATAGATCGCGCCGGACGCGATATGGACGGCGACCAGGACCAGGCAAGTCCCCAGCAAAGCGCCGAGAATCTTGTTGAGTTCGAAGGAGTTCATCGCTGAATAGCTCCGCAGCGGAGACGAGGTGGGCGGTGCACAATTAGCCAGTTTGCCCCTTGTCTGGCAACCCGTATAAGCAAATTCTGACGCACCAAAATGACCGCTGTCCTCATCGTTATTCCGGCCCGTTTGGCCGCGACCCGGCTTCCGGGCAAACCGCTCGCCGACATCGCCGGTGAGCCGATGATCGTGCATGTCCTGCGCCGAGCGCTGGAGGCCGATCTCGGCCCGGTGGTGGTGGCAACGGACGCGCCCGAGATTGCCGCGGTTGTGGATAAGGCCGGCGGCCGTCCGGTACTGACCAAGCCCGATCATGCTTCGGGCTCGGACCGCATTTTCGAAGCGCTGGGTAAGGTCGATCCGCAAGGGCGTGTCGAAATCGTCGTCAATCTGCAAGGCGATCTGCCGTCGATCGAACCGGAAACGGTTGCCGCGGTGCTTCGCCCGCTGACCGATCCCGCGGTCGATATCGCGACGCTTGCCGCGGTCATCACCCGCGACACCGAACGTACCGATCCGAATGTAGTCAAAGTGGTCGGTACGCCGTTGTCGCCATCGCGGCTGCGGGCCTTATATTTCACTCGAGCCACCGCGCCGTCGGGCGAGGGGCCGCTCTATCACCACATCGGGCTCTATGCCTATCGGCGTGCCGCGCTTGAGCGCTTCGTCAGCCTGCCGCCGTCGCCGCTCGAGCAGCGGGAGCGGCTTGAGCAGTTGCGCGCGCTCGAAGCCGGCATGCGCATCGATGTCGAAGTGGTCGAAGCAGTGCCGCTCGGTGTTGATACGCCAGAGGATTTAGAAAGGGCGCGCGCCGTGCTAACCCGGCAGGGCTAGACGGCCGAAACAAGACACAAAAGCACAAGACGCAAGACAAGCACGACACGCAAAAGCACGGGAAGAATGAGTAAACGGAAAAAAATTGCGTTCCAGGGCGAACTCGGCGCGAATTCGCATATCGCCTGTAACGAAGCCTATCCGGGCTACGAGCCGCTGCCTTGCCCTACCTTTGAGGATGCTTTTGCTGCGGTGCGCACCGGCCGTGCTGTGCTGGGGATGATACCGATCGACAATTCGCTCGCCGGCCGGGTTGCCGACATTCATCACCTGATGCCGGCCTCTCGGCTGCATATTGTCGGCGAATGGTTCTTGCCGGTGCAGCACCAATTGATGGCACCGAAAGGCGCGACTCTCAAAACGATCAAGACCGTCGAGAGCCATATCCATGCGCTCGGCCAGTGCCGCAACATTATCCGCACGCTTCGGATCAAGGCCGTGGTCGCCGCCGATACTGCGGGCGCCGCGCATGAGGTCGCGGAAGCGGGTGACATCACCCGCGCCGCGCTTGCGACAAAGCTTGCCGCCAAAATCTACGGGCTGCGCATCCTGAAAAAGGACGTGGCTGACGCCGCGCACAACACGACGCGCTTTGTTGTGCTTGCCCGGGAGCCGAAATGGGCGAGCCGCAAGGAACCGCGGGTCATCACCACATTTGTCTTTCAGGTCCGCAACATTCCGGCAGCGCTCTACAAGGCGATGGGTGGATTCGCCACCAACGGCGTCAATATGACGAAATTGGAAAGCTATATGGTTGACGGCAGTTTCTCCGCCACGCAATTCTACGCTGACGTTCAAGGCCATCCGAAGCAGCGCGCGCTGGAATTGGCGCTGGAAGAATTGGAATTCGTCTCGCAGCCGAAATCGCTGCGGATCCTCGGCGTCTATCCGGCGCATCGCGCCCGCGAAAAATATACGTGATCGAGAATTAGATATAATGCAGTGAAGGGAATGCCGACATGAGCAAGGAAGACGTCAAGGTCCGCCGCACGCTGCAACTGAGGTTCACGATGCCGACCGCGGATTCCGCCCAGTTCGCCGCGATGATCAAGGCGGCATCACCGTTTTATTCGATATTCGGCAACGCCCAGGTCAAGCTTCTGCAGAATGTCGACGACACGGCGAAATTTGTTCAGATCATCGAATACGAAGCGCAGGGGGACTGGGAACTCAACCGTCAGCGCATCGCCGGCGACGCGCGTATGCAGGCCTATTTCCAGACTTGGCGCGCCATGTTTCCAGGCGCGCTCGAAATCGACGTCTATCAGGAAGTCTAGAGCAGTCCGGCAAGCCGAGTCTTTTCCTGGTAGTGCTCCCAGATCTTTTCAGCCCGATAATCGTTTTTCGCGTAACTCGCCTTGATGAGATCGGCTTCCTCGGCCGTGATCGGTTTCAGCGGCCCAAGGCTCGCCGCCAGGCTCGTGGCGTGGACGACGCTCCGCGCGTTTTCTTCCATCTCCAGACTATCGAGAAACACGCGCTGAACGCTGTTGGCGGCAACGACGCTGCCGTGGCCGCGCAAGAGACAGCAATTGCATTGCCCGAGCGTGTGCGCGACCGCGTCGCCTTGCTCGCGGGTGCGGATATGCGTCGGATCGGGATGAACCGGTGTGGCGATGAAACGATAGCCGAAATTGCGCACGGCGATCATGGGCCGATCGACCATCGTGAACAGTGTCGACATCGGCGGGTGACCATGGCCGACAACGCTGACGTCGGGCCGCGCCCGATAGACGCCGGCGTGAATATGGGTCTCGGTCGGACACGGTCCGTTGCCTTCGAGCACCTTGCAATCGAGATCGACAACTAAGACATCGTCGGCGGTAATGCCGGCGCGGCTCGCATCGCGGCGCGGAATGAGAAAGCGGTCAGGAGCGATGCGCGCGCTGACATGGCCGCTGTAATCGAGCAGTTCCGCCAGCACCATCATGCGCGTGCAGTCGACGACCTGCTGGCGTAGCGTGCTCTCACTCACCTTGGTATTTTCTCCCGACATCCATTTTGCCTTTCTTATAAATGTTCGACAGCGCAGTGGATCAGACGCGGACCGTCGTCATAATTCCTTTGGCGAATATCTCCTCCGGCTTGGCATGGCGCTTAGCGATGCCTTGCTCGTAGGTGTAGCGGAGGAACTGCTCGAGCGTCGGCCGATTTTCCTCGATACCGTAAGGAAACGGATCGCCGCCGAACATGTCGCTCATCTTGCGGGCATAGGTCGGCAGCCACGCCAGCGGATAACGCGAGACCGCAGGGTCGAACAGCCTTTCGAGACTTCGGCGCTTCGACTCGACAAAAGCGTTGAACAGATTGCGCGCGGCCCAGGGACTTTTCTCGAGCACGGACTTCTGAATCACGATGACATGCATGATCGGCCACACTTTGGTGCGGCGGTAATAGTCTTCTTCCATCGTCCAGTAGTCCGGGAACAGCCGGACCACATCGGGATGGCCTTGCCGGAAGCAGTCCGGCGGCCGCGCAATCAGGGCGCAATCGATATCGCCTGCCGCCAGCATCTCGCTCAACGATCGGTCGGGGATGCGCGTCAGCGTCAGGCCCGCGGGTAGATTGAGTTCGACTTTCTCGATCCGCCCTGCCTCGTTGGCGCCGGCTTGATACCAATGGATGTCGTTCAGCCCGATGCCATGCTCGTCGTTGAGCCAGCCGCGCATATAGACCGCCGCCGTATGCGCCCATTCCGGCGAGCCGATCTTTTTGCCCTTGAGGTCTTCGGCGGTTTTAATTCCGCTTTTCTTGTTCACGTAGAAAGAAGAGAAACGGAACAGGCGCGAGCAGACGACGGGAAGCGCGATAATGTCGGAATCGGTGCGCGTGAGCTGAGCGACGGATTTGGCGAAGGAAAGTTCGCTCACTTCCCATTCGCGATTGAAGGTGAAGCGCGCGAATATTTCGTGATGGCCGAGCGTCAGCCAAGTGTGGTCGACGCCTTCGGCACGGACAAGACCGAGCCGGAAATCCCGGAAATGATCGTAATCGGTTGTCGCGATTGCGAGCTTCAGAGTCATGCTTCGGTCTCCCCGGCTTCTTTGTTCTTACGCAGCAGATAGGTGTCCATGATCCAGCCTTTGCGGGCTTTAGCTGCAGCGCGAGCCCGCTCGATCTCGCCGGCAACCTCGCCAAGTTTCCCCGCGACAAGGATCTCGTCATCGCTGCCGAGATAAGCGCCCCAATAGATGTCGATATCGGGCTCGGCAATCGTTTTGAACGCGCAATCCGCATCGAGCATTATGACTACGTCGTCGGCTTCCCGTGGCAGACCGTTTTCGACGAGTCTGCGTCCGGTTGTGATCGCAACAGGCTTGCCGATCCGATTAAGCGCGATCCGATGTCTCGCGGCCAAGGCTTGCACGGCGCTGATGCCTGGAATGACCTCGTAGTCGAAAGCGACAGCGCCGCGTTCGACGATCTGGTCGATGATCCGCAACGTGCTGTCGTAGAGCGACGGATCGCCCCACACTAAAAACGCGCCGCGTTCGTCATCGCCCAATTCCTCTACGATGAGCTTTTCATAGATGGCTGCGCGCCGTTCATGCCATTCGCGCACGACAGGCTCGTAGGATGACGGTGTCCGCTCGCGCGGCGGATCGACAGTTTCGAGAATGCGGTAAGACTTATCTTTGATGTAGCGCTCGCAGATGTCTTTGCGGAGGCGGACGAGGTCGTCTTTTTCCTGGCCCTTGTCGATGAAGAAGAACACGTCGACTGTGTTGAGCGCATTGATCGCTTGGACCGTGACGTAGTCGGGATTGCCGGCGCCGATGCCGATAACGAAGACTTTCCTCATGGCTCCTTGCTCGGCTCCTCGCTTGGCGCTCCACGCCGTCACAATCGTCGTTCTCGTTATGGACGAGGTGCTCGACGAACGCTAATCTTCCCCAAAATACGACCACCACAAAAAGGGGGGAGATTATGTTCGGGTTGATATCCGTAAATACGTTTTGGACGATATGGCTGTTCGTCCATTTGATCCTGGCTGTTGGACTTCTTGGCGCTTTGACGCATCAGGCGATGGCGGTCGCTCTGCCGGTGCATCGTCCCGCTACCGCCGGGATCGTGACGCGCTTTCGCTCCGTCCCTGCCGCCGGATATGCCACCGCAGTCTGCATTCTCTGGGTGCTGACGTTCATCGTCGGCTCTTACATCTACACGAAATACCGCGTTTATATCCGCATCCCGCTTGAGGCCGGACATTACTATAAGAGCGGCGGCTTCTTCGACTTCAAGGAACACGTGGCGACACTCGGTTTGGTACTACTGCCGGCCTATTGGTATTTCTGGAAGAACGCGCAGAACCCGGAATACGACAATGCACGTAAGGGCGTGACGCTCGTGCTTGCCGTCATGTGCTGGTTTCTCTTTATCGTCGGCCATGTACTGAACAACACCCGGGGATTCGGATCATGAGCACGACATCGACAAGCGCTGCGTCACGGTCTGCATCGTCGTCGCTGGCGGCATCAACCAAATTCAAGACCTTCGTCATGATCTTTTCGATCAGCGGTCCCGTGGTTTATTGCGTGATCCAATATTTCAACTATCCGCTCTTCACCTTTCATCCGGCGACGAACCGGGTCGTCTGGGGCTATGAAGCAGCACGGAGCGGCGAGGGGCCGAATATGCTGTGGTATGGATGGACGGTGACGGCCATTCTGATTGCCGCCGCGCTCGGCATCATCGCAATGATGCTGCCGGAACAGTTCACGCGGAAGATTCCGCTCTCGCTGGTCTGGATCCTGCCGGTTCTTGCGATCCCCTACATCGTCTATTCGCTGATGCCGTGGTGGACGCTTGCCTTTGGCCTTGGTCACTGAGCTTGGCCACTGAGCCGAGGTAGAGTGTGGTGTCGCAGAGACGATCGATAGCTCTGGCCTTCGTTATGCTGGGGCTGCTTTGGATCGAGCACGGCCATCGCGTCGTGATTGGATCGCGGGCGGCTGCGGATGTCAGCGCGCCACTGGCGCAAGCGTGCTCGGACGAAACGTCAGCGCGCGATGCAAACTGCGTCGCGTTCGCGGATGACGATGGGTCGCTCGGTTTGCGTCCGCGCGAGACGCTGGCGGCGAGCTCATCGTCAGCATCGGACGACAGGGTGAGGCGCCGCGGGCGAACCGCTGCGGCCTGTCCAGAGAGCAACGAAAACGGCCCGTACAGCGCCGACTGCCTCCGTTTCATTTCAGGCTGGTTTTTCCAGCCGTTCCCACAGGCGATGACCGTCCGATAGGTTGCTGATCGGCGACGTTGTTTTGACAATCTCATTATTGAGATTTGTCTTGATTTTAAAATTCGCCCATGAAACGATAAAAAATGGTCAGTTTATTGGCTGACCGACATCGCTTGTCGCGCCGGGAGTTATCCGTTGCCTTATGGGGTAGCGGTTCACGACAAGTATCTTCGGCAAGGGACATGTCCCGATCGAGGATACGCTTAATCGCGCCCGCTCAACGGGCCGAGTGATCGTGTCGTCCGGGACCTCCAGGGTTTAAGAGGGGGACTAAGCGATGATTCATTCCGATGTTGCGACAGCCGGCAGCGTTGATACGACGGGCCCTGTCACGGTCGACCGCGATGCCATCAAAGCGCTGATCGGCTCAGCGCTTGGCTATGCGATGGACGGCTTCGATCTGTTGATCCTGGGCTTCATGCTCAAAATGATCTCGGCCGACCTGTCGCTTACGCCAGCGCAGGGCGCATCTTTGGTAACCGCAACGCTGGTCGGCGCAGTTATCGGCGGCGTCTTCTTCGGCATGCTGTCGGACAAGATCGGCCGCGTCCGTGTCCTCACTTATACGATCGTCGTCTTCGCCGTGTTCACCGGATTGTGCGGTCTCGCTCGCGGCTACTATGACCTTCTGTTTTATCGCATGCTCGCCGGTGTCGGGCTCGGCGGCGAATTCGGTATCGGCATGGCGCTGGTTGCCGAAGCCTGGCCGGCATCCATGCGTGCGCGAGCATCGTCTTATGTCGGTCTCGGCTGGCAGCTCGGCGTGCTCGCCGCAGCTATCGTCACCCCGATCCTGCTGCCCGTCATCGGCTGGCGCGGCATGTTCATGCTCGGCATCTTCCCGGCGGTTGCCGCCTATTTCATCCGCAGCACGCTCCATGAGCCCGAAGTTTTCGTGAAAAAATCCCACGATCACCCGAAAGAGTCCGCGCTGCATTTGCTGGTCGACAGTACCGAAACGATCAAGCTGAGCATCGGCATGATCATCCTCACTTCGGTGCAGAACTTCGGCTATTACGGCGTCATGATCTGGCTGCCGAGCTATCTGTCGAGCCGTTTCGGCTTTGCGCTGACGCAGTCCGCGGTCTGGACGATCGTGACCATCGCCGGCATGGCGGTCGGCATTTTCATGTTCGGCCACATCGCCGATCGCATCGGGCGGCGTCCGACGTTCCTGACCTATATGATCGGCGCGGCCGTCATGGTGGTCGTCTATTCGCGGCTGACAGATCCGGTGTATCTGCTCGTCGCCGGTGCGGTCATGGGCTTCTTCGTCAATGGCATGCTCGGCGGTTACGGCGCGCTGATGAGTGAGCTTTATCCGACCGCAGCCCGTGCGACCGCTCAGAATGTGCTGTTCAATGTCGGGCGCGCGATCGGTGGCTTCGGCCCCGTCGTGGTCGGCGCTGTGGCGACCATGTATAGCTTCGAGACCGCGATTGCGTTGTTGGCTGCGCTCTATTGCCTCGACATTCTCGCGCTTTGGTTCTTGATCCCCGAAACGCGCGGTGCAGCGCTTTCTTGAACGAGAACTCTTGTTTGAAACGTAAGTACCGTGTCGAGCGTATCAGCCGCTAATACTGACGCCCACGCACAAGGCCGCTCGGCCGCCGCTCCTGCGGCCGAGTTCAAGCCGAGTGTCGTTGCGGACCTGACCACCGTCATCGCCAACGAGCCGGTCAATGCCGAATATCGGCATCTCGTGGCGAGCTGCAGCATCGAGGCTGCCCAGGCCAAACCCGGGCAGTTCTTTCAGCTTCTCTGTCCGCATTCCGGAAGCGAGCAGCCCTATCTGCGCCGCCCAATGAGCGTCTACGGCGCGGACCCGGAGAAACGTCAGGTCTCGTTTCTCTACAAAATAGCCGGCGCCGGCACCCATGGGCTCGCTTTGCTCGGTCCCGGCGATACGCTCGATGTGATGGGCCCGCTCGGTGTCGGCTTCCGGCTCGATCCGGCGTGGCGCCATATCGTTGCTGTCGGCCGCGGCGCAGGCCTTGCGACGCTCGCACCGCTCGCCCAGGCGGCGAAACAAGCCGATATGAAAGTCACCGCCGTCCTCTCGGCGCGGCGGCCCAATCTTGTCGTTTCAGACGCACTGTTTCGCAGCTACGGCGCCGATGTCGTCGTTGTGACGGATTCAGAGTCGACCAGCGGTCCCGCTAATGTCGAGCGCATCTTGCGCCAGCTGATTGCCGACGGACGCTGCGACGCTTTCTTTACTTGTGGCTCCTCGCGCCTGATGCAGGTGCAGCAAAAGCTCGCCCGCGAGTTCAGTCTGGCAGGGCAGGTGGCGATGGAGCAGCAAATGGCTTGCGGACTCGGCCTTTGTTACTGCTGCGTCCGCGATTTCAATATCGGCGGCGAGATCGTGCATCGGCGCGTCTGCTGGGACGGGCCGGTCTTCGATCTCATGGAGGCGCTGCCGTGAAAGTGGAAACGAGCGTCGACCTCGCAGTGCGCGTCGGCGGGCTCACGCTCCGCAATCCGGTGATGCCGGCCTCGGGCACCTTTGCAGACGGCCTCGAAAAGGTAATGGACTTCAACCGGCTCGGCGCGATCGTCACCAAGACCATCACGCGCGAATTGCGCGACGGTAATCCGCTGCCGCGCGTGGTCGAGCGTCCTGGTAGCCTGATCAACGCCATCGGCATTCCGTCGAAAGGCGTGCCGGATTTCATCAACAAGACGATGCCGCATTACGCGCCTTATGACACGCCGTTGGTCGTCAGCATCTCGGCGCCGACCGCCGACGGCTTCGCAAGCCTGGCGCGCGAACTGACGCTACCGGGTATCGCCGCGATCGAGGCGAACATCTCCTGTCCCAATATCGAAGAAGACGGCAAGGCGTTCGCCATGCGCGCCGAGACGACGGAAAAGGTTACGCGCGAATTGCGCGCGGCAACGAAGCTGCCACTATGGGTGAAGCTCACCCCGAACACCGGCGAAATGCCGGAGGTGGCGAAAGCCGCCGAGGCTGCCGGCGCGGACGCCGTCGTCGTCTCCAACACCATCCTGTCGATGGCGATCGATCTGAAAACCTTCAAGCCGTGTCTCGGCAACATCATGGGCGGTCTGTCGGGACCGGCAATCAAGCCGATTGTGCTGCGGCATGTTTTCCAATGTGCTCGCGCGGTGAAAATCCCGGTGATCGGCTGCGGCGGCATTTCTAATGCCGACGATGCGATCGAATATATGCTCGCCGGCGCCAGCGCCATTCAGGTCGGCACCGCGACATTCGTCCAGCCCGCCGCGATGATAAGCGTCCTCGAAGGTCTGGAGCGGTTCTGCGTGGTGCGCGAGATTCCGCGGATCGCCGATCTGATCGGCGCCGTGGACATCGAAGAATCGGACGAGCCCGACGTGGCGTGGCTCAATCCCGTCACATGACCATGACCGATACATCGACGCGGGCTGTCGCCGATCCGGACGACCGCGCGCTCGCCGAGTCATTGTTCGACGCATTGCGCGCCAAGACCGGTGACGGCGTCGGTATCACGCGCGCGAGCTATGGCAAGGGTGAATCCGACGCCATCGAGATCGTCGAAGCCAAAGCCCGCGCCTTGGGTCTGCCGACCGAGCGCGACAACGGCGCCAATCTTGTGGTGACACTTGCCGGCAGCGAGCCGCATTTGCCGTTCCTTGCTTGCGGCTCGCATCTCGATTCCGTTTCACAAGGCGGCAATTTCGACGGCGGTGCCGGTGTGATCGCCGGCCTCACGGTTCTCGCGAGCCTGAAGAAAGAAGGTTTCAAACCAAAACGGACGCTGAAGCTCTATGCGCTCCGCGGCGAAGAAAGCGCGCGCTTCGGCAAAGCCTATGTCGGCTCGAGCACGCTGATGGGCAAACTGACGCCCGACGATCTGGCGCTCAAGGATACCTCGGGCGCGACGCTCGGCGATTGCATGCGCGATGTCGGGGTCGATATCGATAAGGTTCGCAAGGGCGATCCGCTTCTCGACGCCAAGCACATGGGTGCGTGGCTCGAACTGCACATCGAACAAGGCCCGGTGCTGGTCGCTCGCAAATTGCCTGTCGCGATTGTCACCGGCATTCGCGGTAATCTCCGGCATCGCAATGTCGAATGCATCGGCACGCCGGGACATTCGGGTGCGGTGCCGCGCTGGCTTCGCCACGATGCGGTGTTCGCCGCCGCCGAATTGATCTCTCATCTCGATCGGCACTGGCGCAACATGCTGGAGCGCGGCCGCGACGTTGTGGTCACGACTGGTCTTTTCAATACCGATGCGCAAGAGCACGCCATTGCCCGCATCCCAGGCAAGGTCGATTTCAGCTTCGAGGTGCGAAGCCAAAGCGAGGAAACGCTCGAAGCGTTCTACGAACTGTTCCGTTCGGAATGCCAGATGATCGAGGAAGAACGCGGCGTCGAATTTAAGCTTGACCGGCGGCTGCATTCCGAACCGGCGGTGATGGACCCGGCCTGGGTGGAGCGGCTGAAAGCCGCCGCGCGCAGTCTCGGGCTCCCCGATGAAGCCATGCCGAGCGGCGCCGGCCATGATGCGGCGGTTTTCGCCAATGCCGGCGTGCCGGCGGCCATGATTTTCATCCGCAACGAGCACGGTTCACATAATCCACAGGAGGCCATGGAGATCGACGATTTCCTCGCCGGCGTTGCTATGATGCGCGTTGCGCTGAAAGAGGCATCGCTCCGATGAGCATTGCTGAGCTTTTCGATCAGGCCGGAACCGCGGCGAAGGTGGACGCCATCACCATCCGGCGGCCGGACGACTGGCATGTGCATCTGCGCGACGGCGCGATGCTCAAGGCGGTGCTGCCGTTCACCGCGGCGCAATTCGCCCGCGGCATCATCATGCCGAATCTCGTGCCGCCGGTGACGACTGTGGTGGCGGCGAACGCTTATCGCGACCGCATCCTTGCCGCGCGCGGTTCGGGTTCCGACTTCCAGCCACTGATGACGTGTTATCTCACCGACACCACGGCGCCGGACGAGATCGAAAAAGGCTTTGCCGAACGCGTCTGGGTCGCCGCGAAGCTCTATCCCGCTGGCGCGACGACCAATGCGCATCATGGCGTGACTAATATCGCGGGCATCGCTCCGGTGCTCGAACGCATGGAGCGGATCGGCATGCCGCTTCTGATCCACGGCGAGGTCACGGACCCTACGGTGGATGTGTTCGATCGCGAGGCGGTCTTCATCGAACGAGTATTGACCGGGCTATTGAAGCGGCACCAGGGCCTGAAAATCGTGCTCGAACATTGCACGACGCAAGAAAGCGTCGATGTCGTGCGCGCCAACGCGCCGCGCGTTGCAGGCACGATCACGCCGCATCATCTGGTCATCAACCGGACCTCGCTGTTCCAAGGCGGATTGCGGCCGCATCTTTATTGCCTGCCGGTCGCGAAGCGCGAAAAGCACCGCCTTGCGCTGCGCGCGGCAGCGACATCGGGAGATGCTTGTTTCTTCATCGGTACCGACACTGCGCCGCATACAAAAAGCAACAAGGAAGCCGCGTGCTGCTCCGCCGGTATTTTTGGCGGTGCGACGGCGCTGCAAACATATGTGCAGGTCTTCGACGAGGAGAAAGCGCTCGACAGGTTCGAAGAATTCGCGGCACTCAACGGCCCGCGTTTTTATGGTCTGGAGCCCAACCGCGGGACTATTGTCCTGGAGCGGCGGCCGGGCGCCAGCGTGGCCGCGGTGAAGGTCGGTGACGATGAAGTCGTCGTCTTCCGCGGCGACGAAAAGCTTCCCTGGTCGATCGGCAAGGTGACGCCGTGAGCGCGGAGATCGGCAAAACCGTCGCCCAATTGCTGCTCGATGCGCGCGCGATCCATGTCAGCCGCACGCAGCCTTATATCCTCGCCGCCGGCTGGGCGAGCCCGGTCTATGTCGATTGCCGCGTGCTGATCGGTGAGCCGGAGCATCGGCGCGCGATTATCGAACTTGCTTTTCAACACGCCAGAGCGGCTTTCCCGCCCGCATCGTTCGACGCCATCGCCGGCGCGGAAACCGCCGGTATTCCGTTCGCGTGCTGGTTGGCTGATCGAATGAACGTAAAGCTTCGTTATGTTCGCAAGCGCGCGCTCGGTGTTGGCAGGCATGCTCAGATCGAAGGCGGCTCGGTCGATGGCTTGCGCGTCCTCTTGGTCGACGACCTCACCAGCGACGGCTCCAGCAAGCTTGCCTTCACGCGCGGACTTCGCGCCGCGAATGCCGTCGTTGAGCATGCGCTGACGATCTTCTATCACAACGCGTTTCCAGGCGCCGCGACGCGATTGGCGCACGCCGGTTTGCTGTTGCACAGTCTTGCGACCTGGGCCGATGTTTTGCGCGCGGACGCGGCGAACGGCTTGGCGACGGAAGACCGTACGGAGATCGAGCGGTTCCTCGCCGATCCGATCGCGTGGTCGACAAACCATGGTGGCCGCTCGGCTGCCTGACCGTGCTTCGTTGCGGCCTCACATGCTTGCTGAACATAGACACTTTACCAATATCGTGCTCGAAGGACGTTCAGGAATTTCTGCACGAGTTTCCGCCGGAGAAAATCAATGGAAGAACTTCTGGACTGGCTGCGCCAGCAAAGCGCCAGCGTGCGGGTGTTTTCGCAGTTTTGTGAAAAAGCGCTCGCGCTTCGCACCAAGGAGCCGCAGCACGCAGCTCTCGCGCGGCTTCTTGCTACGCTTGCCGGTAATTTCTCCGAAGATAATTACGGCGAACCTTTGCCGGTCGATGTCGCCAAACACGCGCTGACGCAACTGACCGAACTGTTGGACAAGGCAGTGAAGGCGAATGCGGCTGGACAGCAGCAGCAATTGGCGCTTCTCAACGAAATCGCCCAGCTCGAACTGAAATAACTTCGCTACGACGCCTTACGCGTGCGTGCCGGCGCGATGCCGGACCGGGCGATGACGGAGCGGAGCAGTGCGACGGCTTTGCGGCCCTTCAGCGCGTGCTTCCACAGATCGTCGGCAAGCTGCTCATACATCCGCACCGGCTCGCTGTCTGCCGTCATCATGGCGACGCCGATACTGACATTGGGCAGATCGCCGCCGAGCCGATAGGGGCTGAGGCCCAGCACCGTGCCGTTCGAGGTGCGGAACAACTGAAAAGTGAGGTTCGGCAGCGTCGCTTCGATCAAGCCGATCTGCACACCCATCGGCTCGCTTTCGACCAGATGAATGAGATGCTCGACTTCGAAGCGCGCCGCTTGCCGCCGCAGCGCGACTTCACTCGGCGGCAAATCGAAGGTGCCGACCACGCCGAGTTTAAGCCAGCGCTCGATCTCCGGCAGTGTGACGAAGTTGATCACGCTCAGCCCGCGTTCCTTGCGGGCTTTTTTGCGCTCGCCGAGAATGTCGATGACGGCGTCGATCTCCGCGGCAGCTTTCTTGCGGTTGCCGGTATAGGACGGCAGAGACTCGATCAGTGTCTTGCGCAGGTAAGGCGGATATTCATCGGACGTCAGCAGATAGGACATCGGCGGAAAGTGCGCGACGACCTGGGCGCAATCTTCCTCGACCTGCCGCATGCGCTCGAAATAGCTGATAGCTTGCGAGTAATATTCGACACCGGCGCCGAGCAGCGACGCCAGCGAGCAATCCAGAACTTCGGCGAGCTTTTCGAGCGTCTCGACCTTGACCACCGAGCCGCTCTCGATCCGGTAGACAGCGGCGCGCGAAATGCCGAGCCGTTCGGCAATCGTGTCGGCGGTGAGCCCGAGCCCAAGCCGATGCGCCTTCAACCGCCGTCCTACCGCTTTGAAATCGTCAGCCATAATGCGATCACAGGTCGAATCTCAGATTTTAGACGTGTATCACATTATGGCATGAGGCCGTGCTTGTCATGGCCCTCAAGGCTGATTGAGCGCGGTCAAACCCTTGACGCAATGTTTGCCGGCGCGCCCGAGCACCAACGCCTATCAGAAAAGTCACCAGCCGTCCGGCTTGGTGCGGCAAGGGTCGTCGGTGGGCAGACACTGGTTGGTGATGATCGTTTCGTGCGCGCTTGCGGGATAAGTCCTAGTGCCGGGATGAACACGGTGCGATCGGGTTGCCGCGGTCGTGCCTGTTACGATCAAGCTGAGCGCAAAGGCAATTGCCAGCGTGATTTTCGCGTTGATCGGCATAGGCCTATCTCCCGTCGGCTCGGTTGCGTGTCTCGTTAGAGAGACCCCAAAGCCGCGCGGATTATTCCCTACGCCCGCAATGCCTAGATCGTCTGATTGTATTCGCCGACCTGCTTATGGGTGCGCAGTACCGCGTCGACCGATTTGAACATGTCGCGCATGCGGGCTTCCGACACCGGGCTTTCGACGACCACCACAAGCTCCGGCTTGTTGGAGGAGGCGCGCACCAGGCCCCAGGTGCCGTCCTCGACCGTCACGCGCACGCCGTTGACGGTGACGAGATCGCGGATCGGCTGGCCGGAGACCTTGCCGCCCTTCTTCTGCTCGTCCTCGAAATGCTTCACGACGGCGTCGACCACGCCGTATTTCTCTTCGTCGGCGCAATGCGGCGACATGGTCGGCGACGACCACGTCTTGGGCAGCGCGTTTTTCAGGTCGGCCATCGACTTTCCGGGATTGCGATCGAGCATGTCGCAGACGGCAAGAGCGAAGATCAGCCCGTCGTCATAACCGCGGCCGAACGGCTTGTTGAAAAAGAAGTGCCCGGATTTTTCGAAGCCGGCCAGCGCGCCGATCTCGTTGACCCGGCGCTTCATATAGGAATGTCCGGTCTTCCAGTAATCGGTCTTGGCGCCGTTCTTGATCAGCACCGGATCGGTCATGAACAGGCCGGTCGATTTCACGTCGGCGACGAACAGCGCGTTTTTGTGGTTCGACGAAATATCGCGCGCCAGCATGACACCGACCTTGTCGGCGAAAATCTCGTCGCCCTCATTGTCAACCACGCCGCAACGATCGCCGTCGCCGTCGAAGCCCAGGCCGACATCTGCTTTATGCTCCAGCACGGCGTCGCGCATGGCGTGGAGCATTTTTAGGTCTTCGGTATTCGGATTGTAGTTCGGGAAGGTGTGGTCGAGCTCGCAATCGAGCGGCACCACCTCGCAACCGATCTTTTCCAGAACCTGCGGCGAGAACGCGCCGGCAGTGCCGTTACCGCAGGCGCAGACGACTTTCAGATGCCGCTTGATCTTCGGCCGGTTGGTGAGGTCGGCGATATAGCGCGCCGGAAAATTCTCGACGAATTCATAAGCGCCGCCGCTCGCCATTTTATATTGGCCGTTGAGCACGATCTCTTTCAGCCGCAACATCTCGTCGGGGCCGAAGGTGAGAGGGCGGTTGGCGCCCATCTTCACGCCGGTCCAGCCATTGTCGTTATGCGACGCCGTGACCATGGCGACGCAGGGCACGTCGAGATCGAACTGCGCGAAATAGGCCATTGGCGTAACGGCCAATCCGATGTCATAGACCTTGCAGCCCGATGCGATCAGGCCGTTGACCAGCGCCATTTTGATCGACGCCGAATAGGAGCGGAAATCGTGGCCGGTGACGATATGCGGCTTCACGCCCTTTTCGTGGATCAGCGTGCCGAGGCCGAGGCCCAGCGCCTCGATGCCCATCAGATTGATTTCACTGCCGAACAGCCAGCGCGCGTCGTATTCGCGAAAGCCGGTCGCTTTCACCATCGGCTCGGATTCATAGGCATAGGTGTTCGGCTTCAGCGACGGTTTCGGCTTGGGAAACATCTGAAAAATATATCCGAATCGAAGAGGGGCCCGACAGCAATAGCTTAAACGGCGGCGGACAGAAATGGTTTCGTGGCGCCGTTACTGCTCGAGAACGAGCCTGCCATCGGCGTATTCGAAGCGGTGCAGCTTCTGCAGGAAGGAGAGGCCGAGGAGATTGTCGGACAGCGCGCCATCCGGCATCACCATTGCGGCGACATTGTGCACCATGATGTCGTCGATCTCGACCATGTTGAGCTGGACCGGCGCCGCACGCGCGATGCCGTTCGCGGTCTTCACCGCAGCGGTGTAGTCGCGCTCTGAGGGATGGATGCCGAGGGAAGCTGCGTCGCGGGAGGTGAGCGCGATCACCGAGGCACCGGTGTCGACCATGAAGCTGAGCCGGCGGCCGTCGATGCGGCCTTCGACCTGGAAGTGGCCGTTGTGGCCGGGCGAAATGACGACTGAGCGCGTGCCGGTCGGCATGGGCGTGGCGTTATTCACCGGATGCGCCGCCATCAACGACGGCGAGTCATTGCCCGCGGCATGCATCTGACCGAGATATTTCGGAACGATAGCGGCGGCGACAAGCGCCATGATGGCGAAACTGATCACTGAACGCATGGAATAAAGCCCGCTCTCTTTGCCGGCATCTAAAGCATGCTTACGGCGAATAAGGGGCTAACGACGGTCACGACGATGCGATTTGCGTTGCCAGCGTAAGCGAAGTGCTAAGGCCTTTGCTCAAATGCCTCACGTTCCGCGCGGCTTCGCCCGCCTTGTCGGAACTGCGGTCGCCGGATCGTCGGGCCACGGGTGTCTGGGATAGCGGCCACGCATCTCCGTGCGGACCGCAGCATAGCTGCCGCGCCAGAAACCGGGCAGATCGCGCGTGGTCTGCACCGGACGATGCGCCGGCGAGAGAAGTTCGATGACCAGCGGAATTTTGCCGCCAGCAATCGACGGATGCCGGTCGAGGCCAAACAATTCCTGCACCCGGATCGCGATCTTCGGTCCGCCTTCAGCTTCATAATCAATTGCAGCCTGCGTGCCGGTCGGCGCCGTGAAATGCGTCGGCGCTTCGGCATCGAGCCGCCGCCGCGACGCCCAGGGTAGGAGACTGTGCACCGCAGTTTCAAACTCGTCTGCGTTGATGGCGCTAAGTGCAGTTTTACCGGCAAGCGCTGGCGCGAGCCATTCAGTCGTTGTCTCGGCGAGTGCGGCATCCGAAAGATCGGGCCAGCTATCGCCTTCGCTCGCACGCAGGAACATCACGCGGTCGCGCCATTGCTTCAATGCTTTGGTCCAAGGCAGCCGCGCGATGACCGTGACTGCGCCTTCGGCCAAGCGCCGTGTAGTTTCGTCGTCGGCGACGACGGAGAGCGGCTGCTCGCCAAGTGTGATCGCGCCAAGTTTACGATTTCTACGTCCGCGCAAACTCAAACTTGCCGGATCGAACGTGATGTCGTCGCGTGTTTCGACGCGATCGGAAAAATGCGTTTCGATCTCGGCCAACGCAATCGGCGCCGCGGATAGGATTCGTCCTTGCGCAGCGCTGCCGGTGAGTTCGGCGACTGCGATAAATGGCTCGCGCGCGAGCGGCGAGGCCGGATGGACCGCCCCGCCGCGGCCGTTCATTAGCAGAAATGCGCCGCTGCCGCCGCCACGATTTCTGGCGATACGTTCGGGGTAGGCGAGCGCGATCAGTGCGCCGACGCTAAGCTCTTCCTCTTTTTCTTGCGCTGACTTGGAAGCCGCTAACTCCGCCCACCGTTGCGCCATCGCACGCGCATCGTGGCCGCGGCGCGAACGGTCGCGACGTAAAGTGTCGAGTCGTCCGCGCAGATCGATGTCGTCGCCACCGAGGCCGCGCTCGCCGATCAGAGTAGCGAGCTCTGCCGCTTGCTGTGCTTCGCCCAACGCCGCAGCGTCGACCACCATACGGGCGAGCCGAGGCGGCAACGGCAGACGCCGCAAGTGGCGGCCCTCTTCACTGATGCGGCCGTCGCCATCGATGGCGCCGAGATCGCGCAACAGCGTTTGGGCTTCGGTGAGCGCGGCGCGCGGCGGCGGATCGAGGAAGCTCAAATTTTCCGGCGCGGCGCCCCAGGCGGCGAGATCGAGCGCGAAGGAGGAGAGATCGGCGGCGAGGATTTCCGGTCGCGCGAAAGCTTCGAGCGATGCGGTCTGTGGCTCGTCCCATAGCCGATAGCAAATGCCGGGTTGGGTGCGTCCGGCGCGGCCACGGCGCTGATCGGCAGCGGCGCGTGAGACGCGCACGGTTTCGAGTCGCGTGACGCCGACATCCGGCTCGTAGCGCGGCACACGCGCGAGCCCCGAATCGACGACGATGCGCACACCTTCGATGGTGATCGACGTTTCGGCAATCGATGTCGCGAGCACGATCTTGCAGCGGCCCGCCGGCGCCGGCTCGATGGCGCGATCCTGTTCTTCACCGCCAAGCGCACCATAAAGCGCGACAACATCGGTGGCCGCGTCGGTCCGGTTTTCCAGAAGCGTCTGGGTACGGCGAATTTCGCCGGCGCCGGGCAGGAAGGCGAGCAGCGAGCCGGGATCGGCGCGCATCCCACGCAAAATCGTGTCCGCCATTTGCGGCTCGATCGGACCGCTTTCGCGTCCGGCGTAACGCGTCTCCACCGGAAAGGCGCGGCCTTCGCTTTGCACCACGGGCGCGTCGCCGAGCAGCGCAGCCACCCGCGCGCCGTCGATGGTTGCCGACATCACCAGAAGCCGAAGGTCCTCGCGCAAACCGGTCTGTGCGTCGCGCGCCAAAGCGAGACCAAGATCGGCGTCCAGCGAGCGCTCGTGGAATTCGTCGAACAGCACCGCGGCAATGCCATCGAGTGTCGGATCGTCGAGAATGAGCCGGGTGAAAATACCTTCGGTGACGATTTCGACGCGGGTTCGCCGCGACACTTTCGAGCCGAAGCGCACCCGCAAGCCCACAGTCTCGCCGACCTGTTCGCCAAGCGTGCGCGCCATGCGCTCGGCGGCGGCGCGCGCCGCGATTCGGCGCGGTTCAAGCACCAGGATGCGGCCGCCTTTGGCCCATTCTTCCTGCGCAAGAATCAGCGGCACCCGCGTCGTCTTGCCGGCGCCCGGAGGCGCCACCAGTACCGCGGTGTTGTGCGCTTTAAGCGCCGCGGTGAGGTCCGGCAGTGCGGCATCGATCGGGAGCGATTCTCTCGTCATTGCCGGACTTGATCCGGCAATCCATGCGGCGGAGAGGCAGCATGGACCCCCGGGTCAAGCCCGGGGGTGACGATTGAAAATGTGCACACCGATTTATCCACCGCACCGTGCCAATAAGCGTGAAAGACCTATATTATTGTCCATCATGCCCGCAGCACAAAAAGCTTCGTCAAAAGTGCCTAAATCTCCGGCCGAAACGCCGCCCGCCGCCGGTGCGCTGAAAAAAGGCGACCATCTCTTCCTGGTCGACGGTTCCGGCTACATTTTCCGCGCCTATCACGCGCTGCCGCCGATCAACCGCAAATCCGACGGTCTCCAGCTCAATGCCGTGTTCGGCTTCTGCAACATGCTGTGGAAGCTTTTGCGCGACATGAAGCCGGAAGAAAAGCCGACGCATCTCGGCGTCGTATTCGATCTTTCGGAACGGACGTTCCGCACCGAAATGTATCCGGATTACAAGGCGCATCGCCCCGATCCGCCGGACGATCTGCGCCCGCAATTCCCGCTGATCCGGCAAGCCGTGGCGGCTTTCGATCTGCCCTGCCTGGAACAGAGGGGTTTCGAAGCCGACGATCTGATCGCGACCTATGTGCGCCAAGCCTGCGAGGCCGGCGCTATCTCGACCATCGTGTCTTCGGACAAGGATCTGATGCAACTCGTCACTGATGGCGTCATCATGTTCGACACCATGAAGGACAAGAGGATCGGCCGCGCCGAGGTGATCGAGAAATTCGGTGTGCCGCCGGATAAGGTCATCGAGGTGCAGGCGCTAATCGGCGACTCCACGGACAATGTGCCGGGCGTGCCCGGCATCGGCGTGAAGACCGCGGCGCAATTGATCGGCGAATATGGCGATCTTGAAACGCTGCTCAAGCGCGCTCCCGAGATTAAACAGGAGAAGCGCCGCCAAGCTTTGATCGACAATGCCGAGCTAGCGCGGCTGTCGAAAAAGCTCGTCACGCTCGACGGCAATGTGACGCTCGATGTGCCGATCGGCGATCTCGCCGTGCATGAGCCGGACTATAAGCGGTTGATCGCATTCCTGCGCGCGATGGAATTTTCCTCGCTGACGCGCCGCGTCGGAGAATTTGCCGAGATCGATCCGAGCGACATCGAGCCGGATACGAAATTCCTGACGAAAGGCGCGTCCTCTCCTTCTTTGTTTACGAGAGCGGACGATGCGCAGCCTTCGTCGGTGAGCCAATCGAAAGCACAGGGTAGGCCTGCCGCGACCCGACCCTCTCCCGCAAACGGGGGAGGCGAGGTGGTCGTCCTCACCCCCAAATCGCTCGTGGCCGTGCGTCTCGACGAGGCCCACAAGCAGAAATTCGATCGCTCAAAATACGAGACAGTGCGCGACGCCGCTCGCCTCCAAGCCTGGGTCGAACGCGCGCGCACTATCGGCGTCGTCGCCATCGACACCGAGACCTCGAGCCTCGATCCGATGCAGGCCGAGCTTTGCGGCTTCTCGCTTGCCGTCGTGCCGAACGAAGCCTGCTATGTGCCGCTCGCGCATCGCCACGGTGGCGAGGGCGGACGCGACAGTCTTTTCCCCGGCGAGATCACGGCCAACCAGCTCTCGGAAAGCGCGGCGCTCGAAGTCATGAAGCCGCTTCTGGAAGACCAGGGCGTGCTCAAGATCGGGCAGAATCTGAAATTCGACTGGCAGATTTTCGCGCGGCGCGGCGTCACCATGACGCCCTATGACGACACCATGCTGATGTCCTATGTGGCCGATGCCGGCCGCTCGGATCACGGCCTCGATCCGCTGGCGCGGCGCTATTTCGATCACGAGACCATCGACTTCAACGAAGTCACTAAGGTCGGCAAGAGCAAGCTCACTTTCGACAATGTCGACATCGCCAAGGCGACGGAATACGCCGCCGAGGACGCCGACGCGACCTTGCGGCTGTGGCAGGTATTGAAACCCCGGCTCGCCGCCGAGAAGGTGCTCAACGTTTATGAGACGCTGGAGCGGCCGCTGCTGCGCGTGCTCGCCGATATGGAGCGGCGCGGCATTTCCGTCGACCGCCAGATGCTGTCGCGGCTCTCCGGCGAGTTCGCGCACGAATGCGGCGGCCTGCAAGTGGAAATCAATAAGCTTGCCGGCGACACGGTGAATGTCGGCTCGCCGAAGCAGATCGGCGATATTCTGTTCGGCAAGATGCAATTGCCCGGCGGCACCAAGACCAAGACCGGGCAATGGGCGACCGGCGCGCGCCAGCTCGAAGAGCTCGCCGAGCTGGGGCACGAATTGCCGCAAAAGATTCTCGACTGGCGGCAGGTGTCGAAGCTGAAATCGACCTACACGGACGCGCTGCCGGGCTACGTCAATCCGACGACGCATCGGGTGCATACGAGTTACGCGCTTGCCTCGACCACAACGGGGCGGTTGTCGTCGTCCGAACCTAATCTGCAGAACATCCCGATCCGCACCGAAGACGGCCGCAAGATCCGCCGCGCTTTCGTCGCCGCGCCGGGCCACAAGCTCGTCTCCGCCGATTATTCGCAGATCGAGCTGCGGCTTCTCGCCGAGATCGCAGACATTCCGCAATTGCGCAAAGCTTTCAAAGACGGCCTCGACATTCACGCGATGACGGCGTCGGAAATGTTCGGCGTGCCGGTGAAAGACATGCCGGCCGATGTGCGCCGCCGCGCCAAGGCGATCAATTTCGGCATCATTTACGGCATCTCCGCCTTCGGCCTTGCCAATCAGCTCAGCATCGCGCGAGAAGAAGCCGGCGCTTACATCAAGAAGTATTTCGAGCGCTTCCCCGGCATCCGTGACTATATGGAAGAGACCAAGGCGTTCGCGAAAAAGCACGGCTATGTGCTCACGCTGTTCGGCCGTAAATGTCATTACCCTGACATCGGCGCGTCGAACGCCTCGATCCGCGCCTTCAACGAACGCGCCGCGATCAATGCGCGGCTGCAAGGCACCGCCGCCGACATCATCCGCCGCGCCATGGTGCGCATGGACGGCGTGCTCGAGAAGGCCAAGCTCTCGGCGCAAATGCTGCTCCAGGTGCACGACGAATTGGTGTTCGAAGTGCCGGCCGCTGAAGTCGACCGCACGCTGCCGGTGGTGACCAAAGTCATGGTCGATGCGCCGATGCCGGCGCTTTCGCTCGCGGTGCCGCTCCACGTCGAAGCGCATGGCGCCGACAATTGGGACGCCGCGCATTAAGGATTGCTTTCAACTCGCCGGAAGCCCGGCGACACGAAGTGCGGCGGCATCGCGCTCCACATGCACGGTATCGCGGCGGATGGATTGGGTCTTGAACCACGCGGCGATCGTGAAATCCGGCCGCGCCGCCAGGAGCTGCCGGGCCGCCTGCTTGGCCTCCTCGGCGCGGCCCATGTCCTGATAAGTGAGGACCAGATCGGCCAAGCCGAAGCCGGGGCTGCGCGCGTGATACGCCTTGAAGGCAGCGATGGCTTCCTCGCTTCGTCCCGTCAGGCGATAGGCGTTGGCGACAATGCCGAGATACACCGCCGGGTAGTTGGGATTGAGCGCCATCGACTTCTCGGCCTGGATCAAGCCCTCGTCAGGATATCCCGAATGCGTTAGCACAAAGGCTGCCAATGACGCGACATCGGCGGCACTCGGCGCAAGTGCGATCGCTTTGCGGGCATCGGCCACGGCGGCGTCGTGATTCTCACGCAGATTAACGACGCTGGATGTGATGTAGGCATCTGCGTTGTTCGGATCGAGCTCAAGCGCTCTGTCAGCATAGGCGCGTGCTTTAGCGATGGCGGTTTTTTGGTCGGCCCAGCCAAACCGGGCCTCGACGCTGTGCAAGAAGCCGAGCATGGCGTGCAGCGACGCCGAATTCGGCTCGAGCGCCAGTGCTTTTTCCCAAAGCCGTAGCGCCGTGACGGTATTGTCCTTGGTAATGGCCTGATGGTAGAGCGCGAGCCCCTGCACCCAATAGGTCCAGGCCTCGACATTATGGGTCGTGGTGTAGCGCAGCCGTGCTTGCTCGCCCTCCGTCAGTTTGACCTGCATCTCGGTGGCGAGCACAAGGGTGATTTCGTCCTGGATGGCGAAGATGTCGTCGACGCCGCGGTCGTAGCGTTCCGCCCAGACATGCGTGCCGTCTTTGGCGTCGATCAATTGCGCGGTGATCCGGATCCTACTGCCGCTCTTGCGGACGCTGCCCTCCAAAACATAGCGGACACCGAGCTGCTTTGCCGCCTCGCGGATGTCGACCGAACGCCCCTTGTAGACGAAGGTGGAGTTGCGGGCGATCACCCGCAATCCGCCGAGTTTCGACAGCGTGGTGATGATGTCCTCGACCAGGCCGTCGCAGAAATAATCCTGCTCGGCATCGCCGCTCATGTTCTGGAACGGCAGCACGGCGATCGACGGCTTCTCGGGTGCTGCTGGCGCAGTTGCGACAGGCGGCAGCGTGCCGCCGGCATCGAGTTCGATACGATAGACGCGTACGGGACGGGCGATGTTCTTCAGGCTGTGCTCGCCGCTGTCGGCGAAATTGGCTGTGACTTTGCCATGGACCTGCCGCCATGCGTCCTCCGAGATCGAAATGCCGCCGGACGCAGCGATGCCTTCGATCCGCGCCGCGACATTGACGCCGTCACCGAGAATATCGTCGCCGTCGATGATGATGTCGCCGACATTGATCCCGATGCGCAACTGGATCGGTTCGGACTTGCCGAAATCGTATGCGCGCAGGGCTTTCTGGATTTCAATGGCGCAGGACACCGCGTCGACGGCGCTGCCGAACTCAACCAGCGCGCCGTCGCCCATCAGCTTGACGATCCGGCCGGAATGCGCTGCGATTTTCGGATCGATGAGGTCGCGGCGCAACGCTTTCAAGCGCGCCACCGTTCCGGCTTCGTCCGCACCGACCAGGCGCGAATATCCGACCACGTCCGCCGACAGGATCGCTGCAAGCCGCCTCTGCAGGCGCTCCGCCGTCATGCTCACGATGCCCCCGCAAAATCCCGCACGACATTATGGCTCGAGGGACGGAGTGTCTATGCGATGCCGCCGACAATTGCCTCGCTCTGACTTGCGCGGTGGACGACTACTGACGTAGCCTGACCCGGTACGAACTGAACGAAAAAATGCCGAAAGCGGCAGCGCGGGCGTTTGGCTCCGGTCTTCTTCAAGATTGTTTGGCTGTGGACCGTTCGCCCTGCGCAAATGTGAGGAACGCAAGGGGGAGCGCATCGTGACGATTTGCCGTCGCCGATTTTTGCATCTGACGACGACGGCCGTGGCGATGCCCGCGGTATCGCGCGTCGCTTGGGCGGAGACCTACCCGTCGCGCCCTGTGCATTTGATCGTTTTCTATACGGCGGGCGGCGGCAACGACATCCTTGCCCGTCTGATGGGGCAATGGCTATCGCCGCGGCTTGGGCAATCTTTCGTCATTGAAAACCGGCCGGGTGGCGGCGGCAATGTCGGAACCGAATATGTCGTGCGATCCGCGGCCGACGGCTACACATTGCTTCTGACCTCGACCGCAAACACCGTCAATGCGTCGCTCTATGACAAACTCGATTTCAACTTCATTCGCGACATCGCTCCGGTCGCCGCCATCAGCCACGAACCCAATATCGTGGTGGTCAATCCAGCTTTTCCGGCGAAAACGATTCCCGAACTTATCGCTTATGCCAAGGCCAATCCGGGTAAGATCAATTTTGGCTCGGCCGGCATCGGTTCGTCGCAACACATGTCCGGTGAATTGTTCAAGATGATGGCCGGGGTCGAAATGACTCACGTGCCGTTTCGCGGCACCGCGCCGGCGCTGACGAGTCTTCTCGGTGGACAGATCCAGACGATATTCGCCAGTGCGCCCGCGGCGCTGGAATATGTCCGCGCCGGCAAATTGCTGGCGCTTGGCGTGACGACGGCGAAGCGCTCGGACGCTTTGCCTGATGTGCCAAGTGTCGGCGAATTTTTGCCGGGCTTCGATGCCAGCGTTTATTACGGGGTTGCTGCGCCCAAGAATACGCCGGCAGAGATCGTCGACACGCTCAACAAGGAACTCAATGCCGGCCTCGCCGATCCGCAACTCAAAGCGCGCTTAAGCGATCTCGGCAGCATGGTGTCGCCGGGCTCGCCCGCCGACTTCGGCAAGTTTATTGCGGAAGAAACTGAGAAATGGGCCAAGGTGGTCAAGTTCGGGAATCTCAAGCCCGAATAGCGAAAAAATTGATGCGATAAATCCGGCGCAATAAACCCGCCTCTCGCTGTTAAGGGAGAGGCGTTAGTTGTTGACTGCATCGGTGAGTAATTATTCTGCCGCTTGGGCCATCGCACCTTCAGAGAGCTTCGGGTTGAGGGTGCAGGCGTCTTCCCAGCTTATGACGTTGAGCGACTTAACCAATTTGCCAACCCCGTCGGTCTGCGCACAGAGCATGCCGAGTTCGATGATCTCTTCATCGCTAAAGTGCCTCTTAAGATCATTGTAGACCTCGTCTTTGTCGATCGTGTGCTCGCCCTGCTTGAAGAGATCGGCATAGTGCAGTGCTGCTTTCTCGCGAGCCGTGAAGTATCTGCTACTGTCATACGATCCCAACAGATCGTTGATCATGTCCTCGGTCAGACCTTCTGCTTTGGCCACGTTTGAACGGACGGTCGAGCAATAGCCACACTGATGCGCGACCGAAATTTTTATGCGGCACATTTCCTTGAGTTTGTGCGGCAGCACGCCGTTGTAGAGCACCTTGTTCCAGCACTCGACCCACGCGGTGCCGACTTCGCTCCGTGTCATGATGCTGACCACACGCGGATCCGGCGCGCCGGTCTTCTTTGCGGATTCGATCATGGCGCTGATCTGCGGGGTCTTTTGGGAGTCTTCGATATAGTCGATACGCGGCATCGCCTTCCTCCTATTGGGCACGGCTCTCGCGGCCGCCAATCCGGATAGGTTACGCACAGAGGTCGACTACGTAAATTGATAATTTCGGGTCTGCCCGGCGCCTGAAAATAGACATTCATAAAGGGGCTCGGAATATCCGCTCAGTGCCATAAGCCGACATCGTGCGCGGCTTTGACCTTGCCGATTCTTGTCGCGTTTTACGAAGCTTTAACCGCGTAGCGCACTGCCTTTCGGGAAATTTAATGATCGCTCGGTAATCTGGCGCCTACAAAATGCTCGACGTGAATACGCGTGCCCTTGATCAAAATGAAAGTTCTGTCACACCGCTCGACATATCGTCGGGGCGGTTCAAACGGGCTTGGCGGTTCGCACGGGCTCGCGGTGTGCAAGGACTTGTTGGCCTTGTCAGACACCACGGGCTGAAAGCGGCTGCGTCTTTCATCCTCTCGAATGTTCGCCATCTCGTCGCCGATCGATATGCCCGGCGTTGGGACAGGAAGAACAACGTCAACACCGCAGGCTCAATTCGGCTGGATGGGCTTACGATCATCGGCCCTCATCGGGACGAGGGGAACGAGTGCCTTTGCACCTCTCCCAGCTCATTCCGCTTCATGATGAACACGCTCTCCGTCGCATTCGAGCGGTTTACCTTTGTCGACATCGGCGTCGGAAAGGGGCGGACGCTCCTTCTGGCATCTCACTATCCCTTCATGCAGATCGTCGGCGTCGAATTTGCGCAGGAACTCGCAGCCATCGCGCGGCGGAACGTCATGCGGTACGGGCCGTCAAGCAGGCGATGCGACAAAATCGCGGTTCTGGAAATAGACGCCACCGCATATCGCTTCCCCGACACGCCGCTGGTCGTCTATTTCTACAATCCGTTTTCGCAAAGCGTATTTGATCAGGTTCTCTCTCATCTCGAGGCTTCGCTGCGTGCCACGCCGCGCGACTGTGTGATTGTGTACGGCAGCTCCAGCCACAACGCGATCGGCTGGGCAAAGCCCGCCATCTTGCGTTCGGCAAGTTTCCGCCAAATCGAGACCCCCGCGATGCCGTTCTTCGCGGATGCGGTTCGTACCGTCTCATACGCGGTGTTCGCCTTCGACGGGACACCAGTCCTGTTGCCGGAAACGGCCAAGGCCGCCATCTGATCGAAATCGGTCGCAAATAACGATCGGCGGCGTAAGTCCCTGCGGTTTCTAGGAAAAAAGCTAATAAAAACGGGCTGCAAGCGTGGAATTAACGATCCGTTAGCCATTGCGACCGAAATATTAACGAGGTCGAGCAATAAAGTGACTCGCGATAATGGCTTTAACCCGCAGGTCGGAGCGGCGGAACGGCTGGGAGCACCAGGCGGAATATCCTGCGCCCATCTCCGCGTTGAATGCGCGCTGGCGGACGCTGGACCTTGCGGTATCCCGTTCTGACGCCGAACAATCCGATCTGACGGATGAACTTGAGGCTACGCGCGCCAAGCTTGCCAACCGAACGTCTGCTCTCGATCGCGCAGAGCAAAGGATCTCCCTCCTTACGAAACGGGTGGCTCAGCTCGAAGGGCGCGACCAGGAAGCGCCCGCCGATCCTTATAAGCCGAACGGCCCACCCGCGGAGAAGTGGATCTCGGCGCTGGAAGACGAACTCAGTTTAAAACGCGAAGAGCTCATCTTCCGCGAAAACGAGAATCTTTCGCTCCGTGCGTCGCTGGAATTGACGGTCGACGAGAACGCCCGCCTGTCCGAGGTTCTTCTGGAAAGCAATGCCGAAATAGACATTGCACGCCCTCAGCTTGAAGCAATGAAAGCGATGTTACGGCGGCTGGAGGCCGAATGCGGAAAACTGGCTATCGCTGCCGATAAAGCCGATGAAAGACGCCGTGCTGAGACGAGCGCGCTGAAGGTTAAACTCGACGATGTATCTTCACAGGCCGCCAAGGATAAGCTCCTCGCCGAAGTGTGGCGGAATATGCTCGCGCGTAACGAGCAAGGCAGTCTGACTGTCGCGGAGGTTCTGAATCTTTTTCGTCACTTGACGGAAAAGGATTCCGCGATCCATCAAGCTCGGTCTCGGCTCGACTCTACAAAAGAGATGCTGGATAAAGCGCAGACTGAACGAAAGGCGCTTGTCACCGCGCTTCAAGAAACGACCGAGAGGCATCAGGCCGAAATTAGTGTGATGAATACTCGCCTCGAAGTCATGTCTTCGCGAGCCGTGGCGGCGGAGGCTATGATCGCCAAGGCGCGTACCAGTTTGGCGGAGAAGCTGGAACTCATTCAGATTTCATTTCGGTTGAAGGAAGAAGAACTCTGGCTTCTGAGGCAATCGCGGCTGAAACTGATCGAAGATGCCAGCACATTACTGACAGTCGCCGAGACAAACGCTAAGGCTCGCGCCGATGCGCGGGCCAAGACGAGCGCGAAGATAAGAGATACTGCGCCGACATGCGCCGAGGAGAGATTTGAATCGACTGCAGAGCAGAGCGTTGACACCGGAGGTCGTTTGCCGGATGCGGAGCAAATCGACGGATCTCGTTCGCAGCCGCGCGACAAGCACACGGGAAACAGAATCGCTGGCGAATTTGCCGAGTGGCCTCAAACCTACTCTGCCGTTACTCTCCTTGCCGAAACGATCGCTTTCTAGGCTCTGATGCTTCTTAGCGGCGCGACAGAGTGTTCCGGGTCAGTTGCGATCCGAAATCGCCGGTCGAATTGCGGTTTGGGTCAAAAGCGGGACATCAGTCCCCAACAGCGATGCGTCAGCTAAATGCGAATAGGCGACGTGATCTCGCCTATTCGATCACCTCGCTGGCGCGCGCCAAGAATGATTCCGGAATGGTTGCGCCGATCGCGCGCGCGGTCTTTGTATTCACGACCAGATCGAATTTCGTTGGCAATGCGACCGGTAGGTCGGCAGGCTTACGTCCTTTGACGATCTTGTCGATGTATTCGGCGACCGAGTGATACATTTCGGATGGGTCGGCCGAATAGGACATCAATCCGCCTTGGCGTGGCCAACTCGCGATGCTGCCAAGCGAGGGGAGGTGAAATTGGGTCGCTAACGCGATCGTTTGAGGCCGCATGATGCTGCCCTGCACGATGACAGCCCCAGCTTCCTTGTCGTGCATAGTCTGAAATGCAGGTTCTTGCGGAGCGGTTGGCTGCAACCTGATTGGTAAAGCCTCAAGTCCCGCGCGGTCTGCATTTTGCTGGATTTGCGCGATATAAGATATGGAGAACGGATCAGTCTCGTTGCTGAGCACGGCAATTCGCCGGACCGATGGAAACATATCGTGGATCAGTTCGACGCTCTTGCCTGCGACTTCAGCGCTCGCGGTCGAGTAGCCGGTGACGTTGCCGCCCGGGTGGGCAAGGCTCGCGACGAGCCCGGTTCCCAGAGGGTCGCCGGCTCCGGCTATCACAATGGGAATCTCGGTGGTCGCCTGCTTGGCGGCCACGGCCGGCGGCGTCAGGTGCGCTACGATCACGTCAACCTTGAGTGCGACAAGTTCGGCGGCTTGTTGCGGCAGCTTCGCTGCCGTGCCTCCAGCCGAGCGAAGCTCAAAATGAACGTTTCGCCCCTCGGTGAAGTTGAAATCCGCGAGGCTATTGCGCAATTCGGCGAGAAACTCTTCGGCCGAAGGGCTGGCAGCTCCGGTGTGCAAGATGCCAACATTGGTCATTTTCGTCTGCTGAGCGAGAGCCCTCACAGCGAACGAAGCTGACGCCGCACCGGCGATAAACTTAAGAAATATACGCCGCTTCATTATGCCCCCAAGAAATCGTAATAACATCGTAGCGGAGGAACTACTCCGTTTGATAGAGGCCGTCGGCCGGAATTGTCCGTCCGTAGCTGTTCTCGATCTAGGTAAAACGATGAAAACCCTGCTCACCGTTATCGGCGTCGTTCTTCTGCTCGCGGGCCTGGTCTGGGCGGCGCAGGGCTCCGGATATTTTCCCTATCCGGCCGAGAGCTTCATGATCAATGCGCGGCCGTGGATCTATTACGGCGGTGCTACCGCGCTAGTCGGGCTTGTTCTGATCGTTTTGGCGCGGCGATAGGAAACCTGTGCTTATTCGCCGCCGCGATGCGGGGTTATTTGCGCTTGCTATTCGAGCGAACAAGACGTCCACTGAAAGAGTGAATGCAGGCGGACCCGGTTTGGTCCATGTCCTCGCGAACGCTGCCGATAAAATGGCGACCTACCGAAGCCGCCGTTCAATAACAGGCAGTGACTGCCATCGGCAGGCACCAAACATCTTCAACAGATCCATCTCGTGAGGGACGCCGGTCGTGGAAACATTTTTTATTGTGATTGGAGTAGGCGTTATGGCCTGCTTCTGTTTCTGGCTGTTCGGCATAGAGCCGCGCCGGAAGATTTACGATCAGGAAAACTACGACCGCTGACGCATTGCCGGCCGCACGCCGGGGCGGCGCTGAAAGCGGCGTGATGCCGCCGCGGTCATGCGCTATTGTAGCCGTGCCGCAGCTTCGGTGATCGTCTTGTAAGCGGCTTCAAGCGCAGGCTTGGTTTTCGACACATCGGCACCGACGCTAGCGAATAATTTCATCATGTCGGCCTGCTCATCGGCCGGCAGGCTGATCAATTCGCCGCCGGCATCGCTCCAGCCTTTACGCGCTTTCTCGAAAATCTCGTTGGCGATCGGCGCTATGGCCGCCTGCTGCGCGGCGGCATCGTTGTCGACGATCTTCTTCAAATCGTCGGGCAGTGATTCGTACCAGCTCTTGCTGACTTCGACGATGGCGTAGACCGCGGGCTGGCCGGTCTCGGTGACGTATTTGGCGGCATCGACATAATGCATCGGCGTCCACACCACGATGCCGCCAACGGCGCCGTCGATGGTGCCTTGTTGCAGCGCAGGCATGACATCGCCGAGCGTCATCGCCACCGGCGTCGCCCCAAGCCGCTGCAAAGATTGCATCTGGAACGGCGAGGCCAGCACGCGCACTTTCTTGCCCTTGAAGTCGGGCAGATGCCGGATCGGCGCTTTCGAGATCACCGACTGCTGCGCGTTCATAAACATCGCAACGCCGTGCAGGCCTTTCTCGGCACCGAGCGAGAACATCAATTTCTGCACTGCAGGATCGGCCGCCAGTTTCTGACCTTGCGTCATGGAATTGACCAGGCCCGGCGCCGCCATCACCTCGAAGCGCTCATCGACGCCGACAAAGAATTCCGGCGGGATCACCGCGCATTGGATGGCGCCGAATTGCACGCCCTCAATCTGTCGCGGGATCGCGCCGAGTTGGCTGGCCGGATAGATCTCGGTCTTGATGCGACCGCCGGAATCTTTCTCGACCGCGGCGGCGAAGTTCTTGGCGTAGACGTGGCTCGGATCGTTGAGCGTCGGCAGCGTGATCTTCATCGTATAGGTCTTGTCCTGTGCCAGCGCCGGGCCGGCGAGCGCGAATGACAAGACGCTGGCCGCCACAAAAAGCCGCCCAGCACGAATTTTCTTCACGATTTCCATGTGATCCCCCGGTTGAAATTTCTCGGCAGCAATACGGATGCTGCTTATTTTTCCGAATTGGATCACACGGCCACCGTTCGCGCAATTGAGCGCCCAACGATTGCTGCTCGCTAGTCGTACGCTTTAGCGCTCGAGGAGGCCGAGCTCGCCGAGCGTGACGACGAATTCCGCGCGCTCTTTGGCAAAGAAACTGCTGAGCGCGGCGCCGTCCTTATAAAACGGCGACCAGCTCAGCCGGGCGAGCTCTTCACGCCAGACCGGCTGCGCGATCGCTTCGCGTAACGCCTTTTCCCAAAAGGCCACTTGCGTGGGATCGAGCCCCGGCGGGCCGGTGATGCCGCGCCAGGCGCCGATAACGCAGTCGGCGTCTTGCTCGCGCCAAGTCGGTGTGTCGGCGAAGGTGCCGTTGAGGCGTTCCGGTGCAGAGATTCCGAGCACGCGAATATTGCCCGCCTTCAGTTCGGTGATCACGCTTGCTGCCGTCACGGCGCAGACGTCGGCGGTGCCTGAGACCACATCGGCGACGGCGGTCGGTGCGGAATCGAAGACGCGAATGACCGGCGCATTGATATCGCCGCCAGCGTGCCGCGACAGCTTGGCGAGCGCGATATGGTTCGGATTGCCGAGTGCGGTCGACAGCGCAACTGTCGGCGGCTTAGCGCCCGGGCGAAGCCGAGCGATAAAATCGGCGCCCGTCTTCAGCGGCGAATCCGCACGCGCGGCAAAGGCGATGTATTCGGTGATCAGTGTCGCGATCGGCGTATATTTCGTGTGTTCGAAATCCAGCGCGCCGACGAGATAATCAGTCGTGAGATTGGGCGAGCTCACGGCGACGACGTGGCCGTCGCCGACATGCCTGTCGACATCATCAGTCCAGGCCTTGCGCGCGCCAGCGCCAGCGATGTTGATCACTTCAAGCGGTACACCGAGCGAGCCGCTTTCCGCGAAGGCCTTCTCCAGCGCGCGAGCGACGCGATCGAGGCCGCCGCCGGGCGGTGTGCCGGCGATAAGTCGAATGGCGTGTTGCGGCTTCCAGGCTGCACTCATTGACGTACTCTCACTTTTTCCGCTCACTTGTTCAGCCCACCGATGACCTTAGCCCAGAGCGCGACTTCGTTTTTGTAGAATTTGTCGAAGTAAGCGGCGCTGCGTTGTTCCGGCGGCACGACGTCATAGCCAAGCTCGGCCATACGTTTGACCACGGCTGGATCGTCGAGTGCCGCACCGAGCGCTTTGTTCAGCTTCGCGACGATCGGCGCCGGCGTGCCGGCAGGGGCGGAAATGCCGAACCAGACCGTGAGATTGAAATTCGGCATGCCGGCTTCCATAGTCGTCGGCACATCGGGCAGCATCGGCGAGCGCTTGGCGCCGGTGACAGCAAAGGCTTTCAGCGCGCCGCTTTTGATATGCGGCACGATATTGACGATCTGATTGCAGCCAAAATCGACATTGCCGCGCACCAGATCCATGGTTGCCTCCGGCGTGCCGCGATAGGACGCGACCGTCGGATGCGCTCCGGTGATGGAATGAAACAGCGAACAGGCGAGGTTCGAGATTGAGCCGACGCCGGCATCCGCTTCAGTGAGCTTGTGCTCGTTGTCTTTCAGATAGGCGACGAAATCTTTCAGCGTATCCGCCGGTACGCCGCTCCGCGCCACCAGCACCACCGGCGAGGTATTGATCAGGCCGACCTGCGTGAAATCGGTCGAACGATAAGGGAGGTCCTTGGTCAGATACTCCGCCGCGGCATGCGTGCCGGAGCCGGAGATCTCGATCGTGTAGCCGTCAGGCGTTGCTTTGGCGACCCGGTTTGAGCCGATCACGCCACCAGCGCCGGTGACATTCTCGACGATCACCTGCTGGCCGAGCGCTTGCGACATCGGTCCGATGAGGAGCCGCGCCGTGGTGTCCGAAGGTCCACCTGGCGGAAATGGCGCTATCAGGGTGACCACGCGGGTCGGAAAATCTTGTGCGTTCGCGTTCGCTGCCGCGATCGCCAGCAGCGTGGCGACAAGAACCAATCGCATTTTCATGATTGCGGCACGACGGCAATCGCTTCGATCTCGAACAGTGCACCGTCGCGCGCAAGTCGTGAGATTTGCACCGCGGTCGAAGCCGGCGGCGCCTTGGTGTTCACGTAGCGGTCGCGCACTTCGGAGTAGACCGGCAGATCCGCCATATCGACGAAGTAAGCCGTGACCTTCACCACATGCTCGATGCGGGCATCGACCGCGGCCAGTGCGAGCTTGAGATTTTCGAAACACTGCGTCACTTGCGCGCGGAAATCGCCGGGCTCGCCGGCGAATTTCAAATCCGGCGTCATACCAAGCTGGCCGGCGAGATAAATCGTGCGGCTTGGGCCTTTGGTCTCGACCGCATGCGTATAGCCGCGTGTGGCGTGCATGGTCGGCGGATTGACGAAACGATGCGCACTCATCGATAGAAGTCCTCCCCAGTTTCGGTCGGCCTCGCGTTAAGTCTTGCGACCGCGTTGACCGCATAATGCAAATTTCAAAGCGCCATGGCAAAGTGACGTGATGTCTCTCCGCTTCATCGCATTGCTATTCGCTTTTGTGCTTTTGCCGGGCATCGCGCAGGCCGCCGATCTCGACGGCGCGAGCCTGTCATGGCCATGGGCGCTGCCTTTCGTGGGCATTTTGCTGACGATTGCGGTCGGGCCGCTCGCCTTCCGCAACTTCTGGCATCAGCATTACGGCAAGCTCGCTTTCGTATGGGCGACGCTCGCCATGGCGCCGCTCGCCGCGCTGCGTGGCGCCGACACCGCGCTTGCCGCGCTCGCGCATGAGCTACTCGGCGACTATCTCGGCTTCATCGCGATTCTCTTCGCGCTCTATGTCGTTGCCGGCGGCATTCTGATCACCGGCAATCTGCGCGGCACGCCTCTTGTCAACACAGCGATCCTTGTCGCCGGCACGGCGATCGCGAGCGTGGTCGGCACCACGGGCGCGGCGATGATCCTGATCCGGCCGCTCCTTCGCGCCAATGCCGAGCGCTACAACAACGTCCATGTCGTGGTGTTCTTCATTTTCCTGGTCGGCAATATCGGCGGCGCACTGTCGCCGCTCGGCGATCCGCCGCTGTTCATCGGTTTTCTCAATGGCGTCGATTTTTCCTGGCCGCTGAAACATCTCTGGATGCCGACCGCGTTCGCGGCCGGATACGTGCTCGCGGTCTTTGTCCTGGTCGATCTGTTTTATCACTTCAACGATCGCCGCCGCGCCGCGCCGGTGAGCGAAGAAATCCCGCCGATGAGTCTGCGCGTGCAGGGGCTGATCAATCTTCTGCTCTTGGCGCTGATCATTGCCGCGGTGATCGATTCCGCGCTGTGGAAGCCCGGCATTGCCTTCGATGTGAAGGGCACATCGCTCCAATTGCAAAACTTGATGTGCGACGGCGTCCTCGTCATCGCGGCGCTGCTCTCGCTGTGGCTGACGCCGAACGAACATCGCGAGGCCAACGGCTTTTCCTGGGAGCCGATCCTGGAAGTGGCGCTGTTGTTCGCCGGCATTTTTGTCTGCGCCGCGCCGGTCTTGGCGATGCTCGATGCCGGGCCCAACGGCGCCTTTGACTGGCTGATCGCGCTGGTCAGCCAAGGCGGCGTCCCGCATGGGGCCGCCTATTTCTGGCTCACCGGGCTTCTCTCAGCCGTGCTCGACAATGCCCCGACCTATCTCGTCTTCTTCAAGCTCGCCGGGGGCAATTCGTCCGACTTGATGACAACGCTCGCGCCCGTACTCACCGCGATCTCGATGGGTGCGGTCTATATGGGCGCTCTGACCTATATCGGGAACGCGCCGAATTTCATGATCTACGCCATCGCCAGCGAGCGCGGCGTCAGAATGCCGAGCTTTTTCGGCTACATGATCTGGTCGATCCTGGTGCTGGGGCCGGTTTTCGCCGCCATCACCTATCTGTTTATTCTACGCCACTGAAATTCTGCCGCTGAAAGCGGATTCACTTTTCCTTTGCCATACCCGCAAAAGCCCAGAACCGGGGCCTTTCCGCCATCGGATGGTGAACTTTTTGGCGGAAACTCGCGACTAAGACTTAGGCAGCTCTTTGGGACGGACTTAGGGGAACCGGACCCGGCCGGGGCACATTATCCCGCCGCGTTCCACCAGATTTCGCTGTTCCGGGCCGTCTTAAAGGTTGAGGGTACCGAGCGTCATGTTTGCGCAGCGTCAACAGTCCCGATTGCAAGCCGCCGCTTTAGCGGGCGCGCTGGCTTTTGGCGTTTTCGCCCCCGCAACAGCCAATGCCGGCTTCTTCGACTTCCTGTTCAACGATCACCGCGACGAGCAGCCGAGTCCGCCCGCGCAATCCTATGCCGACCCTTCAGCCCGTATCGCGCCGGCTGCCCCGCTCGGGCAGGAAAGCGTCCGCGGCGCCGGCGGGAACACCGGCCACGGCGTTGCCTTCTGCGTGCGGCTTTGCGACGGCCAGCATTTCCCGCTTGAGCAGATGAACAATGCGACGCCGGTCGAGACCTGCCGGGCGATGTGCCCGGCGGCCCGCACCAAAGTGTATTACGGCAGCGAAATCGGCGGTTCGGTCGCCAAGGATGGCGCGCGCTATACCGATCTCGACGTGGCCTTCGTCTATCGCAAGCAGATGGTCGCCAATTGCACCTGCAACGGCAAGGACGCGCTGGGTCTCGCCACCTTCGACATGGCGACCGATCCGACGCTCCGTCCCGGCGACATCGTCTCGACCAAAGAAGGTTTGAAGACGTTTACCGGGCGAAATGGCGCCGTCGCCCAATTCACGCCGGTGAATACCGCGAGCATCAACACTCAGCTCAATTCGGTGACGTCGGTTGCCGGCATGCAGGCGCAGGCACGCGCCCAAGCACAGGCGGCGCAACAAGCCCAATCACAACTCGCGCTGACGCGCCGCGTGGCGCCGCCGCAAGACGACGCGTCTGACGACGAAGATCCGGGCACGATCTCGATGCCGCAGCAGGCGGCGCCGCCGGTGAATGTCGGCGCCAACGGGCGCGGTACTCAGCCGAGATAGCTGACAACGTCCTGCGCCAGCGACAGCGACGACGTCAGTCCCGGCGACTCGATCCCAAACAGGTTCACCAAATTCGGCATACCGTGATCGTCCGGCGCCGCGATCATGAAATCCGCCTGGCCTTCGCCTGGGCCGCGCAGCTTCGGGCGGATGCCGGCATAGTCCGGCACCAGTGAGCCTTCCGGCAGGCCCGGCCAATAAGTGCGGATGCGGGCATAGAAACTATCGGCCCGGCGCGGGTCGACGGCGTAATTTTCTTCCTCGATCCATTCGACATCCGGGCCGAAGCGCATGCGGCCGGCAAGATCGAGCGTGACATGCACGCCAAGCCCGCCGTCGATCGGTGTCGGATAGATCAGCCGCGAGAAAGCGGGCCTGCCGGCAAAGCCGAAATAATTGCCCTTGCCGAGCACAAGCCGCGGCACTTTCTCCGCCGGATAGCCG
The DNA here is from genome assembly GCA_036271715.1 of Xanthobacteraceae bacterium. GTDB lineage: Bacteria > Pseudomonadota > Alphaproteobacteria > Rhizobiales > Xanthobacteraceae > BOG-931. The sequence continues at coordinate 60,882 of DATBAD010000019.1, forward strand.
TCGATCTTGCGCGCTAGTTCTTGCGCGCCAAGCCCCGCCGCATTGATCACGGCGTCGAAGGCAACCGTGCCCGGATCGCCGCCGCCGAAACGCACATGCCATTGTCCATTTTTGTAAGCGAGATGCTCGACCGGCGTTTCGAACGCGATCATGCCGCCGTGGTCTTCAAGCTCGCCCCACAGCGCATTCATGTAAGCGTGGCTGTCGATGATGCCGGTCTCCGGCGACCACAGCGCGCCGATGCAGAACAGCTCCGCCTCCATGGCGCGCGCCGCATTGCCGCCGACCATCTCGGTGCCTTCGACGCCATTGGCGTCGGATTGCACCTTGATGCTCTCGACCTTTTCAAGCTCCGCTTCGTTGGTGGCGACGACAAGCTTGCCGCTTTTTTTATACGGCACGCCGTGCGAGGCGCAGAAGTCGTAGAGCATGTGCCGGCCACGCACGCAGTGCACAGCGCGCAGCGTGTCGGTCGGATAGTAAAGTCCGCCGTGGATGACTTCGCTGTTGCGCGAAGAGACACCGTTCGCGATGCCGCCGGTGCTTTCGGCGACGGTCACGTCATGGCCGGCAAGCGCCGCGGTGCGCGCGATCGCTAGCCCAATAACGCCGGCGCCGACCACCAGAACCTGCATCGCGTTCCCTTTGTTTTCCGTTCCCCGCATCGACTATATAAAGGGCGCGTTGCGGGAGGGAAAACGATTATGGCGGAAACTATCGTGCGGGTGTGCGCGCAGGCCGATATCGCACCGGAGACGGTGCAAGCCTACGACGTCGCCGATAAGCGGCTCGCGGTGTTCAATATCGGCGGCACATTCTATGTCACCGACGACGAATGCACCCATGCCTGCGCAAGCCTTGCCGACGGCATGCTGGAAGGCACCACCATCGAGTGCGCTGTGCATCTCGGCGCCTTCGACGTGATCACCGGCGCCGCCACGGCGCCGCCATGTTCGGTCGCCTTGCGCACTTATAAAGTCCTGCTGCAAGGCGGCGATGTCGCGGTCGATCTCGACCTCGATGCGGCCGGCAATCCGGCGTGAATGTTCGTTCTGCAATGACAGATCATGTAGCGATCATCGGCGGCGGCATTGGCGGGCTTGCCGCGGCGCTGGCACTCCTTCGCCGCGGCATCGACGTCACCGTCTACGAGCAGTCGCCGGAGCTTCGCGAGATCGGCGCCGGAATCCAGATGAGCGCCAACGGCACGCGCGTGCTGCACGCGCTCGGACTCACGGACGCGCTGGAAAAAGTCCAGGTTCTGCCGGCCGGCAAGGTGATCCGGCTCTGGAACACCGGGCAAAGCTGGAACGTGTTCGATCTCGGCATGGAGTCGGTGCAGCGCTACGGCTCGACCTACATGACCATTCATCGCGGCGACCTGCATCGCGTCATCGCCGATGCGGTGCTCGCCGCCAAGCCCGATGCCGTGCATCTCAATCGAAAGTGTATCGGGCTCACGCAAACGCCGGACGCCGTCGAATTGCGTTTCGAAGGCGGTCCACCTGTCGCTGCGAAACTCGTCATCGGTGCCGACGGCGTGCATTCGATCGTGCGCGAAGTTCTGTTCGGCGCGGCGAAGCCGCAGTTCTGCGGCATCACCGCCTGGCGTGGCATCGTTCCGCGCGAGCGCGTGCCGGACGGCATCCTGTTCGACTTCTCGTCCAACTGGGTCGGGCCGGGCGGGCATGTCGTGCATTATCCGCTGCGCGCCGGAACGCTGCTCAATGTCGTGGGCTTGCGCGAACGCACTGACTGGACCGTCGAAGGCTGGAATGTGCGCGGCACGACGGAAGAAATGCTCGCCGACTTCGCCGGCTGGAATCCGGCACTGCATGCGCTGTTCCGTGAAATCGACGTGCCTTACCGATGGGCGCTGGCGCTCCGCCCGATCATGGAGCACTGGAGCAAAGGCCGCTGCACGCTGCTCGGCGACGCCTGCCATCCGATGGTGCCGTTTCTGGCGCAAGGCGCGGCGATGGCGCTCGAGGACGCGATGGTGCTCGCCCGCGTGCTCAAGAAATATCCCCACGATCACGAGACTGCTTTCGCGCAATACGGAGCGGTAAGGCGCGAGCGCGCCAACAGAGCCGTCACCGGCTCCGCCGACATGATCCCGCGTTTCCACAATCGCGCCATGGCCGAAGCTGCCGGCGCGCAGGCTCATGTCGAGCGTGAATGGCAGGATGACAAAGTGCGCGAGCGCTACGACTGGCTGTTCGCTTACGACGCCGTATCGGTGCCAATCTAAGCCCGTTTCACGGCCGAAAAGCCCGTAATTCCTGCCCCAAATCGCCGAGACTCCCGGCCGCCGGCAAACCGACGCTTTGTGCTGCCCATCACATTGAGAATCTCAAAGCCGGGGCATGGTTAATCATTGGTTACGGGATACTTCACAGAGAAACAGAGGAGAGCGTTATGACCGACTTCAATAAGCGCACTGGCCGTCGTGTTCTCTTCGCAGCGATCGCCACCATCGGCGCATTAGTCGCCAATACGAGTTTTGCCGGTCCAGGCTATGACGGTGTCTGGAGCGTTTTGGTCCACACCGAAAAAGGTGATTGTGATCCGGGTTACCGCTATCCCATCCGCATTTCCAACGGCCATCTCGTTAACGCCGGAGATTCGGCCTTCACCATCACGGGTGCTGTGCAGCCAAGCGGCGCCATCACGGTGACTGTGAGCGCGGCCGGCAAGAGCGCGACCGGGTCGGGCCGTCTTGCCGGTGCCGAAGGCGGCGGGTCCTGGAGCGGCGGAGCTTGTTCCGGTTCCTGGACGGCGGAGCGCCGCGGCGCATAGAGCTGCCTTCACTTAAGTTTGCCCATTCCACCTGAAACTTGCTGGCCGGCTTCACTGCTGGCCAGTTTTTTTATGCGTGTGTCAGAAGTGTGATCTGGTTTTGCCTCGCGGCCGTATTGATTTATAAGTCCTGCAAAAGCCGCCGGAACTTACCGGCCGTGAGAGCCTAAGAGGAACGCGCATGTATTCAGGCCCCGGAGTGAAGACGAGCCCGGATTTCCCGGTTCCGGACAAGATGAAGGCCTGGGTGCTCGGCAATCCCAACGAGCTCAAGCTCACTGAGAAAGCGGTGCCGGTTCCGAAGCGCGCCGAGGTGCTGGTGCGGATCGATGCGGTCGCGATCTGCGCCACCGATCTCGAAATCATGGAATATGGTTCGCCGGCGATGTTCCTGGGCGGCAAGCCGTTCAACAAGAATTTCACGCCCGGCCACGAATATATGGGCACCGTGGTGGCGCTCGGTCCGGGCGTCGACGAACTGCCGATCGGCCAGCGCGTCACCGTTGAAATCCATGCCGGCTGCGGCCAGTGCAAACGCTGCCGCGAGGGCATGTACACCGCGTGCCACAACTACGGCCTCAATTACGGCGACGTCGACAAAGGCCATCGCGCCAACGGCTTCACCACCGATGGCGGCTTCTGCGAATATCAGGTCAACAACATCAACACCGTGATCCCCATTCCCGAGGCGATGTCGGATGAGGAGGCGACGCTGGTCGTCACCGCCGGCACGGCGATGTACGGCCTCACCGAACTCGGCGGCTTGGTCGCCGGCGAAAGCGTGGTCGTTACCGGGCCGGGGCCGATCGGGCTTCTCGGCGTTGCGGTGGCAAAGGCGATGGGCGCACAGCCCGTCATCCTCACCGGCACGCGCGACAACCGGCTCAAGATCGGCAAAGAGCTTGGCGCCGATCACGTCATCAATGTGCGCAATGTCGATGTCGTCGAAGAGGTGAAGCGCCTCAATGGCGGCAAGGGCGTCGATTATGTCGTCGAATGCTCAGGCGCGCCGAAGGCAGTGACCGAAGCGGTTCGCATGGTCAATCGCGGCGGCAAGGTTTGTCTCGCCGCATTCCCGCATGACGAGACGCAGGTCGACGTCGCCCATATCGTGCGCAACAACATCTATCTTTATGGCATTCGCGGCGAGGGCAAGAGCGCGACGCATCGCGCCGAAGCTTTCATGTCGCAGAAGCGCTTCGACGCCACCAAGATCCACACCCACACTTTCGCTCTCGACGATCTGCCGACCGCGATCCGCTATGCCAAGGAGCGCATCGACGACGCCATCAAGGTCGTGGTGAAAGCGCGCGGCGTTGCCGCGCATCAGGTCGCTGCGGAGTAGGCAATTCGCCGTCATTGCTTCGTCGCTATCGTCGTCATCCCTTCGAGAGGAGCGCCTCCCACACATTGTCACCACCGGGCTTGACCCGGTGGTCCATGGTGACGGCAAGGCCGCATGGATTGCCGGATCAAGTCCGGCAATGACGGATTTATGGGGACCTATATCGCAGTTGGACCCAAAAAAGCGGTGTCCGCAGCCTTTCCGCAACTACGCCTGAGAGATTGTATGGCCCTAGACCTAATGGACCGTACCTTGTCCCCGACGGCGTAAGACTTCGGCCCCACTCCATTGCCCGGGTCGTCGGCAGTACAGACAGTCGAATGCTAATTGTCTTTGAACCTGAACAATAGGTTCTGGTGTTTGCGGCGCTGGGGCTTCATCAAACGCAATTTCATGGCCGCAATCTTCGTATTTGCAGACTACCACCAAGTACCATTTTCCGGGCTCTACAACGTCGTTCATAGCTTTCTCCTAGCCGATCCAGTCGGCGTTTAAGTCTGTGAATGTTAGCTGTCCGATGCTCGGATGCGCTCAACGAGCAGTTCGGATATTTGCTTCACCAGATTGCCGGCAGGCGCTGCTCAGGCACGAATCAGATGACCAAATAGCTTAGCAGGCTAGGTGAAAGAGCGATATAGGTGCCGATTTATGGCGTCTCTGCGATATTGACATTTGTCACCATTAAAGTTACATATAATCCGCCCGCCCATGAGGGACGTTTCTAGAGACGATCCTTGAAACGGGGCGGGTGCGGTTTCCCGTATGGCCAGGGGTCGTGTCCTGGCTGCGGGCGGCTTGGGTATCAGCCCGTCCGCCACGTGGCGGACTGCGAGGTGCTCGCTGCACTGGTGCCGGAGAGGGTACTCCCGTTTGGATCCGGTGATCCCAGGAAGCGCGGCCCAGGCCGAGTCGGAGGTGATGAGCCTTCAGCGCATGACCGCGGTGGAGCGCCGAGAGGCGAGCGCGCCGCTTTAATAAGCGCGCGGCCGTGCTTCTTCGGCACGGCATTCCTAGAACGAAGCGCCTTGCGGCGCTCCGCCTCCCTGCGTTTCGCGGGAGGCACACAGAACTGGCTTAGCGTTTTTGCTGACACGCAGGACTCGGATGCGGATGCATCGCGAGAACTATTCGTCATTGCGAGGAGGCCGAAGGCCGACGAAGCAATCCAGAGCCGGGTGCACCCCGCCCTGGATTGCTTCGCTAACGCTCGCAATGACGGTTGCGAGACGTCACCTCTCCCTGCTAGCGCGGGGCAGGATGAAACAGGAGCCTCAAGACTGAACGGATTGTCGGGCCATTTGCCGCAAGACCAACGCGAAGCGGCCTTTGGTGGTAGCGCGGTAAGCGTTGCCGCGATAGTGGCGGACTAGACCGCGCGCTTGCAAGCGCTGCGCCTGATCGCGGGTCAAACCGTCAGGACGCAAGCCCGAAGCGACATCAATCAAAGCGTGGAGATCACCGCGCTTCAATCCCTTGGCCATCCAAGTGTGGGCGTCAAAGCGAAGCAGCATGGTCAACCCCATGGCTACGCCGGCGCTGCCCAACAGGGCGTACGCTATTGCACTCATTCCAACATTCGGTCCCCAAAACCGACATACGGCAGGAGAAATCCGAATCCGGTACGCGTTGCTCGTTTTCCACCGATTTTCTATGCTTCGCTGTTTTTTATTGCGCGTGATCTTCGGGACACGGTTGGCGTCTGTCAATCCGGCGTTGTGGAAATCCGAATGTACGCTCTGTCGGGGAAAGCATGACGAACAAAGAACAGTTGAAACGCCGCGAAGTGAAAATCCGCGTCCACGATGGTGTGGATATCGCCGTCGCGCTTTATATGCCGGATGGCGATGGACCGTTCCCGGTGGTGCTTGCGCCATCGCCTTATCGCTACGACAACAACGCGCTGCCGGCCTCGCCGCAATTTCTCTGGCGCGAGACCGGGCCGATCGAACTCTATGTTGAGCGCGGCTATGTCTACGCCAATATGGACGTCCGCGGTTGCGGCAAATCCGGCGGTGAATTCCGCCTGCTCGACAAGAACGAGCAGAAGGATCTCTACGACGTCGTCGAATGGCTCGGCCATCAGCCCTGGTCGAGTGGCAAGGTCGGCGGCATCGGCCAGTCGTATTTCTGCATGTCGCAATGGTGGATGGCGATCCAGAAGCCGCCGTCGCTTGCCTGTGTCGCCGCTTTCGATGGCTTGAACGATCCGTACCGCGCCTCGGTCTATCAGGGTGGCATGCTCGGCGATTTCTTCGGCAGCTATTGGTGGAACCAGAACCGCATTATCAACCTGCATCCGGCGAATGGCGAGCATCCGCGCGAACAGACCTGCGATCTCAATCGGCTCATTCAGCAGCATCCGACCTATGACGATTTCTGGCGCGAGCGCTGCGCGGCCGAACGGCTCGATGAAATCGAAGTGCCGCTTTATTCGGTCGGCGTCTGGGGCAAGGTCGATCTCCACACCCGCGGTAATATCGACGGCTTTCGCCGCGCCAAGGGTCCGAAGAAGCTGAAAATGATCGGGCCGGTGAATGCCTTCGTCGCCAATCGCGAGTTCAACAGCCGCGAATTGCACGAGACGATGTTGCTGCCGTTCTACGATCACTATCTCAAAGGCAAGGCGACCGAATATCTCGAGCGTCCCGCGGTCGAATATTTTGTGCGCGGCGCTGATGCGGTCCGCACCGCCGAAACCTGGCCGCCACCGGGCGTGCGTTACGTCACTTGGAATTTGAGCGGACAGAAATCCGGCAGCGTCACCTCGCTCAATGACGGGGCGCTTGTTCGTGGTGAGGCGTCAGGCGAGAGCAAAACCTCGTACGACTATCCCAATCCCGGATGGATGATGGGTGTCATCGGCTTCGGTCCCAACAATGCGCCAGATCCGGCGCGCCGCGTGCTGACCTTCACCACGCCGCCGCTTGAAGCCGATCTTGAAATCGCCGGCCCGATCAAGCTCGTCCTTTATGCGTCGTCAAGCTGCGACGACATGGATTTCTTTGTCAAAGTCTCGGAGCAGATGCCGCAATCGGCGGAGGATCGCGGCAAGGGAGTTAATCCCAATTACTTCTGGATTACCAAAGCGTGGCTCCGTGCCTCGCATCGCGCGCTCGATCCGCAGAAGTCGACCGAGATGGAGCCCTATCACAGACACGACCGTCCGGAGCCGATGGAACCCGGCAAAGTCTATCGCTTCGACATCAGCGTCGAGCCGATGGCGCATCGCTTTAAAAAAGGAAGCCGCGTGCGGCTCGAAATCGTCAATGGCGATTCCGTCATCACCGACGTGCTGTGGACGCATTATTACATCCCGAGCAAGATCGGCACCGACACGATCCATCACTCGGCGGAATATCCATCAGCGCTGACACTGCCGGTGATGGAGGGCGCTTAATATTGGCGATGCTCACGAAAAAATGGCCGGGCAAATTGCCCGGCCATAAAGGTCGTCATGAGGAGCCACGTAAGGAATTGGGTATCGCCGGTATCAGACCGCGTTCTGGAGAAGCGAGAAGACCTGGACGAGCTTGATGCCGACGCTCTTCACGCCCGGGATAATGACGATGGAAATGCAGGACGTGAGAAGTCCGTATTCGACCGCCGCTGCGCCGGACTCGTCTTTCAGAAACCGCTGCATTTGCTTGAACATTGTTGCCTCGATCCAGAAGTGGCCTAGGCGCAGATGTATTACAGAAACTTCTTGGTAAATGAAGCGAAACCCAAATTAACCGTGAAGGGACAGGGTTTACAATCTCTCACTAAGAAAGTGCATCAGCCGCGGCGCAAGAAATCCGGAATAGCTTCCCGGCACGTCGAGCGGATCGCTCATCCAATAATGCGGTGCGCCCGGTACGAGACAGGGCCGCACGAAAAAACCGGCTTGTTTGAGCGCAAGCTGAAACGGTGCGGTGTGCAGCCGATGATCGACCAGATCGTCCTCGGTGCCGGTCACGAGCAAGACGCCAAGGCTGTTATTGGCATAAGTGGCGTAACTGATCGGGGAGGCGTCGAAATAGACTTGCCGATCCTCCATCGGCGACGCGCCGATGAATTTCTGGAAGTTATTCTCGCGTCCGCCCTGGAGCTGATAATTCGTCCACATCGCGACTGCGTCATAGATGCCGTAAACGCCGATCAGCGCTTTCACGCTGGCGTCAGTCGAGGCGAACGGGTCTTGCGGATAGGCGCCGATGAATTTCTTGGGCGCGAGCGCCGCAAGCGCCGAGAGATGCGCACCGGCCGATGCGCCCAGAAGTCCAATGCGTTTCGGGTCGATGCCGTAGCTGCCGGCTTTGCCGCGGATGAATTGCACGCCGGCGAGCACGTCTTGTACCGCTTCGGGAAAAGTCTTCTGCCTGGTCGCGAGACGATAAGAAATCGAAAACGTGGCGATGCCACGCGCGGCGAGATAAGGCCCCCAATATTGCCACACGCCGCGCGCGCCTTGCACCCAACCGCCGCCATGCACCATGACCAGCACGGGTGCTGCCTTGGCTTCCTGTTTGGCGTCCTTCGGCAGATAGAGATCGCCCAAAAGTTCGACGCCGTCGTGATTGGCATAAGGAATGCCGCTCTGCAGGGTGAAGCTATCGTCGGGCATTTCCTCGCCTCCAGCTTTGAGCGCCACGCAATGGCAAAATGGGATTGCCGTGGTAGAACAATGAACCCGGTTTGAGAAGATCATAGAAAAGACGGGGGAGGCACACGTTGCAAGCGGCCGAGAGTGTCGAAGGTTCGTTGATTGTCGATGGTGCGCGCATTGACATGGTCGAGTGCGGGTCGGGTCCGCCGCTTCTTTTCCTTCACGCTGAGAACGGTATCGAACCGGCGACGGCGGCGATCGCGGAGCTCGCCAAAGGCGCACACGTCTTTGCGCCGACGCATCCTGGTTACGGGCGTTCTGATCTTTCGGCCGGCATGCGCACGGTCGACGACCTATCCTATTTCTATCTCGATCTTCTCGACCAGCTTGATTTGCAGAACCTCACGGTGGTCGGCGTTGGCTTCGGCGCCTGGATCGCCGCCGAGATTGCGGTGAAGTCGACGGCGCGGATGAAGCGCTTGGTGATGGCCAACGCGGTCGGTATCAAAGTCGGCACCCGCGAGACGCGCGATATCGCCGACATCTTCGCGGTCACCGATCCCGAATATTTGGCGATGACCTATTGCGACGTGAAAGCCGGCACGCGCGATTACAAATCCTTGCCCGATGCGGAAGTGCTGGCCGCGGCACGGGCGCGTGAAGCTACTGCGCGTTTCGCTTGGAGCCCGTATTTCCACAATCCGCGGCTGAAGAGCCGGCTGCATCGCATCCGCATCCCGACATTGTTCTTGTGGGGCGCGCATGACCGCATGCTCAGCGAGAGCTATGGCCGCGCCTACTGCGCGGCGATCCCCGGCGCACGTTTCGAGCTGCTCGATCACGCCGGGCATTTTCCGGATCACGAACAGCCGAAAGTGTTTGCCGAACGCGTCATCGCGTTTGCCAACAGCAAATGACCAAGGATACGACCATGCGGGTGTACCAGTTCAGCGAGCAGGCTTACTTCCCGACCTGGAACGACCATTCCGGTTCGCTGCGGGTCAATCTTCCCAATCGCAAATGTGATCCGCGTGTCGCTGCCGATCTGTACCACCGCTATTATGATGAGTTTCAGGCCTGCGACGATCTCGGCCTGCACATCATGCTCAATGAGCATCATCAGAGCGCGACCTGCATGTCGTCGTCGGTGGTGATCGGTTTGTCGATTCTGGCGCGTGCGACCAAAAAAGCGCGGCTCCTGGTGCTCGGCTATCCGATCGGGCATCGGCCCGACCCGCTGCGTGCCGCAGAAGAGCTCTCGACCATCGACGTGATCTCGCGCGGCCGGCTCGACATGGGCTTCGTCAAAGGCATCCCTTATGAGATCGCGGCATCGAACAGAAATCCGGTCGAACTGATGGACCGCTTCTGGGAAGCGCATGATTTCATTCTCAAGGCGATGACCACGCATGACGAGGTCTTCAATTGGGAAGGCGAGTTCTTTCACTATCGCCAAGTGAATGTTTGGCCGCGGGTGTGGCAGGAGCCGCATCCGCCGGTGTGGTCGACGACCGGCTCGACGACGCAAGCGCGCGTGCTCGGCGAGCGCGGCTATGTGATGGCAACACTCGGCACCGGCTACGGCACGCGGAAAATCTACGATGCTTATCGCCAGGCCTATCTTGGCAAATTCGGCAAGCCGCCCGGCGCCGATCGCTTTGCTTATCTGGGTCTCGTCGGCGTCGCGAATGACGAAGCGGAAGCACGCAGGCGTGGCTATGACATCGCCGGCTATCTGCGCACCAGCCCGATCGTGCATCTGCCGTTTCGAAATCCGCCCGGCTACATCCCGCCGCAGGACAATGCGCGGATGCTGCGTGGCGAGTCACCGCCGCGAAGCTTCACCAAGTCCGGCCGCGTCATCAACATGCAGACCGCCGATATCGATGACCTGATCGATGCCGGCATCCTGTTCTGTGGTACGCCGGATCAGGTCTATAACCAGCTCATCGCCTTCTGCGAGCACTGCGGCGGCATGGGCAACTTGCTGATGATGGGGCAGGGCGGCGAACTTTCCCACGCGCAGACAATCGACAATCTTTCGCTGTTTTCGCGGGAGGTTCTGCCGCGGCTCGAAAGTTATAAACAGCCAGATCCGCAAGAAGCCGCCGCCGTGGTTGCGGCGTAAGCGACTAGCTGTTCAAAAAGTCCCGCCAACCTTGATATTGGCGGAAGTCTGGCCCAAAAGTCAGGCCCGTCCCTTGCCGTCGATCAGGGTGGTTGCGGCTTCGCGCGCGCATCCTTGCGGACGGCCGCAAAGTCGAAGTTTCGGAGACGAGAATGACGGGCTTTACCGACAAGGCGGTGATGGCTGAACTCACGGCAAAAATGCTGCTTGAGGTCGATGCCGTCCGCTTCATGACCGACAAGCCGTTCATCTACACGTCGGGGTGGGCGAGCCCGGTCTATACCGACTGCCGGCGGCTGATCTCGTTTCCGCGGGTACGCCAAACGCTGATCGATTTCGGTGTTGCCACCATCCACCGCGAGGTCGGGTTCGAAAAATTCGATGCGGTGGCCGGCGGCGAGACTGCGGGCATCCCCTTCGCCGCCTGGATGGCCGACCGATTGATGCTTCCGATGCAATATGTGCGCAAGAAGGCGAAGGGTTTCGGCCGCAATGCGCAGATCGAGGGGCACTTGGAAGAAGGTGACCGCGTTTTGCTGGTCGAGGATTTGACCACCGACGGCCGCAGCAAGGTCAATTTCTGCGAAGCCTTGCGCAGCGCCGGCGCTAAGGTCGAGCACGTCTTTGTCTTCTTCTTCTACGACATCTTCCCGGAGGGAAAAACAATTCTTTCCGATCTCGGCATCACGCTACATGCGCTCGCCACTTGGTGGGACGTGCTCGCGGTGGCAAAGAAGAGCGGTCAGTTCGATCCGGAGAAGCTCAAGGAAGTCGAAAAATTCATGAACGATCCCGCGGGCTGGTCGAAAGCGCATGGTGGCGTCGCGCAGGCGGCGGAATAATGGCCCTCAACGGGAAGCCAGATGCACCGTGGCCAACCGAATTGCGCCTGCACAAGGATCGCAAGATCCTGGCTGTCACGTTCGAGAACGGCGCGCATTACGATCTTGCCGCGGAATACTTAAGGGTGCGCAGTCCGAGCGCCGAGGTACAGGGCCATTCACCCAGCGAGCGGCGGACTGTCGGCGGCAAACTGGATGTGAAGATCCTGGAATTGCATCCGGTCGGTAATTATGCGGTGCGGCTTGTCTTTGACGACATGCACTCCACCGGGATTTTCAGCTGGGATTATCTGGCCGAACTCGGCCAGAACCATGCCGAGTACTGGCGCGCTTATCTCGCCGAGCTTGTCGAGAAAAAACTATCGCGCGCCGGCTAATCGATAAAAACCGACATGATAAAAACGCGCGCAGTTTTGTCTCTGCTTTGCCGATAATTCTCGCCGCGGTTGTAACCTCTCTCTCGGTTCCCGTCAGTAAGTTCCCCGGGCATGCCGGTGGTGGATGGGCCCGCCGTCGGCACGCGGGGCATCTGAAGGGTGAGAGAAAGTCATGAGCCAATGGCCTGACGCGCTTACTTTGCTTGCCGAATTTTGGCGGAATGAAGAGGGTACCACGGCGATCGAGATCGGGCTTGTTGCCGTGGGCATAGCGGTCGCCATCGTCGCCACCGTCGCCGCGCTTGGCGCTGGAGCTGATACGAGCCCCGCGCCCGTCGTTAAGTAATCGATAACCAACCGCATCAACGATCGGTCAATGTCGGTTCGGCATAATCGCCGAAGTGTCGGGGTGGGGGTGATGGGACACCACGACATAGAACGGCCCTGATCCCCTTATGGCGTGATCGGGCCGTTCGTGTTTTTGCTCGCGGCTTTCGCCGCGGCCTTACCGCTTCTCACCTCTTCCGAAACTGCTAGGATGCCGATGTGCAGCACGAAAAAGATGCTGCCATTAGGGGAGGGAAATCAAATGAAGTTGCGTATTTTGACTGCTATGGCGCTGGCTGCAGGCGTTCTAGCCGGCGGCGCCGCCATCGCCCAGCAAGCCGCGCCTTCGGGTGCGCCCGATCTCAATGCCATTCCCGATCAGATGCCGTTCAATATTCCGTTCGGCACGCCGATCTCGCTCGATCGCGCGCAGAGCCTGGTGCAGGCGGCCATTGCCGAGGCCAAGAAGCGCAATTGGGCCATGAATGTCGCGGTGGTCGATCCGAACGGCGATCTTATTGCCTTCGGCCGCATGGACGGTGCGCAGCTTGCTTCGATCTCGATCGCTCAGCATAAAGCGCGCACGGCGGCGCGCTATCGCCGGCCGACGGTCGCGTTCGAAAACGCGGTGCAGAAATTCGGCTTCAACTATATCCTCACGCTCGATGACGCCATCGCTTCGCGTGGCGGCATTCCGCTGGTTGAAGGCGGCAAGATCATCGGTGCGATCGGCTGCTCTGGCGGAGCCGGCTCACAGGATGAAGCGACCTGTCAGGCGGGAGCAGGCTTGGTGAAATAACGAATTTGCGCGTTCGGCTCGACCGGATGCGCGAAGCGTTGAGAGGGTGGCAGCAATGCCGTCCTCTTTTTGTTTTCTGTCGCTCGCCGGATCAGCGCCGCCTTCGTTAGGTCAAAGAATCGGATAAGAAGCATGCTTCGAAAGGCTTGTCGGAGCACGCGGCGAAGGCATGGCGATTAAGACGGCGATCATTTCCGGATCAAGCTGGCACCATTGGTTGCTGGCTGCGGTCGTTGTCGTGTCGCCGCTCGTATTCCAGGCCCAAACTGAGGCGCAGACAGGAGCGCCTGCCGATCCGGCAGCGATAGCGCGCTATCGCGCAGCGCTGGAGGACTATGACCGCGCGCATCAGCTTTATGCCGCGACCGCCGGCGCCTATTGGAGTTCGATCACCGAGAAACGAAAGTCGCGCAACGGCAAGCGCGCGCGCAATGAAGCGCTGTCGGTCAACGACTATGTGCTCGACCAGCCGCCGGTCTATACCGGCCCGCCGAAGCCGCGCAATCCGTTGCAGCCGGAAGCCCAGGAGAAGCGAGCCTATGTTCCGGTGGTCGCAGATTTTTTGCAGGCCGCGCAACAGGAATTCAAATTCAGTCCGCGGCAGCCGCAAAACGACGGTGAGTTCAAACGCGCTTATGCGCGTATCGCCGCGGCCGCAGGTTTGACCCGCGAGCAGGCGGTTCGCATCTATAGCTTCGAAGCCACCGGCAACGGCAATTACGATGTCGAGGCCGGTCTCGAATACAACAAACACGGCCGCGCCATCACCACGGCACTCGGTTACAATCAATTGCTCGCGACCAACTCCGTCGAGGTCGTTGCAGAAAGCGGCGATCAATTCGTTTCTGCACTACGCGTTGCAGCGGAGCAATCACCGCCCGCGCAGCGCCAAGCGCTCGAAGCCAAGATCGAAATCCTTCGCCATATGATCGCGTTCACCCGCACTGTTCCGGACGTTTGGGGCGAACATGAGATTCTGGGCGGCACAGCGAGGGGGCTCGCCGTCCATGCGCTCAATCTCGACGTCGATGTCGGGCCATTGCTGCAAACCCAGAAGCTTATCGACTCGGTCGTGTTCGCGCGGCGCAAGGGGTTTTCCGGCAGGATGACGGCTGCGGAGCTCGAGATGATGAATTTGACCGGCGACGGCAACGGCTTCGACATCGTCAGCATGCCGGCGGATTGGCGGACCCAAGTGCCGACGACGAATTTCTTCCGGCCGAGCGGCTATGCCGACAATCCCGTGGCGCAGCGCAACAATGTCGTCGCCAAACTCATCGCCGCGACCGACGCGCGCATGGATGAAGAGAGCAAGAAGCCCGGCGCTCAGGAATTGGCCGCCGCCTTTCGCTGATGATGGGCAAGGCACGGCGGACTGGTGGTCGGCGAGGAATAGTCAGACTAGGATTGGGTTACGGGCGGGGTGGCAGCGTTAGCGCTGCTGACCATGGTCCCGTAGGGCGGAATCCGTTCAAACATAATAATCGCTAATAAAGCCAAGGAGTGTCATGCGCGCCTTTCAATTGTCGAAGGCTGGCGCCGGTATTGAAGCGCTGGTTCAAACCAAGCATCCGGATCCCAAACCTGCGTATCGTCAGGTCTTGGTCAAAATCAAAGCCTGTTCGCTGAATTTTCGCGATCTCGGCATCGTGCGTGGCACTTATCGCATGCCGGTGCGGGAGAACATCATTCCACTGTCCGACGGCGCCGGTGAGGTGATCGCGATTGGTCCCGGCGTCACGAGGGTAAAAGTCGGCGATCGCGTCGCGGGCAATTTCTTTCAGCGCTGGGCCGGTGGCGAACCGGCACCGGACACGCATACCAGCGCGCTCGGCGGTGGCATCGACGGCATGCTGGCGGACTATGTCGTGCTGGAAGAGGACGGCGTGGTGCTTCTGCCGTCGCATCTTTCGCTTGAAGAAGGCGCGACGCTGCCGTGTGCGGCGGTCACGGCCTGGCATGCGATGATCGAGCACGCGAAACTCAAGGCCGGCGATACGGTCTTGCTGCAAGGCACCGGCGGTGTTTCCATCTTTGGACTGCAATTCGCTCACGCCATGGGCATCCGCGCGATCATCACCTCGTCGAGCGATGAGAAGCTTGCGCGCGCCAAGGCGCTCGGCGCCGCTTTCGGCATCAATTATAAGACCTCGCCGGACTGGGAGAAGGCGGCGATGGAATTCACCGGCGGCCGCGGCGTCGATCATGTCATCGAAGTCGGCGGCACAGCGACTCTGACTAAATCATTCGGCGCCATCCGGCCCGGCGGCAAGGTCACGCTGATCGGCGGTTTGAGCGGCGGCGCGACTGAGCTTAATCCGGGGCTGATCTTTTCGCGCCGCGCCAATGTTCAAGGCATTTCCGTCGGTTCGACGCAAATGTTCGAGGCGATGAACCGCGCCATCGCGGTCAATGCGATTAAGCCGGTGATCGACAAGGTCTTCCCGTTTGCGCAAGCACCTGAGGCTTACCGCCACATGGCCTCGGGCGCGCATTTTGGGAAGATTGTGATCAGCGTCGCATAAGACGACCGGTTCAGGGAGGAATGATCGTGAGTGAACGACTGCGCGCAATCGCTGCTGCCGCTTTGGCCGGAGCAGGCTTGATCGGTATGGTAGTGACGGTGATGGCGGCGGATGATTATCCGAGCCGACCGATCACCGATATCGTCGCGTCGACGCCGGGCGGCGGCACCGATATCATTTCGCGTATTGTCGGCAATCAGTTGTCCCAACAGCTCGGCCAGCCTTTCGTCGTCGAGAACCTCCCTGGCGCCGGCGCGTTGACCGGCACCGCGCAAGCGGCCAAGGCGGCACCGGATGGCTACACGCTCCAGACTGGATTGACGGCAAGCATGGCGGTCAATCCCGGCCTTTTCGCCCATCTGCCTTACGACCCGGTCAACGACTTTGAGCCGGTCGGGATGCTCGCCGAATTCCAGTTCGTGATGGTGGTAAGCAACAATTTTCCGGCGCACTCGATCAAAGAGCTGATCGCGATGGCGAAAGCGAAGCCCGGCGAGATCAATTATGCGTCCGCCGGGAACGGTACGGGCCAACATTTGTCGATGGAATTGTTCAAGCTGATGTCGGGCGCGAATATCACGCATGTGCCTTATCGCGGCGCGCAGCCGGCTTATGCGGACGTGATCTCGGGTCAAGTCCCGATCATCTTTGATAATATCGCGAGCGCCTTGGGTCAGATCAAAGGCGGTAATGTACGCGCGCTTGCAGTGTCGGGTAACAAACGTTCGCCGCTATTGCCCGACGTGCCGACAGTGGCTGAGGCTGGCGTTCCGGGTTATGAGAACTATGTGTTCTTTGGCCTCTGGGCGCCGAAAAACACGCCGCAGCCGATCGTCAACAAACTGTACAGCGAGATACACAAGGCATTGCAGGTGCCGGCTGTCCGCGATCGCATCGCAGCCGATGGCGGCGAGCCGCTCGATATGCCGCTCGCCGACATCAGGCCCTATCTGAAAAAAGAGATCGCCAAATGGGGCGACGTGATCAAGCGCGCCGGCATTACAATCCAGAACTGACGCGTCAGCACAGAAGACGAGCGCGGGCGCTTTTCTATCAGGCGCCTTTGACTTCGATTTGCACGTCGACATTGTTGCGCGTGGCGTGCGAATAGGGACAGATTTTTTCGTGCGCCTCTTTCGCCAGAGCTTCGAGTTCGGCCTGCGGCACGCTCGGGTCGCTGACCGCAAGCTTGACGGCTAGGCCGAAACCGCCACCGTCGCGCGGGCCGATCGACACATTCGCTGTCACGCTCGCTTTGCTTGCGTCTTTCTTGTGCTGCTTGCCGACGAAATCGAGCGCGCCGCCAAAGCAGGCGGCGTAGCCGGCTGCGAAAAGATGTTCGGGCGTGGTGGTGTTCGGCTTGCCCGGTCCGCCCATGGCCTTCGGCACGGACAGGTCGGCGCGAACCGATCCGTCGCTCGCTTCGGTGTGGCCATTGCGCCCGCCGGTGGCCGTCGCGGTCGCGGTGAAAAGCGGTTTGATGGTGTCCATAATGATGCTCCGGTTGAGATCGAATGCGTATCAGACAGGTCGAAAATTCTGAACTTGCAGCATGTCGAAGTAAGCGTTGCAAAGTCCGGCGGTGATGGCAAATCGGCATGAGAGCCCTGACGCGGAACTCTTGTGACGGCGAGATGACAGGCAAGCGGATAGGAACGAATCCGGCGCGAGCAATGTTCTTTTGAAAACCCGGAGAACTGCGCGTGCTCTCGCATCTCGATCCTGCATCTTCGCTTGCCGTGGCGCTGTTGATTTTTTCTCTGCTGCTGGTGATGGCCTTTGAAGCGACGAATGGTTTTCACGACGCCGCCAATGCGGTTGCCACGGTCATCTACACAAAATCGTTGAAACCCGTCCCAGCGGTCGTGTGGTCGGGTTTCATGAATTTTCTTGGCGTCGTCATCGGCGGCATCAGCGTCGCCTATGCGCTTGTCGAATTACTGCCGGCCGAGGTGTTGTCGCCGCCGAGCGGGGCCCCTGCCGTTGCGATGCTGGTGTCTTTATTCGTGGCCGCGCTGTTCTGGAACATCGGGACGTGGTGGTTCGGACTGCCGAACTCAAGCTCGCATTGCCTGATCGGCGCGTTGATCGGCGTCGCGCTTGGCAATGCGCTGATCCGCGACCGAAGTCTGCAAGATGGCGTGCATTGGTCGCAAGTCTGGAACGTGCTCGAAGCGCTCGCGCTTTCGCCTATTCTCGGCTGTATCCTCTCGGCGCTACTCTATTTCGGGCTGCGCAAAACAGCCCATGACAAAAATCTCTATGAACCGGCTGGTGAGCATCCGCCGGTGTGGTGGATGCGCGGCATCCTTATCCTGACATGTACCGGCGTGAGTCTAGCGCACGGCACCAATGATGGTCAGAAAAGCATCGGCCTGATCATGCTCACCATTATCGGATTGTTTCCGGCGATGTTCGCGCTCAATCCCGCAGCGACGCAATCGTTCAACGGACTTCCCAAGACGGTGCAAAATGCGGCACCGCTGATCGAGCGCTATGGCGACGACGAAAAAGCCAAGGCGTTGGAAGCGGCGCAACGTCTGCAGACGGCTTCATTGCCGAAGCCGCAAGCGCCATCGTTCGCCAGCCTGGTGAGCGCAGACCAAATATCGGACCAGCAACTTGCGCTGCGCAGCGATGACGCCAAGCAGCGCTCGAACGTCCGCGACGATGTTTATCAGCTCATTTCCCAGTTGAAGCATGTCGAAGAAGCAAGCGGCATCGGCGCAGCCGATAAAAAGACGGCCGAAGGCTTGCGCAAGCAGCTTGGCGATACCGTCGAATATGCACCCTGGTGGGTGCGTATTCTGAGCGCGTTGTGCCTCGGCATCGGCACGATGATCGGCTATCGGCGCATCGTCACCACGCTCGGCCAGCGACTCGGTAACACCCATCTCACGCCTGCGCAGGGCGCTTCCGCCGAACTGGTATCGACCGTCCTGATCGGCATATCGGGCTTTACTGGACTGCCCGTCAGCACGACGCATATCGTAACGTCCGGCATTGCCGGAACGATGGTCAGTTCCGGCGCGGGCCTGCGTTATGGAATGCTCTATCGGATCGCCATTGCGTGGCTGGTGACGCTTCCGGTCACGATCGCCATTGCCGCAGGTCTCTATTATTTACTTGCCGGGCCGCCGGTTTGAGTTTGCATAATTTGTTCTAATGGCGAGCCGCCGGAATGGTTGGCGCTGTAGGGATTGAACCTATGACCTCTCCCGTGTGAGGGTCTGCCCGCGGGAACGAAATCAATCGTCTATGAAACCTTTACGGATTGGCGCGGGCAAGCGTCAAAGGCATAGTGCTCACGCGCCGCTGCCTTGTGAATGCGGGAGGCGCCGCTTCGGCAACGGAACGAGGAGTTCATGAAAGCATCCGATCTTTTCGTCGAATGCCTTGAGCAGGAAGGCGTTGAATTTATTTTCGGCGTCCCGGGCGAAGAAAATCTCGATCTGCTCGACAGCCTGACGCGTTCGCCGATCAAGCTCATCCTGACGCGGCATGAGCAGGGTGCGGGCTTTATGGCGGCGACTTACGGCCGCCATACCGGCAAGACCGGCGTGTGTCTGTCGACACTCGGGCCAGGCGCGACAAATCTTGTGACCGCCGCGGCCTATGCGCAACTGGGTGGTATGCCGATCTTGATGATCACCGGGCAGAAGCCGATCAAGAAATCCAAACAAGGCCGCTTTCAGGTTCTCGATGTGGTCGGGATGATGCGGCCGATCACCAAATATACCCATCAACTCGCGAGCGGCGACAATATACCGAGCCGCGTGCGAGAAGCCTTTCGCCTCGCCGAGGAGGAAAAGCCCGGCGCCACGCATCTTGAACTTCCCGAGGATGTCGCAGACGAAGACACCGAAAGCCGCCCAATCCCCGCAAGCCTCGCGCGGCGGCCATCGGCGGAAGCCAAAGCCGTGCGCGCGGCCGTTCGCAAGCTTGAGGAAGCCGAACGGCCATTGCTGGTGATCGGCGCCGGGGCCAATCGCAAAATGACCGGCCGCATGCTGCTCGAATTCGTGGAAAAAACCGGCATTCCCTTCCTCACCACGCAACTGGGGAAGGGCGTTATCGACGAGACGCACCCGAAGTTTCTGGGCTGTGCCGCGCTGTCCGCTGGCGACTTCGTGCACCGCGCCATCTCCGACGCCGACGTGATCGTCAATATCGGCCATGACGTGATCGAGAAGCCGCCGTTTTTCATGCAAGCGGGCGGTGCGCAGGTCATTCATGTCTCGAGCCGCAGCGCGGAAGTCGATCCGGTCTATTTCCCGCAGATCGAAATCATCGGCGATATCGCCAATGCTATCTGGCAGATGAAGGAGAGCATCGTCCCCGCCGCCGGCTGGACGTTCGATGCGATGCTCGGCTATCGCAAAGCCGAGCGCGACCATACGGCGAGCCTCGAAACCGACGCGCGCTTCCCGATCTTCCCGTCTTATCTGGTCCGCAAGGTGCGCGAAGCGATGCCGTCGAACGGCATCATTTGCCTCGACAACGGCGTCTACAAGATCTGGTTCGCGCGGAATTACGAGGCGCGCCAGGCCAACACGGTGCTGCTCGACAATGCCCTTGCCACCATGGGCGCGGGCCTGCCGTCGGCCATGGCTTCAGCGATGGTCTATCCCGATCGCAAGATCATGGCTATCTGCGGCGACGGCGGCTTCCTGATGAACAGCCAGGAAATGGAGACGGCGGTTCGACTCAAGCTCAACATCACCGTCCTGATCCTCAATGACGGCAGCTACGGCATGATCCGCTGGAAGCAGGCCAATATGGGTTTCAAGGATTTCGGCCTGACCTTCGGCAATCCCGATTTCGTCAAATATGCCGATAGCTACGGCGCTAAAGGCCATCGGGTGACGAGTGCGGATCATCTCTCAGGCTTGCTCAAAGAGTGTCTGTCGAGCCCCGGCGTCCACCTTGTCGATTGCCCGGTCGATTATTCCGAGAACGACCGCATCCTCAATCACGAGATCAAAGAACTGAGTGCGAAGCTCTGAGGAACGCGTCACGATATCGCGCGTTGACGGCGCCATTACAGGTAGCTTTGATATTTCTTCAAATCATCGAGCGAACGTCTTATCAACGCTTGGTCCTGCCTTGTAGCCGGATCAGGACGTTCACCAGTTGAATCTTGAACCGCGCCGCGTTTTGCACGGCGAGTGAAAGGCGTAATTCGTGCCGCGCGGTGCCGCGCTCAAAAAATACGCGCGTGAAAAAAGTCGGTTGTTAACGCGATTTGATCGCGGCCGTTAGGCAGCGTTCACGTCTATAATAAGTCCTTGAATTTTGTATAACTAACAGTTGCATATCATTACCTTTTGATGAGCGGGATGGATAATGCCCAAAGCCAAATTCAGAGAAATTGAATGCGAAAGTTGGAAAGACGTACGTTCTGCACTCAAGAAGGCGGAGAGCATTCTTGAAGCAGCCGAAGAAGCATTGTGGTTTCGAGGTTGTCGAGATTCCGCACTGAAACTAACTCCCTCGCTAATGCGAGACACGGAGGGTTTATCGACAAGGCTTCACGATCAGTATGAGCAAGATGTCTATTTCGAATTCCAGGCTCGTGCTGCGGAGCTCAGGCGTCAAGGACTTACAGAATGGGAATATCTATTCTTCGGTCGACACTATGGAGTTCCCAGTCGGTTGCTAGGACCGACACTTTCGGTGTGTCTTTATATTTTGCTCTTGAAGAATGGAAAGATGATAAGAAAAGGCGGCCGGCAATTTGGGTCATCAATCCATATCTTTTGAATGAAAAAACTTTGGAAGATCGCGATATTACTTTGCCGAGGTATCTTGGTGAAATCAAAAAAGAAGAATGGGATTTCGGCGAAATGCTTGCGGACTATGGTCGGTGGCCTTGGGATAGGCCTGCTGCGATCTATCCAATACAACTCAACGAGCGTGTAAGGGTTCAACGCGGCTGGTTTACGATCCACGGCAACGACCGCCGCCCTCTTGAAGATCAGGTCCCCGAATGTGTCGTAAAGCTGGTTCTGGGAGCCGATTGCATTTCCGAAGTCCGCGAATTTGTAAGGCTAGCGGGATTTAATAAATTCTCGATCTATCCGGACCTTGAACACCTCGCCGCGCTGATACGGGAAGAGCGATTGCAATGGGCAGATAAATTTCGCGGCAAGCGTCAACGGATTCGAAAAACTAGACTTCGCTACCGGAAGACGAGGATTTAGGCGTATCAAAAATAATGGTGGGCGCTGTAGGGATTGAACCTACGACCTCTCCCGTGTGAAGGGAACGCTCTCCCGCTGAGCTAAGCGCCCGGCCAAAACGGCCATCGGGGTGTAGATGCCTGCGGCGGGTTATTCCGTCAAGCGCCTCGGCAAAACTTGCGGAAAGCCTTTAATTCGTTGTGCTGGGCACGCGCGAGGCGGCGGATTGCAGCGCCCGGATGCGGTCGGCGAGTGTGTTCTTATTCGCCGGGACAGTGTCGCCGTTCGCGGCCATGGCTTCCCCGGGAATGGCTTCACCCGAAATGCCTTCGATCTCGGCGGCATGGTTCGCCGACGCAGCCTCTACCGCGAGGATGGCTTCGATCGGGGAGCCCGGTCCTTCAAGCGCTGCGGTCAGCCGCGCGACTTCCGCGGCGACGTCATTGATGCGTTCGCGTAGCAACGCGTTCTCGACGCGCTCGGTCGCCCAGGTCGATTCCGTATCACGCTTTATGGTGCCGACCTCGCGCTGCAGCTTGTTGCGCTCTTCAGCCGTTGCGGCCAACTGTGCCTCGAGCTGCGCGATATCGGTGCGGAAGCGCTCGACGGCGCCGCTGTTGCGGCTTCCCGATGTTGCAAGCTCGGCCCGCAGGTCGGTTTCGGTCTTACGCGCGTCTTCGAGTTCGTGGCGCGTCCGCTCGAGCTGATAGTCGCGCTCGGCGAGAAGGCGCCCCTGATCGCCAAGCCGGGTTTCGAGATCTAGGACCCGGCGATTGAGCAGCTCGGCTTCGTTCGTCTGGACGAATAATTGCCGTTCGAGCTCGGTGGTGCGGGTGTTAAGATCGCCGAGCTTGCCTTGCGCCGCATCCAATTCTTTTGATGCGGCCTCGGCGTCGGAGCGCTCGCGCACAAGACGCTGCTCAGTCTCGGTCACCGCGCGCTCGTGATCGGAGACGGCGACTTTCATCGCTTCGACCTGGGTACGGAAGGCGGCGATCTCGGTGCGCTGGCTGTCGGCGACCAGCGTGCGCTCACCGAGCTCGGACAAAAGCTTGGTCAGCTCGGCTTCCTTGTCTGAGAGATGGCGCTCAGCCTCGTGCAAGGCGCCGGACTTGATCTGGAATTCGTCTTCGGTCGCGCGCAGCTGATCGCGCACCGTGCGTTCGCGCCCTTCGAGCGCGAAGATCGCCGCGGTTTTCTCGCCGAGTTCCTTCTTGAGATGATTGATTGCGTCGGTCTTCTTGCCGAGTTCGGCGAGCTGCGTCGTCGTCCTCGCCTTCATTTTCTCGACGCTCATTTCCAGGCGCCGGGTCGACATCGCGAACTCGGCACGCAGCTGATCTTTATCGGCACGAATTTCCGAGATCGAGAGCGGTGTCGCCGCTTCGAGCCGCCGCATGGTCAGCCGTACGGCGCGGTTATGAACGAGCGGGATAAACAGGAGGCAAAACAGCGCCGCGACCAGGAATCCGATCCCCAAATACATGATCGGTTCGATCATAACGCAACGCCTCCACACATGCTGCTGGCATCCTCACGCGCCTTTCCGGCCGCGAAAGGAAAACGATCGCATGACAATGCCATGTGGATGCCGCGGGCACCACATTCGCCATTCGTTAACCTAAACCGACTTCCGCCGTGACGCCAAATTACAAATGGAAACGTGATGCGGATAGATTTGGGATCAGAACGGATTCCAGGTCGGATGGTCGGTGAATTTGAGGTAGCCGAGATTGGCGCCGAGCCGAAAGCCAACGCCGGAGCGGATCGGCACCAGCACGATATTCTCGGCGGTGAGCGCCGTCATGCCGAAGCCGCCGATGAAATACGCAGAGCCGGCGATGCCGCCGAAGCGGTCGAAAATCGCCTGCGTCCGCGGCAGATTGTAAACCAGCATCATGGTGCGGGCGCCGTCGCCGCCGGCATCGAAGCCGATGCTGGGCCCTTCCCAGAACACACGTAAGTCGCCTGCGTTTTTGGTGTAGAGCGTACCGTCGCCGTAGCGCAGCCCGCCGACAAAGGCGCCGCCAGCTTCCTCGCCCAGGACGTAGCCGTTGGGCTGGCCCCATTGGCTGAAAGCTTTTTCCATCACCGAAGCGAGCCCCCGGGACACACCGCCGAAGAAGCGATGGCCGGCGTCGATCACTTCGTTGTTGGAAAATTGGTTCGACGATGGCGGCTGTTGCTGCTGTGGCGGCGGTTCCTGCGGCGGTAGTTGCTGTGGCGGCGGGCCGGGAGGCGGTGCGTTCTGCGCGAACGCCTCAAATCCGGCGCCGGCAACAGCCAAAGTGGCGAGTGTCATGACGATCCGCAGGCTCAGACGCAAACTGAAATCAATGCGCTGACGACGGCTCGGATGGAGAATACGATTCAGATTCTTGCCCTGATCCGTGCTTTGATCCTTGCTCCGATTCATGGCGGCCCCGCTCCCCGGCTTAACCCCTTGCTCACGCGAAACTGTCTAACTGACGGCGTGAGTGACCGAATCACCAAAGCGTCGGCTGAAACTATGACCACAGGACGGCGAAAACGGAAGGAATTCCGCACCCGCTTTGTCTCCTGTCTCGTCGGCGGTGCGGGTCTCGTTGCCTATGCCGGCTTCATTTTCATTCTCGCGGCTGCGCCGCCGACGTCGCGCGCCGCCGCGACCGAACAGATTGTCGTCAACTGGCACACGGGACTTGCTATCGACGGCTACGATCCGGTTGCCTTCTTCACCGACGGCAAGCCGATGGCCGGTCGTCCGGATTATGAATTGCGTCATAGCGGCGTGACATGGCGCTTCACCAATATCGGCAATCGCGCCGCCTTTGCCGCGCAGCCCGATATCTACATGCCGCAATATGGCGGCTACGATCCGGTCGGCGTTTCTCGCGGCCTCGCGGTCGCCGGCAATCCCAATGTCTGGATGATCACCGGCGAGCGGCTGTTTTTGTTTTACGACTATGGACGGCGGGACAAATTCGCGAGCGATCCAGGTCGTGTGACCGGCGCGGCCGACCGCAAATGGGCGGACATCAAGCGCACACTCACGCCTTAAAGCGTGCGTCGAACTCTGCGCCTGAGGCGATAAAATCCGGAATCAGAAGATCGTTGCTGCCGTAGCGGAGCGCCGTGCCGTCAGGCGCACGTACCGTGCCACCCGCAGCGACGAGAATGGCATGGCCCGCGGCGATATCCCAATCATGCGTCGGCGCCAGCCGCGGATAGAGATCGGCTGCGCCTTCAGCGAGCCGGCAGAATTTGATCGACGAGCCGCATTGAAACAATTTCGCGTCGGGAAACCGATCGAGATAGGCAAGCGTGCGTGGCTCCATATGCGAGCGGCTGGCGAGGATCACGAACTCCTTGTCGTGTGGCTTCCGCGCATGAATGGTGACCGGCTTCGTGTCACTGGATATCGTCAGGCGTTCGGTGCCACGTCCGACGACACCGCGCCAGAGCAGACCTAATGCCGGTGCAGCAATGATGCCGAGTGTAGGAACACCAGCGGTAACGACCGCGATATTGACCGTGTATTCGTCTCGGCCGGCAATGAATTCGCGTGTGCCGTCGAGCGGGTCGACCAGGAAATAGCTGCGCTCACTTCCTGTCGGCTCCGGCTTCTTTCGCGACGCCGCTTCCTCCGCGATGATCGGCAAATCCGGTGCAAGGCGGCGAAGCCCGCTATGGATGATTGCCTCCGCTTCCTCATCCGCGGCCGTGACCGGCGAGCCATCAGGCTTGTGTCGTGCTTTCGGATCGGCGGCGCGGTGGAGGATCGCGGCGCTTGCTTCCGCGGCAAGCGCGGTCAGCGCCTCCATCAGGTCCATGCAGGCAGCGGCATCAAGCGTCGGTACCGATAACGTCACGAACGGCTCCCGCCGGGTTCTTCCAAGGGGCTGCGATGTAGCACGCCGGCGCCGGGCGCACACGATTGCCGAATCGCGCGGGCTGTGACACGGACGAGTCCCTTCCCGCCACCGCGGAGCCGCGCATGTCCGCCCCTGCTACCAGTCCCGCTGCCAATGCTCCCGTCGAGATTGGTGCCCTCGATCTGGCGGCGCTTTTGTGCTCCCGCGTCTGCCACGATCTGATCAGCCCGGTCGGCGCCATCGTCAACGGGCTTGAGGTGCTGGATGAGGGCAAGGACGAGGAGACCAAGACGTTCGCGCTCGATCTGATCAAAAAGAGCGCCGGCGTGGCCTCGGCCAAATTGCAGTTCTGCCGTCTGGCCTTCGGTGCGGCCGGCTCGGCAGGAGCCCAGATCGATCTTGGCGATGCCGAGAAGGTCGCGCGCGGCCTGCTCGAAGACAGCAAGACCACCATCACCTGGAACCTGCCCCGGGAATTGGCGGCTAAGAACCGTGTGAAACTTCTCCTGAACATGCTGCTGGTCGCCACCGGCGCCATTCCCCGTGGCGGCAGTCTGACTGTCGGTCCGGCCGAAAATGGCTTCCAGATCATGGCGTTAGGGCTCAATGCCCGCGTGCCCCCGGCTGCCGTCGAGCTTCTCAGCGGCACCCCTACACATACCGTCGACGCCCACGCCATCCAGCCGCTTTACACCGGAATCCTTGCCAGGGATTGCGGCCTGACGGTTTCGGCGGCACTGGAGGGCGAAGGGGTCGTGGTCCGCGCCAATTAACGCATTTTTCCCCGATTTGCCGCGGCTTAGCTGCCTCTTCCGCAACTGAAATTAAACCCTTTGGCAAGACACTGAGGCTGCCCGATCAGGCGCGCGCCTGGCGGGGGACAGCGCACGCCATGCGTGCCTGGGCTTTTCGAACGCAATCTCGGCGTGCCGGCACGAGACTGCCGGAGCCATGAGGCGCCTGAATGGACGAGTTGCTGCGGGATTTCCTGACCGAGACCAGCGATAACCTCGATCTGGTTGACGCTGAACTCGTGCGTTTCGAGCAGGAGCCGAACAACGCCGAGATTCTCGCCAAGGTCTTCCGCCTGGTCCACACCATTAAGGGCACCTGTGGGTTTCTCGCGCTCTCCCGGCTGGAAACGCTGACCCACGCCGCCGAAACGCTGATGGGCAAGTTCCGCGACGGCATGCCCGTCACGGCTGACGCCGTAACACTCATTCTGTCGACGCTCGATCGGGTCAAAAGCATCCTCGACAATCTTGAGGCCGAGGAGAAGGAGCCCGACGGCAGCGACAGTGACCTCATCGAACAGCTTGCTCGGATGGCGAGTGGTGCGAGCGCAGTCGCTGCGATGACGGCGGCGCCGGAACCGGAACCCGAAACTCCCTCTGTCGAAGCCGAGCCCGAACTGGCCACAGACCGGTGTGTCGATGAGAACCGCCGCTCCGGCGAAGACCGCCGCAATGAGGACCGTCGTGCCGATACCGGTGACCGGCCTGCTGCCGAAAACGGCGACAAGCTTGCCAGCCATTCGATCCGTGTCAGCGTTGATACACTCGATTATTTGATGACGACGGTGTCGGAGCTGGTTCTCACGCGCAATCAGCTCCTTCAAATCGCACGCCGTCACGAAGACTCCGATTTCAAAGTGCCGCTGCAACGGCTCTCCAACGTCACCGCCGAGCTGCAAGAAGGCGTGATGAAGACGCGCATGCAGCCGATCGGCAATGCCTGGCAGAAGCTGCCGCGCATTGTACGCGACCTTGCCGCCGAACTCGGCAAGGATATCGAACTTGAAATGCACGGCGCGGAGACCGAGCTTGATCGCCAGGTGCTGGAGCTGGTCAAGGATCCGCTGACGCATCTCGTGCGCAATTGCGCCGATCATGGACTCGAGTCGCCGGCCGAGCGTATTGCCCTTAGCAAAGCGAAAGCCGGCACGATCCGTCTGTCCGCCTGCCATCAAGGCGGCCATATCCTCATCGAGATCGCCGACGACGGCCGCGGGCTCAATCTCGCCCGCATCAAAGCGAAAGCGATCGCGAGCGGTTTTGCCAGCGAACCCGAGATCGCGGCCAAGTCTGAAGGCGAAATCTGCAATCTGATCTTCGCACCCGGTTTCTCAACTGCCGCGGAAGTGACCAGCATTTCCGGCCGCGGCGTCGGCATGGACGTGGTGAAGAGCAATATCGAGCAGATCGGAGGCACCGTCGATCTGAAATCACTGCCCGGCGCCGGAACGACTTTCATCATCAAAATTCCGCTGACGCTTGCGATCGTTTCGGCGCTGATCGTTGAGGCGGAAGGTGAGCGGTTGGCGATCCCGCAATTGTCGGTGCTGGAACTCGTCCGCGCCGGCGGCGGCGAGCATCGCATCGAACGTATCAAGGACACGCCGGTTCTGCGGCTGCGCAACACGCTGTTGCCGCTTCTCCATCTGAAAGACGTGCTCAAGCTCGGTACAGCCGACAGCGAAAACGGCTTCGTTGTCGTCACCCAGGTCGGCAACCTGACCTTCGGCATGATCGTCGACGCGGTCGCGCATACCGAAGAGATCGTGATCAAGCCGATGTCGTCGAAGCTCCGCCACATCGGCGTGTTCTCCGGCACCACGATCCTTGGCGACGGTTCGGTGATCATGATCCTCGATCCGAACGGCGTCGCGCAGGCGCTCGGCCGCACGGCGCAAATGGCGCATGCGGCGGAAGCCGCCGAGCGCCGCGAGAGCGAAGAAACGGCGCAAGAGAAAACGGTGTCGCTCCTGGTGTTCCGCGCCGGTTCGCAGCGCCCGAAAGCCGTGCCGCTGTCGCTGGTCACTCGCCTCGAAGAGATCGACTGCCGCCGCATCGAAGTCTCCGACGGCCGGCACCTTGTGCAATATCGCGATCAGTTGATGCCGCTGCTTCGCATCGACACCGAGACTGGCCTCAAGCAGGAAGGCTCGCAGCCGATCTTGGTGTTCTCCGATCAGGGCCGCTCGATGGGGCTCGTGGTCGATGAGATTGTCGACATCGTCGAAGACCGGCTCGACATCGAAGTCGCCAGCAATCGGCCGGGCGTACTCGGCTTTGCGGTGATCAAAGGCGCGACGACTGAGATCGTCGATGTCGGACATTTCCTGCCGCAAGCCTTCGAGGATTGGTTCCGCAATCGTGACAGCGCAACCGCGCGCGCGGCGCGCAACGTGCTCCTTGTCGACGATTCCGCTTTCTTCCGCGACATGCTGGCGCCGCTGATCAAGGCCGCGGGTTATCGCGTCACGGCGGTCGGCTCGGCGGCAGATGCCCTCGCAACGCTGCAATCCAACACCCGATTCGATCTCGTTGTCACCGACACCGACATGCCGGGTATGGACGGCTTCGCGCTGGCACAGGCGATGCGCGCGGAGCCGGGGATTGCGGACATTCCCGTCATTGCGCTCGCTGCGATGGTGTCCAGCGAAGCGATTGCGCGTGGCCGCGCCGTTGGCTTCCACGATTTCGTCGCCAAGTTCGATCGCACCGGGCTGATCGCTGCGATCAAGGAACAAAGCGCCAGCATCGAGCAGGCGGCGTGACAGCGATGAACGATAATCTCAACCTCACCGAATACGTCACCTTCGCCACCGCCGGCCAATTGTTCGGTCTGCCGATTGGACGCGTACAAGACGTATTTAAGCCGGCGACGATCACGCGGGTGCCGCTCGCTGCGCCCGAGATTGCCGGTGTGCTTAATCTGCGCGGCCGTATCGTCACGGCCATACATCTCTATGCGCGGCTCGGGCTCGAAAATCGCAACAGGGCTGCAATGCCGATGGCGATTGGGATCGAATCCGGCTCGGAATCCTTCGGGCTCTTGGTCGACAGCGTCGGCGAAGTGCTGAAGCTCGCCGACGCCGACCGCGAGCCCAATCCGATCAATCTCGACCGCAATCTTGCTCGCGTTTCATCCGGCGTCTTCCGTCTCGACGGTCAGCTTCTGGTCGTGCTCGACATCGACCGGCTGCTCGATCTCGGTACCGAGGCGGCGGCAGCATGAACGGGTCTATGACATCGAAGAAACAGGAAATCGCGGCTGTCGCCGCATTGGTTAAGTGAGGACACCATGAAAACGTGTTTGGTTGTTGACGACTCCAGCGTCATCCGAAAGGTGGCGCGGCGTATTCTCGAAGGGCTCGCATTCGAGATCACGGAAGCCGAGAACGGCGAGGAAGCGATCGAATCCTGCCGTAGCCAGTTGCCGGATGCGATACTGCTCGATTGGAACATGCCGAAAATGGACGGCTATGATTTCCTTCGCGTGTTGCGGCGGCTTCCCGGCGGCGACCGGCCCAAAGTGGTGTTCTGCACCACTGAGAACGACGTCGCGCATATCGCGCGGGCGCTCCACGCCGGCGCCAATGAGTACATCATGAAGCCGTTCGACAAGGATATCGTCGAAGCGAAATTCCAGGAAGTTGGTCTGATCTGACGTTTGCGGTTTTTTACGCCGCGCACACTGGAAGCATCGAAGAGTCCGCGTTTCATGAGTACTGTTCTCGCCGCTACGCCGTCTGCGTTCCGCGCCGAACATCCGATCCGCGTCATGGTGGTCGATGACGCCGTCGTTGTGCGCAGTCTTTTGGCGCGCTGGGTTGATGGTGAGCCTGACATGCAGACCGTAGCTTCGCTGCGCACCGGGCGTGAAGCAGTAGCGCGCATCGACAAGGGCGACATCGATGTCGTTATTCTCGACATCGACATGCCGGAGCTCGACGGCATTGCGGCGCTGCCGATGTTGCTGCAGAAGAAGCGCGACCTCACCGTGATCATGGTGTCGACGCTGACCCGCCGCAGCGCCGAGATCAGTTTGCGAGCACTGGCGCTGGGCGCCGCAGACTACATCCCGAAGCCGGAGACGGCGCGGGAGACAACGACGTCGGAGTCGTTCCGCCGCGAGTTCATCGAAAAAATCCGTACGCTCGGACGCGGCCGTCCGACATTGCGCGCCTTCGCCCGCGCACCGGCGCCGGTGGTGCCGCTGCCGGAGAAAGCGCCGCCGGCGCTGCGGAGCCGCAGGAGCCCGCTGTTTCCGCCTGAAGCTGGCGCGGTACAATTGCGGCCATTCGCAATCACGACGCCGCGTGCGCTAGTCATCGGCTCCTCGACCGGCGGTCCGCAGGCGCTGTCCGTCGTCGTTGAAAAACTGGCAGCCGCGATCGATCGCGCTCCGGTCTTGATCGCGCAACACATGCCGCCGACCTTTACTACGGTTCTTGCAGAGCACTTGTCGCGCATCGGCGGTCGCGGCGCGCATGAAGCCGAGCATGGCGAGCCGGTTCTGGCCGGCGGCATCTATGTCGCGCCGGGCGGCAAGCATATGCGTGTGGTGCGGAGTACCGAAGGCGGCGTCAAAATCGTGCTCGGCGATGACCCGCCAATCAATTTCTGCAAGCCGGCTGTAGATGCTCTCTTCACATCGGCGGCCGAAGTCTGGGGTCCGGGCAGTCTCGCATTGGTGCTGACCGGGATGGGCGCCGATGGCACCTGCGGCGCCGGCGATATCGTCAAAGCCGGCGGCAGCGTCATTGCCCAGGATGAGGCAAGCTCGGTCGTATGGGGCATGCCGCGCGCGGTCGCGCAAGCAGGCCTGTGCTCCGCCGTGCTGCCGCTTGATCAGATCGCGCTGAAAATCGTGCGGCTGTTTTCGGGGGACCGCGCGTGACGCCGCAAGATTACGACTATCTGCGCAAGTCTCTCAAAGAGCGCTCCGGGCTCATGCTCTCGGCCGACAAACAATACCTCGTCGAGAGCCGCCTTCTTCCTGTTGCCCGCAAAGTCGGCCTTGCCAATCTGACCGACCTTGTCACCCGGCTCAAAATCGCACCAGACGGCGCGCTTATGACCGATGTGGTCGAGGCGATGACCACCAACGAGTCGCTGTTCTTCCGCGACAAGACGCCGTTCGAGCATTTCCGCGCAACCGTCATGCCGGCGCTGTTGGCAGCCCGAAGCACGACGCGTTCCATCCGCATCTGGTGCGCGGCCGCATCCACTGGCCAGGAACCTTATTCGCTGGCGATGTGTCTCAAAGAGATGGGGCGCGAACTCGCCGGCTGGCGCATCGATCTTCTCGCCACCGATCTGTCCGCCGATGTTCTGGAGAAGGCGCGGTCCGGTCTCTATACGCAGTTTGAAGTGCAGCGCGGTCTGCCGATCCAATCGCTGATCAAGCATTTCACGCAGTCCGGCGAGCTGTGGCAGATCGGCGCCGACATTCGCGCCATGGTCAAATATCGCCAGCTCAATCTGCTACGGGATTTCTCGGCGCTCGGTCTTTTCGACGTCGTGTTCTGCCGCAACGTACTGATCTATTTCGATCAGGACACAAAAATCGATGTGCTCAATCGGCTGGCGAGGAGCACCGCCGCAGATGGTTATCTCGTGCTCGGCGCTGCCGAAACGGTCGTCGGTTTGACGGATCGCTTCAAGATGATCCCCGACAAGCGCGGGCTCTATATGCAGAACGCGACGCCGCGTGCCACCGGTGCACCGCGCCTGGTTGCTGTCGGCGGGCGTTAGCGGCGCATCCTTCACAAAATTCGGTCATTGCCTTCAGTTAGTTTGACGCCGATTTCACGACGAGCGGTTTTACGCTTGCGCCCATACGCCGGAACGCGGATGATGCAACTTCACGTCGCGGCACGGATCAATGCATCTTTGTTCAAGGGAGGTCGGTAATGCCGGCAATTGCTTTCTCGAATAATGATATCGCGCTTGTGGCCTGGACCTTCGACCGTCATCTCGACGGTTGCCTTGGGTTCGCAGTCATTCAGATCGACTCCCACGGCAAAGAAAGGCCGCTGTCTGCGATGGCGAGTTTCGCCGGTCAGCCCAACGATCCCAATCGCACCACAGAACAGGCTCCGATACAAAAGTTCTGGTGGAAAGACCTCTACGCCGAGCGCGGTGAAACTTACACCTATCGCATTGTGCCGATGGGAGGTGCGCCTGGTGCGCTCAAACCGCTCGACGGTGTCGCACCACTCGTCAGCAACAGCGTGACGCTGACGCCGGACCGGCCGCCATTCTTCCACGCTTATTTCAACCGCGGCATCGTCGCGACGCAGGCTTTGAGTCGCGAACTCAATCATAAGCCCAGCATACAGAAGCTGACACCGCACATCACCGACCCGAACGATCAAATCCGCAAGAATCTCGAGGGTCAGCTCTATGAGGGCGTGACCTCGCTCCTTGACCGTGCGGACAGCCAAGGCGGCACTATCAACGCCGCACTCTATGAACTCAACGACCCGAACGGACTCGAGAAACGTCTTCAAGCCGCAGACCATGGCGACCCGAAAAGCCGTCACGTGATTCTCGGCAACGAGCAGGGTGTCGACTCCGATAAAAAGCCGATCGAAGATATGGACTCGGGAAACCGCGCCAATCTCAAAGCCGCGGGTGTCGATGTGATCGACCGCATTCTCGGCAACGGCAGCATTCCGCACAATAAATTTATGGTGCTCAGCGAGAAGAACACTCCTGTCGCCGTTCTGACAGGGTCGACGAACTGGACCAGCACCGGGCTATGCACGCAGACAAATAATGCGCTGGTGATCGAAGAGCCACAGGTTGCGCAGCGCTATATGGATTACTGGAACACGCTCAAAGCCGATGTGGATGCCGCTCACGGTGCTCAGAATAAATTGCAGTCGGCGGCACAGCGGACGTGGGATCACACAAAAAACGGCAACGCGATCAGCGCGCCGATCGCGCTCGGCAACGGCGTCACCCTGGAGCCGATGTTTTCACCCAATACCAACCACAAGCTGACAAGTCCGCCCAAGGAAAAACCTAACGACATGGAGCGGATTTTTGATCTCATTGGCGGCGCCAAGCAGGCTGTATTGTTCCTCGCGTTCGACCCCGGCAATAACTCGATCCTTAACGCTGCCGGAGAGGCGCTGGCAAAAAATCCCGATTTGTTCGTGCGTGGTGCGCTCACGAGTTCGCAGCGCGCCAGTCAATTCTCCGAGTCGCTGCATCAAGGTGGCGAAGCGGATCAGGACGGTGAACACGTCGGCGTTACGGTCGCCGGCGAGCCGGGAGGGCCGAAAAAGAAGGGCGCCAAACCTGCGGCGGGCGCAGGTGGCAAACCGAAAGCGCCGATCGACTACCGAGCTATTCCCGCGGGCAATGTTACTGCGCACGACGCGTTCGGCGAGTGGGAAGCCGAAATGCAGAAATACGGTTTTGCCATCATCCACAACAAGATCGTGGTCATCGACCCGTTCAGCGACAACTGCACCGTGGTCACCGGCTCGCACAATCTCGGTTTCCGCGCGTCCCACAACAACGACGAAAACATGGTGATTATCCGTGGCCATCGCGGTCTTGCCCAAGCCTATGCCTGCCACGTGCTCGATATCTACGACCATTATGCGTGGCGCTACTGGCTACAAAAAAGCCCGGATATTTTCGGCAAGCCGCTGGAAGCCGACGACAAATGGCAAGAGCGTTATATTCTCGGACCCGATGTGAAGTCGCCCGAATTGCGCTTCTGGCTTGCGGCCGCAACAGGCGGCGCGCCGCCGGCTGCGCCGAAAGCCGCGCCGACTGCCGCGGGTGGCGCGCCTGCACCGCAATCTTCGCCGGCGAGTGGCGCTGGTGGGGGAGGCAGCAAACCGGCGAAAAAACCCGGCAAGACCCCAGGCAAAAAGCCTGCGAAGAAACCGGCCAAGGCGTCGGCAAAGAAGCCAGCCAAGAAATCCACGAAGAAACCAGCCAAGGCCAAAAGCGCGAAGAGCACGCGTAAAGGGTCAAAACCAGCAGCGCGTTCGGCAGGAAAGGCGCCGGCTAAAAAGCGTCTCGCCAAAAAATCCAAAACCCGCGCGCGCAACAAAAAATAGCGCCACACGGCCGCAAACAAAAACCCCGGCCTTTCGGCCGGGGCTTTTCAGTCTCGTCTTACCGTATCGGTTAAGCCGGAATTTTCTCTTCGACCTCGTTCGGCTCGCGCAGCACATAGCCGCGGCCCCACACCGTCTCGATGTAGTTCTTGCCGCTTGAAGCATTGGCGAGCTTTTTGCGGAGCTTGCAGATGAAGACGTCGATGATCTTCAGCTCCGGCTCGTCCATGCCGCCATAGAGGTGGTTGAGGAACATTTCCTTGGTCAGCGTCGTTCCTTTGCGCAGGCTCAAGAGTTCCAGCATCTGGTACTCTTTGCCGGTCAGGTGGACCCGGGCGCTGCTGACCTCGACGGTCTTGGTATCGAGATTGACGCAGAGGTCACCGGTATTGATGACCGACTGGGCGTGCCCCTTAGAGCGGCGAACGATGGCGTGGATTCGCGCCACCAGTTCGTCCTTATGGAAGGGCTTGGTCATGTAGTCGTCGGCGCCGAAGCCGAGACCCCGGACCTTGTCCTCGATGCCGGCAAGACCGGAGAGGATGAGGATCGGCGTCTTGACCTTCGACACGCGAAGGCTGCGCAAAACCTCGAAGCCCGACATATCCGGCAGGTTCAGATCCAGCAGGATGATGTCGTAATCGTAGATCTTGCCGAGATCGATGCCTTCCTCGCCGAGATCCGTCGTATAGACGTTGAAGCTCTCGGATTTGAGCATCAACTCGATCGATTGCGCCGTGGCGCTATCGTCTTCAATCAGCAATACGCGCATGCCAGTCCCCTTCTTCGCCGCGCGGGCATAGAGACGGCGCGCCGAAGCGGCGGCCCCAGGAAAACGCCTCTACAAACTGATTCGGGACACTAACTTCACCATGGTTAACAAAACCTGATTCTCCCATGCAAGCATTCTCTGGGCAAATTCGTCCGAATCGCCCTAAGATACTGCCGGGTAGCGGTTTTTTTGCCACGACTGACTTCATGTTCCGAGTTAAGTTTTGGCGCTAACCGATTCATTCGACTCGTACCCTTCGGCGTGAAAGGTCGAGTGCCCGTGACCCCAAGGCTTAAACCTGGCCCTAAGGATAGCTGCCCAATGATTAACGGCCCGGGTAAACAAGCGATTAATAAGCGACCATCCCGAGTAACCATTCTTTTGCTGCCGGCTCTTTTGTTGTCACCGCGTCGCGGGGGCCGCCATTGAAGGCGCTGGCCGAACAAATCAACGAACTCGACGGCATCGAGATCTATGGCCGCGTCGTCGGCGTGCGCGGATTGATGGTCGAGGTCGCCGGCCCGCTGCATGCGATGTCGGTCGGCGCCCGGATCGTGATCGAGACCCCGGGCCAGAACATTCCCAGCGAGGTGGTCGGCTTTTCCGGCAACAATGCGCTCCTGATGCCATTCGCGCCGCTCGAAGGCGTGCGTCGCGGCTGCCGCGCAGTTGTCACTTCTGTGGCCGGCGCTGTGCGTCCGTCATCCGGCTGGCTCGGCCGGGTCGTCAATGCGCTGGGTGAACCGATCGACGGCAAAGGCGCACTTCTGTTTGGTCCATCGCCTTTTCCTTATCGCAACGCGCCGCCGCTCGCGCATGCGCGCCGCCGGGTCGGCGCGCCGCTCGATCTCGGGGTGCGTGCGCTCAATACTTTCATCACCTGCTGCCGTGGCCAGCGCATGGGCATTTTCGCGGGCTCCGGCGTCGGTAAGTCGGTGTTGCTGTCGATGCTGGCGCGCAACGTCGCCGCCGATGTCATTGTCATCGGGCTTATCGGGGAACGCGGCCGTGAGGTGCAGGAGTTCTTGCAGGATGATCTCGGTGACGCCGGTCTCGCCCGCTCGGTGGTGGTGGTGTCCACGTCCGATGAGCCGGCGCTGATGCGCCGCCAGGCCGCTCATGTCACGCTCGCCATCGCCGAATATTTCCGTGACGAAGGCAAAGACGTGCTGGTTCTGATGGACTCTGTGACCCGCTTTGCCATGGCGCAACGCGAGATCGGGCTTTCGGCCGGCGAACCGCCGACCGCCAAGGGCTACACGCCGACCGTTTTCACCGAATTGCCCCGGCTGCTGGAACGCGCCGGTCCGGGCACCGAGCAGCAGGGTACGATCACCGGCATCTTCACGGTGCTCGTCGACGGCGACGATCATAATGAGCCGATTGCGGATGCCGTGCGCGGTATCCTCGATGGCCATATCGTAATGGAACGGAGCATCGCCGAGCGCGGGCGCTATCCGGCGATCAATATCCTCAAATCGATATCGCGAACCATGCCGCGCGCCGCCGACCCGGCCTATCTGCCGGCAATTTCCCGCGCCCGACAAGTCATGGCGACTTATGCCGATATGGAGGAACTGATCCGGCTGGGGGCCTACCGTTCCGGAACCAGCACCGACGTGGACGAAGCGATCCAACTGCATAAGCCGCTGGAGAACTTTCTGTCTCAAGGCAAGGAAGAGGCAACCGGCCTGGCCGAAGGTTATCGGCGATTGGCCCAAATCGTGGCTGGCGTGGAAACCTAACGCTAACGTTATCCTGCCACGATGCGGCGTTATGGGGCGCGCGCCACCCAGGATGGGGCGGCGGTACCCCGTCGTGATGGTGTTCGCATCACGCATGTCGCCAATGGCTTCGGGGGAGTAAGAGTCGATGAAGTCCCGTGAGACGCTCATTCGCCTGAAGAAGTTTCAGGTCGACGAGAAGCGCCGTAAAGTTGCACAGATCGAAACCATGATCGCCGAGTTCGAGCGCATGGCTGGCGATCTCGAGCGCGAAATCCGGGTCGAGCAAGACCGCGCCGGCATTCACGATCCGGCCCATTTCGCCTATCCGACCTATGCCAAGGCGGCCATCGCGCGGCGGGAAAATCTCAAGCGTTCGGCTGACGAGTTGCGCATCCAGTTGGACGACGCCAAAGGTGCTCTCGGGGAAGCTTTTGACGATCTCAAAAAGGTCGAACTGCTCGACGAGCGCGATCAGATGCGCGAACGCGAAGCGGAAAGCGCGGCCGAACAGGCTGAGCTCGACAGCATCGCACTTATGCGTGCCCGCAGCGCTGCGACGGCCTGAGCCAGCCTCTCTTCCGACTGCCGATCTGTCCTAAAAAGGGACGCTGACGCCCATTTGCGGCTCGGGATCGCCCCTGAGCGTCTATTTGCCTGGGCGGAGAGCGCTCTTCACTCTCGACGAAACCCATACTCCGCGGCGATAATCGGCCCGGTTGAGTACGCCCGAGCTCGGGCGGACCTCGGGCGGGTTTGGGGCGTGGGTTGGATGTTGATGCAGACCGAACTTGTCTGGCTGCTGGGTGCCGTCGCCAAGGGCGACCATGCGGCATTCGAACGCCTTTATGGTGCCACGCGGGCGAAACTTTACGGGGTGCTGCTCCGTATCTTGGGTAGACCGGCATTGGCCGAGGAGGTCATGCAGGAAACCTATCTCAAGGTTTGGAAGATGGCTGACCAGTTCGATCCCGCGATAGCGAGCCCCATCACCTGGATGGTGGCGATGGCGCGCAATCGGGCGATCGACATTGTGCGAAAACGTGGCGACGTGTCGATCGAGGACGAGCCCGAAGCGCTTGAAGTCGCCGCCGAGACGCCGGCGCCACTTGCGCGGCGCGAGATGACCGAGGAACTCAAGCGGGTTCTGTCGTGCCTCGGCAAGCTCGATCCGGAGAAGCAGCGTATCGTTCTGCTCGCTTATTACAGCGGCTGGAGCCGCGACCAGCTCGCGCAAAAGCTCGATATTCCCGTCAACACGATCAAGACTTGGCTTCGCCGCAGTCTGCTCGAAATTCGCGAGTGTATGGGCGCGTAAGGCTCGAATAATGAGAGGGTATTGAGGTCACGATGTACGACGACGACCGCGATGCAATGGCGGCCGAATATGTGCTCGGCACGCTGTCGACGGATGAACGCGAGCAGGCGGAGGCTTTGCTCGCGATCGATCCGGGCTTTGCCGAGATCGTGCGGGTCTGGGAGCGCCGGCTGGGCGAACTCAACGTCATGGTGGAGGCGGTCGAGCCGCCTGCGGAGCTTTGGGACCGCATCCAAACCGAGATAGGCGCGACGGCGGCGCCCGAAGCTGAGTCCGATCTCGCTGCGCCCCATCTTGCCGATGCGGCACCTTTACTTGCGCCGGAAGCGCTGGTGGAGAACGAGACCTTGGCGGAGCCTGGGCCGCAATTCGAACTCACGCCGTCATTGGAAACGCCGCACGACTTCGATGACGCAAGCCTCGATGCAGCGGTGCCACCAGAGGATATTGATGCGGCGCTCGCCGCGCCACGCGACCTCGACGACGAGGCCACCATCGCGGCGCTGGCATCGAGCCTGTTGTTGCCTGAATCCACCGAGGCCGAGGCCGTAGCTGCGCCCGAGCTCGAGCCGGTTCCGACCGTTGCGCAGGAAAGCCGCGGTGCGGATGTCATCCAACTGCAGCGCGGTGTGCGCCGCTGGCGCGGCTTTACGGCGGCTATGACTGCGATTGCCGCAGTGCTGGCCGCCTTCATCGTTGTCAGCCAAGTTAAGCCCGAACTTTTGCCGAACTGGCGGCACGCACCGGGGGCTGTCACCACCGCTGCCAAGCCGCCAGCGCCGGGTGATCGTTTTGTCGCGGTCCTGCAACAGGAGCCGACGGCGCCTGCCTTCTTGCTGACGGTCAATCCCGAAAGCCGCAGCTTGACCGTGCGGAGGATTTCGGCGGGGCCGGAAAGCGGTCGCAGCTACGAATTGTGGCTAGTCGCAAAGGCACAGGCTCCGCGTTCGCTCGGTTTGGTCGGAAGCGACGAATTCACGACGCGCCCGATCCCGGCGAATTTCGATGTCGATGCGATGCGCGGAGCGGCTTATGCGGTTTCGCTCGAGCCGGCGGGCGGTTCGCCAAGCGGCGCGCCGACCGGTCCGATCCTGTTCACCGGGAAAATGGTCGAGTCCCTGCCAGGCTCACCGACCTAAAAGCTCAGAAAAGCCAACCGTTCAAAAGCATATGGCCGGGCAAGCCCGGCCATGAAAAACATTCCACTTGATCGCTTAGCGGATCGTCGGAATCTGCCCGCTCAAAGTCGTGTGCGGAGCAGCTTTGACGAGCGCTGCAGTGCTGAGATTCACGTTGGTGTCGACCTGCGCAAAAACGCCGATCGCAGCAACGACCGTCGCGCAGACAAGCCCGATGACCACGATCTTTAAATGGGTCGTACGGTCGGCGCTGTACATCGAATGGTTCATTACAACCTCCCGTTTTGCCTATTAGTCGCGGCAGCGGGCGAAAAGTTTCATCTTTCACGCAAATAAATACGCGAGACCGCCGCCGGAACCTCTCATCACGAGGCCTTGAACTGTCGTGACAACGCGTGATGGCGGAATTGGTTTCGGCCGCCATGCCTTTTTGGCGCCAGCTCAAGCGAAATTCTTAAAGTAGATCAAATACTACCGACAGTTTTCAGCCGGGCCCGGGGATGGATTTCAGATTGCGCCAACACGCTGGTCTGGGCGCGGAAGCGCTCAATGATGCCGCGCACAAAGGGCCGGATGTTGGGGGATGTGACTAGAACCGGCGCCTCGCCGTCGCGCGCCGCCTGTTCGAATTTGTCGCGTACCAGATTGATGAATTCGGTGAGCTTCGATGGCTGCATCGCGAGATTGCGGTCGTCGCCCTGACCGACGATCGACTCGGCAAAGGACTGCTCCCACCTTGCCGTGAGCGCGATGATCGGCAGCGTGCCGTCCGGCGTCACATGCTGGGCGCAAAGCTGCCGCGCCAGCCGGGCACGGACATGCTCGGCCAGCATTGTGGCATTGCGGGTCGATGGTAGGCCGTCGGCGATGCCTTCGAGGATTGTGGAGAGGTCGCGGATCGAGACCCGCTCGGCGAGCAGAATTTGTAGGACGCGCTGGATACCGGAAACGGTTATCAGCGATGGCACAATGTCTTTGACCAGTTCGCTTTGTTCTTTGGGCAGTTCTTTGATGAGCTTCTGCACCTCGCCGTAGGACAGAAGCTCGGACATATTGCCCTTGATCAACTCGGTCAGATGCGTCGCGAGCACCGTCGCGGCATCGACCACGGTCAGGCCTCTGACCGCGGCTTCTTCTCTTAGCGAGGCGTCGATCCAGGTTGCTGGCAGCCCGAAGGTCGGTTCGGTCGTATGTGTGCCGGGCAGCGTCACCTGATTGCCGGCCGGATCCATGACCATGTATTGGCCGTACCAGACCTTGCCCGAGCCGGCGTCGACCTCTTTGATCTTGATCACATAGCCATTGGCGTCGAGCTGCATATTGTCGAGGATGCGCACCGACGGCATGACGAAGCCCATTTCCGTCGCCAGCGAACGGCGCAACGCCTTGATCTGCTCGGTTAGCCGCTCCGAACCGTCCGGCGCATTGACCAGCGGCAAGAGCGCATAGCCGAGCTCGACCTTGAGGTCGTCGATCTTGAGCGCAGCGGTGATCGGCTCTTCGACGGGTTCGGCCTTGGCGATTTCCGCCTGCTTCGTTTCGGTCGCCACCGCCTGCCTGGCACGCCGGTCGATCATATAGGCAAGCGCGCCGGTGCCCCCGCCAAGTGCCAGGAAGGGGATCATCGGAATGCCGGGCAGGATCGCGATCACCAGCATGACGGCGGCCGACATGCCGAGCGCTTTGGGATAGGTGGACAGTTGGCTGAGGAGCGCCTTGTCGGCGGCGCCCGAGACGCCGGCTTTCGAGACCAGAAGGCCGGCCGCCGTTGATACGATCAGCGCTGGCACCTGGGTCACTAGGCCGTCGCCGACCGTCAGCAGCGTGTAAGTCCGAGCGGCCTCCGCAAAGGTCAGCCCTTCCTGCACGATGCCGATGATCATGCCGCCGATGACATTGATCATGACCACGAGAAGGCCGGCGATGGCGTCGCCGCGGACGAATTTAGAGGCGCCATCCATTGCGCCGAAAAAGCCGGATTCGTCCTCCAGGTTCTTGCGTCGCTGTCGCGCGTCCTTCTCGTCGATCAGGCCGGCATTGAGGTCGGCGTCGATCGCCATCTGCTTGCCCGGCATCGAGTCCAAGTGAAAGCGTGCCGCCACTTCGGCGATACGGCCGGAGCCTTTGGTGATGACGACGAAATTGACGATCACCAGGATGGTGAAAACGATGATGCCGATGACGAAATTGCCGCTCATCACGAAGTTGCCGAAGGCCTGGATGACATGGCCGGCGGCATCGGTGCCTTCGTGGCCGTGCGAGAGGATGAGGCGGGTCGAGGCGAGATTGAGCGCCAGCCGCAACATGGTCGCGATCAAGAGCACTGTCGGGAAGGCGGAGAATTCGAGCGGTGCCTGGATGAACAGCGACGTCATCAGGATCAGCACGGAGAAGGTGATCGAGATGGCGAGCGCGAAATCGAGCAGTGGCGACGGCAATGGTAGGATCAGGATGACCAAAATGGTCATCATGCCGACCGCCAGCCCGATGTCGCTGCGCCGGAGCATCGTCGACAGGTCGGCCAGCCGGGAAAGGGCCGTGTCGCCGCGCTCGGCCGATGTCACTTCGGTCATGCCGGATGATCCGCCGCGTCTGCGGTCGCGGGATTCAAAGCTGCGCACGGCGGCGGAGGGCCCGCCGACGCGCAATAAGGGTGTCGCAGTCGAGTCCAAGGCCGTCCCCGAGAGTGTTTTCGGTGAATTGACGGGAACGCCTCCCAGGCAAAATGTGCCGGGTATATGGTTAGCGGCTGGTTAACGAATGGCCGGCAACCGGCCAGCCGGTCCGCCCACCAGGAATGAATTCATGAAAATGATGGCTTTCCGGATATTCGTCCTTGCCACGGCGCTCGGCGGCGCAACGGCCGCCTGTGCCGATGTCATCGATCCTGGACTGTGGCGGATCATCACCCGGACCGAAACCGGCGGGGTGATCGGTCCGCCGCACGAATCCTCGAAATGCCTGACCGCCGATCAGACCGGCGATCTCGCCAAGACCTTTTCTCCCGTGCCGGGCACGGTCAATTCCGTCTGCGCGCCGATCGAACAGCATCTCGATGGTAGAGATTTCAACTGGCAGCTGGTCTGCAAGGGGCAGCTCAATATGGAACTGACCGGCGAGTTCAAGTTCGACAGTCAACATCACTATACGGCGACGATCACCACCAAAGCCGTGATGGCCGGACAGACAATGGTGGATTCGCGCAATACGCTCGAAGGGCAGTGGGTTTCGGAGTGCAAATAGCGTCACGCGCCGCTGCTAGGCCTCGCCAGCGGGCCGCCTGCGCGTAATAGCGTAACATCGCGGTTTAATCGTAGTCTCCGCCGACCCCACATCGGATGAACGATGCAATCCCCATTCATCGATCCATGGACGCATAACCACATCTTCCTCGGCGAGCATCACAGCGCGCACGAGCGG
The DNA here is from genome assembly GCA_036271715.1 of Xanthobacteraceae bacterium. Taxonomy (GTDB): domain Bacteria; phylum Pseudomonadota; class Alphaproteobacteria; order Rhizobiales; family Xanthobacteraceae; genus BOG-931. Next base: position 103,890 of record DATBAD010000019.1, read on the forward strand.
CGGACGTGGAGCGTCGTTGCGTTGACCACAGGCATGATGATCGCCGAGATCGTCGGCGGCACGATGTTCGGCTCCATCGCGCTGGTGGCTGATGGCTGGCACATGGGCACGCATGTCACCGCCTTAGCTATCGCCGGGCTTGCTTATCTGTTTGCTCGCCGTCACGCCGAAGACACGCGCTTCTCGCTCGGCACCGGCAAATTCGGCGAGCTGGCTGCGTTTTCCAGCGCCATCATTCTCGGCGTGATCGGGCTAGGCGTCGCCTACGAGTCCTTTATTCGCCTTTTGAATCCGGTCGCAATTAACTTCCGCGATGCGATCCCGATCGCGGTCTTGGGTCTCTGCGTCAATCTCGCGAGTGCTTGGCTGCTGCGCGGCGAGCATCACGGTCACAGTCACGGTCATGATCACGGCGGCCATGCGCATGATCACTCGTCGCATGATCATGCGCATCACGATCACGACCACGGTCACGATCATGATGCACGGCGTCAGGACATCAATCTGCGCGCGGCTTACGTCCATGTGCTGGCCGATGCGTTGATTTCGGTTCTGACGATTGCCGGATTGTCGTTGGCCCGCGCGTTCGGCTGGAATTTTATGGACCCGTTGGTCGGCCTTGTCGGCGCAGCGGTGATCGTGAGCTGGTCGTACAGCCTTTTATGCGCCGCCGGTTGTGTATTGCTGGATACCGTGCCTGATCCCGGTCTGACCCAGCACATCCGCTCGCTGATGGAGCAGGGCGGCGATCATGTCTGCGACCTGCATGTCTGGCAGGTCGGACCGGGTCATCTCGCGGTCATGGTGTCGATCGTTTCGGCGGTGCCGCAGGAGCCTGCCGCGTACAAGCGGCGACTTTCAGGTCTCACCGGGCTGTCGCATGTCACGGTCGAAGTGCATGGACCGGGAGCCGAAGCGTGCGTGGGTTAGCGAGCGGCGCGTCGCTTGGGCTCGCACTTGCGGCAATCGTTTTTACGCAGGCGTCCAGTCAAGAGCGGCCGCCGGCTTTTGTCGATGCGGCAACGGTGGTGCCAGGCCTCGTCGCCGACATGCGCTACGCCGGTTCGCATAATTTCACCGGCCGTCCGGTCGACGGCTATGAGGCGCCGCGCTGTTTCATGACGCGCGAGGCGGCAACGGCGCTTGCCGGCGCCACCCACGAACTCGCTGGCCAAGGTCTCGTCTTCAAGGTCTTTGATTGCTATCGCCCGACCCGGGCGGTAGCGAATTTCGCGCGCTGGGCGCGCGACGTTAATGACACGCTGGCCAAGGCGGAATTCTATCCGAATGTCGATAAGCGAACGCTCTTCCGCGACGGCTATATCGCCTCGCGATCCGGTCATTCCCGCGGTTCGACGATCGACCTTACCCTTGCCAAAACGGACGGCACTGAACTCGACATGGGCACGCCGTTCGACTTTTTCAGCCCGAAATCGTGGACTGCCGACCCCACTGTCAGCGCCGCCCAGCATCAAAACCGCATGTTGCTGGCAAATACCCTGCACCGGCACGGTTTCCACGGCTACGACAAGGAATGGTGGCACTTTACCTTAAGGAACGAACCCTTCCCTGAGACCTATTTCGATTTCCCGATAAAATAAGTAATTTACCCCCGGACGAGGCTCAGAGGCTGTGGGGGAATACGATGAAAACCTTTGTTGCCGTGGCGGCCTTGCTGCTCGGCCAATTTCTATTTGGTTTGTCCATCGCGCAAGCGCAGGCGCCTGCGCCGGCGGTAATCGATGCCAAAGTCATGCAAATGGGTACGCTCGACGCGAAGGTGACCGACAAGACCACCGCGCCCGGCGTGGTCACAGGTTCGATCGGACAAGCAACCTATCATTTTGTGACCAACGCCACGACCATGGAAGCCCGTAAAGGCATCAGCTTCGGATTTGAGTATCGCCTCAACGGAACGCCGGACGGCGCCAAGGTGACGGTCCGCAAAGTGACGATCTTTCCGTCGCCCGGCTTGCGCAATCCCAAGACCGGCGAAGTGTCGATGCGCAGCGAATATATCGAGACCAACGCCATCGGCCAGCGTGTGTTGAAGGCCTATGATCTCGACAACGACTGGGAAGTCGTGCCCGGCGATTGGGTTCAACAGGTTTGGGTCGGCGAGAAGAAGGTCGCAGAAGAGAAGTTTACGCTGACAACGCCGTGATCAGGCGGCTCATAGGCCCAGATAGAACTTCTTGATCAAATCGTTGTTGTTGAGTTCGTCGGTCGAACGGCCCTCGAAGGCGATCTTGCCATGGACGATGACATAGCCGCGGTCGGCGATGCGGATGGCTTGCGTGAAATTCTGCTCGGCCATCAGCACGGTGAGTGAATAGCGTTGTTTCATTTCGCTGATGGCGTCGATGGTGCGGCTGACCAGGATCGGCGCGAGCCCCACGGAAGGCTCATCGACCAACAAGATTTTCGGCGCCAGCATCAGCGCGCGGCCGAGCGCCAGCATTTGTTGCTCGCCGCCCGACATGCTGCCGGCAAGCTGGCGGCGGCGTTCGGCAAGCCGCGGGAAGGTCTCGTAGCAAACTCCCAGATTACTGGTGAGTTCGCGCCGTGCTGCCGGGCGGAACGCGCCGAGCAGAAGGTTCTCTTCGACGGTGAGAAGCGGAAACAAGCGGCGGCCTTCCGGCACCAGCGCGATGCCGAGATCGACGATCTCCTCGGTGGTGCGGCCGACCAGATCGTGATTGATGCCGTCGATCTCCGCGGTGATCGAGCCCTCGCTCGGTCGCACCATGCCCATGATGCATTTCATCAGGGTCGATTTGCCGTTGCCGTTGGTGCCGAGCAGCACCACGGTTTCGCCGCCGCCGACTTTGACCGATACGTCGTCGATCACGCGCACTGCGCCATAAGACGCGTGGATGCCATTGATGGCGATGCTATTGGCCAAGATACGCCCTCTCAACCTCGGGATTGCGCATCACCTCGTCAGGCATTCCGTCGGCGATCTTTTTGCCTGAGACAAGAACGACAATGCGGCGCGAGAAGCTCATCACGGCGCGCATGATGTGCTCGATAAGGATGACGGTGACGCCTTGCTCGTTGAGCTTAACGAGAAGCGCAAGAATGTCCTCGACTTCGGAATGGGTGAGGCCCGCCATCGCTTCGTCGGCGATCAGAAGCTTCGGCTCCGCCGCCATGGCGCGGGCGAGTTCGAGCTTGCGCATCTCGACCTGGGTGAGATCGCGCGGCAGCCGCCGCGCTTTGGAGTCTAGTCCGACTTCGCGCAGCAGCGCGACGCAGCGATCTTGAAGCTCGCTGGCACCATGATGTTTGCCGCGAGCTGCGACCGTATAAACCAGAGGGATGCGAATATTGTCCATCAGGTTGAGACTGACGAACGGGCGCGGCAGCTGGAAACTCCGCGCCAGGCCGCGATGGGTGCGCTGATGGGCATCGAGCCCGTCGAGCCTATGCCCGTCGAAATGCACGCTGCCTTGCTCGTTGCGTAGAGTGCCGCAGATGCAATTCACCAGCGTCGATTTGCCGGAACCATTCGGCCCGATAAGGCCAATGCGTTCGCCCGCGGGTATCGAAAGCGAAATATTGTCCAGTGCGACAAAGCCGCCGAAACGTTTGCCGAGATTGTCGATCTTGAGAAGCTCGGTCACGGCACCGTCTCCGGAGAATCGGTGTCAACGCGGCGGCGGCCGACGAAATCTTCGGGCTTATGCCGAAAGTAGGTTTGGAACAGCCCGACAATGCCGTTCGGCGCAATAATGACAAAACCGACCAGCAACAAACCGACAATCAATAGATTGACCGCCGACGAAATCGTCACGGTGGCGACCTGCTGCAGCGTGCCGAGGAGCACAGCGCCGACCACCGGTCCGACCCAGCTTGTCGTGCCGCCAATCAGCGGCATGGCGATGGAGTTTACGGCGTAATCGAGTCCAAAGGTCGAGGCCGGCTGCAGATAGCCGATGTAATAAGGAAATGGGGCGCCGGCCATTCCCATCAGCGCGCCTGAGATCGTAGTGGCGATGAGTTTCAGCCGCAATGTCGGGACGCCAGCGGCTTCGGCGGCGAGTTCGTCATCGCGGATCGTGGCGAAGCCGTAACCTAGACGCGAATGCTCGATCAGCCGTGCGACGGTGATCGCGACGACTGCAAGCAGCATCATCATCAGGAAAAGATAGCGGATGTAGCTGCCGAAGGGCGCGATGCTTTCAGGCCGGATGATATAGGCGCCGCGGGAACCGCCGACAAAATCCCAGTTCACGATTAGGGTCTGCAGTACGACAGCGAGCGCCAAGGTCGCGATGGCGAAAAACGCGCCGCGCAGCCGCAGCGTGAGATAGCCCATGCCAAAGCCGACGATGCCGGACACCGCGCCGCCGATCAGCATCAGCACCGGGATCGGTACGGAATAGAAATCTTGCGCGGCGATGAGCTTATAGATTGCGACGGTCGAATAGGCGCCGAGCGCGAAGAACGCGGCGGAGCCGAAATTCACATAGCCGCAGTAGCCGCCGAGAATGTTCCACGCAATGCTTAGCACGACGTATTGCATGACGACGTAGCCGGCGAAAAAGACGTAATCGTTGCCGCACAAGACCGCGGCCGCGAATATCGCAGCGGCGACCAGTAACAGAACGAGAAGGAAAAGCGGCGTGCGCATGCGTCAGCGTCCCATCAGACCGGCCGGCCGCACCGCGAGGGTCAGCAACAGGAAGCCGAACGACACCGCGGGCGCCCAGGACGGGCCGTAAAACGTCGAGGTGAGGCTTTCGACGATGCCGAGCAGCATCGCCGCGATCACGGTGCCGGGCAGACTGCCCATGCCGCCAAGGACGCAGATGGCAAAGACCCGCCCGATATATTCGCGGCCGACGGACGGCTCCACCGGCTGGATGATGATCAGAAAGGCGCCGGCGAGCGATGCGGTCGCGATCGACATGCCGAAGGCGATGCGTTTGATGCGGATCGGATCGATCGCCAACAAGCGAAGCGCCAGTTGATCCTGCGCTACCGCCATCACAGCGCGGCCGGTGAAAGTGCGGGTGAGGAAAAGCTGCAGCACCGCAATCAGCAACAACGACACGACGCAGGGCACCAGGATGCGCAGCGGGATGTCGAGCATGTGGAAATGCCACGCCGGGCCGATATAGGGCGCCTCGACATAGCGGTAGTCGACGCCGAAATAGAGTACCAGCGAGACTTCGGTGATGAACAGAAGTCCGAAGAAGAAGGCGAGGCCGCGCAATGATTCTTGGCCGCGTTTCTCGAAGGCGAAGTAATAGACCTGATAGATGCCGGCGCCGAGCGCATAGAACAGCGGCGTCGCCACGATCGCAGTGAGGATTGGATCGAGTCCGAATGTCGCGTTACCGATATAGGCAACGTAGGAACCGAGGATGATGAAAGCCGGATGCGCGATATTGACGATGTCGAGAATGCCGAAGGATAGCGACACACCGGATGTCACCGCCGCGTAGAACCCACCGATCAGAATGCCGGACACCACGGCATTGATGAGAAGATCGAATGAAAAGATCATCGCTCGGCCACTATGGTCTCGACACTCGTCCACAAAGCCGCACGTTCGGTGCGGGTTAACTCTGCACTGCGTTCTTTGGAAAACGACCCTGCCAAAACCTCTCCTCGCCGGGCGGGGAGAGGCTCAGATCGGGCGAGCAAATCTCGCCGCGATTGCAGTCCGGCCGGTCGGATCCCCAGTTCCGCCGCCGTTGGTCATCGGTGTTACGCCGCGGCGCGCACTCGGTCTGGAATGACAAGCGGCTTGTTGGCGCTGTTGAGGAATTCGATGGTCATGAAGACCATTTCCTTGTCGCCAAGATTTTCCAAATCGTGGACCTTGAACTCGCCAAGCCCGTAGGTCTCGTGGCGCGTTTCACCAGGTTGATAGGTGTATTCGACAGTGGTGCCGTCATGGACATGCTGGCGTCCGCGACCGCCGGACACCGACGTCCAGAAATAGTCGAGCACATGGCGATGGAAGCCGATCCGCTCGCCCGGAGCGAGCCGGATGATCCATACGCGCACGCGATCCGTTTCAGAAACCAGGGTCGTGCCGACGCAGCCGTTGATGTTTTGCTTTTCGCGTTCGAATTCGGCGGCGATTGCCTGCGGCCAAGCCGATTTGTCGGCTTTGTCCGACGTTTTATCCAGCATGGTCAATGCCATGGCTTTCCTCCCAGACTTGTTGGCAGCACTATAGGTAACCTTTGCGGATTAGCAAATAGCTGGCAATTGTCGGGACATGAGCAAGAACAGGCAACGCCGCGCGCTGATCGTCGGCGGTTCGATGACCGGCCTTCTGGCTGGCATCACGCTCATGCGGCGCGGCTGGAGCGTCGATATCTACGAACGGGCCGAGAAAGAATTGGCGGGACGCGGCGCCGGCATCGTGGCGCAACCCGAACTGATTGCGCGCCTGCAGGCGCTCGGCCTTAATACGCACAATCTCGGCGTCGCTATGTCGCGGCGGCAAATCCTCGATCCAACTGGGGCGGTGACCGTCACGCGCGACTGCCCACAGGTGATGACGGCCTGGGAGCGCGTCTATCGCGTGCTGCGCGATGCGTTTCCCGCGGACCACTATCATCGCGATCGTGGGCTGAGCGACTTCAAACAGAATGGCGAAGGGGTCACTGCCCATTTCAGCGATGGGAGCACGACGACTGCCGATGTGATGATCGGCGCCGATGGCCTGCGTTCGACAGTGCGGCAGCAATGTCTGCCGGACACACACCCGCTTTACGCCGGCTATGTGGCCTGGCGCGGGCTGTTGCTGGAGAGTGCCATCCCGCGCGAACTCTTCATGATCATGACCTTTTGTCTGCCGCCGGGTGAGCAATGTCTCGGCTATCCGGTGACCGGCGCTGAGAACGCGTTGCAGGAGGGACAGCGTCGCTACAATCTCATTTGGTATCGGCCGGCCGATGAAACGAAAGAATTGCCGCGGCTCCTGACCGACAAGAACGGCACTGTGCATTCGGTGTCCATCCCACCGCCGCTAATCGCACCTGAGCCGATCGCAGCGATGCGGGCCGCCGCCGAGCGTCTGCTGGCGCCGCAATTGCGCACCGTCATTCGTTCGATCGACGAACCGATCTTGCAGCCGATCTACGATCTTGAAAGCTCGCGGCTTGCCTTCGGCCGCGTCGGCATCATTGGCGATGCGGCATTTGTCGCGCGTCCGCATGTTGGCGCCGGTGTGTCCAAGGCCGCCGACGATGCGACCGCGCTTGCCCTGGCGCTCGACGACGATGATATCGAATCCGGCTTGCGCCGTTTCGAGGCGGAGCGTTTGCTGGAAAACCGCAAGATCATCGAGCGCGCTCGCCATCTCGGCGCTTATCTGCAAGCGACACAGACGGCAGAGGAAAGAGCCCGCTCGGCACGCCATAGCATTCCCGAAGCGGTACTCGCCGAGACTGCGCTGTTGGACTTCCCGTACGGCTGAAGTTCAGACAGACCGCTTTTAGAGATAGCCGGTGCCCATCTCTGCCGCGAAGCGGTCGGGGCTGCCTTCCCAGACGATGCGGGCGTGTTCGAGCACATAGACCCGGTCGGCGTGGGGTAGGGCGAAAGTGACATTCTGTTCGCCGAGCAGCACGGTGATTGGCGTGGTTTGGCGCAGCCGCTCAAGCGCCTTCGATATCTGCTCGAGAATGACGGGCGCCAGCCCCAGCGTCGGCTCGTCGAGGATGAGAAGCTTCGGCTTCATCATCAGTGCGCGGGCGATGGTCAGCATCTGCTGCTCGCCACCGGACAGCGTGCCGGCATTCTGCTTCTGCCGCTCGCGCAGGATCGGGAAGAGGTCGAACAGCCAGGTGATCTGTTTCCCGGCTTCTTCCGGCGACAGATGCTGGCCGCCCATGTCGAGATTTTCCCGCACCGTCATGTCGACAAAGAGTTCACGGCCTTCGGGTGACTGCACGATGCCGTTGCGGGCGATCATGGCCGCGGACTGTCCACGCAGTGTCGTGCCCTCGCGGCGGATGTCGCCGCCGTAACGAAGGAGACCGGAAATGGCGTTGAACAGCGTCGTCTTGCCGGCGCCGTTCAAGCCGACCACGGAGACGAATTCGCCGGCATGGACATGGATCGAGACATTCTCTAGCGCCTGCGCCTTACCGTAATGGACGTTGAGATTGTCGACCTCGAGGAACGGTGTCTTGCTGTCGCGGAACGAGGATTCCGGCCGCGCCGCGGTCTCGATGCTGCCGCCGAGATAGACGCGGCGCACTGTCTCATCGCGCATCACCTCATCCGCGGTGCCTTCAGCGATACGTTCGCCGACATACATCGCCAGCACGCGGTCGACGAGGCGTGAGACGCTTTTGACGTTGTGGTCGACAAGGAGCACGGCGCGGCCGTCATCGCGCAATTCGCAAATCAGATCGGAAAACGCCGCCGTCTCTGCCGATGTCAGCCCGGCGAACGGTTCGTCGATCAGCAGCACCTTCGGATCGCGCGCGATCGCCTTGGCGATCTCGATCTTGCGCAGATCGGCAAACGGCAGTGTCGCCGGGCGGCGGTCGAGCACGGCGGTCAGGCCGACGCGCGCGGCGATGGCGCGCGCTTTAGCGTCGGTCTCCGGATCGGTAAGAAGCTTCGTCAACTTGTCCGGAAGGAGCGCCAAAGTGATGTTCTCGAGCACGGTCTGGCGATGTAGTGGCCGCGAATGCTGAAAGACGATGCCGGCGCCCATCCGCGCGATCTTATGCGACGGCCAGCCGGCGACCTCGGTGCCGTCGATACGCACCGAGCCGCCGTCGGGCCGCTCGATGCCCATGATCAGCTTCATCACCGTCGATTTGCCCGATCCGTTCGGACCGATCAGGCCGACGATCTTGCCGGCCTCGACGTTGAAGCTCATGTCCTTGACGGCTATCAGGCCGCCGAAGCGTTTGCTTAGACCGGATACCTGAAGATGCGCCGTCTCGGTCATGCTCAACCGCCTTCTTTGGTGCGGGTGAGCAGGCCGAAAAAGCCGCTCGGAAATAAAAGCACGACCACCAACGCCATGGTGAAGACGACGAAATTTGCCAGATCGCCGATCGGCCGCAGCGCTTCGGCCATAGCAATAATGAATACCGCGCCCAGCACGCCGCCAAGGATGGTGCGGCGGCCGCCAAGGACGGCGGCGATGATGATCTGCACACCGACGGTGATGTCGATGAATGTGCCGACCGAGGCGGAGCCGAGATAAAACACCATCAACGCGCCGGCGAGGCCGGAGAACAGCGCGCTGACAATGAAGGCAAAGAGCTTGTGCTTGGTCACATTGAAGCCGAGTGCGCCGGCTTGGACCGCATCCTGTCCGCTCGCTTGCAGGATCAGTCCCACCGGCGAACGAGACAGCGAGAATAAAATCGCGGCGCTGAACGCCATGAACCAGAGCGCGAGCTCGTAATTCTTCGCGTCGCTAATCGTGATGACGTCGGGCACGGTCAGCCCGATCTCGCCGCCGGTCAGGCTCGCATCGACCACGACATAGTTCTGCAGCATCAGCACCGCGACCAGTGTGGTAAGGCCGAAATACGGGCCGCGCACGCGCAAAGCCGGCAATGCCAGAATGACACCGCCGGCGACGGCGGCGAGTGTTCCAGCAACGACGCATAGCCAGATCGGCGGCTGATAAAGATTATCGAGAATGCCGGCGGTGTAAGCGCCGGTGCCGATCAGGAAGGTGGGCCCGAAATTGACTTCGCCGGCAAAGCCGAAGAGCAGGTCCCAGGCCATGGCGAAGACGCCGAAATAATAGGCGATGGTGAGAAGGCCGAGCACATAGCCCGACACTGCGAACGGCAAGAACGACGCCAGCGCCACGACGACGAGGCCGACCAGCAGAATGCGTATGGTCGAGGAGAGCCGCATCAACGCCGTCCCAAGAAGCCGCGTGGGCGCAGATACATCACCACGATGAGGAGAAGGAGCGCGGGGATGGTGCGATAGGCCGGCGAGATCAGATAGGCCGTGATGGTTTCGAGATATCCGACCACATAGGCTGCGATCAGCGCTCCGGAAACGCTGCCAAGACCGCCCAGCACGACGATGGAGAACGCGCTCGCGGTCAGCGGCCCGACGCTATAGGACGACACGCCGAGAAACATGCCGAGCAGCACACCGGCAACTCCGACCAACAGGCCGTAGATCGCCCAGATGGCGATATAGATTCGCGACAGCTCGATACCAAGCAATGTCACGCCGCGCGGATTCATCGAAGCGGCGAGAACGGCTTTACCAGCGCGGGTGCGGTTCACCAGCAGCCAGAGTCCGCCGATCACGAGCCAGCATACGATGGCGGTGAACAACTCATTCTTCGGCGTGCGGACACCCACAATCGACATCACGCCATTAACGATCGGCGCCACGGTCTTTGCATTGTTTGTATAAAGATACGCGATGAACTCCTGGATCATGATGCCCCAGAGCAGCGTCCCGGTGAGGATGAAAATTTCTTTTTCTTCCTCGCGGATTTTCTGGGTGCGCTGCAACGGGCCGACAATGACAAAATAAGTGATCATCGTCGCGACAAAGCCCGCGCCGATGCCGATCAAGGCGCCGGTATAGGGATCGTCATGCAGATCGTTGCCGGCTGCCCAAGCGGCGACCACGGCCACGACCATCAGCGCGCCGTGGGAGAGATTAAGAACGCCGGACACGCCGAAGATCAACGCGAAGCCCATCGCGCCAAGCGCGTAGAGCGAACTGACGGCAAAGCCGTCGACCAGGATCTGCCAGAACACCACGCTCACGCGACAGGTCCCCAATCAAACATTCTCCCCGCTCGCGTTGCGCGCGGGGAGAAGGAGCGAAGCACGAAGAATGCCCCGTTAGTTGGCTGCGCCAACCTTGATGAATTTCGGGAACTTCAGCTTGCCATTGGCGACTTTGGCCGGCCACAGATTGGTCTGCTTGCCGTCCTGCCATTGCAGCATCAGGCCGGTGATGGTGTCCGGTCCAACTTTGAGCGCGTGCGGATTTGGATCGCCTTTGGCCTTGAACTGTATGCGGCCGATGGTGCCGACATAGTCGGTGGCTTCGAGTGCGGTCACGAGCTTATCGGAATCGCCCGAGCCGGCGCGTTTGAAGGCATCGGCGAGGTAATAGACCTCGTCATAGGACGTGTAGCCGCAATAGGACGGGAAGTTGCCGAACTTCGCCTTGAAGGCTTTGACGAAGGGCAGCGTCTTCGGCGTTACGGCCACGTCGGGACCGGAGACGGCTTGATAGAGCACGCCTTCGGTGGCGCCATTGGTGTCGTTCCAGAAGCTCGAATTCGTCGCCTGTGACGAGATACCGAGCATCGGGATCGGCACCTCCTGCTGCTTCCACTGCACGGTCGGCTGCACGCCGACATGCGAAATGCCGGTGATCATCACGTCGGGCTTCTCACCCTCGATCTTGTTGAAGATCGGCGTGAAGTCAGTGGTGTCCGGCGAGAAGCGGATATGATCGAGGATGTTGAGCCCGGCATTGGGCAGACATTTCAGATATTCGGTGTCGAGCGGTGTCGTCCAAGCGGCATCCTCGCTCATCACCACGGCGCTCTTCATATGAAGCTGGCCGACCAGAAGGTCTTTCGCCGCCGCGCAAGTGGAATCGGCAAGGCTGGTCGAGGTCAGATAGCCGTGGAAGGTGTATTTGAGATTGTCGTAATCCTTCGCGATGTTCTGGGTGATGACGTCGGACGCAGCGCCCGGCGTGATCATCACGGTCTTCAAGCGGCCAGCCCACGGCTCGAGCGCGAGTACGACTTCGCTGATATAGCTCGCTATTACCGCATTGACGTGGTCTTCGTTCACCGCGCGCTGAAAGGCGCGAACGGACTCGGCTGCGGACGAGTGATTGTCATAGGTAACGATCTCGATCTTCTTGCCGTTGACGCCGCCCGCCGCGTTGATCTCATCGGCGGCAAGCTGTGCCGCTTGCGGGATCGACGAGCCGGCGACGGCTTGTACCTCTGCGATGACGCCGATCTTGAAAGTGTCTTCAGCATAGCCCGGCGCGGAAAGTGCGATAAAGGCGGCGCTCGCCAGCAAGCCGGCAAAAATCGGCGCGCGCGTTTTCGATTCACGCATTGTCTAGACCTCCCTGGAATTTTAACTTTATCGGCTCGAAACGGCCGGTTGCAGGCAGTCTATCTTATCGTTTTTGCACGGCAAGCCGGATTATCCTAAAGGGACGCCAAAGGGACGCCATGTCGCGTGTATGAGCGCTGTTGGGCTAAGTTTCATTCGCCACGACAACTGATGAGAAACTGGAAACAAGAGGTAGGAAACTCAGATGAAAGCCGTTTTCCTTGAGAAATTTGGTGGTCCGGACGTCCTTCAATATGGCGATTTGCCCGATCCCGTCGCGGCAGCCGGCGAGGTCGTTGTTGACGTTCACGCCGCGAGCGTGAATGCAGCCGATTGGAAGTTCCGCAGCGGTGAATATCCGAGCGCGGCTTCGACGAAATTCCCGGCAATGCCGGGGCGCGATTTTTCCGGCGTGGTCGGCGCGCTCGGTTTAGGCGTCGACGATCTCAAAGTCGGCGATACCGTGTTCGGCGTTCTCGATGCCGGACGCGAAGGAACCTATTGCGAAAAGATCGCGATCAAGTCCGCGCTCATCGCCAAGAAGCCCGAGAGCTTGTCGCATATCAATGCCGCAGCTTTGGCGCTCGCCGGCCTGACCGCGATCAGTGCAGTTGCCGATACGCTGAAGCTACAGCGCGGCGAGACAATTTTGGTCCAAGGCGGCGCCGGCGGCGTGGCGAGTTTCGCCGTTCAATATTCCAAGCACGTTGTGGGCGCCCATGTGATCACGACGACAAGCGCGGCCAACGCCGATTATGCCCGCAACCTCGGCGCCGACGAGGTTATCGATTACAACGCGCAAGATTTCACCAAAATGGTGAAAGATTGCGACGCCGTGTTCGATACCGTCGGCGGCGATGTCGCGATGCGGTCTTTCGCAGTGCTTAAATCCGGCGGTCGCGGCGCTTTTATTGCTTCGGGAATGCAAGCGCCGAAGCCGGGCCGCGGCGATGTCACGTCATTGCGACCGCCCGTTGGCCGTTCGCGCGCGGCGATGGAGCGCATCGCTCAGGCCATCGCCTCAGGCGCGATCCATCCGCCCGTGACGAAACTCTATAAGTTGTCGCAAGCGGTCGAAGCCCATCGTTTGAGCCAGTCGCGGCACTTCCGCGGCAAGCTCGTCTTTCAGTTGCGGTGAAGGTGCGATCATGGACTCGGTATATTTTCTCTCTTCGCATTCGGTTCTGTTTGCGATCGCAGCGGTGGCCGCGGTGGTATTGATTGGAAGCTTGCGGGTTGCAAACCAATATGAGCGAGCGGTTGTCTTTCGCCTTGGCAAATTCAACCGAACGGCCGGTCCTGGCATTTATTTCGTGTGGCTGTTCGTCGAGTGGCAGATCAAGCTCGACCTGCGGACCGTTACAGCGGCTGTCGAGCAGCAAGAAGGAATTACCCGCGACAACGTTCCGATCAAAGTCGACACGGTAATCTGGTATCGCATCATCGATCCGGAACGCGCTGTCATGGAAGTCCGAGGTGTTGCAAACGCGGTCGAGCAGGTGGCTCTCACGGCGCTTCGCACTGTGCTGGGTCAGCACACGCTCGACGACATACTCAAGGCCCAGGATACGATCTCCGAAGTGATGAAGAAATCCATCGATACCGTAACGGAGCCGTGGGGCGTAAGCGTCGAGCGTGTGCAAATGAAGAACGTGGAGATTCCGCCGACAATGCAGCGGGCGATGGCGCAAGAGGCAGAAGCGCTACGCGAGAAGCGAGCGCGGCTTATCAAGGCCGAGGCCGAACTCGACGCTGCGGAGCAATTACGCAACGCCGCTCAGGTCATTATGCAGAACCCTGCCGCTCTTGAACTCAGGCGAATGCAGATGATAACCGAAGTCGGCGCCGAGCAAAACACGATGACGATCGTCATGATGCCGAGCGAGTTCGTCGCTATGGCGCGGAGCATAGGTGAACTCGCCGGCAAGTCGTCTAATAAAGGCTAATCTCTTTCGACAACTAGACGTGCTGGCCGCCATTGATGTGGATTTCGGCGCCGTTCACATAAGACGACGTCTCGGTGCACAGCACGTAGATGATCTTCGCCACTTCGTCGGGTGTGCCGAGCCGGTGCATCGGAATGTTTTCGACGATCTTGTCCGTGCCGGGTGAGAGCATCGCGGTGTCGATCTCGCCCGGCGCGATGGCGTTGACGCGCACGCCGAGCGAACCGAAATCGGCGGCCATTTCGCGGGTCAGTGCGGCGAGCGCCGCCTTCGAGGTCGAATAGGCCGCGCCGGCAAAGGGATGCACGCGCGAGCCCGCGATCGAGGTTACGTTGACGACCGATCCCTTGGCGGCTTTCAACTCATCAAGAAGGCCGCGCGCGAGCATGATCGGGCCGAAGAAATTGACCTGAAAAATGTGATGCCAATCGTCACGCGACGTCTCGATCGACGACAGGCGTTTGCCGCCCGCGGCTTTCGGCGAAACTGCCGCGTTGTTGACCAGCGCATGCAATTCGCCATGCAGCCGTTGTTTTGTTTCCGCGATCGCCGCTTCAGTGTTTTCCGGATCGGATAAATCGACCTGGATGTGGTCCTCGGGGCCTGCTTCCCATGGACAGTTTTCCGGAAACGGATGGCGCGAACAGGTGACGACGCGCCAGCCGGCCGCAGAGAAACGCTTCACCGTGGCATGGCCGATGCCGCGGCTGGCTCCGGTGAGGAGGAGCGTGCGTCGCGGCTGGTTGCTTGTCGCCATTGAGTGTCTTTCGTTGATTACGGGTAGAGCCGCGTCTTCTGCCAAAGCGCGCCCATGCTCTTCTTGAACACGATACGATCATGCAGGCGAAAAGGACGCTCCTGCCAAAACTCGATTTCTTGCGGTGTGACTCGATAACCGGACCAATGCGGCGGCCGCGGCACGGTGCCGATGCCGAATTCCGCGGTATTGAGCGCGACTGCTTTCTCGAAAGCGAGACGGCTTTCCAGCGCCGAGGATTGTTTGCTGGCCCAGGCGCCGATCTGGGCCATCCGCGAGCGGCTCGCGAAATAAGCGTCGGCCTCTGCACCGGACACTGGCTCGGCCATGCCGCGCAGCCGCACCTGGCGCTGCAGTGATTTCCAATAAAATGTCAGCGCCGCCTTGGGCGCAGCGGCAAGTTCATGGCCCTTGATGCTGTCGGTGTTGGTGTAGAAAACGAAGCCGCGCTCGTCGAAGCCTTTGAGCAGCACCATCCGCGCATTCGGCATGCCATCCGGGTCGATAGTTGAAATCGTCATTGCCTCCGGATTGACCGGCTCGGCGCGCTTTGCCTCCTCAAACCACGCGGCAAACAAGCGCAACGGCTCATCGGCCTCGGTGAAGTCACCGCCCGTTAACCGTGTTGGGTGTTCCATAGGCGCGGTATCGGACATTCGCGGAGTACCAGGTGCTCGCGTGGGGCGGTCGGGGGGCGTGCTACCGGCCTGTATATAATGTGTTGGCGGGGTTCCGCCTATCTCCACCGCGATGCTTCGTCGCTCGGTGGCTGACTGCGAGCTTTGCAATCCTTGGCGCGCTGAACCTCTGCGGCTGCTCCTACCGTCTCGTTTCAATGAACTCCAAGGAAGACGCCGATCTGCAGACGACCGGCTCGATTACGCCGTCCGGCCACGGCGTACGTGTCGCGGTAGCGCCCGCGCCTTCGGAAGGGGATCTCATTTATGCCCGGGCGGCGGTCGCCGATGTGCTGGCGCGCGGCGGCAAAGATGCGAGCATTCCTTGGGAGAACCCGGAGACCGGGGCCGGCGGCAATATCACGCCACTGGCGACGGCCTACAGCGAAGGTGGGCTGCCCTGCCGCGACTTCCTGGCAAGCTATGTCCATGGCGGGTCGCATGATTGGCTGCAGGGCGCTGCATGCCGCGATGTGCACGGGGCCTGGGAAGTGAAGCGGCTAAAACCGCTGAAGTCGGGCTAAAGCAGGCTATCATTCCCTCGCTTTAAGCCGATTCGCATTGCGTCTCGGCCGCTTAGTTCCCACATTAACGCACATCAGGCGGGCAGGCGGGGCCAGCCCAGACATCAAAACCGGAGTCGATAGGGATGCGTGATCCCTATGAAGTGTTGGGCATCGAGCGGAAGGCGAGCGCGGGCGATATCAAAAGCGCCTACCGCAAGCTTGCCAAAAAGCTGCATCCCGACGCCAACAAGAACGATCCCAAGGCGGCAACGCTCTTTTCCGAATTGAACGCCGCGCATGAGCTCCTCGCCGACGAGGACAAGCGCAAGGCCTTCGACCGCGGCGAGATCGACGCCGAAGGTAAGCCGCGCTTTCAGGGCTATGGCGGTCACGGTGGCGGACCGCGGCCGGGTGCCGGTAGCGGTCCGGGCTTTGGCCCTGACGCCAATTTCGAAAGCTTCAATTTCGGACCGGAAGGCTTCACCCGTGGTGCCCGGCGCGGCGGAGCCGCGGGCGGTGGCGGCGGTTTCGGCGGTTTCGAGGACATTCTGAAAGAGGCGTTCGGGCGCGGTGCCCGTGGTGGCGGCGCGCAGAATTTCGAGCCGGAGGATTTCGGCATCGGCGCCGACGTTCAAGCCACGATGACGGTGACGCTGCCGGAAGCGGCGCGCGGAACGACCGAGCGGCTTCGCTTGCCGACCGGCAAGGAGCTCGACGTCAAAATCCCTGCAGGTATCCACGAGGGCCAGCAGATCAGGCTCAAGAACCAGGGCATGCCCGGGCAGGGTGGTCCGGGCGATGTGCTGATCACCGTTTCGATCGCGCCGCATCCGGTGTTCACGCTGGAGGGCGCCGATGTGCGGCTCGATCTGCCGATCACGCTTTACGAAGCAGCGCTCGGCGGCAAGGTGCGGGTGCCGACGCTCGATAAGCCGCTCGAGTTGACCATCCCGCCTTGGACCAATAGCGGCCGTACGTTCCGGCTCAAAGGCAAGGGCTATCCGGCCAAAACCGGACGCGGCGATCTCCTCGCCACGGTGCGAATCGCATTGCCGGAAAAAAGCGATTCCGAGCTCGATGAGTTGATGAAGAAATGGCAGGGCGAGAAGCCCTACGATCCGCGCAAGGATATGTGAGCGTCTACGACGCTGCCGTTTCAATGCGCGATTTGGGCTTCGCCGCCGCCGCTGCAGGATTGACTTCCACGGTCGTGATATCCCGTAAGAGGCGGCCGAGCAGATCGGATCCGGTGATGATGCGCTTTTGGTCGCCCCAGACCAGGATCAGATCGTGATGGACGACGTCGTCGTCCGGCCGCTGCGGCGTCACCGTCATACGTCCGATCACGTCGCCAAGCCGCGTCTGCCCGTTGCGGACGATGATCGGCCGGTGCCAATAAGCGGTCGGCGCCTCCAATTCATTGAACAGGGCGTCGCGCAGGAAGTGATGTGAATCGAGCACAAAGACCGGCTCGCCTTTCAGGTCAGTGACGATCACCCATTTTTTTCCCGATGCATCTAGCTGACGGAGAAATGGATCGCTCGGGGCGCGGTCGAATTTCGGCAGAATGCATTTCCGGTTCTCGATCGGCAGGCTGATGATGCTGCGGACATCGATTAGCTCGCCTTCGTCGATAACGAGTACGTCGTCGAGATCGAGAAAGTTGCGCGCGCCGAGCGCCTCGATTTTGCTGACGTCGCCGCCGCTCGCGGCGCTCCGCGCGATCAGCGACCGGATATCGCGTTCGCGCAAATAGACGATACCTTCGGTGCCGAGCCACAAATCAAGCACGAGCGCAGTCGGTTTCGCCAACGGATAAAGGACGAAGCGGTAGAACTCGAGAAACGGCACGAACAGTACCGTCATCCGCAATGCGTTGCGCGAGAAATAGGCTTGCGGGACGATCTCACCGAGGATCGTGATCGCGACGGCAGAAAACAAAAATGCGCTGACGCCGGCAAGGACGGAATCAGAGAGCAGTGTCAGCAATACGTTGATGCTGACATTGCCCCAGATGATGGTGGACAGGACTTGGTTGGAGTTCTTGCGCAGCTCAAGAACGCGTTTGGCGTCGGCATTGCCGCCGTCGAATTCGATCTGCAGCCGCAGTGGACTCAAGCTGAAAATCGCGAGGTTCAACCCCGCGAACAGTCCGGAATTGACGATGCAAATAACGATGCCTACCCAGAGCCAGATACTCGGAATAGCGGCCATGAGCTTTCCTTTGAGCTTTTGCAAATACGACGCGACGGCATGGCGCCTGCGGAGACTAAGGAGCCTCCGCAGGCATAAGCCTATTCAAATAATGGTCGAGTATGACAGCGGCGTGAGTGGCCGCTGATTGACGTCCCCGCCGCTCGGCCCTGTCAGCTACCTTGCGGGCTGTGGCGGTCGATCTGGTCGTAGGCCGTCTGCGCAATCTCGTGCAGTTTGTTCTGCTCGGCAGGGCCGCTCAGCACATAAGCGAGATTACGATCGACCCAGTAATAGGCGGCGTTTTGCTGCCCAGTGGTGTAACGCAACGCCGTTTCCTGATCGCCGGTGCGGCCGCAGTAAAGCGTGAAGCGCTCGCCGGACGGCCCTTCATACATGAAGAAGGCAGTGGGACCGGTCGGGCCCGGCAGTAGCCGGCCGCCGACAAGCTTCAATCCGACTTTGTCGAGATCTGGCGCGCGCAACGGTGAGCCGACCCGCTTCGACAGCCACTCGATGAGATGCGGTTGCTGGTCGCCTGATACCTCGACCGGATGCCGGACCTCGACCGTGTAGAGTTTGTAGGCATCGAGCGCGTCGCTGGTAAAACGGATCAGGTCCGGCGCCGAGGCTGTCTTCAAGCCGCGCGCGGTCCAGCCGGACACGCCGCCGATCAGAAACGCTGCAATCGTCGCCGCCATCGCGGCGGCTGTCACGTTCCAGCGCCGGCGCAAAATACGGTTCACGTCGAGCCGCGGCGGCGTCTTTTCATCGGCGATGCCGCCGTAGCGGGCGCGAATGAGGTCGGCTTGCGCGCGCCACGTCGCGACCCTCGCGGCGTCATCGGCATGGGTGGCGAGCCAAGCTTCGACGGCGCCGCGGCGGTCGGCCGGCAATTCGCCGTCGACATAAGCGTGGAGTTCGTCGTCGCTGACAATTCGGTCTCGTTCAGTCATCGTTTGCTCTCTTCGTCACTTCACGCGGCGCAGCGCGGGACGCTCGCCGTCAAGATAGGCTTTGATTTGTGTTCGTGCGCGGGCAAGCCGCGACATCACCGTGCCAATTGGTACGCCTTGCACTTCGGCAACCTCCCGATAGGTGAGGCCCTCGAGCACCACCAGGAGCAGTGCCGAACGCTGATCCTCGGCAAGATCGTCAAGCGCCCGCGTGATGTCTCGGCCGCCGGAGTCTGGACCCGCCGTCGAAGCATCGCTGTCCTTGATCGGCGACAGGACCGGACGCCGCGACAGGCTCCTCAATCGGTTGCGGTTCAGGTTGGTCAAGATCGTATACAACCAAGCCCTCGTGTCCCCGCCGTGGAACAAATGCTCAGAACGCAAAGCGCGTACCAACGTGTCCTGCACCAGGTCGTCGGCGGTATCGACGTCGCGGGTCAGCGCGCGCGCATAGCGCCGCAGAGCCGGAATGGCCGCCTGCACCTGTTGTTGAAACTCAGTCAAGTAACGCACCTTTGCGTTTCGTTAAGACTTGCAGGCCACGCAAAACCTGCACGCTTTCAACAACACCATGGGCCGTCCCCTATTCCTTACGCGGAACCGTGCGCCCACACGCCGCAAGCTTGGCGGCTCCAAGCTTGATGGCCCGAAACTTGATGGTCCAAGGCCCCTATGCCATAGGAGGCCGGGCTGGAAAACGCCGCACGGGGTCGAGAAATGCCGGAAATCGCAGGCCTCATGCGCGGCAAACGCGGCCTCATTATGGGGGTGGCGAACCAGCGTTCGCTCGCCTGGGGCATCGCCAAGGCCTGCCATGGGCACGGCGCGGAGCTGGCCTTCACCTATCAGGGCGACGCGCTGAAAAAGCGCGTCGAACCGCTGGCCCAAGGGGTCGGCGGCGTCGTGGTCGGCGATTGTGATGTGACCGAGCCGAAGAGTATCGACGCCGTCTTCGCCGCCGTAGAGCAGCAATGGGGCAGCATCGATTTCCTGGTCCATGCCATTGCCTTTTCCGACAAGGATCAGCTCGACGGCCGCTATGTCGACACCACCGCCGACAATTTCACCAAGACGATGCTGATAAGCTGTTACTCGTTCACGGCAATCGCGCAGCGCGCCGAGAAGATGATGCCGAATGGCGGCGCGATGCTGACGCTGACCTATTACGGCGCTGAGAAGTGGATGCCGCACTACAATGTCATGGGCATCGCCAAATCGGCGTTGGAAACCTCGGTGCAATATCTCGCGGCCGATCTCGGCGTGAAGAACATCCGGGTCAACGCGATCTCGTCGGGACCGATCAAGACACTTGCCGCTTCGGGCATTGGCGACTTCCGCTACATTCTCAAATGGAACGAATACAACGCGCCGCTCCGCCGCAACGTCACCATCGAGGAAGTTGGCCAGGCCGGCGCTTATCTCCTGTCGGACATGTCACGCGGCGTCACCGGTGAAGTGCATCATGTCGATGCCGGCTATCACGTCGTCGGTATGAAACACCCAGACGCGCCGGATATCGCAGTCGGCAAAGAGTAATGCCGGTCCTTTATTACGTTCGTCACGGCGAGACCGATTTCAATGTCGAAGCGCGGCTGCAGGGCCGCAGCGACATCCCGCTCAATCCGCACGGCAGGCAGCAGGCGGCGAACTCCGGCGCGTTGCTGCGCGATCTGTTCGCGCGCGATCACAAGGACCCTGCAGACCTCGCCTATGTGGCAAGCCCCTTGAAGCGAGCGCGCGAAACGATGGAAATCCTGCGCGGCACGCTCGGGCTCGATCCGAATACCTACGCCATCGACGATCGTCTTGTGGAGATTTCCTACGGCGACTGGGAAGGCTTCACTCTGCCGGAGATCGACGCCCGGACGCCCGGCGTCATGGCGCAGCGCGAACGCGATAAATGGGGCTTCGCGCCGCCGGGAGGAGAGAGTTATCGCGAACTCACGCAGCGTATCAGCGCGTGGTATGCGGCACTGACCCGCGACACCGTCGCTGCAGCGCATGGCGGCGGGGTGCGTGCACTGATGACGCTTATCAATGCGATGCCGCCCGAAGAAGCGACGCGCGCGCCGATCGCGCAAGGCGGGGTCTATGTTTTCGCCGACGGAAAAATGACGCTCTATCCGTAACCGAAAAACGAAAGCGGCCGGACCCGTAAGTCCAGCCGCTTGGCAAGATCCGAAAATCTCGCGAAATCGGAAATTGACGGCGCTGCCCCAATACGAGGCCGCGCGTGCGTCAATTACTTCGACTTCTTCTTGGCCTTCTTCTTCTTCGCCATGATGCTTTGTCCTCGGTGTGTGAATGAACCTACCGGCAGGGTTGGTTTAGTCGCAGGTCAGATCGTCTCGGTCCCTGGGCCATCGCCCCCTTACCGTGAACGACATTGCCATAGAAGTGCGTTGGCCGCAACGAAAAAATGGAAAAAGCTCTTATATTTCCGTAGCTTAACGGTTGTTCAGCTTTTCATTAATTGTCGTTCAGCGAGATGAATGCGGCATGAATGGTGGCAGCTCCTCACCACGACTTTGCGCATTTCGTTGGCAGATTCCGGAGTTGGATTCCGCGAGTGCGAAGGCAATCACCGATGCTGTTCGCAGTTGCGAATGATTCCGATAGTGGCGCGCGACAATTTGACCGCATGTCCGACGCGGGCTACCAAGCCCTCACTATCGCTAGATATTTCAATCGGTTCAGCGTCGCGCGCGTCATGTCGTTCAACACCTTCGGCCATTTATTCCGGGTCACGACCTTTGGTGAAAGCCACGGGCCCGCGATCGGCTGTGTTGTCGATGGTTGTCCGCCGCGCATTCCACTCACCGTCGCCGACATCCAGCCTTATCTCGATCGCCGCCGGCCAGGTCAGTCGCGCTACACCACGCAACGCCAAGAGCCGGATGCAGTCCGAATTTTGTCCGGCGTGTTCGCCGATCCGGTGAGCGGCGCACAGGTCACGACAGGAACGCCGATCGGGCTGCTCATCGACAATGTCGATCAGCGCTCGAAAGACTATTCCGATATCAAAGACAAGTATCGGCCCGGCCACGCCGACTACACTTACGACGTCAAATATGGGCTGCGCGATTATCGTGGTGGTGGTCGTCAATCAGCGCGCGAGACGGCGATGCGTGTTGCCGCCGGCGCCGTCGCCCGCAAGATCGTGCCCGGGCTGACAGTGCGCGGCGCTCTGGTGCAAATGGGCACGCATCGCATCGACCGCGCGCGTTGGGACTGGGACGAAGTCGAACGCAATCCGTTTTTCTGTCCCGATGCAACGACCGCAGCCAAGCTCGGCGACTATCTCGATGGCTTGCGCAAAAGCGGGTCCTCGATCGGTGCGGTGATCGAAGTCGTCGCGGAAGGTATCCCTCCCGGTCTCGGCGCGCCAATTTACGGCAAGCTCGACGGCGATCTTGCTGCTGCGCTGATGAGCATCAATGCCGTAAAGGGCGTCGAGATTGGCGCAGGCTTCGCCGCGGCCGAACTCACGGGTGAGGAAAACGGCGACGAAATGCGCGTGGGTAACGATGGCAAGCCGCGGTTTCTCTCCAATAATGCCGGCGGCATTCTCGGCGGCATTTCGACCGGTCAGCCGATCGTGGCGCGCTTTGCCGTAAAGCCGACCTCGTCGATCCTCAATCCACGCCAAACGGTCGACCGTTTCGGCCACGAAACTGAGATTGCGACGACCGGGCGCCACGACCCATGCGTTGGTATCCGCGCGGTCCCGATCGGCGAAGCCATGGTGGCATGCGCCATCGCCGATCATTATCTACGTCAGCGCGGGCAGATCGGAGAAACTCCGTCCTGGCCGTTTGCGAAGTGATTTAACCAAGCGATCTAGCAAGTAACGATTGAACAAGTGGCGATTGAGCAAGTGATTTGAAATGACCGAGGGGCATCAACGCATCGAAACCGCCGTGGCCGCCTTTGCGCGCGGCGAGATTGTGATCGTCGCGGATGACGACGATCGTGAGAACGAAGGCGATCTGTTCGTTGCCGCGAATCTTTGTACGCAGGAAAAGATGGCGTTCATCATCCGCCATACCTCGGGCATTGTCTGCGCGCCGTTGGCGCCGGAGGAGGCGCGGCGGCTTCATCTCGATCCGATGGTGGCATTCAACGATGCACCGCTCGGCACCGCTTTCACAGTCTCCGTTGACGTTCGCCACGGCCTGACCACCGGCATTTCAGCGGAGGAGCGCACCAACACCGTGCGCGCGCTGGCCAACGGTAATTCCGGCGCCGCGGATTTCGTACGTCCCGGCCATGTCTTCCCGCTGGTCGCGAAGGAAGGCGGCGTGCTGATGCGTTCGGGCCATACTGAGGCTTGCGTCGATCTGTGCCGCTTGGCCGGCTTGCCGCCGGTCGGCGTCCTCGCCGAACTCATGAACGACGACGGCACTGTGATGCGTGGGCCGGAGCTCGCGGTCTTTGCCGAACGGCATAAGATGCAGCGTATCAATATTGCCGAGCTGATCGCTTACCGTCAGGCGCGCGATAAACTGATTGAGCGGGTCGGCGAATTTCCGGTCGAGTCTGAAATCGGCAAGCTTGCAGGCTATGCCTATGTGACGCCGTTCGATCAGGTGCATCACATGGCCTTCGTGCACGGCCGCATCGGCGACGGCAAGAACGTACCGACCCGTTTGCATCGCGCCAATATCATTTCCGACGTGTTTGGCGGCGCCAAGCCGATCCATTATGCGCTGTCGCGTTTCAAGGCCGAAGGCAGAGGCATACTGATACTGTTGCGCGACGGTACCGCCGGCGTGCCGGTGGTCTCTATCCCGAAATCCGGCGATACCGCGTCGGGTGAAGCGCGCACTCAACTGTGGCGCGAAGTTGGGCTTGGCGCGCAAATCTTGAGAGATCTCGGCGTCAGTTCAATTAAGCTTCTGACGTCGTCGCGTCAGATGACTTTCGTCGGCCTTTCCGGTTTCGGCATTGAAATCGCCGGGACCGAGCCTGTCGAAGGCTGAACCTCGCTTTCTATTCTGACGACTAAGCACAGCAGGAGGGTCTCATGCCCCGCATGATTTCTCGAATTCGCATTGCTCTTGCCGTCATTGGCCTCGGGCTGACCCTGTCAGCCTGCGGCTACAACACCATCCCAACGCTCGAGGAACAGGCCAAAGCGCGCTGGGCCGATGTGCAGAACCAGTATCAGCGCCGTGCCGATCTGATCCCTAATTTGGTCGCGACGGTTCAGGGTTATGCCGCGCAGGAAAAGAATGTGCTGACCGCCGTGGTCGAGGCGCGCGCCAAGGCGACGCAAATCAAGCTCGACGCTTCCGATCTCACCGATCCGGCCAAGCTTAAAGCTTTCCAGGACGCGCAGAACCAATTGACTGGCGTGCTCGGCCGTTTGCTTGCAGTGACCGAGAACTATCCAGATCTGAAATCCAACGCCAACTTCCTGGCGCTGCAGTCACAGCTTGAGGGAACGGAAAACCGTATTGCTGTGGCGCGCCGCGACTATATCGACGCGGTGCGCACGTTTAATACCGCGCTGCGCACTTTCCCGACCGTCATCTGGGCGAAGACTGCCTTCTCGGGCGAGAAACCAATGGCCGAATTCGCCGCCAATGAGGGTGCGCAAACGCCGCCGCAAGTGAAATTCTGACCATGCCGGGATTGCCGCGAGCGCAAGCTGACGGCCGAGGCCTCAGCCTCGCGGTTCTTATAACGACGACTTTGCTTCTCGGCCTGCTCACGGTCGTTGCGCTTGCCCTCGACTTCCCGCAGCTCACCGGGCGCGTGGTCGACCAGGCCAATGTGATGTCGGCGCAAAGCCGGAGTGATCTCGAAACCAAGCTAAAAGACCTCGAAGACAAGTCCAGCATTCAATTCGTCGTCGCTACGGTCAAATCGCTGCAAGGCGGCGACATCGAAACCTACGCCAACGAGTTATTCCGCACCTGGAAGCTCGGCGAAGCGAAGAAAAACAACGGCGTGCTGCTTCTGGTCGCGCCGGCCGAGCATAAGGTCCGCATTGAAGTCGGCTACGGGCTCGAAGGCACGCTGACCGATGCGCTGTCGTCGGTGATCATTTCCAGCGCCATCGTGCCACGCTTGAAGACCGGCGATTTCTCGGGCGGCATCGAGCGCGGCGTTGACGGCGTTATCTCGGTGCTGAACGGCGATACCTCGGACTGGCATCGCAAGGCCGATGTCCGCCGTGAAGACGCGTCGGCCGATGTCGACAAGCTGTTTCCGATTCTTTTCTTCCTGCTGGTGATCTTCATCTGCTGGTATCTGATCCACAATGCCGGTGGCGGCCCGGGAGGCGGAACGCCGCGCCGGCGTGGTGGACCGATGATCGTGCCGTTTCCGAGCGGATCCGGATCAAGCTGGAGTTCGGGCGGTGGCTTCGGTGGCGGATTTGGCGGAGGTTTCTCCGGCGGCGGCGGTTCGTCCGGAGGCGGCGGCGCCTCGGGAGGCTGGTGATGCATTTCACCAAAGAAGATCACGAGGCTGTTTCGGCGGCGATACGCGACGCGGAGCAAAAGACCTCAGGCCAGATCGTCTGCGTGCTCGCGCATTCCTCGTCGAATTACTCTTATGTCCCGATATTGTGGGCAAGCGTGCTTGCGCTGCTCGCGCCATGGCCGCTGATCTATTTCACGCAATGGAGCGTGCAGCGGATTTTTCTTGTTCAGCTGATCGTCTTTATCGCCGTTGGGGTTTTGTTCTCGCTGCTGCCGTTGCGATTTCTATTCGTACCGCGAGCCGTGCAGCGTGCACGCGCACATCGCGCGGCAGTCGAGCAATTTGTCGTGCGCGGTATCACCCGCACCAAGAACCGCACCGGTGTGTTGATTTTCGTATCGCTTGCCGAGCATTATGCCCGGATCATTGCTGATGACGGCATCGCAGCGAAGGTCAACAATAGCGAATGGCAAAATGCCATCGATGCTTTGACCGCGCATATGCGAGATGGCCGCATCGCCGCGGGCTTCATCGCAGCGATCGGGCGCTGTGGCAACGTGCTGGCGGAGCATGCGCCGCCAGACGCATCAGGAAACCAGTTGCCGGATCGGCTTTATGTAATGTGACGGCGGGCTTGCCAGCCAACCGTCACTAATCGTCAGGCCTGCGCCCGCTTCGGGAATAATTGTGGCCGCAGTTTCGGATGCCCCGCCATGGTCTTTGGCGCATAGGGCGTCTCGGCGCCGAGTTCTTCGGCCGCATGCCAGGCCCAGCGCGGATCCCAGATCGCCGCGCGTGCGAGCGCGATCATGTCGGCTTTACCGGACGCGACGATGTCCTCGGCCTGCTGATAGCCGGCAATCAGGCCGACCGTCATGGTGGTGATGCCGCTTTCCTTTTTCACTTTCTCGGCGAACGGCACCTGATAGCCCGGCGCTAGCGGAATTTTCTGCTTCGGATCGAGGCCGCCGGTCGACACGTCCATATAGTCCATGCCGCGCTTTTTCAGCTCCTTGGCCAGCACGACCGTCTCTTCCGGCGTCCAGCCGCCATCGACCCAATCAGTAGCCGAGACGCGCATACCGAGCGGCTTCTGCTCCGGCCACACTTTGCGCACTGCCTCGTAGATTTCGATCGCGAGCCGCATGCGGTTTTCCGACGAGCCGCCATATTCGTCGGTGCGGTGGTTCGACAACGGCGACAGGAATTGATGCACTAGATAACCGTGCGCGCCGTGCAGTTCGATCAAATCATAGCCGATGTGATCGATGCGCTGCGCGGCGGTCACGAACTCGCCGATGAGACGCTTGATGTCGTCTTTGGTCATCGCATGTGGCACCGGCCAGCCAGTGTCGTAGGGAAGGGCTGACGGCGCTTCGGGCGTCCAGGCGTCGGGTCCTTCGAGAATCGGCTTGCCGCCTGCGGCAGGCGGCGTGGTCGGGCCCTTGCGCCCGGCATGTGCTAGTTGCACGCCGAGTTTGGCGACGCCGTATTGGCGGCAGAAATCGTGGACGCGCTTGAGCGCCTTTTCATTGTCGTCCGACCACATGCCAGCGCAGCGCGGGGTGATGCGGCCCTGCGGATTGACGTCGGTCATTTCCGTGATCACCAGGCCAGCCGCGCCAAGCGACATATTGCCGAGATGCATCAAATGCCAATCATTGGCCGAACCGTTGTCGGAATTATATTGGCACATCGGCGACACCACGACGCGATTGGGAAGCGTTAATCCGCGCAGGGTGATCGGAGAAAACAGGACGCTGGCCATTGTTCGAAGATCCTTCGGCTGCAGAGATTTTGAGGCGGAGATTTGAAGCTGTGAGAGGGCTCGGCTGCAATATCACGTCGTGGTTTGCAGAGCTACTTTTCAAGATTACTTTTCGAGCCTTGCCACGGTCTCGACATGGGCCGAATAGTGGAATTGATCGACCGGAGTCACGCCGGTCAGGCGGTAGCCGCCGTCTATGAGATGACGGATGTCGCGCGCGAGCGTTGCCGGATTGCACGACACGGCAACGACGATAGGCACCTCGCTGGCAGCGAGCATGCGCGCTTGGGCGTCGGCACCTTGTCGGGGCGGATCGAACACCACCGCATCGATGCGCCTGAGCTCTTCGGGCAATAGCGGATTTTTGAACAGATCGTGCCGCTTGGCCGTCACGGGTTTGAGTCTGGGCGCTTGCGCGGCGCGCTTAAGCGCCACAATCGACGCCTCGTCGATGTCGAAAGCAGCGATCCGGGCATCGCTCGCTAGGCGTAGCGCAAAAGGCCCGACGCCCGAAAACAGGTCGGCGACGCTTTTTGCTCCGGCGCAAGCCGTTTGAACGAGCCGCGCCAACACGTTCTCGCCCTCAACCGTCGCCTGTAAAAAAGTCCCCGGCGGTAAGACGACCGTTGCTGTGCCCATGCGTAGCGTGGGGACGCGCGCCTGCGCGACGATCTCGCCGTGTCTCGTCAGCCGTGCGACTTTGTGTTTAGCGGCGATGCCGGCGAGCGTGGCCGTTGCACTCGTGTTGAGTGACCCCGAGCCGCGCACATCGATATCGAGCCCGGCATCGGTCGCGGTTGCCTGGATGTCGAGCGGCTTTCTTATCGGGCCAAGCGCTTCGGCAATGGCCCAGGCCGCTGGCAGCGCGCCCGTGAGACTTGCTGCAAGGATCGGGCAGCGGTCGATACCGACGATGTGATGCGCGCGCGCCGCCGCAAAGCCGACTTCGAGCACATCATGCGTGCCGCGCCGGGCGTGGAAGACCGCGCGCCGACGGCCGTCGCCATGGGCGTCGATCAGATCGGCGACCGGAGTGTCGATGCCGGCTTGCCCCAGTGCGGTGACAACGAGTTCGCGCTTCCATGTCCGATAGGCATCCGTCTGCCAGTGCTGCAAGGCGCAGCCGCCGCAGACGCCGAAATGCGGACAGATCGGCGTGACGCGTTCGGGGCTTGGTGCTTCGACATTGATGAGGACGCGCCGATCCGGATGCCCGGGCCAAGTGTCGACCTCGACGGTCTCACCCGGCAAGGTGCCTTGAACGAAGATCGGCTCTCGCGCGCTCTCGACAACACCGTCGCCGCGATGGCCAATATGGTCGATCACCAGCCGCTCAACCACGTTTGGCCTCGATGAGGAATTCGCGATTGCCGTCACCACCGAAGATCGGTGAGGGGATGATGCCGCTGACGGCCCATTCGGTTAGGCTGAAGAAACTGGTGATGTCGTCGCAGACGGCTTTGTGAACCGCTTCGTCGCGTACGATACCTTTTTTGATGGAACCGCGCTGGGTTTCGAATTGTGGTTTGATGAGCGCCACGATTTGCGCTTTTGACGTGAGCAGATGCGCCATGGCCGGCAGCACGAGCTTCAGCGAAATGAAGCTGACGTCGATGGTCGCGATATCCGATGTCTGCGATAAACGCGACGGCTCGAACTTGCGGATGTCAGTCTGCTCGAAGGATTGCACATCGGCGCGGTCGCGCAGGCGCGGATGCAATTGGCCGGAGCCGACATCGACCGCATAAACGAGCCGTGCGCCACGTGCGAGTAGGACCTCGGTGAAGCCGCCGGTCGAGGCGCCGACGTCGAGACAGACACGATCTTTCACGTCCACGCCGAAATGGTCGAGTGCCGCAGCAAGCTTGACGCCGCCGCGCGAGACATAAGGGTGCTCGGGTGTCGCTTCGATGTCGGCGGTGGATGAAATTTCCTCAGACGGCTTACGGACAACCACGCCGTCTGCCGTCACCAGTCCGGCCGTGATTGCAGCCTGCGCCCGTGCGCGGCTTTCGAATAGTCCGCGCGCCACGAGCAAGCGATCGGCACGTTCTCGGCTGGTCATACTTGAGGGAAATACAATGCTGCTCGTCCCCGCGAAAGCGGGGACCCAGCGCTGGATTCCCGCTTTTCCGCCTTCGCGCCAAAGCGCTTCGGCGGACTCAAACCCGCCGAAGCTCGCCGAACGAGCGTAGGTGGGCGCGGGAATGATCGGGAATTAAAGCTGGCGACGGTCTTAGGCCAGCTTGCTGACTTCGCCGTGCATGTTCTGGCCGAGCGCCTCGAAGGCCTTGGTGACAATGCCTTTGGCGTCGAGACCGGCCTGGGCGTACATGGCGTTCGGCGAGTCCTGATCGATGAAAATGTCCGGCAGGACCATCGAGCGGACCTTCAGGCCGCGGTCCAGCACGCCGTGCTCGGCGAGCGTCTGCAGCACGAAAGAACCGAAGCCGCCGATCGAGCCTTCCTCGATGGTGAGCAGCACTTCGTGCTCGCGGGCGAGCCGCAGCAATAGTTCGACGTCGAGCGGTTTGGCGAAGCGCGCGTCCGCCACCGTGGTCGGAAGGCCATAGCCGGCAAGCTCGTCGGCGGCCTTGAGGCATTCGCCGAGCCGCGCCCCATAGGAGAACAGAGCGATCTTGGTGCCTTCGCGCAGGATACGGCCCTTGCCGATCTCCAGCGGCTTGCCTTCCTCCGGCATCGGCACGCCGCGGCCTTCACCGCGTGGATAGCGCAACGCCGAAGGCCGGTCGTCGATCGCGACCGCAGTCGCCACCATGTGCACGAGATCCGCCTCGTCGGCGGCCGCCATCAATACGAAATTGGGCAGACAGCCGAGATAAGCGATGTCGAAGGAGCCGGCATGGGTAGGGCCGTCGGCACCGACCAAGCCGGCGCGATCCATGGCGAAACGAACCGGTAGTTTCTGGATGGCAACGTCATGCACGATTTGGTCGTAGGCGCGTTGCAGGAAGGTCGAATAGATCGTCGCGAAAGGCTTGAAGCCTTCGGTGGCAAGACCGGCGGCGAAAGTCACACCATGTTGTTCGGCGATGCCGACATCGAAGGTGCGGTTCGGAAACTCCTTCTCGAACAGATCGATGCCGGTGCCCGACGGCATAGCCGCGGTGATGGCGACAATCTTGTCGTCCTTGCGCGCTTCCTTGATCAGGCTTTCGCCGTAAACTTTCTGATAGGCCGGAGCAGCGGCTTTAGATTTCTGCTGCGTGCCGGTTGCGACGTCGAATTTGACGACGCCGTGGTATTTGTCGGCGGATTTTTCCGCGGGCGCGTAGCCCTTGCCCTTCTGCGTCACGACATGGACCAGGATCGGTCCGTTCTTCATGTCGCGCACGTTCTCGAGCACGGGCAACAGGTGATCGATATTGTGGCCGTCGATCGGACCGACATAGAAGAAACCGAGCTCGTCAAACAGCGTGCCGCCGGTGACGAGGCCGCGGGCATATTCTTCCATCTTCAGCGCTCGCTCTTCGAGCATCTTTGTCGGCATACGTTTGGCAATACTGCCAACAAGCTTGCGCAGCTTATGATAGCCACGTCCGGAAACGCGGCGGGCGAGATAAGCCGAGAGCGCGCCGACTGGCGGCGCGATTGACATGTCGTTGTCGTTGAGAACGACGATCAGCCGCGAATTCATCGCGCCGGCGTTGTTCATGGCCTCATAGGCCATGCCGGCGGACATCGCGCCGTCGCCGATCACGGCGATGACATTATTCTCTTTGCCCTGCAGATCGCGGGCCACGGCCATGCCGAGCGTCGCCGAGATCGAGGTCGAGGAATGCGCGGCGCCAAAGGGATCGTATTTGCTCTCGGCGCGCTTGGTGAAACCCGACAATCCGCCACCCGTCCGCAGCGTGCGGATGCGGTCGCGGCGCTCGGTTAAAATCTTGTGCGGATAGGCTTGATGGCCGACGTCCCAGACGATCCGATCGTCCGGCGTGTTAAAAACATAATGCAAGGCGACGGTGAGTTCGATCACGCCAAGACCCGCGCCGAGATGGCCGCCGGTCACGGCGACGGCATCAATGGTCTCGTGGCGCAACTCGTCCGCCAACTGCGGCAACTGACCGGGGGCAAGACGCCTGAGGTCTTCGGGGGTTTTGACTTGGTCGAGCAATGGGGTCTTTGACGAAACCGTCACGCTACGCTCCTTATTTCAAACCAATAGGCTGTTTCGGCACAAAGCCGATTGTGGGGGCCCGCCGCAGCCCGGGCACGGAATGCGCAAGATTCCAAAGTCCTACACCATTCCCGCCCATGAACGCAATTTATGCAATTCCCAGTCCAAGGCCTGTCCGGATGGAACTCCCAGACTTTCCAAGGCCTTATACCTGAAAGCCCGGTGTTACCCCTGCAATCCCCGAGACGATGGTATGGTCGGACCTATGTAGCGGGGAGGGAATTGCCAGGGTGACGCCCACCTGTTCGACGTGAACACCGGCAATTTGGTTCAGTGGTCGGCCGGCAGGTTAATGAAAGGTCCGCCATCGTGGCGCTCGAAGTCTACCGCAAGAAGCGGAAGTTCAACGTCACTAGCGAACCGCGCGGCCACAAGCGCAAGCGCGGCGGTGACCGCTACGTCATTCAAAAACACGATGCGACGCGGCTGCATTACGATCTGCGGCTCGAACTCGACGGCGTCATGAAAAGCTGGGCGGTGACACGGGGGCCGAGCCTCGATCCGAACCAGAAGCGCTTGGCGGTCCATGTCGAGGACCATCCGGTCGAATACAATTCGTTCGAAGGCACCATTCCTGACGGCGAATATGGCGGCGGCACAGTAATGATCTGGGATCGCGGCCGCTGGATCCCCGAAGGCGACCCGCATAAAGGCTACGCCAAGGGCCATCTCGAATTCACCCTTGAAGGCGAAAAGCTGCACGGCCGCTGGCATCTCGTGCGCATGCACCCGCGTCCTGGCGAGAAACATGACAACTGGCTTCTGATCAAAGCCAAGGATGGCGAGGCAAGCAGCGGGCGCGGCAAAGATATTTTGGAAGAAGAGCCGCTTTCAGTTGCGAGCGGCCGCTCGATAGATGAGATCGCTGGCGGCAAAGGCAAGAAGCGCGTTTGGCATAGCAAGCCGCGTGCGACTGCGGCTTCAAGCGGTCCGCAAAGCCAGCGCGATTTTAAGGCTGAACTCCGCGCCGTAGCGAATGCCGGAGCGAAGTCTAAAGGCAGAGCATCGAAAGCCGCTACTTCTAAAAGCGGAAGGGAGCGTGCGAAAGCACCTGCCAAATCGCGACCCCGCGCCAAGGCGGTAACACGCACTGCTGCGCGCAAGCGATCGGCGCATGCGGGCGCGGCGAAACTCCCGGAATTCATTCCGCCGAGTCTCGCCACGCTGCGCGACCAGCCGCCGCGCGGCAAAAATTATCTGCATGAAATCAAGCTCGACGGTTATCGCATTGAAGCGCGGCTCGATCTTGGCAAAGTCAGGCTGCTCACGCGCAATCGGCAAGACTGGACCCACCGCTTCCAGCGCATCGCAAAGGCTGTCGAGGAGCTGCCTGCGCAAACAGGGCTGCTCGACGGCGAATTGGTCGTGCAGGATGAGCACGGCGTCTCGAATTTCTCCATGCTGCAGACCGATCTGCGTGACGGCCGTGGTGATCGTTTCACCTATTGGGTATTCGATCTCCTCTATCGCGACGGCCGCGATTTGACGGCCGAACCATTAACCGAACGCAAGGCGGAGTTGGCCGATCTGCTTAAAGATCGGGGCAAGACTGACCCTATTCGTTACGCCGAACATTTTAACGAGGACGGCAGCGTTGTCTTCAAGTCGGCCTGCGACCACAACATTGAAGGTATTGTTTCTAAGCTGCGCACCGCCCCGTATCAGTCTGGGCGTTCGGACAATTTCCTCAAGATCAAATGCCATAATGCGCAGGAATTCGTCGTCGCGGGTTTCAGCCCATCGACTGCGCAGCGCAACGCTGTCGGCGCGCTGAGTGTGGCTTTCAATGAGGACGGCAAGCTGCGTTATGCCGGGCGTGTCGGCACCGGGTATACGCGAAAGATCGCGCGCGATCTTTGGCAACGGCTTTCGCCGCTGCGGATCGCTAAGGCTCCGCTCGCATTACCGCCCGACGAGCGGCGCAAAGACGTGATCTGGGTCAAGCCGCAAGTTGTCGTCGAAACAGAATTCCGCGGCATCACCCATGATGGATTGTTGCGCCAGGCATCCTTCAAGGGGCTGCGCGAGGACAAGCCGGCACGTGAAGTCGTTCGCGAGATGCCGGTGATCCCGGCCGCTGCTGCGGCAAAACGCGCGCCAGTACGGAAGTCGCCGGCGAAGATCGACACCAAGCGGAACCGGGCGAGCAAAAAAGACACCGCTATCGCCAATGTTCATCTGACCCATCCAGACCGCATCTATTGGCCGGATGCCGGTATCACCAAATCGAATTTGGCCGAATATTACGTTTCTGTCTGGGATCACATGTCGCCGCATGTTGTCGACCGGCCGCTCGCCATCGTGCGTGCACCCGAGGGCGTCGGCGGCGAGACTTTTTTTCAAAAGCATATCGCGTCCAACATCAAAGACTCTGCCTTGCGTCATGTCGTCGATGCCAAGGAACACGACGTGATCGCGGTCGAGAAAATCGATGATCTGATCGCGCTGGTGCAATCCGGTGCTTTAGAGATTCACGTCCGCGGCTCGCAGCTTGAAAAGCTCGAAATCTGCGATCGTATCGTCTTCGATCTCGATCCGGGCGAGGGCGTGTCATGGAAGGCGATGATCGCCGCGGCGCAGGAGACCCGCGATCGGCTCAAGGCCGAGAAGCTTGAAAGCTTTGCTAAATTGTCGGGCGGCAAAGGCATCCATGTCGTGGTGCCGATCGCCGGCGCCAATTGGGAGATCGTCAAAAAATTCACGGCGCGCATCGCCGCCGCCATGGCAGCCGACAGCCCAAAACTTTATCTCGCTAAAATGACCAAGGCGCTGCGCAAGGATCATATTTTCATCGACTACTTTCGCAACTCGCGCGAAGCGACGGCGGTCGCGCCCTATTCGACTCGCGCCCGCGCCGGTGCGCCGGTGTCGATGCCGGTCACATGGGAGGCTTTGCCGCGCACCACGGCCGGCAATCAATTTACCGTGCTCAATGCCAAGAAATATCTGCGCAACGATGCCTGGGCGGAGATCGGCGAAGTGCGGCAAAAGCTCTCGACGAAGTGAATTTCATCGCGCACACTTGACATCGTTCGCTCCGCGCGTTGATTTCGTTGTGGGTCACATTCGGGGGCGAAACATGATCCGGACTTTACTGACATTGGCGTTTGTTGCCGC
Organism: Xanthobacteraceae bacterium; assembly: GCA_036271715.1. Classification (GTDB taxonomy): domain Bacteria; phylum Pseudomonadota; class Alphaproteobacteria; order Rhizobiales; family Xanthobacteraceae; genus BOG-931. Next base: position 138,514 of record DATBAD010000019.1, read on the forward strand.
CGCAGCGACGGCGCAAGCCGAGCCACTCAAATTGCACGCGCATTATGATGCTGCGGGGACCAATCCAAACGGTTCTCCGTATCACGGCACCGCCACGATCAGAGTTGTCTCCGAAGCCACCTTTACGATCCATTGGCTGATCGAAGGCGCAACCTTTGACGGCTTCGGCATGCGCACCGGTGATGCGCTGGCCGCGACCTATACGATCAACGGCCGGCCGGGCCTTGTGGTCTATAAAGTCGGAGATAATGACGCGCTCGAAGGTCTCTGGGCCGTGCGCGGCGACAACGAAAACGGCACCGAGCGGCTGACGCCGCACGATTGATCCGTCGCTGCGCATCCAAGCTGATTATCCCGCGAGTCTGAAGCGCTCTGCTTTTGGTTCGAAACGCGAGCGAAAAATTTCCGCGTCCAACGGATCTTCGAAGCAGTAGCGAACGAAAGCCGCATAGTCGTCTTCGACATACATGTCGAACTTGCCGACATAGCGGATCAGGAAATTCATGATCTCGCTGTCATCGGTCATTTGCTGCCGCGGCAGCACCACTTGATACGGGCATTCCTCGTCCAGCTTGCGCAGCCAAGCGCTTCGTTTGTCCGAATCCATCGTCGTTTTCCTCTGATCCGAACGATGAATTGTTCTCTTTTTGTTCCTTTTCGTCAAGTACGAGATGTTGGGCTGCTTAACGCCAGGTAACTGCATTTAGTGAGAAGGGCGGTGAGCAGGCCGAAGCGGGCGCTCTATTCCACATCGAGCGGCGTGGTGCCGGTCGGCTTGCCGCCGGCGTTAAGCGTGATCTTTTCCACGCGCGCCTCGGCCTGCCGCAACAGCTCTTCGCAGCGCTGTTTGAGCGCCTCGCCGCGCTCATAGATAGCGATCGATTCCTCGAGCGGCACCTTGCCCTCTTCGAGCCGCTTCACGATCGATTCGAGTTCTTCGATCGCCCGCTCGAATGGCAATTTGCCGACATCGCTATTGTTGTTCTGCGCCATCACCGGCTCTCCGACTCGCTCATTATACGCGGTTATCAGCCGCGCATCAGCGTAGTGACATGCGCGGCGACGGAGTTGCCGAGCGCTTGCAGGTCATAGCCGCCCTCGAGAAGCGACACGACCCGTCCGTCCGCGCAACGGTCGGCGACTTCCATCAGCTTCTGCGTCACCCAGGTGAAATCGTCCTCGGTCAAATTGATATTGGCGAGCGGGTCGCGCATGTGAGCGTCGAAGCCCGCCGAGATGATGAGGAGTTGCGGCTTGAAGTCGGTAAGCCGCGGCAGAATGCGGCTCTCAAACGCTTCGCGGAATGCTTTGGCGCCGTCGCCCGGACGCAGCGGCGCGTTGACGACGGTGTTGTAATCGCCGCTCTCGCCGACCGCGCCGGTGCCGGGAAACAACGGCATCTGATGCGTCGAGCAATACATCACCGTCTTGTCGTCCCAGAAAATCTCCTGCGAGCCGTTGCCGTGATGCACGTCGAAATCGACGATGGCGACATTGTCGATGCCGTGGCACTTCTGCGCATGGCGCGCGGCGATGCCGGCATTATCGAACAGGCAGAAGCCCATCGGTTTTGCCGTCTCGGCGTGATGGCCCGGCGGCCGCGTTGCGACGAAAGCGTTACCGACCTTTTTGGTCACCACCTCATCGACCGCAAGGACACCGCCACCGGCGGCGCGCAACGCCGCTTCGAAGGTGCCAGGTGACATCGAGGTGTCGCCGTCGATGTGAATGATGCCTTCGCTCGGCGAGGCGTCACGCAGCGCTACGATGTAGTCCATCGGGTGACACAGCGCGATGGTTTCGAGTGGCGCCAACGGCGCATGCTCGCGTACCAAAGTCTGAAATTTTTCTGCCTCGAGCGCTCGTTCGACCGCGCGCAAGCGGTCGGGGCGTTCCGGATGGCCGCTCGGCACCAGATGCTCGAGACAGTCGGGATGGCTGAGAAGGAGCGTTGACATCATCCACACTTAAGATGAAGCGCCCGAAGATGGAAGGCGGTTACGAGGCCAACGCGGCATCGGCGTCAAGAAGGCTCGGTGCGCCCTCGACCACTGTGCGTTCCAACGCGCCGGAACTCACGACGCAATTCTCGGCAAAGAAGCGTGTGATCGCGAGACGTGCGGCCGGATCGGCATTGAGCCGGATCGCGGCGAGCGCTTGCTTGGCGAGGAGACAGCCTCCTGTCGCAAGCCCGAACAAGCGCAGATAGGGCGTCGCGCCAGCGAGCGCAGCATCCGGCTCCTTCTCCATATGCGCCAGGAGCCAGTCCGTTGCCCGCGCGAGGCTTTCCACCGCATCGGACAGCCGCACGGCCGTCCAGCCAAACGCCGGATCGTTGCTGGCGCTGACGTTTTGAACGACGGCGCGTAAGCTATCGATATGCGCCTTGACGGTTGCGCCCTTCGCTAGTGGTAGCTTGCGGGTGACGAGGTCGATCGCCTGGATGCCGTTGGTGCCCTCGTAGATCGAGGCAATGCGGGCGTCGCGGAAATGTTGTGCCGCGCCGGTCTCCTCGATGAATCCCATGCCGCCATGGACTTGGACGCCGAGCGAGGCGACTTCATTGCCGATATCGGTGGAGAAGGCCTTGGTCACCGGCGTGAGTAGCGACGCTTCGTTATGGGCGCGCTCGCGCGCTTCCGCATCGGCTGCGCGTTCGCCGCGGTCGATGGCAAGCGCGGTCGCGTAACAGATGGCACGCGCTGCCTGAGTCATCGCGCGCATGGTCAGCAACATGCGTTTGACGTCAGGATGCGCAATGATCGCCGCCGACTCCGACGACTTCATGCCAGCGACGCGACCTTGCTTGCGATCGCGCGCATAAGCGAGCGCCTGCTGGGTGGCGCGTTCGGCGAGGCCTACACCCTGGAGGCCGACCGCGAGGCGTGCCCGGTTCATCATCGTGAACATGCAAGCCATGCCGGCGTTTTCTTCGCCGATCAGAAAACCGACAGCGCCACCGGCGTCGCCGAGGATCATGGTGCAAGTCGGCGAACCGTGAATGCCGAGCTTATGCTCGATCGAATGGGCGCGGATATCGTTGCGCGCGCCGAGCGAGCCGTCAGGTTCGAGCAGGAATTTCGGCACCAGGAAGAGCGAAATGCCACGTGTGCCGGGCGGTGCGTCGGGCAAACGCGCGAGCACGAAATGAATAATGTTATCGGTGAAATCGTGCTCGCCATAAGTGATGAAGATTTTCTGGCCGAACAGGCGATAGCTGCCATCGGATGCGCGCTCGGCGCGGCTGCGCAAAGCGCCAACATCCGAGCCCGCTTGCGGCTCGGTGAGCTGCATCGTGCCCATCCATTCGCCGGACACGAGCTTGTCGAGATACGTCTTTTTCAGTGTCTCGGTGCCGTGCGCATTGAGCGCGTCGATCGCTGCCGTAGTCAGCATTGGCCCGTTTGCAAAGCCGACCGAGGCCGCGTGCCACATCTCGGTGCAGGCCGCATTGACGATCTGCGGCAGCGCCTGACCACCCCATTCCTCAGGCGCGGTAACGGCGTTCCAGCCGCCGAGCCGCCAATCGCGATAGGCTTCTTTCCAGCCCGGCGGCGTCGTCACCGCGCCATCCTTGAACGGCGTTCCGTAAGTGTCGCCGATACGATTGAGCGGCGCGATGACTTCGCCGGCAAAGCGGCCGGCTTCGGCAAGCACCGCCTCGACATCGTCGACCGTCAAGTCGCCGAACAGGCCTTCGGTGATCGCTGCTTCAAGCGCGGTGCCATGCTTAAGCGCGAAGCCGATGTCGGAAAGCGGGGCTTGATAGGTCACGAACGGCCTCCATGCGCGGCGAGAGCGCTTGTGTCGATGGATTTCAGATCTACGGCGGGCGGCGGCGGGATGTCGTCCGGCACGAAGAAGTCCTGCGCCAGCGTTTGCGAGCGGTCGACGCGATAGCGCTCGAAGTCGGTGACGCCTTCACTGGCGAGAAAGTTGTCGTCGATGAAGAAATGTCCGGTGAACTCACGCGACGGCTTAGCGAAGATCGTATAGGCGGCGTCGGCGAGAATATCGGGTGTGCGCGCTTTGCGCATCACCGCCTCGCCGCCAAGAAGATTTTGCACGGCCGCCGTGGCGATGACGGTGCGCGGCCACAGCGCGTTGACCGCGATGCCTTGTTCGCGCAATTCGCCAGCAAGACCGAGCACGACGAGGCTCATGCCGAATTTCGCCATCGAATAGGCGGTGTGCGGCGCGAACCATTTTTCCTTCATGTCGAGCGGTGGCGACAACATCAGGATGTGCGGATTCTCGGCTTTTGCTAGATAGGGGATCGCCCATTTAGAAACGACAAACGTGCCGCGCGCATTGATCTGGTGCATCAGATCGAAACGCTTCATGTCGGTTGCCGTCACCGGCGTAAGCTGAATGGCGCTGGCATTGTTGACGACGATGTCGATACCGCCGAACTGGGCCGCTGTTTTATCGAGCGCTTCCTTGACCAGAGCCTCGTCGCGGATATCGACGGCGAGTGGAAGCGCTTTGCCGCCGGCGCGCTCAATGTCCTCGGCTGCGGTGTAGATCGTGCCGGCGAGTTTCGGATGCGGATCGGTGGTTTTCGCCGCAATCGCGATATTGGCGCCGTCACGCGCAGCGCGCAGCGCGATCGCAAGCCCGATGCCGCGCGAGGCGCCGGTGATGAACAGAGTTTTTCCCGCAAGCGACATGCGCGTCCTTATCGTTACTTCTTACGCGCGAAAAAAGCGGCGAAAGCGGCGCGCGCTTCGTCAGATTTGAGGCGATCCTGGAAATGGGCGGCTTCGCTATCAATCCGCGCGGTGACGGTGTCGGCATTGTCCCGCATTAAGCTGCGCGCCAGGGCCACCGCACCGGGCGGCAGGGTCTCGATCTCGCGCGCTGCCTGCATCGCGGTATCGTCGACGGCGGCTGCGTCGACAATTGTATTGACGAGACCGGCCGCTTTGGCGTCTTCGACCGGCAGCGGCCGGCCCATGACCAGGAGCGCGAAGGCGCGGGCGTGACCCATCCGTTGCGGCGCGAGAAGGCTGGACGCCGCTTCCGGGATTAGGCCGAGTCTAATGAAAGGCGTGCTGAATGCGACGCCAGTGGCGGCGACGACGTGGTCACAATGCAACAGCATCGTCGTGCCGATGCCGACCGCGATGCCGCCGACGGCCGCGACCAGCGGCTTTTGATTGCGCGCAAGAGCATGAAGGAAACCGATCGTAACCGGTTCGAGGCCGCCTTCGGCACGCTTTTGGAAATCGCCGATGTCACTGCCGGCGCAAAACGCACCCGGCGTGCCGGCGATGACAATGCAGCGGATCGCGTCATTGGTCCCGGCCTCGTCCAGCGCCGCAGTCATCGCGGTATACATTGGCTGTGTCAGCGCATTCTTTTTTTCCGGACGGTTCATGCGGATGACGCGGACGCCGCCGTCATCGGTGACAAGGACTTGATCGGACATATCAGCCGCCGGGCTTACAAGGACGAGGGCGGAGCCCCCGATACATCATATTAGGGGGACCATATTATAGAGGGCCGGCCCGGCATCAAACGCCGCCGAAATAAGCAGATTGGCGTAGAAGTTCAGACGTTTGGCAATCGCATTGATCGAGGGCGGCTGCGCCGCTATGGTCCGCCGCGCCGGCCTTAAGTGTCGGCAATCCCGAGGCATTGGGGCGTAGCCAAGTGGTAAGGCAGCGGATTTTGATTCCGCCATTCCCTGGTTCGAATCCAGGCGCCCCAGCCAAAACTTTCCCCACGAAATTCGATACTTAGATGCTTCGCGGATGTTCTAAGACGCGATTTTCATGTTGCGTCATGTTGCAAAAAATTACCAAGCAATTTCAACGGTCGCCAAAGTGTGCCGGCGGCTCCACGCAACATGGATGCAACATGGGGGCGGTTGGTTAGATGAATGGGACGAGCGCGTTTTGGGCGTGAGATTCAAGCGCCGCGCGCACCCTACAAGTCGTCCAACTCTGGGGGGCCGGAAAGTATCATTTCATCGCTGGTCTCATCGGTTTCTTTGGCGGGCGGGAGCGCATCAAGTTGAGCTTTTAATTTGTCCGCCAGCGTCACCGCCAGGATAACAAAGCTATCCAATCGTTTTTTGCGATCCTGCAATAAGCGGCGGACATCCGCGTTCGGGTCCGACTCCTTTCCCGGATCGGCGGTACTCGAAATAAAACGGATCACGACTTCCGGAACACCGTCTTCTGCTCCGGCGGCCTCTGCTAATTTGACCCACTCCTTGGATTTATCGACGGCGATGCTTGCCGCTTCGGCGAGGCAATATCGGATCAGTAGCTTTGCTGAATAGTCGAGACCACTCACCATCTTGAGTAAGAACTCAGTTTCAGATTCCTCTTCACCTTCAGCTCTCGGTGTGTGCGCCGAGCGAAAATAACGGGGTGTGGAATCTTCTGGATCAAGACTTTCTATTGCGCGCATCACGGGTTCCAGCTCCTCGAATGGCCGCCTGCCGCTGGGGAACGCGACGCGATGCATCCAAAGGGCCATTATGGCGTCGAAACACTCCTTCTGAATCAGCCTTCCTTCCTCGCCTGTCGCGTCCCCTGCCTCCGCGATAAGCTCGGCGACATAGTGCGCCATCCAACGGCCGAGCGTGTCCGTGGAAGACTCTAGCCCGAGCTCTGCTACAAGTTTGCGACCTAATGCGAGAACAGCCTCAGAGCGTCCGGAATCTACCATCTGTCCCGACGAGGTAGAATCTCGTTTTGGTTGGAATGCGTTCGTCATCTTTCCGGCTGCTTTCGTACGGCTGATATCGACGTTGCCTGTTAATCTGCACTTCGATGATCAGATAACGATTAAGCTTAGCTAGCATCTCGGTCAAAAAGCCCAAGGACGCTTGAAACCGACTCCCGCGCTCCGGATCGCTTCTCCCGTGCCGCTTCGCTTCGTCGTAATGTCCCCAAACTTCGGAGGACATCACAATCATCTTCCCGTCGCGCCATCGTCGATAGTCCAGATCGGTCGCGATGCCTAGCGCCCCTACGATATATGGCGCGGGCATCGGTGGGGGAAAACCGATGCCACCTGACCACCGATCCTGACCATCCAGTTCCCGATCCCGACTGCGGTCGACAACCCAACCTTTGAGCGAAAAGCCCGATTCGTCAATTTCGCCTCTGTCGTCGTCACCGCTTGGGATCAGATAATCATGAACCTCCGTTGTACCGAGCGCTCGAAGTAACGCAGCAGATTTATCGGGCGTCACCAGCGCGCTGCGGATATGGGTGTATTGCTCACGTTCCGAACTGGCCGCTGTCCAAGAACCCCAAACGTTCAGCGCGCTTCCTGAGTGTAGTACCTCATCGAAATCCTTTGCTGTAACTGCGTGCCAGGCGTCATCTTTCTTCTCTAGGCCTTGCCAAGCGGGCCGCTCCGACGGCGACGGATCACGACGGTCCCAGAGCCAGCGCCCGTCCTTTCGCGTGAGATCGTGACGAACAAGCCATTCGGTAAACTCGTCAGCCTCTCCGTAATCGGAATTTCTGTGGGTCGGCGTGCTAGCGAGTAATCTTCCGGCGACGATCATCATCGCATGATAGGCGTTATAAAAATGCAGCGTGTCGGCGCGAGGATGCGAGCCCTGGCTATGGTAAGCGTAGTTTTCATCGTATAGCTTACGGCGACTTCGCTCGTCTTCGTCCCATCGTCCCGTACCCGCGAAGCCGAAATCGTTCCGGATCACCTGCAGAGTCTCGGTTTCGATTTGTCGCTGCGTTAGCCCGAAAACGTTCCCGAGGGGCGCAAGCCAATAGGGGCCGATATCGAGACCGAAGTAGAAGCGGTCCTCGCCGCTCTCGGGCGCCATATCGGTGTTCGCCGCCCGAACACGCTCGTACGATTTGGATTCAATAACGGGCAGTGGCGATATGTTGACGCCAGCGAGGCGCTCTTTGAGCTTGTGCTCATCCGGCACAACGCCTTTTTCCACAAGTGCGATTGCGGCTCGTGCCGCAAATTGCCGGATCAGTATGTGAGGCTGATCCTTCAATGCCCAATTTACAATCTGTGGGCCAAACGGAGCGAGGTTTGCAGGGGCCTCAATGGCGCCGCGCGCGATGCCGATCAGAAACCACTGCAAGGCATGAAGGCTGTAAAAGGGCAGCCTTGCATCGACGAATGGTCCGCCCTTTTTCTCGATCGCTAGGTTTACAAGGTGACTGAGAACGTCGCCCCGTCCCAAAGCCACAAGTCCCAGTACCGCATGCGCACCTTCCCAACGCGAGACGCCCTCTGGTGACGCCATCGTCGCCCAAATGTATCCCGCGAGAGAAATCTTAATGTTGGTTGGGGGCAAAAGTCGGTTGGACCAAGGACCATCGCCATCCTTTTCCTCCAGAGTCGGCTGGAACAAATCGAGCCCGAATTTCAGTGCTTCCAGTGCCTCATCTTCGGTGAGTTTAATGGCGATAAGGCCGACAAGAGAAAAAAGACGGCCGGAATCTGCAAGGTCAGGCGTTTCGCCGACAGCGTCTAATACAACGCCGACGATATCGGCTTCACTCATTCCCGAAAGGGCGCATGCCGTGCTGAAAGGCAATATTTCGTAGCGTCGATTCTTCGTAATTCCCATGCAAAAACGGCGGCAGAAAGCCTTAAGCGTCTCGGCCAGGGCATGCGCGACCGCTGGTCGTCCTTTCCATGCCTCCGGCAATTGCTCCAGAAAATTTCGAAAGTGGTAAAGGTCGAATGCCGGCGTATCGGCGACAGCCGCAATGAACGCCGGTTCCGAGCCAACCGGTACACGGCGAGCTGCTTCCTTGTAAAATTGGTCGTGATACCAAGGCGTCTCCGTCTTTTTGAAAGCTGCGTAAGCTTGAGATAACCCAGCCGAGTTTGTTAGATCGGACCCGCTGAAGACACTGTCCCAATCACGCTGCGGTTCGGCAATCGAGTGGTCTGTTTTATAGACTTCTTCGTTCTCTCGAAGTTTTTCTTCGGCACGCTTTTTTTCCTCGTAAAAGGCGATGGCGTCGTCAAGCCCTGCTATCGTTATCTTATGTTCGGATGCGACCTCTTTCAGCCTTGAAGATGTTCGGCCTGTGAATTGGGCATAGCGGTAAAGATAAGCAGATACGGCTACTTTCTCATCATGAGTCGGGTATTTCTCCAGCGCACTGTTCAAAAGTCTGTCGTAGGCCCATTGTGCCTGAAAGCCAATCAGCGGCAGCGCGTCGCGCGCGTCCAGGACGCCGCGTTCGATTAGGCAGTTTACCGCAACCGGTAATATGCGTTCGGACCATCCAAAACCGCGATCGCGCCACCGGCTCAGTATCGCCAGTGCCGACGACGGACAAAGGCCGCAAAGCGCATCTACCGTCGCCTCCCAATCGAAGTGTTTGTCTCGGTCAACGTAATCGTAGGTCAGCTCAGCGCAACGCGAGAAATTGTAGGCAACTTCAGGCGATGGTCGATCGGCACTGGCCGCACGATCCGCCAAGTCGAGAATGGCATCCCAGCGTAAGAGATTCTCATCTCCGATCTTGCTGGCAACCTCGACCGCTTCAGTGAAATACGCGGCCGCATCTGACTTGCTGATCGCCAGAATCGCACGCGCGACTTCGATATAGCCTTCTGATTTACTCTCGGCGTCGGAACGCTCCTCCTTCCAAAGCGTAAACGCTTCGACTGCAAATCCGAGCGCCGCTGCCTTTGTAGCTTCCCTTTGTGCGCCTAAGCGGGCCAACGCGGTGAGCGTGGTGGTAAAGAGAGGACGCTTCAGCCCCTCTTTCCATTCACTGAAAGCCTTCAAGGCTGCTGCATCGGCCGCATCAAGTTTGTGGAGGACATCAAACCATAAAAGGGCGATCTCGTTCGAGGTGTGAAAATCGTCGCGATAATGAACCCGGGCAGCTCTGTCAGATGCCTCGCGTGTCTTTCTGCTCTCCTTGGCGGAAGATTCCCTGGTTATCCGGCCCAGAAGCGCTGCCGCCCACAATTGATGCCATGGCAGTAACGCGCCAATGTCTTCTTGAAATTGTTGCAGATCGCTCGACGTGGAGTGAGCGTTCTTCTTGTCCATTTCGGCCCGTAGTTCAGCGTGGGCCAAGTCACGAAGCTCCAGTACCCGGCCCTGCAATGCCGCGCGCAAACAATAGGCTCTGAGAATAGGAAATCTGGCCTTACTGAATCGCGACGACAGCCCTCGCGGAGGCTCGTTCGGCAGATAACGCGAGAGAACAGCGATAGCCACTTCGGCCGTGCATAAGGACTGCTGCAATGACGCTTCTACGAGCGCTGTGACGGCATTTAATGCCGTCTCCTGATCGTCCCAGCCGTTACGGTCTTTCAATTTCACGCGCTTGTTCTGTACCAGCCGCAAAGCGCGCTTCGTTATTTCCACGGGAAGGCACCGTTGAATCTCCCGCAAGGCAACGGTGATGGCGAGTACGAGGCAAAGATTGTTACCTGCAGCGCGGGCAAATTTTTCCAGTTCCTGGAAACGTCCGTGATCAATAAGGCGCCGTGCGACGGTCCGGCCGATCCGAAACGATACCTGCCGCGGACTCCACCTTCCCAAACTGTATGCCGCGTCAGCAGGGCCGTGGATGTTCAGATGCGCCAACGTCAACTCGACGATGTCTTGGTCCGAAATCTCCTCCTTTTCGTCTTTACGCTCCTGCGGCGTCAAACGGCTCCAATTGACCAGCCATTCGTTCGCCATCCGAAGACGGCTTCGCGCATCGCCGATAAGTTCAGCACAACCGGACAGCAACGCCGCTTCATACGCGTGATGTGACCCAATCCAGCCTGATCCGAAAGTTCGGCGCGATACGATCTCTTGGATGAGATCTATATTCAAAAAGATAGCCGCCAGATCGGTGTTCGCCTGGAGGATTCTTCTCTGCCTGTCGTCGCCCGCTGTCTCACCGCCGGCTTTCAAGGCCAGTTTCGCTGCATCAACATAACGCTTGGTCCGAAGCCCGGCCTTCAGCGCGAACTGCAGCCGTTGCAGCTCAACATCCCGTCTTTCCAAAGGACTTGTCTCTGGGAGCGCTGCAGAGGTCAGCGCCAATTCCACCAATTCCGAAAACTTTCCGGCTTCGAGCATTAACGGCGGCAACGCCGACGCGACATAGGGGCTTTGCGCTGCGTGCGGTTTCAGGGTCGCGATGAAGGCCACCATCGCATCGGCAGATGGCCTAAATTTGTCGCGAAACCATGTCTCGGCGGGTTCGTCGAAAAACTGAATTGTGTCGCCGGCGACAAGCAGCGGCCGACCAATGTCGATGGCAAAACTTCGAATAGCGCCTTCGTTGACTCCTGACATCTGCGCCAAAACCGGAATCGGTATCAAGGGACGCAGGGCGGCAAGCCCGGCGCAGATCTTATCCACCTGGGCTTTTTCAAGGGGTCCAACATCATCGCGCAGCTTTGCAATTGCGCTTTCAAGCAGGTTTCTGATCGTATCCTCAACGCTTTTCGGATTCGGACCAAGCAGCCGCAGGATTTCGGGCAGCGGAACATTTCTGGACAAGGCAAGCGCTTGGACGCGCGGATTCTCCGAACTCAAGCGATGGAACTCGTCGACGTCATGGTCAGTTGCCTCCGGACATTTGCTCCGGAGATATGTAGCTGTCTCGGCGCGGCTGAACGGACTCAGTTCCAACCGGATCGTCTCGACCGGCGGGTCGAGGTAGTCTTGGCGATGCGTGCGGCAGAGTAAGACAAGCCTAACGCCCTCCGGCATCTTTTCTCGAATTAGATCGCGGGCGAAGGAGCGCTTCTCGCCGATCTCCTCTGCCGCCATTTGCGCGTTGTCAGCCGCATCGACGACGATGCACAGGAGTGCCCCGGGATTAGCCAGGCGCAAAAGAGTAATCGCCTGGCCTATTCTGTAGGCGAATGCGCGAAGATAGGACGTCGCGTCTGCATGGACTGTCGGAATTAGCAGGTGGCAAAGGGCCTTCGACGCAAGCTCGTTAGCAATTTGCACGAGAGCGTCCTTGTGCCGGTGCCGGTACCGAGATGCGCTCCGGTACTGGCCATTCCCGAAACAGTCATACAAAATACACGCCGAGCCTTCTGGAAGACCTTGTGCGATGCGCGAAGCAAAGACGGTTTTGCCTACTCCGGCTGACGCATGAACGATTACCGGCTCTGTCGCTTCAATGATCTTACGAAGGAGGTCCGGCTCCTGCGCTCGCGGCACGACCATTTCGGGTGACTTAATGAGGCAGCGCGCCGGGAAGAGGCGACTCTCGTCCGTGTTCAGGGCCCTCAGAACATCCATCTTCGTAATGACGGGGTTCTGCTCTCCTTCGGACAGCGCCCTTCGAACAACTAGTTCTTTCAACTGGGTCGGGGCATCAACGTCGGCATCTGGGAGATAGCCGCTCACTTCCTGAAAAAGGATATTGCGTTGGTCCCAATAGGCGTCTTGCCGATCCTCGAAATGGAGTAGCTTCAAAAAAGCCGCGAGCGGACTTCCGCTCAACCCGACAAACCGCTCAAGCTTCTCAAGCTCCTTTGGGTGACGTGGCGTGGCTTCCGCGGCGCCATCGCGGACCGCTTCAACGAACTCGGCGCTAATCGGCCTGTTGGTGACAAACCAGAACTGGAGCTTCTGGGAGAGAGCCTCTGCGGAATATGTGCTGACAAGCACCCCATACCGCTCGGCGAAGCCTTCGATGGTTTTCTCGATGCCGCTTGCTGTCCAAGGTTCCGCCGCATGCAGCGTTGAATGTTTCAGCTGCAAGTAGCGAACCAATCGTGCGTCTTTGATATTTTCGCTCCCGAAGTATTCCGCGATATCGATTAGTTCTTCGCCCTCGCTCACTGGAGGCTGATTCGTATGTTCTCCTGGCGACGGACCTTCGATGCTTATCGCGATCAAATCGCTGTCAGCGGAAAGGAGCTTTAAGCAGCGTCGAGCGGCCCATAAATAATGAAATTGATCGCCGTCGCGGCTTGTACGAACGAGGTTTGTTTTGAACATCGTTACTAGCCAATCACAGTCAACCGCGCGCCATCGGCCCGGGTCGGCATCAACAGGTTGCCGTTCGTGCTTCGTTCTATCATCTTTGGGATAATTCGTCTATCAAACGTGTTTGCGTGAGCATTGGACTTTCCCGTCCGCTTAATCTGCTTGGCTTTCCGACTTCTCTGTTGGTTTACAAAGTATTTTATTTGCTCAGTCTGACTAAGTAAATCGGCTTCTTTTCAAACTGGATTTCAGTTTGAAAATGTGCTATTTTACTTAGTATGGCTAAGCAAAGGAACAAAAAGATAAACTGGCTTCAGCACCATCTTCCAGAAGGTTTGCTTGTCGATGCGCGCTGGCTGACACGACATGGTTATTCAACTTCCTTGCGGACTCAATATGTCGCAGCAGGTTGGCTCAAACAGCCAACGCGCGGCGTCTATTCCCGGCCCCGAGGCGCGCTGTCCTGGCAGCAAGTCGTCATATCGCTGCAGGCTGTTCTCGCATACCCGCTCCTCGTCGGCGGACGTACCGCGCTCGAAGCACAGGGTTATGCGCACTACCTGACCCGGCACGTCAAAGAGGTTCACCTCTACGGACCCAAGGCGCCGCCGCCATGGCTTCACAAGCTGAAATTCGGCGTCCGGTTCATCTACCACAACGACAAAAGGCTGTTCGGTCACGGTCTCCTTCAGGGGCCGCTCACCCAACTGGACGAATCCAAACGAAAGACTTCTCTCGGTGACAACCAAATAGACGATTGGCTCGTTCAGAGCTGGGGCCAATGGGACTGGCCTCTCGCAATGTCCACCCCCGAGCGGGCGGTTCTCGAACTTCTCGACGAATTGCCGAAGCATGAGAGTTTTCATCAGGCCGATATGCTGATGCAAAGCCTCGCCAATCTCAGCCCACGCCGCCTGCGGAGACTTCTTCGGGAATGCCGCAGCGTAAAGGTGAAGCGGCTCTTCTTTTATTTCGCGGACCGCCATCGGCATGCATGGCTGAAGCAACTTGATCGAAAATTCTTTGATCTTGGCAAGGGCAAGCGCATGCTCGTGAAAGGAGGTCGGCTCGACAAGACCTATCAGATCACCGTGCCGGAAAATCTCGATGCCGTTCAATGACATTTATCGCCGGCAAGTGGCCCTGCTCATCCGCGTTCTGCCGATCGTCGCCGAGGAAAAATGCTTTGCGCTTAAGGGCGGGACGGCCATCAATCTCTTCATCCGCGATATGCCGCGGCTCTCGGTCGACATCGACCTGACCTATTTGCCGATAGAATCCTACGAGAAATCGCTTGCCGCGATCGACGCCGCGATGGGACGGATTGGCGCGCAGGTCAAGAAGCGCGTAGCCGGTTCCACAATCGCCGAAGGCCAACAAGGATCTCGCACACACTTGCTGGTCCGAACTGATGGCGTGACGACCAAGATCGACGTCACGCCGGTTCTGCGCGGATCAATCCATGAGCCAGAAACAAAAAGCGTGACTGAAGCGGTGGAAAGAACGTTCGGTTTTGCGGAAATGCCCCTTCTCCCGTTCACCGATCTCTATGCCGGCAAGATTGTCGCCGGTCTCGACCGCCAGCATCCGCGCGACTTCTTTGATACGCGCGAATTGTTCGCCAATGAGGGTATCGATGACGGACTACGCGGCGCCTTTATCGTTTATCTGGAAAGCCACAATCGTCCGGTTCATGAGGTCCTCACCGCGCGTCGCAAGGACATGACTCTCGATTATAATCGCGGCTTTGTCGGTATGACCGACGAGCCAGTGAGCCTCAAGGAACTCATCGAGGAACGCGAAATTTTGATCACCGAGATCGTCGGAGGCATGCCGGACAAGCACAAGAAGTTCTTAATCGGATTCGAGAGCGGCAAACCCGATTGGTCGCTGATCAGCCTACCGGATGCGGTCAAACTTCCCGCCGTCAAATTCCGCCAGCAGAATTTGGACAAATTATCGCCGGAACAGCGCGCCGACTTGGTCCAATCTCTCGAAAAGGTTCTGGCTCAGTAACACTTGAGAGCCGCTCGTTCGGCGCAGAACCAGCGCTACACTGGAATTCGGTGCAGCTTTGCTTGGATTTTTTCATTGTGCTCGAATTTTCAAAAACTGTCTATTTCCAAGCAAGATTCTGACGATGCTTCGACGATAGATTGGCCGCTGCAGCTGGTATCCGCAGACGTCACCATGTGCAGCGACCTCTATACAGGCGAGCCGCAAGAGCAAAGGGCGAGCTTGGTGCCTGCCGCGCAGTATCTTCGCCAATCCGACGACCACCAGAAATACTCGACCGAAAATCAGTCAGCCACCAATCACGATTACGCCGCCCAGCGCCGTCGCGTCATTGTGCGCACCTATTGCGATGACGGTATTAGTGGCCTCACTTTTAATAAACGAGACGCACTCAGGCGGTTGATCGAAGATGTCCGAACCGGCAATGCCAGTTTCAGGGTAATCCTCGTTTATGACGTGAGCCGTTGGGGGCGCTATCAGGACCCCGATGAAGCCGCGTATTACGAATTCGTCTGCAAACAGGCCGGCATCACTGTCGAATACTGCGCCGAGCCTTTTGAGAATGACGGAACGCCGCTATCGGTGATATTCAAATCCATGAAACGTGCGATGGCCGGCGAGTACAGCCGCGAATTATCGGTCAAGGTATTCGCAGGTCACGCACGGCTCGTGAGGCTCGGATACTATCAAGGGGGACCACCGGGATATGGCCTGCGACGCCTTATCGTCGATCAATCCGATAGGCCGAAGCTTATTCTCAAACCGGGCGAGCAGAAAAACATCACAACGGATCGCGTCGTCTTGGTACCGGGCGATCCAGAGGAGATCAAGACCGTTCGCTATGCCTTCAAATTGTTCGTTCACGACGGAAAGCAGGCACGAGAGATCGCGAAAATTCTAAATAAGGAGAACACTCCGCTTGCGGGCGGGCGCAGATGGACACGTCAATTCGTGAATCGCCTTCTCAGCAACGAAAGATACGTTGGCGATTATGTTTGGAACCGCCAGACCTTGCGGCTACAGGCGCGTGCCTCCTGGAATTCCGCCGATGAGTGGATACGCGTCGAAGGCGCCCTAGCGCCGCTTGTTTCAAAAGCCGAATTTTCTGCTGCTCAAGACCTCATGCGCGACCGGCTACGCCGTTGGACAGAGGAGGAAAAGCTTGAGCCCTTGCGGCGTATTCTGCGGAAGCACGGTCGAATTAGCGCGAATCTCGTGCTCAAGACGCGAGGCACACCATCTCCCACTTCCTACGCACGCTGGTTTGGAGGACTGATCCCGGCTTACGAACGCGTCGGCTACCTCAAATATCGGCGCATGCGTCGGAGGCGACATCGGTTTCGAAGCAGCCACGCGGTCAGCGCAAGACTGTCCAACAAGCAATTCCTGGAGGCGCTGTGCGACCCCTTACTGAAACATGGATATCTCTCCGCCAAGATCATCGACCAAACCGAGGGCATTCCTTCCGCGCACGCTTATTACAAACGCTTCGGCAGTATAAGAAGAGTTTACACTTTGCTCGCTGAGGCTTCCGGTGATCCTGGAAGGCGCCTAGGCCACGCTCATCACCGAAGGCCAGTCGGGTTCACCCTCAATCTTTCCGATGAGCAGCTTCTGAGCCTGCTAAGCCAATTGCTTCGGGAGACCGGATGCCTGACGCAATCGATTATTAACGCGAATAAGAATCTTCCGGCCAGTCCAACCTACCGACGGCGCTTTGGTAGTATGGCCCGCACGTACCAACTCATCGGGTACAAACATGTCCCGGGGAGCGGACGCCTTTATGAAAGCCGCTTGAGTTCGCGCGCTCCGAGGCCGAAAGCATAACGGCGCGCGAATAGGGTACTGTCGCCGATCAACTACCGGCAGAAAAATTACCTATAGAGCAACGCAGTTCTAGCGCAATCTGCCCTTCCAACTCGTCGGCATCATCTTTGATCCCGCCCTGGCGCTTACGGATCATGTCAACGATCAACTTCGCCATATTGTTCGCCCAATATCGCTCGCGTTCTGTGGGTTGTGGCATTCCGCCAAGATATTCGCGTTCGTTCATTTCTTCGATGCCCTTCGTTTCCGCACGTATTTACTCTTTCCGATCGCTTTCGGCGAATATTGTTCTTGTTGATCCTTTAAAACGTAATGGACAGCTCAGGTTGTGACGAATGAGGGGCCTTTGGTTTTCGATAGCGATGACCGTTAGAAATTGTCAAAAACTGTCTGCTTAGCGGCAATGTTCTGCCGATCCTTCGCCATTAGGCTGCTCAAAGTACGGTGAAACTCGCCGGTTGTCATCATGCACAGCAGGCTTCATAGAGGAGAGCTGCAGCGGCAAGAGATTGGTTCGCTGCCTGCCGCACAATATCTTCGTCAATCCGACGATCACCAGAAATACTCGACTGAAAATCAGTCGATCGCCAATCATGCCTATGCCGGCCGGCGCGGGCGGATCATCGTGCGCACCTATTGTGACGCAGGCATTAGCGGGCTCACCTTCGACAAACGCGATGCGCTTAAGCGATTGATCGAGGATGTCCAAACTGGCAGGGCCGATTTCAGGACAATCCTTGTTTATGACGTAAGCCGTTGGGGCCGATATCAAGACCCCGACGAAGCCGCGTATTACGAGTTTATCTGCAAACAGGCCGGCGTGAGTGTCGAGTATTGCGCGGAGCCCTTTGAGAACGACGGAACCCCTATCTCCGCGATGTTTAAATCCATGAAGCGCGCGATGGCCGGCGAGTTTAGCCGCGAATTGTCGGTCAAGGTCACCGCCGGTCAAAGCCGCCTGATCCAGTTGGGATTCCGCGTCGCCGGCGCGCCGGGTTATGGCCTACGCCGTATGCTCGTAGATCA
Source organism: Xanthobacteraceae bacterium (assembly GCA_036271715.1). GTDB lineage: Bacteria > Pseudomonadota > Alphaproteobacteria > Rhizobiales > Xanthobacteraceae > BOG-931. The sequence continues at coordinate 156,311 of DATBAD010000019.1, forward strand.
GTTCCGCAAACCTAAATTCGTTCTCAACCCCGGCGAACAAAAAAACATAACGACGGATCGCGTGATACTCGTGCCGGGTCCCCCGGACGAGATTGAGACCGTGCGTTGGATGTATTCGGCGTTCGTCCACGAGCGACTTGGGCCACGCAAGATCGCGACGCTTCTCAACCAGCGCGGCGTCGTCAACAGCAGCGGCAACAACTGGACTGGAGCACAAGTTCGCTGGCTTCTTCGCAGTGAGAAGTACATCGGCAACAGTGTGTGGGGGCGGGAATCCGTGAGGTTGCGCCAAAAGCGCGTGAGCAATAGTCCCGACAAATGGGTCAGGGCAGAAGGCGTTTTCGAGCCGATTGTCGACCGTGCGCTTTTCGTTGCGGCGCAGGCCGTGGACGGAAGCATGCTGCTTTCGCACCGAGGCCGGCCGCGCGACATCTCGAATGACGAGATGCTTAAAGGTTTGCGTGACCTCTTGGGAGAAAAAGGCTTCCTTTCATCGCGTCTCATCGACGCCGCCAAAATCGTTCCCTCGACCATGACCTATTGCAAGCGGTTCGGTAGTCTGTTGGCCGCGTATAAGGCCATCGGCTACAAGCAGACCTGGACTAAAAGGGGCTTGACTTCCGGCGGACGGCCGCGCGGACTTACGAACGAGGAGATGCTGGGCGGTTTGAAGTTCTTGCGGACGGAACGGGGTTATCTCACGAGCGAGATCATCGATTCCTGCAAGCGTCTTCCGTGCTCGAACGCTTATCGTCGGCGCTTCGGAAATCTCTCGCGGCCATACGGGCTTATCGGCTTCATGCCCGACCCAGCACGGACACGTGCCCTGCGAACGGCGGAAGGCCGAGGTGCCTCGAATGAAAAATTGCTTGATGGTTTGCGCGACCTTTTGCGCCGGCGCGGCAAGCTTTCGGGTGAGATCATCGATGCGGATAAGAACATTCCATGCGCGCAAACCTATCTGAACAGGTTTGGGCGTTTGATGAAAGCGTACGAACTGATCGGATATAAGCCCGACCGTTGCGAAACGCGCTATGGCCGCCCGCGCGGCCTTTCTGACAAGGAATTGCTAGGGGGTTTACGGCAGCTCTGGCGAAAGCACGGCGTCATTACCGAGAAGATCATGAGTGAAAGCACGGAAGTGCCTTCTTATGTCGTCTACGCGAGGCGGTTTGGCGGATTGACGGAAGCGTATCGCCGGATCGGTTTCGATCCCAAACAACACCAGCATCGGGGCAAGCGTCTGCAAAGTGCGCAGACGCGTTAGTATTATGTGTTGCCCCAGAATTCATCGATCTCAGCTTTTTGAGCGCGGTTAAGTTTACGCGAGCGCTCGGCATCGAGCGCAATTGCAGATAAACGCTCATCCAGCTTTGCGGTCTTCGCGGTCGCGCCTTGGTTCCGCGTCGGAGCACGGCGTTTCGTCCGCTTGCGAGGAGTGTCGGTCTTTCCGCTTGCTCGCTGTCTTGAAGTTCATAGCCGATATCGGCCGGCCATCGCTTTGCTTCATAAGCTACGACGGCGTCGACGAGCGCCATGAGCCTTCGGTCTTCCGGTGTCCCTTGTGCCGCATGCCACAGCGCCTCGATCTCCACGAGCGCGGCGTGATGCTCTTCGTCGTTTTAAATCGGTTGAAGCCGCATCGAAAGCCCCTCGTGAAGCCGGCGCTTCTGCCACACGAACTTCTTTTCATCAAGCACCTTGCGCGGTGCATCGGACGATTTGAGTTTTCCGTATAACCGTCCTGTTGACCAAATAACTCGCCTCCCAAGGCGTCCTCTCTTTGTGCCTGGTTCTGCCGCGGCGTGCGGTTCCGTCAAAGCCGCTCGCTTTCGCACTTCGTTTGTGCTGCTCCGCGCCTCCGGTGCCCCTCCGGGCAGCTTGTGACAGTCCCGCTTTTTCGCCGCGTCCTTCGAACGGGCTTCGAGGCCCGCCATTGGGACGGACTCATACGGCACGCAGCGTCACGAATAGTCGTGCATTAGTTTGATGCTGATGACGAATCCGGTCTTTGACGCATAACCATCGCTGAGGCCGTCTTCGTTGAGATCCACGGAAAGCCACTGCGGATCGGTGTCGTCGATCACGCGAAGACTCAGATTGCGTAGGACGCTGCTTACCGTCACGGGTACTCCATTGTGACAGCTCTTTACGATCGCCAGCGATGGTCCACCTTTTTGCGCGTAGACGGGCGTATCTTGGACCGCGACATAGCGTTTTCCGAAAATCGCCTGTGTCCGTGCCGCGTCGATTATGTAAGGCCCTGCTTTCCCGAAGGCGCCAATATCGCTCACGCTCGGATTCTGAATATCGGTGTCGATATCGAGCGACGTCTCGCAATCGCCGTCTAAGAACCAAGCCCAATCCATTTGCTGAAAGAGATGCCAGGGGCTCTTCCGCAGCACCGCGGCGCTATTGGCGAAGCCCCGAGATTGCGTAACCCACACATAGGTCACCAAGGACGAGAATTGCTGGATCGCCCAACCGCCCGCGTAGAGTCCAAGCCTTGCTTTGCCAAGCCTCGCGTTAAGCTGCTGAACGTACACGCGGGCCGCCGCGGCAGCCGTGGCGTTCGTCACGTTGGTCCCGTCGGAATAGGTGAGGGTGTTGCCTTGATTGTCTTGGGCATCGCCGGGATAGTTCGTGAGATCGAAATCGATGGTGAAATAGATTGGCGCGTCAGGAAGACCGATCGCCGTGGCTTGCGCGACCGCGGCGTCCACGTCGTTGTTCGCTTGAGTGGTGGCGATCGCCGTATACTCCGTCGACTTCGGTCCCGTATTGATGGCGTTTCCCTGCTGATCAACGCCGAAGATGAATTTACCGGGACTATTGTTGCCCCACTCATAAACGAGAACGATGCCGAAGCCGTTATCGAGAAGCGCCTCTGCTTCCGATGAAGGGTGCGTTGCGTCCGCGATATTGTCGATGATCCGCTTGTTCGCTAGCTTGGAACTCTTGCCGAGCGCCAGATACCTGATGACGACTTCGACGCCCTGATTTTTGAGCTTCTGTTGAAAATCACGCGTGTCATCGGCCGTGTCGATAATCGCGACCCTAAAATCCGACTGCGCCATGGCTAGCTTCCCCTGCTCATATCCCCGTTTATAGCGTGGTTGACTGCAAGTCGCAGCACGTCGCGGCCGGGCGGGCTCTAGGCTTCGCCCCGCGCACGTTGCGTCTCGGGCCCTTCGAATAACGATCCCTCCCGCGACATTAAATGTGCGTCTCCCTGGAGGCACCCGGTCCCGCGTCCCGTCTGCGATGTAGCCATGGTGACTCTCCCCATTCGCCGTAATCGACATCGTGGATTTAATCGTGTGTTTTGCGCTTCCGACAAAAACGTTTCGATAGACTACAAAATGACACACCAAGAGGTTGCAATCGGCCCAATTTCATGCATCTAATTAAAACTGCCGGAGATATGGGATGCGGGGGCAACCTAAAGCCACGCGCGAGTGGAAGCGCTGACGTCACGTATGTGGCGTAGCGAAAATTTCGATCGTTCACGGAAAGGGATGTTGTCGGTGACTTTCGTCGGCCGGCAGAGGGATGGGCTTTGCCTCGATCAACTAAATATTTCCCGGATTTGCACCACAGAATTCAGGACTTCGTTCTGACTTATCTGGAAAAGTTCGTAGATCCTTCAAGCCTCAACCTCGGAAGTCCAATCCCGAAGGTGATCAACGACGCGCGCGTCATGACATCTTTGGTCCTCGCGCTTCGCCAAGAGCTTGCCGACGGAGATTGGCCCATCGATCCCGCCAAGTTTCGATTGGGCGGTCCGCAACTGTATGCGGCCATGCAGTCGACGCCGCCCGATCCGCCGCAACTTCTGAGCTATCTCGTCCAATACATTTTTGAACGCGTTCGAGCCGCGCATCCGTGACCGATCATGACGCGAATATCCCCAATCGCTCAGTTCGTTCTCCTGCTTGGCCTCGTCGTGCCCGGATTGGCCCTTGCCGCGCCGGCCAATCAGCCGCCTAAGCCGACAGCCCCTGAACCATGTTCACCAAGAACATCAGGTTTTGATTTTTCATTGCGCAGCGACTTTACGGACCTTGGGCCGCTAGGACCCTGTACGCAAGATAAGGGCTTCCTCTCCGCGCAAGGAGCAACAATTTCCGGCGCCAACAATCTCCTAACCGGACAGTATTCGGCGGCGCTCGATGGTCTCGCGGCTTTCGACTATCGTTATTATGGTTCCGAGGATCTGATTGGCTATGCCATTGGTCCCTTTGTTCAAGGCAATAACACTTATCAATTCGAGCCTACAAAGACCCAAACTCATAACGGCTACACGGTCACGACCGGCGGCTATGGCGAAATAGCGTTTGCCGACGCGTTCACGCGCGGCGTCCAGGGGATAGATGATTTCCGTTTCAGGGGCGGAGAGGTGGAGGCAAACACCGGCACCACCTCGGAATCGATCGTGGCCGAATGGATTCCATCCTACGCTCTAGGACGTCCATGGAACATCGGTCTGCCTAACCAATTGGGTGCTACTGCGCTCTCTTATACGCCTACACCGGAGCTGATGATCCAATACGATCGCTTGCTGAGCGGTCCAAATAAATTCACGATCTTCTCCACTCGGAATGAGGCTTTTCGGATCGGGCCGCAGATATCGCTTAAGCTAACGCTCGATGAAAGCGCACTTCCTTCGGCCATGCCGCCTTGGCTCAAGAGTTTTCTTGGGCATACCTCGGCTCTCATCACCAATCACGAATCCTGGGATGCTTACACCAACAAAGAATATTCGTGGACCTCCGTATCCTTCACTTACACGCTACCTGATTTTTCTCACTTCGGCATCACGGCGAGCTACGGCTACGGCAATCTTGAGCAGAACGGAAACAAGGGCAATCAAGTGAAACTAGGTCTGGCGGCCAAGTTCTAGGGGGCTGTGCGACGGCGCAGTTTTAGCTTCTGTGATCAGCGGAATATTTGCCAGCTTTGCGCATCATGTCGTCCTCATCCAGGGCGCGGGATCAGTTATTCTTCTCTGCGGCTTCATTATCGGCACCACGCTGCTCCAGCAAAAAGCGTTGCACAGTAGCGCCTTACTTCTTCAAAAGATCGCCCCCGAAGTTCAGACTACGGTCTTATACCAGACGGCAGCAGCTTATCTTGAACGGCGTCAAATGCCTGACCTTTTGTTCAGTCCCGAGCACGCCATTCCGACCTGGTTCCTGGTCATTGTCGTCTTCTTTTGCTCGGTCATGACATACTTTGGAGCGGATATATTTATTCACGATTCGACGCCGAGTTACGTCTTGGGCGGCGCTTTCGCGACGAGCGGAGCGCCGGACGCCGCGAGTCTGGTGCGATATCAATCTCAGACGGTTTTCATTGGCGCGATGGCTTTCCTTGGCGCGTATATTTGGACGATTGACAATCTCGTGATGCGAATAAACAACTACGACACAAGTCCGATCACTTTTTACTTCTTATCTTGCCGCATTCTCACGGCCTGCCTCGTCGCTGGGATCGCCCGGCATATGGTAGAAGCGTTGCCGTTACACAACGTGATAAATAACGACGGTAATCCGCCAGTTCCGGTTGGGCTTGCAGTCTTGGGCTTTCTGATTGGATGGAAGCCGACGCTTTGGATTAATGAACTTTTTGTACGAGCGGCTGACTTTTTTAAACAACGAATGCCGGGGCAGAAGATGCCTGAAGCTAACAACATGCCTCAGGATATGACGCTATCGATGATCCAGGGGTTGCTTGACGAGAAAATTGCGAGATTGATCGAGCTCGATATCGACAATTGTCAGAAGCTGGCCTGTGAAAATGCAATTTTGATATGGCTCAGGACGCCTTATAATTTGGATTTAATAGTTGATTGGATCGGCCAGGCGCAACTGTCCCTTCTATTTGCCCCTGACCAATTGGACAGCCTAAGGAAAAAAGGTGTTAGAGACATTTTTTGCTACGCCGAGATGTTACCGAACGATGCGGCCCGTCAACAGATCCAAGCAATTTCAGGAATTCCCGGAGAGATTGCGGAGCAACACCGCGTGACGCTGGCCGCCGATCCAAAATTCCAGAAACTTGATGAACTACGAAAAGCGATCATGCCGCACGCGTAGTTAAGCGCCGTTGGCGGTGACCGCAGGATGGTCTGAAGTCGTGATGACATCCCTGGGAGGCTGTTATGAAACTTAGCGTCGTAGTCGCTGGCGTCTTACTCATCTTTGCTGCTCCGCAAAACGCGCTCGCGTGGGGCGATGACGGCCACGAGACCGTCGCGCTGATCGCGCAGCAATGCCTCGCGCCCGCGGTCAAAGCGAAGGTCACAAGCATGCTGGCGGCAGACACCGACAATCTCACGAAGCACGACATCGCGAGCGAGGCGACTTGGGCCGACAAATACCGCGAAGCGAGCCAAGCCAATTACGACGCGACGCAAAACTGGCATTTCACGGACATGGAGCTTAACGGTCCGAACCTAACCACCGCCTGTTTCGGGCGAAATCCCCTGCCGTCCGGGACGCTCGCCTCCAAGGGCCCACCAAAAGCTTGCGCGGTCGATAAGATTGAACAGTTTCAGAAGGAATTAGCGGCGCCGAATATCGATGCGGAAGAGAGACTGATCGCTCTGAAATTCCTTCTGCATTTCGTCGGCGATCTTCACCAGCCGCTGCACTCTTCGGATAATAATGATCGCGGCGGCAACGACATCAAGGTCGTTGTAGACGGTTTCGCGCATACGAAAAAAGACGAACTGCATGGTTATTGGGACACGCAGTTCGTCGATGGCATTGCGAAGCCACCGGCTACGCTTGCGCAAATGCTGCTCGCGCAACTCACCGCGGCCGACGCGGCAAGCTGGGCTACGGGCACGCCGGAGGATTGGCAAATGGAGGCGTTTAACATCGCTCGGAAGGATGCCTACGGAAATCCGCCGCCCTCAAAAACCGCGCCCGATCATCTTGATGCTAACTACGTGAAGACAGCAGAGGCTGATGCAAGTTTGCAAATCGAGCGCGCGGGAATCCGCTTGGCTTATATTCTCAATACATCGCTTGGTTCGGACGACACCGACTGGGCTAGTTGTCTCCAAGGTCAGTCTGCTCCGGTCGTGAAAACGCACCGCACGAGCCGCACGAAGCACTAGCTCGATCATCGTTAGTGCGCTTTGAGCGAAAGCGCCAACATTGTTCGGTGCCGACCGATTAAAAAAACCCTGCAGCCATCCAATTGTTTGGCTATGCCAAACCGCAAGACCTAGTTCCACCCGAGCCCGCCCTGCGGTTACGGCGTCCTTCCGAAAATGGGGCATCTGCCAACTGGCTTCGTGTCAAACCAGCTATCAAAAGCCGGGCCACGATACCTGGTCGACGATTTATTTGGCTTGAGTTGGAAGGGGCGGTGGAGACTTCTTGCAATACAATAAGGAGACATATGGCGGAGCGATTGCGTAAGTTGGTACTCTCTGTCCGCCGATGCCGTCTGCATCGGCTCCCTGAGATGCTCCTAAGAAAGAGCCTTGATTATCACCGAATACACCAGGCAGATACACCAGAGCGAGGAGTCTTTTATTTTTGGCATCCTCTGCTGAGATAGGTAAAGGTGGAATGTAGGCAGGAGTAAATTGAGTGCCTCCGATTGATCCGATGGAGGCTCTAATCTGCATCACCGGTAACGGCAATACTCGAGCGTGGGTTGGCGGCGGTATAGCACCCAAGACAAAGCGGCCAACAGCCGGAAGATAGAGTTCCCATCCCGAAGGGCAGTCTGCGAGATCAAAAGCCAAAACAGTTCCAGGCGTAACCGAGTCGCTTGGAGCCGCTTGTAGCTTGTCCTGGAGCTTCTTGATGCAAGAGTTTAGACGAACAAAGTTGGCCTGCATTCCATCGGCATTTACATTCGTTGCCATCTGGCAGTCAGGATCAGTCTGAGCGATTGCTGGAGCGTGACCGCACAGAATGAAATACAAACTAACAATGAGAAATCCAATAATTGATAAAATATTTCGCAGCCCAATAGCATGACGTCGTTTTAAAAACATCGATACCTCCTATTGCGTAAAGGCCTGTGTTGGGTAGCCACACTCCGGTCAATCCAAATACTGAAAGAATCAGCCAACGCAACGGAAGCGTTGTTATCAGAGTAATCCAAAATGGAAGCTTTTGAGCTTTGTCGCCTGGAACGATGTTGTCGACGTCAATAAGGAATGGTATCCAAAATTTTCGGCAAAAGTCAGCCGTTAGAAAATCACTATGTCGGTAATTTTTATGCCATCGGTTAGTAACTGCCGCGTGATGCATCCCCGTCGCACCGATAGAGCCGTAGCCCCAGCCAACACTCTCCGCTAGAGCCGGCCAGTAGTCTTTAGTGCCAATTTCATTCAACATCGGGACGCTGAATTGCTTTAGTACGCGTCCGAGATCGTAATCTTCTTTGATCACGCTTCCGCAGACGATTAAGCGTGACAGCTGAATGCCTGGATTCCTCATCAAGAGCGTAAGTACAAGCCATGTGCCGAAGCTGTGTGAAATGATCGAGGTGAGTCGAGGATAGCGTTCCTGGTTCTGATAACGGTAGACGCTGTAAGCATCGTCGATCCCAGCTCGAAGTCGTGCCAATGCCTTTCGTCGAAAAAACGGGAACGACAGGAATCGACCGATGCTGAATTCACCATAGCTCAATTCAGCGACAGAAAAGCCCGCACTCCTTAAACAGGGAGCGACCTCGTCCATCCACAAAGCGCGAGTATTTATTCCGTGTATCAGAATAACGAGATGGTCCTTGTTCCTCTGAATGACAGGCGTTTTATGGCTTCCGATGTCGGCGTCCCGTTTGTCGGCAAGCTCCTGGCCTCGATCGTACTTGCTGTCCACGAATCCAAGCCTGTTGCTTGCAGGGTATTATTCAATAGCGAACCGCATCGAAGTGCGGGTTGCCATTTTGTTTAACGGCTTTCAACTGGTCGGCGTCGATGACCGGGTTAGCCGCGTAGTTGTAAAAGTATAACGTGCTCGTAGGTAGCAAATTTAACGGGGCTAATGCAAGATAGCTCTCTTCACGTGCTCCTTTGGTCAGCAGCGTAGATCAGGTCGGTGGTGACCGAAACGGCGGTGGTACGGCGGAATCGACTTGAAGCTATTATTTTCCGCCGGCAAGAGCAGGTTTGGTTCGGCTCGAAAGTGGAATCCGCGCTTTATGATGTGCGGGCTTGTCGACTTCCCTGCATCCGCAGGCTGGTCTGCCGAGAGCCGGTGAATGTTCAGGGAGAGCCAATGCAAGTGTTTTGTATCGTGACGGGGGAATTGATCAACAAGGACAACGATTCCAAGGCCCACGTAATACCTAGCGCCCTAGGTGGACGGCTTAAGCCAAAGGGAATCGTGAGCATTAACGGAAACGGGATCCTTGACGAAAAATTCGACTTTCCGCTGGTCGATGCCTTTCAATCTCTAATGAACCTCCTCAACGGCTCGCGGGATCGGGGCGACAATCAACCGACCCGAATGAGAGACGAAAGCGGCAAGGAATACATCGTCCGATTCGGCGAACCGCTCGAACTCACGCGGCCAGAATACCTGGAAGGCGAGGAAGGCGGCCTAAGCAGTATTACCATCAAGGCACGGACGCTTAAGAACGTGCGAACGCTATTGGGGCGCTACAAACGCAAGCATCCCGAATTCGATATCGATGAAGCGTTGAAGCACGCGGTTGTCGAACATCAGTAGGCCGATGGCATGCTTCACCATCAGCTTCAATTCGGTCCGCACGTGGTCTTCTCGGCTTGCTTCGTTGCCGCATCGGTTTTCGCGGCCTTCAATGGGCACCCGCCTCATCCGCAATTTAAATCTTATGTTGAATCGTATGATCCTGATAATCCAACACCCTCGCCGGATACTTTCTACTTTATGCCGGTCAACCGCCCGATAATGGCACCGGGCCAAGTCACGCATATTCTCGTGCTATTCGGTGATGCCGCGACCAGGAAGATGTTGGCCTACATAGAGTTATTTAATCTCGTCTGCGTGGGCATAGTCTTACCGTTTGCTGGCGAAACGGACGTTCGTCACAGCTACGCTGTTGACGTACTCACAGGTGCCGAAATTGCCGTCCAAATAGACGAAGCGGCTCTGAAAGCCACGCCATGGGCCGCAACGCACGAACTCGGCGATGAAAGCCTGTTCGCCTTTTGTCAGCGACGGCTTGGCGAAATCATCCAGCTATCACAGCAGAGGGCTTGGCAGACAAACGTCGAGGCGATGGTTCAGCGCGCCTTTGGGCCTCCCGATGGCCGCCCCCTGATGCCCGCCGATTACGCGAAGTTCGTCAGCGAAGTCGTCGATTTCATGCTCCAACTTTGGAAGCACCCTGCGTTTGTACCCGCTACTCGCCAACAACAATTGCCTCAATTCGACGCATTCTGCGCACAATTGGGTGCGCGGCTTCCGCTGTTCGCGCGAAACGAATACGAGCGTCTTATTGAACCGCTTCGAGGTAAACTTGTCGCAGCGGCGAACGCGTGAAATCCGACGCGGTGTGACGCTACTGAGAGGTTAGACCGATCATGCCGCTGGCTTTGCGATCGGTTCGACTTCGTTCGCTGCTTGAAGCAGATCGAGATAACCGGGTTGAGCCATCGTGGCCAATACATTGATAATATCTCGGGCCAACTGCGCCGTTTCCGGATCGGCCAAAACTCCCTGCTGGAGGACCGTTCGGATTGGCCCCGTATGCGTCTTGTATGACCAATGATTGAGATGCGCACTGTTGAGCATCTCCGCCAGGACGGCAACCGCTTGCGCTGGATAAGAAGTAGCGACTTGTCCCAGCCAATCGATCAGACTGTACCCGTTGTTTGGGGCAAACCCGGCCCTGAATAAAGCGAGCAACTGCTCGAATAACCAAAGAGGGTTGATATTGACGGCATCATGAATGAACCATTGCCCAATCGCGGCCAGTTCTTCCCGATAATCTTCTTTATTCGGCGCCGAGAGCGCTGCAGCTAGTCGTGTTTCCCAATGGCGGCGCGCGCGGGCTCTATCGGCATCAGGTAATTTCTCCGCGGGAAGCTGAAGCATCCGGCCCAAATATCCAATACAATGACGTCTGATCGAGCCCGGCGCACGCTCCAAGAAATGAGTCAGGACCTGGTCCGGCATCATCTCCGCTATCCAGAGAAACAGAATGTAATCGCCGAGCCTTTTCGCGCGGTTCTCGGCGCTATCATTGTCTTGGCTGGCTTGGATCCGATCGATTTCATCAAGGTAACTCGGCAAGAGATGCTGCGTGACCGGCTCAGATTGGACAGGTCCGGTATCGCTGGCCAGATGTCCAATCCAGGTAGCACGACGAAGCTGCTCGTCGTCGGGCAAAAGCGCCGAGAGATGGCGCGCGAGCCAATCTTTGCCGAAATACGCGAGCCAGGTGAGCCGCTGGCCCAATAGAACACGGGGAATACGCCCCCACGTGGAGCGATCGCCCAGGCTTTGCTCCAAAAGCGCCGCGATCCGGGGGAGCAGTTGAAATGCCTGACGGGGCTCTTTTTGAATCGGCGAACTTTCCTGTCTGCTTTGCCACCAGATAAAGATGAGGCACAACTCGATAGCCGATCCCCAAAGCGATTGCGCAGCGGTAAACGCTGGATGCCTTTCAAATCCCGATTCAAAGTCTTGAGCGGTAGGTTGGTGTGGCGATAGCTCGAACAAAATGGTGATAAGGCTTTCGATCGCGTCAGCACGTTCAAAGCTCAGATTCGTGTGAGCTTGCCCGAGAACAGTCTTCAATAGTCTTGCCGCAGTAGAACAGCACCATAACCAATCCTCGTCGTCGCCCTCCGCTTTAGGAAAGTCGTTAATCGGGTTTTTCAGTCGTCCAAAGACGACCTGTAACAGGTTGATTATGGGGTCCCAAGTTAGCGATTTCTCTCTTTTTGATACGACTGTTTCGAGCGCTTCGAGCAAACGACGCACGTAAATTGGCCGGAGTGCCGCAAACTCGGTCGCAGCTTCGGCGAAGCGCATCGGTTGCTCTTCAATAGCCGCGCGCAATTGCTGGCCGAGAGCACTAATCGTGTGGCGATCGGGCTCATCGCTAGGTGCAAAATTTTGCAGTAGCGCGATTATCTCAGGTATAGTTTTCGCTTGAAAATCGGCGGGCGTCAGCGGGCTTATTTCCGGCGGAAATAATCGGCTCATCAAATCGTCCGGCTCGCCAAGCAATTTAACGCTTTCGTCTAGAAGTCTCTGTCTTTCCGGCGGAAGCACAGCGCGCCATTTCCACATGGTCTCCTGCATAACGGCGCTATCATACCGGTGTTCGTCCTCCCCGGTCGGTTGCGTGCCATGATGGGCGAGATAACGTGCGCGATAGGCCTCTCGGCCGCGATCCGCAAGCGTGTCAATGTACGAGAGAATGCTGTTTTGTTGTTCTGCTGAAAGTCGTGGAAAATAGGCTAACGCAAGTTCGGCGTACTCGTCCTCGCACCAACCCTCGCCGACGAAGTCGGTGTTGGTGAGAAACGCGGCGGCGAGTTCCGGCGCTGCATTCACGTTCTTTGAAAGAACGTGAATCGCAATGCGTGTAAAGATCTTCAGTGGCTGGCTGGATAGGTACCGAATGATCTCTGGTGTCGCTTCCGGTTTCGCCTGACACCCGAGCAGCGCAGCGTTGCGAACACCGATGACAAGTGCTTCCCAAATACCGTAGCTCGACATTTGGTCATCGGATAGCGGATTTGGCGTGAGGTATGAGTAGTCCTCATTCGGGACCTTGTTCGAAATTGCAGCTGCCTCCAGGAGAATGCCTGAAAACAGACGAACGGCGGCTGGGCCATCCTTCAGTGCAAGAACGCTGACTGCGCCTGGCAGGTGATGCTCATACATATGTTGAGGATGAATGGAGGCGATCGTACCTCCGCGCTCGAAAACCCTAAACAAAGCTGCCGCAACTTTCAGGCTGCTTTCAACGTAGCCACCCTCCGTAAGGCGCTTCAATATCACTTCCGGCGCTGTGTAATAAAAGTTAGGCGTGTCGGGATCGAGCCATCCAACTACGACATCGACAAGGTCGTTCGCTGCGACTGGCGGTAACTCAGCGATGGTGTCCAAACCGGATCGTCTTACCGCCGGGTGATGAGAATCCGTCAGGCCGCGTATCGTTTCAGCAAGAAATGGGACCGCGTCAGGGTCGTGGGACTTGCCAACGTTCAATAGATAATGACCAACCGGCCATGGCCCGTAGTCCGTAACGTCAGAGTCGTCGGCATCAAGCAGCGGTTCATGCACGAGATTGCGTTGCAACAGGAGTGGAAGCCAATCCGCGGATTGAATCCTTTGGAAGAAATGCCATTGGAGAGGAAGCGCGTTCGGAATTTCGCTCTCAAAGAGGTCAATGGCCTCGGCTCGATTCGGCAGCGCCGCGATCGTTTCAACCCGTTTCATGAACGCGGCATAACGTTTCTGCAGCGCGGCGAGCACGCCGCCTAATACTAAGTCGAGAGGTCTTTGAAAATCATGCCGAAAAGCATCATCTATGCTCATGCTACGGTGAAAATGCCGTTCATGGGCGCGCCCGGCTGTTTTAGTGAGCGAAATCCATGATTGCACGGTCTCGCTGTCTTCCGATAAACCAAGACGGGTTCCGATGAGTTTGATTTCGGCCGCGTGATTGTGTTGCGGCTTAAGGGCTTTCGCGGCGCGCTGCAGCGGCTCAGGTCCATAGCCTTCGCGCTTCAGAATTTTGAGCGCTTCCTTTAGGCGCGCGGCGTCTTCCTTATTCTCGACCGCTTTGGCTTCCATCGGAACGGCAAGAGCACCGCGCACCATCGAGTCGAGTTCACGCAACGCATGCCCTGCCATCGGCTTCGAGGCGCGCAGTCCCGTGCTCCCAGACATTAACCGACAGAAGTCTTTGTACCGATTTGCAAACGCTGAGCCGAGAAGGCGTTCAAGTAGCCCTACAATCTGCTGCTGCTCCGGGCTCAGTACAAAAGATACGGCTTCCGGGGAGTCTGGCGGTATCTCTGAGTCGGATTCCGAAGCCATATCGATCTCACGCGGTTATCTGAGCACCTTCGGCGTCGTCGAAGGGCAACTGCAGCTGATCCCAAATGCCGGAAAGAGGCAGGAGGCACATTCGGAATATGAGCCAGGACGCGTAAAGCGAGTCGGGTCCATATGGGCTACCGTCGTGCAGCAGCCCGTGTGCGACCGCATTTCTGATATTGGGACCGATCTTTTTCAGGAAAACGTTCTCTATGTCTGTTGTCAGAGCGCGACCAAAGATTGAATCCATCTCCCCTCGCATCTGATCAAAGAGCCCTGAAATCGTTCGATCCTCTTGGGTCAGCGTGGCATCGTCAAATTTCGTTACATCGTGACCATAGCTTTTGAGGACATGCCGCAGCGAACTCTCCAGTAATGGCGTCAGGATATAGAGCGCGCCGACAAAATCACCTTGAAAGAAACGCGCAAGGCCGTGACTATAAGTCATTACCAATTCGGTCGGCGCAAACGCGCTGTACTGCAAAATGTGAGCGAACGTGTCGTCGGAAAGATAGTGTGTGGCGGCGATGGATTGACGCGCGACGTCGATTTGCGCCGTCGCTGCAAAATTACGACGAATGCGCTCATGCTCCGCGATCTGCCGCTCGATCGCCGACTGGTTTTCGCTATCGCCGAAATTGGCGCCTTCGCTGCGATGCACGACCTTGCCTTCACGGTCATGCATGGTTGCCGTCACGAGCGATGACAGCGGATGATCTTGAATTGACTTTACCGCGTCTTTAACCAGTTGATCGGGATCCGGTGAATGACTTAGCCACGCGAAGACGAAGAGCCTTTCTCGCAGGGTTGGCCGCTCCATATGTTGTTGAATTTTTTTTACAATGTCTTCAACGTTGGTCGTGTGCAGGAAAGGCGACATCTCGTCGGCAATGCTGGCTTGGACATCGACCAACCGATGCCGCAATTCTCTACGGCGATCTTTCGTATTCGGCACGCCATGAAGTTCGGAAATTGCCTCAGTGAACAGGCCCGCTCCCAGCAACGCCATTGGCTGCTTTTCGGCCATACGCACGAGTTGGTCGGACGCTTGCCGATGAGCACGATGACTTTCGTTGTTGTTTTTGGCCAAACGATAGGCCCGCGCTGCCATGCGCCAAAGGTTGACCACCATCTGACCATCGGTGGCGGTAGGCAGAGCAGCAATCAGCGCCTCAACGTCTTTCCCAACTCGGTCAGGGTCTGAAACTCCAAATTCCAAGTCCAGATGACCGAACCAAAGCGCTTCGATCGGCTGCCTCTCCTCGAATGATCGCGTTCGGAGAGTGGTAACCATCTGCCGCGCTTCCGACATTGCCGTGTCGTTAAGGCGCATTCCGCGACCGATGGATAGTGCTCGGCGTAGCAGGTCTCGAGCGTCGTACTTCAGTGCTCCGGGTTCATCGCCGTCGTGAAATCGAAGGGTGCCGACATCAACCTGTTTGACGATTTCTACGTAAGCAGCGATCGCGATCGTCCCGCAGTCGCTCCGTTTGCGTTCGAGCAACCAACACACATCGGCTAGTCTTGCTCGAATGACGGGACTCTTCGTGCGCCGCGCCATCGCCGCGATGGTCTCGACTGGAGGACCTCGAAAGTCTGACGGGATGGCTGATCGACGGCCCCCCATGACCATCGCGGGACCGAAGGGATCGTTCGGCTCTTGAGGTTTGAACGACATCCCAGTTATCGCCGCAAGCATGCTGAACACTCGTCCAGCCGCCGTGTGCGCTAGGTCGTCATTGGCGCCCGATGTGAGGTTCGGACCGTTCCGGAGTAGCCGACTTAGTTCTTCGCTGCTCGCGCTCTGCGACGTAGCCACCGGTGCTTCAAAATCAATCTCGCAAATGTCCGGCACGCTAGCGAGCGTGTACTGCGACGTCGGTTTATCTTCCGGCTCCTGGTCGCGGGCGGGTTGAATGTCCGAGGGTTCTGCTGTCACTGACATTTGCCGCCTTTCGACCCCCTATCTTAGTTACCGGTTCCGAGCCTGAATGACAAGAACGGAGAGTGAACAATAGGGGCTATTTGGTCAACCGTAGTGGATTTTTAGGCCAACCCATTGTTATGTCTCATAGAAACTCATTTATAGTTTCCTATGGAAAGCCTTATTCAACGTGTGCTAATATATATCTTAGTAATCTACGATTTGAGATATAATACTCATCTATATATGAGTTTTAACGGGTACTGTCCCTAAAAAGGATAAATACGAAATTGGAGTTTAGTATGAAACTGAGGAAAGCTGAAGTCGTATTCAAGGACCAGCCAGCCGGTACTCTCGAAGAGACGGCCAGCGGGGGGACTCGTTTTACCTATCGGCCGGACGGGATCACTCCAATCGCTTGCTCCCTTCCGATCCTGCAGCGGGAGCATGAATGGGCCGTCGGTATCCATCCTTTCTTTCAGCACCTCGCTCCCGAAGGCTGGCTCCGCGAAAAGCAAGCGCGCGTAGGGCATATCCGCGAACAAGACGATTTTGGATTGCTCCTCACCTATGGCGCCGATTGCATCGGCGCGGTGGGCGTGCGTCCTTTCCCGGGGGACGCTTCGACACCTCCTCCCGTCACCGAACTCACCGCAAGCCCAGGCCGGACTATCTCCGGGATTCAAAGGAAGCTTCTGGCTGTTAAGGAAGGTAGCCATTTTGCTCCCGCCGGACCGATCGGATTGGCTCCTTACATTGCGAAATTCAATTCAGAAAGTACGCGTGTTGAATCTCTTGTTCGCAATGAGGCTTTGAGCCTGCGCTGGAGTGGCGAACTCTTAGGCAAGGATGAGATCAACGAATATGCGGTGAACACCGTCTCCGTTCTCGACGAAACGGCGTTAATCGTTACGCGCTTCGATCGCAAATCTGACGGCACCAAGCTGCGTCTTGAAGACTTCGCGCAAATCCTCAACAAACCGCGCGGTCGGAATTTCAACGGAAAATATGACGCCTCCTATGAGGAGGTCGCGACGGTTATTCAAAAGCATTCAGTTCGCCCGGAAATCGATCTCGCGCGGTTCTTCCGCCGTCTCATCGTCTTTGTATTAGTCGGGAATTGCGACGGGCATCTGAAGAATTTCTCCCTCTTGGAGACGCCTGATGGCCTGCGGCTCTCACCAGCCTACGACATCGTCAACACAGCATTCTATGCTGGGTTCGATCAGAACATTGCATTGTCTATTGATGGCAAGAAACCGACGCTCGATCAGGTCACACCCAATACGCTCAAAACCTTCGGATATAGTATCGGTCTCTCCGCGCGTGCCGTCGATCAAGCTTTCGCGGATTTGAGCAATCGGGTGCGACGTGCAGCCAACGTTTTAACACCGCCATCGGGTGAGCCCCCTGACGGCTTTGTCCACCGCTATTCTGAAATCGTGAATCGAGCATGCCAACGGATCCTCGCAGAATAGCGCCACTCGATTGGCGCGCGCTTGTCGACGAAACTATCCGTCGGCGCAAAGCGGAAAAATTGACCCAGCGCGAACACGCTGCGCTAGCCAGCGTCAGCGTGCCCACGATCGTTGCCTTCGATCGTGGGGAAGAGACGCTTACGCTAACGAAAGCATTCGACATTCTTCGCGTCGTCGGTTTGCTCGACGAGAGCGAAAAGAAAGAAGGCGCACAAGGGGCATTTGTTCAAGAAGCATTCACACGGTGGCGCGCGCTTACCAAAGACCTGCCTCAGGACTCACCTGGACGGTTTACAAATGGATGGTATCGTTTCGATTACGCCTTAGAAGGTGGTCTCATAGATTACGAGCTTCATGAGTTCAAGGAACTGCTTCGCAAATCGGTTTTGATGCACACCGGCTGGCCGCTGTTTCTATTCGCAGGCCGGCCTGATCTGGAACCATACGAGCAAGATGGTGTGATTGAGTGCTGGCTGAAGCCATCAGATGCCGCACCCAACAGGCCGCTTGGTGATCCGGCCCATAGCGACTTCTGGCGTGCCGCGCCCACCGGTCGCGCCTTTATTATTCGAGGCTATCAGGAAGACAGCCAGGATACGTTTTCGCCAAAGACGATCTTCGATACCACCTTGCCGACATGGCGCCTCGGGGAAGTTGCTCTGCATGCAAAAAATATTGTGGACCAACTCGCCCAAGATCAGGAAAAAATCACAGTGCGCTTGCGGGCGCTCTACACCGGCCTGAGCGGTCGTGTATTGCGTGCCTGGGCCAATCCACTGGCCGACTTAATAGTCGAGGGCGGTGCCGCACGAAGCGACGAAGCGCTTTTGGAAACATCAATCCCGGCCAAAGAGATCGAGAATAATCTCGCCCGCTATATTCACCCCCTAATCGCGTCTTTGTTCGAGCGTTTCGGCGTGACGGGGCTCTCCATCGATCGGGTCGAGGCGGAATTGGAAAAAATGAAAAATAATCGGTTCTCGTCCGTCCGTGGTTGAGCGCGTCAAAATCCGCTCTAAAGCGATCCGACGAACGCAAGCGCGCCGGAAAACAAAATTATCAAGAGCCTGTTGAGTGTATCAACTCATAGGGCGGTATCGCGCTAGGTCCGTTTGTCCGCGCGTATAAAACTGCAAAGAGCAAAGCAAATATAAGCGCGGCCAATGCAACGATGATATTGCGGAGACATCGCTGGGCCAAGCTATAGTGACTTACTCGCCAAGAGTTGGAAATATTCAAATCCCAATAGGTCTTGATGAGCGCGAGGCCCATGTTCTTTTCCAAAAGGACCTCGCCTTCCGGAATCCAGTTGATGAGCGGTGAAACTCCTGGGTAGCTGACGCTTAGTCCCGCAGTGGCGCGAAGCGCGTTAAACGTCAGCAACAATACTTGAACGATCGTATAAACGAGGAGGACAACTAAACCATAAACTTTCCAGCCATCGACGACCTCGGTATGCCCCATTAATGCTGTAACCAGGGCTAGCAATGCTCCCAGCAGCGTCTGAGAAACCAGGAGCGCCTGCGCTCGCGATATAATCGATGCGGTCATGTCCTGTTGATCGGAGACGTACTGTTTTGCGTAGTCGCCGAACAGCTTTTGAGTTTCGACCTTTGCGCCTTCGGTTGCCTTCTCCAACCTCTCATAGATTGACGTATATAACGGGTCCTTGATTGTCTCATCTCGGAAACTCTCAGGCGAACGTTTATCCGGAAACGGGAACAGCTCAAAGAAGGCTGCCTGGATCCAAGCGCACATTATCTTTGTCCACTTGCTGATATCAGCCAGGACGCGACCGCTTCGCCTATGGGCAAACCCAGTTGGACTTCTAGCCACCCCCATTGTCCCGCAGGGTTAGTTTCGAGGAAATAAAATTCTCCGTTTGGCGTCTCAATGAGGTCGTGGGCACCGAAATGGATGTTTGACCGATCGCAAAGCGAAAGTAGCTTTTCAGAAACATCGCCAGGCAATTCGCCTCTTTCGAATATTTCGCTGACATCCTGGCTCCGGCGCCAGTCGAGCCTGTCCACGCTCGCGCCGCTTTTCGTTCGCGCGGCGAATAGATTGTGACCGACAGTCGTGACCCGCCACTCGGTTTTCTTTATCACCTCTGCCTGAATCAGGCTTGGACACCCGGCAAGACCCTCAAGGCTTGACTTGTCGTCAATTCGCGAAGTGTGGGTGATTTCATCGCGTTCCGGCGAGATGATGCCGAAACTAATCGCTTTGGTAACTGTCTTGTCGTGGTCGGCAATAAAGGCCTTCGCCTTAAGGGTGTCCTGGGTAACGACAGAGTCTGGCACGGAGAAACCAACTGCTTGGGCGACAACACATTGAACCAACCTATTCCCCGCCCGTCGATCTGCTTCGAAGGCATTCATGCACGGCGCCTCGACCGTATCGATGAAACACTCCATCACGTCGGTCAGTTCTCTGGCGACAAACTTGCGATAATCCGGCTGGGACTGTTCGATGACTGCTGGCGACGCGAAGCGGCGCGCCCATAGAGCTTTCACATCGTCACTGCGTAACGACAGGCCGTCGTACGTGAGATGCGCTGCTCCGTTTTCAAACCCAAAGTGCCGTGCAGGCGAGCCCAGCGTATCGGTGTCGACGCGCAGATAAGGTACCTGTTTATGGACTAAATGCCGAATGACGAAATCGGCGCCGAGGTCCCGTTCATGCGTTGCGATCACAATCATGCTGGGTCTTAATTGCAGACATGATGGACGTCACAGTCCGCGGCGTGCTCGGCCGGGATCGGGATGGTCCGTTTCTAATGCCGTCATGATCGTACTTACAAAGTATGGGTCCGGCCTATCGTCGCCCGCTTTGGTCATAATCGTCGAAAGCCAAAGAGTACTGTCGGTAGGGTCAAGCCGGCGTCGATCCCGAATAAGCGGATCAGGATTATCTGGATATGTGCGGGTGATGATCGTTTCCAATGCAGCGCTCGCTTCGGCGCCTATTTCGGATGTGCGGGCAAGCAACTCTTCGACAAGCGGCGTTTCGCTTCCGGTCCGCCGCAACAAGCCGTCGGGGCCGACCGTAAAATCGGGTAGCGGCGGTATTTGCCGGGAAGGCTCGCTCAGCTGCGCTAGTAATGGCGGAGGGAGGTTCATTTAGAACAATGCCCTATGACTATGGTTTATCATATCATGCGCCGTGTTCCGAAACCAGTCGATGATCGGCGGAGATGCAAGCGGATGATAAAGGATGCGCGAAGTCTTCGTTCGCCTGATCCGTACTATGCGGGCGATGCTGGCTTCGTAGGAAGCACGCTCGAACAGCTTCATGAGGACATGCGAAAAATTGAACTGCCAATCTATGTGCCTGATAGCGTGCGGCGATTTCACGATGCGATTAGAAACGCCTATGTTTACTCCTACTTTTCCTATGACCTGCTGACGCTTGCGGCCGGCGCGACCTTTCCGTGCTTGGAATTTGCTCTACGATTCAAGTTCGGAAAACAATTTGAAGGGAGGGTCGATCGAAAGGGAAAGCCTCGCCCGCCGGTTATGCTTCCCGAGTTATTAGAGGCCGCCAAGTCGGAAGGATTGATCTCTACCGATATTGGCTGGATCAATCCTATGCGCAAAATGTTTGCGCACGGAAGCGATACGGTCTTGAATCCGGCGATGTTTCTTGTTCCCTTCCACTCTGTAACGTCTATCATCGCCGGACTTTTTAAGCCGATCGAGACTTCGGCGGTACGTTGAGCATAACGGATTTCAAGAGGTTGACAAACGCGCGGCGCGTTTGGTCACCGCCCGGTGCAATGAGCTGAAGGAATCTTCGGTGCCACCCGTTCACAACTTCCCGCCGACCGCTGCATTTCGGGACGAGAGCCCGGATTCGCCGATAACTGAATTCGCGCTCCGCGTTGTCGTGGAATTGCCGAATTGGCAATTTTTTGTGGTCGGCACGGCGACGATCATTTCGGGATACCTCGCCGTCACGGCTCTTCACGTTTTTGATCACGTGGTGCGTACCTTTGGCGCGACGTTGAAGGATGAAAAGAACGCGGAGATCAGCGGGTATGAAATAAAACTTTATCAAGTCGTTCCCGGTCCGGCTTATCGAATTTGGCGGGTGGTCGCGGCATGGCCCTGTGCAACCGATATCGTGCTGCTGCATCTAAGCTTGGCGGGGACCGCGGGCGCCGATGAAAAGGTCTCGTGGAAACAGCCATTCCTTCGTGTAATGCCGCCCCCGGTGGGTCAACAGGTGGTCGCGTTTGGTTATCGCGAGTCAAAAATAGCCGTTACGGAAGGTCAGGATGGAGTCCACCGCATTGAGGTAAACGACCGACCGACAACGTCGATTGGCACGATTAGGCAGGTCTAACCGAATGGACGCGATAAAGTGATGTTGCCGTTCCCTTGTTTCGAGATTGAAGCCCGGTTCGATCCGGGTATGAGCGGCGGCATGGTGATCGACGAAAATGGAGCGCTTTGTGGTCTCATATGCGCGAGCTTGCAACACGGTGATCCATATGCGCCACCGGTCAGTTATGTGGCGTCTCTTTGGCCGATGCTGAAGACAGTTATTTCCGCCAATCGGTCCGGGAATTATGTCCAAGATGTTTTTTACCCGGTGATCGACCTGGCGGTGGATCGCCTGATCGCGGTGACGGACCTTCACCAACTCGACCCAAAGGAATTTCCAGACAAGCGGCTAACTTGATTGAGCGCGTCCGGCTGCGCCGGACTGGGCTTTATTCGCTCCGCTTATCGAGCCCCGCGGATCCCGAAACCGGGACACGGGTCTCGGCCCTTCGGGTGACGATCCCTCGCGCAAGATTAACTCGGGCGGCGAAAGACTGTTCGCCGCTACTCTGCGGCTATCACAGCTAGTTACAGGGGACGTGCATGGCTAACGCCTTGTTCGCGCATGAATTCCTTCATGTGCTTTGGCAGTGCTGGCGCGGTCTTAGCCATCGCGTTGACGGTCTCGAACGCAAGCAGCAGCGCAACATTCGGCTCAATACTCGGCCGAATCTGAGTCAAAATCATTATCTGGGAAAGCTGAGCCATCGTCATCACGGCGTGGCTGGTGAGCTTTTCGTCCCCCCATTTCCCGTATGTAAACGCTCGAAGCGCGAAGGCGGCGCGCAGTGGCGGGATTTCTTCGGAGGGACGATGGCTGGCAGGTACGCTAAGGGGCGCTTTTCCCCAATCTTCCTTAGTGACTCCGCCGCGTCTCGCCGCTGCAAATCGTTGGTAGATTTTGGCGACGTCGGGAAAGCTTTCGGTCGGCCACGGCCGATTTGGGTGATTGGCGAGCAGGTTGCGCATTGCGCCGAAGACGCTGTCCTTGGGAATTTCCGTCCAGATAGCACGATCGCCAGAGAGTAACTCCGTCACCTTCTGCGAAAAAACGGGTTGTCCCGGTGCCAGTGTGTGATGCTCAAAATCAAAATCGCCGGCGTGTCGCATGACGCATTCGCCGGTGAAGGCCGCCGACGCAGAAATTAAATCCTCCGCGCGGAAGTTCCCTCGGTCGTCCCGAACGATGCGATAAGTCTCCGCAACAAGTTCGTCGAGAACCTTCGGGAGATTATCTTCGGGGACTTTCATGGAACCTCTCTCAGAAAACTCTGCGCTTTCAATCTGCGCGAAGCAAGCGTACGGAAATTTGTCTACAGGGAAACTCTAATCGAAAACATAATTTCGACTAAATAGGTGTGTGAAAGTGTCATGCAATCTTCACTTGCGGGTACGTAGGGTTTGACTCTACTTTAGCGATCGCTGGGTCCCGGGGTCATCGGGATTGAAATTGAGGGTTATTATGATTGCGCCCCGATCATCATCTTCGGGCTCGAGTCAGATAATCCACACTAGTCGAAGCTCGCGCGTCGTTTCGAACGGCTCTAGAGACCCAGGTTTCGAGCTCACGGTGGCCTGCCGGAGAATAATGGTTTCGAATCGTTTCGCCGGAGGTAACGACCAAATGCCTTTCGTCTTAACGAAGGACAGAAAGCGAAGCGCCGAGGACCCTGACAAGAAAGCGCATATGGACATCGAGCCAACTGCCGACGCATGGCTCTCGAAAGCAAAATTTACGTCCCCCGCGATGAGTTTTTCGCTGCCGCTTCATGTCAAAGATAAATATCCCAACCAAATAAAATTCGATGCTCCGTATCCGGGCATCATGATCGATTCAGGCAATCTCAATTTCTTTTTCTCTCGAAACCAGCAAATAAGCTCCTACTCGTTCGAAGAGAAAACTCACTTCGCCGAATACCTCATTCGGATGATGGCTTTCATAAATCACCACTATCCGTTCGCAGGTGCTCCCTACTTCTGGAGCGATTATGAGGACTACGTGGCGGGCCGCAAAGGCAATGGTCAGGCCTTTGTGTTCCGTATGCTTTCCGACGCTGAACTTCAGAGGCTTTCGCAGAACGTGGAATGAAAGTTAGGGGTCGATCATGCCAACATTCACTTCGTTTGCTGGCTTGCTGCAACAAAGCTTCGCGTCTCTTGGAGAGTCTGCCGCCGCCGAATTGGCTACGCTAGTCTCAAATACGAACGTTCCCGGTAGCAACCAAACCTACGGGGAACTGTTCGCAGACACCATGGGGGAATCCGCGAGCAGTGCCGGCAGTAATGGCATTGTATTGTGGAGCAATCAGATCGACGTCGGCTCTACCAGTCTTCCGACGTCCGCCGGCGAGTATGCGGCGGTTTACGCCCAAGCGACTGGGAAAATGACCATCGCCCAGACAGAGTTGGGCGGTGCAATCACACAGTTGGCGAATGATGGGGCGTTTGACACTGCCGGATCAGCTGTCAGCAGCTATCTAGCTGAAAATGGTATTTCACTGTCATCATCTCAGGCCGCCGCAAGCGTTCAAAACGCGTTCTGGAGGGGTGGCTCGGAACAGTTCGTTTCCCAGGCTTCGGGGTCGGTCGATTACATCGGTGTAAACTCTTCGGATACCTCCGCATTCGTGCAAAACGAAATTCCGCAGCTGCAAAGTAACTCCGACATCACCGATGTTAATGGGGTCCCTCGAAGCGAATTGGACACTTTGTCGGCAGGTGATATTGCCAGTCAGGCGAATCAAACTGGCAGTGAGTTCTTTGACCCGTCGGGAGAAGGCGCAAAATCCTCATTCGGTTGGGATGCCGCGACAAACTCACCCACCTGGAATGATCCAAGCACACCGTCGATCACCGACGTCATCAATTCGACGCCGAATGTCCCTGAAAATATCATTGATGCCGCCAATGATATCGGTGATCCGGGAATTGTCAGCTTTGACGAACCCAACGTCTCTACATTCACCGAGACCGTAGAAGGAATCGGCGGCATTGCTGGCGCAATCGGCACGGGTATCGTCGTCGCCGACATCATAAATACGACCGTTGGAGCGATCGATCAGGTCAATTTGGGCGATGATGCAGGCGCCGCTTACTCGATGGCTACGCTTGCGGGTCGCGTCGAAGGCGGGCTCTACGGGGCGGAAGCACTCGGCGAGGTTGGCGCTGAACTCGGCTCTCTCATTGGTCCAGAGGGCACCGCTGCCGGCGGTCTGCTTGGCGGAATTGTCGGTGGCGTTCTTGGCTACACCGGCGGTCAGGGCACAGTCGCTGGAATCCTAGGTGCGCTGGGCAACGCTCTCAATGGCCTCGGTGGATCCGGTACGGTGGGTATTCCCTCCTGGCTGCATCTGCACCCTGCTGCGCCGAATCCCCGTGATCCATTGGTCCTAAGCCTCACCGGAGGAGCCATCCAACTCACTTCGGTGACAAATTCCACGACATATTTCGACTATTCCGGCTCGGGTTTCGCTGTGCAGACCGGCTGGGTTACACCCAACGAAGGCATTCTTGTTGAAGAAACTAATTCGTCCGGCCCGCCAGCCTATCAGATGTTGGGCGCTGACAGCGGCGATGGATTCGCAGACCTTACTAGCCTCGATGCAAACAGCGACGGGGTCTTAAACGCAAGCGACTCTGCCTTCAGCAATCTTTATGTGTGGATCGACACTAATAGCAACGGTCAGATGGATTCGGGCGAACTCCACTCATTGAGCTCGCTTGGCATCAACTCCATTGGCCTGTCCACCACCCCTTCGGTACAAACTGTAAACGGAAATGAAATCGTATCGACCGGCACCTTTACGATAACAAGCAGCTACGGCACGGCCGTCGATCCGATTGATGAGGTCAATTTCGCGACCAATTCCGCCGAAACGCGGTATACCCCGCCGACCTACTTTTCCTATTCGACGCAAGCACTGATGCTGCCGCAACTCGCAGGCTACGGGTTGGCCCCGGACCTTTGGGTCGCGATGTCAGATGATCCGACATTGCTGGAGGACGCGCAAAATCTTGTGGCCGACGCTTCGTCGATGTCGGCTAGCGAGTTTGATGCCGCTTTCCAGAATCTTGTGTTTGAATGGGTCGGGGCGTCGGACATCGATCCGACGAGTCAAGGAACCTACGTCAATGCACAACATCTCGCTGTCGATTATGCCTTTTATGGCATCGATCCAGCGACCGATCCCGTCTATCAAATCGCCCCCAATTGGCACACAGGACCAATGTGGGAGGATATTTACAGCAGCATAATCCAAGCGCTTGAAGTCAGATTTGCCAGCCAAATGCTGGTGAGCCAGCTTCTAAACGACGTTGACGCTACGACCGCCCTTACGGATTGGTGGGCGCCATTTGCCAACATAGTGTTTGATAAGTCGAGCGACACGATCTCCGTCGACTTGAATGAGCTGCTCTCATCGATCGTTCAGAACGCACCGACAGACGCCACAGCGGCGCAAGCATACTATGCATCGAGCTTCCAGATTCTCGGTGATTTGCGTGTCGATCTTTTCAATGGAAATATTGGCTCTTTAGTCGCGGCAGTGTTGCCGCAGCTTTCGGCTCTGGGTGTCGGCTCAGATGTCGAGGCGAGTGCCCTAAGCGCATTCGGGTTCGCCACCGTCGTTGATGAGGGGAGTACGACGGGCAGCATAACGGACGCGCCATCGAACGGGGCGCTGCTCCTCGGTAGTGGAGATAAGGCTGTCTCCGGCGGCACCAATGATCTTTATGTCTATGATTCGAGCGGCGGGAACGACACGATCATCGACAATGGGTCGACGGCCGCTCTGGTCATGGATGGCATCGCGTCGACAGATGTCGTTCTCGAACGCCCGAATGCAGGAAACGATCTGCTGATTGTTGACGAAGCTCTCGGCACCACCATTACCTTGACCGGAGAGTTCTCAAACAACACTATTTATTATGTCCTGCCCGTTCCATTCGCGACGATCGCCTTCTCGGACGGCGTCACGCTTACCCCGGCTTCCGTAACGACTGAACTGTATTCGGAGGCGTCAAGGTACCTCATCACCGCGCAATCGGGCGGCGATACTCTCACTGCACAGGAAACGGAGTTAAATCTCTTCGGTTTCAATGTCGTCGTTGACCCTGGTACTGGAGACGTTCAAGCCAATTTCGGCGAGGCCGATGTCCTTTTTCTCGGAACAGGCGCGGATACTATTGCGCACGGTGTTGGCGACGATATTTACGTCTACACAGCAGCGGGTGGAAACGACACCATCGCCGACTCTGACGTGTTGTCTCAGGTCGTCTTTAGCGACATCGGTGCGTCTGATGTATCCATAAGTCGCGATATCGCTGATCTCAACGATTTCTTCATTACGATAAATACGATCGGGAAGACGCTGACCGTCGATGGCCAGTTCACCCCCTGGTCGACTGGGCCTCTTGCAGTCTTTACATTCGCCGATGGCACCGTTTGGACTGCCGACCAAGTCGAGCAAATGCTGCTTGATCAGGAGTCGGCCTATACTGGGCCAATTCTTCAATACGGCTATGGCGGCTACGTTCTCGGTTACGGCAACCGGAATGATACCCTCATGTCGGGCGCCGGCGATAAGGTTCTCGACGGCGAAGGTGGAAACGATACCTATATTTACGCCTCGACGAGTGGAGACGACATCATTACCGATCCGGGTGATACCTCGCAGCTCCAGTTCTCGGATCTCGATCCGTCGGACATCTCGTTAAGCCGCACGGGCGGAAGCTACGACCTCGACATCACGATCAATACCACCGGCAATACGCTCACGATCGACGGGCAGTTCACGCCCTGGGGCGTCGGTCCGTTACAGAGCTTCACCTTCGCGAACGGTACGGTCTGGACTGCCGCGCAAATTCAGCAAATGTTACTTGATCAGGAATCGGCGGCGAATGGCGGGTCGATTTATGGCTACGGAGGGAACGACACGCTAATCGCTGGGCTTGGCGATAAATACATGAACGGCGAAGGCGGTTCAGATACTTACGTCTATTCGTCAACGGGGGGGAACGACATCGTCAATGATCCCGGCTCCTCCTCGCAACTGATCCTGACTGACATCGATGCGTCTGATGTGGGCTTGAGCCGCGACGAGGGTTCGTACGATCTTGTTCTGACCGTCGGAAGCACAGGCAAGACCATAACGATCGACGGCCAGTTTACGCCCTGGGGCGTCGGTCCGTTGCAGACCATCAGCTTCGCCGACGGCACGGTCTGGACGGCGTCAGACATTCAACAATCGATACTCGACCAGGAATCGGCGGCCGATGGCGGATCGATTTACGGATTCGGCGGCAACGACACGCTCGTCGCTGGCCTCGGCGACAAGTTCATGGACGGCGAAGGCGGGTTCGACACTTACGTTTATTCGTCGGCAGGCGGAAACGATGTTATCGCCGACCCCGGATCATCCTCGCAACTTGTATTCTCGGATATCAATTCGACAGACGTAAGCTTGAGCCGAAATCCCGGTAGCGACGACCTCGTAATCACAGTCAACAGCACCGGTAAAACCGTAACAGTGGTCGGGCAATTCAACGGGGCGGGCATCGGACCGCTACAGGGCATTTCGTTCGCAGACGATATCGTCTGGACCGCAAGCGAGATCGCGGGAACAGTGTCCGGCACTGGAAACTACGCCTTGAGCCCAGGGACCGGCCAGGTAACGGTCGCTGCAAGCTCGATCACTGGAACGATTTTTATCCCGGCGGGAATTACGCCGAGCCAGGTCATTCTGCAGGCGGACAATAGCGGCGACTTGACGATTGAGCTGCCAAACTTGACCGACAGCGTCACATTGACCGGCGATTTGAATCACGATTGGTGGGGAGTCTCGAGCGCCGTCGGCTCCATCAGCACGAATGGCGGCTCAAGCATGACGCTTGGGCAGCCATCTAACGGCGAGGGCCAGCCCTTCACGTTTACCTGGATCGGCACTGCCTCGGATACCACGCTGACGGGTAGCGACTACGGCAGCAACGTATTCGAGCTTGGTGCGGGTGGCGACACCGTGACCTTCGGTAACACCGACGACGGCGGCAGCGGAAATAATACCGTTGCCTTCGACAAGGGCGACGGCCACGCAACGATCACACTGAACAGCGGTGCTGGCGTTATCAATATGGCCGCTGACATTGCCGCCAATGACATCATCTTTCAGGCGGACAGCAGCGGCGATCTGACGATTGGCTTGAAGGACGCCGCCGCCGATAGCGTCACCATCGATGCTGATCTGCACACGAACTGGTTCGGTGTATCGAGTGCGGTGTCGCAGATCATTTTCTCTGACGCTTCGACGATGACGATCGGCGAACCCTCCTACGGCCAGGGTCAACCGATTAGCTTCACGTGGATTGGAAGCTCCGCCGATACCACCCTTGTGGGAAGCGATTTCGGTAGCAACGTGTTCTATCTCGGGGCTGGAGGAGACGCCGTAACCTTCGGCAATACAGACGCCGGGGGTACCGGCAACAACACGGTCTTCTTCGACAAAGGTGATGGCGACGCGGTCGTAACTTTGAACGGCGGTGTCGGCATCGTTCAAATGGCCGCCGATATCTCCGCGGCCGACGTCGTGTTGCAGGCCGATAATAGCGGCGATCTGACTATCGCGCTGATGGACGATAGCGCCGACAGCATCACGCTCGATGGCGATTTGCATGTGAATTGGTACGGCGTGTCGAGTGCGGTATCGCAGATCGATTTCTCGGACGGCTCGTCGGTGACAGTCGGTGAGCCCTCCTATGGACAAGGCCAGCCTCTCAGCTTTACGTGGCTGGGGTCGTCATCCGATACCGCGCTTGTCGGAAGTGATTACGGGAGCAATACCTTCTATCTCGGAGCCGGCGGCGATGCCGTGACTTTCGGCAATACGAATGATGACGGAAGCGGCAACAACACGGTCGTCTTCGACAAGGGCGACGGGCAAGCTTCGGTCACGCTCAATAGCGGCGTGGGCACCATTAAAATGGCTTCGGACATCACCGATGGTGATGCATACCTCCAGGCCGATAGCACTGGCGACTTGATCATCAAACTGCGCGACAGCAGCGATAGTCTCTCCGTTGCCGGCGATCTGTCTCAAAACTGGTGGGGGATCTCAAGTCAAATCACCCAGTTATCGTACGCGGACGGCTCGACGCTCGCCATCAGTCAGCCTGGATACAATACAAATCCGCCGCCGACCTTCACTTGGATCGGCAGCGGCAGTAGCGAGACGCTGACCGGCAGCGCCTTCGGCAACAATGTGTTCGAGGACGGTGGCGGCAACGACACGCTCGACGGCGGCGGCGGGTACGACACCTATAAGTTCGGCTCAACCTTTGGGCAAACGACGATCAACAATTACGCCTCGGATCACGACGGCTCGGCTTATGGGGAAATCGACTTCGCGTCGGGCGTCAACTCCAACCAGCTTTGGTTCCAGCAAAGCGGCAACAATTTGCAGATCGATCTGCTGGGCACGAACGACTCCGTCACGGTGAGCAATTGGTACGCGAGCGATGCGCGCAACCAGGTCGAAAGCATCAATGCGGGCGACGGCTTGAAGGTCGACTCCCAGCTGCAGCAACTGGTTGGTGCGATGGCCACTTACACCTCCAATAACCCAGGGTTCGATCCGACCCAAGCCTCGCAAATGCCGACCGACTCGACCTTGCAGAACGCCCTCGCGGCGGCCTGGCATCATTAGATGCTGACTGGGCCCATCGTTGAGGCGTGACCGGATCGGATTCAGTTTGACCCGCTAGGCATCGACGCGTGCGTGAAGGAATGGCGACGGAAGTAAATCCCGGTGCACCCGATCCGGGACTTGGCGCACTGGTCCTGTTGCTGCGCTTCCACGGCGTCGGCGCTGATTCGGAACAAATCCGCCATCGCTTCGGCGGGGTCCCAGTTGGCATTCCGGAGATGCTGCGCTGCGCCGGCGAACTCGGCCTCAAGGCGCGCGAGCGAGTAACCGATTGGGACCGACTTTCACAGCTTCCATTGCCGGTGATCGCGGCTCGCCGTAACGGCGGTTTCTTGCTGATCGGAAAAGCCGGCAACGACAAAATCCTGGTCCAATCGCCCGATGCGCCGCGGCCAGCCCTGATGACCAGGGCGGAATTCGAGGCCGATTGCGACGGCCGCGTCGTGCTCATGACGCGCCGCGCCGGCCTTGCCGACCTGTCGCGCCGGTTCGATGTCAGCTGGTTTCTAGGCGCCATCCACAAGTATCGGCATCAATTGGGCGAAGTGGTCGCTGCGTCATTCTTCCTGCAGCTGTTTGCCCTTGTCTCGCCGCTGTTCTTTCAGGTGGTCATCGACAAGGTTCTGGTCCATCGCAGCCTCAGTACGCTCGACGTGCTGGTCATTGGCCTAGTGACCATTTCGGCGTTTGAGGCCCTGATCGGGATTCTGCGCACCTATCTGTTCTCGCATACGACCAACCGCATCGATGTCGAGCTCGGCGCGCGGCTGTTCCGGCATCTCATGGCTTTGCCAATCGGCTATTTCCGGGCACGGCGGGTCGGCGACTCCGTCGCCCGCGTCCGTGAATTGGAGAATATCCGCAATTTCCTGACCAGCTCGGCGCTGACTCTGCTGATCGATCTGTTCTTCACCTTCGTCTTCCTGGCGGTGATGTTTCTCTATTCGGTGGAACTCAGCCTGGTCGTGCTGGCGGCTTTCCCGTTTTATATAGGTATCTCCGCCGCGGCGACGCCGCTGTTCCGCAGGCGCCTCGACGAAAAATTCCGGCGCGGTGCCGAGAACCAGGCTTTCCTGGTGGAAAGCATCACCGGCGTCGAAACCCTCAAGGCGATGGCGGTCGAGCCCCAGATGCAGCGCCGCTGGGAAGAACAGCTCGCCGGTTATGTCGCGGCAAGCTTCGGCGTGCTCCGGCTCGGCAACGCCGCAAGCAATACGGTGCAGTTCATTAGCAAGCTGGTCACTGCCGGCGTGTTGTATTTCGGGGCCAAGCTCGTTATCGGCGGCGATCTGACCGTCGGCGAGCTTGTGGCTTTCAACATTCTGGCCGGGCGGGTCAGCGCGCCGGTATTGCGGATCGCGCAGATTTGGCAGGATTTTCATCAAGCCAGGCTTTCGGTGGCGCGCCTCGGCGATATCCTTAACACGCCGGCCGAACCGTCGCTAAGCCCCGGTCGCGCGGCATTGCCCTCCATTCGCGGCGAAATCGCCTTCGAGCACGTCTCCTTTCGTTACCGCGTTGATGGTCAGGAAATCCTGCGTGACATCAGCTTCAAGGCTGCAGCCGGGCAAATGATCGGCTTTGTCGGGCCTTCTGGGTCGGGCAAGAGCACGCTGACCAAGCTCATCCAACGGCTTTATGTCCCGGAAAGCGGCCGGGTGCTCGTAGACGGCGTCGACCTCGCCATGGTCGATACCACTTGGCTGCGCCGCCAAATCGGCGTGGTCTTGCAGGAAAATATCCTTTTCAACCGCTCGATCCGCGAGAACATCGCGCTGGCCGACCCGGCGTTTTCCATCGAGCGGGTGATTGCCGCGGCGAAGCTTGCCGGCGCCCACGACTTCATTCTCGAATTGCCGGAAGGTTACGACACCATTGTCGGCGAGCGCGGTGACAGCCTCTCAGGCGGCCAGCGGCAGAGGATTGCGATCGCCAGGGCGCTAATCACCGATCCCCGCATCCTGATCTTCGATGAAGCGACGAGCGCGCTGGATTACGAGAGCGAGCGCGTCATCCAGGAAAACATGAGGCAGATCGCCAAGGGCCGTACCGTTCTCATCGTCGCCCACAGGCTGTCAACCGTTCGCCGCACCCACCGCATCATCACCATCGACCGCGGCCGCCTGATCGAAGACGGCACGCATGACGAACTGGTCCGCACCGGCGGCAGCTACGCCAACCTGTATCGGCTGCAGGCAGGTATCCATGAAGTCCATTGAGAATGTGATCCCGCTCCCGCGTGGCAAAGTGAAACCGGACAGGAGCGATCTCGCGTTCCTTCCCGCCGCGCTCGAAATCGTCGAGACGCCTGCGTCTCCAATCGGCCGCGCGATGGCTTATTCCCTCATCGCGCTGTTCTCCATCGCGCTTGCTTGGGCCATTTTGGGAAAGGTGGACATCGTGGCGGCGGCCAAGGGTAAAATCATCCCGACCGGGCGCACCAAGGTCATTCAGCCGTTCGAGACAGGCGTCGTGCGCGCGATCCACGTTCGTGACGGTCAAGTCGTGAAAGCGGGGCAAACGCTAATTGAGCTTGACCCGACCATGAACGAGGCCGAGTCGAAGCATTACGAGAGCGATCTCATGGCCGCCGAGCTTGATGTCGCGCGGCTCCAGGCCGAACTGACAGACGGCGATCCGGCACAGAATTTTGTGCCTCCGGAGAACGCGTCGCCGTCGCTGGTGGCGGATCAGCGCAAATTCCTCCTCGATCAGGTCGGGGAACAACGCGCAAAGCTTGCGGCGCTTGACCGGCAACGCGAACAGAAGATCGCTGAGCGCGAAACGAGTGCAGCCACCGTCGATAAGCTGCAAGCCTCCCTCCCGATCATGCAGGAGCGGCTGGAGATTCGTAAAACGCTTTACGAACACACCACGGGATCCAAAGCCAATTACCTGGAACTCCTCCAACCTTTCGTCGAACAGCAGCACGAACTCGAAGTGCAGAAGCGACGAAGCGACGAATTGACTGCGGCAATCGCGGCGATCGAGGAACAGCGCAGGCAGGCTGAGGCGGAATACCGCCGGGAGCGTTACGGTGAATTGGTCGAGGCCGAGCGCAAGGCAAAGGGTTTGAACGAGGATCTCACGAAGGCACGGCGCCGGGCCGCGCTGCAGGTGCTGACGGCGCCCGTGGACGGCACTATTCAGCAGCTGGCAGTCCATACGATCGGAGGCGTTGTGACGCCGGCGCAGAATCTGTTGGTCGTGGTGCCGGCAGATAGCCACCTTGAAATCGAGGCCATGATAGAAAACCGCGACATTGGCTTTGTGCAGGTCGGCCAACAGGTGGAGATTAAGGTCGATGCGTTCAATTTCAATCGCTACGGCTTGATCGAGGGCAAGGTGGCGAGCGTTTCGCCCGACGCGATCACGCGAGACAAGTCGGCCGCAAAGACCAATCCTTCAACGCAGGACGGTTCAGAGGATGAGTCTAGTGAGCCCGCCAACCAAGAGTTGGCCTTCGCCGCCCGCGTGACGCTTGATCGCACGCAGATGCAGGTCGAGGACAGGATGGTCGACCTTTCACCGGGAATGGCGGTTACGGTCGAGATCAAGACCGGTTCGCGCCGCATCATCAGCTACCTGCTCTCGCCGCTTCTTCGGTTCAAACAGGAAGCTCTGCGCGAGCGCTGACTTAGTTTGGCGCGTCCGGCTGCGCCGGACCGGGCTCTAGGCTTCGCCCCGAGCCGCGTGGCGTCTCGGCCTTGTGGTGACGATCCCTCGCGCAAGATCATAATGTGTACCTCGCCTGGGACACTCCGTCCCGCATCACCCCTTGGGGGCGCCATGCTGACGTGGGTGCCCTTTTAACCGGTCTCGGCGCCGGCGAGCAGCTTCGCTGCGCTCTGTCTGGTACGTCCGCTTTTTGGTGAACGCGAAGAAGCGCTGTTAGATTGCAGTTTACAGAATCAGAGCGGTGCTTTTTGAATAGGCAGCTTCGAACCCGTCAGCGATAGCGCTTCGTCGTACACCTCTTCCGGCACATAAACCGCGGTGAAATAGTGGGAGATTGGTCGATTATCGAGTGTTTCGATTATCCGCGCATGAGCGACCCTTTGGAATTGACGAGTTCCGGCTGACAAATACTGGCTCAGCGTCTTCTCCCAAAATCGACTATCGATTCGAAGCAGTCTTTCCCGTTCTTCCCCAGTTAATTCGCGGTCTTGTGGCGCAACGATATTCCCTAGTCCAGAAATTAGTCGCCACTCTCGCTGCCGATAGTAGGCAAGCTGCTTATTGTGCCTTTCGTCATCAGTCGGATACAGCATGTTCTGAACAAAGACAGCCCAATTGGCCAACACCTGGTAGCTCTGCTTTTCCATCCCCAAATAGTCCAAAACTTTTCGCGCTTGCTTGAGGTCAAGATCGAATTCGTTCGTCACATAGTCTTTGTCGTCCACCCGTGATCGCGCCAAATGCCTAGCCCTAATGACA
Source organism: Xanthobacteraceae bacterium (assembly GCA_036271715.1). Classification (GTDB taxonomy): domain Bacteria; phylum Pseudomonadota; class Alphaproteobacteria; order Rhizobiales; family Xanthobacteraceae; genus BOG-931. The sequence continues at coordinate 191,192 of DATBAD010000019.1, forward strand.
TCGACCTCAGACGTATGCGTCGCTACGTATTCGAGCCTAGCCATCATCTCAAGCAGATGACGAATCTCCTCCAGTGCTGACATCACCGCTGTCCCAACCGTGCTCAGGCCGGGGGCTCCGATCAGAGCTTGCGGCAAATAAAACACCGGCATGCCACCGAGCTTCCTCACGACTTCCGAAGGAATCTCGATCGCAAATTGACCGAACATTTTTGAATGACCTGCAAGTTCAGAAGGCTCGAGCTCCGTGAGACAAAGACGTACTTGGCAGAGTTCAATCATCATGAACGAGTTGCGCCATGTTAGAATCTCCGGCGCGAGCACAAGCCCCGTGTCCGAAATAAATTTGAGAATCTCAAGTCCTTTCCTCTGGGATGTCGCAACGTCCTCCCCGGGTCGGATTCGCGGAAAATTGTGAAAGAAAGTCATTCTTGAAATTTCTACCGTGCCTCATTGGTCGTACGTCCACCCAGCCGAGGACCTAGTGGTGACGACGTGATATCCTTTACGGCCAAACATCCACGACGAGTCTGCACTTTCCGACATCAATGTTCAGATTGCAGGGACCGAAGCGCTCACGCAGTCGGTCTGTTCCCCTGTTCCATGTTTTTCCTCATGGCTTGGGCCGCGGCGCGCAGTCTGTCGTATCGGAAAGGTTCAGGGAGAAACAAGTCACCTGCGAAATAGTCAGCGCGAAACGACAAGAGTGCATTAATGAGCCCCATGTCGATGTTGTAGTAAAGAAGGTCGCTCGGGTCGTGTCTGCCTGAAATTGAATTGGCATCAGGCTGGTCCTGCAGCGTTATGATTCCATCGAGAGCCCGATCGCGCTGAAGGTCTTGTAGGGCTTTCTCCAACGCAGTGAGAGCTTCAGTTCGCGCACGAAGCTGCTGCTCGGCAGTCGCTTCCTCGTCATCCCTCGCATATTTGCTGAGAATCTCGTCCCTTCTGGATTTTAATTCTTTCGCCTTTTCTCGGAGCTGTCTACGTATTTCGTTGACGCGTTTCGGATCACTGAAATCAGAAATCGCAAATCCAGCGATGTACATTTTTGCATCGCCGTGCAGCCCATTTACATAGACAACGATTGATCGCGACAGAAAACTCAGATCGCGCAGGAGCGCTACGAAATCACGCGACGTGTTGAAGGACGGGACCAACATCATCCGTGGTCGAAGGGCAAGACCACCGCTCACTTTGCTTTGCAGAACAAGCGAAAGAAACATCGTTGGGTCGAAGGTATCGTAGCAAATGGCGATGTCGATCGGAAAACGCGGTCTTTCGTCCTTCCGAATATCAAAAATTGCCGAGTAACTAGCGCGCTTTGTTCCGTAAGGACCGAAGATGTTCTCTCCAAGGCCCCTGGCCGGCGCCACTTTGTGGTGCCAAAATGGCTCGTTCACGTCCTCGCCCTGCTTACTCAGCACGAGACCCCGATTGCTGCCGCCTTCATGGCGCGATCCAGCAAACATAAAATGATCAGCGAGCTCCCGCTTCGAACAACGATCGTACAATTCCGATTCAATGGGGGCATTGCCGTCGCTGCTCGAAGGCAGCGCGAACTCGGGCAAAACAATAAAATGACAATTCTGGGCGAGTGCAGTGTCTATGTGATTCAAAATCGCAGATTTCCATTCTGCGAGTGCCTCATTGGATGAGGCCATGGTGCGCCCTAAGTCGATTTCGGTCTCGTGCTCTCCGAGCGTGGAAACAAGTTTGCCGCGAAACTTGGGCAGAATGCACAGTTCCTCGTTTAGATGAGCGCAACTCTCGAGTTTGCTTACTTGGACACGATACCCGACGGCGGCAATTCGTAATCTCTTGTCGATCGATGATTTAGCTTTCGCCTTTTTCAGGCGCCGGATTGCCGCAGCATGTGTTGGAAAAATGCCCTTCGTCCGCCGTGCCGTGTATTTACCTCGGCTGACCATCGTGATCTTTTCCAAAAGAAAGCGCTTTTGATCTTCAAGTTCGGTCCTCTTGGCGCGACACTCTCTGTATTCCTGCATGACTTCTTCGGGCGGGGCCTCCCCAACGAGGGGCGGCCGCCACTTAAAGGCGTCAATCTCAGCTGGGACCTGTAGGTCGACATGCACCGGCGCAAGAGCATGCATGGTCCGGTTCAAAAGCAGATGCTTCAGAAGGCCGTCTCGATATTCGATCTGCGACCCTTCATCGAGCAAAAGCGGATCTTTGGCGAATATCTTGTCATAATAGTCCGCGATCTCTCCGTGAGGCATCGCAGAATCCTCCCCCTATCCCGAGCGCGTTAGCGCCGTTCCCCATTTTCAGTTTTTTAAAGCAATACAAATCGTTCAGTGTGAACCAACGAGCGAAGCATCCAGCTTGGCGCACAATTTGGAGCTTAACGCGAGCGCTCGTCATTCGTGGTGTCATGAAATGGCAAGTCGCGTCGGTCAGACTGGCTCGAGCAACGAAGCCTCTTTGTCTGCTAGAAGGGCGCTGATCGGCCGAGAGGCTGACATGGCGCGCAAATGTTCTTCCTGTTTCTGCAGTCGTCGCTTTTCTGGGGCGACTGCGTATTCAAGCCCGGTGATTGATCCCGACTGCTGGCCAAACCCAGCCACGATCGTGTCCTTCTCGTCGTCGATTATTCGATAGAAAATACCCTTGAATCCATCGAACTTTGCCTCAACGCGCAAAGACTCATCTGGGATATGGACATTCAATTTTGTCACATCGCTCACGAACTTCTCAAACATCTCCAAACCTTGAAGCGCTGCAGCCCGCTCCGGTTGCTCTCGAATGTCCGACACATCGACGCCCTCATAATGGATCGCGTCGAGCAACGCTTCAACTTGATAGTCGTTCGAGTCACTCATTCGAATTCGGATTTTGTTTTTGCGAAGAGCAAAGTCGCTGAGGTCGACTGATGCGTCTTGCTTGATCGCCGACCGATAGGCGCCAAACAGCGGCCTTGTCGCAGCGTCGGCCATCCGATCCGTTAACGAGATAAATGCCGTAATGTCAGCCGCAGAGGGTCGATTATTGGGATCGTCGTTTGAAGGCACCCCTTCAAATGTCCACCATAATTTGGTGTTGCGCTTTCCATTCTGGAGAGCGCAGGCGGTCACCGAGGCCCTCGCACGAACGATCCAATCCCTTTGCGAGCGAGGTTTTTTGCCCATAGTTGTGCATTCGAATTTCAAGCCCGGAAGGGTGCCGACAAGCGTCCAGTCGCTCTTATCGACATCGGACAGAGACACGCGTCGAATCCTAATATGCTTCAGTTCGGAGTCTGTGGTGACTTCTCGAAAGTGCGGCGCTCTGCCGACAATGCGCCGCGAGGCCTCGCGAAAGCATTCGCTGCCGGCGACAAAATCCAGCCGCTCTTGAAACTTTGCTTCGAGCGCTTCGGGCGCAAGCTCTTCGGCACGCGAAGTCGTGCCGGCGAACGCCCCAACTCGATTGATCGTCAGTTCGAAGGACACATCCGCCTCCAGCAGACGGGCTCAAATTCGGCTCACTACGCCTTTGCGCCGCCTCTACCTGAGGTCGCTTCCTTCCCGTTACGCCCCTCAGGGTAGCCTAGCTCGATTCTCCTTAAGGCCTAGTGTAAAAAAGCAACACCCACGCTCATTTTGTCACTTTTCCGACATCGGTCTTCCGGTTATGCCGGCTTCTCACACTAAGACTTATGGAGTCCAAGAGGCCAATTGAAGCGAACTTTTGCGTGATCTGCGACCAAAATTGAGGACCTTAAATGTGATCTGGTTATGGCAGGATTAGTCCAATCTTTTCAGGTTGTTAACCTTAGTGACTACGTTGGGACTCGATCCCGCCACAGCGTCCACACTTCCACCTGACCGACATTGACTCCATCGCCGCCGGGCGCGGTGCGTAATGTGCACCTCGCCGGGGGCGCTCGGTCCCGCGTCCCGCCTTTGGTGTCGCTATGCCGACGCTCCTGCGGGTGCCCTTTTAGCCGGTCTCGGCGCAGGCGATTTGGCGTCGCTGCGCTTCGCCTGATGCGCCCATTTTCCCTTTGATAGCTAAGGGGCTCCGCCCCTCGCGCGCGCAAGGCATCCAAACACGGGTTGCCGCATCCACACGCATCCCCGAGAGGGGCCCCTCGTGCGGACCCTCGGCAACCCCGCGTTCGGAGCCTCCTTGCACTTGCGACCCCCGGTCTCGCCGACGGGCAGAGGTTCATGCGCAGATTCTGCGCAGAACCCTGCCAACAAAGGACAGAGACCATGAGCAACAGAACAGAGACCGGCACTCCGGATGTCATCACCATTCCGCTGAACAAGTTGAAAAAGTCGCCCAAGAACGTGCGGAAAATTCCGCATATTAAGGCGGACATCGAGGCGCTCGCGGCCAGCATCGCCGCCCTCGGCATGCTGCAATTCCCGGTCGTCGAGCCCGAGCTATCGGCCAAGAACAAGCCGACCGGCTTTTATCTGGTCAATGCCGGGGAGGGCCGCCGCCTCGCGCAATTGCTGCGCTTCAAACGCAAGCAGATCAAATCCGACGCGCCGGTCCGCTGCGTTCTCGACACCGAGCACAGCGCGACCGAGATCAGCCTCGCCGAAAACGCCGTCCGCACGGAGATGCACCCCGCCGATCAATACGAAGCCTTCGCCAAGCTGCACAATGAGGACGGCCTCGCCGCCGAGGACATCGCAGCGCGGTTCGGTGTCACCGCAGCCGTCGTCCGGCAGCGTCTCAAGCTCGGCGCGGTCAGCCCGAAACTGATGGCGCTTTATCGCCGCGATGAGATGTCGCTCAATCAACTCTCGGCATTCGCCATTACGGACGATCACGAACGGCAGGAGCGCGTGTGGTCCAATCTGTCGCTCCATAACAGGAGCCGCCATGCCATCCTCGCGGCGTTGAGCGAGGGGCAAATTCCTTCCGATGATCGGCGCGCGCTTTTCGTCGGTGAAGCCGCTTACGAGAAAGCGGGCGGAGCGATCATTCGCGATCTGTTCGATGCGGAGGGCGGCGGCTTCTTTGCTGACGCCGCATTGCTCGACCGGCTTGCCCGCGAGAAGCTGCAAGGGGAGGCGGATGCTATCGCCGCCGAGGGCTGGCGCTGGATTAAAACCGATATCGAGTTTGATCACGAAGCAACCGCCAGTCTGCGCCGTGTCTTTCCAAAGGCATCGGCTCTTTCGAAGGCCGACCGGCAACGTCTGCGCAAGCTCGAAATCCGCTATGACGCCATCTGCGAACGGTATCCCAATGGTGAGCCGTCACCGGCAGACGCTGGAAAGCTTGAACGCATTCAGACAGCCATCGATGCTCTGCAAAAGCAGGAATACCGGCAAAAGGATATCGGAATTGCCGGGGCCTTCGTTTCATTGGCGCAAGACGGATGCCTGCGTGTGGACCGCGGCCTTGTCCGGTCGGAGGACGAACCGAAAGAGAAGGACGCGCAAAACGGTAAGGGTGATCCAAAGAACGGCGAACGGGCGAAGTTCTCCGATAAGCTGATTGCCGAGCTGTCGGCGCACCGGACGACCGCCTTGCGCAATGAACTCGCACTGCATCCCGACATTGCCCTGACTGCTCTGCTCCATAGTTTGGTGTGGCAGCTGTATTTTTACGATAAGGAGCACTCCTGCCTGCAAATCTCCATCACCTGTGCCGCTCTCGACGGCCACGCGCCCGGCGTCGGCGAAAGTCTCGCCGAACGTCAGATTGTCGAGCGTCACACCGCATGGGGAGCCCGCATGCCATCCGAGAAGGGCGAGCTTTGGTCCTTCCTGCAGACCCTTCCTGACGAGGAGCGGATGGCTTTGCTCGCGCATTGCGTCGCCATGAGCGTCTACGCGGTGCAGACGCATGGTGCGGAGCCGAACGGCGCTATCGCTCACGCCGATACTCTGGCGCATGCGGTCGGGCTGAACATGTCGGTCTATTGGCAGGCCAAAGCGGCCAACTACTTCACGCGCATCAGCAAGGACTGCATTCTTGAGGCGCTGCGCGAAGGCTGTGCCGGTGATGTTGAAGCCATTGCGCGGCTTAAAAAGCCAGCCATGGCGGAAGCTGCGGAGGCGGCGCTCTCGGATAAGAACTGGCTTCCGGTTCTATTGCGCCATCCCCCGCAGCTTTCCGCCTGAGGCCCCTGCTCACGCCTGTCCGAGGGCCGCCCAAAGGGCGGCCCTCGTGGGCTCATGGCAGAAAATCGCGGCGCGCGAGCGTCAGGCGAATGTTGTGGAGCGTCTGTTCCGCTCCGCGACGTTGCGGTGAGTCGACCGGCAGCATCGGAACCAGATTGAAAATCCGCTCTGCGAAAGCGCAAAGCTCGAACTTCGAAAGTTGCCAAAGCTCGGTGATGGAATGTTCGCGCATGGTCTCCTCCCGTATCGGAGCCGCGACGATCGCGGCCTTCTGGCGGAGGCCTCTGCGCCGAAGGAGGCGGCTGCATCGTCAGACCGGAACGGAGTGAAGGAGTGCGTCAGCACTTGCAGCCACGAGCGGACGCCCGGCGCGAGAACGCCAGAAAACAAGGACGCGTCCGAGCAAGCCGGCGGGTTCTGCGTTGCGATCAGGAAATAGGCGTTACGAAGAGCAGGCCTTTCTTGCTGCCGTGAGCGCATCTTTTGCTACCCAAACAGTCATGTTTCGACCGTCGGGCACCGCGATCTCAGTAAGTTCGTTAGCCGTTCGGCCGGTATCCTGAGCCTGCTGCACGTCGATGCTACCTTCGCCGTCTTTTGCGCCGCCTTCGCTGTAATGTGTGTATGCAACGAAGCATTTTTCCTGGGCGGCGGATAGATTGACACCGCCGGTGGTGCCAGCTGGCATCAAGCACGATTTTTGTTGGCTGATCTCCAAAGCGGCGTCCAGAACCGAAATTTCGACCCGCCCGGTATAGGCGTTGCCGTCTTTTTCCCACTGGACGATGCAAGAATTGCCTTCCGAGAACTTCCTCTGACCGAGGATCAATATGTCGCCAGCGACGGAAACGGCGCTTGGTGTGTCAGATGCTAAATAGACGGTGATAGACTTGCCATTCTGAACAGAAGCGAGTTGTGATAGAGGAAAAGTGAGTTCTGGCGACGGCATATAACCCGCGCTAACATTGTATCCACCGGGCACATTGCAGATTAGGCGCTGTTCTGGGCTGACAGCATCGGCCACATACGGGTTGCCGACGAGCGCCTTCACGGTCCTGTTCTTTGCATTTGTTCCACCAACGACACACACGAACAATCCGTCGTGCTTGTGCTGTCCGTAGACCGTAATATTGCCGGTCAGGATATCGCTCTTCTTTCCGTCGAAGGATAGGTAAACCTTAAGCGGCTTGATCAGCGCGACCGTCTTAGGTCCGCTCGGCAAAGGGTTCGACGGGTTAGCCCAATCATAAGCGAAGGTGACTGGTGACGCTGAGGAACTCGCGTTTTGTAGCACTCCACCTGGGCACTGTTTGAGGAACGCTTTCAGCGTCTGATCTTGCGGATTAAGATCGAATATCTCTGCTCGCCCGTCCGCGAGCACTAATTCAATACGAACACTGTTTGCTCGGGCGACTAAGTTCGTTGAACCGAGCGCGCTTTCTCCTAATTTTTCGATCGTCTCTTTTATCATGCCTCCGGCGATGGTGTTGCCGAGTTGTCCGAGCTGGCCACCGTAGTCGTCTTTGGTGGATTTTTCGAGAGTGGCCTTTACAGTATCGGGATCAAAGACCAACGCTCTTGCTTCGTTGGCGCGCGAATGTTCCGCGTCGGCGGTGCGTGTTGCATTTTCATCGAACCGCACTCGGATGTGGATTTGGCGTTCCCCGGCAAGATCGACCGGCTGCTGATCGTGGTAGGTACTGAAAGTGAAGATGACGCCCGTTTGGTGACATACCGCCGTCGCCTGTATCGTCGTGCCGTCCGGCAGGTTCGTTTGGCCGACGGCCTTCGGTGTCGGCTTATCCGTCATGGGGTCCTTCGCGTTGCTGGCTTCCCACGACAATGCGCCGCGATCCTGCGCGACGGTTATGCCCGAGTTAAAGCCAGCGAATGCCAGACCGGCCACCAAAGCGATGGCGTGCCGGTGCGGATAACTGTTTGGAATGAAACGGAATGATCGATAATGTTTCAGACTAGCGAGAGACTCTTGATTTAAGCTCTAAATTTGCCTACGAATTTTCCTGAAATTCTGCTGACCGTGCGCTAATCCGCTGAGATACGGAGCTTTCCCGTGCTGCAACAGAATCGATCATTCTGTTTCAGCTGCGTCGGCCATGCACGAAAATGTCTTTAATCTGAGTCTTTTAACTCCGACGGGTAGCCGGAAATACATCAACGCTGCCGAACGTAACCGCTTCATTCAAGCTGCCGAGAGCGCGCCGCCTGCAGATTGCCTGTTTTTCCTGACACTCGGGTGGAGCGGCGCCCGGATCTCGGAGGTACTTGCACTCACGCCCGCGGCAATCGATCTCAACGGCGGCGGCGCATGCCTGCAAACCCTTAAACGCCGCAAGCGCGGCATTTTTCGCCAAGTGCCATTACCGCCCGATCTTTTGGCGCGCCTCGATTCCCATTTCGATCTGTCCGGCGCTCAGCGCGACATCGAGCGCACGAGCGTTCGCCTCTGGAAATGGAGCCGCACTACCGCGTGGCGGCGTGTCAAAGCTGTCATGGCTGTTGCCGGAATTATTGGCTTGCCGGCGATGCCCAAGGGACTGCGACATGGCTTCGGGGTCAACGCTGTCCAATCGAACGTGCCACTTCCGCTTCTGCAAAAATGGCTGGGTCATGCGAGGATCGAGACGACGGCGATCTATCTGAACGTGATCGGTCCCGACGAACATGCGTTCGCGGCGCGAATGTGGACGACGAAATGAACGCCATCGTGGGACGATGGGGTACGTCTGGAAGGGAGGCAAACGTTGCGCAGATGCCGGATGCTGACGCGCGCAGTGCCCGAATCGCATCGTTTCGTCATTGGCCGGGTCGGCTGGTCTTCAAAAAGACCAGACGCCAAAGAGCCGGGCCAGATCGCGCTACTACGATGCAAAAAAGAGCCCTAGAACTTGCATCTCTCGCTGCCGGTTCAGCGAGAGGCGGACGCCGGGGCGGAGACGAGAAAGCCGGATGTTCCAATGGGTTAGCAGTCAAATCCGCGCGACTGTACCGGAACTGGCTCGAATTCCATGGATTGATACAGCGTTGCTCCTGCGGGAGTCAGAGCGGGCCCGGTCCTACCAGGCCGGTAACGTTTCTTCACGGAAGAGGATTGGCTCTTGGATGTGTTCAGCGGCGCACCAAATTAACCGGAGGCGGCTTGGGTAACAAATTGGACAAAAAGGGGAATCTTTGCTTTTACTAAGCTTTGACAATGTTCGCTCAGGGTGGGGTTGGCACTTGCAACTGTGCATTGCTAAAGGCATAAGTTATGCGCAAATGAGATAGGTGACGCAGCAAATGATCCTGCCCATTGCCCATCCCACCGCCTCATCGGCCCTGCGCCGGAGCAAGGGATCGTGGATTTTTGCGAATTTCCCTATGCAAGACGTGGATTCTTACGCTAGAAAGTTGCGTAAGAACCCCATTTCAATTGGCTCTCGCTCAAACGGATGCCGCCAGCGCTTGGTTTATGTGATGCGTTCATCGCGCGTCGGCGGTTGCCGGTGTGCCCATGGTGCTCGCGAGCAGATCGTCACCAATCACCAAAATTGTGTTCTCCATCACGCGCAGTCGGCGGCGTTCCACATAAACGCGGGCCACGGAGTTTGCATGCGTGGCGTCGCCGCGCGACGGCAGTCTTTTCACTTCGGGCGGGGGTTTGGGGGAATTAGAACATGACGAAAAGCAACGTGACCAAAGCGACGCGAGACCAACTCGCAATTATCGACGGCCTTCAAAAAAGAGGGCGACTGCGCCGTATATCGGATAGCGAGTTGAATAATCTCGCGAGCAAGTTTCCTATCCTGCCGCAGCCCGAAGAGCCGCAGCTCGTCACACGAGATCGCTCTTCCGGACTTCTCAAGAACCATCGCGCCTAATTCAACCCACAATTAGTCTCGTCGCGGCTTTGTGCGCCCTGTAATACAACTCAGGCGTATGGCCGTCGCGGAACGCACGCAAGCAGGCATCGGAGCATGGCCGCGAAAAGGCGAGCTTTGACTCGCTCAAAAACAAAGAAGCGCGCGCTTGTCACCAGGCAAACGGCGTTGAGGCTGCTCAGGCGCGATTTGGCAGACGCTTTGCATAGGTATTACGACAACAGGTTCGCAAAGAGCTTCAAGATTGCGGTTTTATTTTCTGGCGGATTACCCGGCGCCGCTCTTGAGCAGATTCGCAACGCCTATGATCACGTGAGCAAGGCCACGGGCTTAACGATCGCGATCTCTGAGTTAACCGCGCCGGGATCGCGTAAGGAGGCGCTTAAGATCGACGCCCTCTACACCACGGCCAAGCGACATATTACTCGGGCTCAGCGGCACACTGAACTCGGCAATCATCGCAATGTCGAATTCACGATCTGCAAAGTATACAACGCGACCAACGAGCTCCTCAGACAACTCGGTGACGACTACGTACGTCGGATCGAGGATGAGGATAGTCTCGATGAACTGTATGGAACCTATCTCGACATGCCGAAGCCATCGATCGCGCGCGCGCGCCCTGACGACGCCTTGGCCCGTGAGATCGAGAGCACCCAGGCCAGCGCAGATCTCATAAACGGACTCCTCAGGGACATTTTGGTTATTTACGATCGATCGGACCGGGCACTTCGGACTAGACGATCCCCGACGTTGCGCACCCGCGCGGCTGAGGCTCATCCCGATAACCGAGAATAGGCACACGATTACCGCCCGGCAGCGAAAGCAACCGCTGCCGGGCGATACAAAGAGTAACCTCCTTCACTTTGCCGCCATAGCGGATGTGAATCTCAACCGAGATTCGCGGTTCGCCCGGCTGAAGACCGTTTTGCGCGGGTGGTCCTTGCTGCTTCGGGCTCTGCCCTTGTCGCCTTCTTCTGCTGGCGTTGCCAAACGAGTGTAGCCTTATCGTCCTGATCGGAAGGAAACAGCGCGGCATTGAGGGACGATGACAGTGCCGGGTCATCTAAGAGGACTGAAAGGAAGTCGCGGCCTCTTTCACTGCTGCGCTTCCACGCCGCTCCGAACTCGACCATAAGGCCGTCTCGTTCCTGTACGATGCGATAGTCGGGTTCGCGTTCGCCGTTCTTTTCCGTCGGACGAAACACGACATTCGATCGCTGCAATGTCAGGGTCGTGATCTCGCCTGAATAAGTGTCGAATTCGCCATTGTACGAAAAATTGCCGATGATCATTGGTAGTCTCCCTCTTTGCGGTTGAAGGCCTCGATGGGCCGGTGTTGCCGCACAGTCCGGGTTCTGGCCCCGTATCTCAATCGGAACGTCTCGTAATGGCGGAGCTTGCGAGGCGCTAGCAGCCCTTTTCAAGAATTCCACGCACCCCGCCGATCAGCCATCGGCCTCTCTCCCGCCGGTTGCCGGTGAACGCGAGTGTATTGCTTAGCTCGGTCTGTCTTTTCGGCTGTGCGCGCCGCTCGGCCTCGAATTGATGCGAGTTCTACGTCAACTCGCGACTTGTGCGGCCCATCCCTCGAAAAGTCAGAAGCCCTTTCGCTAAAGCGAAGAGGGCTTTGCTTTTTCGACCTTCGGCAAGGGGAGGGCCGCGTCGCTCGTTGCCGTCAACGAACCGCATCGAGGCCGCGCTGTTGCGGCTTCACGATCGAAAAGGAGACAGATCATGAGCAGCAAACCAACCTACATCGCTTACACCGTCAAAGATCGCGGCGAAGGCAAAAAGCCCTTCTGGGTTCGTATCGGCGCCGCGTGGCCCTTCGAGAACGGTTCGGGCTTCACCGTCCACCTCGAAGCATTGCCCCTCGACGGCCGCGTCGTTCTCTCCGAACCGAAGCCGGAAGTTGATCCGGCGGATGCGCTTCCGAAGGTCAAGCGCCGCTGAACGATCGGGCCGCTCCGCGAGGGGCGGCCCTTTCTTTTCCCTAGCGGTCTCGGCTTTCTTTGGAACGGCGCGGACGGATGCCCAGTCCGCCATATTGAATGGCCTGCGCTTCTTCGATGGCGCATCGTTCTAACTCGGGCAACCACCAAAGCGGTGGTCGCGCGTTCAAGATCGGCGCCGGATCAGCTTCGTAAGGATGTGCGAGGCTCTTGCTCGGTTTCAGGCCCATGCCAGCTAATTAAGACGGCGTGCCGTATCCCGCAAGACGCGTGTGCAGAGTTACCAATCATTCCGCGCCGCCGAGATCGTCGGCATTCTACTATTGCCGATGAAAAACTTTCGTCAGGTTCCGCGCGCGATAAAGTTCACTCGACCTTCCGTCCGTCGAACGCAAGCGGTTGCCGACAACGATGAGGTTGCCGCCGCTTCTCTACCGAGAAGATCATCCACTCCCTCGTCTTGGAGTTGGCACCCAACCCCAATCAATCTCGGCCCTGATCCGTTCATCGACTTCAGAAGAGAATTGACGGCCGAGGGCGGCATCAAGATCACCTACAAGGATATCGATCGCTCGGTCGCGTGCGTTTTGTGGCGGGCGCTTTTGTGGCTCGGGTTTATGTACGCAGAGCACTGGTTCCTGTTCAGCCAATCACCTGTCGAAACAATGCCGATCAACAGCCTGTGCGAACTGGCAATGGGCTTGATCAATGGCTTTATCGTGTGGCGGCGACCGGAAATTCTTCGAAGCATCGAGATCAGACCCGACTGCATGATTCTCGACGGCGGAGAGGTGTTTTGGAAAGCGTGGCTCAGCAGCTCACTGGAATTTCAGCCGACCAGCTTCGAAAACACACGGGTTCTCGTAGGAATCTACGGCACACGGCATGTCGAATTCCTGAAAGTCCGAAGATTCGACAAATACGACCGTGGGCCGGAGGTTTTGGATTCTACTTTGCAGCAAGCAATGCAGCAGCTCTGGGAGCCTGAATCACTCCGCGATGAGTGGCGGCAAAAGAGCAATAGGCCCCGTGGACGCCATTCCACGTGAATGCCCCTCCGCCAGGCGGCGGATCATTTCGACATCCGAGTGATCCATGCGCATCGCGGCTACAGGCTTCTCGCCTTCGAACATCAGCAACTGGCTGAGCCGCTCGCGGGAAAAGGCCGTGCGCAGCTCGAACGGCTCGATCAGATGAGCAAGCCGCCGGGAGACGTATTCCAGCGTCGCCTGGTCGTTATTGGCGAAGCACTGGATCAGCCCGGCGTTGCCGATAAAGGTCTCGGCGCTGCTTTTGTAATAGCGTTCGAGCTGGGTCATGTCTTGCAGGATAACCCAGAGCTTCACCCCGAATCCTGGAAAATAGGCAGCAGCGCGTTCCATGATTTCCATATTACCGAGTGTTGCGAACTCTTCCATCATGAAGAGGATAGGCGCGCGATCCCGGGGGTAAGTCCCCAATCGTTCCAGAACAGTGCAGGCCATTTGCACGATAAGCCGTAGCCATCGGTAATGGCTCTCCATACGACCAACCGGCAGGCACAAGAAGATCGTCGTCGGCCGTCCGTTGCGTAGGTCGGCGAGCTTGAAGTCCGAATGTTTCGAGATCTCGCGAAGCGGGATGCTGTCTAGGAAATCCGTCTGCGTCGACGCCGTTGAAAACACGCTGCCGCGTTCCGTTTGCGGCGTTCCCAAGAAGCGATTTCCGATCGCCGCGAGAATGCCGCCGAAGCGGTCGCCAGCCCTGCTCATCGTCTTGAGGAGCGTTTGAACGGCGAGGCGGTTCTCATCGTAATACTGTTCGTCCGGTTTTTCGCGCTTCGCTTTCGTGATTGCGGATTTTACCGCGCGGAGAATATGGGGAGATGTCAACGACAGTAACTCGCGGACGGTCACAAAATTCCGCTCATGCTCCGGCAATGTCAGGGTCAACAAGATGATGCCCTTTAGAAGCGTCCTGGCGCTGTCGTTCCAGTGCTTTGACCGTGTGTCCCCATCATCGACGATCAACGCCTGTGTGATGGATGCTACGTCGTCAACGACCGTTCGGTTGTTAAGGTCGATTTCGGCCAGCGTGTTGAACGAGGAACTCGCTACCAACGATTGGCCAAAAGGATCGAGAACGTGGACGTTGTGACCAAGCGCCCGCCGCAACGGCGCAGTCTGGGCAAGCTCGCCCTTCGGGTCTAGGACCAACATCGATCCCGGATAGAGATACAGATTGGGTTCTAAGACTGTTGAGGTCTTGCCGGCGCGCGCTCCCGCTATCGTAATTAGCGGCCGATCATCTAAATGCCCAAGAAATTGGCCGCCCAGCTTGCCCAGAATGACTTGGCCGGATTGATAGCGCCGCCGCAGTACCTCCCCAGGAGCCATCCATTCATTGAACGGCGGGCGGTCCTCGGTGAGCCTTGGCACCGTCACACCGCGGGGAAGGCCGCGCTCGTAAAGGTCGCGGCTCCGATTATCGAGAGCGGGAAGGCCTGTGCGCTCTTGCAGTGGTGATTGCTCGATCGATGTCGCCCATCGCTCGCGTTCCCGATTGCCAAACCAGTGCATGTTGACGCTCCGTCTCGCTTGCCCCCGGTGTGGCAAGCTAACGCCGCGTCAGCGTTACGTCGCCCGGATAGTCTTGTAATAAATCGTAACGCGCGCAGAGCGAAGTTCTGATCTGGCTCCTGACGTCACGACTGACAAGAAATCAACGGTGACCCTTCGATTGAACGAGTTTCAGTTCGAGTGAATTTCGAAAGTTGCTGCGTTACCAGTGATTACTATGGAGGAATTTGAGAGAGCGATTATTTTGGCGAGAGGGTAGCGAGATGTCCGTTTGCCTAGGGCAAACGGCTTTATTTAGGGGCCGGTTGGTGGCCCCTAAAAACCCAGGACGCATGCGCTCTGCCACTAGAGAAATAAAATGGGACGTCCGAGAGCTACTGAAGCACGCACTGAGCAGCTCAATTTGAGCCTTACAACGCGTGAATGGGAAAGCGTCAAGCAGCGCGCCCAATCACTCGGAATGAGGCCGGCTCATTTCGGGCGAGCAATGCTTCTCAATGCCGACCGTAATCCCCGTTCGTCGCTCGAATCCGAAGGCCAGTTTGATCGGCTCGTCTATGGAGCCCTGTCGCGCCTCGGCAACAATCTGAACCAGCTCCTACGCCATCTTCATCAGACCGGAGACCCCATACCCCCGGATCTTGAGCCGTTGCTCAAAGACATCAGGCAGATTATCGCCCGAAGGCTGAAGCCATGATCGTCAAAATTCTCTCGAACGGTAAGTCATTTAAGGGGCTTTCTGACTATCTGACGCACGATCCGGACCACGCGAAGACATCAGAACGTGTAGCCTGGACTTATACATATAACCTCGCCAACGATGACGTTCCTTGTGCTGTAGGTGAGATGATTTGGACGGCGCGCGATGCGGAACTCTTGAAGCAAGAAACAGGAATCCGGGCAGGCGGGCGCACGACGGAAGATCCGGCCAAACATATCAGTCTAAGTTGGGCGCCGACCGAGACACCTTCGCCAGAGCATATGCGGGAAAGCGCTGAAGAATTTCTCCGTCATATGAAATGGAACGAACACCAAGCGATTGTTATCGCCCACCAAGATAAGCAGCCTCACCTGCATATTATGCTGAGCGTCATTCACCCGGAAACCGGGCTCAGGCTAGACGATAATTTCGAACGCCGCCGCGCACAGGCCTGGGCCAAGGAATATGAGCGGGAAAATGGAATTCATTGCGAGCAACGGTTTAAAAACGCGGACGAACGCGAAAAATCAATGCCTCGCAATATCTGGATGAGTTTTCAGGAAAATAAAAAGGAATTTGAAAAAGCGGAAAAAATAATGGCGGCGGAAGTCGAAAAATCGGAGGAGAATCCGAAATATCGCAAGAATGCCGAGTGGGAAATTCTCAAAGAAATCCAGAAAAAGGAGCGTTTGGAATTTTTCTCTGAAGGAAAAGAGCATTTTCGGAATTTGCGGACATCGATTTATCGAGAGGTGAGGGAGGAATATCGCTTTAAATGGTCTGAATATTACACCGCCGAAAGAAATGGTGATTTGAAACCTGAATTATTGGAAAAATGGAAGGAGCGGCTCGTCACCGAGCAAAAGGCCGATCTTGAGTTCAGGCGTGACGAGGCTTGTTCAGACCTCAGGGCCAGCCGCGGCATCGAATATCGTTCGTTACTTGAAGATCAGAAAGAGTCGCGCGCGCATCTCCGGTCATGCCAGACGCTTGGCGTCGATAGTCTGGAAGCGCTCCGCTCGCAAAGACGACCCGAATTCACGCAGGAGATTTCATCGGCATTCCGTGAGGCTGCGACGGAGGTCACCCAGCCGCAAAGTGGCCAGCAGGGTGAAAGACGCAAAGATCATAACGCAGGAAGGGAGGACAAGACCTCCGGTCCGGATGGAAACGTCCCGAGCCTCGCTCTCGGAGCCTTTAGACTGTTCGACAGTCTTCTGAGTGCTTTTGAAGGACCTCCATCGCGTGCTGGCCATCGTCATGGACCGACCAGCTTCGAGATCGCGGCCGACGACGCCTGCAAACAGCATCAGCACTCCAAGCTCGAAGAGGAGGATGCCGAAAGGCGCAAAAGGCAGCGAGCCCATTCTTGGGAGTGACCGTGGGACCGGACCAGCCTCGTCCGCGTCCCCAGCTCAGACGGCGCTTAAAGACGAACGTTCCGAACGGCCGATCCCGGTATTTGACCCGTTGGACGATGACGATGGTGCGGAACTTGAAATCGAGGCGATGTTCAAGCGAAGGCTCATGGCGCTCCGCCGCTTGCCACGCCACCAAAGGCCACTCGCGCTCCGCATCGCCAAGGAGTGGCGCGCATTGGCGCTCAAAGCCTTGCGAGAGAAGAGAGCGATCGAGCGCCACGCAAATCACATGGCGCGGCGTCAAAGCTCGGAGAGGCCGAGATTGTCTGGCTAGGGACAGCGAGATCCGAAACGACGGAGAATGAGATGTCTTTGAGAACGCGCAGCTTGGCCAGTCGGATCATGTATCTCACGCTAGCCTTTGTTGGACTCGTCGCTTTCGTCAGCATTCTTGCGAGTTGGCAGATGTAGGATGTTGCTAGCGCCACTCGCACCGTTATTCGGGCGCGGATGCTTACGGGGGCGGCCGCGCGGGCGCTTCGCTGGCTCGGGAGGTTTGTCAATGTCAAGCGTTGGCTCTGGCACCAGAGGCGGAGCCGCTGCCGGAGCCGGTTCGAGCGGAGGATCAGGATCAGGTTGGATACCGATCTTCTCGGACTCTGCGTCGATGGCCTTAAGCTCGGCGGTCATCTCGTCGACGATGTGCACCGCGCCCATATACGCGTTGCGAGCCGTCAATGCGGCGTACATCGTGGGAATAAAGCTCGTCACCTTGGAGAACACGCCGGCGAGTTCCAGTGCGAAGGAGATAAGGTCAATCAGGATGATCACGGCTGCGATCTTGCGATCCTTAGTCGCGATGTCCTCTAGAATTGCGATACGGTGGAGAAAGCCATTATTCATGGCCACATGATCGGGAGAATTCTCGATTGCTTTCCGGATATTCTCTTCGCGATTGGCAATAAGCGTTGCGAGTTCGTTTTTTCCCGCGCCCAGCTTTGATTCCTCTGCTTTCAGCGATTCCTCCAGGCTGGGCAGCTGATCGTGCGCTTGTTGCCGGACAGCGTCGGCTGCGATGGGATGTTGCTTTTGCAAATCATCCAAACGGGAGCGCGCAGTAGCGAGTTCGACTGCGATAGATTGCGCGTGGCTCTTGGCATCCGCTGCCTGCCGCACCGCCGACCGATAGCGGGGACCGTAGCCGGGTATTCCAGAATTCCCGTCCCCTTTAACGCCTCCGGATTCGTTGTTCACGAAAACCTGGCCCGACCGGGCCTCGTCCTCTGCCTTCGTGTTTCGATCGGTCAAATCGCCAACTTCTTTTTCCGCCTGTCTAAGGACTGGATCGCTTGATGATGGATCGACGATATTTTGCCGCGTTGTAGCGACTTGGCCCGCGAGGGCCTGCACACGGGCGGTCTGATTACTCACAGCGCTGGTCGCGCGGGCGATTGTGGCATTCACCAGCTCGGTCGCTGGCGCGACTAAATGGGCGTTTGCTTTCAAGTAGTCGTCGAGGATGGGAGCCTCGATATCCGCGAAAAATATGAGCAGCGAGACGAAGATTGCTGTCAGCTGTGCCAGCGCTACCGAAAAGCCGAGACGGACGGCCAGGAATATGTGGGCCTTGATCCGGGCGGCGGCACCGCCAGAGACGTCTAGGCCACCGCGCTTGAGCTCCTGGATGCCGCTGAGGTGCCATCCTGACCGCATCACCATATAGGAATCGATGAGCATTACGAACAGTGCGATGAAAAGCGCACCAATGAGGAGTTCGACTCGAAACTCTCCGGGCTTTGCAAACAACTCGTGGGCGACGAGCGTGAGTATTGCGGTTTGGAAGACGAGCGCACAGAGAAAAATCTCCCCGGCCGCGCAGACACAGCTCCAATCGTGTTGAGGGCAGTGCTGGAGTGTCTCTTCATCGGCCCCGGCGATGTAGATCATCAACTTCATCCAAGGCCCCACCTTGCGACGCGGGCCATGATCGTCAATCACGCTCATTTCAGCCTCCGTTATGTTGGGATGGTCGTTCAAGAAAGAATTCGTCGATCTCTGGCGTGTTCGAAGATCGCCAAAGAGATTGCAGGATTTCAAGGAGACGTTCGGGATTGTTCTGGTAGTCGTAGAAGACCACTCGTTGTTTCAGCAAAGGGTCTCCTGGAAAGCGAACCCAATAGGCATGGGGCGATATCGCCGGCAACTCGACAACTGCACAGCCTTCGACGAAAGGCGCCTGACCGTTTTGGATTTTGAAAATTGTTACCTTCGAGCCGACGGCGATGGGGTGTTCGGTCACGAACCGTTCCATCGGCGCAAAAGCGCAATGGTTTGTTTGCTTGCTGGATCGCATGGGGCACGCCTTTCCCCTCGCGCGAGCAACGCGCGCGTGGTCAACGTGAAGCCAAGTGCCGTGATCGAAGCAATTACGTGGGGAGCACGCTCCTCACGGTGCATTCAAATAATCAGCATTATCGCCTTTGTCAATATATTATCGACATTGGATAAAATAATATCAGACGTTGGGGCCGCGGAGACGTCTTTGTTTTCGCGGTGTTTTTTTAGGGCGGCCTCGGCCATCGATATTTCTAAAAGCCAGACCTTCGGCGTCGCCAAGCGGCAGAGACCGCTCTTGCCTTTTGTTTATGTACGCTTGAACCATTCTGACGAGTACGGGATCACTAAGACGAATGGCCTCTTCATTAGTCAATTTGCCATCTTCGCCGATGAAATCGGCGTAGACCGTTTTTAAGAAACGCGGAGCACTGAGATGCGCCAAGTTTTTATGGTTTTTGCGATCATCCCACTGAGGACGTTTCTGCTTGTTCGCTAAAACGATTTCAGCGGCAACTTGCTGGCGTAATCGATCGCTGACGCCGAGCTTTCCGAGCATCTCTAAAATTTTATCGCTAGCAATCTCGTGTTGAGAGGAGTCTTCCAACTGAGAACTTGTCGGTGTTTCTCCAACAATCCTTTTTGTTTTTTCTTGTTGCTTGGAACCACTGGAGTCATCCGGATATGCTAGGTCAGCGTCGTTTCCAAAGGCCGCCTTCATAAGCCCCCATTGATATTCCACCTCGTTCAAATGTCGAGGAGCTAGCGCGACAACAAACGTCTTATCTTCCCAACTGTTAAGCGCCTCAAAGTCGGGCTTAGTACGCCATGCTACAACCATCGTCATAAAATCTTCAACGATATTATTCAGCGGGCGTGGGGGACTTTCCCAAGGGTAGCAACGTATCTCAAATTTTGCCTCACTTTCTGAATCTGCTAATCCAAAAACAGCGAAGTCAGAATAAGGATTAAATGTAGATATACTAAAGCGCGGCCGCAGCGAATCGACTCTCTGTTTCCATAACTCTCCCAATTCCGACGTCCATTTTTGGCGGGAGTTTTCTATTGAATCCGCGCGGCCTTCCCAAGCCGCAGCTGCTTGATCTTTTGAGCGCGCCTTTTTTGCCACAAATGACCTACGTCAGCTTCTGTTCGAGTCTCGTTTTTCGGGCGAAACTCGATTCACTGGCCAGGTACTCAGTGTAGCAGTTTCGTTCGGACAGCGAAGGCCCGGAAAATCTGAAAGAAAGGCGCTAAACGTGGCTTATTCCGCTAGATACAGCGTTCTACGTTGCAATTGCTTTGGCTGCGGCATGCTCAAAAATAGGACTTTGTCCGCTGACTAAATGCCGAAATGACGTTCTCCGTCCGTTCTAACTAACGAAAGAATCACTTGTCTCAGGCGTGTTCGAGGCTTCTGTCCGCCGCATGAAAGTTAGGAGCATGCCGCTTTTCCTGCTCCGCGATCCATTGCAGAAGCACCGATTTTCGGGCGCAGATCATCGAGCCGATTTTGAATGTCGGCATCCTGGACGTCGCTACCAGGTGGTAGACCTTCCTGCGGTGCTTTCGATCGCCGAACACAAATTCCGCGATCTCGTCGGCGCCACGAAGCAGGTCCTTGTGTAATTCCAGATCAGCTTCGCTCATTGAGGGTGTCCTTTATCAGTAGTTCTGCGATAGGCAGGATCGTCCGTTCCGTTATTCTTCGGGATTGTTCGAGATCGCCGCTCTCTTGGCTGGCGATGCTGCCGCCTCGCTTAGGAGACTTCGCTCTTGTCCGCGGCGTCGGCCCATACTCGACGCTGGCGGTGCATCCGTTCGGCAGCCCCGCGATGCGTATCCGGCCTCTTACGGCGCGTGTGAACGCAAACACCTCGATCACCGGGGTCGAGTCGCCCTTTGCAATCAGCGCGGCCAGCGAGCCGGTGCCTGCAGAGGTGATGAGCGCCGCTAACGCGTCTACGAATCCAGTCCGGTCTGAGAGCGCAGCGAGGTCCTCTAGCTTTGCTCCCGCGAAAAGCCTTTCGCTCGAACGGGGCCGGTCAGGAGCGGTGAGGGCGTAACGCTCGACAGCACCCGCGGCGACATTGGCTTGCGGGCTTGCGAGTACCCCAGTGAGCAGCCTCGCGGCATCCAACGCTGTCATTTGCGCTGCGTACAAGCCGCGTCCGCCCTTCGTCCGCAGGCCTGCCTGCGCAAGTCTGCGGTCGATATCGACGATGGTCGGTAACGGCACGCCCGTCGCCAAACTCACTGTCCGGGCAAGTTCGGGAGGGATGGCCATCCGAAACACATCCTCTATCGGATAAAGTCCGATTGACTATATCCATCTATCGGATAAAATACAATAGAGAATAGATGAGAAGGATTTGTAGCGGAGGGTCTTTAGGTCGACTAAGTCATCGGCGGCAAAGTTCGCTTTTCTTGCGCGGTTATCCAATCGAGCAGGACTGAGCGTCGCGCGCAAAGCGTAGAGCCAAGCCGAAAGACCGGCAGGCGGGTCCGCTCGCTCAAATAATACACCTGCCTGCGGCTACCGGACTCGCCGAAGATATAGTGCGCGATCTCCTGGGCGCCTCGTAGAATATCGTCAGCGAGGTGCTGGGGTTGATCCTCCTTTTTCTTGGTGTGCGTCATGGCTCATCTCCCACCTTGCGTTGATGGCCCCGCGCTGTGGCGCGAGGCATTCCCACAACGGCTGACCGAGTCGCTGGTTGGCAGTGAGCAACTGCACAATCCATCGCTACGTCATATTCTCCACCACAGGAATGGCGCGCAATTTGCTTAAACCGATACATCAAAGTCAATTCAGACGAGCTTGGAATTCCGAACATTACAGACTGTTACGACGAGCGGTTACGATCGTGTGTTTGGTCACAACGAGAATGATCGCAGTTTGTAATGATTGGGAATGCAGAATGAGATGCGATAAATTGTCTTGCATCTCCCGGACACTCCTGATTCCATTTCTCTTGAACAAGTTTTGTTGAAAGCATCTGCGCATGTCGATCCGCAAGCGAAACTGGAAAGGCGCTGACGGTCAGCCGAAGGCCGCATGGGTTGTCGATTACGTCGATCAGGGCGGCAAGCGCCGCTTGAAGACCTTCGAACGCAAGAAAGACGCCGAAGACTTTCAGACAACCGCCAAGGTCGAGATCAGGTCGGGCATTCACACTGCCGATAGCGCCAGCGTTACGGTTGTCGAGGCAGGCGAACGCTGGCTGACCGCATGCACGAACGCGGGCCTCGAACGGACAACGGTCGATGCCTATCGCTCCCACGTTCATCTTCACATCAACAGGTTTCTTGGAAAACGGAGGCTGTCAGAGCTGACCGTGCCGCTGATTAGCGACTTCGAGACGAAGCTTAGAGCCGGCACCGATACCGAGCATCCCCGATCTCCTGCCATGGTCAAACGCGTTCGGAGCGATCTCGGCGCACTGCTCGCACATGCACAGGAAGCCGGACTGGTCGCGCGTAATGTTGTCCGTGAAATGCGCTCAAACCGCAGGCGCGGCAAAGAGCGCCAGGCCGAACGTCGCGCTAAGCCCAAGCTCAGGATCGGCGTTGACATTCCCACCCCAGCCGAGATCAAGGCGATTATCTCCGCTTTGCATGGTCATTGGCGCCCTTTGTTGCTGACCGCCATATTCACCGGCTTGCGTGCGTCCGAATTGCGCGGCTTGCGCTGGAAGAATGTCGATCTTGCGAAACGCGAATTACACGTGCGGGAACGTGCCGACGAGTACAAGCAACTGGGCCGGCCGAAATCAGAGTCGGGCGAACGCAGTGTGCCTTTGACGCCGCTGGTCGTGAAAACGCTTCGCGAGTGGAAGCTCCAGTGTCCCAAGGGAGAACTCGGGATGGTTTTCCCGACGGAAGAAGGACGAATAGCAGGCTTGCCCAGTGTCATTAAGCGAGGGTTCAAACCAGCGCAGATCGCGGCCGGCGTCACGATCGAGGTTCCGGGTGCCCACGGGGTGTCCGTCAAGCGGGCCAAGTATCCCGGCTTACATTCGCTGCGGCACTTCTATGCAAGCTGGTGCATCAACCGAAAGGCCGATGGCGGTTTGGAATTGCCGCCGAAAGTGGTGCAGGAACGGCTCGGCCATTCCACCATTGCAATGACGCTCGACGTCTACGGTCATCTATTCCCGCGCCATGACGATAGCGAAGAGTTGGCAGCTGCAGAACGCGCGTTGCTTGCCTGAATCGATTATGTTTGCAGGCAAGAGCGGCTGCAGCTATATCGATGTGTAATCAGCCACCGCTTAATTTGTTTGATTCTGATCGCTGGGGCGTAGCCAAGCGGTAAGGCAACGGACTTTGACTCCGTCATCCGGAGGTTCGATCCCTCCCGCCCCAACCAGCGCGATACTGTTTGTCCACTGGCAGTTCATGATGGTGCAGCAAAAAACGTGGCGTTCAGGTTAGGCTGGGCTCGGCCTTCTCGGGAAATGATCCAACTAACAATTTAGATCTGGGAGGGTTATGGAGTGTCGGAGGCATAACTGGGGGATCGGCCGAAGCTGGACTCTGGCCAAATTTTGGAATTGGAGGTACTCTCTCTGTTGCCAGCGGGATTTTCTATAATACAAAAACTGGAGCTGTTAGTCAGGCTCAGTTTGCGAGTTATGGCGCTATTGCGCAGTTTAATGTCTACACGGCTACGGCGCCGCCTCCGAGCCAGCAACTGAACGGCGTGATTGGAGCCTCGTTAGGAATGTCGCAAGGATATTACTTCTCGCCTAATGCAAATTCATTGTCCGATTTGTTGGGGCCTTTTCAGACGTACTCGGTGAACACACCTTGGTTCTCTCTTCAAGTTGGGATCGGAAACGGAATTTGGATATTTTCAGCAGGTGTAGGCAAGAGCGTCGGAGCGTCTGTGAGCACCTATCCCACCAACACCGTGCCAATATCTTCAACTCCAATATATAATCCTTCCCAGAATATGGCGACTACCCAGTCGAGTGCTGAAGGGCCATCGAACATCGGTGCCGAAACAGCAAGCCCTGCAACCACCGCGCAGTCGGCGGAAGGCGCTCCGGTGGCCAATGTCAATTCGTGGGGTGGGAGCACTCCTGGTAAATAGCAGTTTTTGGTCGATATTCGATGTTTTCTGCAACAAAGTTTACTGCTCTAGCGCTTGCATCGTTCTTTGCTTGCCTGACATTTCTTATACTATACATCTCGTATATTTCTGATCTGAGAGCCATTGATAAAAATAGCGGGGCAATAGATGGTTTCATTGTTTCGACGGACTGTAAAAACCACGCCATAGTTCATTATCAATATTCAATTGGGTCTGAAACCTACAGGGGCCACGATCATCTCAACGATGCCTGTATTACCTTGAATATAGGAGATAAAATTCACGTCTACTACGATAGATTGTCGCCCAAAATAAATACGACAATGGCGCCGCATGCCGCATTTGTTGATGCAGTGATTGGTGCCATTTTTGCGTCTATATTTGTGTCCTCTGCAATCGCTCTCTGTTTCTTTGTAAGTGTGCGAGCACTCCAACGAAAAAATCTAGCGGACGGTGATGTGGCTCCTGAGAATTAGGGTGACACGGCAGTCTTTCAACAATTTATTTGCGGGTTGATTTTACGGATGCCATTGTTGGTTTGTGATCAGCAAGAGACGAAGTCTTTGTCGTAATTGATTGGGAAGGTGCGCTCTAAAAGCGCGACCTCCCGCGCCCTTCGCATTCTTTCTCGACGCGACATGGACGCGACACGAAACTAGGAGAAATGGAACGCGTTTTGAGCTTCGATATGAGGCTCTGACAATTGACCAAATTCGAGTAACACAAAAAGATTTATAGAGACCGGAGAGTCGCCTTACGCGCTTGTTGGCAATGGACCGATCATAGTCGACAAACACACTGAATCGGTCGAGTGTTTTGGGAGCCTTCCGCCGTTTCCGAAATAATTGCGGCTTACGAACGCGATCTTGATCACTCTTGGGAAGGCAAGCGCGGGTGACGCTCGTCTACCGTTGACTTCGCGAGTCTCGTCGGAGGTGAAGATCGAAGGGGAAACGATTTCTGCCGGCTAACCAATCGATTTAGCCGCTCTCCGAGCCTTATGTGAGCGACATTGCACGGCCAAGCGGTAACGTTACAGGACTGGTCTACCGAGCCCCGGAATTGGCTGCCAAGCAATTCGAACTCCTTGCGGAGGCTTTTCCGGACAACAGACCGATTGCTGCTTTTTGGGAATCCGCTTCGGTCGAGCAGTTTAAGTCCGCCGACCGCGCCGCCCAGTCCATGCATATCGAACTGCGTTCGCACAAACTTGAAAATCCGCCCTTCGATTTCGATGCGGCGTTCCAGGTTATCGAGCAAGAAGGCTCGCGCCTGCTGCTTGTCCTGTCCGGACCATCATTTGGTGCCCAACGTTCCCATATCGGCGACCTGGCAATACAGCACCGACTGCCGACGATGTTTACTTTCAAATACCATGTCGAGGCGGGCGACCTTATGTCGTATGGCATTGACCCCATTCCGATATTACAACGCGCTGCTTCGTATGTGACAAAGATACTCAGAGGAGCAAAGCCGTCGGACCTTCCCATTGAGATGCCGGACAATTTCCAGTTTTCACTCAACTTAAAGACCTCCAAGGCCATTGGCGTTACGGTACCGACGTCGATCCTGTGCTGCGCGCCGACGAGGTGATCGAATAGGCTCGCGATGACTGCTTTTGAGACTTTTCGGACCTCCGTTTCAGTCAACCAAGTGATTGCTATGGAGGCAGATTCAGAGTGAGAGCTGGGCGGCTGCCTATATCGTGACGGTTTTTCAATTCCGCCGCCGCGATCGAACCCATCAAGAGACAAGTCCCGATGCCGGGGACGAAATCGAAGAATCTCGCCGGTAAGCGATGCTCTCCTGAATGTCTTGGGGTTGAACACTGGCGAGTTCGCGCACGGACTTTGTTAGGTGTCTCAGCGGCGGCTTGTCACCTCTACCAGCGTCTTCGCGACGCTTTCAAATAAAGCGTCGTCTCTCAAAGCTTTGCTTACGATCATCGCTCCTTCGAGAGACGCAAGAATGTGGATTGCAAAAGCCTTCGCTCTCTTGTCGCCAAGCCGGGACGCCAGCGCAGTCGCAAGCCACGCAATATTCTTCTCGAAAAAAATGCGCGTGTTAAAGCCGACGTCCGTTGGAAGGCCACCTATCTCGGCCCCCAGCACAGCGCAGAGACAAAGCTTTCCATCGCGTATCAAAGCCCGCCGGAAAACGGTCGAGTACAGCCTGATCACCTTCTCGGTATCGCCCGCCAAAGCTGTCGGCTCGCCCAGGTCCTGAAGAAAGCGATGCGTGTAACGTTCCGTGACGGCCACGCCAATGTCGGCCTTGGTCGGAAAATGATAGTGAACACTCGCCGCTTTGATGCCGACGGCCGCGGCGACATCGCGCGTGCTAAAGCCATTGAATCCGACGGTCCTCATCATGCCTTCCGCGACATCCAGAATCTGATCCCGTTTCGCCGTCGTCTCAGCCATGAGGGCTCCTTGCCTACCTGTCGTTAGATAGTACTTGACACTACCCGAGGGCAAGCCTAGTTAGCAATCTACCTAACGATAGGTAGATAACTGTCAGGAGAATCAAAAATGGCAAAAGCGCGCGTATTGATGGTGCTAACTTCCCACGATGTCATGGGCGTCAGCGGCAAAAAGACCGGCAACTGGTTCGATGAAGTTGCGACCCCCTACTACAAATTCAAGGAGGCTGGCTTCGACCTTACAATTGCCACGCCAAAGGGTGGAGCGGCTCCCATCGATCCGTTCAGCTATGACGACCTGTTCATGACCGAGAACACCCACAAATTCCTCAAAGACGACACCGCGCAACGAGCTCTCGCGAATACGCTTATATTCGGGGGGATCGACGTGAACGACTATGCCGGCGTGTTCTTTCCCGGCGGATACGGCCAAATCTGGGACTTGGCCAGCGATTCCAAGGTCATCCGATCGATCGAGAAATGGACTGCTGAAAAAACGCCTGTCGCGATGGTCTGCCACGCGCCGGCGATCCTAAGGGATGCGAAGAAGCAGAATGGCGAACCCCTTGTCAAAGGAATGAACGTCACCGGTTTCACAGACGCGGAAGATGACGAACTCGATCTCTCGCGGCACCTGCTGTTTTCGCTGGAACGGGCGCTGAGTTTGAACGGCGCGAATTTCAAGCGTTCGAATGGAAACTGGTCGCCTAACGTGGTCGTGGACGGGACGCTTATGACCGGCCAAAATCCGGCATCGGCGGCGCCGCTCGCCGACGCACTAGTCGCGCGGCTGCGCAAGGCAGCTTGATATTGTCTTAGATGCCTGACGGAGAAATTGATCCGTCAGGCATCGCCAATCCTTAAATGAAACGCACGGCAAGATACCTCGCCAGGGTGAGGGGCGCCTGGCGCTGACTTCTAGATCGGATTCCTTACTCTGCAGCAAATCTGAAGCGCGGGATCATCGAATGACACATGTGCAAGAACAAGAATTGCAGCGGGCCGCGGGTATTTTGCAACCCGTGGACCGTATCCAAATCCTCGTATTGATCGACAACAAGACTGACAGCCTATCCTCAGTGCCAACCTACGCGACTCCGGAATGGAAAAATTTGATGAAGACGGGCATGAAGCAGCTCAGCGGCACCTGCCAGTGTTGCGCCAATCACGGCCTTGCTTTGATCGTTACCGCCCATCGCGGAGACGAAAAGCGAACGGTTCTGTTCGACGCCGGTCCGGCGGCATTCGCGGTGGAGTACAATGGCAGCCGGTTAGCAGCCAAGTTCGGCGAGATCGACGCCATCGTGCTTTCTCATGGCCACTGGGACCACGCGGGCGGGCTGCCGATGGCGCTCGATCTGATCGCGCGGCAGAACAACCAGCGACGTGTTCCATGCTACCTACATCCGGGTATGTTCCGCGAGCGCGCGTTGCCATTGTCCGACGGCGGGCTGCTGCCGATCAGGGAAATCCCGACTGCAGAAGAACTCCGAGATCACGGCGCTGACCCAGTCATCACCGACAAGCCGGCCACCATTCTTCAAAATATGTTTTTCGTCAGCGGTGAAATCGCCCGAACCACATCTTATGAGAGGGGCTTTCCCGGGCATATGCGCCGGACGGAAGACGGCTTGGACTGGGAGCCCGATCCGTTGATCATGGATGAACGTTTCCTTGCTGTACAGATCGGGGGAAAGGGCATGGTGGTGCTTTCTGCCTGCTCCCACGCAGGCGTTATCAACGTTTTGCACAGCGCGCGCGAGGCCTTCCCGACCACTCCGCTCCACGCCATTGCGGGCGGCCTCCATTTGTCCGGAGCGAACGAGTCGGTCATCGGCCAAACCGTTGCCGATCTGGAGCAGTTCGACTTGGACATCATCATCCCCGGGCACTGCACCGGATGGCGCGCCGTCAATATTTTGGAGCGCATGTTCGGCGCCAAGGTCGTCCCCATGGCGGTTGGCATGTCGTTCGATCTTTGAACACTTGGAACGACGGATCGGAGATTGAGACAAAGAGAATGATGACCGAGGTGCTGATCGTCGGTGGCGGGCTGGGTGGCCTCAGCTTGGCAAAACAGCTTGCCACGCGCGGCGTCGATTATCTGGTCGTTGAAGCGCGCGAGCGTTTGGGGGGCCGCATTTTGTCCCGTCCAGCAAAATCGAGTGGCGCTACCGTTAACCCTTACGACCTCGGCGCTGCCTGGTTTTGGCCTGGCCAAACTCGCATGGCACGATTGATTGCCGATCTCGGCCTGGAAGTGTTTGAGCAACATGCGTCTGGTATGCTCGTCTATCAGGACAAGGATGGTTCGGTACGCCGCGAACTGTGCTTCGCAACCATGCAAGGTTCGTTGCGCGTGGCCGGCGGCATGACGCAGCTTGTCAACGGGCTTGCCGCTCAACTGCCAGCTTCGCGGCTGATGACGGGGCATGCTCTGATCAATTTGGCGTTCACGGACCGAAGGATCGGGGCGCGCGTCCGCCACCATAGTGCGGAAACGGTTATCGAAGCGCAGCGTGTTGTGCTGGCGATTCCACCGCGTGTTGCTGCCGAAACGATTCAGTTCGACCCGGATCTTGGAGTACCTGTTCGCGAAGCCATGAAACGCACGCCGACCTGGATGGCCGGACACGCCAAGGTAGTCGCGGTTTATGACCGTTCGTTTTGGCATGAAACAGGATTGTCCGGCGACGGTATTAGCCACGGAGGTCCGCTGGTGGAGATTCACGACGCTTCGCCGAATTCCGGCGATGAGGGTGCCCTATTCGGCTTCGTCAGTATTCCCGCACGCTACCGCCGATCCACCTCATTCGATATTTCGGGGGCTTCTATTGCGCAGTTGACGGCGATGTTTGGCCATCAGGCGAGCTCTCCAATCGATGTCATTTTTTACGACTGGGCAACGGAGAAGTACACCGCCACGGATGAAGACGTTGACGAGGCGCCACAACATCCAAACTACGGCGGCCTTCCGGAACTTACGGGGAATTGGAACGGAAGGCTCTTGTTTGCATCGACGGAGGCTGCGTCAAGCTTTGGGGGCTTTCTCGAAGGTGCCATCGAGGCCTCCGAACACGCAGCCAGCTCTTGCGCACGAGATCAAAAACCCGCTCAATTTCGTGAATAATTCTCCGGCATCTCGGTCGAATTGATCGAGCAAACGCTTGGCCCCGTGACGGCGGAGGACAAGACGCGCGCCGACATTGCGGGTTTGGCGGCCACGTTGCGCGGCAGTCTTGAGAAGATCGTGCAGCACGACCAGCCGGGATCTTCAAGAACATGCTGCTGAATTTGCGCCCGGGGCCCGGCGGGAGCTGGACTGTCGATATTAACACCCAGCGCTTGCCTCGCCAACTAAGTCCATCCATCAGGTTGCGCCTTCGGGCCGGACAGCATTGCGTGCTCAATAGTTTCGAGCGCAGATCGATGATTTGAGCGGACAATGGCCGTTGCCAGTAAAACGTCACGCTCCTGGAACGCGCGCAGCAAACGAACGTGATCATCGAGCGACTTTGCGACACGGTGAGGCTGCGATAGCGAGAGCCGGCGCAATGGCAGACTGCGAAGGAGAAGGGAATCGATGATTGTTTTTGCGAGGACATTTCGCCCAATGACAGTCATCCGATCATGCAGGGCAACGTTGCTCCAAAAGAAAGATCGAATATCTCTCTGAGCATCGATCATGTCTTGAACGCCCTGCTGTAATTCTTGTATCTCCGCAGGCGTGGCATTTTCAGCAATATAGGCTGCCACAAGTTCAAGCAGTCGTGCTCGAACGTTATAGAGTTCGCGGATCCGCTCTAGTTCAAAAATCAAAACTGTTGGCCGTCGACGCGGCGGAACTACGATCAGGCCCTGCCGTTCCAGCAGCATCAGAGCTTCGCGGATCGGCGTGCGGCTGGTCTGAAATTCGCGGGCCAGATCGACTGAGTTGAGATCGCTGCCCGGCTTACGCTGGCCTTCGATGATTTCCGCCCCGATTTTGACTGCTATCTCGGAGACGCGCGATGGACGATCATGGTGGCCGGCGACAACGCGGGTGACGACAGCGTTGGCTAGGGCCAACGAGCCTTCAGTACCAATGATAAAAGAACCAGAAGTGTCGCCACTATCCGCTACCGAGCGAATGGGTGGAATGATGGGGGACAAAGAATCCACAGCGGCAAACCATATTCTGACTTATTATGTATAGCAATATCAGCTTGTTAATGAAAACTCCGAAAACGTGATGCTGTGGCTGAAGGTCGCTGTCATGTAAAACAGCTTTGCAAATGTCGACACTTTTGGGATTATGGCTGCTCCGAAGACGCCGGAGGAATTCCTCTCCGGCAGAAAAATAATAGGGCAGGAAGCGGAAGTGTCGACACCGCACGTCTATTTGAGGTCGCGCGTCTTGGTGACGCTGAAGACCCGGAAAAGGTGCATTGTCGGCAGGAACTCGCCTGCTTTCCGTCCATTGTGGAGCGGGCATGCGAAGTGTGAACGCCTTTAAGCTTGGTTTATTCGGAGCCAATTGTGCGAGTGGCTTGGCCGTTACCAAAGCGCCAGAGCGCTGGGTCGCGTCCTGGGAAAATAATGTTACCGCGGCCCGTATGGCGGAGCAGGCGGGCTTGGAATTTATGCTGCCGATCGCACGCTGGCACGGCTATCGCGGCGAAGCGAATTCACAAGGCAGTAATTTCGAAACGCTGAGCTGGGCCGGCGGTCTTCTCGCCTCGACCAAAACCATAACCTGCTTTTCCACCATACATCTGCCCTTTGTGAATCCGGTGTTCGCGGCCAAGCAAGCTGTAACAATCCAGTCGATTGGGCATGGGCGGTTCGGGCTGAACATCGTTGCCGGCGGGAACGCTCCGGAATTCGAAATGTTCGGGGTCGAGTTGTTGGAGCACGATGATCGCTATCGTTATGCCGAAGAGTGGCTGACGGTCGTCAAAAAAATCTGGCGGGACGATGAGCCGTTCGATTTCAACGGCAACTTTTTCAAGCTTAAGGGCGTCGTCAGCGATCCTAAGCCGTGTGAGGGCGTAAATCCCATGATTCTCAGCGCCGGGTCATCACCGGCAGGACGCGACTTCGCAATTCGTAACGCCGACAGTCTGTTCATGAACATCGTATCGTTCGAGAGCCTGGCGGAAGAATTGAAACTGCTGCGAGTCGCGGCGGGCTCACAGCGAGCTAGCGTGTATGCGAGCGGTCACGTGATGTGTCGCAAGACCGATAAGGAAGCGGAGGACTTCCACCATTACATCGTGCACGAAATGGGTGACTGGGCGGCAGTCGATCACATTCTCCATCTGCGCCAGCATCAGAAGACCATTCCGATGGATAAATTGGTGAAGATGAAAGAACGCCTGCTCGGTGGCATCGGCACTTATCCGGTTATCGGCAGTCCGGACACGGTCGCCGCGACCTTCAAAGCGCTTCACGAGGCAGGTATCGACGGCATGGCGTTTGGCTTGATCGATTACATCGCCGAACTGCCTTTTTTTCAGGAAGAGGTGCTCCCGCGCATGGCACGGCTCGGGTTGCGCGAGCGTGCGCAGGCGAGCGAACGCGTGGCTTGATAAGACCCGTTAGCGATTTTGAACATAAAGGAACCATGTGTGACCGAAGAAAGTAAAGAGGCTGTCGGCATTGTGGGCGTGGGACGAATGGGTCTTGCCATTGTCGGCCATCTGCAGCGCCATGGTTATTCCGTCGTCGCCTATGACGTTGGTCAGGCGCAGCGCGAGGCCGCGCAGGCAAAGGGCGCGCGGGTTGTCGATTCACCCGCGGCCATGGGCAGTCTTGTGCAATTCGTCCTGATCGCTGTCGGCTATGACGACGAGGTCACGGAAGTCATGCTCGGCGACAACGGCTTGCTGACGACATTGAAGCGAGGATCTGTAGTTGGCATCTCCTCGACCTGCACGCCTGAGCATGTCCGCAGCCTTGCGGCCAAGGCCGAAGAAAAGGGCGTGTCGATCATCGATGCACCGGTCGCACGTGGCGCTCGGGCGATCGACGCAGGGACGATGCTTGGTCTGGTCGGCTGCAAGCCCGAGCTGTTTGATAAAGCCAAAGCAATCTACAGCACGTTTTGCGCCGATGTTGCGCATATCGGAGATATCGGAGCCGGACAGTTCGCCAAAGCCATGAATAATTTTCTGCTTTGGGTGAATGGTATAGCGCTCATCGAAGCCGGCAGGCTGACCGAAGCGAACGGCGTCGATCTCGTTAAACTGCGCGACGCGCTGCTGATGAGTTCAGGTGCGTCGGACGCGCTAAAGCATTGGGAAAATGTTTCCTTTATCTGGGCGCTCAAGGACATGCAGATCGTTAGCAAAATCGCTGACGCAAGCGGATTGTCGATGCCGATCGCCGGCGCCGTCAAGGAACTGGTCAAGGATGGCCTTCGGATCAAACGCAGCAATCCACCGGACTGGACTGGCGTCCGACGTTAGGAGCGGCTGTGTCGTCAGAAACCACTGCGACATTCGTTCTCGTCCACGGCTCTGCCCATGGCGGTTGGTGCTGGCGAAAAGTAGCTCCGGCATTGCGCGCTGCCGGTCATGACGTCTTCACACCAACGCTGACCGGACTTGGCGAGCGTAGCCATCTGCTGACGCCGAATGTCGGCTTGGAGACGCACTGCCAAGACATCATCGGCGTATTACGATGCGAAGAACTGACAGACGTCATTCTCGTCGGGCACAGCTACGCCGGTATTGTGATCTCGATGGTGGCTGATCGCTGCCCTGAAGTTTTAGGTCGGCTCGTTTATCTCGACGCGCAAATCCCCGCGGATGGCGAGAGCTGGGCCGATCGGCAGCCCGAAGTCGCGCCGGAACGTATCACGTCCGCCATCAAATTTTCATCGGAAAAGCATCTGCCGACCGTTGTAATCCAATTCACACCGCCGGTGGATACTGCGGGTTTTCTCGGCGTGCGGGAACCGGTGGACGTGGCTTGGGTCAGCCGCCGTATCGGTGATCACCCGCTGTCGACCTATATCGAGCCGGCTCGCCTCGCAAATCCCATCGGCAATGGTGTTCCCAAGACCTACATCGCCTGCACCGGCAAGACGTTGCCCATTTTCGATAAAAGCAAGGCGCAAGCCAGCACGCAGCCGGGTTGGGACTATCGCACGCTCGATGGCGGGCATGACTGCATGGTCTCCGAGCCCGATGCAGTGATTGAACAACTGCTGCGATGCGCAACAAGACGCTAGATAGGGGAGCGACAGCAATGGCAAGCCAAAGGATTGACATTACTCAGGTCATCGACTCACAGAAGTTCAAGCTATTCAACTTCAATCTGTTGATATGGTCGTTCCTGATCTGCTTTGTCGATGGCTATGATTTCACGGCTCCGGGTTACATCGCTCCTACTTTGGTGAAGGTATGGAAACTCGGTCCAGGGTCGCTGGCGCCGATATTCAGTGCCGCCATTCTTGGCATCCTTTGCGGTTCGCCAATCCTCGGGTACTTCGGTGATCGATACGGCCGTAAAACTGCGTTGGTCGTCGGAACAGTTCTTTTCGCGGTCCTCACATTCTTATCGGGCTTTGCGGAGTCGCTTTGGCAACTCGTGGCACTTCGCTTTTTGACAGGAATGGCTCTCGGCGGAGTGATGTCGCTAGCGATCGTCCTTCAGGCAGAGTTTTCGCCGCGCCGTTTGAGAGCGACGCTTGTCTGCATCATGTTTTCTGGATTGACGGTCGGCGCCGGCATGCCTGGTTTGGTCGCTGCTTGGATCGTGCCCCAATATGGTTGGCAGGCCGTCTTCTTTGTTGGCGGTGTCGTCCCGATCATCCTTGCCGTCTGTGTCATCAAAGCCGTTCCGGAATCGGTGAAGCATCTAACGCTGCATCCAGATCGACGCGGAGAACTCAGCCGCCTGCTCAATCGGATCGACCCCACGCTGTCGATCGCGCCGGATGCGGAGTTTATCATCAGCGGCGAGGTGCAGCAGTCGAAAGTCGCTTTCCGCGACCTCTTTGTCGGTCAACTTCGTGTGGTGACACCGCTTTTATGGACGATGTGCATTATGATCGGCATCGTCGTCTATTTCGTCCAGATCTGGACGCCGATCCTCCTCACCCAGCTAGGAGTTCCTGCGTCGCAAGCGGCGCTATCGGCAACCGCGTTCCAGGTTGGCGGCATGATAGGCGTCATTTCAATGGGTTTGATGTTCGACCGCTGGGGCATCAAGCCGATCCTGGCAGTCTTCATTGTTGCCATACCCGTCATTGCGAAAGTCGGAACGCCGGGGCTCGAAGGAGCTGTACTCGGCACGCTGCTGTTCGCAGCAGGCTTTCTTGCGTTGGGCGGAATCAACGGCGTGAATGTCCTGTCGTCAATCATTTATCCCACCTACATGCGCGGCAACGCTGTCGGTTGGGCTTTCGGCATCGGACGTATCGGTTTTCTCATCGGGGCGCAGGTTGGCATTCTGCGAGCGGTCTTTTCGGTTACTGAGTTGTTTTACCTGATGGCCGCGCCGCTCACAGTTGCTGCCTTGGCAACATTGGCTCTCGGCCGCTATCGCGGATTTACGGAACATCATCCCGCCGATCTACGGATGATTGCAACAGGTTAGCGGCAACGACGTTGAACGCACGATAATCCGACACAAAATCAATGGGGCTGCGTTCAGTCGTCTGACGATGTAACGATCAATAAGGGATGGAGGAAACCAAAATGAAAAAAAGCATATCACTGGGTTTGGCTGTTCTGGTCTGTTCTGTGCTTGCGTCTATTGCCATCGGTCATGCCGACGATGCCTACCCGACGCGCCCGATTCACGTCATCGTCGGTTTCGCACCCGGCGGTCCGTCCGACATCATCTCTCGCGTCGTCAGCGCGAAAATGTCGGAAATCATGGGTGTGCAGTTTGTCGTTGAAAACCGCACCGGCGCCGGTGGCACGCTGGCGATTCAGGATGTGATGCGCTCGGCGCCCGACGGTTACATGCTGCTCAATACGCCTTTGGCCAATGTCGCCAATCAATTCATGTCCAAGGACATCAAATTTGAATATGGGAAGGACTTGATCGCAGTCTGCCCACAAGCGGAGACAGCCAATATCCTGGTCGTCAGCCCTACGCTCGGCGTTAAGAGCGTTGCTGATCTCGTTAAACTCGCGAAAGAAAAGCCCGGTTATTTGCAATACGCCACCGCGGGGCGCGGCTCGGCGACGCATTTAACCAGCGAATTGTTCAATATGGCCGCCGGGATCCAAACCGTTCCCGTGCACTATCGCGGGGGCGGCGACACCATAAAAGACCTGCTATCTGGCGAGGTGAAGATGATGTTCTCAAGCATCGCACCGGTCCAGGACTATGTGAAAGAAGGTAAGCTGATCGGTCTCGCGACAACTGGTCCGCAGCGAGATCCGGCATTTCCGCAACTTCCGACGATCGCGGAGTCCGGGTATCCGGGGTTCGACGTGCGACTGTGGATCGGAATGACGGCGCCCGCGGGAACACCTAAGGCCATCATCGATAAGCTTGCTGATGCAAATGACAAGGCGCTGAAGTCCCCCGAGATCCAGAAGGCATTGGCGGCACAGGGCTTCAGGCCGATGTTCGGTTCAGCGGCAGACTTCGATGCTTTCTATCGCTCCGAGTTGGTAAAGTGGGGGAAGGTCATAAAGGAAAGCGGGTTGGATAAGGACTAAGCCATCGGATGCTGTTTGCGTATGTGTTGTGAACACGAAGCGTTGGAATGATTGAACCCCGGCGGCAATTCCTGCGCCTTGCGGCAAGCGCAGTGCTGATGCCCGGCACCGTTTCGTTTGCCGACACCTATCCGTCACATCCGGTGCGCCTTGTCGTCGGTTTTCCTCCGGGACTCACGCCTGACATCGTCGGTCGTATCGTTGCTCAGGGCTTGTCGGCAAAGATCGGACAGCAGTGTTTTGTCGACAACCGCCCCGGCGCGGCCAGCAACATTGGCGCTGAATTCGCGCTGCGATCCCCTGCTGATGGCTATACGCTGTTCGTTGTAACGATTGCCAATGCGATTAACGCCACACTCTATCCTGGACTCAACTTTGACCTCGTTCGCGACATGGACCCGGTTATCGCGACGTTCCAGGCTCCGAATGTTTTGGTCGTGACGCCGTCGTTTCCAGCGAAGACAGTTCCGGAATTCATCGAGTACGCCAAGACAAAGCCCGGACAGGTCAATTATGCGTCGCCCGGTCACGGTTCGGCAGCCAACGTTGCGGCCGAACTCTTCAAAATCATGGCACAGATCGATCTGGTACATGTTCCGTATCGCGGAAGTTATGTACCGGACGTTTTAGCCGGAGAGGTGCCTGTCACGTTCGCACCTATACCGACGGTCATTCAATTCATTCGCGCCGGAAAGTTGCGCGCGCTTGCGGTGACGAGCACAAATCGTTCCAACACGCTTCCCGACATTCCCACCGTCAGTGAATTTCTGCCGGGATACGACGCAACGGTGTGGCACGGGGTTGGTGCCCCGAAAAATACACCACCCAACATCATTGTAATGTTGAATGAGGCTCTCAATAAGCTCCTCGCGGAGTCTGCCATAAAGACCCGTTTCGCAGACGTCGGAGGCATAGCACTTGGCGGTTCTCCTGTAGATTTCGGTAAGTTTGTCTCGGCCGAAACTGAAAAGTGGGCGAAGGTGATCGGTGCGGCTAATATCAAGCCGGAGTGAACGCTGTCGATGTAATGATGATGCCGCTCGTTTGTGGCGGGCGTAACAGGAGTGGAAATTGGATAATACGACCACCGCGATTGCCCGTTTCGCATCGTCTCTCCGGTACGAACAGATACCGTCGAATGTTTCGCATGCTGCCAAGCAGCGCTTGGTGGATAGTTTAGCTTGCGCTATTGGCGGGTATAACTGCGATGCCGCGCGCATTGGCCGGCGGGTCGCGAAGCATGTCGAGCCCGGTTCCTATACCGGCCGCGTTCTCGGATTTGGTGAGTGGACTACCGCCGAAAGTGCTGCGTTCATTAACACCGCGATGGTGCGTTATCTCGATTTCAACGACGCCGTTCACGGTGGCCATCCGAGCGATGCGCTTGGCGGCATCCTGGCGGTAGCTCCGGCGCTGAACAAAAGTGGCAAGCAGGTTTTGACTGCTCTGGTTGTCGCGTACGAAATCATCACGCGCCTGATTACGGCCACGGGGTTCCGGGAGCGTGGATGGGATCAAGGTTTTGCGATCGGAATCGGTAGCGCAGCCGGCCACTGTAGCCTTTTGGGGCTGTCACAAGAGGCTACTGCAAACGCCGTCGCTATCGCGGCGATAAACGTGCCGCTGCGTGCTGCGCGTGCAGGCAATCTCTCGATTTGGAAGGGGGCTGCTACCGCGCATGCGTGCAGAGATGGCGTATTTGCCGCCGAACTAGCCGCAGAGGGAATGACGGGGCCGGAAGCGACCTTCGAAGGCCGCCACGGTCTGTTCGAGCAGATTACGGGCGAATTCACGCTTGAACCGTTGGGAGATAATTTTCGGACACCGAACGTCGGCATGAAATATTGGCCGGTCGAAAATACGGCACAGGCCAGCGTTTGGGCTGCTCTCGACATCAAAAAACGATACGCGCTTGATGATATCGAGACGATCGACATCGCGACGTCTTGGGCCGCCTGGCACGAAATCGGCAGCGAGCCGGCGAAATGGGATCCGCAAAGTCGCGAAACCGCCGACCACAGCCTTCCCTATATCTTCGCCAGGGCTTTGGTCGATGGAACAGTCAATGTCGAGACGTTCGAACCGCAGAAATACCTCGATCCGAAACTACGGCCTATCATGGCTAAAATTCAGGTTCGAGAAGATCCAGAAATTAGCAAGGTGAATCCCGGTACCGTTATCAATCTGGTGACCGTTACCCTTAAGTCAGGCGCCAAGGAGACGGTAAAAATCGTGAACCCACGCGGTCATATGAAGAACCTTATGGACGATCACGATACCGATACCAAATTCCTCAACCTCGCCGAGTCCGTGTTCGGTAAAGCTCGCGCAACCCAAATGCTCGAGACCCTGTGGTCGCTGGATAATTCCGCCGACGTGTTGCCGGTCTTCAAATTGTTCGACCTGGGTTAAAGAGTCGCGCAAGCCAGAGATCGATACACTTGGCAGATACTAGGCTGCCCTGGCAAAAGCGTTTGGGAGCGATTTGCCTATCAACGAAGTCTATTGACGTATTCTCTGGCGATGTGAGGCACGAGTTTCGTCGTGGGACTGGAACGATCTGATGTCAGTGCATGCTGAAACTCTCCTAACAGTCACCGATGTAAGCCGGCGTTATCGTAGTCGCGCGGGTGGGGACATCCTTGCGCTCGATAAAGTTTCATTTTCACTTGGTAATGGGGAATTCGTCAGCGTAGTCGGGCCGTCAGGGTGCGGAAAATCGACCCTCCTCAAGCTGATTTCCGGTTTGGTACCCCCCTCAAGTGGAGCGATCTGTTATCGCGGCGACGCAGTCATAAAGCCACAGCCGGGTATGGGCATCGTTTTTCAATCACCCGTGCTCATGCCGTGGTTGACGGTACTACAGAACGTCCTTCTTCCGATGAAGATACTAGGCAGCAATTCTGTAGCCGCGAGGGAGCGTGCGCTGTCGCTTCTGGCTGCAGTCGGGCTCGATGCATTTACCAACAAATATCCGTCAGAATTATCTGGCGGGATGCAGCAAAGAGTCGGAATTGTGCGGGGCCTCATTCATGACCCCGGCGTTCTTCTCATGGATGAGCCATTTGGCGCTCTCGACGCTTTAACCAGAGAACGGATGGGCCTCCAGCTTCAAGATATCTGGATGAAAAAT
Source organism: Xanthobacteraceae bacterium (assembly GCA_036271715.1). GTDB lineage: Bacteria > Pseudomonadota > Alphaproteobacteria > Rhizobiales > Xanthobacteraceae > BOG-931. Next base: position 230,384 of record DATBAD010000019.1, read on the forward strand.
CGAAAGACGGTATTTTTTATTACTCACAGCATAACCGAAGCTGTGCTGCTCTCCGATCGGGTATTTGTCATGTCGGATCGTCCCGGCCATATTGTCCGCGAATTTACTATTCCATTTGAACGCCCACGCAATTACAAGCTCGTTTCGACAAGCGAATTTGGCGGCATCGTCGATCAAATTCGTAATTTGTTGGGGGCGAGTGCCGATGTTTGACCGAAAAATCAAATGGGATTGGCGGATGTTTCCGCTTCGGTCGACTCTGCAGTTTGCCGCGAGCATGGTGCTGCTCTTGCTCGCTTGGGCGCTCGCGGTAAGGCTTTTAAAAATACCATCGTATGTGCTGCCTGATCCTGTCGCAGTATGGCGTGCGCTTGTCGCAGGCTTAGATGACAGCCCACTCAATCGATCGAGTTTCTGGTATCACCTCTTCGACACGATGTTAGCTACCCTCATCGGGTTTTTGATCGGCGCCCTGATCGGTGTTGCCGGAGCCGCGGTGATGGCGGAATCCGAAACCGTAGAGCGTATCGCATTCCCGTACGTTGCTGCTTTGCAGAGTCTACCCAAAGTCGCGATCGCTCCGCTTTACGTTATCTGGTTCGGATATCAAATCGACTCCAAAATTGCGATGGCCGCAACTTTGGGCTTTTTTCCCGTACTGTTGAATACGTTGCAGGCACTGAGTTCCGTAGAACCCGAAAAACTGGAGCTCGCGAGCTCGTTAAATGCGAGCCGTTGGCAAAAGTTTTGGTACATCAAGTTTCCCAACAGCTTGCCCATGGTATTTGCCGGCATGAATCTAGGGATTGTTTACGCGCTGCTCGGGAGTTTGGTTGCGGAATTCATCGGTGGCCAGCGCGGGATGGGAGTGCTCATCTTGCAGCTTCAGTCGGTCAACGACACGGCAGGTGTTTTTGCGGTCTTAGTCGTGCTGGCGGTCGTTGGATATTTGCTTCTGAGTATCATGCGTTGGGTTCAGCGTACTGTCGTATTCTGGTCGTCAAACCCGCGTGATCTGCCGTAAGATCGATAAATTCACACGAGGAATGTCATGGAACATGGGATGTCTCGAATTGCCCTGGCAGTGTTGACGGTATCGTTGCTTTTGAGCAATCCACCTATTTCTCGTTCGCAAGACCTGCGCGTGGTCAAATTTGGCTTCGCGTCGAAAGTAGTGACGCCAATGCTGGCTAACGTCTATATCGGTCAAGGGCTCGGATATTTGAAGCAAGAAGGGCTTACCGCGCAATTTATTCCGTTAGGTCCGAATTCGGTGGTCCTGTCTGAGCTTGCGTCGGGCCATATCGACATTGGAACCGGTGCGCCTTCTTTTCAGTTGCCACTGGCGGCTAAGGACGGCGCGATTGGGAGCGTGAATTTTTTCGAGTTCTCTTATCCATTTAAATATGGTTTGGCGGTCAATCCGAACAGTTCAATTCATTCGTTTTCTGACTTGAAAGGAAAGACACTCGGGGTCGGTTCGTTTGGCCTTACGGATTTTCCGGTTGCGAAAGCGATACTGCGTTTAGCCGGCATCGACCCGGACAAAGACGTTCAATTTTTGGCTGTGGGAGAGGGTGTGCCCGGCGGCGCTGCGCTACAGCGAGGTGTTGTGGATGCGTTTTTTCATTACGACACTGGGTTCGGTCTGATAGAGGCGGCAGGGATCCCCCTTAAATATGTGCCGTTGCCTGCGAATGTGCCGATGATTGGTGGATTCTATCTTCAGGCTCGACCGGATACCATTAAAAATGATCGCGTAATGCTGGTCGGGTTCGCTCGTGCCGTTGCTAAATCGGAGATCTTCATCCGTGAGAATCCGAAGGCGGCAGCTTATGAATTTCTAAAGATGTTTCCTGATGCCGCGCCAAAAGCAGTCAGCCTTGATGAGCAGCTGAAGGCCGTTATGGTCCCTATGGTACGTCGATCTAAATTGTTTTCATCATACGACAAATCTGTCACCATGCTCGGCCAAATGAAGAAAGAGGAATGGGAAGAGGAGATTAAATTTATCGGTCTGCAGGACAAAATCAAAGAGCCGTCTGCATTCTTCACGAATGATCTTATTGCAGATATCAACAATTTTGACGTCGATGCCATCCGAACGCAGGCAAAGACTTTCGCGATGCCCGAAGGCGGTTCCGATGCAAGGGAAAACTAGACTCATTCGAAGCGCTTCGTCTTAAATATGTAACTGTCGATGGCGCCATTAGTGCTGAATTAGAATTGTCTTTTGTCAGCCCAAGTCACTCGTAAAGCAGCTTGAATCCATTTCGCAATAAAGCGATCGGATCAAAACGATGCTGCGTTCGAGAATCTTGAGTTGACCAGGGACTCCGATCGTCAAGCATTTAAGTGCCGGGTTGTTCTTATTCCGATTGTTGGGAACAAGGTCTGCGAGCGTCGATCGCGCAATTACTATTGCCCTCGAGAGTTTGTGTCACCTGTCGAAAGCGAGCAGACCGGCCTTTTATGTCAGGTTATAGTAAGAACGATGCCAGGAAATCCGAATAGCCCATTTCCGGCGCAACAACAGCCCTATACAATTCAGCAACGGAATGGTCAGGCTTATGATATAAATGGAAACCGCGTAAGCCCATCTGATCCTGCGGCCCATATTCCATCCTCGCAATTCCAATATTTTCCTCCATGACGAGTCAGCCTAGTTCAGTACCCCGCACCCTTTGGATAGCCAACGTTCTTGAAGTCGTTGCTCAATTTGCGTCGGAAGAATTTCAGATCTCGGCGTGGATAGGGTTTAATGGACCGGAGGGCGCAAGCTTTGAGGAAGCGTATTCTTTGTTAGAAGATTTCGGTCTTGAGAATGCTCTTAAGTCTGCTGGTAATCTTCGAGAACTTCGCCCTAGCGAAAAGCGCGTGCTGTAGGCGTTTTGGAAGGCGCTAAAGAATTTTTCGGACGACGTTTATGAAGTTCGTGTTCGAAGGCCTCGAGAGAATTACGCCCCGCCGGAGAAGATAGTAAGCCAACCTGAGTGGAATAACGTGCGATATGTGGCATTGAAGGTCTTGCAACACTTTAGAGAAATAGAATTTCCTGAAATGCCAAGGCTTCCAATTTTTACTCGCGATTCGAGGCAGTCTCCGGTCAAGTATTGGGAAATTTGAGCATATATTTTCGACAGAGGAAGTACGGTATCGGATCATATTAGAATGCCCGATGGGGTTTCTATGCAAAACATATTGATTGTTTCGTTTATACTGCTTCCGATAATAGGCGGTGCGTTTCTGATTAAATACGGCTTATCGCATTTATTCGACGTCGCCGCTGGCGCGGACGGTGTCGACTTGATACTTTTCCGAAACTTCGTCGTTGGTACCATAAATTATAAGTCGATTAGTGCTGTCTACAAACGCGGCGCGTTGAGGTTGAGTGATGAAGATACTGTCGTCGGTGCGTTCCTGACAGTTCCCGTCGTAAATAGAATAAGGTTGACGGGGATAATTATAAAACTCCAATCCGGGATTTTCCGATACATCTGCGTAACGCCTGAAAAGCCTGATGAATTCTTGAGACAAGTTGCATCGCGGCTCGGATGAAAAGTTAGAGCGCTTCGCAACACCAGTGCAATATCGCGCCAAAAATCACAGCTATATCAAGCGCCTAAGAAGGATTTTGATTCCGCCATTCAGAGCCGGATGCCCCGAAAATCTTAGCCCGACTTGCTAAGAAACTCTGATTTCCTCTCCAGCTCTCAACTTGCTATGAAATGTGTTTTCTTAGCAAGTTGATCGACGCGGGTAAGCTGTTGATACGACGGGCCACCTTGATCGCCAGACATTCCCGGGTGAACTCGTCGATCAGTGTCATCAGCCGGAGCTTACGGCCATCGTGGGTCTGCGCTTCGACAAAGTCGTAGCTCCAGACATGATTGCGATGTTGTGGCCTCAAACGGACGCAAGAGCCGTCGTTGAGCCAGAGCCGGCCGCGTGCCTTCTTGGTACTTTTAGCCCCTCTCGACGCCCGATCCGCTGAACCCGATCACAGCCGACATGCCAGCCAGAAGCGGCAAGCAGCGATGTGACCCGGCGATAGCCATAGCGTCCGTATTGGGATGCCAGAGAGGCAATCGCTCTCGTCAGTGCATCTTCATCTGCTCGGACGATGGTGGTGTATCGCTGCGTTCCGCGGTGCTGTCCGACGATCCGGCAGGCGTGGCGTTCCGAAAGGCCGTACTTCTCCCGAACGCCTTGGACAGCCTGCCGGCGTCGCTCGGGGCTTACAAGTTTCCCGAGGCAACATCCGTGAGCACTTGCTTCTCAAGCGACAGATCGGCAACCAGACGCTTGAGACGGACATTCTCCCGCTCCAGCTCCTTCATCCGCTTCGCCTGATCAATTTCCAGGCCGCCATATTCCTTCCGCCAGCGATAGTAGCTCTGCTGCGAAATCCCGGCCTCCCGGCATGCCACCGGCGTCGCTTTGCCCTGTGACATCAATACTTCAATCTGACGAAGCACCACCACGATCTGCTCTGCACTGAACCTCTTCTTCGGCATCTCCAAAGCTCCTTTCCAAGCTCAGTTTCTCACAAAGCTTGGTCCAAAAAAGCCAGGTCAGGTCACATTCGCCTATTCGTTTTATGATCTCGCTTGTAGAAACGTAGTGAGCCGGTTGAAGACGACCTCGGGCTGTTCGATTACCAGCCAATGACCGCAATTCTTGATGAGGCCACCCTCGACGTGATCGGCGACTTGCAACATCTGCTGAAATAGAACTGTACCAGTCCCGCCATCGCCGCCGAGCGCCAACACGGGCATCTTCAGCCGATTCGTCTTGATCCATTCCGCGTTGAGCTTGGCATCGAGTTCGCGCGCTCTGAACAATTGCAAGGCGCTCCGGACGGCGCCCACGCCGGTGAACTCGGCGACAACGCGCGGGATCTGCCTTTCGACCGCCGTACCGTTGACCGCGAAGCTCCGCAGAAACCAGGAGAAGTAAAGGTTCTCCTTGCCTTCGATAAGCGCCTCCGGAAGATCGGGAATGCTGTAGAAATTCCAGTGCCACAGCCGCGCGTCCTTGGTTAGTGCCTCCCAGGGCGGAATGCCGGGCACGACCGAATCGAGAAGAACAAGTTTCTGCACGGATTCTGGATATTTGGTCGCCATGTAGAATGCGATATGAGCGCCGAGATCATGGCCGACAACGACGTACTGCTTGATGCCCTCGAGCGCGAGAAGCTCCTGAATGTCGGCACCGACATCTCGTTGATCGAAATTGTCCATTACGTGAGACGAGTCGCCATAGCCGCGTAAATCCGGGGCGATGACGGTATAGTTTTGCGCGAGCTTCGGAATGATATCGAGCCAAGTGGACGATGTTTCCGCCCATCCGTGCAGCAGGACGATAACCGGACCCGATCCCGCCTTAAGATAGTGAATGCGGACGCCATTCACCATTGCACGGTTGCTTGCGACGCCAGGCCCACTCGGCGGAACAATGATTTCCGCCTGTTGGGTAGAAGCAGTGGCAATCTGCGCAACGGATACCGAAATGCCACTTAGCAGCGTGGCGATCGCTACGAACCCTCCCATAAGATATCTCATCTTTTTTCCCTTTTGTTCGAACCGCTTCACGAGCAGAATTCCGAACCGTACCGTCGAGCAAGGCGATTTGAAAGGGCCGTGACCGACTGAACAGCTTGCTGTCTCGAATTCCGTCGTTTCAAAAATACGCCAAGGCTGGCTTTCGCTGAAGAGAACCGTCCGCGATTAGTATGCTCGGCATTTTGTCTTAACCAGCTGGATAGCTTGCGTAACAAGTGGTTCGATCAGGCGACCGCGACAATGACGACTACAATGCTGCCCATCATGCGACCGACGGCCAACGACTTGTCACCGCTGTCTACCTAAAGCGAAGATTTCCGCGCGAAAGTTGGCTGATCGCGGTGCAGCCTATGAGTTTCATGCCTTGCTGCGAGCAGGCGCGGTTCGACCATATGATCCACCAGGGTTGTTAATTGACTCAACCCGCATGAGGCTGGAATTGAACCCATGGGCCCGCACCACATTTTGAGATAGATCGGTTTGTGTGGCTTTGATAAAGCAGCGCTTGATTTCCATGCGCAGATGCATGTTTTCTTTAGTGCTAATCGACTGCTCGTTATACCGGAGACCGATCGGGAGCGGTCGATCTGTCCTTAACTCGGGTTCACACCCTGCCACTTGCGTTTTTTAATCAACGTCTCGATGACCTTCTTAAGGGTTGCCGCTGCCGCATCGATGGCTGGTCCTCGATCGGATACTTCTGAGAAGCAAAGCGCGACAGGTCGGATGAGCTTGACATCGGTAAACCGGCGGCCGTGCAATCCCCGTTTCCCGGACTCTTCTGTAAGCGCAGCCCAAGGAAGAATGGTGTCGGCGACACCAGCAGCAACGGCCCGACGCAACGTGGTCATGGTGTCAATCTCCCCAATAATTGTCGGGCCTATCTCATGCCCTTTGAATGCCTCTCGAACAGCCTTTTCGATTCCACTTCCGGGACCCGGCAAGAGAAGAGGCCGCTCAGCTATTTCTCGTAATGTTACCGGCGCCACGCCAGGCTTGGCTGAAACGTAGAATAGCTCCTCCATTCCAAACGGCTTTACGAGGAGCTCCCTTTCCGAACGGCTCAAGAAGAGAAGGGCGATATCAAGCCTGCCATTGTCGAGTCTCTCGCGCAGGAGAGAGCTGTTACCATCGGTGAGATGCAGTACAATCCTCGGATAATCCTGAAGCATTTGCTTCAAGAACTCATACCCCACGACGTTTGACAAAGCTGACGGCAAGCCGACAGCGACTCGTCCAGACGGCTCTGAAACGGCAGTCATCGCTTGCTGCTTCGCGACGTCCATGTGGCGCAGGATCGCTTCGGCGTGGCGGTAAAGGACTGCGCCGGCATCCGTCAGATCGACACCTTTGAGGCCTCTAATTAGAAGCTTCTGTTTTAATTCGGTCTCCAAGTGAGCCAAGTGCTGACTGATCGCAGATTGCGCTACGCGGAGATGACTGGCCGCTCGCGATAAGCTGCCGGCTTGCACAATCCCCACAAAGTAGCGCAGCTGTCTCAAATCCATCTGAAGAGTTTTCTCCGGGGCGGCATATCAGATCTTGAGACCCCCCCGTCTGTTTTATGAATTAGTCAGAGGGGTTCGATGCCTATAAGTTTTTTAGTCGTACCCTGTTTGCCCTGTCTACCTGGCCGAAGCTGCAATCAGGTCTTCTTCCAACTGACTATCGCGACCATACGACGATCATCTGGCGTAACCGATCCCACGAAGCGAAAGCAGGCATAAGACCTGCAATTTAAGGGAGGTTTGAATGCAGCGCTTTCGCGCGAGCCTGATGCTTATGGCCGGCCTCATCGCTATTCCGCTCGCGGCGAGTGCTGAACAGAATTGGTCTACGGCAAAGCCGATAAAGGTCGAAGTCATCTCCGCTGCCGGTGGCCTCACCGATATTGTGCCTCGATTGCTCTCGAATTCTTTATCAGAGTCTACTGGCGTTCCAGTTGTCATCGAGGATCGGCCTGGTGCCGGAGGGAATATTGCCGCTGGTATCGTCGCAAAAGCAGACCCCGACGGACACACTTTGCTGATGACCGGGTCCAATCAAGCAGTCAATCCGACGTTGTTACCCGATCCAGGTTTTGATTATGAGCGCGATCTTAAGCCGCTGTCGATGGCAGTTGTCGCAAAAATGCTTTTGGTCGCCGCGCCGTCATTTCCGGCAAAAAATATAGCTGACGTCATTCGGATGGCGAAGGAGCGACCGAAATCTGTGAGCATCGCGATTTCGCCAATCGGCACACCCAACCATTTGGGTGCTGAAATGCTTGCCCAGTACGGTGGAGTTGACCTGACATTCGTACCTTACGGCGGGATCGCTCAAGCCGTTCCAGACGTCATCGCGGGCCGGGTCGATCTGGCGATTGGAGCGGTGCCGTCGGTCTTGCCACAGATCACCGCGGGCAAACTGAAGGCTCTTGCGACCGTCTCGGGGCAACGCTCTCCGCTCGCTCCTGGAGTGCCGACTTCAGGAGAGGCGGGATTGCCGAATTTTCTTATCGACGCCTGGATCTGTTTCATGGTCACGGGTGGCACGCCGGACGCGACCGTCAATTACCTCGATAAACATATCGCGAAGGCGCTGACACTCTCGGATGTTAAACAAGCGTTCGCGCGACAGGGCGTCGAGGTTTTACACATGGGACCTCAAGAACTCGGAACGTTCCTTCAATCAGAAGCGTCGCGTTTCGGCACGCTTCTTAAGAATTCTAAGGTCGCCGCCTCAAGATGAGATGCTATTACAAAGGAGAATACTAATGGCTACGCGCAAACCTGAACTTCCTCATTTAGACTCGGTAGATGCCAATAGCTTGGGCTGGGAGGGAACGCCGTCACCTCTCGCTCAAGTAAAAGTCCTGATGTTCAGAGATGACGTTCTCGTCCGTTTGCAAAGGTTCGATCCCGGCATCTATGAAATCCCTCATAAGCATGCCTTCTGGCAGCTCCGATACATTATCGAGGGTGAGTTCATTCTCAACGATCAAAAATTTGGACCGGGGGCTCTCGTCGATTTCCCGGAAGATACGATTTACGAGATCAAATCTGAGACTGGCGGAAGCTGGCTCAGCCTTCAATTGAAAGGTCCAAAAAACGGCGTTGGCCCATCTGACCCATATGGCTTTTCGTATGACTTTCACAAGAATCGTGATCCCGAATCCCGACGGCTAAAGAGCCAGCAAAACGTGCAATAAGCGTTTATTTGTTTCTTTGCTGCCTCTAACTTGATCGGTGGACATAAACAGGGGCCAGCTCAGCTAACGCTGGGCTGGCTTATTTTCCATGCGCTGCCCGCTTGTGCCGAAATGAAGTCTTTTCTATCCAGTTTTAGACTTGCCATAAAATGAGATTTTCATAGCCAGTTGAGCAAACTCGCTAGGAATCCGTAATTTCTTAGCAAGATCAGCTTTCAGTCTCGATTTGCCATTTACTAGAGCTTCCGGGGAGTAGGCGGGCTGTTTTTCCGAGCCCGCAATCGGATGCGTCGCTAAAGCCCGCCGGTCTACGCCTTTGCATTTTCGCAGATTTTAGCCCTTCAAACAGGGGCAGGGAGGCGGGGAGCAAAAACGCCGACATCGTACACCCAGCCGGCTGAGGTCATCTTTCATGTGGTGAAAGGGGTACCGGCACCTTTGGAAGGACAATGCCTCATCGAAACCGAGGAGGCAGAAAATGAACACGAATGACCCCGCTAACGCTCTCGTTGCCGCGCTGTCTTGCTTGGCTCTAGGCGTCCGGGCTTGGCGCGCCGGCCGAAAGGGCGAGGCTGTTACCCACCTCATCGATATGGTGTATCATCTTGTGTCGTTCCTTGGCTCTCTTTTCCAGTGAAAGTGAAAGCCTTGCTAAAAGATTTTACGCACTTGATGAAGGACGTTCGGGGCAAAACCCGAAGCGATCTTGCATTGGACCTGCAGGTTCGGTTTGGCGTTACGAACGTGAGCATCAGTAAGTTGATCGGCAAGAGCGAGCCGACCGTATCTCGTTATTTCAATAAAAGGCCTATCGGCACCGTACCTCGTTACTTCAATAGAAAGCCAATCGGCGTCGATCTTCCGTGGGCCATTAGTACTGCGGCTGGTCGACCCCGCGACCCGGTCTGGGATGCCCAATTTGCGGCCGTAAGCGCAGAAGAAGACCTTTGCGACGCTCTGTCGTTGCAAGCCGACAAACGTAATATCGATGCCGATAAGGTCTGCTCAATCGCGCTTCGAATTGGGCATTCAAGTTTCGATATGCGCCCACATTACACGCTCGACGACGTATCGTTCCATTTTGCAGAGATTAATGCGGCGATCTATCGAGTTGTCGTTCGGCTACTCGAAACCCATAAATCAGATGACCGATTTTTCGACGTCGAAACCGTGACGCAAGACTCTGCTTATCCGACAAATGTAATCACGGCCCAGGCAATCAACGAGTTCGCGGCGTCTGGCGGCCCCCTTGGGGAAATCGCCGAAGTGGCTATCGATGATATCCGAAGCCACGCCGAAGTTGATATCGATCGGTTCGACGTTCAAAGATCGCGACGTCAGCGCGAAAACGCGATTCATTTAGGTGCCCGTCTCAAAGATCGGAAAGTGATGGAGGTGGCAGCGTCTCATTCAGGCGATAACGATGTTTATGCGCAACGTTCGAAGCATATGGCGGCGTTGATGTATGGCGGTCATAAAGACCCAGAGTTTCTGCCCGATGTGATGAAGTCGGCTTTGCGTGACCATGCGAAGCTTCGCGATGCAATCGTCGACTACGAGAGACTTCATTTTGGAGACTTGCGGCTGGGTGCCGACGGCTCGATTGATCCCAATAGCAATGCTGTGAAGAGCGCTCTCAAGCTTCTTATGACCGAGTTGCTCAATCCTGACATCACATATCTGCATCGCAGAGACCTCCGGAAGGGGCAGGTTTTGCATATGCTTTCAAATGGTGATCGAGAGGATATAGCGCATACCGGCACGCAGTTTTTAGCGGGTCATCTTGGTAAGGCTTTGCAAGATCAAACGCGGCGATCTTCGCTAGACAAAAATCTGATTGAGATGCTTCGAAAAGTGCGAGCGCTAAATTGACTTCAATACGGGATTCGAATGGCCCTCCGAAAACAAGCCAATCAATTGCAATGCGCTGCAATTCTACTGTAGAGTGAGTGTTGATTTTCCGACGAATCTGGGGAGCGTAATGTTCCGACGATTTTTATTTTGCGGGATATCGGCCGTATCACTCCTCCAAATCTCAGTCGCCTTCGCCGGGGATTGGACCGTCACAGGAACTGTTTTGACGCCGACGGGCATTGTGAGGGATGGGGCGATAACAATCAGTGACCAGAAAATTACGGCCGTTGGACCGGCTACAGCCGTGTCAGGTAGTGCGGGCCGAATTGGAGTTTCTGGAATTATTCTGCCTGGCTTTATTGATCTGCACGACCATTTGACTTGGAACGTATTGCCGCGCTGGATACCAGGCCGGAAATTCGCAAATCGTTATGAGTGGCAAGATACGGCCGAGTACGACCGAGCCCTGGTAGCACCGCACGGAGTCGTGCTAGCCGACGCCGCATGCGAAACTGAAATTTATGCAGAACTGAAAGCGCTGGCAGGCGGCGCGACGTCCGTGATCGGTGGACTCCTGAAGGACCCGCAACATCCGGACAACGCCAAGTGCGTCGCCGGGCTTGCTCGCAATCTCGATACAGATTCTGGTTTTCTGACCTCTCAACCGAACGCCTCGGAATGCCCAACCCCGCCGACCGTTGATCGCACATTGCTAGATGTCGTTCAAAACGAAGTGTTCCCGCTTGAACTGATGCAAGGCAGAATGGAGTTCTTGTTGTGTGAACTCAGTGTCGGCACGCTCCGCGGTATGGTCGTGCATCTTTCAGAGGGGGCGGCGACTGATTCTGCGGCCCACCGCGAATACAATATGCTGAGCAAAGAGATTTTGCTGCAAAAAGATGGGAAGTCCGCCGTACCGCGAGACGGCTTCATTCTTATACACGGTACTGCACTTCGCGATTCTGATTTTACGGGAATGAAGGCTAGCAAAGTCGGGTTGGTTTGGTCGCCGAGGAGCAATGACGAGTTATACGGGTCGACGTTGAATATCGCGGCGGCGCAACGTGCCGGCATCGACTTAGCTATAGCTCCGGATTGGAGCCCATCAGGTAGTGCGGGCATGCTACAAGAGATGGGATATGTGGCTCGCCGGTATCCTTCGATAACATCGGGCGATTTGATCGCGATGGCAACTTCCACGCCGGCGAGAATGGCGCGAATATCCAGTCAAATCGGAAGCCTTGCCGTAGGCAATTTCGCCGACTTCATCGTCGTAAGTACCGAGATTGATCCCGCTAAGACCAATCCGCTGGATCCGGTCGTCAAAGGAACAAGCCCGGCGAATATTTCCCTTGTCGTCGTGGGCGGCCAGCCGCTTTACGGCGACGCTCAATTGTTGGAGCGCTTTTTACCGCCAGGAACTAAGGCGGATAAGTTGATGGTCTGTGGCGCGGAAAAAGCGGTCTATCTCGGGCAGACCGAAGCAGGCAACAGAGGCTGGACGCTAGCGGACATCACAAAGAAAATAAATGCGGCGCTCAGTAAAGCTAGTTCCGCTCTTCCAGAAATCGAGTGTGATTGAAGCCCGGATTTGGGCCGTTCAAATCGCAGTCGCAGTCGCGGTCGCCGCCCGAACGTTACTGTGACGTCTGTGCCATAACACCTAACACGCCCTCATACGACAATCACAAAAAGTCTGCATGCCGCCGGATCCTAATACGCATCTCGGACAATTATTGATCCGTCTTGAAGACTGGATGCCGATCCCTGAGTTCGTGCACGCCATGGACGCATACTATAAGAGCGATCGTCCTGACAACGAAGTCAAAGCCATACGCGCAAAGAGCAATCCAGCGAAAAAACTGCGGGATGAGATCGGTCCCGTGTTGCACCACGTAAAATTCATGAAAGCGATAGGTGATGTCCGCTTTCCGCAAGACAACGACGTTCCAGACTGTTGGCTGCGGGCAAGTCCGCACGGAACGCAGCATGGGGTCGAAGTAACGTGTGCTCTGGCGCGTGAACAAGCGCTTCTCGGTAAGAGAATGAATACGCGCGGCATTGTTCCCGGCTTTCTCGGTGTTCCGGATGATGCGCCTCAAACCGTCTTCGAGAAGAAGTTAGAGCGTGGCCGTATCATGCATAGTACGGATGGGGTGCTACGCGCTGTCTGCGAGAGCATCAAGGCCTGCCTGCGCAACAAGAATAATCCGAAATACCAAGGTCACGATCTTTTGGTCGAAGCGAATTTGACAATCTTACCCAACGAGCGCTGGTCGCTGATCGAAAATGAATTGCAACAGGCGGTGCAGGATATGCCATTCCGTCAAATTCACGTCATCGGTGACCAAGACAAGTCGCTTTTCGGCTTTCGGATCAAATAGCTTTCCTCTGCGTGTTTTGAATGCAACGATGAGTTTGAAGTTGGCCGACAGCTGCAGCGATTGATGGCGCCGATTACAATCAAAAATGCGCATCTTGCTAGCTTTCGGCAATTTCCTATCCGGTTGTGACTTACTAAGACACCGCCTCTGCTGCTGGGAATACGAGCATGCCCGATGCGTCTGCGAATGCTGCATCGACGACAGGGGACGAAGAGACATCTACACCGAGTTCACCGAGCTTTCCTTCGAACACTTCATCGTCGATTGGGGATCAGCAGACACCTTCAAAATGATCTTTCGGTTCAAATCGGGGAACCCAAGAATGTTTTTAAAGATCAAAAAAATCGTTGCAGTAAGTGCGGCCATAATTCTTATAGGGGCGTGGTTCGCTTCGGGTATTTTAGAAAATACCTATGTTGACTACCCTCGGGTTCCCGATTCACGGGAAGGCAAGGTCGTGCCGCATGCAGTTAAAGGCATCGTCGTATATATAACCGCGAGCCAGCTTGACCTCCTTTCTTGGCTAACCAGGATCGAAATAGGTTCGAGCGCAATAGCTGCACTGGTGATCCTGATCCATCGAGGTGACCCATTCAGATCGAAGAAATGATCCGCCGACTTGGCTTGGAGGAGGTTGGTAAATAGCCGGATGTCCTCCGCAAGTGCTTCGGCCGCATACAGAAATTATCAGTCTTTGCCGCCGACTCTGCGAAATTGGCTCGGCGCGACACGGTTGCGACATGAAGGTGGAAAAGTCATAAATATCAATCGCCACTCATGGTTTTTGATTCCGCCATCCCCTGGTTCGAATCCAGGCGCCCCAGCCAGCCGATTTCGACAAAGTCGCGATAGTGCCTGCCGCATTTGCCAACGGGGACGGGGGTATGGCGCCAGCATCTCAATCGTCGATGCCAACGGTTTGATGCACAACGAGCGCGCCTGTACTGTCAGACCGGATTTAAGTTGATCACTAATTCCTGCTTTGGCAGGTGCCTTAAGGGTCAAAACTGTCACCGGCTGTACGACGGCGCCTGCGCGCCATCTCACAATCAAATCCCGGAGCAGACATCAATCGCGGGCACATCGTCGGTATACCCGGCGAGCCGCATCTCATCGCGCGTCATTGTAGTGAGGCCGCGCATTCTTTGCAGGCAAGCTTCGGCAAGGAGATCGGTTGTCGACAACATCACAAAATGGACCCCCCAGATACGCGCAGTCTTGTCGACCGATGCAGTGACGATGCGCGCGCCGTCGGGACTGAAGGCAGCGGAAACCACATAGCCCTCATGTCCATGCAGGACCGCAATTTCCTTGCCCGAGCCGGTGTCCTTTTGGTTGGAATCAAACGATCTTTCAATCGAATGCAGAGATGCACCTATGCGAGTTCAATTGACGATGCTTTTGGTTGCCGGGGTTCTTCTGGCTTGCATAATCCCGGGAGCGTCAAGCTCTGAGCCGGTGGGCTTATGCACGCAAATCATTTCGAGCTGCGCACCATTTGGCGGCGGCTCGTGATCTGGCAGGATCGTGTCAATGTTGGGATCGAGACTCGCAATCTCAGTGACCGCAGTCTCCGGAATATCGGGCTGTCGCGCGGCAGAGAAGAGTTCCCGATCAGAGTGGTTTTTTAAGCGATGCTTGTTGGAATTTTCTCGCCGAGTGTCGCCGGAAATTGCTTAGGTCCCAGCGATAGATGAACTTGCGACCTGAGGTTCCGGCTCTGAGATTGAGTCGAGGGACGCAATAGAAAAGCCGCGCCAAAGCGGGGCGTAGCGCGGCCAGACGAGGGAGCTTGCGGAGGTTGTGTAAAAAGGATCGAACGCCCGCGCGTCGACGCCCTTGGCGGCAGCGTCGAATGAGATACGACGAAATATTACGATGGCTCGTCTACGACACGGCGATGAAGGCGCTGCATTAAGGCATTTACCGGCTGGCGCCGCCGTCACCAATTATGCTGTAAGGAGCCCAGAACAGGGGATGAGCGTAGGTGAATAGCTCGCCCCCGGCGTCGTCCTTATAAGCACTGCTATCGATCATCGCGATCATCGCCTTTTGCAATGCTTCAGCGCGGCTCATTTCAGAATCCGCCGCTTGCCGACGAAAGAGATCGGACACGAGCTCTCGCGCTGATGCGGAATGAACGGACCAATTCGTGACCAGGACAGCGCGCGAACCGGCATAGAAAAAAGCGCGCGCAAGGCCGGATGAGGCTTCCGCATTCGCCCCATTGCCGGCACCGGAGTTGCACGCTGAAAGCACGACCCAATCGGCATCGAGCTTGAGCGATAAAACCTCTTCCATCGTCAATAGACCATCGCCGGACACGCCCGCGACATCGGGCGCGGTCAAAGCCAATGCCGGCTGCTTGAGCCCATCGAGGTCGCCGGCGCGCAGGCCATGCGTCGCGAAGACCACGATCTTGAATTTCGACAATTCAAGAGTTTTCACCACGTCCTCGTTGGCGTCTTTGCCGAGGTGGAGAGCTTTGGCCGGATCGGCGTTGAGGGCCAAAGCGATCGACCGCAATTCGTCGGCGGTGTCCGGAAGACGCGGCAATTCTTTCAACGTAACGCTGTCGTGCCCTTCAGTTTGCGGCACGGAGCGGCGCCGCAACGATAGCCCGCGTGTAGCCGTCGCATCGGCAATTCGAACTTTATCGTCTGGTGTGGGCTTTTCATCGGCTGCCTCCGCCGCTTCGTCCGCATTGAAGTACGGATCGCCGACGCCAACCAGCATACCGCGATCGCGCGAAGCAGGAGGGAGCCGGCGCAGTGTGAGTAGAGCAGCAGCTGACGGGACAGTGGTCACCGCTTGTGTCCGGATCAGCCAGGGTATTTTGCGATATCCGGCGAATAAAGGTCCTCCGCCGTCGATAATTTCCGCCGGCGCCGTCGGCAATAAACCGAGCGGCAATAGACCCAGCGCGCCGTTGGTCACAACGATGAGTTCTTTTGCTTGTTTCCACCCGCTTTGCACTGGCTGAAGCAGCGTTCCGTAAAGTTCGTAAGCCAATTTCAAATCGAACGGCGGAATATCGCCGATCGTCTCTGCTCCAGGCTCTAGCGCGAGCCGCAGCTTGGCGATTTTTGCATCGAGTTCGGCCTCCGATATCGGGATGACGGCTAATTCAAGCCTGCCAGTTTTGCTTACGGCCCAGACGAAGCCATGTTCGCGGCCGAAGTAAAACGACAGCAATGCCTCGTCAGGCCGCAGCGCCGATCTGACGTCATCGATCGTCGCCGGTTTAGGGTCGATGAGATTTGCATAGTCGGGAAACTTTTGCTGGATCTCGACGCGCGCTGCTGCGTGACTTTTTCGCAATTCCTCGATTTGTGAGCGCGTCTCCTGCATCGTTTTATCGTCGCGCTCTGATGGCGGCAGCGCCAACAAATCATCGAGAGAACTGAGCCGGGCATTGATCCGCTTCTCGATATCCTGATCGTTCCTTACGAGTTCGGCGAGCGCCGCGTTGCCGGCAATGGCGCGGGCACTGGAGGACGCCAGGGCGCGCTGTACCGAGCGTCCGCGAATCGCCTCCGCTAAGCGAAAAGCCTCGGCAGCTGCGTCGGGTCCACGGGAAGAAAGGAGAAAGACGTAAGATTCAATGACGGTCCGAATGCGATCTTCGCGCGCCACCGCGGCGACAGAGTCATCTTCGTCGCCTTGGCCTTCAATAGAGGCGTTCACAAGTGACGGTACGGCGGACGCGAATGCGCTAAGTGCTTCGGGCGTCCGCCCTGCGCGCGCGAGGCCGATTCCGAGCACCCCTTGGGCGAGCGCAGTCTCGGCGTGATCGCGTCCGTAACGTGACGTTTGTCGTTCGACCAGCCGTTTGGCGGCGGCCATGCCGGTTGCGAGATCGCCGGCGTTATAGGCCGTAAAAATCCGTGTGACATCGAGACCGATCTCGTCTTTGCGCTCCTGCTGCCAATCTTTCGTCGCCGCAGCCAATGCTTGATATGTATTCGCAGCTTCGTTCCAGCGATTTTGTAGCGCCAGGATACCGGCGAGTCTGTTGAGCTCGAGTGCGTAAACCTGCGAGTCATGCTCGGTGCCGAGTGCGTCGTAAATCTCGATGACCGTACGCGAAAGCTGTTCAGCTTCGGGAGCGCGTCCCTCTTCGACCAAAATAAGCGCGAAAACGTCGATGATGCGCGCGGTATTGAGGTCGTATTTGCCGCTGAGTTTCAACCACCCGAGCAATGCGCGGCGCACATCGATTTCAGCTTCGACGAGCTTTCCTTCGCGGGCTTTAACGCGCGCGGCACGCGCCGGCATCCAATAAATGACCTGTTCAACACTGCTACGGATTGCGGCATTTGGGACCGTCGAAAGATGAGCCAGCGCGTCGCGAAATCGGTCTTCGGCGCGCTCATAGGCGGCGGCTGCATCCTCGAACCGTCCTTTGGCCTCGAAGATCGCAGCGTCGCCGAACGCAACATGAGCCTCTGCGCTGCTACGGAACGGGTCGGTTGACCAGCGAGGCTTCTGTTCCGCTTCCGCCAGCAGATCACGATTTTGCTGCATGTACCGTTCGGCGCCATCGAGATCGCCAAGCGCGATGAGATCAATGCCCATCCAGCGGCTGATGTTGTAGCGACGTTCGCGCGGTGTATACGATGCAGCGCGCGTGAATGCGTCCAGGGATTTTTTCGTTTCACCGGACCAGCCATAGAGCTGCCCCAAAAGCGTCAGCGAGCGCGAGAGCAGGGCGTTGTTGTCCTGAGCAAGGCCGATCGTCTTCTCAAGATCGGCGATGGCCTCGCGCACGCGGCCGAGGCGGCCGCGCATTTCGGCCCGCTCGGCATAGAAGCTTGCCAGAGCGCTTGGTTCGCCGGTGTCCGGCGCTGCGGCGTTGGCCTTGGCTTGTTGAATAGCGACACGCTCGGCGTCAGGTTTCTCCTGCGCCAGAATGGCCGCGATGTCGGTTATTGTGCGGGGTGGGATGTCGGCTGCTCGAGCCGTGTGAAGGCTGCTTGCCAGGAGCAGAGCTGAAACAAGGGGCAAAAACACCCCTCGTTTTTTTCGACCCTGCAGCCACGATCGCATCGGAGACGGAAACCCTTGGATTCGTTTTTCAGCGTTCCGCCGGTCACACTAGCGCCACGCTCATAAACCGCAACGGTATTTCTTGGGGCCGGCGGTTGCTCCGTTCGGCTGGTGTGCGTAGCTTCAGGAGGTAGATTCTTTATCCGAGGGCTAAAATGAGGATTGGGTTCTTCGCGTTTGCTATGGGCTGTTGTTTGTCTCTGGTCTGGAGCAACAGCGCGGATGCTTACTCGCAAGGGGGAATGACTTCACCCGATTGCCGCGGCAGTTTCGGCTACGATGCCAATGGCAACCGGCATTGCAATATTGCGCAGTGGAATGCCCAGCACCCGGCTTCAGGCGGTAAAGCGAAGAAGAAGTCACCTAACTAAACTCGCTCGTTAAAAACGGGTTTCAGGCTTAGTCGCCGCTAGAATGCAAGCTTCGCGAGGACGGAAGAAACGTCGGTCAATTGATCGAGTGACCATAGTTGTTGGCCCACTGAGAGGCGGAAGCGGTCGCTCGGTGTTGGCATTGCAGGCGAAATCCAGGTCCACTCTCCGACCTATGTTCCCAAGGTCAACGACGCCCTTTCAACGGCTTAATCGCCGGTGGCATTTTGGGCGCAATCGGCGGAGGAATATTGGCTTCGTTTTTCAGCATGTTGAGAAGCTAGGTGTGCTTGCTACCTAATACCGAAATTTCCCTGCATTTTTCCCTGTTAGCAGGGAATTTAACCCGGAGACCGGTTATCGGAGGACTGCGGCGTCAGCCAGCGGTCCCGTCTCCGCGGGCCATTTCCGCTTCGCATAAAACCTCCGACACTTCCGCGCGTTAGCTAGTCTCCTGTCTTTGGGCAGAGTCCGCTCTTCAGGAAGACGGACTTGCTGATAGTCGCAGCTACCCCATCACCAGACTGAGACTCCTCATGCGGCCATGAGCAGTGTTTTTACTTTTGGCCACGGGTCAGGGGACAGATTTTTGAAGGGCGCCCAATCAGCCTCCTTCATACGATCGAAAATGGCGGCTTTGACCGAGGCGCGTTCCCTAACGCGAGACCACCAGTCCGCGACTCTTGGTTCGGCTTTCCACATCGCGTCAAGCTTCAGAAGCTCAAGGCGTAGGATATACGGAATAACCGCGCAATCCGCGTTGGTGAAAGCGTCTCCAGCGAGATAGGGAGATCGACCAAGATCTTCAGCCATCCAGGAAATCAATTTTTTATGTTGATAAACAGCGTCAACGACAAACTCGGAGTCTAACCCACGTTCGATCACGCTTCGTTTGTATTCGGCACGGCGCTTGAGAGGAGCTTTGTTGATCTCGGCGAGCCACTCTTCACGTTGCATTTTTAGAAAGCGAGGGCGAAAACGCGGTTGCGAAGGTGATGATTGTGCACGAGTTATGCAGGTATTCGTCGATCAGCTTGTTGTAGAGGCGGACACGGTGGCGTGCGACCGGCGTCTTCGGCATCAGCGGGGGATTCGGGAAAGCGTCATCGATATAATAAAGGATCAGCGAAGATTCGGTGATCACATTGCCGCCGTGAACGAGTGTTGGCACGACCCCATTCGGATTGAGCTTCATATAGCCGGATCGTTTTGATCGCCCTGCAGCGTAAGCAGATGTTCTTTTACGGCTTGGTCTTTCTCATAGAGGGCGATCCGCACCTTCTGTGCGCAGACCGAATTGGTGTTGTGATAAAGCTCGAGCATTCCACCCTCCTTGATTTCTTACTTCGCGGCGCTTGCGGCAGTCGTTATTCGAGAGAATGACTACTTGCGAAAATAAATCTTACCGCTATTTTGTACCAGTCGTTATATAACGTCAATGTTGGAAGTCCGAAGCGATGCCGCGGCCGAGGGAATTCGACGAGGACGCCGCGCTTAATGCGGCCATGGAATGTTTCTGGTCGCGGGGCTTTGCGGCGACATCGCTTCGCGATTTGACCGGCGCGATGAAGGTGACTGCGCCGAGCCTCTACAACGCGTTCGGTGACAAAGAAGCGCTCTTTCGGCGCACACTTGCACACTACCTGGAGAGAGGCACGCGCGATCGGCTGCGTCGGCTCGAGCAAGAACTTCCGCCGCGTCAGGCGATAGAGCAATTTTTCAAAGAGATCATTGAGCACTCGGTTAAGGATCGGCAGCGCAAAGGCTGTTTTCTGGTCAATTCAGCGCTGGAGATCGCGCCGCACGATGAAGAGTGTCGTGCCCTTATTGCTGAGCAATTCGAGAACATCGAAGGCTTCTTCCGCGGTCGTGTCGTAGCCGGCCAGGGCGAGGGGAGTATTTCGCCTGAGCTCGATGCCGGCGATATGGCGCGGCTTCTCCTCGGCACACTCCTAGGCATTCGTGTCCTTGCGCGGACCAAGCCGCGAGGGGACCTTCTTGAAGGCCTGGCGCGGCCTGCGCTGGCGTTACTTCATCCACTTCACGGCAAAAAGAAGAGCAAGCGATGATTGATCTTCATTACTGGACTACGCCGAACGGTCATAAGGTGACGATTTTCCTCGAAGAAGCGGCGCTGCCTTACAGGATCGTGCCGGTGAACATCAGCAAGGGTGATCAATTCAAGCCCGAATTCTTGGCTATCTCGCCGAACAACCGCATACCGGCGATTGTCGACCGAAATCCCGAAGACGACGGACCGCCAATTTCTGTTTTCGAGTCCGGTGCCATCTTGCTTTATCTCGCCGAGAAGACCGGTCAGTTTCTACCTAACGGGATTCGTGACCGTGTCGAGGTCATGGAATGGCTGTTCTGGCAGATGGCCGGTCTTGGGCCGATGGCAGGTCAGAATCATCACTTCTCACAATACGCGCCAGAGAAGATTCCTTACGCCATCGAGCGCTATGTGAAGGAAACCAACCGCCTCTATGGAGTGCTCGACAGGAGGCTCGCGGATCGCGAATTCATTGCCGGGCTTTATTCGATCGCCGACATGGCGGCCTATCCTTGGGTCGTGCCTTACGAGCGGCAGGGGCAAAAGCTTGAAGAGTTTCCACATCTCAAGCGATGGTTTCACGCGATAGCCGATCGGCCCGCCGTGATCCGCGCTTACGCAAAGGCGAAGGAAATTAATACCGCGCCGACCGTAAGCGAAGAATCAAAGAGGCTCCTGTTCGGACAAACTGCCGCCGCCAGATAAATGCCGGAGTGTTTGCAATGTTACGCATGTACGATCTTGCGGGCGCCGAGCTAGAACGCCGCTTTAGCCCGTACTGCTGGCGGATCAGGATGGCCCTGGCGCATAAAAAGCTTCCGGTAGAAACCATCCCATGGCGCTTTACTGAAAAAGCTGAAATAGCGGCGTCGGGGCAGACGCTGGTGCCCGTTCTTATTGACGGCGAGCGTTGGATTTCTGATTCCTGGGTCATCGCGAATTACCTCGAAGACAGCTATCCGGATACACCTTCTCTGTTCGGCGGCGCCACCGGACGGAGCTTGACTCGCCATTATTCAAGTTTCGCGGACGGCCTGGTCAGCGCGATTTTTCCGTTCGTCGCTCTCGATATTCTCAATCACGTGGCTGACCAAGATCGCGAGTACTTCCGAGCGAGTCGCGAGAAGCGAGTTGGTACGACCCTGGAAGCATTCGTTGCCGGCCGCGACGGCAAGATCGCCGCCTTTCGTGCAAGCTTAGCGCCGCTACGCGCTACGCTGAAGGCACAGCCGTTTTTCGGCGGCGCGCAGCCTCTCTATGCTGACTATGCCGTCTTCGGCCCGTTTCAGTGGGCGCGATGCATAAGCCCGTACGGCCTTCTTGAACAAGGCGATCCGATCCGGGCTTGGCGCGACCGACTGCTCGATTCGTTCGACGGGCTGGCGAGGAAGTCACCGGCTTACGACTGCTGACCGTACTTTCGCCCGAAACTCAATTAGCGGGACTCATATGTCACTAAAAGAACAACTATCCGCATTCCGCGCTGACTGGACCAAGCGTGTGCCTGCGGAGCGTCGAGCAGTCGTAGAACGCCACATCGACGGGCTGCGCAGCGGATTGGCGCAAGTCGCGCTCAAGGTTGGCGACCGCGTGCCGCCGATCGTCCTTGCAAATGCGGCAGGCAAGACCGTCGATGTCGGAGCGCTTCTCAAGAACGGTCCGGTCATTCTAACTTTCTATCGCGGTGGCTGGTGTCCCTATTGCAGTCTTGAACTCAGGGCTTTCCAAGAGATCCTACCTGAGATCAAAACTGCGGGTGCCATGCTCGTCGCCATCAGTCCAGAAAAGCCCGACAACACGCTTTCGACTACCGAGAAGAATGCGCTGACATTTGAAGTACTCAGCGACCCCGGTCAAAAAGTCGGTCGCGCCTTCGGCCTCGTCTACAGCTTCAGCGATGAGCTTAAACAGGCATATCGGGAGTTCGGGCGCGACCTTCCTGAAACAAACGGAACGGCTGAATGGGCGCTCCCGATTTCAGCCACCTACGTCATCGGCCAAGACGGAAGGATTATCTATGCTCATACCGACCCGGATTACCGAGACCGGGCTGAGCCGAAGGAAGTTCTTTCTGCGTTAAAACACGCCTCGGCAACAGTTTGATGAGGGCGAGAATTCCGCTCGCGTAATGACGGTTACTGAACCAGTTGGCCGCGATCTCACGGTGACGAGCAAAGTTTCAGCACACAGCGCGTGTTCTTCCGCGGTGGCGCTCGGCGGCTCTCACTTTTTTGCCGCAGCCTTTGCGTCCGGACGCGGCTTCTTCGGCGCTACTAGAGAGGGGCGTCGCTGCGATGATGCTCTCAGTCCTGCGACGTTTTCCTGCATACAGTGGAGCATATCCTTCGACGTCTCCGCCAAGCTATCTTCTCTCTGAAGAAATGTTCCCCCATACGCAAGGAGAGGATATGCTTGCCGGACCGCAATAAGTTCTCGGAGACATCGTTCAATGGAAATCATTCTGTATTACGCGCCCACCGCGTGTTCGCTCGTCCCGTACGTAACGCTGACGGAAGCAAACGCCGAGTTCAAGGTTCAGACTATCAATTTACACAAAGGCCAACAGAATTCCGCCGAATATCTGAAGCTCAACCCCAAGCACAAGGTGCCGCTGCTTCTGGTGGACGGGAAGCGACTTACAGAGAATGTCGCAATTCAGATGTGGATTGCGCATAACTTTCCAAAGGCGTCTCTCCTGCCGAGTGACGCGTGGCAAGAACTTCAAGCTATTTCGATGCTGTCTTGGGTTGCGTCAGGGATCCATCCTCTCCTGAGCCGCATTAATGCGCCGCCGCGCGTCTGCGACGTTCCAAACACCAGCGATAGCGTTCGGAGATTGGCCGCAGCGCCGCTTCTTGAGAATTATCACCTTGCAGAAGATATGCTTGCAGGGCGCGACTATTTCTTTGACCACTTTACAGCCGTAGATGCCCATTTCTTCTGGTGCTTCCGTAGAGGTCTCCAATTTGAACTCGATCTGTCCAAATTCAAGAACTGCTTAAAGCATCATGAACTTATGAAGAGCCGGTCAAGCTTTCAGAAGGTGCTTGCCTTCGAGCAAGCGGTACAAGCAGAGTTTTCGAAGGCAGCTTAGCAAGCTTCGGACGATGGGGCAGTGTGATGAGGATTCAGCGTCGTAAATTCCTAAGTCTGGTGGCGAGCGCCACAGCTCTGCCGATTTTTCCCGGGTCGGCATCCGCGGATGCTTATCCGGCGCGGCCGGTGCGCTTAGTCATCAATGACGCGCCCGGCGGAGCGCCGGACGTCGCTGCGCGTCTCATCGGCGAGTGGCTATCAGTTCGGCTTGGGCAGCCATTCATTGCTGAAAATCGTCCGGGTGGCGGTGGCAATATCGGGACCGAAGCAGTCGTACGATCGCCGCCGGACGGCTACACGCTTCTCGTTGTCAGCACGACAACCGCTATCAACGCGACGGTTTATGAAAATCTCAATTTCAATTTGATTTCCGACGTCGCGCCCGTCTCGGGCATTGTCCGCTTTCCACTCGTTATGGTGATCAATCCGTCGTTTCCAGCCAAAACAATTGCGGAGTTTATTGCCTGCGCCAAAGCAAATCCTGGCAAGCTCAATATGGCATCAGCTGGGAACGGGACCGGACCTCACGTTGCGGGTGAGCTTTTCAAGATGATGGCCGGAATCGACATGGTCCACGTGCCATACCGCGGTGGGCCGGCTGCGTTGACAGCGGTTCTCGGCGGCCAGGCTGATGTGTACTTTGTCGCCTCGTCCTCATCGATCCAGTTCATCAGTGCCGGCAAGTTAATTCCGCTGGCGGTTACAACCGCGGCACGCTGGCAAGGCCTGCCAAACGTGCCGGCCCTAGTCGAATTCGTGCCGGGCTACGAGGCAAGTGTCTGGTTCGGTATTGGCGCTCCCAAGAGTACGCCGACCGAGGTCGTCAACGAACTGAACAGAGAGATTAATGCCGGGCTTATTGACCCAAAGTTGGGTGCAAGATTTGCCGATATTGGGGGAACAGTAATGACCGGATCACCAGCTGTTTTTGGCAAACTAATCGCTGACGAAACCGAAAAGTGGGCCAAGGTGGTTAAGTCCTCGGGCGCGAAGCCTGACTGATCGCTGTCCGACAATACACTGGTGGGCTGGAAGTGAAGGGACGAGTTCTACGAATGTCCACTTCGACTCAATGTCTAATGAACTGTACGGTTACGTACCGAGCCCTTGCGTAACTTATGTCGTCCAGCTATCCCCTCGATTGCCGGTAGGGGATACCATGACGGTAATAGTGAGTGCGGTAGAGCCGAACATTTTCCCAGCGATCGATCTAGTTGATGCGAGGGCGAACGGCATTGAAATTGAGATGGTGCTAGTAACTCGAACTGACGGACAGCCAGTTCGGGTACGAGTGAGACTCAACCGGGCAATGACAAAATCTCTAATCGACAAACTAAACTTGGCGATGATGGCTTAGTCGACTTCGGCGGGCGAGCGACGCTAGTGAGCCTGTGGGCTCAGCCACATAGATTTCGATGGCTCAAGAGACGCTATTTTCTATGATAGTCGAGATTGGAGCGTGAGGATTTATATCGGCGTATGAGCCCGTGCTCGTCGGTGCTCATCAATTTTATTGATCGCACGCCGTGCCGATCGGATCGCGCCTTCCTGCCAAGCGCCGATATGGCTGAGATGCTCACCCGCGAAATAAAATGAGCCGTCAGGCTCGCTGAGCACTTTATAATTGATGTCGTCATCGGTGCGGTAGCGCGCTGCGATCCCAAGACTGTAGGGCACCTTCGACCAGGCAATCGCCATTGGACTGTCGAGCTCCTTGCCGCGGTCCGGATGCAGCGCCTCGACAGCCGCGCGACTCATTTCAAACTGTGCGGCGAGGGGCTGCGCCGCCACCAGATCTGCATCGTCGCGGTTCGCATAGGCGCCGAGTAGAATTCCCTTCTCTGAAAAAAATCGGTCGCTCGGATACCAGACCACCGCGGTCGGACCCTTCACCCAAGAAATTCCACCATAGATGTGATCATCCGTTTCCCAGAACCGACGCGCCTGCCAGGCGATCTTGACCGCGTTGCCATATTCAACGCTTTGGATTGCCGAGCGATACGCCGGTGAAAAGTCTGCATTGATGCCGTCCAACGCTTTGAGTGGGATAGTCACCAGACAATAGGCGCCTTCAACATCCGAATACTTGCCGCTGTGTTTGTCGAGATAGGACACGCGAGTTCCGGTGGCGGTCCGCCGGATCGCGCTTACTTCGCTCGACAGGCGCACCACGGAGCCGAGCTTCCGGGCAAACGCCATCGGAATGCGGTCCATACCGCCGACCGGCTGGAACATGGTGGCTTGGAAATCAAACCCTTCCTCGAACATCATGCCGGCCCACATATCGGCGTCGAGCAATGTGTCGAACGGGACGGGATCGCGCTTGACACCTACTTCACCAGCAGGGCCCGGCAAGGCCAGATATCCCGACCGTGTCGAGCCCTTATAAGAAAGGTCGGGCGATAGATCGCCGTATTGGCGCAGGAAAGCGAGCAGCCGATCTTTGTCGTTGGCGGTCAATTCCTGATCGAGTGCCCCACGATTGACTGCCTTGCCGAGCAATTCCGAGATCGCGCCGCGCGTATCGTTGACGGCCTGACGCATCTCGATCGGCTTGCCGCCGTTCGCCGCTGGATTGAACAAGCGTGCGCTGCGGCTGGTATTGACCTCGACCTCGAGCGCCACGCCGAGTTCGCGACAATAGCCGAGCACGGCTTGGTGGTGGCTCGGCAGACGCGCTGGTCCGGCATTCCAATACATCGAAGCATCGAACTCGCAGACTTGGCGCGAGCCGTCGGTCATATCGAGCTTGGTCCCGCGCCGGATCGTCCAATTTCGGCCGCCAACGCGATCACGGGCTTCCAAGACCGTGCAGTCATAGCCCGCTTTGCCAAGCTCATAGGCGGCTGATAATCCGGCGACGCCGGCACCAAGAATGACAACCTTCGTGCCGTGAGCCGTACCTCGTTCAAGCGTCAGCGGCTCAGCCGATGCAGCCGAACCCAGAAGGCCCATCGCCTGCATGGTCAAATAGGTGGCGCGATAGCCGCCAACGGCAGAGACCTGCCGCAAAAAATCCCGACGTGTGCGGTTCATTCTGCCTCCCGTATCCCAGAAAATTAGCGTCGCTTATTTCGCCGTCGCCGCGAGGCCTCTGAAATCGACGTCCGATGCAGCGGCGAGATAGGTAAAAGCCGACCACACAGCGACCGCCTGGTTAAGCTGTTTCGGATCGATTTTATCCAGCGTGTCGTCGGCGGTGTGATGCGTGTCGAAATAATCGAGTCCATCTTGTCGCAATGATACCACCGGCACGCCGGCCTTCTGTAGCTCGCGAATATCCTCACCGCTGCCAAGCGCAGCTCGGCGATCCACGTTAGCGCCAAGCGGCGCGATGATCCGCTGCAGCATGTGGCCGAAATCGCCGCCAGCGGCGCCCGGGGGTAACTGCACGGAATAAACCGTGCGCGCGCCAAAATCGGCTTCGCCAGCGACTACGATCTTGCCGGCCTCGCCTTGATGGGCCTTCGCATAAGCCGCGCCGCTGAAATCCATTTCCTCGGCGCCGAATAAAACGACGCGGACAGTACGGCTCGGGTGCTGCGGTAAAGCCCCGATCAGCCGCGCGGCGCCGAACGCAATGGCAATACCGGCGCCATCATCGGTGGCGCCAGTGCCGAGATCCCAGGAATCGAGATGCCCGCCAATGAGAACGATCTCATCCGGACGCTCCGCACCTTTAATCTCCCCTACGACATTCCAGGACGTGGCGCTCTCTTGAACCGTTGGAGTGAGGAGAAGCCGGATTCGTACCGGTCCTAACGCCGCTAACCGTTCGAGCTGTTCGGCGTCAGGAATGGCCAGCGCCGCCGCTGGAATGCGCGGTACTCCATCGTCATAGTTGAGCGCGCCGGTATGAGGTAGCCGATGGCTGTCGGTACCGAGTGAGCGCAGCAAATAGGCGACGGCACCGCGCCGCGCGGCCTCAGAGGGACCGGAGCGACGGATCGGATTGGCGGCGCCATAGCCGCTGCCGTCCTGCGCACGCACCATGTGCTGCGTCACTACGGCGATCTTGCCGCTGAGCGATCCCATCGGCGCCGCCAGCAGTTCGTCATAGGTATGGAACAGCGCGATCTCAGCTTCGATTCCGTTGGCATCCGTCGCGACTGAGCCGCCCAATGCAGTAATGGCGAGATGCTGCGGCACCGAACCGGCGATTTCCGCGCGCTCGGCACCGCGGATCCAGGCGGGGAAGGTGAATGGTTCGGAGTGTACGTTGTCGAAGCCTGCAGCCCTCAGTTTGGCCTCGGCCCACGTCACCGCACGCTTATGAGCTTCGGTGCCGGCCAAACGCTGTCCAATCTCGGTCGTGAGCGACTCCACGAAGGTGAAGGCAGCAGGATCGTCGAGGGCCTTCTGTGCGAGGCTCGATGCGGTGGCGGCCAGCGACGGCTTGTCGGATGCATTTGTCGCGCCGGCGCTTGACGCGAGAGCAACGGACAGAACGGTGATGCGGAAGATTTTGGCCACCACAAGCTGCTCCTTCGCAAATTTGGGTTCGACATTACTCCGTGCGGTTATGACCTGCACGAATTACGAAGATCCGTCTGCTTGGGGTCATGAGAGCGGTCATCGCAAAGCGAACGGCCCATGTTGGCCTGGTGCCAAAAGCCGGAATTCCCCATCGCAAAATATGCCCCAGAGCCGAACACTAATCACGATGACGGCGCTTGACTGGGATCATGCACTAAATAGCACCAATCTCAGCTCCCCGTTTTCTAGGTTACCGAGCTGAAGATATGTCTTCCGGCTGGGTCTCCGCGCCCGAGATCCGAGTGCGACGACAGATGAGGTCATTAGCAGCCATCGCGAGCAGTTCGGCTCGTGCCCGTTGAATGCTAACAGCAAATATTACGGTCGCTGATAATATTGCGCTCTGATCGGACTAGAAATACGAACTAGTTTGCTGGTGAACAGTGGCGTTATCCTATTTACCGGCATCCGCCAGATCGGGAGTGCGATCATTCATCTTCTGACCGTCGGCGAGTCTGGCCTGAATCATTCCCATGACGGATGTGACATCCGTGAAGGCCCGCGAATGCGCGTCACCTTTAAGGTGCGATAGGTCAAAGACCATGATGTTTTCCCGTTCAAATTCGCTGCGGTAGGGCTCTTGCTCAGGATCGACGTCTCCTATACGAGGCATGTCGCCCCAGATTGAGCGCGATAATTTTAGTGCTTGATCGTCCTGCGAGACAAACAATGCAATTCGCGGCCGGTCTGTCCCCATGGCGCGAATTTCTGTACGAAACACATCGGCGTCTACATCGGGAGCGACAAGCAAAACGTTTTTGATCTTGCCGCTGATTTTGCCTGTGCGCGAGGCTTTTGCCCGGAGCGCCTCCAGCGCGACCCAATTTCCCATCGAATGGGCGAGGACCGTGATCTCTTTCACGTTTGGATTCAGCGCCAGTGTGTCCAGCAGTTGTGCAAGCGCTTGCCGAGAATAATTCGCACTTTCACGGTCATAGGTATATGCGGCGAGTCGGATTTCTCCGCGCGAGGGCCACGAGAAGAGGACAGGTACGACCGGTGCCTTGGAATCGTGAACGATCTGCGCAAATCGGTATACTGCATCATCGAACTTGTTGTTAAAGCCATGCACGAAGACCAGCACCTTGCCGGAGCCGATCTGTTTGAGCTGCGCGGTTAGGGCGGTATTGAACGATGGCTGTTCGAGATAGTTTGCCGATACCGTCACAAAATCGTGGTGAGGATCGCCCGGCGGAGCAACAGGCCATGGGATATCGCCAATTTTTCGCGAGCTGTCGGGTGGAATCGAGACGGTGATCGCGGCGTAGGAGACATCGTCGGAGCGAAGGCCGTTGAACATTTGTCCCGTGTCCGAAGATGACCGTTGCCGCGTGGTGGCGGCAAGGATCGCCACACGTGACGTCCCCTCTACAATCTGGGCGTCCGGTATGAGCATGCCTTGTGAAGGCCGGCCGCTGCAGGCCCCAACGCAAAGGCTCAGCGCGACAGCAGCGGCGGTTAACGCGCGATTTTGAATACGCAACAGAACCCTCACGCCCGTTTCGAGTTTAGCGAAGGTGGGAGATAGGTTTCGATCGCAAACCCGGAGCCTCTCACACCCTCAACCGGTCAAGCGCTTTTAATTCAGCGCGCTGCTGACTGACGAATACATGCCTTTAACGGAGGTCCCGAGACCTTGGACGACGGTGACAATGGCGACCGCGATGCCTGCCGCTATTAGCGCATATTCGATTGAAGTGGCCGCTGAATTGTCCCCAG
This sequence comes from Xanthobacteraceae bacterium, assembly GCA_036271715.1. GTDB lineage: Bacteria > Pseudomonadota > Alphaproteobacteria > Rhizobiales > Xanthobacteraceae > BOG-931. The sequence goes on from DATBAD010000019.1 coordinate 260,200, forward strand.
CGAAGCGCAAAATTGCGCGCATCGGATCACCTTCCTGGTCTTCCTGCTGAACCGGGATTCTTCCCGGGTATCCCCGAAACGACCTTACTTTCTACAGATTAAAAACGTGATAAGTCTCGCCAAAGGGGTATTTCGTTATGTCGTTTCTAAATCGTGTAGCGCGCGCCGCCACGTCTGTTCTGTTCGCTGGGGTGCTTGCGGCCTGCGGCAACAGTGAAGCCGATCAGCGGAAGGCTTTTATCGGCTTCCTCCAGGATATCAACGGCCGATCTGGCGTCCACTTTCTGCTGCCGACCGCCGACGATGAGAAGGCATTTGGGCCCTATTTGCAGCATTACACGATCATCATCGATTTCAACAAAGACATGGAGGTCGCGACTAACGACTTCACCAACCGGATAATGCAATTCGGCTTCGGACCCGCTCCCACCCCGCGAACCATCGAGCAAATGGCCGCAAGACCGCAGGATCTCCCAGCAGCTAAAGATATTGTCGATGGGATGGTGCGGACAATCGAAGCCCGGGTAGCACAATTGAATGTCGCAAGAAACGCACTGGTGCAGCCAGACGACCTCAAGTCTGTCTACGACAAGACGTTTGACAAGCTTGTTACCGCTCCTACTTCCGCACTCGAAAAATCTGAAAAAACTCTAGACGAAGGAATCGACGCTTCCGTGAAGCTTGCCGCATACATCAATAGTCACCGCAATAGACTAACAGTGTCCGGTATGCGGATCGAAGCCAAGGATCAGCGTACCCTTGACGAAGTCGGCCCCCTTCTTAAAGCGCATGATGAGGCCAGTGAACGCTTCGCGGCCGCGAGGAGGGACGGCCAGCGGATATTGGACGGCAACTAGACGACGATTAGTTCGTTCAGCGCCCGTCGAGCTACTGCTTGCTGCGCTCTTCGGCGATCTTCTTTATGATAAGACTCCGGGTCAAATGATGATGCGCCGAAAAATAATTCATTGTTGGCGATTCCACCCTCCGCGCAGTTGGTCCTCCATCAACAGTCGTGCGACTCTTGTTGCTTCGTCGAAACTTGATCCCTGGCCGTCTCTCAAAGAGTGGTCCGAAGCGGAGACAGCATATCCATCAGAACATTTTGTATCGGAATAAAATGGACCGACGCCCTGGGCGTACTCTACGCTTAACTACATGGCTAGATATGTCGCTTTGTAGGAAAATCATACTCGGATTCAACAAGCTTTTGCGACGCCCACCATTACAGTTCCACCATGATAAGTGGCGGTTACTTTCCAGTTCCGTTAGCCTTTTATAAATTCGGTGACGAAGTCAATGCGAAGCGCAAGCAGAATCCTGGTAGCCACCACAGCGGTAGTGGCGTCCATATTGTGCCTCGCGGAAAACGGGCTGACGCAGGAAGCGAGGGTCTTGAGCGCAGATTTGGCGTTTAATTTAGCGTGCGTAAATAAACCTCGATCCGTGACGGAGCCTGCGGTTGAAGATTTTATGAAAAGCCGGGGCTTCGATGTGTTGAATCAGGGGCGCATCCAGCAAGATCATGGATTTCATTTACTTGATACTCAGATCGTCGGCTTGGATAGCAATCGAGAGATTATTGAGTTTGACAGTTTTCCTGGGAGGGATGGCTTGTACACTGTGGCCCTCCGTAGCCCACCTCCCACACACCGGATTCCCCAGCTCGAGCAAGACATTTTAACGTTCGTCTCAAATAGTCTCGGATGTGAGGTGCGCCAAATAACACGAAGCGAAAATGGCGAGAATGCGATTTCATTTTATAATCGTGAGGTTGAGCGTATCCAGAGACTGTTCCACGAAGCGGGAGCTCTTCCAAAGTAGTTACCATCAATGATGGTCTTTCGGCGCGTATCAACCACGACCTGGGCATCACCTCATTTCACGCAATGCGGGTTGATATTGAAGCGAACTGAGGGAGGCGAGCCTTCCCTGTCTTCGCTCATCGGCGACCTGAGCCGGATATCACAGGACGCCACTCTGGAACGGCGGCCCGCAACGAGAGAAAGCGCTCATATTCGGTAACGAAGGGGCGTCGACGAGTCGCCCTTGCAGAGCCTCAAAGCATCTTGTTGATGCGGAACACGTTCTCCTCGGGATCGAGGAGAACCGATTGGTACCAGTTGTAGTAAGTCTTATACGGCTCTTTGATCAGCTTCGCGCCGTGGCTGACCGCGAGTGGCGTCATCCGATCGACATCTTCCGCAGAGTCGACGTCAAAGTTGAGGAGGAATTTGACACCGGTCGGGTTGGCGTAGTCGGCCAGCTTGAGAAGACCGTAAGCGTCCTGGGCATTGAACCCCAGGCAGCTTTGCCCGGTGCGAAGTCCGACGAAGATGGGAGATCGAATTTCCGGAATTTCCTCGAAGCCGAATACGTCACGATAGAAGCCGGACAACTTGACGATATCCCGGGAAAAGATGTTGACGTAAGAGAGCATCCAAAAAATCTCCTCGACGCGGATTTCTTTTCGCAGAAATCGCGCGGATATCAGGCGCCCTTGCCGAAGGTCGTTTGCTTGACGAATTTGCTGCGCAAGTGATCGCCCGAACTGATCGCTCCGTACTTTGCCGGGCTTCCCGGTGTCGCGCAGCTTGGCAGACATTCGACCGAAGCATCGAAGTTCGGCTGATGGAAGAACACGATCGACATCCGATCCTTATTCTCCTCAGAGTCGAGCGGCGGGTTGACGACGCGGTGCAGCGTCGAGGTCCATGTGTCGTTGGTCCATTGCTGCATCAGGTCACCGATATTGACGATAAACGAATTTTCGATAACCGGGACACTGACCCATTCTCCGGCCTTATTCTTGACCTGGAGGCTGCCATCAGAAAGCTCTTTGCGCAGGATGGTCATGCTGCCGTAGTCGGAATGCGCGCCGGCGCGCAACTGGCCGGGGAGCGGTGCTGCAGTCTGTTTCGGATAACGCAGAACCCGCATCATCGAGATGTTCTTGTCGATCGTATTGTCGAAATAGTTCTCGTCCAGTTTCAACGCGAGCGCAAAAAGACGCATGATATCGGTCGCCAAAGAATCGACGGCTCTGAAATATTCGGTCCAGACCGGTTTCAACTCCGCCGGAGTTACTGGCCAGACGTTCTTGGCAAAATGCGGTCCTGCTTCTTCGCTGGTGAAATAGGGATCGTTCGCCGGTACGTCGACTGGTCCGATGGACAGCGACTCCTTAATATCCGGAGGCGTCGGTTCGTCGAGGCTGTATGAAAGACCCTCGCCGCCGACGGCGCTATAGCCGCGAACCTGATCGGGCGCGGGCCGATCGGCTTTCACCTTTTCACCGTGCGGAAGCTCGAAGAATTCTTTGGAGACGTCGTAGGTCTTTCGAATGAGGTCTTCCGGAATGCCGTGACCTGAGACGACAAGAAATCCGATGTCGCGGCATGCCTGATTGATCTGCTCGGCCACTGCGGCCTTACCCTCCGGCGTTCCCTGTCGATACGGCGTCAGGTCAATCACTGGAACATGAAGAAGCGTCATTTGCTCGATCTCCACTCTAGTTTTGTATAGCGCAAACACACTCGTCTTGGCAGAACGGCTTCCATAAGCACGTACTATGCCATTTCCCGCGTAGCCTTAAGCGGCACTTCGGCCGACGCCGCGGCTTGTCCATTCGCCAATGATATCCGCCGAGTCAGCCACCAGTCCAAGATGCAGCGATACTATCGCCAGCGCCGCGCTTTCGAGATTATCGTCGGTGCCGCGCACGAGGTCGCGCGCGACGATCACGCGGTAATTGTGATTTCCGGCGTCGAACGCCGTATTGAGAATGCAGCAATCCGTGAAGCCGCCATCGAGCACGATCGTTTCAATCCGCATATTGCGCAACAGGAAATCGAGATCGGTTGGATAAAAAGCCGAGAGCCGCTTTTTCGTTTCCACAATCAGATCGTTGGGTTCGACGCGTGTGACAAATTCGGTCCAGGGTGAGCCTTCGATCGCGTGAGCGGCGCTGTTGGGAATCTCGCCGACGTGAAGTGGAAATGTCCGGCGCCATGCCGAGCTGATGCCGCGGATGTCGTCCTCGCCGCCGCGGCGCAGCACCGATCGTACATGGATGATCGGAATGCCAAGGGCCCGCGCGCGATCGTGGAACGCGTCGATGGGTTCGACGATCTCACGTGCCCGCGGCGCCGGGCACGGGCATTGCGGCGAAGTATCGAGATGCCCGCGATGCATATCGATCGACACAATCGCGGTCTTAGCGGCGTCGAGATAGTCTCCGAATGCCTCGCGCGTATCTTGTGGTTGGCCGTAGACATAAATCCGCATATTGGCCTCTTCAATATGGTTCAGCGGCGCTCTTCGCGCACATGGGGTTGACCAAGCGCCCCAGGCTCACCGGTGCCGATGCGTTGCGTGGCGCCGGCCCAAATCATAACGGCGATCGTGGCGAGATAAGGTGTCATCATCACCAAGTATTGGGGCACGCGAATGCCAGCCGCGGCGATGTGCGGGATGATCGCCTCGATGCAGCCGAACAACAGCGCTCCTCCGAGTGCCGGCCAGGGCGCCCATCGCGCGAACACCACCAGAGCGACGGCGATCCAGCCGCGGCCTCCGGTCATCCCGGTCACCCAGAGTTTGACGTTGACGACGGAAATGTAACCGCCCGCCAATCCGATCAGCGACGAGCCGAGCGCGATTGCCAGAACCCGGTGGAACGAAACGCCTATGCCTGCGGCATCGGCGGCGGCCGGGTTTTCACCGACCGAACGTATGCGCAGGCCCATCATCGTCGACGTCAGCCACCAATTCACGGCGAGGAAGATCAAGATCGTGAGATAAACGATGGCGTCCTGATTAAAGAAGATACGGCCAATGACGGGAATCTCCGAAAGCGGCCAGATGTCCAAACGAGCCAACCCTTCAATGTTCTTGTTCTGCCAATTCGCCAACGTTCCGATGAGGCCGGAGAGACCCTGACAGAAGAAAACGATAGAGAGCCCCGCAATCACCTGATTGACGCGCAACACCACCACAAGCCCGGCGAACAACAGAGAGACGAGACTCGCAGCCACCATGGCCGCGAGCAGTGCAACTACGGGATAGCCGCCGAGTGTTAGGCTGGTACCGATGCCGGTGAGCGCGCCGACCAGCATCAATCCCTCGGCGGTCAGATTGAGCACGCCGGAGCGTTCCGAAATAATAAGCCCCAAAGCTGCGAGCGCGTAGGGAACAGCGGTTGTCGGTGCGTCGGCCAGCCAATTGGTGAGGAATCCTATCACGGCGGCTTTCTCAGCGAATCCAGCGGACGCGGTGGCGGATAAAGAACTCCGATGCCGCGACCGACATCACGATGATGGCCTCGATCAACTGAACCATTGTGAACGGTATCTGATAAAACACCTGCAGGGTCTGTCCGACGATGAAGAGGACCGCGATAAGGAAGCCGACGACCCCCACGACCAGCGGATCGTTGCGCGACAGGAATGCGATCAATACGCCGGAAAAGACGTAACCATTGGAATAGGATTCCGTCAGCCGCCCTTCTTGGCTCGCGACATTGACGAAGCCGGCGAGCCCGGCGCACGCCCCCGAGATTGCGACCGTCCAAATGGTGACGGCACGAATTGGAACGCCGACGACGCGGGCCACGTTCGGATTAGCGCTGATGAAGCGCATGTAGAAGCCGACGCGGCTGAAATGGATGAACCAAGCCGCCGCTAGTATAGCGGCGAGCGAGATCAAGAGACCGACATTGACGCCGTATCCGATATCGCTCAGCCGTTCATACGGTTGGAACGGGGTGGATTGCGGGAATGCGGTCTTGGCATCTTGCCAAGCGCCGTAGAGCAGGTGGAACAGAAAATACACCGCGACGTAATTGAGCAGCAGCGTCGCGATGATTTCGTTCACTCGGAATCGCAGCTTCAACACACCCGCGAGCAGGCACCATAGTCCGCCGCCGATCGCCGAAGCGATGGCCATCAGAAAGATACGGGCCGGCTCGGGACCGATTTCGTAGATCGAAACTCCTCCGGCGAATATACCGCCAAAAACCATCTGGCCTTCGAGACCGAGATTCCAGAAGCCGATGCGAAAGGCGAGGCTTGCCCCGAGCCCGACCAGCATCAGCGGCGCGGCCTGGACGAGTACGGCGTGCAGGCTTTCGCTGTTGAAAACGCCGGCAAGTTCACCGGCGAGCTCAAGGGGAGAGATTCCTGCGCTCCACAGGATCGCGATCGATATGGCCAAGCCGACGGCAAGCGAGGCGCCAAGAAAGACGCCTTGCTTCCAGGCCGGCAAGCTCTGGCGCACGTCGAGAACGAAGCGGGAGCGGTTCGCGCTCGGCATCGGTGCCTTTTGTCTGATCGAATTCAGGCTCGATAGATCATGCATGATCCACCATGGCGCGGCCAATAGCCTGACGATCCGCCGGCCGCCCGAATTCGGCGACAATACGGCCGCGTGTCATTACGCCGATGCGATCCGATAAGCTCAAGACCTCGTCGAGATCCTCACTGATGAGAACCACCGCTGCGCCGCGGTCGCGCGCCGAAAGCAGGCGCTGATGGACCGCGAGGCAGGCGCGGGCGTCGAGACCGCGGCTCGGGCTGTGGGCTACGACGACCGCTGGATTGCGGCTGAATTCGCGGGCTATGACGAGCTTTTGCGCGTTACCCCCGGATAACAGCGCGGCCTTCTGGCGTGTGTTGCGCACGCCCTGAACGTCATATTCGGCGACAGCGGCTGCGGTCTCGCGCTGCATCACGGCGCGGCTCAGATGTCCAAGCGAACCGTAGCGGGGCGAGCGAATTTCGGCGACGGCAAAATTATCGGTGATGGAAAGGCCGCCAGCGAGCGCGAACGAGTAACGGTCAGCAGGGATCGCCGCCACCGCAGCGATTCGCCTTTTCGACGATGGCTCGTGCGCGACATCGCCCAGGTTCTCGATCCAAATCTCGCCGGAGTCCGGTTCACGGGCCCCGATCAGCGCTTCTCCCAGCTCCGATTGCCCATTTCCGCTGACGCCGGCGATGCCGTAGATTTCTCCGGCGCGGACAAAAAAGCTTGCTTCCTGCAACGCCACGCTGCCGTCGGCGCGCGCGCAAGTCAGTGCGCCGACATTAAGACGTGTTCCGGTATCGGCATTTGCCGCGCGCGCCGGAAGCGGCTGGGTTTCGCCCACTGTGAGCTGCGTAAGTTCCGCGGCCGTCGCCGTCGACGGATCAAGCGTCGCCACCGTCTTGCCACGACGCATGATTGTGACGGAATCGGCGTATCGCTTCACTTCATTCAGTTTATGAGTGATCAGCACCACCGCGGTGCCGCTGCGCGCCAGCCGGCGTACGGTCTCGAGCAAGCGGTCGGCCTCGGCGTCGGTCAGCACAGCCGTCGGTTCGTCGAGGATGAGAATTTTTGCGCCGCCAATCAGGACCTTGACGATTTCGACCTGCTGTTGCTCAGCGACCGTTAGCGTGTTCACCCGTCGGTCGGGATTGATCGGAAAGCCGAGCTCGGCGGCCTGCCGTTCGATCGCCGTGCGTATGTCCTTGATCCCCGAACGATAGTGCGGGCGCCGATTGGCAAGCAGGATATTTTCGCTGACGGTGAAGGGGAGAACCAGCTTGAAATGCTGATGCACCATGCCGATGCCGTGGCTGCGCGCCTCGGAAGGTCCGCTGAGCGCAACAGGCTGACCGTCGACAAAAATGCCGCCGCCCTCTGGTGCATAGAGGCCGGCGGCAACATTCATGAGCGACGACTTGCCCGCTCCATTCTCGCCGAGGAGGGCATGAACCTCCCCGGCATTGCCGCTGAATTCCGCGTCGTCGAGGACTACAACACCGTCAAAGGATTTCCGTATTCCTTTAAGCGCGAGTGCTGCCGTCATGAGCGGTCTTGTTGCAACTACTTCTGGGCGATAACGCCGGGTATGTACCAGTCCATCTTCCACAAGCCCCCATCGTCGAGGCTCTTGCCGGCCGCTATTTCTTCCTTGCCCGACGTATCCGTCATCGGGCCGGTGTAGATTTGCTTGCCGTTGATGATGGCTTGGCGTTCGGCCATGACTTTGTCCTTGACGTCCTTGGGGATAGCGATGCTGCCCCAAGCGATGTCGGTGCCGCCGTCTTTGATGCCGGGGAATGCGCCGTAGGGATTCGGCTGCCAATTTCCGGCTTCGATCTTCTTCAACTCGGGCGCAAGGAACTTGTCCCAGGTCCAGGCCGACGAGCAAAGCGTCGCCTTGGGAGCGAATTCGGCCAGGTTGCGATGATGGCCGGTACCGTAGATGCCACGCTCCTGAGCAACGATTTGCGGCGTCGGCGTATCGACATGTTGCCCGATCACATCGACGCCCTGGTCGGCCAGCGCAGACGCGGCGGCACGCTCTTTGACCGGGTCATTCCACGCGCCCGTGAAAACGACCGTTGTCGTTGCTTTCGGATTGAATTGCTTGGCGCCGAGCTCGAAGGCGTTGATGGTCCAGTTCACTGGGCCGATCGGGTGGGCGGCAACGAAACCGAGCTTGCCGCTCTTTGACATCGCGCCGGCCACCATGCCGCAAAGGTACTGGCTTTCATAGGTGCGCCCGTAAAAGGATTCGAGATTGGGTCCGTTGGTCGTGCCTGAAGCGTTCAGAAACGCGACCTTCGGATATTTCTCAGATAATTCCTTGAACGTATCCGAATAGCCGAAGGCGGTGCCGATAATGATGTTGTAGCCGCGACTGATGAAGGTTTCGGCTGCGGGTTTGATCTTGCCAGCGACTTCCGGAACGTTTTCCACGAACGGAATCTTCTGACCGACAGCGGCTTCAATTTTCGGTCGAGCTTCGTCGAAAGCCTGTGTCCAACCTCCATCGTGCTTTTCAGCAAAATAGAGGAACGCGATCTTGGGCGCCGCGGGGAGCGTGAACCCGGTGGCGCCATAGGCGAAGCTTGCTCCGAGGAGCCCGGCAGCAACAACGGAAGAAACGAATTTCCAACGCATCAACCAGCTCCTTCTATGGATATTTTCAAATTTGATTGTTTCGCAGAACCTGCTGATTTCTATAGTACAAAGACCCCGCAGAATGGCTTGCACTTTGTTTAGGCAAACCAAGGTGTGAATTTGAGCAAGAACATAGAAGCCTCGCACCTCATAAATCCAGCACGAGTAATGGGGTTTTGGAGCCAGAGCAGCACACGGTCATCTGATCGTTCCGGGCATGCTCGTCTGGGCTGAGCACCGAGTCTCGATGATCCGGTAGACCTTCGAGAACCCTGACCTTGCAGGACCCGCACACGCCTTCCTTGCAAGAGTAAGGAACGTCAACTTCTGCAGCTAGCAAGGTATCCAGGATCGTGCTGCCGCGGTGCACCTCAAGCTCGCGCCGGGAGCGATGCAACTCAATCTTGAAGCCGCCCTCAACAGCGGCGGCTCCCTTGGCGGTAAAATATTCGGCGTGGACCTGAGATCTAGGTAACGCCGAGGTCGCTTCCTCAAATGCGGCGATCATCGATTGGGGTCCGCAGCAATAGAAGTGGGCCGCCTCGGGCGCAGCAGACACTATGGCCTCGAGATTTAGCCTTGCGCCTTTCGATTCCGCACTAAAATGGAAGTGGATGCGACCTGGCTGGACTTTCTCAAGGTGTTGGAGTTCGTCGATGAACGCAGTCGCATCGCGAGATTTTGCTGCGTAAAATAGCTCCCAGCTACGACCGATTTTATCGAGCCTGTAAATCATGGCTCGAAGGGGTGTTATGCCGATGCCTCCAGCGATCAGCACTGTGTGCGTGGCAGCTTCGTCGAGCTGGAAGTTGTTGCGTGGCGGGCTGATTATAAGACGGTCGCTAACGCGAAGCCGCTCATGCACGTGTTTGGAGCCGCCGCGACTCTCTGGGTCCTTGTTGACCGACACGACGTAGCAATTCCGTTCGTGAGGGTCACTACTGAGAGAGTAACTGCGCATCAGACCGGGGGCCAGCATCAAGTCGACATGCGCACCTGCTGTGAAGACGGGAAGGGCGCCGTTGTCCAACGCCCGAAATTCCACTGAATGAATGCCCTCCGCCTCCCGACGGATTGAGGTAATTCGAACTTCGAGTTCGGGGACTCGATAAATAAGCGGTTCGTGCGGCAGCGGCGGTAATTCGATTTCAATCTTATCGTCTGGCCGCACTTCTCCGCCGTGGAGAACGATGCTCATGACGCCTGCCTTGCGGACTAAGCCGGTCGGTTTGGACTCGGCGACGTGCTTAAGCAATCCGGCTTGAAAATCTTCAATCTGATGGCAGGGATTGCGCAGGCCGGTGAGCTCGATAACGGCCTCTGGTCCGAAGTGAAGACGAGTTCCAGTCGGCAGACTAAGCAAGGGAACATTCCTTGTGGAAATATTCTCGCCCAAGCTACCGGGAGGGACTACGTGTCCTTTCAGAGCCAACTCGTCAAACAACTCTGCCTGGATCAGGTGGACTTGACGCAGGTTCGGGTGGTGGCCAAATCGCTTGATATGGTACAGGTGCTGGTCGGTGGCGCCGGCGTGCGAATCCCCTTCGACGCCGAAGTTTTCTACAAGCCGGATCGTGTCTTTCGAGACCTTGCTGAACACGTGCTTGTTGCTGACGTGTACGCCGACGACCTTGGGGAGGCTGTTTGTGTCAACCATGGCAGTTCAATCTCGAACGACAACGCGGCCGTAAGGCAGAACAGCGTGGACCGATCGCATCCCATTGTGCAACCCTCTTGAGCGTAAAAATTAGTTCGGCTCCGACTGAGCAAATTTTGGCACGTGGTGCCCATCGATAAGTTGCGTGATGAATGCGCGTACTCTCTGTGTTGAGTCGGCTATGCCGGCGGTCAATTCACCGCGCAGCACGGCTTTTAGATCGCGCGCAGTCCCAGTCTGAAGCGCGCTTCTTGAGAAAAGCGTCTGCGCGTGCGCTCGTCGCACCGCCTATGGTCGAGTCGGCACTGGCGCGCGCATTCGGCCGTCTCGGGCGGACTTTTGATTAGAAACTGTATGTGTACAAACAATCTTGCCAGCGCTGGCGGAGGGGTTATCATTCCCCAACAGCGCGGTCCTTCTGGCGAGGCGGTGAATGAAAGCTGCGTCCTTTTTCCGGCACGTCCCCAAAACGGTTGAAGAGGCCGTCGCGCTACTCGCGGAGTTCGCGCCGCAGGACGGTAGGGTACTGGCCGGCGGCCAGAGCCTTGTACCGATTATGGCGTTCCGACTGGCCCGGCCCGCGCATCTCATCGACATCAACGAAGTAGCGAGCCTCGACAAGCTCACGATCGAGGGCGATAGGCTCGTTATCGGCGCCTGCGTCCGTCATGCAGCGTTTCACAAACCGGATGTTCCGGGGCCGCTCGGGCAGTTGCTCGCCACCGTGGTCCGCAACATCGCGCATTATCCGATCCGTATGCGCGGCACGATGTGCGGTAGTCTGGCGCACGCCGATCCGGCCTCCGAATGGTGCCTGACCGCAGCGACGCTCGATGCCGAACTGGTCGCGCGAAAGAAAGGCGGCAAGCGCGTAATCCCGGCAGCAGAGTTCTTTCATGGCATCATGACCACGGCGCTTGCCGAGGATGAATTGTTAGCCGAGGTGCGCTTTCTGCTGCTGCCGAACGAGACGAAGTTTGGCTTCCAAGAGTTCAGCCGCCGCGCCGGCGACTTCGCCATGGCGGCTTCGCTCACAACCTTCCGGCTCGAAGGCGGCAAGATCACTGACGCGCACGTCGGCGTCGGCGGCGCGGAAGCTGCCCCGCGGCGCATCGCCGAAGCCGAAGCTGTCCTCAACGGCAAGAAGCCCGACGACGTTGTGTTCGACGCCGCGGCCAACGCCGCCGCCGCCGCCGTCGATCCGCTGGACGATGCCCAGATCCCACCGGAATATCGGCGCGAGTTGGTGCAGGCCATGGTGTATCGCGCTTTGCAGTCCGCCGCATGACTGCGCCGACTAAAGGCTCCGGTAGCACTTGGGTTGGCCGCGCGATCCGGCGTCTTGAAGACCCTGCGCTGGTTATGGGGCAGGGGCGCTTCACCGCCGATCTTACTGCTGCCCATTGGGTACGTTTTGCTCGGAGCAGCGTGGCCGCGGGCGTTATCAAAAAAATCTCGGCACCTGACGGAACTATGGTGATCACGGCGGCTGATCTGAAGAATGTAAAGCCGATCCGCCCGATGCTTAGTAAATTCGATTACCGGCCGATCGGTTATCCGGTGCTGGCCGACGGTGTGGTGCGCTTTGCGGGCGAATGCATTGCTGCTGCGGTGGCATCTACTGAAGAAGAAGCCGAAGACATCGTCGACCGTATTGAGATCGAGATCGACGCAAATAAGCCGCTTATCGACAGCCTTGAAGCGGTCGCAAGCGGCGCGCCGAGCCTGCATCCGGAATCCCACGACAATGTCATCGTCCAGGGGCAAGTGAAGACCGAAGGCTTCGATGCTGTCTGGAACGGCGCGCACAAGATTGTCGAGATCGCCGCGCGCTCGCGCCGGCAGAACGCGACGCCGATGGAACCACGGGGCGGGCACGCTGCCTATGACAAGTCGACCGGCCGCGTGACGCTGACCTGCACGACGCAGATGCCGCATCTCGTCCGCACCGCAATCGCCGATCTGCTCGACTTCCCGGAAAGCGATCTGCGCGTGGTCGCGCCAGATGTCGGCGGCGGCTTCGGGCAGAAGATGTCGCTAGCGCCCGAATACGTGCTGCTGGTTTGGCTCGCACTTAAGCATCGCAGCTCTTTTGCCTGGACCGAGGACCGGCGCGAGAACTTGATTGCAAGTTTCCATAGCCGCGATCAGCACGTTTCGCTCGAGGGCGCATTCGACGCTGGGGGCAATTTGCTCGCGCTGTCGGCTGACATTCTTTCGAACATCGGCGCTTATTCCTGTTATCCGACCACCTGCGGCGTTGAGCCGCTGATGGCGATGGCGGAGATGCCCGGGCCTTACGACGTGCGGCAATATATGTGCCGTGCGCGCGGTGTCGTCACCAACACTTGCCCGATGGCGCCGTATCGCGGCGTGTCGCGGCCGGTGATTACGTTTACGCTGGAGCGGCTGATGGACAAGGCCGCGGCAGCGTTCGGCATCGATCCGATCGACATCCGCAGGCGTAACCTGATTGAAAAATTTCCCTACACTTCGGCAATGGGACTCGTGTTCGACGAGGCGACCTACAAGGAGACGCTGGAGCTTGCGGTGGAGCACATTAACGTGCCGGCATTCCGCAAGCGGCAGCAGAAGGCGCGCGCCAAGCAGAAATATCTGGGTTTGGGTTTCGCAACTTTCTCGGAGCGCACTGGCTATGGCAGTCCGGCGTTCGCGGCGCGCGGAATGGCCATCACGCCGGGCTGGGAGAACGTCGAACTCACCATCGATCCGTCGGGCTTTGTCGAATTGCGCATCGGCTCCTCGCCGCACGGCCAAGGCCTACGCACCACACTCGCCCAGATCGTCGCTGACGAGATCGGCGTCGAGCCGCAAAGGATCAAGGTCATCCATGGCGACACCGACCGCACGCCTTACGGCTGGGGCACCTTCGCCAGCCGTTCGCTGGTGATCGCCGGCGGCGCCTCTTTGATCGCCGCGCAGAATATGCGGGCCAAGTTGATCAAGATCGCAAGCCACATGCTCGAAGCCGAAGACGCCGATATCGTGCTCGAAGAAGGCGTCGCCAAGGTCTTCGGCACGGATCACGCGGTATCGATAGCCACCATGGCGCGCGAAGCCTATCACCAGACCCATCGCTTCAAAGGTAAGATCGAGCCGGGCATGACGGAACGAGGCAGCTACGATCCGCCAGGTACTTTCTCTAATGCTTGTCATGTTGCGATCGTCGAGGTCGACGTGAAGACCGGCAAGGTGACGGTTGAGCGATTCCTTGCCGCCGAGGACGCCGGGCGGTTGATCAACCCGATGATCGCCGACGGTCAGGTGCACGGCGGCATCGCACAGGGCATCGGCAATGCTCTCCTCGAAGAGATTGTCTACGACGAGACCGGCAACATTCTGACTTCGACGCTCGCCGACTATATGCCGCCGACTTGCCGTGAGATTCCGGCGATCGAACTGCATCATCTTGAAACCCACACCAGCTTCACGAACCTCAAAGCCAAGGGGCTTGGCGAAGGCGGCGCCATCGGTTCGCCGGCCGCAGTGATCAACGCAATCAACGATGCCCTTACGCCGTTCGGCATCTCGATCGACGAGATGCCGGCAACGCCACAGCGCATTCGAGCGGCGCTTCGCGCGAAGGAGCGGGCACAATGAGCGAGAAGATGTCCATCACGCTGAACATCAACGGGCTTAATCGCCCAATCAAAGTTGAGTCGCGCCGCACGCTCGCGGACGCCATCCGCGAGGACTGCGGGCAGACCGGAACGCATATCGGCTGCGAGCATGGCGTCTGTGGTGCCTGCACGGTGATTGTGAACGGCGAGCCGGTGCGCTCCTGCCTGATGTACGCAGTCCAAGCCGATGGCAAGAAGATACGCACCGTCGAAGGCTTGGCGCGCGGCGACGAATTGCATCCGATGCAACGCGCCTTCATGGAGCACCATGGCCTGCAATGCGGTTTCTGCACGCCCGGCTTTCTGATGCTCGCGGTTGGCGTGCTGGAGCGTGAGCCCGACATGAGCAACGATGAACTGCTCGATGTACTGGCGTCGAACCTCTGCCGCTGTACCGGCTACCAGAACATCATCAAAGCGGTTTGGGCCGCTGCGGCTGAGATGCGCGGATCGAAGTGATGGCGGCCGGGCTTATTGGCAAATCGGTTCCCCGGCTCGAAGACCGGTTGTTACTGACAGGGCAGGGCCGCTTCGCGTCGGATATCTCGTTTCCCGATCAGCTCACAATGCGAGTCGTGCGCTCGCCAAGCCCGAATGCGATCATCCGCTCCATCGATATGTCCGCGGCGAAGGACTTACCCGGCGTGTTCGCGGTGTGGACCTTTGAGGACGTGAAAGCGCTGCCGCCCATCGACGTGCGACTGACCAAAATCGAAGGGCTCGGCCCATACCGCCAGCACGTGCTGGCGCGTGATCGCGTGCGTTACGTCGGCGAGCCGGTGGCTGTGGTCTTTGCGTCCGATGCCTATGTGGCTGAAGACGCCGCCGATCTTGTGAGTTTAAAGCTCGATCCGCTTCCGCCGATCGTCAACGCGACTGATCCACCGGGAGAGTTCGATCCCGGTCTGCAAACCGAGCCGCTAGCCATCCGCAAGGAGTATGGCGACGTTGACGCCGCTTTCCGGGCCGCCGCCCATACACTCGTGCTTGAACTGGCCGTTGGGCGCCATTCGGGCGTGCCGCTGGAAACGCGGGGCGCCATCGCGCGTTACAATGCCGCGCGCGATATGCTGGAGATGCACGGCGCGGCAAAGGTGCCGCATTGGAACAGAGACCAGATCGCGCGGATGCTCGGCCGCGAGCGCAAGTCGGTGAACCTTTATGAAGGCCATGTCGGCGGCGGCTTCGGCGTGCGCGGCGAGCTTTATCCGGAGGACGTGCTGGTCTGCGAGGCGGCGCTGCGCTTCAAGCGCCCGGTGAAATGGATCGAGGACCGGCGCGAGAATCTGATCGCCTGCAATCATTCGCGGCAGCAAACCCATCGCGTTAGGGCGGCGATCGATCGCGACGGCCGCATCCTCGGCATCGATAACGAATTCTTCCACGACCAGGGTGCCTATGTGCGCACGCATGGCGCGACTGTGCCCGATCTCGCCTGTGCGATGCTGCCCGGACCTTATCGCGTGCCGGCCTATCGAGCGGTCGGACATATTCGCCTGACCAACAAGACGCCGGGCGGCACCTATCGGGCGCCGGGACGTTACGAAAGCACCTTCGTGCGCGAGCGACTACTCGATGCGATCGCTGCGAAGATTGGTATCTCGCCGGTCGAGGCGCGCGAGCGCAATCTCCTTGCCAAAGCCGACATGCCTTACGATCTGCGGCTCGACACGCTCGGCACCAAGATGATTTACGACTCCGGCGACTATGCGGGCCTGCTCGGCAAGGCGCTGTCGGCGACAGGCTGGAATGAGATCCGTGCCGCGGTGAAACTTCGACGCAGCCAAGGCGAACTGCTTGGCGTGGGTCTCGCGATGTTCGTCGAGAAGAGCGGGCTTGGACCGTTCGACGACGTTGAGCTTGAAATGCATGCGAGCGGCGCGGTCGAGTTGATCACCGGTGCGGCCTCGGTAGGGCAGGGCGTCGAGACCGCGATGGCGCAAGTCTGTGCTGAAACGCTCGGCATCGACTACACCTCGATTCGCGTCATCCACGGCCAGACCGATCGCATCGAGCGCGGCCTTGGCGCATTCGCCTCGCGCGTGACGGTCATGACCGGCGAGGCCACGCGTCGCGCTTCGTTGATCTTGCGCGATCAGCTTTTGGGTGCTGCAGCGAGCCTGATGCAGACAACGCCCGAGCAGCTTCTCATTGCAGACGGCGTGGTTCAGCACGCCTCAGGTACGGGCCCTCATATGGCCGTTGCCGATGTCGCCGCGGCGATGGTCGGAAATGGCAAGCGCGTTTTCGCCGAAGCCACTTTCGAGTCGGGCCACATGGTCTATCCTTATGGTGTCCATGTCGCGCAGATCCAGGTCGACCAGCTCACCGGCCACGTCAAGATCGAGCGTTATCTTGTCGCCTACGACATCGGCCGCGCGGTCAATCCGATGCTGGTTGAGGGCCAGATCGCCGGTGGCGTGGCGCAGGGCGTCGGCGGCGCGTTGCTGGAGGAGTTCCTCTACGATGAAAGCGGCGAGCCCCTTTCGGTGACCTTCGCCGACTATCTCATGCCGACCGTGCGCGAAACTCCGCCGATGGACGTGATGATCGTCGAGGATGCGCCCAGCCCGCTCAATTCGTTAGGCTTGAAGGGCGCAGGAGAGGCCGGCGTGAACGCCGTCGGCGCCGCAATCGCGGCAGCAATCGACGATGCGATCGGTAGGCCCGGGGCGATCCGGCAACTGCCAGTGACGCCACAGCGGATGAAATCGATTCTCCGGGCCGCTATTAGGGACTGACACTAGGTAAGCTTGCGCAGAAACTTCAGCGCAGCTTTTTGTTCTTCACCGGTGAGCGGCGCGAGCGTCTTCTTGGTGATCTTGGCTGCGACTTCCGTTGCAGCCTCGGTGGTGCGGCGGCCTTTTTCAGTCAACGTCACCGCGCGGCGGCGCTTGTCGCTCGGGTCGGCACAGGTCGCGACCAAGCCACGAAGCTGCAAGCGGTCGATGATGCCCTTGATCGTCGAAGCATCGAGATAGATCAAACGGCCGAGATGGTTCTGCGAGCAGGGGCCGACCTCGAGGAGCTTGGCCAGCGCTGCGAATTGCGGCTGCGTCAGCTCGCCAATCATCTGTGACATGAAGATGGAAGTATGCCGCTGCATCGCGACGCGCAGCAGGAAGCCGATCTGGTCGTCCAGCACATAACCGTTCGTGGCGGAGGCTCCGGGTAGGACTTTGAGCTTAAGGCGCCGTGCCATGATCAGCATTGTCTCGATTGAAAATTACAGCGTGAGATAACTGCGTTGTACCGTCGAATCAACCGCGAGCGCCGCCATGGCACCCTGCCAACAGATCTCGCCTTTTTCCAGAACATAGGCGCGGTCCGACACCAGTTCGGCGAACACCATGTTCTGCTCCGATAAAAGGATCGACAGGCCTTCCTTCTTCAGTTCCAGAATCGTATTCGCCATCTGCTCGACAATCAGCGGCGCGACGCCTTCGGACGGTTCGTCGAGCAGAACAAGCAGTGGATTGCCCATCAAGGTTCGCGCCACGGTGAGCATTTGCTGCTCACCGCCGCTCATGCGGCCGCCGGGACGGTCGGGCATTTCTCCGAGATTGGGGAACAGCCTGAACAGCCGCTCAGGGCTCCATTGAGGCGCGGGGGTGCCGTCGGCGAAGCTCCGCGGCGGCTGTCGGCCGATGTCGAGATTTTCCATCACGGTAAGATCGGAAAAAATCCGGCGGTCCTCCGGTGTGAAGCCGAGCCCGAGGCGAGCTATCTCGTGGGGCTTGCTGCGCGAGATGTCGGTGCCGTTGAAGCGCACGCGGCCCTTGCGCGCCATCAGGCCCATGATTGCCTTCATTGTGGTCGATTTGCCCGCGCCGTTCCTGCCCATCAGCGCCACCACTTCACCACGGCCTACCTCAAGCGACAGGTCGTACAAGATCCGCGCCGCGCCGTAGGAGGCGGACAGTTTCTCGATCGTGAGGATGGTCTCGGTCATGGTGCGCGTGGCTTAGCGAATGTTTTGTCGGCGAATGTCTTGCCGGTCCCAAAATACACCTCGCGGACCGTGACATTGTCGCGGATGGATTTGGCATCGCCGTCGGCAATCAGCCGGCCGCGCGACAGCACGATGATGCGGTCGGCGTGTGCGAACACGACGTCCATCGAATGCTCTGTGAACAGCACCGAGATGCCGCGCTCCAGCACCAGGCGCTTCACCAGCGCAATCAGCTCGTTTCTTTCGCGCGGCGCCATGCCGGCGGCTGGCTCGTCCATAAGCAGAAGGTGTGGATCGTTCGCCAGCGCGATGGCGAGTTCGACGCGCTTGACGTCGCCGTAAGCAAGCTCGCGGCTCGGGCGGTCTGCCGCGGCCTTCATGCCGACTTGGTCGAGCAGCGCTAACGCGCGCTCCTTGTGCCGCTGTGCCGCAGGTTTCCAGAGCCGGTAGGTCTCGCCGGCATGCGAGATGAGCGCGATCTGCACGTTCTCGACGACCGTCATCGAGCCGAAGGTCGCAGCGACCTGAAAGGTGCGGCCGACGCCGAGCTTCCAGATGTAGCGTGGCGAGAGTCCCGCAATATTGCGGCCGCCGAATTTGATCTCGCCAGCGTCGGGCCGGAGATGGCCGTTGATCATATTGAAGCAGGTGGATTTGCCAGCGCCGTTCGGCCCGATCATCGCCAGGAACTCGCCCCTGCCGATCGAGAAGCTCACATCCCGCACGGCATGGACACCGCCGAATGCTTTCGACAGGCGGCTGATCGCAAGCTCGCTCATGACGCGGCTTTTCTGCGGCGGGTGAGTTTGACGATGCCGCCGACGATGCCGGATGGGAACACGAGTACGAGGAGCAGAATCACGCCGCCCAGCAGCGCGCGCCAGTATTCGGTGGAGCGCATCACGGTGTCCTGCAGCACTGAGTAGACTGCAGCACCCACGATGGGGCCGCTCAGCGTCTGCAAGCCGCCGAGCAGAACCATGACCAAGCCGTCGATGGAACGGCCCACGTTAATGGCTTCCGGCGAGATCGAGCCCTTGGCAAAGGCGAACAATCCGCCAGCGATGCCACAGGCGCAGCCTGCGATCGCGAAGGCGAGCCAATGCACGCGCTTTACGTTGATGCCGATTGCTTCGGCGCGTAGCGGTGAATCGCGGCCGGCTCGCATGGCATACCCGAACGGCGAAAACAGGAAACGTCGGAGCAGCAGCACGGCCGGAACGGTCAGCGCCAGCGCTAGAAGGAAATATGCGGAGCTATTGTCGAATGGCGGTTTTGGCCAAATTCCGACCACGCCGTTCGAGCCGCCGGTCAGCGGCTCCCATTGGAACGCTGCAGCCCACACAATCTGTGCGAAGGCGAGCGTGAGCATCGCGAGATAGACGCCTGAGAGCCGCACCGCGAACCAGCCAAACAGCAGCGCGCCGAGCAACGCCACGATAGGGGCAATCACCAGTGCGAAGCCCATCGACGCCGCAAGCAGTTTCGAAGCGAGTGCCGCGCCATAGGCGCCGAGCCCGAAATAGGCCGCATGTCCGAATGAATGCATGCCGCCGGGACCCATGATGAAGTGCAGGCTTGCAGCAAACAGTACCGCGATCAGAACGTCGATGCCGAGAACCAGGAGATACGGCGAGGATTGCGTGACAAAGGGAAGGCCGATCAGCAGCGCCAGCGCCGCCGCGCCGAGCGCCTTGACCAGCGGCGTCGCTGGGCGGATCGGTTCCTCCGGTTCGGCGATTGAGCGCACAGCGCCTTGCGGTCGGCCAAGCAATCCATAGGGCCGCGCTATCAGCACCACCGCCATCACGATGAATTCGGCTACCAGCGTAAATTTGGTGAAGTTGATGTTGATAAGTCCTAAGTCGACCACGCCGAGCCCAATGCACATCGCCTTGACCTCGGCGATGATGACGGCGGCGAGATAGGCGCCGGGAATGGAGCCCATGCCGCCGACGACAACGACGACGAAGGCGTCGCTAATCACGGTGAG
Organism: Xanthobacteraceae bacterium; assembly: GCA_036271715.1. Lineage (GTDB taxonomy): Bacteria > Pseudomonadota > Alphaproteobacteria > Rhizobiales > Xanthobacteraceae > BOG-931. Next base: position 280,395 of record DATBAD010000019.1, read on the forward strand.
GTCCATGGCGAGATTGGCGGGCTCGCGCGCAACCTGGAGCGCACCGCCGAGGCCCGCGAGCAGGGAGCCCAGCGCAAACACCGCTGTGAACAGCATCGACTGGTTGACGCCGAGTGCGCCGACCATCTCGCGGTCCTGAGTTGCTGCCCGAATGAGCCGGCCAAAGCGCGTCTTTGCTAGAAGCAGGTGCATCGCGAGAAGAACAAGCGGCCCAACCACGATCAGGAACGCGTCGTAGCTCGGCAGCTTTCTTCCCAAAAATTCGATGGCGTTGCGCAACCCCGGTGCTCGCGGGCCGAGAAGGTCCTCCGGACCCCAAACATAAAGCGTCGCGTCATTGATGACGAGCACGAGCGCGAACGTCGCGAGGAGCTGGAACAACTCGGGCGCACGGTAGATCTGCCGCAGCAACACGAACTCGATGGCTGCACCAATCGCACCGACGATCAAGGCGGTGGCTATAATGCCGCCCCAGAAGCCGGTGAAACCTCCGAACTTGGTCGCCAAGGTGTAGGCGATGTAGGTCCCGAGCATGTAAAGGGACCCGTGGGCAATGTTAATGATGCGCGAGACGCCAAAAATCAGCGAGAGACCGGCGGCGACGAGGAACAATCCTGAGGCGGTGGAAAGCCCATCGAAGGCCTGGAACAGAAATGCGTTGAACGACATGGCTCTTCAGCTCGGCAGCACTCTCCTCGAGACGTCCACGAGGAGAGGATACAAGCCAGCTGATCAGTTCGCGTCAGCGGGCCTGAGCTTCTTTACATCCGCGTCAGACGGCAAGACTGAAGCGCCGTCGACATATTTGATGTCGCTCATGGTGCCCTTGCCGTTCTCCAGTGCGATCTTGCCGACAAAGGCGCCCATGGTGGCCTGATGATCGCTGGCGCGGTACTCGATCGGCCCGAATGGGCTATCGACCTTAAGACCGGCGAAAGCTGCGACCATCTTCTCGGTGTCGGTCGACCCTGCTTTGGCGATGCCGGCGGCGATCGACTTCATTGTTACATAGCCGACGATCGAACCGAGCCGCGGATAGTCATTGTATTTGTCCTGATACGCTTTGAGAAAGGCCGTGTGCTCCGGTGTCTTGATCTTGTCCCACGGATAGCCGGTGACAATCCAGCCGACCGGAGCTTCATCCTTTAATGGATCGAGATATTCCGGCTCGCCGGAGAGCAGGCTGACCACTGTGCGATTGTTGAACACGCCACGGGTGTTGCCCTCGCGCACGAATTTGGCGAGGTCGGCACCGAACAGCACGTTGAAGATCGCGTCGGGCTTTGCGTCGTCGATTGCTTGCGCCACCGCGCCGGCGTCGACCTTGCCGAGCGGCGTGGCCTGCTCGGTGACGAATTCTACATCAGGCTGCGCCTTCTTCATCAGCGTCTTGAAGTTCTCGACCGCCGACTGGCCATATTCGAAATCCGGATAAACCAGCGCCCAGCGCTTCTTCTTGGCCGCAAGCGCGGCTGGCATCAGCATCGCGGTCTGCATATAGGTCGAGGCGCGCAGCCGATAAGTGTATTTGTTGCCGTTCTGCCAGGTGATCTTGTCGGTCAAAGGCTCGGCAGCAAGAAACAACACCTTTTTCTGCCCGGCGAAGTTGGTGACCGCGAGACCGATATTCGAGAGGAAGGTGCCGGCGATCATCGATACGCCTTCGCGGGTGATGAGTTCTTCAGCCACGCGCACCGCTTCGCCCGGATTGGTACCGTCGTCGCGCGTAATCAGCTCGATTTTCTTGCCGAGCACGCCGCCTTTGCCGTTGATCTCATCAAGCGCGAGTTCCATGCCTTTCTTGTACGGATCGAGGAAGGCCGACTGCGTCTTATAGCTGTTGAGCTCGCCGATCTTGATCGTTTCTTGCGCCGAACCTTGGGTGGCAAAGCCCAAAGCAAACGCGGCAATGGACGCGAGTAACAACACGTTACGCTTGGTGTTCATAGGACAGATTCCTGCGTGGGTGTGTCCGGCATTTTGTCGATAGTCGGTCTCGTGGCTTGCCGAAGTCAACTCCGGTTCTTGTCGCGGAAGCGATCCATCAGCGGCTTGTCTTGGCCGCCATCGATCTCGATCATAGTGCCGTTGACCATTTCCATCAGCGGTGAGGCGAGCATCACGACAAGATTCGCAACTTCCTCGACCTCAGCGATGCGGCCCATCGGGATCGACGTAGGCGCGAGCGTATCGGCTTCCTCGTAAGAGATATTCATATCGCGTGACATGGCCTTGACTAGGCCGGCCCAGCGTTCGGTGCGAACCGGTCCTGGATTCACTGCACAGAAGCTGATCCCGTGTTTGCCGTATTGGCCGGCGAGCGAGAACGTGAGGTTCTGTCCTGCCGCATTGGCGGCGCCCGGGCAGATTTCCCAGTACGAAGGTTTCACGCCATCATTGCCGATCAGGTTGACCACGCGCCCGCCGCCCTGCTTGACCATGATCGGGAGGACGTAGCGCAGGCAGCGCACATAGCCCATGAATTTAAGCTGGAGGCCTTTCTCCCAGTCGTCTTCGGTCAGGTGTTCGATCACGCCGCCGGCCGCGGAGCCGGCGTTGTTGATCATGATGTCGCAACGGCCGAGCGCTTTATGGGCCTGTTCGATGAAATTCTTGGCGTGTTTATCCTGACGGAGGTCGGCAGAAATCGGCACGATCTTGCGACCGGTCGCTTTCGCAATCTCCTGTGCGACGGCTTCGAGCGGTTCCATTCGCCGGGCGCAGATCGCAACATCGACGCCCTCCTTGGCGAGTGCAATGGCAATGCCTTTGCCGATGCCTTCGCTGCCGCCGGTCACCAGGGCAGTTTTGCCTTTAAGATTGAGATCCACCTCGCTTCTCCTCCTATTTGAATCAATTATTTCTTTGGTTTGTGCGCGAGCCAACTGCCGCGCTCGGTTTCGGCGAAGAATTCCTCCAGCGCCACATTGAATTTTTCGGGCTCTTCGCTGGTCAGCGTGTGGCCGGTGCGCGGCACGACGTAGAGGCCCGCAGTCGGCACGGTCCGGCGCAGGTAAATGCTGCCGTCGACGCACCAGTCGTCTTCGTCGCCGACAATCACGAAGAGTGGCGGCTTGAACGCCTTTAGGTCGGCCTCCATCTCCCACAGAGAAGGGCGCTTGGCCTGCAGGTTGAGCATGGTGAGCGAATGGCCGAGTGGCGAGTGCTCGCTCAACAGCTTGACGAAATGCGCGAAGCCACGCGGGTCTTTATTCTTATACGCTTGCCGCACTACACCATCGGCATAGCGCCGCGCGCTTTCCTCCATTGGGGTTTCGGCAAACATTTTGCCGATAGCGCGCGAGGCGGCGCGCGCCTCTTCTACTTTTGCGGCGTCAGCACTTGAGCCATAGCCGCAGCCGGCAGCTACGACTGAGATACAGCGCTCCGGGGTGTGGATGCCAACGTGCAGTGCCGTCGCTGCACCCATGGAATGTCCGACGATATGGGCCTTCTCGATCTTCAAAGCGTCCATGACCGAAACGACATCGTCGCGGAATTTGTCCTGAAGATAGGCGTCCGGATCGTTCGGAATGTCGGAAGGCGGATAGCCGCGCTGGCTATAGGTGACGCAGCGATGCGATCGCGAAAAGTGCCGCATCTGCGGCTCCCAGGTCCGGAAGTCGGCCGCGTATTCATGAATGAACACGACCGGGGGGCCCGAACCAGCGTCTTCGTAATACAGCTGAACGCCATCGCCGGCAGGCGCACGGGGCATTCACCCAACCTCGCAGCCAATACAATCATATGTACACAAACAAACTCTAACTAACCGAGAGACACTGCGCAAGCATTTAGCTCGCCTGTTATTGAGAACCCTTTCCGATAGATTCCTGTGATAATTGTAACGCCAATATCGCCCCAGCAGACCAGAGGTTTCGGCCGATGTCCGGAGACGTCAGCTTCTTTCTGTCCAACGGCATTTGTTTAGCAACGCTTCATAATTCCCCTCGTCGAAATGCTGTCAGTCATTCGATGTGGGAAAAGCTCTACGACTTCGCGACCGGCCCGAAGCCGGCTTTTGGTCGGGTCGTCGTTTTGCGGGGAGAGGGAACCAAGGCCTTTTCCGCCGGCGCCGATGTCGAGGAATTCCGGCACGGAAGAGCAGATGCCGCTGGTGCGAAGGCTTATGATGATCTTGTCGAAAGCACTTGCCAGGCGATCGAGCGTATTCCTGTTCCGACAATCGCTCTGATCCACGGGGCCTGTATGGGGGCGGGCGCTTCCTTGGCCGCGAGTTGCGATATCCGGGTCACGAGTGACGATGCATTTTTTGCGGTTCCCGCCGCGAAACTCGGATTGGGGTACGATCCTCGTGGCATCGACAGACTCTCACGCGTGTTCGGCGACAATCTAGCTCGGCAGATACTTTTCACGGCGAGCCGGCTGCCGGCGATGCGGGCCTATGAAGCCGGTGCCGTTTATCGGATTTCGACTGCAGAAGCGGTCGATGCCGATGTTCAAAAACTCGCCGAAGACATTAGCGACAATGCGCCTTTGACAATCGAGGCCGCCAAGGCTGCGTTGAATGCCATTCGGACGCACGATACCAAGATGCGAGACGAGGCGGAGCGTCGCTATCGCGTGGCCGATGCTAGTGCTGATTATGTCGAAGGCCGAGCGGCGTTTGCCGAGAAACGCCGTCCGTTGTTTCGGGGTGTGTAGGCTATCTGCCGACGCCGGTTGTCGGTAAAAAACGTCGTGGTGCTGCAGGAGAAAATAAAATGAAGGTCGTCGACCTCACTCACGTCATGAACGTTCATACGCCCGGCTGGGTTGGTTATGCCGGCAACAAAATGTATTACGCGCAGAATTTACAAACAGTGCGGATTGTCGCGCAGCGCATCGACACTGCATTGCACGTCGGCACGCATTTTGACGGTGCTATGCACGCTACAGATAATCCGACCGGCGACATGGCGCATCTGCCCTTGGATTATCTTTTCAATAAAGCTGTGGTGGTCGACATTTCCAAGCATATGCACGACTGGGCAGTTATTACGCCTGAGATTATTGAGGGTGCCGGGGCGGATATTCGCGAGGGCGACATCCTTATTCTGCACACCGGTTGGCATCGGCACTACGAGGGGCAGCCGCAGCAGGATCTCGTCAGATACTTCTGCTACCACCCAGGACCTAGCCTTGATACTTTACAGTGGATGCTCGAAAAGAAAATCAAATGGTGGGGCATGGATACCGGTTCATGCGATCACGCCATGAATACTTCGATACGATATATGCGGCCCGATTTGGCGGAGGAATTTACCAAGAAGCACGGTAAAACTCCGGCCGAGTTTTTCGGAACCTTCAATTACACGCACAAGCGATCAGGCCGGAAAATCTCGGCCGACGTCTTTCCATTTCACAATTGGGCTTTCCAGGAAGGGTTGCTGCATGCCGAGAATATCGGCGGCGACATTGAGTTGATGCTAAATAAACGTTGTTTGATCGGCGCCTTTCCCTGGAGGTATGAGGGACTGGAGGGTTGTCCGTGCCGGATCATCGCTTTTTTGGACACGGGTGACGCATCCGTCGAAGCCGTTGGCAACGCCGCTAAGGCGATCCTGACGCGCGGCTGAACATAATGCGCCGATTCCCTTCCGCGACGAGTCAGTGGTTTAGCGGTCTTGCTCCCCTCATTGGAGGGGCCGTTCTGTTGCCAGGAGCGCGGAGGTCAATTCCCTGTTGTTCTCTGTTCGGACTATCTCCGCACGCACGCGCCATCGGCGCGCCGCACGCAACTGTGCTCCGACAGCCGCTCGCTCGACTGCGAGTTTTTCCGATAAACCAGAAATATCGACGACCGGTAACGACGATGTTGAAGTTCTTGCCGCTTCAATGGCGTTTGACATGTGCGCCTCCTATCGAGACTCCGGCAGTACCGGACCGCCTTATAGGATCGTTCAAACTGCAAGCTTGAGGCGTATGTAGCAAAGTTCGTTGAGGTAGATGAGCCAGCGTCATCTTATCGAGATGACGCTGGCTCACAAGTTAGATCAGAGAAGCACGCCGACTAGAGCGCTTCGCCGTGGCGGCTCATTTAGGAACGCTGCCGTCGATTCCCGCCACATACCAATTCACCGAATTGAAGGCAGGGTCCGTATCAGTCATGGCCTTGCCGGAGGGAACTTTTTCTGCCCCCGTGTTATCCGAGATCGGGCCGGCAAAGGGCTTTAGATCGCCAGATATCAGCGCGGCTTTCTTTTGCTCGAAGACCTTGACGGCTTCCGGGGGGATTGCCGAATTAAGCGGCGCCATCACCACCATTCCCTCCTTGAGACCCCAACGGGTGTGTCGGTTGCCAGTCCAGGTGCCGTCCATGACCTTCTTGGTCTCGGCGATATAATAACCGCTCCAGTCTTCGGTCGTGCCCGTTAGCTGCGCTTTCGGACCGAAGCTTGCCATGTCGGCATCGATACTGAATGCGTAGGTGCCTTTTTCCTGCGCTGCCTGGATGGAAGCCGGTGAGTCGGTGTTCTGCGCTACGTTGTCGGCACCCTGAGCGATCAGAGTTTCTGCAGCTTGGCGTTCCTTGCCGGGATCGTACCAAGTATTGACCCAGATCGGCTTCATCTTGACCTTGGGATTTACCGCCAGCGCACCGAGCGTCATGGAATCGACGTTGCGCATCACGCTCGGGATCGGAAATGAACCGATAAAACCGAGCGTGTTAGTTTTCGTCATCTGGCCCGCGATCGTACCGATCAGATAAAAGCCTTCCTCGAAGCGCGGCTCGTAAACGGAAATATTCGGCGCGGTCTTAAAGCCATTGACGTGCTCGAATTTGACGTTCGGGAATACCTTCGCGACTTTCTGCAAAGGCTCCATATATCCGAACGATGTTGCGAAGATTAGCTTATTGCCGTCGGCGGCAAGCTGACGAAATACTCGTTCGGAGTCCGCGGTCTCCGGAACGTTCTCTACAAACGTGGTCTTGATTGCAGAGCCGAGCGCCTTTTCCAGTTTTTGCCGAGCCTCATCGTGCATTTGCGTCCAGCCGCCGTCTTTGACCGGGCCCAGGTAGACAAATGCAACCTTGAGCGGTTCTGCGGCGAAGGCAGCCGACGAAGTTATGATGAAACTTGCTGCAAGGCCCAGAGACTTCCACTTTTTACTTAGCTTCATGACGCTACCTTTTGGTTTTTGGTGAGAGATTATTGACGATGAATTAGACCGACAGGCCTTTTTCATGCGGCTGCATGAAAGCTGATGCCGAGGGATGCCGGTTGGTTCAGCAAGATCGTTTTGGGGTCGCGACAGATAATAACCAAAACGATAATCGTTGCTGCATACGGCAACATCGACAGAAACTCGGTTGGGATCGGCAAACCGAATCCTTGAGCGAAAAGCTGGAACTGCGTGACGCCGCCGAAGAGATAGGCGCCGAGCACGACCCGGGCCGGCTTCCAGGTGCCGAAAACGACGAGCGCGAGCGCGATCCAGCCTTTACCTGCCGACATTCCCTCGACCCACATCGGCGTCTGGACAAGCGACAGATACGCGCCCGCGATGCCCGCACATGCTCCGCCAAACATCACAGCCAGGTAGCGGGTCAGTAAAACGGGCTTTCCGATGGCGTGAGCAACGCTTGGGGATTCCCCGATGGCGCGCAACGTCAGGCCGGCATGGGACTTAGTGACGAACCATTGCACGGCAGCAAACAACACCAGCGACAGATAGACCATGATGTCGTAATGGAACAAAAGATCGCCGATGACGGGAATATTAGTCAGCCCCGGAATCTTAATCGACGGCAACGGGGGCAGCGGCGTCCCTGCAAGATTGTGGCCGACGAAGGCTGACAGACCAATTCCAAACAACGTCAATGCAAGGCCGGTCGCCACCTGATTGGTTTGCAGGTTAAGTGTGAGAAAGCCAAACGCCAAGGACAAAGCGACGCCCGCGGCGGCTGCGGCTATGAAGCCGATAAAATCGCTGCCTGTGGCGAGTGTTGCGGCAAAGCCGGCAACCGCTCCAATTAGCATCATGCCCTCAATGCCAAGGTTGAGGACACCAGCTTTCTCGACAATCGTTTCGCCGAGCGCGGCGTAGATGAGCGGGGTGGCCGCCACCACCGTCGCGGCGATCATGGGAACGAGAGGATTCATGCCGCACTCCCCAACGTTACTGCTGGCTTCACCTCGACCTGTTTAACCGGGCGGACTCGCCGCAGCCGGAATGTGATGAACAAATCGGCGGCTAGCAGGTAGAAAAGCAGCAACCCTTGAAACAAACCGGTTATCGCGGACGGCAGGCTCATTCCCATTTGTGCTGACTCGCCGCCGAGGTAGAGGAGCGCCATCAACAACGCGCCAAATACGACACCTATTGGATTTAATCGTCCGATCCAGGCGACGATGATCGCGGCAAAACCATAGCCAGGCGAAATCGTCTGCTGCAGTCGCCCGATTGGGCCAGCGACTTCGCAAATACCAGCGAGGCCTGCGGTGGCGCCACACACCAAAAGTGCAATCCAGATATTCCGCTTTTCTGAAAAGCCGGCATAAGCTGCGGCTGCTGGCGCGACCCCGGCGACCTGCATTCGGAAGCCGGCAATTGTCTTCTGCGAAACGATCCAAGAGATAATCGCCAACCCCACGGCGTAAACGATGCCCCAGGTCACGCGAGTTCCTTCGATGAGAACGGACATGGTCTCAGCATCGCCGAAGCCACGCGACTGCGGGTAGTTTTGCCCTTCGGGATCGCGCAACGCCCCGTGCACCAGCCAGGACAATAACAACTGGGCGATATACACGAGCATGAGTGTGACAAGAATTTCGTTGGTGTTGAATCGCGTTCGCAGAAACGCTGGAATCGCGGCCCAAATCATTCCGCCAAGGACACCAGCCAACAACATGAGCGGCATTGCGAACACAGAATCGCTGTCGCCAAACCACAGCGCGACGCCGCCGCCCGCGATCGCACCCATGGTGAGTTGACCTTCCGCGCCGATGTTCCAGACGTTGGCGCGAAATCCCATTGCGAGACCAAGCCCGCAGAGCAGCAGGGGCGTGGTCTTTAAGAGCAACTCGCCGATATCGTAGGTGGTCGACAACGGTTTGATGAAGAACAAATAGAAGACTTCGACAGGATCCTTACCCAACGCGCTAAATAGAAGGAAGCCGGTCGCGATCATGCCAAGCGCGGCCAATATCGGCGAAGCGATCGCCATCGTGAAAGAAGGACTGGCGCGCCGCTCGAGGACGAACATTATGCAACCTCCATGAGGGGGCTCGCGCCTGCGGAGACGGGGTTTGCGGGTTCGTTGAACTTGCCGCTCATCCATGTGCCGATCTGCCCGATCGACGTATCGGCGGGTCGGACGGATGGCGAAAGACGTCCCTCAGCCAGTACTGCGAGCCGGTCGCTGATAATGAAAAGCTCGTCGAGTTCCTCGGATATCACCAGGAGCGCCACGCCTTGGTCGCGCAGATCGATCAGAGCCTGCCGGATCAATTGCGCTGCGCCGACATCGACGCCCCACGTTGGCTGGCCGACGATCATCATTTTGGGCTCCAGCATCGTCTCTCTGCCAACGATATATTTCTGCAGATTGCCGCCCGACAGACTCGATGCGACTGACATTTCGTCCCCGCACTTGACTTTGAAGCGCGTGATCACGTTCTTGGCGAAGGCTCGCGTGACGGATGGAACGATCAGGCCGTTCGACACCATGCCCTTTCGCGCGCCGGTGAGGAGCGCATTATTAGATAAGCTCATCGGCGGCACTGCCCCTCGGCCGAGGCGCTCTTCGGGAACGAAGGTGAGCCCAAGCTCGCGGCGTTTCGCGGGATTGAGATCGCCTACCGGGTGGCCGAGCAATTTGATCATCGCTCCGCTGCTTAACCGCTCGCCCGAAAGCGCCGCCATCAGTTCCTTCTGGCCATTTCCGGAAACTCCGGCGATTCCCAAAATCTCGCCGCTTCGCACCATCAAGCTAATGTCTTTCAGTGTCGTGCCGAATGGGTCTGACGTCGGCAGCGACAAGTGATCGAGTTCGAGCCGGACCTCTTCGGGTTGACGCGGCGTCAGCGTGCAGACGGCCAACTCACCCCCAATCATCAGGCGTGCCAGACTCTCGTTGGTTTCGTTTTTCGGAATAGCGGTGCCGCTGACACGGCCGCCGCGCAGTACGGTCGCGCTGTCGCACAGTGCGCGGATTTCGTCGAGCTTATGGCTGATGTAGAGGATGCTGCAGCCTTCCGATGCCAGCCGACGTAGCGTTTCGAACAACACCAAGACAGCTTGCGGTGTCAGCACGGAAGTAGGCTCGTCCATGATCAGAAGTCTGGGCTCCTGAAGTAGGCAACGTACAATCTCTACGCGCTGCCTCTCGCCAACGGACATGCTGTGAACAAGACGATACGGATCAATCGGGAGACCGTATTTTTCCGAAACTTCGGTGATCTTTGCCGCTAGTCGAGTTGGAGCGATCCGTTCGTCCAGCGCCAGGGCGATATTTTCCCAGACCGTCAAAGTCTCGAACAATGAAAAGTGTTGGAACACCATGCCAATACCCAAGCGGCGCGCTTGCGAAGGCGTCGTGATGGTTTCGTATTGGCCGTTCCACAGGATTGTCCCGGCATCGGGTTTTGTGATGCCGTAAATGATCTTCATCAACGTGCTTTTGCCGGCACCATTCTCGCCCAGGACGGCGTGGATCTCACCCGGTTGGACAGTAAGGGAAACGTTCTCGTTGGCCACGACACTTGGGTACCGCTTGGTAATTCCGCTCAGTACAAGTCGAGGCTTTGAATCGATTGCGATCTCAGGATTGTTCATGTTTTCCAATGAGTTCGAGTACTGCCAGGCTTGCCAAGGGTAAACAGCAGCGGTCGCTGCGGTCACGCTCAAACAAGCAATCCGCGCGCCAACTCGAAAGCCGAGCGCCTGCTCTACCGGAAGACGATAGAAGCGCTAGTTCAAACGGTGATTTTCTCAAATACGTGGCGTGCAGGCGGATTTTTTATCTTCTGCGTCCGTCACTTCACCCACGACGCACAAAAAATCGTCTTTTGGCTAAAGAGTCGGCACCGGCAAGTAACAGAGCGCTTATTACGAATGAAAGGGCTGCTTCGTCGAACGTGTTTGTTCTGCACGCCTAGAATGCCAATAGTCGGTAAGGCGGGTCCGTATTTGTCTGGAAATGGGGGGTATTTGTACGAATGGCATGGACGTTGCAGCTTAATTGTCTGCCTGCTTGTCACCCATTTTCCTCCTCCGGCAGGGACTTCTGAGTCTTGGCCCCGTCGTGCACGAAAACTGTGCGGCGGGGCATTTCCTTATAGTGTCCCTTCTTGGTGGAAGCCTTGACCGTCCTTGAGTAATGCGCGTGCCGTTTCTCACCGGTGGCGAAGTTACATAGGCCAAGTCAGCTTGAGCGGAAATCTGATGGCGACAAATATGCTCTAGAAGAAGCGCCAGAAGATGAGAACCATGAGACCGTACAGGGCGATGATGAGCGCGGTCCCCCCAATTTCGATTCGCCGCTGATTTACGCCGGCAGGAACGAGCCACCAAGTGAAGCTCTTGCTGGTCAATGGCACGAGATAACTCAATGCGAGGACACTCATCACGTTTCCAAAAAAGAGTGCGAAGCTGAACGGTAAACCAGCGCGACCACTCAGAAGCGGTGTTTGCACTAGAGCGCCTAACAGATAGACCACCGGATATAGCATCAGAAGAACAAGCATATTTTGCTTCCACGCGGCGGGGGTCTTGCCCGCCGTGGCTGCAAACCATTGGTCGAAGCCAGTCCGGGCAATCCGGATGCGGTGCTCTTCCGCGAAGGACCGTGCCTCCTCCAGAAGTCGGTGACGCTCGGGAGCGTTAAGCCATGCTTGAAGGTTTGCCTCCGCGTCGAACCGCACTATGGCCAGCCAATGGTCTTGCACTCCCGGCACTGGCGGCTCGAAGCGGTATCCCTGGAAGCCACGTGCTTTTGACTGGGCAGCGGCAATGCGTTGCTCCCAAGCGCGATAGGCAGTCTCTTGGCCGCTCTTTATCCGTGTCGAAATGACCGCCGAGACCGGTGCAGGAAGCACTCCCACATTGGCGTCACTGACAATGTGAACGTCGTCGCGGCCGACCAGCAGCGGCGTTACGTCCTCCATCCGCCTCAGTCGTTGATCCGAATTTAGCCATCCCAACGCGGCAGTGGAGCTTTCAAAGCGCTGTAGGATGACCCAATCAAGTTGGACCGGCGGACTAGGGGGCGTTATTGTCTGCTCAATGAATCCTGGGAAACTCGCCACAATTCTGCAGGTCTCATCCTGCCATCGGGCAAAAGTTTCGGCGCTTTCAGGTCTCACACAAGTCTGTATGACCACCGTGACGCTGTCGCTCATGGGCGGGTTTTGCTGTGTCATGACTAACTCGTGCTCGGTGAAAATGGTAGCGCGCCTCGGCCGCGATTGCACCGCGACGAGAAACTTTCTGTCTGTTTCAGGCCTTAAATGCCAGTGGCGCGGGAGGTCTCTGCTACTACGCATTCGAGCCATGTCCGCTTTTGCTCTCGAAAGCGGACATTGATCACGAATCTTGGCTTCGCAATTGTAGATAATACTGCGGTTTTCTGTTCCGCGAAAATGTTTCCCTGTTTCCGTACGGAAACTCCCCGTTCCGGTCAGTAGGGAAGTTTGGCGGAAAAGGCGCTGCAACGTTGAGCTTATGTACTGTGTATTTCGACGAAGAGGCCCTGGAAGCGAAAATTCTCTGTTATTTTCCCTGTTAGCAGGGATTTTGGGCCAGAGATCGGTTCGATACTGACTGGATCATCAGCCAGCCGGTGGGGCTTTAACCGAATGCCCGCAAGTTCACTGCGGCTCGATGCCGACGAGCTTGACCTCAGCAGCTGTTCGCTCGCGATCGACGATGAGAAACTGAGCGAATTCTTCGGGCGTGTTGAAAATCGGCTCCAGCGCGGCGTTGATAAGGACTCTCTGCCGGATATCCGCCCGAGAATAGAAATTGACGATCGAATCGTGAAGGAAGGAAATAATTGATTTTGGTGTGCCAGTCGGCGCGACGAATCCGTACCACGATTTGATACGCAACGAGTCGAAGTTCATTTCTTTCAAGGTCGGCACATCCGGCAGAAGCGGAGTCCGTTCCGCTGAATCGACCGAAAGCGCCTTCATTTCGCCGGCCTGGATCAGCGGCAGGGCATTTCCAAGCCCCACGGCGGCGGCTTGCACCGCATTGGTCAGAAGCCCGTTCGCAACTTCAGCGCCGCTTTTGTAGGGAATGACGTGAAAGTTTGCGCCGGTATGTTTGGCGAAAGATTGTACGAAAATCTGCAGCGATGTCGCCGGCGTTGCGACATTGATACCTTCTGGACGGCTTTTGGAAAGCGCGATCAGGTCATTGAGGTTTTTGACATTCAGTTCCGAAGAAGCGACGAAGCCATTGATAATGTAGTAGCCATTGGTGATCGCCGCGAAATCCTTCTGGGTGTTGTAACCGACGTCCTTGAACAAAAAGTCGGGATTGCTGACGACCTCGTTGTCGACATTGCAGATGACATAGCCATCCGGCGCCGCGTGCGCGCAGGCGCGGCCTTCGACGAGACCGCCGCCACCCGGACGATTCTCAACGATAAAGGTCTGCCCGGTTTGCTCCGACAGCGCTTGCGTCAACGGGCGAAGCGCGATGTCGCTCAGCCCCCCCGCGGGCACCAACGACAATATGCGAACGAGCTTGTTCGGATAGTCCGGTAACCGCGCCTGCTGCGCCACTGCATTCCAGCCAAAAAGCGAAGCAGCGAAAATTACGCTTCCTTGCGCCACAAAGCGGAGACGAGCCAGTCCGAATGAATTGCTGCCCATGCCGGACCTCCGGGTGTAATTGGTTTGGCGACTTAGCAGCGTGGGTCGGAGGTGTCCCTATATCTCACGCGTAAATTCCACGATGCGAAACGGCGGCTGGGCGCTCGTGACAGGGCAGCTGCAGGAACCTAAGTTTTATGTGTCCCAAGAACAGCCGGCGCGATGATCAAAACAAATGGCAGCGACAGGGCCAATTCAAGTTCGCACCGAAGCCGGGCCTATCGCGGGTACCACAAGTGCTGATGGCGTTGTGCGCGCATTTAAGGGCCTGCCTTATGCGCGCCCACCACTCGGCAAGTTGCGATGGCAGCCGCCTTACCGTCCTGACGTGTGGGACGGTGTCCGTCCGGCCGACAAATTCGGACCTCGCTGCATTCAACCGGATCGTGTCCGCAACGCTGTCGGCTATTTCGATCCCGAGCCGCAAAGCGAAGACTGCCTTTATTTGAATGTGTGGACGGCGTCAGCTGGCGGTGATCGCCGTCCGGTCATGGTCTGGATCCATGGCGGCGCCTTCACGGTCGGCTCCGGTGCGTTGCCTTTTTCGAATGGCGAAAACCTAGCCCGCGCCGGCGTCGTCGTCGTCACGATAAACTATCGCCTGGGCCGGCTCGGTTTTCTCGCGCATCCGGAACTGAGCGCCGAGCAATCCTATCATGCGTCAGGCAATTACGGCTTGCTGGACCAGATCGCAGCATTGCGCTGGGTCCGCGACAACATCGCGGCTTTTGGCGGCGATCCAAACTGCGTCACCATTTTCGGCCAATCGGCAGGTTCTTCGAGCGTTAGCACCTTGATGGCGTCGCCGCTTGCGAAGGGACTTTTCCATCGCGCGATCGGTCAGAGCGGCGGCGCGTTCTTTGCTCGCATTTTGCGGAAGCTTTCCACAGCGGAAGCTGCAGGGGTGACCTTCGCGCGCTCGCTCGGTGTGTCCGGCATCGACGGTCTACGCCAGAAGCCGGCGCGCGAGATTCAATTGACGATCCTGGAAGACAGCGGCGCGCTTAACGAAGAATATGATTCATCGAGCCCCAAAGGTGTAGACCGGGCGAACGGCTGGTCCATCATCGATGGCTACCTGGTGCCCGATTATCTGATGAACATCTTCTCTCGCGGCGAGCAGAATGACGTGCCGCTCATCACAGGTGCGACGGCCGACGAAGGCTCCACACAGCCGCCGACTGCTTCCATCGAGGAATTCAGGCGCCGCGCCCGCGCCGATTACGGCGCAATGGCTGAGGAATTTCTTAAGAGCTTTCCAGCGGAAAACGCCGAAGAACTGGAGCGGTCAAGCCGCCGCGCCATCGGCACCCGGGTTTTCAATTGGGAAAACTGGGTTTGGGCCAACCAGCAATCACACTACGGTCAGTCGCCGATCTATTTTTATGATTTCGCGCAGGTGCCGCCGAAGCCGCTGCAGCCCGGCGGCGGCGACCTATCGCGCGATATCGGCGCTTTCCACACTGCCGAAATAAACTACGTGTTCCAGACACTGGATTGCCGCTCGTGGCCGTGGCGTGACGAAGATCGCGAAATAGCGCGTGTCATGAGCAGCTATTGGGTGAACTTCGCAGCGAGTGGAGATCCGAACGGAAGCGGCCTGCCGTCATGGCCGCGCTACGCTGAAGACAAAGACACGGCGCTTATCATCAAAAGTGGATTTAATATTGGACCAGTGCCGGATCGCGCGACGCTCGATCTCTGGCAGTCCATTGACGGCAAGCTTCGCGCTGAATTGCCGAACTGATCTTCCAACCTATTACTTGGAGTTACGCATGCCGGACGTTCACACAAAGGAAGGCTTTTCGCTCAACGTCGAGGATCAGGGTCCGCGGACCGCGCCGGTGCTTATGCTGTCTAATTCTCTCTGCACCGATCTGCGCATGTGGGACGACCAAGTGGCGGACTTCACCAAACATTTCCGCCTTGTTCGTTACGACCGCCGCGGTCACGGGAAATCCGGCGTGCCGAAAGGGCCTTACACCGTCGACGACTTCGGCCACGACGCACTTGCGATCATGGATGCGCTCGATCTGAAAAGGGTCAATTGGTGCGGTCTCTCCATGGGCGGCATGGTTGGCCAGTGGCTCGGCGCCAACGCACCTGACCGCATCGAAAAACTGGTGATGTCCAACACCCACAGCTATTACGCGGACAAGACGGTGTGGGACGAGCGCATGAAGCTCGCGCAGGAGAAAGGCATGGCCTTTGCCGCAGGGCCGGCGATGACGCGATGGTTCACCAAGGACTACATCGCGCAGCATCCCGAAAAAGTCGCGCTGGTCCAGCAGATGTTCGCCGAGACGAGTATCGAAGCCTATCTCGGTTGTTGCACCGCCATTCGCAACATGGACATGCGGCCGACGCATCCTCGGATCAAGGCGCCGACGCTCGTGATCGTGGGATTGCAAGATCCGGCGACACCGGCGGCGGCGGGCGAGGAAATTCAAAAGCGTATTCCAGGGGCGAAGCTCGCGACGATCGACGCTTCGCATCTCTCCAATATGGGGCAACCGAGGGTCTACACCGACTTGGTATTGAATTTCATCGGCGTGAAGTAAGCCGCCTCGGCCTCACTCGATGCGCAGGCCGAACTCGTGGACATCATGCTCCCATTCGGGGGCTTCTTTATTGATCTTCGCCTGGAAATCTTCGGGTGACATGATCGCCGGTTCGTAGAAAAGATCGCCAAGTTGCTTGCGGTATTGCGGATCGTTGTTCATGTCCCGCACCCAGCCGTAAATCTTATCAATGACAGTCTTCGGCGTGCCGCGCGGCGCAAAAAGCCCAAACCACAACGAGGTTTCATAGCCCGGTAAGCCCGCCTCCGCGGAAGTCGGCACGTCGGGTAGTGCAGACGAACGGTGCGGCTGTGCAATGGCGAGAATGCGGACCAGGCCGGCCTTTGCCGGTCCGATGACCGGCAGCGGCGTGATGTGCAGCATCTGGATGCGGCCAGCGATCAAATCCGCAGTTGCGAGAGGCGCGCCGCGATAAGGCACATGCGTGATCTTTACGTCGGCAAGCTTGGCGAAGCGAAGCGCGCCGAGCTGTGGCGTGCCGCCGGTGCCGGACGAGCCGTAATTGATCTCGCCGGGGTGGGCTTTGGCGTAAGCGATAAACTCCTGCAGATTGTGCACGGGCACATTCGAACTGATGACCAGAACCTGAGGCGCTTCTGCCGCAAGCGCGACCGGCACGACGTCTTTCAATGGATTGTAGGGCAGATCCTTATAGAGAAACGGGTGAATGACGATTTCGCCGGCCGCGGCGAAGCTCAACGTGTAGCCGTCAGGGCTGGCCTTGGCTGTTTCACCAAGCGCTTGAGTTCCGCCGCCGCCCGGTTTGTTCTCGACGACGACGGGCTGGCCTGAATACTGCGAGATAAACTTCCCGATCACGCGCGCGGTCAGATCGGTCGGCCCGCCGGCCGCGGTCGCGACCATGATGTGAATAGGCTTCGACGGAAAATCGTCGCTAAGCGCTGGGAAAACGAATGCCGTTAGTATCAAGCCGGCGAGAAGATATTTCGGTGTGATAGCCCTTGAGTAAGTTCGCATAACCGGCCTCCATTCAAACTCTGTAGCGAGCGACGGCTCCCGCATCGAGTTCGATGCCGAGGCCAAAACTCTTGGGAACGGCGATTTTGCCCTGCGACGGCCGGATCGGATTGGTCACGATCCGATCGCGCAACGGATTATCGCCGCAGTCGTATTCGACCATGAGCGGGTAGGGTGCATTCGCCGTGTGCGGCCATACTGGCAGGCTCGCCGCGAAATGCAGCGCCGCGTTGAGCGCAATGGCGCCGCCCCAGCACGACACGGCGATACGCACATTGTTGGTCATTGCGTAGAGCGCGGCGGCTTTCATTTCGTCAAACCCGCCGCCGCCGGTCAATGACGGTTCGGCGATATCGATCGCGCGCGCTTCGATAAGTCTCTTGAAGTCGCCCACGGCATAATGCGCTTCACCGGCGCCGACGCGGATCGGCGAACGCATGCGAAGCTCGGCGTAGCCCTGGATATCCGCGGGAGGCAGCGGCTCTTCACAGAACAAGATGTTGAATTTCTCAATCTTCCGCAGGCTTTCGAGCGCGACATCGACGGTGTAATTGCCGTTATAGTCGACCATCAGCAGTTTGCTATCGCCGATGGCCTTGCGTGCCGCTTGAACGCGCGCGACGTCGGATGCGATGCCTGCTCCGATTTTGATCTTAACACCGACAAAATCATCGAGATCGAA
Source organism: Xanthobacteraceae bacterium (assembly GCA_036271715.1). GTDB lineage: Bacteria > Pseudomonadota > Alphaproteobacteria > Rhizobiales > Xanthobacteraceae > BOG-931. The sequence continues at coordinate 298,463 of DATBAD010000019.1, forward strand.
ACGTGACATCTGCTCTGCGATGCCGACTTTCGGATTGTCCGTGAAATAGCCTGTGGTGGCGTAACAAGCGAGGTTTTCCGAGGCGCATCCGCCAATCAGATCATGCACGGCGACACCGTGGGTCCGGCCGATCGCATCATAGACGGCGATATTGATGCCGCCGAGCGCGGAGATGAAATGTCCCTGTGCGCCGAAGTGATAAAGCCGATTGCGCAATTCCGTAGCGATGATCGAAAAATTGAAAAGGCTTCGCCCGATAAAGTGCGGTGCGATCAGTTTGACATATTCCGCTATGATCCGGAGCGGTCCTTGCGCTTCTCCTAAGCCGACGACCCCGTCACTCGTCGTGAGGCTGACGATCGAACTGCCGCGGCGGTGATTGATGCCGCGCGCATTTCCATAACCTTCGCCGGGCTTCATCACGTGTTCGAGCGAAATGACCTCAATGCCGGTTATCGTCGGCATGGATCACCTGCGAAATTTGTCCGGTGTGACACGTGATTTTCTCCCTCTCTTATTGTTCGTCTCTATCCCGGACTCCGGTGGCACGGTGGTGCCGCGTCAGTTCATGGGACTAAAGCCTTTCTTGCGCAGGACGATACTGGCCGCAGATTCCGACAGCGTTTCGGCGAAGCGTATCGCTCCGGCACGATTGAGTGGCGTAGCTGAGACTGCGACCGAAAAGACAGTTTCGATCGTAATATCCGAAGGCAACGGACCGATCACGTCGACGCCCGGTACGGCCAGGAGTTCCGGCATCTGCTGAATGCCGATCTCGGCTTCGCCGCGCGTCAGAAAAAATCCGACCAGGCCCGCAGGTCCGCCGGGGCTATAAAGAAGCTTCGGCTTCAACGCGTCGGCGATGCCGAGCTTCTCAAGAACTGCGGCGAGGACCTTGCCGCTTTGACCGCCGCCTACGGGATTACTAGTGGCAATCGATTTGGCGTTGAGCAGCGTCTTTTTGAAAGCTGCCACGGAGGAGATGTCCGGTCTCGGTGCGCCATCACGCACGGCGAGCCCGGCGAGCGATCGTGCGATGGGCGCTAGAGTTTGGTCTAAAAGTTTTCCATGGCCACGGAGTTCGTCGAGGATTTCTTTCGTGCCGACGATAACGTCTACGCTTTCGTTTTGAAGGACACGCGCGGCGATCTGCGCCGACGGCGTGTAAGTCAGCGTGACTGTGACGCCGGTCGTAGCCTCGAAATCGGGTACGATCTCATCGAGTGAGCTTTTGACTGCGGTCGTGCTGAGAACTTTGATCGCCGCCATCGCCAAATCCGAGCTTTGACTAGTTACGCTTCTGCGCCGCCCAAGCTGCGTAGTCTTGGCGTGTACGGTCGCTGACGGGATAAAGACCGGGAAGCTTTTCGCCGGCGGCCACCCGCGTCAGAATAAAGGCTTCCAAATGTTCCTGTTCGGCTGCGTCGTGCGCGACTTCATCTGCAATGTCGCGCGGGATGACGGCGACGCCATCTCTGTCGCCGACAATGATGTCGCCGGGATAGACCGCCACGTCTCCGCAACAGATCGGCAGATTGTAGTCGATCGCATGATGAACGATGCGATTGGTCGGCGCACTCGGTCCAGCGCAAAAGACCGGCAAGTCCATTTCGGAGATCGGACCGCTGTCGCGGATGCCGCCATCCGACACAACGCCGGCAACGCCACGAACCTTCAGGCGCGTCATATAGACGTCGCCGCCTGATGCGGCGCGGCTGTTGCCCCGGCAATCCATGACCAACACATGGGCGGATGGAACCGCCTCGATCGCCTCGCGCTGAAAAGCGTTAGGATCCTTTTTGGCGTTGTATGAATCCAAGTCTTCGCGCGCAGGGATGTAGCGGAGCGTGAAGGCGGGACCGACCATATTGGTCGCATAGCGTCCCAGAGGACGCACGCCTTGAATGAAAGCGTTGCGAAAGCCGCGGCGGAAAAGCTGCGTCGTCAGCGTCGCCGTGCTTGTGGTCAGCAGAAAAGATTTCGTCTGCTCGCTGAGATCGGGCATTTCGGATTTCCAAATAGGGGGAAGCGAGGCGAGGCGAGGCGAGGCGAGGGGTTCAGCCGCCGTATTCAGGGCGCTTCGGCGTGAACACGTCGAGTTCGAGTGCCACTTCACTGCCGGTTACTTCGATGTGGTGCGTGACGTTGGGCGGGATCACGATCAGTCCGCCCGCCGAAAGCGGGTAGGCTTTGTCGCCGACATGAAAGATCGCCGTGCCCTGCAGCATGTAGACGATCTGTTCGTAATGATGCGCATGCGGCAATAAGTCATGCCCCGGTTCGATGTGGTGGAGTGCCAATGTCGCGCCTTCGCCGGTAAACGTTTTGCGCTTCATGCCTCTACGAACGGGATTCCATTCCTGGCTATCCCAATCGACCGTGTGCGCGATCATGTTCCATCCTCGGCAAGCATTAGTTGGCTCGCGCGCACGTTATACGGTTGCATAGCCGCGCGTGGGTAAAGTGGCAAAATTCCACATCGTGGAATTCAATGGCTGGGGCCGCGTTTACTTAGATGGCTCATCCCCATACTATTTGACGACAAGAGAAGCCTCGGGGAGGCGCGTGACGACATGCCAACAAGACCTCAGCTCATGCAGGCGCAGACGGGCCGTTTACGCGACATGACAGAGCGTCGTGGTGCACCTGAGCCGGCAGGGTCCAGCAAGCCGATCAATTCGGTGATCAAGACCATCAAAGTGATGGCCGTGCTCAGTCACGATCAGGTGGCCTCGGTCGATCATTTGAGCCGCGAGACCCGGATCCCGAAACCATCGATACTGCGAATTTTGCAAACGCTCACCCAATGTGGGTTGGTCAAACAGATCTCGCGACGCGCAGGCTACTGTCTCACCTCCAAGATATTGTCGCTGAGCTCCGGCTTCTACGGCCTTCCAGAGGTGATCGAGGTCGGTGCGCCATTTGCCGATGCTTTGACGCAAGAATTGCTATGGCCCACCGCCATTGCGACCCTCGACGTCGATGCCATGGTGGTGCGACACAGCACGATGATGATGAGTCCGCACGCTCATGTGCGTTCGACCATGAATAAGCGCTTATCTCTGACCGACAGGGCGCATGGCCGTGCCTATCTGGCGTTTTGCGGCCAAGCCGAGCGGGAATCGCTCCTTCGCATTGTCGGCGGCGCGAAAGGGCAGTCTTCGTCTCCGCGGCGAACTCCGTTCGATCGTCGCAGGCTGCTCTGGCACCTAAAGGCGGCGCGCCGTGCCGGCTATGCGAAACGCGCCATCGATCTCGATCCGCAAACCAGCACCATCGCGGTGCCGGTGTTCGCCGATAAAGGCGTGCGTGCGACGCTTGGTATGACGTTTTTCACGTCTGCGGTCGACAAGGCCACCGAGGCGCATCTAGGGCGGCGTCTCATCGAGGCGGCAACCACGATCGGTGTCGCGCTCAACCATGCCGGCGGCCGCCGTTGAAGGAGACGATGTCCTTGTTTCCGCTGCAGTTGCCGTCAATGCAAATGGACCGATGACACTCATCCAATTGCGATATCTCTGCGAGATCGTGCGGCAAGGGCTGCATTTATCGCGCGCTGCTGAAGCTCTGCATACATCTCAGCCGGGCGTGAGCAAGCAGATACAGCTTCTTGAGCAGGAACTCGGCTGCACGATCTTCAAGCGGCGGCGCAATCGGCTGCTCGACCTGACGCCAAAAGGACGTGAGGTCCATCACTATGCGCAACAGGCGCTGATCGAGATCGATAATATTCGTAGCGTCAGCCAGAATTCGGACAGCAAGGGCGGCGGAACCCTCGTCATTGCCTGTATGGCGACCCAAGCGCGTTATGTGCTGCCGCGCACGATCGACCGTTTCATCAAAAAATATCCCGACACGCGTCTCGAATTCTTTCAAGGTGACCGTCAGCAAATCTTTGCCAAGGTCGACGCTGGCGAAGCCGATATCGCGATTGGCGGTGATCGTGGCGTGTCGGTGACCAATGTCGCGATGCTTCACTACGATACGTTGCGCTATGTCATCGTCGCGCGACCGGGCCATCCAATTCTTGAAGGCGGCCGGCCGACGCTCCGCCAGGTCGCCTCATATCCGATCATTACCCATATGTTCGAGCCCGACGGGCAGTGGAAACTCGTAGATGTCTTCAAGAGAAAAGGGCTGGAGCCGAAGATTGCATTCCGCGCCGCAGATTCCGAGGTCGCAAAAGCCTATGTCGAACTCGGCGTCGGTATCGCAATTCTGGCGCGGAGTTCTTTCGAAAAGCAGCGTGATCGTTTTTTGCGCGCAATCGATGCCGATCATCTTTTCGCGCCGGAACCTCTCTACATCGGGTTCCACCGCAAGAAGCACATGCCGAAGCATCTTGGCGACTTGATCAGGATGTTGTCGCCGGAGTTGAGCGCTGCTGAAATCGAGCATGCCCGCCTCCATGGCGGCAGTTCCTAGTATAACTAACAGTTATGCTAAAGTGCTTATTTATTCTTTTCCAGCGGTGTCGCCGCGAACTACCCTCATCGCATTACTCCGCAACGCGGTGATGCGTGCCCCGGCTTCGTCGTGCGGGCCCGCAACAACAACCGCGAATGTGAACGACATCACGGCGGAGTCTAAGTCAGGAGGAAAACGTGGCCGACATCATCGACATGCACCATCACATTCTGCCGCCGGTGTTTTTGAAGGCACTCGGCGACCGTATCGGCCGGCAAACTCTGAAGGGCCCGCCTCCGGAATGGAGCCCGCAGATTTCGCTGGATCTGATGGATCGCAACGGCATCGCGACGGCGGTGACGTCCTTTGGCCCGCCTGGCTTCTGGTTCGGTAATCTCGAAGAGACCAAGAAGATCTGCCGCGACTGTAACGACTATTCGGCCAGTCTCCGCAGCGACCATCCGAAACGGTTCGGCATGTTCGCAGTGCTGCCGTTTCCGGATGTCGATGCGAGCCTGCGTGAAATCGAATATGCGTTCGATGTACTTGGTGCGGATGGCATCGAGCTTATGACAAATTGCGCCAACGAATATCCGGGCGACCCGAAATTTGCTCCGGTGTTCGACGAATTGAATCGCCGGAACGCCGCAGTCTATTTTCATCCAATCCCGGCGAATTACGGCAAGCCGATTTTGGATAATTTCCCGCCGGCGACGCTTGAGTTTCCGTTCGACACTACGCGGGCGGTCATGAGTCTGCTGTTCGGCGGCACGCTGGCGCGGTGCCAGAACGTCAAATTCATCTTCTCCCATGCCGGCGGCACGGTGCCATTCCTAGCCCCGCGTCTGGCACGGCTTACTCACCGGGAAGACCTGAAGAAGGCTGTGCCCAACGGGGTGATTCCGGAACTGAGCCGTCTTTATTACGATACGGCGCTCTCGACCAATAAGTTCTCGTTCAGCTGTCTTCAGCTTTTGGTCAAGCCGGATCACATTTTGTTCGGCTCCGATTTCCCGCAGGCGCCGGAATCGACGACGGTATCCTCGATCAAGGAGCTCAATGAGCTTGGGCTCGAGCCGTCGGTGCTGCGCGGCATCCTTCGTGACCATTCGGCCAAGCTGTTTCCGAAACTTGGGCAAACCGCGCACGCGGCCTAAACTGCAAGAGACGCACCGGCGCCGTATGGCGGCGCCAGTGGGCCTAACGCGCGTGACCTGCTCATCGAACATAGACACCGGCGGACCTGAGATGGATTTCGAGCTCGCCCCCGAATTGCAAATGATCAAGGAGCAGCTGCGCCGTTTTGTCGATAAAGAGATCATTCCAATCGAGCGCGAGGCTTATGACGGCCCGAGTCTGCGTCCGGACGTTAAAAAGCGTCTCGAAGCCAAGACCAAGGAAATGGGGTTTTGGCATCTGGGAACGCCGGTTGAATATGGCGGGATGGGCTTAAGCCTTTTGGCGAGGACCATTGTCTGGGAGGAGATGGGACGCACGATCGCGTTCCCGGCGCGCAAAGCGCAGATCTTCGGGCCGGAAGTCAGTCCGCTGCTGTTTCATCTGAATGAAGAGCAAAAGCAAAAATATCTATTGCCGGTCATTTCCGGCGAGAAGCAGACTTGTTTCGCTTTGACTGAGCCGGATGCCGGCAGCGACCCTTCGGCTATTCGCGGCACGGCCATCCGCGATGGCGATCATTACGTCGTCAACGCCTATAAACGCTTCATCACCAACGCACAGGACTCCGCCTTTGTCCAGCTTATGGTCTCGACCGATAAGTCGAAAGGCGTAAAGGGCGTGACGGCTTTGCTGGTCGACATGGATACGCCCGGCGTTTCGATCGCGCGGATCCAAAAAACCATCATGGACGATGAGCCGTGCGAACTGGCGTTCGACAACGTCCGGGTTCCGATCGCTAACAGGGTGGGGCACGAAGGCGACGGCTTTGTCCTCTCACAGGATTGGCTGACAGTCGGTCGCATTCGTCATGGTGCGCGTGCGCTCGGCGTCATGGAACGCTGTATCGAGATGAGCGTGTCCTATGCCAAACAACGGGTCACGTTCGGTCAGCCGCTTTCCAGCCGCCAAGCCATTCAATGGATGCTGGTTGATTCCTTTACGGAGCTGCATCAGTTGCGGCTTCTTGTCCGCCACGCGGCCTGGAAATACGATCGCGGCGAAGATGCGCGCCAAGAAGCCTATATGGCTAAATTCCTCGGCAATCGCTTGTCATTCCAAACCGCCGATCGTGCCATGCAGATTCACGGCGGTATTGCGTTTACGCCGGATCTGCCAATCGAAAAATTCTGGCGCGATCAGCGCAGCATGATGATCAGCGACGGACCGGAGGAGGTCCTTCGTATGGCCTTGGCCCGTCATATCCTCGACCAATATTCGTAGGTGAGTTGTCTATGTCCGGACATGAGTCATGAAAATCACTGCAGTCGAAGCCTTCCACATCGGCGTACCTTTCGATTTCGGCAATCCTTCGGACAACAAGGCGGGGGCGCCTTGGACAAAGATGGAAAGCTTGTTCGTCAAGGTGACGACGGATGAGGGTTTGATAGGCTGGGGCGAAGGCTTCGGGCTCTCGGCGTGCGGAATTACCAAAGTCGCCGTCGAGCAGGCTATAGCGCCAATGGCGATCGGCCGTGACCCGACCGATATTGCCAAGCTCGTCGACGACATCGCCTATCGGCAGCGCAATTGTTCGCGAAACGGACCAGTTGGTTTTGCGCTATCGGCACTCGACATTGCGCTCTGGGATATTGCCGGTAAACGGGCCGGCAAGCCGCTTTATCGCCTGCTTGGCGGCACGCAGTTTGTGGAGCGGATGCCGACTTATGCAAGTCTTCTGCGTTACGGGCATGCCAAGGCAGTCAAACGCAACAGCGCGATAGCCGTCGAGCGCGGCTACAAGATCGTCAAATTGCATGAGGCCGATGCCGACTTCATCGCGGGCGCGCGCGAAGTTATCGGGCCCGGAATTGCGCTCACAGTTGATGCGAGCTGCCATTGGACGCTGCCCGAAGCACTCGAGGCGGCGAAGAAGCTCCGAGAATGCTATCTCGGCTGGCTCGAAGAGCCGCTATGGCCACCGGAAGACTACGCCGGGATGGCGCGGCTGAAGGCCGAAAGCGGCATTCCGATTGCGGCGGGTGAGAACGCGGGAACGCTTGCTGATATTGCGCAGCTTCTCGATGTTGCGCATGTCGACTACGTGCAGCCAAGCGTGACAAAGATCGGCGGCGTGACTGCGATGCTGAAGATTGCTGAGATGGCGGCGGCACGCGGCGCGAAAGTGGCGCCGCATTCGCCCTATTTCGGCCCGGGCCTGATCGCGACCATCCATTTCGCTGCGAGCCATCCAGCACGGCCGGCAGTCGAGCGATTTTATGTCGACCTTGAAGCAAGTCCGCTCGGGAGCCTCGTTGAGGCGCCGAATGGCTTCATGCAGGTCCCGAACGGACCGGGGCTTGGCATCGAAGTCGACGAGGCCGTACTCAAAAAATACCGGATGAACTAATCGTCCGGAACAAAAGCAATAACAATACTCAGGAGAGGAAGGGCGAATGATCACGCGAAGACTGACGGCCCTTGTCGTTGCAGCAGGCGTAGCATGCGGCATCGGCGCCGCACTGGCTGCGACGGATTGGCCGACGCGGCCGATCACGCTAATTGTTCCCTTTTCTCCTGGCGGCCCTGCAGACGCGCCGGGGCGCGTCCTCATCGCGCGCATGAGCGGACTTCTTGGCCAGCCGATGATCATGGAAAACATCGACGGCGCCGGCGGCATGATCGGTTCGGTACGGGTGATGCGGGCTCCGCCGGACGGCTATGAGGTGCTTTACGGCAACATCGGAACGCATGCGCAAAACCAATCACTCTACAAAAAGCCGCTTTACAACGCTGAGACCGATTTCACGCCGGTGAGCCTGCTGTGGACGTCGATCCGAGTGCTGGTGGTGCGCAAGGATCTGCCGGCCAAGAATCTCCAGGAATTTATCGCCTATGCGCGTGAGAAGGGCCTAGCCATGAAATTCGGCGCTTCGGGCGTCGGCGGCTCGACGCATGTCGCGTGCCTACTCATGAACGAGGCGATGGGCGTTCAGACGACGCATGTGCCATATCGTGGCACTGCTCCGGCACTTGAAGATCTTATCGGCGGACGCATCGACTACATCTGCGATTCCGTGCAAACGGCGCTTCCCTTCCTGCAAAATGGCTCACTGCGCGCTTTGGCAATGCTGTCGCCAACACGTTCGCCACTGATGCCGGATGTGCCGACGGCGGAGGAGCAGGGCTTGCCGGGTGTCGACGCGGGCGCGTGGGGTGCTTTCTTCTATCCGCGCGGGGTCGCAGCGCCGATCGTGCAGCGCATGAGTAAGGCTGTCGACGACGCCATGAACACGCCGGCCGTTCACGATCGCATCGAGGCCATGGGCGTATCGGTCACGCCGCCGGATCAACGCGGCCCGGACTATCTGGCAAAATTCGTCGACGGCGAGATCAAGAAATGGGCCGTTCCGATCAAGAAAAGCGGTGTCTCGATTGAGTGATCCGGCTTAGCGTTCCGGATTGGAAGCTATGGATCGAAGCTCGGCGACAGGAAAACAGAAATGCTGAAGACATCTTATGAAGATGTGAAGGTCGACCGTCAGGACGGTATCGCTTGGGTCACGCTCAATCGTCCCGACAAGCGCAATGCGATGACGCCGAAGATGCATTTCGAGATGGTCGAGATATTGGCTGCTCTCGAATACGATTCCGAAACAAAGGTCATGGTGCTGACTGGCGCCGGCGACTCGTGGTGCGCCGGCCAGGACATCAAGCTTTTCTTTCGCGACCTCGACGGCAAGATCGAGGAGACCGCGCGCGTTCAGGAAGCAAGCCATCATTGGCGCTGGAACAAGCTGTTCACTTATCGCAAGCCGACCATCGCCATGGTCAACGGCCACTGTTTCGGCGGCGCTTTCACGCAACTGATCGCCTGCGACTTCGCCATCGCCGCGGAAGATGCGACTTTCGGCTTGTCCGAGGTGAACTGGGGCATCATGCCCGCTGGTTTCGTCGCCAAGGCGATCACCGAAGCTTTATCGTTGCGCGACGCGCTTTGGTACGCGATGACGGGCGAGTCTTTCGATGGGCGCACGGCCGAGAAGATAAGGTTGGTCAATCGCGCGGTGCCGCGCGAACGCTTGCGCGAGGAAACGATTACGCTCGCCACTCGTCTGATGAAACTCAGTCCGGATGCGGTATTGGCGACAAAGCAGGCCCTTAAAACAGTGCGCGGCATCCCTGCGGAAGCGTCCGGCGATTACCTCCTGGCCAAGGCGGCGGAACTGCGCTTCAACGACAAAGACGCCGGCCGCAGCAAGGGAATGCGCGAGTTCTTGGACGACAAGACACTTCGCCCGGGCATTAGCACCAAAGCATGATGCTTCGGTAAAAGATGTCTGCACCCAAGCTGCTCAAGCAATTGTCGTCGCGTCACATTCTGACGCTGACGCTCAATAGGCCCGAGGTCGGCAACGCCTGCGACCCGGGTCTGCTGACGGCACTGGCTGCGGCGCTTGACGAAGCTGCAGTCGATGCCTCCGTTCGTGTCGTCATTTTGCGCGGTGCCGGCAAGCATTTCTGCACAGGGGCAGATATCTCCGCGACGTGGTTCGACGGCGCTATTCGATTTCCGCAAATCTGCAAGCGCCTCGACGATATTGCGAAGCCGGTCGTCGCCGTCATCCAGGGCAGTTGTATCGGTGGCGGCATCGCGCTGGCCGCCTGTTGCGACAGCGTAGTGGCCGAAGACGCTGCCTTTTTTGCTCTCCCGGAGTTGAGGATCGGCATCGCTCCGGGCGCATTGATCCTCTATGTCCTGCGCGCCATGGGCGCGCGCGCCGTGCGTCATTATTTGCTGACAGGCGAGCGCTTCCCCGCTGCTGTGGCGCAGCAATGTGGGCTGGTCCATGTCGTGGCGTCCCAATCCGATCTTGAGGCCCAAGTCGCAAAGCTCGTCGACGGCTTTTTGCTCGGCGCGCCGCATGCCTCGGCAAAAGTGAAAGCTGCTTTGAAGAAATACGGCGATACCATGATCGGCGATGACGCGATCAATGCGATGGAGGCGCTGTTCCGAGAGCAGTCCGGCAGCGCAGAGGCGTCGGAAGGCCGCGCGAGCTTTCGGGAAAAACGTCGGCCGAATTGGTATCCGCCCGAGAGCGGCGCCAAGACCGAATAAAATTCACATCATCGAACGGGACAGCCGATAATGATTATCGGAGACATCATAAAGAGGAACGCGCGGCTCCGCGGGGACTACACCGGCGTGGTTTGCGACGACCGCCGCTTCACCCATCGCGAATTCGCAGCCCGCGTCTATCGCGCCGCCAATGCGCTCCTGGCACGCGGTGTGCGGCAGCAGGAAAGGATCGCGATCCTGGCGCGCAACGGCCTCGAGGTACTCGAGGTCTTCGGCGCGGGAGAGGTTGCCGGCTTTATCATCGTCAATATCAACAATCGCCTGACGATGCGCGAGATCGAAGATATCTGCGCCGATGCACGACCTTCGGTCATGGTTTTCGAAGCCGAATTTGCCGCCGCTGCAGCGGCGTTACGCCAGAAATTTCCAGATATCCGTCAGTTCATCTGTATCGGTGGCAGGGGCGGTGACCCCGATGACTATGAGATGATTCTGCAATCCGCCCCTGACACCGAGCCGCCGATCCAGGCTTCGTCAGACGACATCGCCCATATCATCTACACCAGCGGCAGCACGGGCCGGCCGAAAGGCGTGATGTTCCAGCACAAAGCGATGATCGACGGCGCGCTGAAGATCACGCTCGAAGGTGGCGCGCTCGAGCCGGTGCGCGGCCTGATCGTCATGCCGTTGTTTCACATCGGCGCGCGGGTTCAGTCGCTGGCCTTTCTTCTTCTCGGCGGCATGATCGTCATTCATCGCGCGTTCGATCCACGGGCGGTGCTCAAGACGATAGAGCAGGAAAAAATCACGGCGACGCATTTGGCGCCCGCCATGATCCAGCGTATTCTCGAAATCGAAGATAAGTCGGCTTTCGATGCCCGTAGCCTGCATTGCGTGCGCTATGCCTCGGCGCCGATGCCGGTGCCGCTGTTGCGGCGCGCGATCGAAGCGTTCGGACCAATCTTCAATCAGATTTACGGAATGACCGAATGCCTCGGCATCACTACACTCAAGTCCTTCGACCATAAGCTCGAAGGAACGGAGCGCGAGGTCCGCCGCTTGTCTTCGGCCGGCCAAGCCTCGCTCGGCGTCGACCTGCGTATCGTCCGTGATGACGGCACGGATGCGCCACCCGGTGAAATCGGCGAAATTCTGATCCGATCCGATTCGACGATGCTGGGTTATTGGAACAACCATCTGGCGACGCTTGAAGCGATGCGTGACGGCTGGCTGCATTCGCAAGATCTCGGCATCATCGACGACGACGGGTTTCTTTTCATTCTCGATCGCAAGAAGGACATGATCGTCTCCGGCGGCGAGAACATCTATTCTTGGGAGGTGGAGGAGGCGCTGCGCCATCATCCAGCCGTCGCCGAGGCCGCAGTCATCGCGGTGCCGGATACCAAATGGGGGGAGTCCGTCAAAGCATGTATCGTGCTTCGAACCGATGCCAAGACGGGCGCCGACGAACTTATCGAGTACTGCCGCAGCCGCATCGGCAGTTACAAAAAGCCGCGAAGTGTCGACTTCATGGCGGCACTGCCGCGGCTCTTCAACGGCAAGATCGATAAGAAAGCCCTGCGCGCGCCGTATTGGGCAAACAGTGATCGGCAAGTCTCGTAAGGGCGGCCGCCGACAAATTCCAAGCTCTACGCGGTGACGGCCCGACGGAGTTATCTTTTTGAGGCCAGCCGCGCTGCAGTTATTCTGCGGAGATGTGTCCGTCCTCGATAACCCTTTCCACTTTAGGTATTGGGACTTCGTAAAGGCATTACTGTCCGCGACGTTCATGCCGTGCGGAGTTAGGCCGAATTTCGCGAATGACTGTTTGAGTTCTTCGCCCTGCAAAGCAGCCAATGGAGGAGCGTCGTCTTCAATCGCTTGGAGCGCGTCGAAACAAGCCAGATTGCGGACCAATGCCACTCCAGAATAGATGAGCGTTTGTGGTGCTTCGCGGAGCGCCGTTTAGCAATCGCGAAGGTGTCCTCGATACTCGCCATAGTTCTGATACGCCTTTTTGGCATCGCTAAAAAGATTGACGCGTGTAGTTTCAAGTCACAGATTAATCATGCGTATTTGTAGGGCGAATTCTTATTACCGTTGCCCCGCAGCAACAATCTGCGCAACTCGGCGTGATATTCTGAATCATCTTCCTACTGCTGCGATGTGCGGGGAAAATCTGTGATAAATGCCACGAGAGTACGTTTGCTTGGCAGCGTCGCCCTGCCAGCTCTCCTCGCATCTCCTGCCATGGCTGCTGATTTGGCCGTGAAAGCACCGCCCGTTGCGCCTCCGTCAGCGGTTGCGGCGATTCACAATTGGTCTGGTTTCTATCTTGGCGTTAACGCAGGCGGTGCATCGGCCTATTCCGGCGACCCCACGACCTCGGCCTCGTGCACGGGACTGCCAGGTACTTTTGGCGCTTACTTCGCCTGCGGAGATATAGCCGCTGTTAATGCACTCGGCACCGGGTCGATGTCGGGCGTCGGATTCACAGGCGGGACGCAGGCCGGCTACAATGCGCAATTCAATTCGATTGTCGTAGGCATTGAAGCCGATTTCGGCGCTTTCAATGCCAAGACATCGCGGGTGGCTACTGGAACTCTCGCAGTTGCCGGAAGCCAGGCGAGTATTACCGAGTCGATTGACGCGCACTGGCTCTTCACCGCACGTGGACGCTTAGGTTGGGTCTTCAATGACAACCTGCTTACCTATGTCACCGGCGGTCTGGCAGTCACGCGTCTGAACTCCTCGGACTCCTACGTGGACAACGCTGGCGGTTTCGGCCCGGGTATCGGGTCTTGGAGTGCGTCGGCAACCAAGGAGGGGTGGACCGCGGGCGCCGGGGTCGAATGGGCATTCACTCAACATTGGTCGGCGCGGGCTGAATATCTCTACGTTCGCTTTAACACGATCACCGCATCCGGCGTGGTGGCTAATACTAGCCTGATCCCAGGAGGCTATGCGAACGCAATCAGCACGGCTACGGATCTATCCGCCCATATCGCACGCGCTGGCATCAACTATAAATTCTGAGCGCCGGCGCTCGATAGCTCGATATATTGTGCTCGCTGCAGGCAAAAGTCCTCACGTGCCATGAATTATTGGTTCGACCATATCCTTTACAATACGCGGAGCCAGCCGGAATCCACTGCGCTCGTAATGGAAGATCGCGTCGTCACTTATCGGATGCTGGGGATCGCGATTGAAAATTCGGCGCGGCGTATCGCGTCTCTTAAAATATTGAAGGAGGCGCCGGTTGCGATCTGCGTTGCAAATCCGATTCGAAATCTCGCGCTTTGTCTCGCTCTTTACCAGATCGGAATGTGCTCGATCTCGCTGGATTATGGCCAACTGGGCATTTCCAATCTGAAGTTTGCTGCCATCCTTGGCGATGGGGAGGCGAAGTCGAGGGTCGATTCCAGCAGTCAGTTTATTGAGGTCATGGATGATTGGTTCGCACTGGATGCCGCTCCGGGTGATCTCCCGCCAGATGGCTTTTGCGACCCCGGCGAAATTTGCCGTTACGCGCTGACATCCGGCTCCACGGGGGCGCAAAAAACTTTCGGCTGCACGATCGAATATGTCGGTCGGCACGTGCCGCGGGCCATTATATACAATTGCACGCACGTTCTTTGCATGCTGGGTTTGTCATCGGCCTGGGGCTATTTGATCGCGTGCGCCACATTGGCGACCGGAAAGACCCTGTGTTTCGCGACAACGCCATTCCAGGCGGTCCGCATGATCGAGACTTTTTCGATCGATTACTTCATGGCGTCGATCGATCAACTCGTTGCTATAACGCGCGTCGCCCGCAAACAATCCGCGAAACTCGGAAGCCTTCGGACGGTCGTCGCCGGCGGCAGCGTTCCGTCACGGGCGCTGCTCGAAGCTGCGGCCGCCCATGTCTGCAAGGATTTGATCTGCCGTTACGGGACAACGGAACTTGGTTTGGTTGCTGATGCGCCGGCAACCGAGGTCTTAGAAAATCCCGGTCTTATTGGCCGAGTAATACCGGATATCGAGCTTGCCGTGTTCGATCAGCGCGGCAACAGGTTATCTTCCGGGAAGGTCGGCATCGTCAAAGGTCGGATCAAGAGTTGGATCGGAGCCCTGGCGGCGGAACGCGAGAACCAGCATCCCTGGATCGATGTTGGCGATGTGGGGTGGGTCACGAGCGACAATCGGTTTTTTGTCGTTGGCCGGACGGCCGATATTATGACTTCCAGTATCGACGACGCGACCGCGCAACAAGTCTCGCCGGTTTACGAGGTCGAGCACCTCGTAAAGTTGGAGTGGGACGCCACCGATGCGGCCGCGGTGCTGATCGGCGACGGCTCGCGGCAGCCGGAAATCTGGGTGGGCGCCGTCGACTGCAAAGATGCGGATGCCGCTAAACTTGAAACAATTCTTCGACGTAGAGGCATTGAGGGCGCGGTGCGACTTTTTTCACTACCGTCGATCCCACGCGCTGCCAACGGCAAGATTCAACATGCTCAATTGAAGTCGCAACTGTTGAATATCGCTTCAATATCCAACCCAGGCAGCGAATCTCTTCAGATAAAATAGCTAGTTTTTTCTCTAAGCCACTGCTCTCGCGTACCAACCGCGGCTCGATGCAAGATCGCAGTTTGCGTTAGGCGAATAGTGCGCGAGTTCCAGTCTGGCGTTCGCGCGTTTCGAGCTTTCTGCGGAAATAGTCCCACGAGTGGCTCCAATGGCGTGGAGTCATCATTTGGCTTCGACGAAGCTCGCGAGTCGATGAATCGGGCATACTGATCGGCAATCCCGATCCTTTGCCGATGACTTGCGCGCGGCACGCCTTTTCAAGGAAAACGCCGACGCAAATTGCTTGCTCGATCGTGGCGCCGCAGAAAGTAACGCCGTGGTTCGACATGAGGACTGCGAAATGATCGCCCAGCGTCGAAGCCAATGCTTGACCTTGTTCCTCGGTCGTAATCAGGGCCGTTTCATCAATGTGCCGCGGCACGTCGATGAAATAATCGGCATCCAAAGTGTACGGCTGCAGCGGTTCGGTTGAAGAAGAGAAGACGCAGGTGTGGAAGGGATGGGAATGCACGACAACGCTTACGTTCCGCCTCGCCTTGAAGATTTCGGAATGGATCGGCCATTCGGAATGCTGTTGACCGTCACCCGCCAGCTTTTCGCCACGCCAATTCAGCAAAACGAAGTCTGACGCGCCCAGCACTTCACCCAATCCGATGCTGTTGCGCTTCATCCAAAAGCCATGGCCCTCCGGATCGCGGAGAGACACATGGCCGAGGGTCATGTCGCCATGCCCTTCCATTTCTAGAATTCTGCAGGCCACCGCGCCGTTCGAAAGCAGGCTCTCTGGGGTCGTTATGCCCATACGCTTTGCCTCTGCCGCGCCTCAGACACTGCCGAAAAAGTGATCAACGTCTCTGAGTTGGATACAAAACCGGCCGAAATTCGCAAAGCGATCAGGTCCTTTGCCGATGCGCCGCGATGCGTTGGACCAGCGCCCGGCCAGTTCGCGCGCAGTGCTCTCTGCAGATCTCCGCCACGCCTGCGGCGTTTCCTTGCCGGTAGAAGCGCGCCAATAAGCGGTGCTCGTCCTGTGCGAAGCTCATTTCGTCCTTATCCGCCGCGATAATCTGGATTAGCGGGCCGACTGAATTGCGAAGCATCACGATTTGCCGAAGCAGATATTTTCTTCCGCTCGTGACATAAATTCGATTGTGAAACTGCGCATTGACTGCTGCGAAGGCCGCGTAATCGAATTTCTTTGCGAACCCCGACTTTACGACCCGGTCCAGCGCTTGCAGGGCTAAATCAACATCATCGGCATCTTTCGGTGTTCGCCTTTGCGTAGCAAGCGCACCGGCGTGAGCCTCCAGCATCGCCCGCATTTCGAATATGTCTTCGATTTCGTCGACGTCGAGCGACGTTACGTAGAAGCCGCGTCGCGGTTTTTGTTCGACTAGCCCTTCGATTTCCAACCGATTAAGCGCCTCGCGAACCGGCAATCGGCTAAGCCCCAGCCGTTTGGCGATCTCTTCTTGGCGCAATTTCTGACCTGATTGCAGCGTGCCCGTGAGAATCATGGCACGGAGCTGCTCATGCGCGGCTCTTTGCGCGCTGATCAGAGAGTTATTGACGTTTTCGCTTTCCATGGACATCAAAGCTCTATTATGATTTGGATACAAAATCCAGTCAGGGATTGCTGCCGGGCATCCCCCTGAGGTCGGAGACACATATGAGTCTGTCCGTAAGTCTCAAAGCGTCCGGCGTACCGGTCATCTATCTGAACCCCTTTTTTCGATGCGGCCACGCATCGGCGGGGAAGCGGATGGGTCAATCCATGATCCGAGAGGCGCCTGCAGCGGCCTAGCGGAGCAAACCCGTGCGTTTCTCAAACCACGTAGCCATCGTAACCGGAGCGGCTTCCGGTCTCGGTAGAGGGACCGCACTCGCATTGGCGAGTGAAGGCGCCAAAGTCGGCTGTGTCGATGTAAACGAATCCGGCCTTGCGCAGGTTGCGAAGGATATACGCAGTGCGGGCGGAACGGCATTAGCGGCGCCTGCTGACGTTTCGAAATCCGCTCAGGTCGCACGTGCTGTGGCCGCCGTGCGTGGCGAATTTGGAGCGATCGACGTCTTGATCAACGTTGCGGGTGGCGCGCTGGTCAAATCGGCGCATCTGACCACCGACGATGAGTGGCGAGACTGTCTTGAACGCAATCTCACCGGGACATTTCTGTTCTGCCGCGAAGTGTTGCCGATAATGATGAAGCAAGGACGTGGCGTCATCGTCAATGTGGCGTCGTCGCTGGCGCGCGTTGCGGCGCCGGATTTCGCTGCCTATTCGGCGGCGAAAGCCGGCATCGTCGGATTAACGCGGCAGTTGGCGCGCGATTATGGTCCAGACATCCGTATCAATTCGGTATCGCCGGGCGCGATCGACACGCCGTCGGTCCGGCGGGCGATTGAGGCGTCGCCCGATCCCGCCGCTACCGAGCGAGAGATCGCGAATGGTAATTCAATCGTGCGCCGCTTAGCGACGGTCGAGGAGATCGTAGAGTTAATCCTCTTCGTTGCGTCGGACTCGGCGCGGTTCATGTTTGGTCACGATCTGGTGGCCTGTGGGGGACAAAGCGTGGTCGCCTATTGACGGCTCTTTATTGCGGCGGCGCAGAAGAATGCGTCGGCACTGATGTGTAAGTCGACAAACGCTTGTCTTTGTCGAGAGGCGAGGTGCATCTCAATGATAAGTGGTGTTTTGTTTGTTTGCTCGATAAACAAAATAGAATTGCGAGCCGAAATGACCTTTGCTATGAAAATACATCTGAAAGAAAACGTGTTGCACTCGCGTGCTCACGTGCAGGATCTGAAAACCTAAGCACACGAGCCGCAGCGTGGCTTCACTCCTTGCCGCCCTGCCAAAGGAAAAATCGATGTCAACAGAGTCGGTTGCCAAACTGAAAAACTCACTCACGGCGCTTATTGCCGGCGTCGCTATTGCAGGTGCAGCTGCGATCGGGCCGGGCGTTGCCGCAGATGACAGCGCGGTCGTTGCGGCGGCGCAAAAGACCGTGGACAAATTCATTGCCGGTACCGAGACGAAGCCGCCGGCATCGGGTCCCAAGGCGGTCGCCGGCAAATCGATTTACGTTATTTCGTGCGGCCAGGTGATTCCCGGTTGCTCGATGCAGACGAACGGCGCGGTGGAAGCCGGCAAGACACTCGGCTGGAACGTGACCATGATCGATGGCGCGTTCGGCATGAATGACGGTTACAATAAAGGCATCCGCCAGGCGATCGCAGCGCATGCCGACGGCGTTATCCTCGTGTCGATCGACTGCAATCGGGTTACGCAGCCGCTCCGCGAAGCCAAGGCCGCCGGCATCAAGATCGTCGGCCAGAACGGCTTCACATGCGCCGACGATCCGTCCTTGATGACGCTGGAGAATTATTCTGTGGCGACGCCCGGCCTCGCCGACTTCGGTCAGGCGGAGGGCGGTGCGCAGGCCGACTACATCATCGCGAAGCTGAAAGGCAAAGCCAAGATTCTTAATTTCCGCTTTGTCGATAATACGTTCGCGATTCAGATTACCAATGGCTTTAGCTCCGCGATCGCCAAATGCACGGGTTGCTCGGTGAAGAATGGCGACATCGCACTCACGGACTACGGCACACCGACCGGCTTTTCTCAGAAGGTCAACTCCTCGCTCCTCGGCGCCGGTGATGTCGATGCCGTACGCGTGCCGTTCGACTCGTTTATTACGGGCGGCGTCGGACAAGCGGTCGTCAATGCTGGCAAAGCCGCAAACACGCTGGTGGTCGGATCGGAGGGCTTCGAGGCTAATCTCAATTTGATCCGCGAGAAGCGCGGCGAGTCTGTTGCTTTTGCCTCAGACCAACAATGGATCGGATGGGGTGCGGCTGATGCGATGAATCGTGTCTTCGCCGGCGGCCAACCTGCGCCTGCAGGACTCGGATTCAAGTTGATCGACGCTGACCACAACATGCCAGCGTCGGGCGATTACCATTCGGCGATCGATTTCAAGTCGGCGTACAAGGCTGTTTGGGGAAAATAGAAATATGGTTGCGCAGTCCAGGACGGAGGCGCGTGCCTCCGTCCTGGAAGTTTTTGCCATAACCAAGCGCTACAGCCGCACGCTGGCGCTGGATAGCGTGGACCTCGCTGTGTCACGGCAAGAGATTCACGCGCTTTTGGGCGGCAATGGCTCGGGTAAGTCGACGCTGATCAAAATCCTCGCCGGTGTCGAAAAGGCGGATGGCGGCGGTCAGATCCGCGTCGGCCCTGACGTATCTCCGGTCGATGCCTGGTCGCCGCGCGCGGCCCATAACACCGGCATTCGTGTCGTGCATCAGGACCCAGGCGTGTTCGCTGACATGACCGTTGCCGACAATCTTGCGGCGGGGCACGGCTACTTCACCGGTGCTGGCTTTCAGGTGAAGACGTCGGAGTGGAATGCGCACACCCAGCGCGTTCTGTCACGGCTCGACATCGATGCGAAGCCCACGACCGTCGTATCCCGGCTGCGGCCATCGACCCGAACCATGATCGCGATCGGGCGCGCGCTGCAGGATGTCGATGATCAGGTGAGCGGTGGCGTGCTTATCCTCGACGAGCCGACCGCAGCGTTGCCACGGGGCGAGGTCGATTTGTTGTTCGATGCGTTGCGGCGCTGCGCAGCGGCGGGACAATCCATTTTATTTGTCAGCCATCGGCTGCCGGAGGTGCTTAGCCTCTGTTCGACCGTTACCGTGCTTCGCGACGGCGTGAAGATCGCGAGCCGGCCGACGGCCGGACTAGACGAACTTGATCTGGGCGAATTGGTCGTTGGCCGCAGGCTTGCGAGTATCGCGCATCGTCCTGAGCGTGCGCTGACGCAGCAGCCGGTGATCGTGCAGCTTCGAAGTCTCCACTGCGGTCCGCTCCGGGGGTTGGACCTGGATTTACGCGCAGGTGAAGTGCTTGGCATTGCGGGGCTGCTGGGCTCCGGGCGGACAACGCTGCTGCGTCTGATCTTCGGTGATCTCGCGGCCGAGGCGGGGACTCTCGTCATCAATGGTGAGCCGGTGACGTTGCACCGTCCAAGCGATGCGGTCAGGAAAGGCGTTGCGCTTGTTCCCGAGGATCGCGCGAAGGACGCGTTATTCGGCAGTATGACGCTTGATCAGAACGTCGCTGCAGTCGTGGTGCACCGCTATTGGCGGGGCGGAGTTCTTCGAGCCCGGCGCCAATGGCAGGAGTCCAAGGCGCTCCTGAATACATTCAAAGTCAAGGCTGCCGACGCCGCTCAGCCGCCAACGGCCTTATCGGGCGGCAATCAGCAGAAGATGGTCTTGGCGCGGTGGCTGCGAACGAAGCCCAAAGTGCTTCTGCTCGACAATCCCACCCAGGGCGTCGATGTTGGCGCGCGCGAAGACATTCATGGTCTCCTCCGTGCGGCGGCTGCGGGGGGCGCTGCAGTGCTGATTGTCAGCGACGATTACGACGAACTAGCAAGAGTGAGTGACAGCGTCGCTGTGCTCCGCAAAGGCCAGATTGCATCCCATTTATACGGCGCCGATCTTACTGCCGATCGTATCGCGCGCGTGGTCTACGGCGGAGGTAGACCCACAACCGCTATAGCGGAATTGAATTCATGACCGGCCTACTGGAAAACGACACTGCGGCCGGTGAATCGACAGCGCCTGTGGCCGCATCGTCATCGTCATCGTCGACGGAGTCGCGCTGGCTTCTTGCGGCCGAACGCTATGGGCTCGTGGCGCTCCTCGCAGTGGCCGTTGTCGTTTTCGGCGTCATTCCCCAAAGCGGTGAAATATTCGCAACGCACGCAAATCTTAACAACATCCTCGGTGGCGAAGTCACCCTTTGCGTCGTCGCTATCGCCTTTACCTTGCCGTTGATGGTCGGCCAGCTTGATCTCAGCGTCGCTTCGATCGCAGGCGTTGCCTCCGTAGCGGCCACTGCTGCGATGTCCTTCTACGGTGCGCCGCTAATCGTTGCAATCATGGTGGCTCTGCTCATTGGTTTATTGGTCGGTGCGATCAACGGATACCTCGTCGCCATCATCGGCTTGGACTCGATCATTGTCACACTCGCCGGCATGACGCTGATTGCCGGGTTTGTGCAGTGGTACACGGCGGGCATGTCCATCAATACCGGCCTGTCGCCGGCGTTGATGGACTTTGGATCGCTGCAATGGTTTGGCGTTCCCCGCGTGACATATCTCTTGGTGATTGTTGTCGCCCTGTCCTGGTATTTAATCGAGAAGACCCCGTTCGGCCGCTATGTGCGGATGATCGGCAGTAATCGGTCGGCGGCTCGTCTGGTTGGTCTACCGGTTCAGCAATTGATGTTTCTCGTTTTTGCGCTCACCGGCGCGCTCGGTGGTGTCGGCGGCGTATTGCTGACGGCGCGTTCCGGAGGCTCAAATCCGCTGGATGGTCCGGGCTTGCTGCTGCCGGGACTTGCAGCGGTCTATCTCGGCGCGACGACTGTTCAGCCAGGGCGGTTCAACATCATCGGCACGGTCCTTGGCGTGTTTTTCGTCGCCATCGCGGTCAGCGGCCTCACGTTATGTGGCGTGCCGCCTTTCGTCGAGCAACTCTTCAACGGTGGCGCACTGTTGTTGGCTGTTGCTCTGTCGCGCGGTCTTGGGCAGGCGCGTGGCGGCGGTGGCTCCATTGGGACGTGATATATGAGCGATGACGGTCTCAATAGACTTGGCATCAAAGATGCGATCAGAGGCATCGAAGCCAATCAGTTTACGGCTGCGGATTATCTGAAAGATTGCGTAGCTCGCATTGCGGAGCGAGAGCCTGCAATCAAAGCGTGGCCGCATTTGGCGTTAGATGACGCAGCTAAACACGCCCGTATTGCGACAAAGGGGCGGCTGCGCGGTTTGCCGATCGGCGTGAAGGACATTATCGACACGCACGATATGCCGACGCGACATGGTTCGCCGATCTACGCCAATAGCGTGCCGCCTGCGGACGCTGCATGCGTCGCGATGCTGCGCGCAGCAGGCGCAATCATCCTCGGCAAGACAGCGACACCTGAGTTCGCGGCTGTTACGCCGGGGCCCACGACCAATCCGCATAATACGGCGCATTCTCCCGGTGGTTCATCGTCAGGTTCGGCGGCGGCTGTGGCCGATTTCATGGTGCCGGCTGCTCTCGGGACGCAAACAGTGGGCTCGACCATCCGGCCCGCATCTTATTGCGGCGTTGTCGGCTTTGTTCCGTCGTTCCAGGTGTTGCCGGTGGCGGGCGTCAAAACCCAAGCGTCGTCGCTCGATCATTTGGGTGTGCTTACACGTTCGGTCGAGGACGCGGCCATTGTGGCTGAAGCGATCGTCGGAAACGAAGGCGCTTTCAGCGCGCCGGACCTGACGCGGCCACCACGTATCGGCTTCTGCCCTTCTCCACATTGGCCGCAAGCTTATGATTCAACCCGCCGCGTCATGGATGAAGCGATGGCGCTTCTGCGGCGCGCCGGCGCTATCGTTGAAGACGCCGATATGCCCGCGTCGTTCTCGGATGTACTCAACGCGCATCTGACAATCCTCGTCTATGAATTTTCGCGCGCTTTGGCCTTTGAATATTTTAGTCATCGCTCACTGTTGAGCGAGAAGCTTACCGGCCTTCTTGATCGCGGTTTCGCGGTTCCCTACGGGGATTATCTTAGCGCTTGCGAAATCGTTGTCGCGCGCCGGATCGAAGCGGATCGCCATGTCGCGCGTTACGATGTCTTGTTGACGCCTTCGGCTTCCGGCGAAGCTCTGCTCGGCATCAATACGCCCAGCGATATGCTGTTTCAACGTTTTTGGACGGCGCTTCATCTTCCTGTCGTTTCAATTCCCGGCTTTACCGGTGTCACAGGACTTCCGGTCGGTCTTCAGATTGTCGGCAAGCGCGGCAAGGACGCTTATCTGCTCTCGGTGTGCCGGTGGATCGAACAGAAAATTGTCAATCGTTGAAGGCTGATGCCTTCGCAAGACCGTAGAGGATTAAGCCAATGAGTCACGGACGTTTCGACTATTCGCCCATCACTGCCCGCTCACATTTGAAATTCCCCAATGGTGCTCGTGTCGCGGTGTGGGTGACGCCGAATGTCGAGTATTTCCATTGGAAAAAGCGAGCGATCGGGATGACGCAAATTACGGCCGCACTCTCTCCAGACGTCCTCAATCATGGCTGGCGCGAATACGGCGCGCGCGTCGGCATCTGGCGCATCATGGAAATTATGGAGCGGACCGGCTTCGTCGCGACCGCTGCTCTTAACTCTGACGTGTGTCAGCAATATCCGGAGATCGTGAAGGAAGGAAATCGTTTGAGCTGGGAATGGATGGCGCACGGGCAAAGCAACTCGTCGCTTCTCACCGGCATCCCGGAGCAGGACGAGCGCGCCGTTATAAAAGACGTTCTCGATACGATCGGAAAGGCGACCGGCAAGCGCAGCCGCGGCTGGCTTGGGCCGGCGTTGACGGAGACCGACAATACGCTCGATCTCTTAGCGGAAACGGACGTGGAGTACGTCTCCGATTGGTGTAACGACGAATTGCCTTATTGGATGACGACGAAAAGCAAGCCGATCATCGCGATGCCTTATACGCTAGAGATCGGTGATATCCCGATTTTCCTCGAGAACGGCGGAAATGCGGAAGATTTCTATCGTGCGGTCGTCGATCAGTTCGACGTGATGTACGAGGACGGCGCAAAGATCCCGCGCGTCCTTTCCATCGCCATTCATCCATTCCTCATCGGCCACCCGTTCCGGGCGAAAGCTCTGCAGAAAGCGTTAAGTCATATCAGTCGCCACAGTGACGTGTGGCTGACGACTGGCGGCGCCATCGCTGATTGGTTCAAGTCATCTCAGCCGGCGTCTAAGTAATATGAAGTACCCAACGCGCTGATTGGCGGCGTTCAGGTTTTGCTGGGCGGTCCTAACGTCTGCCAGTCGACAGCTTGTTCAAAGGCGTGCGACGCACGATACAGCGTCGATTCCTGCCAGTGCTTGGCAATCAGCATCAAGCCGATTGGACGTTCGCCTTCGCCGAAGCCGCAAGGTATCGATATGGCGGGATGATGCGTGACGTTGAACTGACACGTGTTGCCAATCTGCTCCCAGCTATGCTGCATCAGCGCTTCCATTGGTGCGTCCGGCGTTGGGATTTTTGAGGCCATTGCCGGTGTCGTCGGCATCAGCAGTATATCGCATTGGCCGAGCGCAGCATCGTAAGCAGCCCGCAAACGGCGGCGTAGATTCTGCGCCTTGAAGTAGAAGTAGCCTTGATAGTAGCGATCGGTATAAGCGCCGAGCAAAAGGCCGGTCTTCACGGTGTCGGGAAACTCGTTAGCGCGGTCCTTTGCGCCGCTGAGCCACGCAGCAAGTGAGAGCGGATAAAGCCCTTCGACATTGCGGGGCAGGGCGCTCGTGACCATGCCGTGGACTGCTCCTTCCATCGCGATCGCCGCCCAGATCGATAGGCCGATCGGATGCCATGGGATCGAAATGTCTTCGATCTTTGCGCCAAGATTTTCGAATCTTTTGGCGGCGGATCGAACGCAGGCGTCAACGTCAGGATGCGAGTTATATTGGCCGAAGCCTTCTTTGACGACGCCGATCTTCAGCCCCCCCGCGCCTCGACCGATAGCCTTCGTGTAGGTATCGACCCGCAAGCCGTTTTGTCGCGGGTCAAAATCGTCCGCGCCTGCCATCGCTTCCAAGAATAATGCGTTGTCGGCGACCGTTGCGGTGAGCGGGCCTGCATGATCGATGGTCGGGTCCGAACCCATGATGCCGGTGTAAGGCACCAGCCCAAATGTCGGTTTGATACCAACGATGCCGGACAGCGCTGCAGGAATGCGGATGGAGCCGGCCTGATCGCCTCCGGTTGCCATGTCGACTTCGCCGGCAGCGACGACCGCGGCCGATCCGGTGGATGATCCGCCCGGCGTATGGCCCCAGGCGCGTGGATTATGGACCGGGCCCGATGAACTGGTGGCTGCGCCGCTCGAAAAGCAAAAATATTCGCAGACCGTCTTGCCGACAATCTCCGCTCCGGCATCGAGAAGCCGCGTGATGACGGGTGCGTCAAATTCCGGGACGTAGCCTTCCAGGACCGATGCGCCACTCGTCAGTGGTACGCCGGCGAGAGAATAGGTGTCCTTCACCGCGACTCTTTTTCCGGCGAGCTTGCCGCTCTTAGCGCCCCTAATCGTGCACTTGGCGATCCAGGCGCCGTATTTGTTTTGATCTCCTTCGGGGCGGTAATAGGCGCCGCGCGGATATTTAGTCGGCGGCACGTCGTCGGGCAATTCCGCTAATTGGCGATAACCTGCGGCAAACGGGGCGATGAAATCAATGAAGGACTTGGCGTAATCTTCGGTGACATCAAAGCCTAGGCTCTCGCCCAGGGCGCGCACTTGATCCGGCGAAGGCAGTTTGAAGGCCATCTCCTGCTCCACCTCGGAATCACATGGCAGCGGCTGAGTGTTTAATAATAGGAACCTCGTGAATAGCGTAACAGTTTTAACGTTGTAGGATAATATACGTCATGCAAAGCATCGGCATGAGATACGGAAGGTCGTTTCAATTGACGGTCCGCGACTTCATAATTGCAACGTTAGCCTGTCTCGCAATGCTCGGTGCGAGCATAGGCGCTGCGGCAGAGGATTATCCGAGCAGGCCGGTACGCATCATTGTGCCAACTGGTCCCGGCGGCGGCTACGACCTCATGGCTCGTCTCCTCGCCGAACAGCTGAGTATCCATTTAGGCCGAAGCGTTTATGTTGAGAACAAGCTTGGCGCTGGTACCGTCGTTGGTACGCAGGCAGCCATCGCCGCGTCATCCGATGGTTACACGCTTCTTGCCGGTGGCCTCAGCAATATCGTTTTCAATGCGAGCCTTTATCGTGTCGCGCCTTACGATCCGCTGAAGCAGCTCGTGCCGGTTGCTATCGTTTATCGGCTTTCGTACATGTTGATCGGCTCGAATGAGACGCCTTTCTCGAACGTGAAAGACGTTATTGCCGCAGCCAAAGCCAAGCCGAATACTCTTAACGTTGCGACTGCAGGCGTCGGCACGGGGCAGCAATTGACTGCAGTGGCCTTCATGAAAGGAACTAATACCAAGCTGGTTGAAGTTCCGTACAAGGGTGCTACTGCCGTCTATCCTGATCTCGTTGCCGGTCGTGTCGATCTATTCTTTGACTCGATCTCGGTAGCGCTGCCGTTTGTTCAGTCTGGTAAAGTTAAGGGCTTTGCAGTTTTGGCGCCGCACCGTTCAAAAGGCGCTCCCAATGTTCCGACCATGGAAGAGGCTGGGGTTGCGGGCATAAACGTCGATTCATGGATCGGCCTGTTCGCGCCCGCCGGCACGCCAAAACTCGTAATCGAACGATTGCAAAAAGAGATTTCTGACTCTGCGCCTGAGCTAACGACCAAGTTTTCTGCCAGCGGGGCCGAATATATGTGGGTGCCCCCCGAGAATCTTGATAATTTCGTCCGCGCTCAATACGACCAGTGGACGAAGCTCATCAAGGAAGCCGGAATTACGGCGGAATAATGCGAGCACCACTGCTCGTTAGCCCTAAGACCCGGTCTGACACCTGATCGACGCAATCGCTAACAGGCATTTCAACTGAGAATGGCAATGGCACATAAATTGACGACGGCGCAATCCGCTGTGAAGCAGCGGCGTTCGAAATCTCTAGGCACTGCCGCTCTTGCGGCGGGTGTCGCTTTGATACTGTTCTCCGCCGAAGTTATGGCCAAGCAGCCGCAGGCCGCGCTGCCGCCCAAAGAGGCAACGGCGCCGCGCGATGCAGGCGAGCCGATCATGGCGATCGTGTCGATCAAGTCCCAGCAGGTCACCTTCTACGACGCCGATGGCTGGATCACGCGGGCCCCGGTGTCGACCGGCATCAAGGGACGCGAGACGCCGGCTGGCATCTTTGCCGTCGTCGAGAAGGACAAGGACCACCATTCGAGCATGTATGACGATGCTTGGATGCCGAATATGCAACGCATCACTTGGAATGGTGTCGCGCTGCATGGTGGACCGCTTCCTGGCTACGCCGCCTCCCACGGTTGCGTCCGAATGCCCTACGGCTTTGCCGAGAAGCTGTTCGACAAGACCCGGATCGGGATGCGCGTGATTATCTCGCCGAACGACGCGGCTCCCGTCGATTTTTCGCACCCGGCGCTCTTCATGCCGAGCGCGGATGCCGTCGCAGCCGCTCCAGAGCGGGCCAAGACCCTCACGCAGGAAGCTGAGCAGGCCTCCAAGGCGGCTGATGACGCGAAGAAGGCCGCTGCGACAGCGGCGCGCGAGGCATCAAGCTTCACGATATCGTTGCGCAAGCTGGAGTCGCTTAAGAGTCGCGCCGACGCCGAACTTGCGTCCGCCGATAGGGCGCTCGCTGCCGCAACCACGGATCAGACCAAAGCGCACGCCGAGGAGCGGAAGCAGAAGGCCGCTTCCGAGGCCTCAGGAGTTGGCGCTCAGTTCGATAGAGCCAAAGCCGACGCCAAATCGGCGCTCGATACCGCAGCCGCGACAAAGGACGCTACTAAAGCGGCCGATACCAAGAAAGCCGCCGCTGCCAAGGCAGCAAGCGACGCGAAGCTCGCACTCGAGCCAGTCTCCATCTACATCAGCCGCGCGACCAAGACACTTTACGTCCGGCGTAACACGCACAAGCCTCTTCCGGACGGAGGTGAACTGTTCGACTCGACCATCGAGGTTCCGATCACAATCCGCGATCCTCAAAAGCCGATTGGTACGCATGTGTTTACGGCGATGGCGCGTGACGACAAGGGCTTGCGCTGGACCGCAGTTACTATCGATAGTGGCGACGACGCGAAGGACGCGCTCGACCGCATCACCATTCCGCAAGATGTGCTCAACCGCATCGCGGCGACCGCATTGCCACGATCCTCAATCGTCATCTCGGACGAGCCGCTTAGCGCCGAGACCAACTATCGCACCGAGTTTGTCGCGGTGCTGAGTAATCAGCCGCAAGGCGGCTTTATAACGCGCAAGCCTTCGACCGACGTTGTGAGCGACAACGGCGATGGCTTTTCTTTTTTTCAGCGCGGGTGGGGCTACCAAACTGGCGACACGCGTCCCCGGGCACAACGGGGCTGGTGGTAACAAAGCGGAAATCGCGACTACGGACGTAAGGTGGGCTAGGCACGACGAGAAACGAAGGAGCGTGATATCCGCGCGCTCCTTCGTCCTTGGCTTCAAATCAAATCGGGTTTAAATCGAATCATGAAGGGCTTTTGCCGCCGTTCTTCTTGCAAGCTGACCGAAACTTCTTTCGTGGCTTGCCTTTTAAACCCTTCGCATCGGCCTGCTGGCTGCAAGCGTGAGAGATCGCCTTTTTGTCGGTAGCGGCGCCAGTAGCAGGCGCGGGGGACTGAGCAGCGGGCGCGGGTGCTTGAGCGGCAGGAGGTGGGTTTTGCGCAAATGCACTGCCCGCTCCGATCGTCAGGACCAATGCAAGTGCGCTGATTATTCGTTTCATTGACGTCTCCTGTTTAAAGCCGCCCCCAAACTCGTATTGTCGCGTGAAGACGTTGATCCTATCGAGATGCGATTTCAAGGCCGGCCAGTCGACTTTGCCAAGCTTTCCTCGCCGCTAAAGCGAACCGGTCTTCTGGATAGACATCGTCAGATAACCGCTGATAAAATCGGGGCTATGTCGGAGTACGAACGTGCGCGTTGAAAACTTCATGACACGCCAGGTCGTGACGATCACGCCCGACACGACCTTGCTCGCTGCCGCAAAGCTGATGCTTGAGCATAAGGTCGGCGGGCTGCCGGTCGTGGACACGTCTGGTCGCATGATCGGCGTCTTCAGCGAGAGTGATCTGCTGCGCGAAAAGGGCGAGGACGGCTCGCCATGGCTGCAAATGATAGTCGGGCCGGAACAGGGGGCTACCGACCCGGCGCGGCTCAACATGCGAAAGGTCGTTGACCTTATGACGCACGAGCCGATGACCATTGCACCTAACGCGTCGATCGCCGAAGCCTGCCGCCTGCTGCATGATCGTAATCTCAGGCGATTGCCGGTGGTCGAGGCCGGCAAACTCGTCGGCATAATAGCTCGCGCCGATCTCGTACGTGCCGTAGCGGCATCGGCCGAAAAGGCTTCGCCCACACCGGTGCGCGATATCAGCGTTAGAGCGCGTCTTGACGAGATGCAACGGCAGCTCTGGTGTGACCGCGCGCGCGTGGCACGGCCGTTTTGACCATCCTCATTAGTATTCTACGGCGCGGCTTCCGCGGCGCCGGCACCATCAAACGCATGATCAGGTCCAAGCCATGAACTCTGATTCTACCAAGGCTCCGTCTCGCTTCACTTGGGGCGTCGCAACATCGAACTATCAGGTCGAAGGCGCGGCCAAAGAGGACGGGCGTGGGCTAGGCATCTGGGACACCTATTCGCGATTGCCCGGCAAAATCAAAAATGGCGATACCGGCGACATCGCCTGCGACCACTATCATCGCTATCGCGAAGACGTCGCGCTGATGCAGGAATTCGGAGTCCAAGCCTATCGCTTTTCCGTGGGATGGCCTCGGGTCATGCCGGAAGGCCGTGGCGCGATCAACGAAGCCGGGCTCGCGTTCTACGATCGTCTGATCGATGCAGTGATCGCCGCGGGCATCGAGCCGTGGCTTTGTCTTTATCACTGGGACTTGCCGCAAGCGCTGCAGGACAAAGGCGGCTGGACGAACCGAGATTGCGCGCAATGGTTTGCCGAATTTGTCGATGTGATCGCGCGGCGCTACGGCGATCGGGTGAAACGCTTTGCGACCTTCAATGAGCCGAGCGTGTTCACGCTGTTCGGATTTTGCCTTGGCGGTCAGGCGCCGGGCATTGTCGATCGCGGTATGCTCTTGCGGGCGATTCATCATGTGAATCTCGGTCATGGCGCTGCGGTGGATCGGGTGCGCGCAAGCGTTAAGGACGCGTCGCTGGGCGCTATTCACAATTGCCAGCCCTGTAAGCCGGCTACCGATAAACCTGAAGATCGGGTCGCGGCTGAAACGCTCGACGCTTATTGGAATCTCGCTTTTCCAGATCCGCAGTTGCTGGGCGTTTATCCGCCTCCGATCGCGGAATTGATGACGCCCTATCTCAAGCCCGACGACCTTAAGCACATCTGCCGTCCGGTCGATTGGTTTGGATTGAACCACTATTCGCCGGTGTATGTGGTCGCCAACAGCGACAATCCGCTTGGATTGTGGTTCGGCTCCGCGCCTGCGGATGTGCCGCGGTCAACAATGGGATGGCCGGTCGAGCCGGACGCGTTCCGCGAAATTCTCACAAGAATGCATAAGCGCTACGGCTTGCCGATCTACGTGACGGAAAACGGAACGGCCTACGCCGACCAGCCGACGCCAGACGGCAAAGTGCCCGACGAACCGCGCATCGCTTATCTCAAATCCTATACCGGGGCGATGTTCGATGCGATCTCGGCCGGCGTCGACGTGCGTGGCTATTTTGTCTGGGCGTTGCTGGATAACTTCGAATGGAGCTCCGGCTACAGTGAGCGCTTCGGCCTCGTCTATGTGGACTACGCGACGCAGCGTCGCCTGCCGAAGGAATCATTTCGCTGGTTCGCCGACCAGGTCAAAGCGCATTCGGCTTTGGCGGTTCCGACTGTTTGACCCGATCCAGCGCGAGCAGCAGCACGGCGACGCGACCGGTGGCGGAGCGCCACTCCGACAGGCGCTGATAATTGTCGACGAGCCAGTTGAACGCCACTTGGACTGCGACGAAGGCGGCCGAGGCCTGTGTCAATTCGCCGAGCGTCATGATGCCGGCGAGATATTTCGGCACGCACAGAAACCAGCCGAAGACCGGCGCAAACAAAAGGTCCGTCTGCGAGACGAAGGTCGTGCCCATCAACTGCCACAGCAATTGACGCCAGCGCAGCAACACTTCTGACAGTGCTGCCCAAACGGTACTCTGGCGTTTGAGATCCTGGTCGCTCGCTGGGTGATTGCCGGACTCGCGGACCTCATTGGCCGCCGCCAGAAATTCGGCCTCGCTCTGGCTCTGCGCCTGAATAACGGAGGGTAGGTTACGACCGATCAGCAGCATGATGCCGGTGAAGACGACTGCATAGATGACCGCGCCAACAACGAGATATCCCGGAATAGTCACCATCAGGCCGCCGACAGTAACCGTTAGCCCGCCGCCGATCGACCAGAGTACGCTCGTGAAAACGCCGGCAGTCATCACCGAATTGACCAAGCCCAGCATCAAATCAATCGGTGAATCGCTTGCTGTTTTTACGTCGTAAGAGATGCGGTATTCCGCGTTTTTGTATTCGCCGGGCGCCCCTTCGAGTTTGCGATAGCTTTCGTCGGCAAACCAGTAGCCAAGAATATCGGTAGCCATCCATTGCCGCCATTTGCGCTGCGTGGTCATACGCGCCCAGACCGAAATCACGGATAGTCCGACACTGATGATCGCAAGCGGCGCAAACAGTATGACCTGGCGCGACAGCGTGTCGCCATCGCGTCGGGCGAGCGCATTGAAAAAATCGCGATTCCAATAATTGAGACGATATTGCACGGCGAGTTGCAATACGGCGATGACCACAAGGCCGACGGTCAACGACCATGCAATCATGGCGGACTTGCCACGCCAAAATCCGCGAGCGGTCGTCCAGAAGCGAATTATTCGCGCACGATCCGAATGATTGGCGTCCGCCATTTCGCTCCCTGTACCAGGCTATGAACACTAGGCGCCGCGCGTGGCGTCATCGTTAGTATTGCAACGTCTATTGAGGGTTAGCTTAGCGAATCATGTTCGGCAACCAGAGTGCGACCGACGGCACGAAAAACACGAGCGCCAGCATCGCTATGCTCAGCATGATAAACGGCACGACCGCACGGAAAATGTGACTCATCTTCACTTGCGGAGGCACGACGCCCTTCATCGTGATCAGCAGTAAGCCGTGTGGTGGCAGCAGCAGTCCGAGCTGCATGCAAATAAGGAACATCACGCCGAACCAGACGAGATCGATGCCAAGTTGTTGAACGATGGGCATGAAGATCGGCAAGGTGATCAGCATCATGCTCACCTGATCGACGAAAATGCCAAGGAAGATCAGAATGATCATCATTCCGGCGATGATCGCGTTTTGAGAGAGTCCATGCCCTGTGATCAGGGTGACGATCCCGTTACTCGCTCCTGAAAACGACAGTATCTGCGAGAAGGTTGTCGCGCCAACGATAATGAACAGGATCATTCCCGCGATCATGATCGTGCCCCGGAGTGACGCAAACAATATTTCCAAAGTCAGCACACGGTAAGCGACTGCCAGGACGATCGTCGCAAATGCACCAACCGCTGCCGCCTCGGTCGGGGTGGCCCATCCCGCATTCATCGAGGTTATGACGACCACGAAGATCGAGAGGATAGGAATGACATATTTTACGATTGGTCCGATTCTTTCCGAGGCGCGGTAGGAGATCGACTGCTCCGCCGGCGCAAGCGACGGATTCAATTTCACGCTGACGATGATGTAGACCACGAATACGGCCTTCAAAATCATTCCAGGCGAAAATCCTCCCATCAGAAGCTTGGTGATCGAAATACCGGAAAGACTTCCGAGCAGCACCGCCAACGCGGAGACGGGCATCAACATGTCCAACGCGCCAACGGCGATGATGGGGCCTGTTGCAAGCACGGGATGGTAGCCGCGCTCCAGCATCAATGGCACCATAAGGCTGCCGAGCATTGCAGTAACCGCGATCGTAGAGCCTGATATTGCCGAGAAGATGGTCCCCGCGACGACAGCGATGACAGCGAGTCGACCCGGTACCCTGGTTATGAGCCGCTCGATGGCGTCCAAGACCTTCACGGCGAGGCCGGTGTGAAACATCACCTCGCCCATCAGCACGAACATCGGAATGGGAGTGAGCGAGAAGCTTCTGACTGAATCGACGCTGTTTCGTGCGAGCTGCACCAGCCCGGGCTCTCCACCCAGAAACAAGACCGCGCCGATTATGTTGATGCATAAGAAGCTGAATGCGACGGGGAGACCAAGGAACAGCAGGACGGTCGATCCGCCGAGCAACAACCAGGATGCTGCTTGCCACGACATCGCGGCTATGGCGTCGACATGGCGTCGTCACGGGGCGCTTGCGGACCTTCCCCAAGGCGTTGCATCCGAAATAGGACTTCGATGGCGAGGAGCAGAAATGCCAGCGGCAGCGGCGCGAGCGACCACCATTCAGGGGTGACGAGCGTCTGTATTGTCAGCATGCCCGAGGAATAGCTCGTATAGGTCGCCTCCGCTCCGTAAATGACCATAATCACGCAACAGGCAAAAGCCACACCATCGGCAAGCCACTCGCAATACCAACCAGCCTTAGCGGGCAATGCACGCAGCAAAATATCAATACGAATGTGCCGCCCCTGCCGAAGCAGCCAAGGCGCGGCGAGCATTGTGATGAGATAGAGCATGTATTCGGAAATCTCGTCCGCCCATGACAGGCCGTGCAAAGAAAGCACTACCGGAACGTTTCTCAAGAAGACGTCGGCGCATATCATCAGCATCATAAGAAAAAGAACGCCGCACGCCCCGAAGAATAGCTTCTCGAGCAAGCCGTCATAGAGCTTCGACACCGTTTTCATGTTGGCCGATTATTCGGGCTTCGAAAAAAGCTCGCGTAGCTTCGGGCCGTTTTCAGGGCTTTGATGAATTTCGCCAGCCCAGCCGGCGTCATATGCCTTTTTGAGATAGTCCTTTGCGACGACTGGATCAAAAGTGATCGTTTCTATACCTGCAGCTGCCTGACGTTCGGTATCCTTGGCGTCGGCTGCGAGATACTCAGACGGCGCCTCGGCCTCACCTTCGTTGGCCGCTTTTGTAAGAATGGCTTTTTGTGCGTCGTCTAGTTTATCCCAGGAGGCTTTGTTGACGAGAATCGATACTTCCGCCGAATAGAAACCGGGATCGACGCGGTATTTTGTCTTTTCATTCCAGCCAAGATCAAAGACGCCCGTGATCGGCCAGCCGTATCCGTCGACCACTCCGCGATCGAGCGCCGTGTAGACTTCGCCCGGTGCGGTCTGGACGACCGTGGCGCCGAGCGTCTGAAAAAAGTCGCGATAGACAGGAGTGATGCGCAGCTTCAGGCCCGTAAGATCAGGGCCGGTGATTCGCTTGTTGAGATAAAGATGGAACGGATTGTTGTCGACAACGCGAGCGAGCATGATGGCGTTCATTTTCTGCTCATAGAGCTTGGCCATCAAATCGAAGCCGCCGTTCTTGCGTAATTCCGCCATCGGACGTTGCGTGAGTTTCCAGGCGTCGGCTTCTGGCATCAGATTTGTGTAGAAGGCGCCCGTCGTGTTCGCGATATCGACGACGCCGTTCT
Organism: Xanthobacteraceae bacterium; assembly: GCA_036271715.1. Lineage (GTDB taxonomy): Bacteria > Pseudomonadota > Alphaproteobacteria > Rhizobiales > Xanthobacteraceae > BOG-931. The sequence goes on from DATBAD010000019.1 coordinate 332,999, forward strand.
TCAATGCATTGCCGATTTCGAACGGCGGCATCGCCTTTGGGCCGCCGATATAGTTGATCTGGACAGCGCCTTTGCCGGCTGCGTTCACCCGATCGATAAAGCGTTCGATTCCGCTGGAATAAGTCGTCTTTTCGTTGAATGCGGATATCGCGCGAAGCGTCACTTCACCTGCGGTTGCGGCATCGAAGTGGGCAAGCAGAGCGATGAAGACTAAAAGAAATTTGACACGCATTTTATTTTCCCCGAGTCCGCCGGTCCAAGCGTAAGGGAAAAGACTAACGTAGAAGCGCCGTCTAATCTAGCAGCGGACGCGGCAGAGGCCGAACGAAGCCAATAATTAAATTCGTTCTGCCAAGCGCTCGAAAGACTCTTCGACCAGACTCATATGATGGAACATTGCGGCGTGGGCCTCTGCAGCATCGCCCGCTAAAATTGCGTCGATAACTCTTCTGTGCTCCTCGTGCGATCGGGGCAGGCGTCCTTCCGTATGAAATTGCGCGCGGCGAAAGGGAGCCAGTCGTCTTCGCAGACCGGTGGCGAAATCAGCAAGAACGCTGTTATGCGCGCCAGTGTAAATTTGCGTGTGTAAAGTAAGGTTGGTGGCGGCAAAACCTTCGGGGTCGTTTTCCAGCACAAACGTTTGCATAGACTCTTGAAAGCTAGCGAGCCGCCGTCGTTCTAGCGGAGTCATCGTTATTGCAGACAGGCGCGCGCAGGTTGCTTCGATCTCGGCCATGGCGCCGAACAGCGTTTCCAGTTGGGCTGATGTGGTTCGAACCACGGTCGCGCCGCGCCGGGGCTTGATATCGATCAAGCCGGTGGAGGCCAGTTGGCGGAGTGCCTCGCGGACGGGAGTTCGCGAAACGGCGTACCGCTCCGCCAGCGTCTTTTCATCCAGCCGAAAACCTGGACGGAACTCGCCCGATAGAACCGATGCCGCGATCTGTTCAGCGAGCCGATCAGAGCGGGTGGACCCTTCGGATGGATCGTTATTCATGACCTTCGGGATAGCACGGAAGGCAAAAGAATTCTGCACAGTAATTGTGCATTCTTAATCAACATGTATGCATGCCTAAAAATAAGATTGTATGCAATAATATCCCCCGAACATTTTCCGCTGACGTCGGCCCGAGGGCCAATCGGTCGACATCGGCAGGACGACTTGTCTTCCGATCTAAGGGCGCGTTCGGGCGACGGCGATATGAAAAGGGTTTGGACACTTTCGACTTGTTTCGCGCATTTCGGCGCCGCGCGATCGCTTCGGCATTTTGGCGGCTCCGCGATTAGCGGCGACGGACAAACCGTCGTGGTCGCAATGTGGGAGGATGAGATCGTCCATCGTGGAAGCGGCGCAACTTATCGCTCTCGATTCGGGCCGGCACTCAAAGGCAAATCACAAAAAGTAAGCAACCAATGGAGAGCTCATCTCGAATGGGCGATCATCCACTGCAACAGCTTGGTGCGTGTCGTCGTCCTGAAGGCCAATGACTCGCAGGCCAATCCTCGAACCGTCGATTCTTGCTACCCGGACGATTCGCTGGTGATGCGCATTACCAACTTCGACGTCGCGTCGGGAGTTTTCGAGGCGTGCACGCCATGAAGCCGCACGCACCTTCGCGCTTACGCTCCGAAAAAATGAAATTCGAGGTAGAGTGAGATGCCCAAGCCAAGCCCGATCACGAGAGAGCACGTCCTCGATGCCATGACATATGTGGGTCCTGATCCCTTACAGTGGCCTGCTGCTTCTCGTCCCAAGCTCTATCTCGTAGTCGATCCCAGAAATGGCTCGTTGCTTCCACCAAAACTCGTGCTGACGACTGCAGCCGATATCGCAACAGGTGAACGCCGCCACCGCATATTTAGCGGCGGTGCCGATACGAACAGAAGACTCGAAGAGTTGGGTTTTTCTATTGTTGCAAAAAGCCACTGACGATAGGCGGTGTGCGTGAGAATTTTCCTGTCTGGGGAAACCTCGTTGCCGCCGATTGCGTAACCGGCCGAGCCAAGGTCGTTCGGTGAGTCGCTAGGAATCCGTAATTCCTATCGAGTTGCCTGTTTTGGCATTTCCTTATCAAATGCGATCCAGCTACGGGAATCCGTTCAACGGATGGCACCTTCGTGGGAGATGGCATGCCGAGGTCGAGTGATATTAAAGAATCGGGCTTCTTCGGATTTCTGGCGCAGCCGGATGTCGCGACCAACGCAGGCGTGCTCATGCTACCGACCATTTTCGGCATCAACGCTTTCATGCGGGACTATGCCAATACGCTTGCCAGCGCTGGTCTCGTCGCGGCGGCGTGCGATCACTACGAAGGACTGCCGGCGGCTGAGGATCCTGAGGAAGCCAAGCGCCGCATGGTCGGCGTGAGCGACGCCAAGATGCACGCCAACGCGAAAGCTTGGATCGACTATATGTTTCAGGATTTGAAACTTGAATCGGTTGGCGTCATCGGTTTCTGCATTGGCGGTCGTTACGCCTTAATGGTCTCCGCGCGCGACCGCCGGATGGCCGCCTGTGCCGCAGCCTATCCTTCAATCGACGCTCCGCGGCTCGCACACCAGGAGGAAGACGCTCTCGCGAGTGCTGCTGCCGTGCCCTGTCCGGTGCTTGTGCTGCAGCCTGGCCACGATCACGTGGCTCAGCCGCCGACCTATGCCGCTCTCAAGGAGACGTTGACCGGACGCTCCGCACCGACGGTGTGGCACTATTATCCGCAAGCCGAGCATGGCTTCATGCATCGCAAAGCGCTGCCTGCGAATGCTGCTGCCGACGCTCAGGCTTCACCTCAGGTGATTGGATTCCTGCAGGGCTGCCTACTCACCGCCAAGTAGCAAAAGCGCCCGTGACTCGCTTTATTTGGTTTCCCGCGCGAGCGGTGCGACCACGTCCTCATAAGAATAAGTCTGCGGCATGATTTTCATGTCGACGGAAATCTTTTGCGTCTGCTCGACGTTTGCGCGGGTAAAGCGACCGTCCTTGGAATAATACGGCTCCATTCGCGTGAACGCGGCTTCGAGAACCTGATCGTTGGCGCTGGGGAATTTCTTTTTGGCGATCGCCAGCGTTCCGGCCTTGTCGCTGTGCAGGAAGGTCAGACCCTCGACCAGCGCATCGTAGACAGCCTGCGCGTCCTTCGGCGATTTCTGGACGAAGGCGGCGCTGGCGGAAAGTGGCGACGACGAGAATGCATCAAGCTTCGCCGGCACATCGACCAGCATGTCGGCGAGTCCTTGCCGAATGCCAATCGTGACGAAGGGTTCGAACAGCATCGCAGCGTCTGCCTGCTTGGTCGTGAGCGCGCCCAACAATTCACCGCCGCCGCCGACTGAGATGAAGGTGACGTCCTTGTCGGGGTCCAATCCCGCCTGCTTGACGAAATAGCGTGCAAGATTGGAGGTCAATGAACCGGGGCTTGTGACGGCGACGGTCTTACCTTTGAGGTCGGCAACCGTTTTTACGCCGGCGTCTTTGCGGGCGATCATGCCGAACGGAACGCGTGATGTCTGGGCGAAGAACAGCGCAACATCGACGCCCTTAGCGCGCATCAGTCCGACTTCCGGGAAGCCGGTGGCGACGATATTAATCTCGCCGGCGATGTAAGCCTTCATCGCCTCACCACCGCCACGGCTAGTGATAACTTCGATATCGATGCCGTGTTTTTTGAAGTAGCCGTTCTCCTCGGCGATATAGATCGGCAGCGATTCAAGGGAGGCGACGGGGAGCGCTATCTTCACCGTCTCGGCTTTGACAAACTGAGGTGCGGCCGCGGCGAGACACAAGGCCACGGCCGTGATCTTGAGCAAGTTTTTCATGCTGATTTCCTCCGATTGTGTGACCTTGTAGGCACGCCCGTTGCTACTTTTCGTCCGAGAATTTGTACGGCACCAGCACCGGCCCCAGCGCATCGATGGCAAAGCTCAGGCATGCCGCGAAAATAGCGATCGTGATAATGCCGAGATAAAGTGCAGGCGTATCCAGCGTGCCAGACGCGTAAAGGATCATATGGCCGAGGCCCGCGCGAGAGGCGACGAACTCGCCGATCACCGCGCCAATCAGTGCTAAGCCTGAACCGATCTTGAGACCGGTATAAACGCTGGGCAACGACGACGGAACGATCACTTTCCAGAAGATCTGACTGCGGCTGGCGCCCATCACCCGTAAGGCGTCGACCAGAGTCCTGTCGAGACGCAGCGACGCGGTGTAGACCGGAATAAACATCGCGAAAAAGACGATGTAGATGCTGATGCCGATCTTCGACGGCAGACCAAGACCCAGCCAGAGGATGAACAACGGCGCAATGACGATTACGGGAATGCCATTGAGCACCATCAAAAAGGGTTCAAAAATATTCGAAAGAATACGCTGCTGCGGCAACACAACGCCGACGATCAGCCCGGCGAGCGAGCCGGCGGTTAGCCCAAGCAGCGTCTCAAACACGGTGATACCGAGGTCTGGTAGAAAGGAGCCGCCGGCCCATTGCGCCAGTAGCGCGTCGTAGACCTCGCTAGGGCTCGAGAAAAACAGCCGATTCATGAAGCCGGAACGAACGCCGATTTCCGTGCCGACAAGGATCACCGCCAGCACGGCAAGACGTCCGATATTGACCAGCAAGCGATGACGCATGGTCTCGCTCATGCCGCCGCTCCCATACCGCTGATGCTGATATCGAGCGCTTGCCAGATGCGATGATAGTAATCAGCAAAGCCGGGCATGGTCGGCGCGTCGGCGACACTCTTCGCCTCGCGGCTGAATGGCACTTCGTAAATTTCCTTTACCGTTGCCGGACGCCGGCTGAGTACGACGATGCGGTCGGCCATGGCCAGCGCTTCCGAGATGTCGTGAGTAACGATCACCATGGAGCGGCGGCTGGCGCGACAGATCTTGACCACGTCATTTTGGATGACGAGCCGCGTCTGAGCGTCGAGCGCGGCAAACGGCTCATCGAGTAGCAGCACTTTGGGCTCGATCGCCAAAGTCTGCGCCAGCGCTGCGCGCTTTTGCATTCCGCCGGACAAAGCATGCGGATATTTGCGCTCAAATCCCGCCAGACCATATTGCGCCATCAGCGTCAAAGCGCGCTGCCGTCGCGCCTTTCTTGGTTCGCCGCGAACTTCCAGGCCTAACTCGACATTTTCCACGACCGACCGCCATGGCAGCAATGTTGTTTGCTGGAACAGCATGCCGAGGTGAGGGGACACGCCTTTTACCGGTTTGCCGTCGATCAGCACTTGGCCCGCAGTCGGTGTGCGCAAACTTGTTGCGAGGCTAAGCAGTGTCGATTTACCGCAACCGCTCGGCCCGATGACAGCAACGATCTCGTCTTCGCGACAGGAGAACGACACGTCGTGCAAAACCTCGACGATGTCGCGCCGGCCGGGAAAGGCAAAGCTGACGTTGCGGAATTCGAGCATCTTTCTTATCGGGCGTTCGCCGAACCAAGCACCGGCTTGCCGATTCCGAGCGGATTGGCGTCGATAAGTACAAAGGCAACGCGGGCCCGCTTTTCACTGCGATTGGCCCAAGCGTGATTGGTGCCGCGTTGCACCATGATGTCGCCGGCCTTCAATTTCACAGTCGAGTCATCCATGTCCATCTCGATTTCGCCTTCGAGAACGATGACATAATCGACTGTTTCCGTGCGGTGCATATGCGGCTTATTGCCAGGCGGGAAGTCGATCACCGCAAAACGCGAGCCTTGCGCCGGAGGCGCCGTGCCGAGAATGCGTGCGCCCATGTCCTCGGCATCAGCACCGGCTGGGATCTGGGCCGGCGCGCTATCGGTCGTCCAGATCAGCGTCGAAACCGTGCCCGGCGACGGGTATTTGGCGTTGGAGGCAGGCGAGTCGATCAATACTTTCGCGATGTCGCCGACATGGCCGGTGACGATGCGACGGATCGCAGGATAATCGGGTTTTGTCTCACTCATGTATTACACCGGGATGATTTGGAAATTGGTCGGGTAATCGTGCATACGTTGAGCGCCGGTCTCGGTGATGACCACCGTTTCGGCAAACACGCAGCCGGTTTTCCCGTCGTGGAATTTCGGATCGAACAGATCGATATTGAAGGCGAAGACCATTCCAGGCTTGAAAGCATCGCCAAGCTTCTGCAGCGCGGCTTGATCGGCCTTGAGCGCATGGTGGCGATAGCGCGGATATTCGAGAGAGGCGAGGCCATGACCGTGAATGCCGGTCTCGCACATACCGAAACCCTGCTCGTGGATAACATCACGCACGCGATTCATGGCGACCGAGATTGGCCGGCCGGGGCCGAAATGCTTCATGCCTTCCTCATAGGCCGAGAAGCAGCCATCATAGATGCGCTGCTGCTCAGGCTGGGGCGCGCCCAAGCTAAAAGTCCGCTCAACATGAGTGTAGTAGCCGGCAATTTTTGGATGAATTTCGCAGATGATGAGATCGCCGCGCTCCATCGGCCGCGTTGTCGGCAGTCGGAACGGGTGTGGATAAGGCAGCGCGTCACAAGCCCAAAGGAACAGGGTCGGTTCCTCGCCACCATTGGCGAGCATCGCTTCCATCATGCCGCCATAGACTTTGGATTCTTTCACACCCGGCCGCGCAATATCGCGACAAGTTCCTAACATCATGTCGCCGAGTTTCGCCGCGCGTGCGAGGAGCTGCAGCTCCTCTTCGCTTTTCACGGTGCGCAGCATCTCCATCATATCGTCGAGATTGATCAGTTCGGCTTGCGGCAAGAGTTCCTGCAGACGCGTGTAGACGCTATGCGGCAGCCAGCCATCCGGATCGAGCGGACCTGCGAGACCATCAATGCCGATAAGACCTTTGGTGAGGCCAAGTTCCTTGAGTCGATCGACGACTGTGTCCGCCCAAGTGCCGCGGCGCGGCCGAACGTCGGAGACCCAGTCTTGGGCTGCGCGCCAGCCGTCGATGAAGGTTGGCATCATCACGAATGAGGTGGGGTCGCCTTTGAGCGGAAAGACCAATACGTTGAATTCGGCATTGCCGCCGATAGGCGACAGATAGCGCGCGTTCGCCGTGCAGAAGTCCCACACAGCGGGCCAACCCCACAGCACCAAACAATCAAGGCCGCGCGCTTCCATTTCCTTCCGCGTCACTGCCCAGCGGCGGTCACGCTCGGCGAGCGAAAGCCTCAGCAGCTCTAGTTTCTCACGCATCTTTATCCCTCGCCGTTACGTTTTAGAGTTTTCTTTCGTTGACCTACGGCCTTTGAGAAAATCGTAACGTCAAATGCCTTGCGCGCGCATGCGCTCAAGGCTCACCAAATAATCTGTTACCGCGCGCTCGATGTCGTATTCAGGTTTGAAGCCGAGTTCGTTCCGAGCGCGTGTGACGTCATACACGCCGTGCGGCGGGTAAGGCATGCCGAGGAAATTGTCGCCCGGGCCGATTTCGATTTGCGCGTTGGGGATTTGCTTCCTCACGACGGCGGCAATGTCGTTGAGGCCGACGCCTTCACCGCTGCCGATATTATAGACGCGGCTTGGCACTTTATCGGCAATAGCCGCGAGATAGATCCCGAGTGCCGAGTCTTTATTATAGATAAAGTCGTCCTTGGCGGCGGCGCCGTAAGGGTGCTTGAACGGGATATTGTGGAAAGGGTTTTCGACAATTTGGCTGGTCACGCCCATTTTGCCGTGGCGCGCCGTCTTGCCGGGCCCGTAGGTGGTCGCGAATCTTAGGATCGCGCAATCGAGCCCAAAATTATCAGCGTAGTAGAGCACCGTCTGCTCGGCCATCAGCTTGGCGCTGTCATAAATCCGCTGCGGGTTCTTCGGCAGGTCTTCGGGCATCGGCTTGTAGTGAGGAGGGCCGTATTCGCCGAGGACTGGGCCATAGATGCCCTTGGCGCTCGTGAAGACGACGCGCTTGATGTCGAAGAGGCGTGCGGCCTCGAGAACATTGACCGTGCCGCCGACATTGACCTGGATGCTCAGCGCGGGATTGGCCGCAGACACCGCGCCGACAAAAGCCGCGGCATGGACGACATGCGTGACCTTGTGCTGCTTGATCACGCCGAGCAGCCGCGGCATGTCGAGAATGTCGCCGGCCTCAAAATCGATGCGGTCAGAAATGTCGCCGATCAAACGGTCCTCGCGGTGACGTGCGAAGACGACAGGCCGATGACCCTCACGGACGAATTTGCGGCTCGTTTCCGCGCCGATAACGCCCATGCCTCCGGTGATCAGGACTTTCACGGTCGGGTCACTCCCTAGCTTCGTTTTTATTAATTAACTCGTGCGTGAGTTAAAGGCGCTGGCCGCGCCGAAGTCAAGCAACCGCGGGGCTTTGGTCAGCAGGCAGCCTTCGGCGCGAGATAGGCCTTGATCATGTCGACAATCATGTCGCGCCGGCGATCGAGCGCTTTCTCGCTGGTCACGTCGGTGTCGAAGATGACGTCCAGCGTGTGCCGGTTGGAGAAAACGAAAAAACCAAGCGCGCAGATCGAAAGATAAAGGTCGAGTGGGTCGACGCCGTTGCGGAGTACGCCGAGTTCTTGGCCACGCTGCAAGACCCGTTTGATGATGGAGATGAGTGGCGCCCGCATACGCCCGATGCGGCGGGACGTCTTCAAATGCCGCGCGCGATAGAGATTCTCCATCTTCACGAATTCGACGTAGTGCGGATAGCGCACATAGTGTTCAAATTTTGCAGCGACCAAGGCCTCGATCGCGTCGATTGGCGATAAAGACTCGACGTCAATCGCTTCTTCGACGTCGACGAGCTGAAAATAACTCTCTTCGAGGGCAGCGAGATAAAGCCCCTCTTTGCTATCGAAATAATAATAAGCCATGCGGCGATTGGCGCCGGCCAGGGCCGCTATATCCTCGATGCGCGCAGCATCGAGACCCTTCGCGGCAAATTCCTTCATTGCAGCAGAAAGAATGCGCTGCCGGGTAGCCGCCGCGTTTCGCCGCCTAATAGGCCTCGGCCGTGCTTCCGACCCGACCGATCGTGCTTTCGCGCTGATGCTGGCGACCGGCTTGAGCGATTTGGCTTTGGTTGACGCCGTGCGGAGTGACATTCATAAATTCCCAATGCCGCAACTTATGCTGCTGGGCCGTAAGCCAGGTCCAAGTAAAATACAAGAAGCGCAATCGCTAAAGAGCGGTGAGAGCCTGCCAATCGATCAACGCTGCAAGCGAAGGCTTTTCGGTCAAGGTGAGGACGCCATTGGAAATCTCCGGCACCTCGCTGATGATTTGCTCCTTCATGGCCAAGAACCATGTCAGTTCCGCCGGAAGCAGGGGCTTGTCGACGGCAGCGGCAAACTGCAAACCGGCGAGGGTGCCGAGGGCGCTTTCGCCCATGAGACCGACAACGGCGTTGCCGCCATTTTGCTGCATCAGTTTGAGCATGGCGTGCGAATGCGAGAGTCCAAAGCGTCCTGGTTTGATACTTAGCGCCCGGGCCCCTTGTTCCTGAAAGAGATGCGCGTCGCGCAGCGACGTGCAGCCAAAATCGACCAGTATCGGCAACGCGCTGTCTTCCTGAAGCTTGCGAAAGCGTGCATCAGGCGTGAACGGGCAGGGATCCTCCAGCAATATCACGCCGGCATCGGCGATCGCGCGCGCATAGTCCGCGGCTTTGTCGACTGGATAGGCACCATTGGCATCGACATAAAAACGGATGTTATCGCCGACTGCAGCGCGAATTGCACGTATGCCCGCGACGTCTGTGTCGAAGCCCTGACCGCCCTTGATTTTCAATGCGCGAAAACCGTAACGAGCGACCATGTCCGCCGCCTCGGCTGCCATGGCCTGTGGGGCTTGGCGTGTCACGGCCCAGGAAAGTTCGATCTGCGGTCGGCCGTTCCAGATCTGCCACAGCGGGCGGCCTTTATGTGCGGCGTAGAGATCCCAGCAGGCGTTGTCGATGAGCGTTTTGGCCGCGTGGTTTTCCGGCACGGCATCGAGTGCTTCGCGCACTTTTTCCGGACTGCTTAGGTCACACTTCTTCAGAAGTGGAACGAAAATGTCCTCGACTGCTGCAATCAGGCTGCGTGCAGTTACCCCGCACCATGTTGGCTTGACCGTGATCTCGGCAACGCCTTCCGCGCCGTTATCCGCTGTCAAACGCAGTAGCACGAACGGGGCTGCATCTTCGACGATGTCGCTCCAGCGCACCGGCCGCGTATAGCGCAGGCGGTAGGTGTAAAGACGGTATTCGGCGAGCCGCACAGTCATGTTTGCGCGCGCTCTAGTTTTCCGAGGCCTTGATGTCTTTAAGGAGCGGACCCCATTTCGGCGATTCCGCAGCGATGTACTCGGTCAAGCCTTGCGGCGACAGATAATGCGGCTCGGCCCCGAGTTTGGCCAGTTCAGTACGGACGTCGTCGCGTTGCAGGATCTTCTCGATCTCCTTGCTCAACCGATCGACCACGGCTGGCGGCGTTCCACGCGGTGCGAACAAGGCGTACCACGCGATCACATCGAACCCCGGGTAGCCGGCTTCGGCGATGGTCGGCACGTTTGGGACCAGCGGGCTGCGTTCTGCACTGGCGATCGCCAACGCGCGCAACTGGCCGGCCTCGATCTGCGGCAGTAACGACGGCACCGTAAAGAACATGAAGGTGACATTGCCGGAGAGGACACCGGTCACCGCCTCGGGTCCGCTCTTATAGGGAACATGTGAAATATCGAGATCGGCTTTGGTCCTAAGGAGTTCTGCCGCCAAATAGCCTGATGTTCCGACGCCGGCAGACGAGTAAGTCACCGTGTGCGGTTTCGCACGCGCCAGCGCCACGAGATCGGCTACCGATTTGACCGGAAGCGCACTGTTGACCACCAGCATGTTCGGCGCAATTGCGATCATCGCGACGGGCGGCACGTCGCGCATCGGATCGTAGCTGAGATTCTTATAGAGATAAGGTCCGACGGAATGCGTCGGGCTTCCGCTCATGAGCAGCGTATAGCCATCAGGATTGGCCCGTGCGACGGTGGCGGCGCCGACATTGCCACCGGCGCCTGGTTTGTCTTCGGTCACGACCGGCTGGCCAAGCGCCGTCGCGAGCTTGTCGCCGACGAGACGCGCGATGATGTCTGCGGCTCCGCCGGCGCCGAATGGCACGATCATCTGGATGGGCCGTGACGGCCAGTCCTCCGCCCGAGCCGACATGGGAGCCAATGCCAGGCCGGTCAGCCAACCTGCCAGCAAGAACACAGATCGCATCTTCATGATCGTCAGCTTTCGATCAGCGAAAGTGATCAATTGACGGGAATGCCGGCGTCTTTCATGACCTTGCCCCAGACCGCGATGTCGTCCTTGATCTGCGCGGCGAACTCAGCCGGCGAACTCGCGACGCCGTGAAAGCTCACGGTATCCAGGGTGGATTTGATGTCGGGCAAGCGCACGATCTGGGCGATTTCGTCATGCAGCGTCGCAATGACGTTCGGCGGCGTTCCGGTCGGTGCGACCATGCCGATTTGCAATTCGGATTCCTGATTGGGAATTCCGGCTTCGTCCAAGGTCGGTACGTTCGGAAACTGCGACGCTCGTGCGTGGCTTGTGACTGCGATGGCGCGAAGCTTTTCGGACTGCAGATGCGGCGCGACTGGCGGCAGGCCGAGGAACATGATCTGTGTGTCGCCGGCAAGCGTGGAGTTAACTGCCGGGGCTGCGCCGTTGAAGGGAACGCGAACGAGCTTGTCGAGCTTGAGGCCAAGCTTGAAAAGCCGTTCAGCGGAGAGTTGGCCGAAACCGATACCGAGTGAGGCGTAGCTGTATTTCTCCGGTGCGGTGCTGACGACGCTGATAAGTTCCTTCATCGTCTTTCCCGGGAATGAAGGGTTCGCTGCGACGACTTGGGGTGACGCGGCGACGATAGAGACCGGCGTGAAGTTCTTAACTGGGTCATACGGCAGATTGGTATTCGTCACTGAGGCGACGGCGAAGTCATTAGTGACGACAAGCAGCGTGTAACCGTCGGGCGCGGCTTGTGCCACTTGCCCGGCGCCGACGGCGCCGCTCGCGCCATTGACGTTCTCGACGAAGAAAGATTTGCCGAGGCGCTCGCCAAGCTTCTGCGCCAGTATTCGGGCGATCAAATCAGCAGGCCCGCCGGCCGGATAGGGGACGACGATGCGGACTTGGCGGGTCGGATAGGATTTGTCTGTTGTCTGGCTGTAGGCGAGGTTTGGTAGCACCAGCGTCAGTGCCGCTAAGACTAAAAAAGCAAAGCCCCGTTTCATGATATCCTCCCGTTTTGCTCTTTCGGCTTTTTTTTGTTCTGCGGTCAACTACTCTTGATCCGCACCATAGTGCCGGCGATGCCTTCTTGCACGACGGCTTGTTTCTGGTTGATCAGTGACAGCGTACGCTCGATGACCGCGCGTTTGCTGTCGGACGTTATACGCTTGCTTAGAATGACGGATCGTACGCGCACAGTATCCCCGACAAATAGGGGCGCGCGATAGGCCCATTCGCGGATGCCGGTCGCACCGACGATGTCGTCGCTAAAGTGCGGCAGTTTGGTCGCCATTCCGGTCGCGATGAAAATGCCGAAAGAGCCCTGGAATAGCCGGCCCGGAAGGCCGTGTTCTTTGGCATAGTTTTCGTCGGAATGGATGGGATGCCAATCGCCGCTGACCATGCAGGCGATGGATAGATCGGCTTCGGTCAAAGTGCGACCGAAGCCGATGAATTCGCTCCCGACTGTCATCTCGTGAAAGAACACGGATAATCCTTTGGGCGCTTCGATTTATCGCGCGGCGCCGTGGCTTTCCAGACCGGGCCGATAATTTCCTTTCAAGAAGTCGCCGATGCCTTCTTTTCGGAACGCGTCGCCCTGGCGAAGCACGAGCTCCATTTCCTTGGCGCTGGCATAGTCGATGGCGGCGTCCCAGCCCATACCGAGCGAATGGTGATAGCCGTCCTTCGTTGCCTTCAGCGCCCACGGGTCTTTTTGCGCGATCGTTAGCGCAACTTTACGCGCCTCTTCATGAAGTCTCGCCAGCGGCACAGCCTTATTGACGAAGCCGATTTGAGCGGCAACCACGCCGTTAAACGGTTCTCCGGTCATGCCGTACCAGAGCGCGTCACGCGGCCGCATCAAGTTCGCCAGTGACTTGCTGACCGAGCCGCCGGGGAAAAGCTTGAAATTGATTTCCGACAGCCCGAACGTCGCTTCTTCCGCCGCTATTGCGAGATCACAGCCTTCGACGATCGAGAACGCGCCGCCAAAACAATATCCGTTGATCATGGCGATGGTCGGCTTCGGATAATAGCGCAGCGTGCGGCCACGCCATTCGACCGCGATCCGCGTGATGCGGTCATATTCGTCGGGCGTTTCCTTGAGATCGGTGAAGAATTCCTTCAAGTCCATTCCCGCGCAGAAGGAGTTTCCTGCACCGGTAATCACCACGACCTTCACCTCACTGTCGTAGCGCAAGGCCTCCAAGACGTGCGCCATCTCTTCGTGCATCGCCGGGTTCATCGCATTGCGCTTTTTGGGCCTGTTCAGTGTGATGGTGGCGACACGGTCGGCCTTGTCCAGCAGCAGGGTTTGATAGGTCATGGAAGCCATCCTCGTTGCAAAATTGTCCATTGACGTTGGCTCGGATTCCAACAAACCGAGCCGACGCCGGCATCAGGCAGCCAAACATCTCACGACACCTGACGCCCGTGCGTTTCCCAGAATGGCGCCCGCAGCGCTTTCTTGTCGATCTTGCCGTTGAAAAGGCGCGGCAACGCCTCCACGAACTCAACGGTGCGCGGCTTTTTGTAACTCG
>DATBAD010000020.1:0-28946 GCA_036271715.1 Xanthobacteraceae bacterium
ATCGGCTTCTTGGCCTGCAAGGCACGCAAGCTGTCGTAAAGCTGTTGCGAGCCGGCGGTGGTGCCGCCCGGGCTGTCGACATGCACGATCACGGCTTTGGCGCGCGACTTGGCCAGCCGTTCGAGTGCCTCGACGCGATCCTGGTTGCCGCGGATAAGGCCCTGAATTCTAATTCGGGCAATGTAGTCGTGATCCGGCAGCAGCCGGCCGGGCACCAGCGCGATGGCGAGACCGATCAGCGCGAGCAGAACGACGAGCACAGCGCTCGTGCGCCAGAAGGTGAGTTTGCGCCGCATGCGGCGGCGATCGACGATGGCATCGGCTTCGAGCGACATGGCTCTCGCTCCTTGGAACGACGACTGAACGCTTATGGCACGCTCATGTCACAATGAAAAACCCCCGGGTCAAGCCCGGGGGTTTGGTTTTTAAGCCTGAAGGTGGCCGATTAGTGGCCTATTCCTCGGCCTTTTCGGTCTCGGGCTTGTCCTCGCGCTGCTTGAGCGCAGCACCCAGAATATCGCCAAGCGAGGCCCCGGAATCGGCGGAGCCGTATTGCGCCAGCGCTTCCTTCTCCTCGGCGACTTCGAGCGCCTTGATGGAGACGGAAACCTTGTGGGTCTTGCGGTCAAAGGCGGTGACGCGAGCATCCACTTTCTGGCCCACAGCAAAGCGATCGGGCCGCTGGTCGCCGCGCTCACGCGCCAGATCGGCACGCTTGATGAAGGCGGTGAACTCGGTCCCGACGAGCTTGACCTCGAGACCGCCTTCCTTGACCTCGGTCACTTCGCAGGTCACGACCGAATTCTTTTTGAGTTCGCCGGCCGACTCCATCGGATCGCCCGCGAGTTGCTTGATGCCCAAGGAGATGCGCTCCTTCTCGACGTCGACGTCGAGCACCTGCGCCTTGACCATGTCGCCCTTTTTGTACTCCTCGATCACCTGCTCGCCCGGACGCTTCCAGTCGAGGTCGGAGAGATGGACCATGCCGTCCACTTCGCCGTCGAGGCCAAGGAACAGACCGAACTCGGTCTTGTTCTTGACTTCGCCCTCCACCGTTGAGCCGGGCGGATGCTTCTCGACGAAGACTTCCCACGGATTGCGCATGGTCTGCTTGAGGCCAAGCGAAATGCGGCGCTTGACCGGATCGACTTCGAGGATCTGCACTTCGACTTCCTGCGAGGTCGAGACGATCTTGCCGGGATGAACGTTCTTCTTGGTCCAGGACATTTCCGAAACATGGATCAGGCCTTCAATGCCCGGCTCCAGTTCGACGAAAGCGCCATAGTCGGTGATGTTGGTGACGCGGCCCTTGAAGCGGGCGCCGACCGGATACTTCGCCTCGATGCCCTGCCACGGATCGTCGAGCAATTGCTTCATGCCGAGCGAGATGCGGTGGGTCTCGTGATTGATCTTGATGATCTTGACCTTCACCTGCTGGCCGATATTGAGAACCTCCGACGGATGATTGACGCGCCGCCAGGCGATATCGGTGACGTGAAGGAGACCATCGATGCCGCCGAGATCGACGAAGGCGCCGTAGTCGGTGATATTCTTGACGACGCCGTCGATGACCTGACCTTCTTCGAGGTTCTGCACCAGTTCCTGGCGCTGTTCGGCGCGGGTCTCTTCCAGCACGGTGCGGCGGGACACGACGATATTGCCGCGGCGGCGATCCATTTTCAGGATCTGGAACGGCTGCTGATTGTTCATCAGCGGCGAGACATCGCGGATCGGCCGGATGTCGACCTGTGAGCGTGGCAGGAAGGCTACGGCGCCGTCGAGATCGACGGTGAAGCCGCCTTTGACCTGATTGAAGATGACGCCCTGAACCTTTTCGTTGTTCTGGAACGCCTTTTCCAGCTTGCCCCAGCTCTCTTCGCGGCGCGCTTTGTCGCGCGACAGCACGGCTTCGCCGAGCGCATTTTCGACCCGTTCGAGATAGACCTCGACGGTGTCGCCGACCTTCATCTCGGAACCGCGGCCGGGACCGCTAAATTCACGCAGGGCGACGCGGCCTTCGGTCTTGAGGCCCACATCGATCACGGCCATATCGCGTTCGATCGCGACCACAGTGCCTTTGACGACAGAGCCCTCTTGCAGATGACCGTCGCTGAACGATTCATCGATCAGCTTGGCGAAATCTTCGCGCGTCGGCGCGGACATAGCAGCCTGAACCATAAAAACTCCAAGCCCCGCGGTTGAATCGATCCCGAATATGCGGCGGCCGCCAGTCATCGCCGGCGGTTGGGGCCAAAGCCATACATTCGGAAAGAAGCTCGTGTTCCGGGTAAAGCCCAGCTCGGAGCGCGAGCCCCGAAGACTTTAAAGAGCGTGTTCGGTGCCGCGAAACGAAACGGTGGGCGGGCTGACCTCCAATGACGAAAGCGCTGTTAGCGACGCTTTCGGCCCGCTCGAACGGCCTCGATACTATCGACGGCGACCCGGAACGGACGCGGATATAGCCGGTCAGACCGATGTGAGCAAGGCCGGATGTGCCATTTCCGGGCCTGTCACCGGCGTTTACTCGACCGTGATTTTCCCGCGTTCGGCGGTTTCGCGCCAGAAAACGGCTTCTTGCGTAAGGCTTGCTGCGAAGTCGCGGCGCGACAGGGCCGGCACCAGCATGCCAAGTGTCTTGAACCGTTCCTTCACCAAATCGGTGTTTTGCGCCTCAGCGATCGCCTGGGCCAACGTATCCAAGATGTCGTCGGGTGTGCGGGCTGGAGCCGCGATCCCAAACCAGTTGGACGCGACAAAGCCGGGAAAGCCGGATTCAGCGATGGTCGGCACATCCGGCAGCATCGGCACGCGCTGTTCGGTCGCGACGGCAAGCGCCGTCAATTTGCCGTCCGCGACGCTCGTCCCCACGGCGGCAAGGCCGATCGGAAAAATCTGAATCTCGTTTTTCAGCAGAGCCAACACGGCAGGCGGCGAGCCGCGATAGGGAACAGGCGTGATGTCCGTGCCGGTGACCTGCTTGAGCCGTTCCATCAGCAGATGATTGACCGTACCGAGGCTCGGCACGCCGTAATTGGTCTTGCCAGGATTGGCTTTGGCGTAAGCAATGAATTCCGGGAGCGTACGCGCCGGCACCGACGGATTCGAAAACAACACCAGCGGCACTTCAGCAGCCTTCGCGATCGGCGCCAAAGCCGTGAGCGGATCGAATGTCATTTTCATCACGAACTGATTGATGACAAAATTATTGGTGGCGCCGATCACGATAGTTTCACCATCGGGCGCAGCACGCGCGACCTCCTCGGTGCCGACATTACCGGCAGCACCTGGTTTCGCTTCAAAAACGAACTTCTGGCCGAGCTTCGGCTCCATGCTGACGCCGAGCAGATCGACAATGGCCTGCCCGACGCCGCCGGCGGCATAAGGACTGATCACCCGGATCGGCCGGTCCGGATATTTGCCGGCAGTGGCGCGCAGGGGAATGAACGGCGCGAGACCGGCAAGTGCTAGAGCCGAGCGACGGGTCATCGGAGGCATGCGAACTCTCGCTAGAATTTCGGAAACAACTGCTTGTCGGCGAGCCAGCGTGACATGGTCGGCCGTTGTTTGCGCGAGGCGGCGCGAAAACCATCGTGGCGTTCCTTGTTCGGCCAGACCAGCATCGGCGTGATCGCGAGCCGGGTGCGTATCGCTTCACGCGTTACATTAAACACCATCAGGTCCTGCGCCAAAGCAAGTGGTCCTTGATAGTGCTTGCGGATATCGCGCTCGATGTCAGGCGCAGTATCGAAGTCGTTGAAGAAATGAAAAACGACAGCCTGCCGCGGCTTCACCAAATCCAGGACCCTGCCGCACTCCTCAGGCGCGGTATGCGCCATGGTGCCGATGCCGATGGCGCTTTTTTCCGGATAGCCGGAGCGTTCGACGAGTTGCTTCACGGTATTGAAGCATTCGTGGATCAGAAGATCGGCGCCTTGCGCGTTGTCGACAAAGAACCGGCTCGGTGTGGTGTCGCCTGAGAATACGAAGCACAGGCCATTCCATTCCAGACGATAGCTCACGGGCCCGTCATAGATGTGCACGGCTGGGAAGCTTTTGATCACAACGCCGTTGCGATCATAGACCGCGCCGGTCTGACGAAAATCGAACTCGTGCACTTCGACCTCGGCACCGGCATCCGGCAGAAGGCCGAGCCGCGTGTCGGTATCCCAGGCGAGCGACTCCATCTGATGGTGCACGAAATGCTGCGTGCCGTATCTCGGCTCCGGCCCCGAAGGCCCATACATCACCAGCGGCTTCACCCGGCCACCGGCCCAGCTTCCGATCCATACTTGGGCGAAGTCGCCAACATGGTCGGCGTGCAGATGCGTCGCAAAATAGGCGGTGATGTCCTGATGCGGGATTTCGAGCGCGGTGAAATTGGCTTGCGAGCCCGAGCCGAAATCCATGACGAACTTGTCGCCATTGCCGAGCTCAATCAGCCAGGAGCAATTGGCTTGGCCGCGGCGGATGAATGGTCGTCCGGTCCCAAGCGCGATGATCCGCATCTCGTCGGGGGCAAGCGGTTCGGTGTTGGGATAGTAATAGTCACGCTGGCTCATCAGCGTCGCCTCGCTGTTTCCGCTTAGCGGCGTTTGCGCTCGCGGACCTTTTCGATGATGGCGACGGCGGCGCGGAAAGCAGCATCGACGCCAAGATTCGTGGTGTCGAGGAGATGCGCATCCGGCGCCTGCAACAACGGCGCTGCGGTGCGGCGGGAATCCCGCTCGTCACGGCGGAGAAGATCGGCCAAGACCTCCTGCTCGCTCGTCTCTTCGCCGCGCAATTTCAATTCACGCGTCCGCCGTGCGGCACGTACTTCCGGCGTCGCAATCACGAACAATTTGATGTCGGCGCCCGGCGCAATGACGGTGCCGATGTCGCGGCCGTCGAGCACGGCGCCGGGCGGCTTGGTCGCAAAGCTTCTTTGGTAATTGATCAGCGCTTGGCGCACCTGCGGGATCGCCGCCACGACAGACGCGGCCTCAGTGATGGCCTGCAGCTTCAGTGCATTGTCTTCGAATTTGGTGGGATCGAGCCGGATCGCGGCTTCCGTCGCCTTCTCCGCATTATCGGGCGACAGCCCGGCATCGAGCATCGCCTTCGCGACCGCACGATAGAGCAGCCCGGTATCGAGATGATGCAGCCCGTACACCGCCGCGATCTGCTTTGCGATCGTGCCTTTGCCTGAGGCCGCGGGTCCGTCGATGGCGATAATCATGACAAATCCGCCCCAAGCCCACGCATCAGTTCGACAAAACCGGGAAAGCTCGTTGCAATGAAAGTGCCATCGTCGATTTGCACCGGACGATCGCTGGCAAGCCCGAGGACGATGGCGGACATGGCGATGCGGTGATCCATATGCGTCGTGACCACTCCGCCGCCTTGCGCTTGGCTTTTGCCGTGGACGATCAGATCGTCGCCTTCGATCTCGGCATCGACACCGTTGACCCGGAGCAACGCCGCCGTCGCGGCAAGGCGATCGGATTCCTTGACCCGCAACTCCTTTAAGCCGCGCATCACGGTGGTGCCTTCGGCAAAAGCCGCGGCGACCGCGAGGATCGGATATTCGTCGATCATCGACGGCGCACGCTCCGCTGGGACCTCGACGGCACGCAGGCCGCCGGCGCGAATCCGCAAATCGGCAACATCCTCGCCGCCTTCGTTGCGGATAGCGAGCCGCTCAATATTGGCGCCCATCTCCGTAAGCGTAGTCAGAAGTCCGGTGCGCAGCGGATTCATCATCACGCCGTTGAGGATCACGTCCGAGCCTTTGACCAAGAGGCCTGCGACCAGCGGAAAGGCGGCAGAAGAGGGATCGGCCGGCACCACGACGGGTTTGGGGATAAGCTCCGGCTGACCGGTCAGCGTGATGCGCCGGCCATGCCCCTGAGCCTCGACGCGAACCTGGGCGCCGAAATGCGTGAGCATTTTTTCGGTGTGATCGCGGGTGGCTTCAGCCTCGACAATGACGGTCTCGCCCGGCGCGGAAAGCCCGGCCAATAGTGTCGCCGACTTCAATTGCGCCGATGGAACTGGCGGTTCGAAGACGATCGGCATGGGATCGCGCGCGCCTTCGATCGTCAGCGGCAGGCGGCCCTCGGTCGAGGACACTGTGCGCGCGCCGATACGCTGCAAGGGATCGAGCACGCGCCGCATCGGCCGGCTGCGCAGCGAAGCGTCGCCGTCGAAGGTCGCCGTGATCGGGCAGCCAGCCACCGCACCCAGCGCCAGCCGGCACCCGGTTCCCGAATTGCCGAAATCGAGCGCAGATTTCGGTTCGGCAAAGCCCGCGACACCGACGCCATGGATCGACCAGGCCTTATCGCCGATCCTTTCCACCTGCGCGCCGAGCGCGCGCATGGCCTTGGCCGTATTGAGGACATCTTCGCCCTCGAGAAGACCTGAGACCTTGGTTTCGCCGACCGTCAGCGCGCCAAGGATCAGCGCCCTGATCGAAATCGATTTGTCGCCGGGCACACGAATTTTGCCGGCCAAAGGGCCGTTGCGGCGGGCGGTCAATGGGGCGGAATGGCTTTGCATGAAGGTCGTATCGGAGGTCGATATTAGGCCGCAGCCTCTATAGCGGCTTTGTGACGGCCCGCTAACTCTTCTTGTTTACAGAGCGCGGCCAAGTCTTGTTTACAGAGTACGGCGAAGAGCGTCATCCCGTCGTTTTGCCGCTAAAGCGCGGTGCGGACGGGCACAATCGACTATTGACAGCCGCGTCACGACTAGCCAAGTGAAGCACCCGAATTAGGGAAAGGGATCCGGACCGTGGCCAAAGCCGAACTGGGCATAAAAAGGCTCTGCGCCAATTGCGGCGCGAAATTTTACGACTTGACCAAGGATCCGATCCTTTGTCCGAAATGCGGAACGGTCTATGTGGTTGCACCGGTTGTAACCCGCGGGCGGCCTGACGCAGCGGCGGCCGCGCGGCCGGCGCCTGCTGCAGAGGTTGCAACGCCCGAGCCGCAAGAGGTTGAAACGGTTTCGCTCGAAGAAGCCGATGCCGAGGCGCAAGGCGCCAAAAAGGCTGACGGCGCCGCGCCGGATACTGAAGAGGAAGAAGTCGAGATTGAGGTCGACGATGAGGATGACAACACCTTCATCGAAGAGCAGGAAGAAGAAGACGACGATGTCACCGACATTATCGGCGGCGATATCGAGACCGAGGAGGAAAGTTAGTCGCGAGTCGGCGGTCGGTTTTCACTAACAGATCTCTATCTGATAGCGATGACCGTCATCTGATTCCCGAATGGGGCCATAGCTCAGTTGGGAGAGCGCTTGAATGGCATTCAAGAGGTCGGCGGTTCGACTCCGCCTGGCTCCACCAAATCTCAAGGCAAGTGCCGTCCCCTCCGGCACATCTTGATCGCGGAAAGATCGCATGCGGCCTCGCTGTCGCTCTGCGATTCACCAGCGAAGTTATCTGCCAACTTACTGCCAACCCTTTGTTACCCCCCGACAAACGTCGTGTGACGCCGATAAATTAAGCGCGGCACACCGGCGTTGCCGTGCTAATGTGTCAAAGGGGACAGAGGCTGAGCCGATCGAGGCTCATCGTCGATGCGGGGGTGGATTTTGCCACGCGGAGATTTTGAAAGGCGCGGAGGGTTGTAATGCGTAAGGCATGGATCGGCGCAGTCTGCATCGCGGCTGTTGCGCTCGCAGGCGTAAGCCCGGTCGCGGCGCAGAAAGCGATCGCCGATCCGGATCAGCCCGATCAACCCGCGCCGCAACAAAAACCGCCGAAGCGCACGCGGCACTCTACCACTACGAACAATATCCAGCCCGATCTCGATACCAACGATCAGCTCGCGCCGTCGCAAATGAAGCAGGCCGTGCCTGGGGCTGTTGCACAGCCGGTGGGCGCGAGCGCACCGGTGCCAGCTTCAGCTCCAGCCAAGCCTCCGGTGGTCCATCGCGCACAGGCCGAACCGCCGGCTGCCGCGCCAGCCCCGGCTCCGGCCGCCGTTGCGCCCACAAAACTGGGACGCGCGACTTCCACGGTGGTCACCTGCATCGGCGCATTCAGCAAAGATTCGAGCCATCTGCGGCTCGCCATGACCTTCGATTCAAAGAATGTCACTTTCGCCGACGTCTCGGCCAATAACGGCACCAAGGTTGAGGCTTCGGTCATCTATGCGAATGATCCCAAAAAGCGGCTCGAAGTCTGGTGGACCAATCCGGCGGCGCGCAGCGACACTTATTTGATCGTCATCAACGGCAAATCGACCTGGACCGCGCCCGGCGGCATGAAACTCGGTCTCACTATTCCGCAACTGGAAAAGCTCAATAAGAAACCATTCAAGCTGAAAGGCTTCGACAAGGACGGCCTCGCCACTGTCAGCGATTGGGACGGCGGCGCGCTGGCGACACTCGCTGGCGGCTGCAAATCAGGCTTAACCCTGCATGTCGATCCCAAAACGTCACCCGATGAGCTTGGCGAAGTGCCGGCGGACAAGGATTTTGTCTCCACCGACCCAGCCATCCGCGCCGTGAAGCCGACGGTCAGCGAGATTCTGATCGGTTATTGAAAGCCCCTGCGGGAACGCCGCGCTTTACGGGTGCGGCTGCGCGTGGCCGACCGGAGCTTTCGGAGCGGCGCCGGGAGCCGCCTGCGCGTCACTCGAGGTTTCCTGCTCGGTATGCATGGTGCGCACGTCGCGCGCCATTTCCAGGCAGGTCAGTAATTCGGTGTAGCTCGACTCGCCGCCCATCACCGATTCATTGGTACAGTGGGTCTTGTCGGCCGCAACGAAGCTGCCCCATTGCTTGACGAGTTCGTCGCGAATGGCCTGCTCGCTGTCCATGCAGTTCTTCTTCTCGTCGCCGACGGCGGAATCGTGAAATGTCACCCCTCCCTGTTGCGCGATACCGGTGCAGACCTGATCGACATTGAGCGCGGGAACACCGTCGGACACGTGCACGAGCAACTGTGCGCCAAGCAACTGTGCGCCAAGGATGAATGCGGCAGGCAGAATCATGACCGTGCTCCGTCAGAGGATGGCCCTATTATAAGCAACACGGCGGGCGATGGAACCGGCAAGATGGAACCAGCAGACGATGACAAAGATGTTTCGGCCTAAATCCTGCATCTCGCTGTCTTCAGCAGGTTGACCGGCAATCGCCGCCGCCGCTATGGCTTGGCCGAGTAAGGGACAGATCATGATTCCTGTGACGATCCTTGCGCCGCTTTTCGGCACGACGCTCGTTCTCGCAGCAGCCGCTGGGCCGTCGCTCGATGCCGACGCCACGGCGAAACTTTCGCCGCAGCAAAGAAACGCGCTGACACAGCCGCTGGTTCGTTCCGCGACGGACTGCATCGTACATGCGGTGGTGAGCGATCCACATTATGCCGCCGCAGCGCCAGACGCTCTGGGCGACCTTATCGTCGCCTCGATGCCGGCTTGTCTCACGCCGGTGCGCGCCATGATCGACGCCTATGACCGCTATTATGGCGAAGGCCGCGGCGAAGCATTTTTCATGGGGCCTTATCTCGACGTGCTGCCGCACGCCGTGACTGTCGCCGGCAAGAAAGCCACGCCCTAGCGTACGCGCACTCTGCTACCGCGACATCGCCTTATTGCGACGGCCCAATCCTTACTGTCACGGCCCAATGACGTCGATCACGCGCATCTTGGTCGGGTCGACCACGACGACGCGATCTTCCACCATCGTATATTTGTAAAGCTTCGCGGACGGCACCTGGGCGACCGCATCGTCCGGTAGCATGTAAAGCTCGATCATCGGCGGTACATCCGCGCCCACCACCGGCGAGAAATCCTTCGGCGAGGTTTTGCTCTTGTCTTTGCTGACTTCGGCATAGATCGCTTTGCGCTGGTCGGGACTGAGCAGCGGCTTCTGCTCGATCGCACCGCCGATGCCGGCGTCGCTGCCGGGGCCGCCAGGCGCCGGATGCGCTGGCTGTACGGCCGTTTGCGCGAGGCTTCCACCGATGCCGAGCATCGTCACCGTCGCCACCGTGGCGATAAATTTAAAAGGTTTCATAGTGTCGCCCTCTCCTTATTTCGCACTACCGCAGTGTCATCGCGCGCCACTACCGGCGCACGATGTTTGTTAGTTATTTGGGTCCGCTCCGTTAGCGCGGAATCGACTGGATCGCGATATTAGTCGCCGGGTCGATGACTAGAATGCGATCCGGTTCGTAGACGTAACGATAGATCACGGGCGCCGTTCCGGTGGCGAAGGGAGCCGGCACGGTTGCGGCCGTTACGGGTGCGACGGTGTCATAAAGCGGCGGGCCGTCGTAATCGGCGTCGGAACTTGTCACGACCGGAGCTGAAACAGTGTCATAAAGCGGTTGCAGCGTCGGCGCGGGGATCGGACGCGCGATCACCGTTGTGGTCCCCGCCGCCGGCACGACTTGCCGCGTGACCGTACGCGTAGTCACCACTTCATGCCGCGCATTGCGGGTTGGGCGCACCGTACGCACGGTCTCAGTTGTTTGGATGGTTTGCATGCTTGGGGCAGACGTGACGAATGTCTGCGCTTGCGCAGGCAGCGCCGCAGCGAGCACGAGCCCGGCCGCAGCCGCTGGAATGATCACTCTCATGGCTTACTCCATCTGGATCGATCGAACGGGCGAATGCCGGCTTTGCGCGGAACATTGGCCCGAGTCGAAAGCTCAACGCCCGCTCGGCGCGCGTGTTCCGTCAGTAGCAACGATCCGAGATGTATTGTTCCGGTGCCGCAAAAAGGTCGCGCTTATGCCGCGGCGGAACCGTATCGGCGCGCGAGCGCGCCCCGCAACGCCGCCGCAAGCGGCAACGTGATCAGAACAACGCCGGCGACCAGTATCAGCGCCCATTTTACGCCGAGTGCGTCACCGGCACGTCCGAACAGAATCGGCGCAATCGCACCGGAACCGATGGTACCCGTATAGAAAATGCTGAGCGCGCGCGTTCGCCACTGCGTCTCGACCAGATCCGGCACCGAACCATAGAGCACCGACGATGTGCCATTGAGCGCGATGCCGATTAGCGGCAACAGCAAAAGCGCGCCGCCGAGGGGCAGCGGCAGCAGCGCAAAAATGCCCAGCGCTGTGCAACCTTCCGTCAGCCACACAGTGCGAATGACGCCAATCCGCGCGCCGATGAACGTGCATGCGAGTTTGCCCACAGCGCCGCCGGCAAAGACAAGCGTCATTGCCAGACCGATGGTTTGTACGCTCGCGCCTTTATTGGTGAGCACGAAAGGCAAGAACAACAAAAATCCCATGCGGGTCGCGCTGTCGACGATGCCGATGGTCAGCAGCAGCTTGAACGCTGTGGGCTGATGGCTGGGCTCGCCGGCCGCTTCAGAGTCGATATTCCTTTCGGTGGTCGCGCCGTTGTCGTGACGCGGCGCTAACAGAAAAATTGCCACGGCCATCGCGACACCGATGCTGCCGAGCAAGGCCAGCGCCGGGCGCCAAGTGATGAACAGCAGTAAAAATGAAAGTGCCGCCGGCACTGTCATCTTCCCGATATCGCCGGAAAAATTATAGGTGCCGAGCGCTTTCAGCGAACGCGGCCCGGCAAAAGCGCGCGCGACAATCGCCGACGCAATCGGATGCTGCGTGCTCGATCCGAGCCCGGAGATGAACAATGCGCAGAGCAACATGGTGAAGCCAGCGCTCGCGCCGGCAAAGCAATAACCGAGACCGGCAAGCGCGGTGCCGAGGGCAAGCACCACCGGCGCGCCAAGCCGTTCCGAAATCATGCCGGCCGGAATTTGAAAACTCGCCATGGTGCCGACAAAGACGCTCCGTAGCGCACCGAGCGCGGCATAAGTGAGACCGAACTCAGCCTGCCACAACGGCAGCACGATATAGATCAGATCGGTATAGCCGTCGTGCAGCGCATGCGTGGCGCCGGCAACGCCGATTGCGCGCCGCTGGTCGCCCGACATTTCGGGCGCGATGGAGTCAAGCTTGGCGGCGAAGCCGTTCCAATTCAATCCACGCATTTTCTCAATCGCGATTCTTTCTTTGTTCGGTCCCTAAACCCCGCACGGCGTGCCGTCAATAAACCGCGATTGACCGTTCCAGTCACGGAGTGCAGTCTGCCGCCGCGTCGGAATCACGCGCGGATTTTTCGCAAGGAGCAAGCATGTTTGGCCTCGGCGACCTTTTCCAGTGGGAGCGATTCGTAACGCCCACCGTGATCAAGGTCTTTTACTGGCTCGCCGTGGTCATCGCCATTCTCGGCGGCTTCGCCGGTGCCGTGAGTTCACTGACGACGATGGCCTTCAATCCGTTCGGCGGCATGATCTTTTTGATCGTCAGCGTACTCGGCGCCTTTATGGGTGTCATCACGGCGCGCATCATCGCCGAATTCGTGCTGATCGTTTTCCGGATCAACGAACATCTCGGCGCGATCAGAAATCAAGGCATCGGCATCCGGCAGCAGTGATCAGCCGACTGAAAGCAAGCTTTAATTATTGAACCGGAAGTGCATGACGTCGCCATCATGGACGACATAATCCTTGCCTTCGAGCCGCATCTTGCCGGCATCGCGCGCGCCGGCTTCGCCGCCGGTGCTGACATAGTCGTCGTAGCCAATGGTTTCAGCACGGATGAAGCCATGTTCGAAATCGGTGTGGATGACGCCCGCGGCTTGCGGCGCTTTGGTACCCTTCGTGATGGTCCAGGCGCGCGCTTCCTTCGGACCGGCGGTGAAATAGGTCGCGAGATGAAGAAGCGCGTAGCCCGTCGCGATCAGACGATCGAGACCGGCTTCCTTGAGGCCGACGGCTTCCAGATAATCGACGCGCTCCTCGCGCGAGAGCACCGCGATTTCCGATTCGATCTTCGCTGAGATCACGACGGACATCGCGCCTTCCGCCTTGGCCCGTTCTTCGACGCGCTTCGAAAACGCATTGCCGGTCGCAGCCGAGCCCTCGTCGACATTGCAGACATAGAGGACAGGGATCGACGTCAGGAGGCCGAGTGCATGAAAGGCTTTCTCTTCTTCGGGCTTGCGCTCAGTGAGGCGTGCCGGCTTGCCGTCGCGGAGAAGCGCAAGTGCGCGATTGACGAGATCGAGCGTCTCTTTGGCTTCCTTGTCGCCGCCCTTCGCTTTCTTGCCCAAATTGTCGACGCGCTTCTCGAGACTTTCAAGATCGGACAGCATCAATTCGGTTTCGACGGTTTCGATATCGGCGACCGGATCGATGCGGCCCTCGACATGGGTGACGTCGGTGTCTTCGAAGCAGCGCACGACATGCGCGATGGCGTCGACCTCGCGGATATTGGCGAGGAACTGATTGCCGAGTCCCTCGCCTTTCGACGCTCCGCGCACCAAACCCGCGATATCGACGAAAGTGAGCCGCGTCGGAATGATCACCGCCGACTTCGCAAGTGCCGCGAGCTTCTCAAGCCGCGCGTCGGGAACGGCGACCTCGCCGACATTCGGCTCGATGGTGCAGAACGGATAATTCGCCGCCTGCGCCGCCGCAGTCTCGGTCAACGCGTTGAAGAGCGTGGACTTGCCGACATTCGGCAAGCCGACGATGCCGCATTTGAAACCCATTGAACTGATCCGTTACCTATTTCGCGCGAACCCGCGCTGTTGTTTTCATTCGGCAGATCCGCCGAAACCCTTCGCTACCATGGCGAGATGAACCTTGTTCTGAAACGACGCGTCCTCGCCACGGACGATCATCTCGGCATTGTCGGCCATGATGTCGAGGAGTACCTCGACCCAGCCACGCTCGCTTTTGGCGAAATCACCCAATACATAGTGCTGCACCATGTCTTTGTTGCCGGGATGGCCGACGCCGATGCGCACGCGGCGATAGTCGTTGCCGATATGCTCGGAGATCGATCGCAAGCCGTTATGCCCAGCAATACCGCCGCCGATTTTGACGCGTACTTTCGCCGGCGGCAGATCGATCTCATCGTGAAACACGGTGACGGCATCAGGCGACAATTTGTAGAAGTGCGACGCTTCGCCGACGGCGCGTCCGGACTCGTTCATGAATGTGCCGGGCAGAAGCAAAAGCGCGCGCTCGCCACCGATCGGGCCTTCGCAAGCGACGCCCTGAAAACGCCTGCGCCACGGACTGATGCCGTGGCGCTTGGCAATTTCCTGTACCGCCATGAAGCCGACATTGTGCCGGTTGCCGACATAACGGTCTCCCGGATTTCCCAAACCGACCAGGAGCCGCATCGCCGTTGTCCTGCGCTGGAGCGCGATCCGAGGGACCGCGCTCCGCTTAAGGCAGCAACCTTTACTTCTTGTCGCCACCACCCGCGGGGGCCGCGCCAGCCGCAGGCGCCGCACCCGGAGCACCGGTCGCAGCAGCGGGAGCAGCGGCGGCGGCGGCAGCCGCAGCGGCTGCTGCAGCGGCGGCATCGGCAGCGGCCTTGAGTTCTTCGGCATAGCCTGATGGCGGCACCACCGTAACGAGGGTGATGTCACGTCCGGAAACCGAGCGGACGCCATCCGGAAGCTTGATGTCGCTCAAATGCTTCGAGTGATTGATGTCGAGGCTGGATACGTCGACCTCAATGCCGGTCGGGATCGCATCGGCGCGGCAGCGCACTTCGATGGTATGGGTCACGATCGACACCGTGCCGCCACGCTTGATGCCCGGCGACTGCTCGGCATTGCGCACCAGCACGGGAATGTTGACACGAATGGTCGCGTTCTCGCCGAGCCGCATGAAGTCGACATGCAGCGGCAGATCGCGCACCGCATCGAGTTGGAAGTCGCGCGGGATGACGCGATGCTTCACACCATCGATATCGATCTCATGAACGGTAGTGAGGAAGTGGCCGGCGTAAATGCGCTGGCGCAAATCGTCATATTCGAGGGAGATCGGCAGCGGCTCTTTGCCGTCGCCGTAGATGATTCCGGGTACGCGGCCGGCACGACGTTCGGCCCGGGCGGCCCCCTTGCCTGCCCGCGAACGCGCCGCCGCCTTGATTGCTTGGACGGTAGCCATGATGAGTTCCTTTGTCTTAAGCCCTGTAATTAAAAGGGAATTCCCACGCTAGCCTCCAGGGGTGCTGTAGCAGCGCGCGGAAGCCGCGCTTATAGCGGCGCAATGGGCGAAAAACAAGGAAAGGTGAGCGTTAACCGGCCAGATTAGAATGTGCCGGTCGGACCTGCGGGCCGGTCGGGATTCTGCGGCATGAAGCCCTGCGACGTGCCGTCAGACGCGTCATTTCCATAGGAGGGCGGATCGACCGGGGCGTTAACCGGCGCATTGACCGATTCTTGAACCGGCGGCGACGCGAGGGGGGCATTGCCGGGACCGAGCTTGGCGACTTCGGCCTCCAGCGTGGCAAGCCGGAGCTTCAGCGCTTCGTTCTCCTCACGGGCGATGCGGGCCATGTCCTTGACCGCCTCGAATTCCTCCCGCTTGACCAGATCCATATCGCTGAGGAAACGCTCTGCCTGGGTGCGGAATAACGTCTCAACCTCGCGCCGAACGCCTTGCGCGACACCAGCCGCATCATTCATCAGGCGTCCGACCTCGTCGAAGAACCGATTCGTCGTCTGCACCATTGGTTGCCTCCGAATCCCGCCCGGCTTGCAAGTCATCTTCCCAGATAGCTTGCCAGATATGTTGCTATGTATTGAGACAATGGCGATGGTGCGCCGCGGTCGCAAGGGGCGAAGGCCGCGAATAGCTGTTAAGGAAAAAGTCCGCCGATGTTCGTCCTGCCGATCATTCCCTATCCGTCGATCAATCCGATCCTGATCTCCGTCGGACCGTTTGCGGTGCGTTGGTATGCGCTCGCTTACATCGTCGGCATCATTGCCGGATGGTTCTATGCCCGCGCCATTATCGCCTCGGAGCGATTATGGGGCGGTCCAGCGCCGTTCACGGTGCTCGACTTCGACGACTTCGTCATCTGGATCACGCTCGGCATCGTTCTCGGCGGACGCACCGGCTATGTGCTGTTCTACAACCTGCCGCATTTCGCCGAGCACCCTATCGAGATCCTACAACTCTGGAACGGCGGCATGTCGTTTCATGGCGGCGTCCTTGGCTGCATCGTCGCGATCGTGCTGTTCGCGTGGCATCGTCACATTTCCGTATTGTCGCTGGGCGACGTGACAGCGGCGGTTGCGCCGATCGGCCTGTTGCTCGGCCGTCTTGCGAATTTCATCAATGGCGAATTATGGGGCCGACCGACTGACGTGCCCTGGGCAATGGTGTTTCCAAATGGCGGTCCGATCCCGCGCCATCCCAGCCAGCTTTATGAAGCGGGACTCGAAGGCGTCGTGCTGTTCATCCTGCTCGCAATTCTGGTTCGTAGCGGCGCGTTGAAACGTCCGGGCCTGATCGCTGGAATCTTCGCGATCGCCTACGGCGTCGCGCGCATTACATGCGAAATGTTTCGCGAGCCCGATGTGCAGCTCGGTTTTCTGTGGGGCGGATTGACCATGGGGATGCTGCTCTGCATTCCGCTGATGCTCGCCGGCATCGCACTGCTGAGTGTCGTGTTGACCCGCCAATCGCCTGAAAACCCTTCTCCGAAAAATGGCTGAGGCCGAAACGCCACTCCAACAAGAAATCCACCGGCTCATCCGCATCGCCGGCCCCTTGCCGCTCGGCGATTATATGCGGCTCTGCCTCACCCATCCGCGCTACGGTTATTACACAACGCGCGATCCGCTCGGCGCCGGCGGCGACTTCGTCACCTCGCCCGAGATCAGCCAGATGTTCGGCGAGTTGATCGGATTGTGGATGGCGGCAGTCTGGCAACTCATGGGCGCGCCGGAAAATATCCGTGTCATCGAACTCGGCCCCGGCCGCGGCACCATGATGGACGACGCATTGCGCGCGGCCAAAGTGATGAAAGGCTTTCGCGAGGCCATTGTGCTGCATCTCGTCGAGATCAGCCCTGCCCTGCAGCGCCTGCAGCAGCAGCGGCTCGGCGGCCGCGATATCCCGGTCACATGGCACACAAGACTGGATGAGGTGCCGGCAGGTCCTTGCATTCTGGTCGCCAATGAATTCATCGACGCATTGCCGGTGCGCCAGGCAGTCAAACAGGCCGACGGCTGGCATGAGCGCGTGGTCGAAGTCGCTCCCAATGGCAGTCTGACGATCGGCGCCGCGCGCGAGCCGTTGCCGCACTTTGAATCGACAATGCCCCGGGTCTTGCGCCGTGCCGATGTGGGCGCGATCTACGAATGGCGGATGGATGACATCGCGCTCGAACTG
Source organism: Xanthobacteraceae bacterium (assembly GCA_036271715.1). Lineage (GTDB taxonomy): Bacteria > Pseudomonadota > Alphaproteobacteria > Rhizobiales > Xanthobacteraceae > BOG-931. The sequence continues at coordinate 17,188 of DATBAD010000020.1, forward strand.
GGACGCCGCATGCGCAAGGATGGCGCGGCTCTGATCATCGATTACGGGCACGCCCATTTCGGTCTGGGCGATACGCTGCAAGCGGTCGCCGGACATTCTTTCACCGATCCGCTGCGCCGGCCCGGCGAGGCCGATCTCACGGCGCATGTCGATTTCGAGGCGCTGGCGCAAAGCGCCGAAAGCATTGGCGCCCGCATTCACGGACCGATCCGGCAACGCGACTTGTTCATTCGGCTTGGCATCGAACAACGCGCCGCGTCGCTCAAGGCGCGTGCGCCGAGCAAAACCGCCGCTGTCCAGAGCGCGTTTTCGCGGCTGATCGCCGAAGGCGCGCAAGGCATGGGCGATCTGTTCAAGGCCGTCGGGATCGCCGATCCGAAATTTGGTCCGCTGCCGGGATTTGAACAATGAAGCGGATTTGAACAATGAAGATTGAGGCCCGCTCCCTCACTTTGACTGGCATCCGCCACGCCTTCTTCACCCGCGACGGCGGCGTGTCCGATGGAATTTATGCAAGTCTCAACGGCGGCACCGGCTCAAAAGACGATACCGGCAAGGTCGCGGAAAACCGCGCCCGTATGGCGGCGGCGGTCGGCGTCGAACCGCACCGTTTCCTCACTGCTTACCAAATTCATTCGCCGACCGTGGTCGTCGCCGAGGAGCCCTGGACCAGCGAAACGCGCCCACGCGCCGACGCTATCGTCACCCGGCTGCGCACGCTCGCCATCGGCATAGCCACGGCCGATTGCGGACCGATCCTCTTCGCCGATCCGCGGGCACAGGTGATCGGTGCCGCGCATGCCGGCTGGCGCGGCGCGCTGACCGGCGTTAGCGAAGCGACGATTGAGGCAATGGAACGGCTCGGCGCTAAGAGAAGCGACATCCGCGCTGTCATCGGCCCGATGATCCGGCAATCGAATTATGAAGTCGGCTCCGATCTCATCGAGCGCTTCGCCGCGGAGGATAGCGCCAGCAGCCGGTTCTTTGCACCGGCGGCGCGCGATGGCCATGCGCTGTTCGATCTCGGCGGCTATGTTGCGTCCCGGCTTGCGCGCGCCGGCGTCGGCCATGTCGAGGATCTCGGGCTTTGTACCTATGGCGAGCCGGAGCGTTTTTTCAGCTATCGGCGCACCACCCATCGCGGCGAGGCCGATTATGGCCGGCATGTTAATGCCATTGCGCTGATTTAAGCGAAGCTATTGGGAATGCACCCGAAAAGCTGCGGGGAAAGTCCGCGATTCATGTTGCCAGCCCGAAACCCGGCTTGTATCAGAACTTTGCCGTTGGCCGGGTCGGCAGGTTTTCGAGCATGATTCATGCTCTGAGCGCGGGGCTGCGCGCAGGAGACGGGAATGAGGGGAAATAACGGCGCGATCAAACTCGTCGCCGGCAATTCCAACCCGGCGCTGGCGCAAGCCATAGGCGATCACCTTGGCACGCCGATGACAAAGGCCGTGGTCCGGCGCTTCGCCGACATGGAAGTCTTTGTCGAAATCCAAGAAAACGTCCGCGGTGCCGACGTCTTCGTGATCCAGTCGACGTCATTTCCCGCCAACGACCACCTGATGGAACTCCTGATCATCATCGATGCTCTGCGCCGCGCCTCGGCGCGCCGTATCACGGCGGTGATCCCGTATTTCGGTTATGCCCGGCAGGATCGCAAAGTCGGTCCACGGACGCCGATCTCGGCCAAGCTCGTCGCCAATCTCATCACCCGCGCCGGCGTCGATCGCGTGCTCACGCTCGATCTTCATGCCGGCCAGATCCAAGGCTTCTTCGACATCCCGACCGATAATCTTTTCGCCGCGCCGGTGATCATGCGCGACATCAAGGATCGCTTCGACACCAAGAAAGTCATCGTGGTGTCACCCGACGTCGGCGGTGTGGTGCGTGCGCGCGCGCTCGCCAAGCGCATCGACGCGCCACTCGCCATTATCGACAAGCGCCGGGAAAATCCCGGCGAATCCGAAGTGATGAATGTCATCGGCCAGGTCGGCGGGGGAATCTGCATCCTGGTCGACGACATCGTCGACTCCGGTGGCACGCTGGTGAATGCCGCCGACGCATTGCTCGAGAAAGGCGCGACCGAAGTTTACGGCTACATCAGTCACGGCGTGCTGTCGGGCGGCGCCATTGCGCGTGTCGCAAAATCTAAACTCAAGGAACTCGTGATCACGGATTCGATTCAGCCGACCAAAGCGGTGAATGAATCGAATAATATCCGCGTGCTCTCGATCGCAAAGCTGATCGGCGACGCCATCAGCCGTACCGCTGCCGAGGAATCGGTCTCAAGCCTTTTCGACTGAGCGCGCTCGCGCAGCGCTGCAAGCGCTGTGCAAACGACCCCACAACACCCCCGAGTCAAACTGTCGCGTCGCGGCTTCTGTGGACGGCTTCACGTCGTGCATTGTGCCCAAGGCGCAAATCACTTCATGACTTGCCCCCAGCGGCGGTGGTGGAAGCTCTTGCGCGGATTCCGACGGCGTGATTCAAACTGGCTAACGCCGGTGCCGCTTCTGATTCGCGGCAGTGAGTCAACCGGCGGTCCGGCCCAGTTCCTGCGTCATAACGTTCCGACCAGGTTTTAGTGGCGTGCGCATTTCCACTCTCATCCGACGGCACTGTGGAGGCGGCATGTCCCTGATCGAAATCGCGCGGGACCAACACGACAGTCCACTCGACGTAGTCGAGCATATGGCGGCCGGCAACAACTGGCCGTTCGAACGCGCCGGTGAAGATGAGATCGGTCTCGTCGTCACCGGACGCTGGACGAATTATCAAGTCTCGTTCACCTGGATGGGCGACATCGAAGCGCTGCATCTTGCCTGCGCCTTCGACATGAAGGTGCCGGAGAACCGGCTCGCCGAAGTGCAGCAGCTTATTGCCGGCATCAACGAGCAAATGTGGATCGGCCATTTCGACGTCTGGAGGCAGAACGGAGTGGTGATGTTCCGCCATGCATTGGTTCTCGCCGGCGGCGTCGCCGCATCGGGCCGGCAATGCGAGGCGATGCTCGGCACCGGGCTCGATTCCTGCGAGCGTTATTTCCCGGCCTTCCAGTTCGTCATCTGGGCGGGAAAGTCGGCGCGCGAAGCGATGGATTCCGCGATGTTCGAGACCGCGGGCCACGCCTGATCAGAACAAGCCGGACTGAAAGCCATGCCCGGCGAGACTCCAGACACAACTCTCAGCAACTTCTCCGGCGAAATCATTTTGGTCGGCGCCGGCAAAATGGGCGGCGCGTTGCTCGAAGGCTGGCTGCGCCTTGGGCTTGATGCACGCCAAGTCGCGGTGATCGAGCCGCAACCGTCAGCCGAGATCGGTGCCATCTCCGGCCGCGGCCTGAAACTCAATCCCGCACTCGCCACGCTGCAAAGCCCGGCTGCGATCGTCATCGCGGTGAAACCGCAGACCGCACCGCAAGCACTGCCGCCGCTGAGGCCGCTGGTTTTGCCAGCGACAACGGTGGTGTCGATCATGGCTGGGCGCACGCTGCAATTTCTTGCCGACACAATCGCAAAACCGTGCCCGCTTATTCGCGCCATGCCGAACACACCGGCCGCAATCGGCCGTGGCATTACCGTCGCTGTGGCACGCAACGCCGATGTCGCGCAGCAACAGATGGCGCACCGGCTTCTCGCAGCGACCGGCGTGGTCGAGTGGACCGATGACGAAGCCTTGATGGACGCCGTCACCGCCGTCTCTGGATCTGGACCGGCCTACATCTTTTTGCTTGCCGAAACGCTTGCGGAGGCGGGTATCGCCGCCGGCCTTCCGCCGGCGCTGGCGAGAAAGCTCGCGCGCGAAACCGTCGCCGGTTCCGGTGAATTGCTGCATCGCTCGCCGCTCGATGCCGCAACGCTCCGCGAAAATGTCACTTCGCCTGGCGGCACCACCGCAGCGGCCCTTGCCGTTCTCATGGACAAGAATGGTCTCGCCGCGCTGATGGAAAAAGCAGTCGCCGCCGCCACGCGCCGCTCCCGCGAACTCGCCGGTTGAGCTGTGTCGCTTTGACCGTCTTGGAACGGCCAAGCGATGAGCATAGGTTCAGGTAAGCGTCGAAGGAGTAAGCTCATGGCCCGCCGACCCGCCCGTAAGCCTGCAAAGAAAAGCACCAGCAAAGCTGTCGCCTTACCCGTGGCTGCAACCGGAAGCGACCGCGAGAAGATCATCGCAGCCTTCCTTAGTGTTCTCGCCGAGAAGCGCATCGAGCAGATTGGATTTCCGGACATCGCCGAAGCCGCGGGTGTCACGCTGGCGCAATTGCGCGGTGAGTTCGCCTCTCCGCTCGCGATCGTCTCCGCGCATCTCAAAGCCATCGATCGCGCGGTGTTGGACGAGGACTTCAGTGACATGGCGGAAGAGCCGCCGCGCGAACGTCTGTTCGACGTGCTGATGCGCCGGCTTGAAGCTATCAGCCCGCATCGCGAAGCGGTTGCGTCTCTTCTGCGTTCAGCGGGCCGCAATCCCCCGCTTGCTTTGGCGCTCAACAGGCTCGCGGTGCGTTCCCAGCAATGGATGCTCACCGCGGCGGGCATCGGCGCATCCGGCCCACGCGGCATGGTGCGGGCGCAAGGTCTCGCGGTGCTGTTCGCTTCGGTGCTGCGCACCTGGGTACGCGACGATGATCCGGGCCTTGCCCGGACTATGGCAGCGCTCGACCGTGCTTTGGCCAGAGGCCAACGTGCCGTGGGCTTGATCGACGATCTGGCCCAATTGCCGGCGCGGCTTTTCCGGTTGCGTGCCCGCATGCGCCGACGCGGCGACGACTCCGACGAATCCGCGGCCACATATTAGTTTGGCCTGTGGATTTTTTTCGAGGCAAATAGCGGAAAGAGACCTAAGTCCATGTCGCGATAGCGATACGACCTTAAGATTAGAACGCTTTTAAAAAGCAACTTTCGCTTTGCAACAGTTCCGGCGCTCCGCTATTGATAGCGAGCTGATAGTTGCGAAACGTACCAATTGTCTCGCCGGGCTTCTCTCCAATGATCGTCTGTTCCTGCAACGTGTTCACCGATCACGACGTGCGCGCCACGCTGTCGAATGGCGAAGATGCGCCGCGTACCACCGGCCAAGTTTATAACTGCCTTGGTTGCAGCGCCCAGTGCGGACGTTGCGCGCGCACCATCCGCCGTATCATGAACGAGGCGCTCGCGGGCGCCGAAGCGGCCGACGAAGCCTGCTGTCCTAATGCGGCAACGTGCTGCCGCGATAACGGCTCAGCCACTTAACCCTCAGCCCCAGCTACCGGAATCATGTTCGCGCGGAGAACCTCGCGAAGCCGCTAGGCGTGGGCGCAGAAATGGCTATAATCGTCCTTAGAGTCATTCTAAACTAAGGAACTGATCATGAAGGGCGATCCTGGCGTCGTTGACTATCTCAACAAGGCCCTCCGGCACGAATTGACCGCGATCAATCAATATTGGCTGCATTATCGGCTGCTCGGAAATTGGGGCTACATGGCGCTCGCCAAGCAGTGGCGGAAGGAATCCATCGAGGAGATGGAACACGCCGACAAGATCGTCGACCGCATCATCTTCCTCGACGGCTTTCCCAACATGCAGGTGCTCGATCCGCTGCACATCGGGCAGAACGTCAAGGAAGTGCTCGATTGCGATCTAGCGGCTGAAATGTCGGCGCGCGCGCTTTACGAAGAAGCCGCCACCCATTGCCATTCGGCCAAGGATTACGTGACGCGCGACTTGTTTGAAAAACTCATGCATGACGAGGAAGAGCATATCGACTTCCTCGAAACCCAACTCGACCTCGTCGCCAAGCTCGGTGTCCAGCTTTACGCCCAGCACCACATCGGCGAACTTCACGAAGACAAAGACTGATTGCTGCGCCGGTTGCGGCGCTAACAAAAAATTAATCTTCGTAAACAAAATGTGTGCGTCCGCCGTATTGCCGGCGGCGGACGGAACCTTCGATCATTTTGTTTGATCTTTGGTCGCGTTCCCGTGGCGCGAAATGGCAAGAGACTTAACGATCGTGGTTAAGCGTTAAGGTTAAGGCGCGCTTAAACATTTGCTGCCTACTTTTGTCCGATCTCAACGGCGTTTGCGCTGCTCTTGCGGCCACGCCGAGGAAGAGGACGAAGCAAATGGTAAGCGTCAAGCTTCTGGTCGGCACCGCTACGGCCGCAATACTGAGCACCGCCGCTTTTGCGGCCGACATGCCGCAGCAACCGCCACCCCAGCCAATCTATCAGCCCATGCCGATGGTGGTCGAGCAGCCGATGGGGGCTTGGTATCTCCGCGGCTATGTGGGCGTCGGCATGACCGACGATGTCGATTTCCAGTATATCCAAAACCCCGCCAACAGCAGCAATTTCGCGATTCAGCACGCGTCGATGGGCGACACGACCTTTTTCGGCGGCGGCATCGGCTACGAATTCAACAACTGGCTGCGCTTCGATGTGACCGCCGAATATCGGTCGAAAGCCGGCATCAACGCCTTCGGCACTTACACTTTCGGCGGCGGCACCTTCGGCGATCAATACACAGCCGCGCTGAAATCGACCGTCTTTCTCGCCAACGCTTATATCGATCTCGGCACCTGGAATTGCGTGACGCCGTTCGTCGGCTTCGGCATCGGCGGCGCCTATAACACCTTCGCCGATCTCGTCGATCTCGGCGTCGGCACCTCCGGCAACGGCATCGGCACCAATGCCAGCCAGTTGAACTTCGCCTGGGCGCTGCATGCCGGCATTGCCTACAACGTCACCCAGAACTTCTCCTTCGAATTCGCCTATCGCTACCTCAATTACGGCTCTGTCAGCGACCAGATCTTCTGCTCCGGCGGCTGCAACCCGGATACCTACAAACTGAACAACCTGACCTCGAACGATTTCATGCTGGGCGCACGCTGGCGGTTCCCGATCGAATCGCGTCCGGTCGTCGTTGCGCAGCCCGCTCCGGTCATGCTGCAGCAGTCGTACCCTGTGATGCCGCAACCGGCTCCGGTCTATTCGCCGCCGCCGCTTCAGCAGCCGGCGCCCGTCATGGTGCCGCAGTATCAGCCGCAGTACCAACCGCAATATCCGCTTTCGACCCGCGGCTGATTTGAAGCTAAAACGATCTGAGAAGAAAAACGGCGCGGGCAACCGCGCCGTTTTTGTTTTGAGCACCGGGCAGCAGGAAGCAAGCAAGCCATCTCGCTATTCCTGCCGTTCCAATAATGGCTTAGGTCCGCCGAGCTAACGCTCCATTAAGGTTAATGCCCGATGATCGCGCCCATTGGCCGCCGCAAGCGCGCCAATCATGAAGAGGTCGTGGTCGATGCGTTGGCTGATTTGTGCGGCTTTTGTGCTTGCGCTAGCGCCGCGCGCTTATGCCGGCGATTTCGATACGCTGCGCGGACCGATGCCGGCCTATAATTGGGGCGGCTTCTATGCCGGCGGACAAGCCAGTTACTCCAGCGCCAACATGAATCTCAGCGGCGCGATGGGGCCGGAAGTCGCGTTCATCCTGCGCAACACATCGATCGAGCAGGATCAAAACATATCGGGCTGGACGGTGCTCGGCTCACGCCATCCGGCGAATACCGGCTTTGGCGCCTTTGTCGGTTACAATTACAGCTGGGAAAACGTCATCATCGGCGCCGAAATCAACTACAACCATGTTTACCTGAGCTCGTCGTCGCAAGGCAGCATCTCTCGCAATTTCACCGATAGCGGCAACCTTCCGACCGGCCACCATTATTTCTACACCGTCACGGTTTCTGGCGGCGCATCGGCCACGCTGACCGACATCGCGACCTTCCGCTCGCGCATTGGCTGGCAGGCAGATCGGTTCTTGCCTTATGGCTTTGCCGGCTTGGCGATCGGCCGGCTGTCGACATCGAGCTCTGCCACGGTCGCGCAAGAGGCAACGGACTTTCCGGATTCGGAAAATCCGCCGCTCACTCCGTTGTGCAATATCAACATCCCAACAACGACTGGATGTAACAACATCGTGCCGACTCAATCGCAGTCGAACACAGCGACACAGGCTTTTGCCTATGGATTTGCGACGGGCCTCGGTGCCGATGTGGCCATACTGCCCAATTTCTTTATCCGCGGCGAATATGAATTCATCTATTTCGCGCCGGTGAATGGCGTGCAGATGAATATACAAACCGCTCGCGTCGGCGCCGGCGTCAAATTCTAGTTTGAAATCCGAAACTTCATTGTCGCCTCGCCTGCCTTTGCGAATATTTTCACGCGTGGCTTGACGGCCGCCGCTTCCTTCCTTAATTCCGACGGCGGGCCACCCCTCCCCACCGAGGGGCGACTATCTGGAAGGATAGATCATGACGCTGACCACGCCTCGCGTGCGGCCTTCGGTGCCGCATTTCTCATCCGGCCCCTGCGCCAAGCGCCCCGGCTGGACCTCACAAAACCTCAACGACGCGCTGCTCGGACGCTCGCACCGGTCGAAACCGGGCAAGCTCAAGCTCAAGCGCGCCATCGATCTGACCCGCGAAGTGCTGCAGGTGCCGGCGCATTATCGCATCGGCATCGTGCCGGCCTCCGATACCGGCGCTGTCGAAATGGCGCTGTGGTCGCTGCTGGGTCCGCAGCCGGTGACGATGCTGGCTTGGGAGTCCTTTGGTGAGGGCTGGGTCAGCGACGTTGCCAAAGAGCTGAAGCTCAAAAACGTGACCACGCTGAAAGCCGGTTATGGCCAATTGCCTGATCTCTCCAAGGTCGATCCGGCAAGCGACGTCATCTTCACCTGGAACGGCACCACCTCCGGCGTGCGTGTTCCCAATGCCGACTGGATTGCCGCCGATCGCACCGGACTTACGATTTGCGATGCGACTTCGGCTGCTTTCGCTCAAGCCCTCGATTGGCCAAAACTCGATGTCGTGACCTTCTCCTGGCAGAAGGCGCTCGGCGGCGAAGCCGCACACGGCATGCTCATTCTGTCGCCGCGCGCAGTGGCAAGGCTGGAAAGCTATAACCCGCCCTGGCCGTTGCCGAAGATCTTCCGCATGACCAAAGGCGGCAAGATCAACGAAGGCATCTTTGTCGGCGAGACCATCAACACGCCGTCGATGCTGTGCCTCGAAGATTATCTCGATGCGCTTGAATGGGCGAAGTCGGTTGGCGGACTGAAAGCGCTGCAGGCGCGTGCCGATGCCAATGCAAAAGCCGTTGCCGATTGGGTGGCGCGCACCGACTGGATCGACTTCTTGGCGCACGATCCGGCGCTGCGATCGAACACGTCGGTCTGCCTGAAAGTCGTCGACGCCGCCGTGACCAAGCTTCCTGCCGACGCGCAGGCCGCATTCGTGAAGGGCCTTGCCGCGTCGCTCGACAAAGAAGGCGTCGCCTACGACATCGACGCCTATCGCGATGCCCCTCCAGGCTTGCGGATCTGGTGCGGCTCGACTGTCGAGCGGAGCGACGTCGAAGCGCTCACGCTGTGGCTCGACTGGGCCTATGCCAATGCCAAGGATGCGTTAGCGAATGCGGCGTGATCGCCAGGGTCATTGCCCAAGGTCGTTTCCATGTCGACTGACGCTTCTTTCGCTGATCCTCTGACCGAGCGGCTTGCGGCTTTCGTTCGCGGCATCGGCATTCCGGTGCATGCCGGCACGTTGCACGACGACACGTTTCTGCCTGGCCTGGACATCCATGACGGCGCGATCTTCGTTGACGAAACGCGCCTGAAATATCCAGGCGACATTCTCCACGAAGCCGGCCATCTCGCCGTCACCGATCCGACGGTGCGCGGAGCACCAACTTTGTCGCCGGACGGCGGCGATGAATTGACCAGCATCGCCTGGTCCTACGCCGCGCTGCGTCATCTCGAAATTGATCCCGCGATCGTGTTTCATCCCGCCGGCTACAAAGACGGCGCCGCTTCGATCATCGAGAATTTCGCCGCCGGAAATTATTTCGGCGTGCCGCTTTTGCAGTTCTACGGCATGAGCTGCGAACCTAAACGTGCCGCCGAACTCGGCGTCCCTCCCTTCCCCACCATGCTGCGCTGGTTGCGCTGACTCATAAGGAATTCCATCATGGCTCCTCGCGTTCTCATCTCCGATGCTTTGTCGCCGGCTGCAGTCCAGATCTTCAAGGACCGCGGCGTCGAGGTCGATTTCCAGCCCAATCTCGGCAAAGACAAGGACAAGCTTGCCGCTGCGGTCCACGGCTTCGATGGCCTTGCCATCCGCTCGGCGACCAAAGTCACCGCCAAGCTTTTGGAACAGGCCAACGGACTTAAGGTCATCGGCCGCGCCGGTATCGGTGTCGACAATGTCGACATTCCCGCCGCCACCGCACGCGGCATCATCGTCATGAACACGCCGTTCGGCAATTAGATCACCACGGCCGAGCACGCAATCACATTGATGCTGTCGCTCGCGCGGCAAATTCCCGAGGCCGACGTATCGACGCGCGCCGGAAAATGGGAAAAGAACAAATTCATGGGCGTCGAGATTTCCAGCAAGACGCTCGGCATCATCGGCTGCGGCAATATCGGTTCGATCGTCGCCGACCGCGCGATCGGGCTGAAGATGAAAGTGATCGCCTACGATCCGTTCTTGTCCGCCGAACGTGCGGTTCAGCTCGGTGTCGAGAAAGTCGAACTCGACGAACTGTTCCGGCGCGCCGATTTCATCACGCTGCACACGCCGCTCACCGATAAGACCCGCAACATCATCAATTCCGACTCGCTTGCCGCGGCGAAGAAAGGCGTTCGCCTGATCAATTGCGCCCGCGGCGAACTGGTCGACGAAGTAGCCCTCGGCGAAGCGCTGAAGTCCGGTCACGTTGCTGGTGCTGCGCTCGACGTATTCCGCGAAGAACCGGCGACCTCCAATCCGCTGTTCGCGCTGCCGAACGTTATCTGCACGCCGCATCTCGGCGCGTCGACCACGGAAGCGCAGGAAAATGTGGCGCTGCAAGTCGCCGAGCAGATGTCGGACTATCTCCTGCGCGGCGCGATCTCGAACGCCGTGAATTTCCCGTCGATCAGCGCCGAAGAAGCACCTAAGCTGAAGCCGTTTATCGCTCTGGCCGAGAAGCTCGGCTCATTCGCCGGCCAGCTCACCGAGACCGGAGTGAAGCAGGTGCAGATCGCTTATGAAGGCGGCGTTGGACAGATGAACACCAAAGCACTGACCTCTGCCGTGGTCGCCGGTTTGCTGCGGCCGATGCTGCAAGACGTCAATTTCGTTTCCGCGCCGATCGTCGCCAAGGAGCGCGGCATCGTTGTTGAAGAGACGCGGCGCGAGGCCACCGGCAGCGACTACGACAGCTTGATCACTGTTACGGTCGTGACCGATCGGCAAACACGCTCGGTCGCGGGTACGGTCTACGCCGATGAGCGGCCACGCATCATCAATATCAAAGGCATCCGTATGGACGCCGAGTTCGGACCGTCGATGCTCTATGTGACCAATCAGGACAAACCTGGTTTTGTCGGCTCGTTCGCGATGCTTCTTGCCGGCGCCGGCATCAATATCGCGACCTTCCATCTCGGCCGCGAGTCGCTCGGCGGCAACGCCATCGCGCTGGTCGAAGTCGACGGCGCGGTTGCCCCCGAGGTACTCGCCAGGGTGCGGCAACTGCAGAACGTACAGCAGGTGAAGCCGCTGCTGTTTTAAAAGCGAGTGGGCCGACCGCCGGAATTCGCTATCATGCGGGGCGTGCGCGCCGAAGAACACCGGTTTAGGGGACATTTGATGGCCCGACCCATCGTCATTCACGCGGATTGGGACCCGGAGGCAGCTATCTGGGTAGCGACGACAGCTGACCTCAACGG
>DATBAD010000021.1:0-84273 GCA_036271715.1 Xanthobacteraceae bacterium
TGTTCGCCGATTAAAGTGGTACGTGAGCTGGGTTCAGAACGTCGTGAGACAGTTCGGTCCCTATCTGCCGTGGGTGTAGGAGAATTGAGAGGATCTGTCCCTAGTACGAGAGGACCGGGATGGACGTACCTCTGGTGGAGCAGTTGTGGCGCCAGCCGCAATGCTGCGTAGCTATGTACGGACGGGATAACCGCTGAAAGCATCTAAGCGGGAAACCCACCTTAAAACGAGTTCTCCCTTGAGAGCCGTGGTAGACCACCACGTTGATAGGCCGGGTGTGTAAGCGCGGCAACGCGTTCAGCTTACCGGTACTAATCGCTCGAATGGCTTGATCGTTCTCATTTTCAGTGCTCATCACGCGCGTTCGCGAACGCGCCGATGACGAAAGCAGCTTGCTTCATTGTTCCGTTCTTCGCCGACCTGGTGGTCATAGCGAGGAACCTCTACCCGATCCCATCCCGAACTCGGCCGTCAAAGTCCTCTGCGCCGATGGTACTAAGTCTCAAGGCTTGGAAGAGTAGGTCGCCGCCAGGTCTGCCAAGAACGGAACATTCCTCATCACACGCATCGTCCCGAAAAGTGGTCTTCCGGTTTTCGGATAAGATGATGCGACGCTAAATGATCAGAAATAGCAAAAGCCCCGTGGCGAAAGCCGCGGGGCTTTTTTGTTGTGCGCGGCAATTGGGCCGCACGAATTTCTCCGTGTGAGCCTTTCCCGCGCTGCTGCATCCCGGCAATATGCCGGGCCTAAAACAAAAGACGCGATCAGCGCGTCTCGCTGTGCCTTCAGGAAACACCGAGGAATTACATGCCGACTCTTGATCGCCGCCGCCTGCTCACCGCCGCTGCTTCCGGCGCATTCGCGCTGTCCACGCTGGACCGCACGGCGTTCGCCGAGACGGACAGCGGCATCGGCAATTGGCCGAAGGATCACATCATCCGTGCCGTGGTGCCGTTCGGTGCCGGCTCGACCATCGATGTCATCGGCCGCATCGTCCTCGATCCTTTGGCGCAGCAACTGGGCCAGACGATCATCGTGGAAAACCGCGGTGGTGCCGGCGGCTCGATCGGCGCGGCCGATGTGGCGAAGACAGCGGCGGACGGTTACACGCTCCTCGTCAACGCGGCCGCGCATACCGCGGCGCCGGCTGTCTACCCCAATCTCAGTTACGATCCGTCGAAGGATTTTGCCGGCGTCGCCGTGTTCGGCGTCGTGCCGAACGTACTGCTGATCGCGCCGTCGAAAGGCATCAACAGCGCGAAGGAGCTTGTCGAGCGCGGCAAGGATGGCAGCCTGACCTTCGCGTCGGCCGGCGTAGGCAGCGCCACGCATTGGGCTGCGGAGCGCTTTCTTGTCGCCGCCGGCATCAAGGCGACGCACGTTCCGTTCACCAGCGGCCCTGCGGCGCTGACCGAGGTGATGACCGGCCGTGTCGATTTCTGTTTCATCGGCACGTCGTCGTCGCTGCCGTTCATCACCGACCATCGTCTCCTGGCGCTTGCCGTGAGCAGCACGCGCCGCTCGCCGGTGCTGCCGGATGTGCCGACCACGGTCGAACTCGGCTATTCCGATTCCGCCTACACCTATTGGAACGGCCTCCTTGTCGCGGCAAAGACGCCGCGGCCGATCGTCGACCGCTTGCATACCGAGGTGACGAAAGCGCTGGCGTTACAGACCGTGAAGGACAAGCTTGCCGCGCAGGGCCTGGAGCCGATGCCGCTAAGCCCACAAGAGTTCGACGCCATGATCGCCAAGGAGATCACCGCGAACATCGCGCTGGCGAAGGCCGCGGGACTTAAATTCAACTGAACTCAAGTTCAACTGAGCAGAGCGCGGGCGCGCGCCGGATCCTCGTCATGAAAGCAGCCGTCGTTGAAAGCGCTGGCCACGCGCCGGTCTATAAGGATTTCGCCGAGCCGCAAGCCGAGACTGGCGAAGTCGCGATCGACGTCATGGCGGCGCCGCTGAGCCAAGTCACCCGCGCCCGCGCCTCCGGCGCGCATTACAGCGCCGCCAACACCTTTCCTTTTGTCCCCGGCATCGACGGCGTCGGCCGGCGCGCCGACGGCAAACTTGTTTATTTCGTTCTGCCGCGCGCGCCGTTCGGCGGCATGGCCGAGCGGACCGTAGCGCGGGAATCCTTCTGTGTGCCGCTGCCCGACGGCATCGACGCCGTCACCGCAGCTGCCATGGCCATTCCGGCGATGTCGTCCTGGATGGGATTGAAGACGCAAGCGCGCCTCGCCGCCGGCGAAGTTGTTTTGATCAACGGCGCCACCGGAACGTCGGGCCGGCTCGCGGTGCAGATCGCCAAACGTCTCGGCGCCGGCAAGGTGATCGCCACCGGCCGCAACAAGGATACTCTCGCGGCGCTCAAGACGCTCGGCGCCGATGTCGTGTTGCCGCTCAACGACGACGGCGACGCGCTCGAAGCCGACTTTGCGCGCGCGATCGCCGACGGCGGCGTCGATGTCATTCTCGATTATCTCTGGGGTCCGAGCGCCGAACGGCTTCTCGCCGCGATAGCGAAATCGAAAAACACCGGGCGCGCGGCGCGCTTCGTGCAGATCGGCGCGTCAGGCGGCGCGACGATCGAGCTGCCTTATTCCGTCATCCGCTCCTATCCGCTGCAAATGATCGGCTGCGGCATCGGGAGCGTGCCTTATGACGTAATGCTGCGGTCGATCGCCGAGTCGCTACAGGCTGGCGCGAACGGCGGATTGGTCGTCGAGACCCGTGCCATGCCGCTTGTGTCGATCGCAGAGCATTGGAACGATACCAGCAGTACCGTGCGCACCGTGTTTGTGACGTGATAGAAGACGTATGTCGCGCTGGCATCCCTCTAAGATGGAAGACAAGATCGACGAGGTGGTTGGCGCGGAATTATCCTCACTTGGCTTCGAGCGAACTCGTCCACGGCATTGGGTTGAAGCGATAAGGACTCCAATAAGGAGCATATTCGAGTTCCAGGCGATTAAAGGTGGTGCTTACTCCGCACGCTGGGGTTTTTCTCTGGATTTCGTGCCGCTACGGCGTGCCAATGACTTTCAATGGAAACGAACACCCAAAACAGCGAAATTCGACTTATGCATTGATCCGCTTGATCAACATAAGATGCCGCTGCCCGATTGGTTTTTTATTCGGCGGCACGAGGCAAATGACCCCATCAGATTGACCGCCGCGGCGCAGGAGTCGACACGGTTTGCGAAGCTCGATTTTAGCCGCGTAAGTTCGATTTTTGATATTGTCACGATATTTCGCGAAAGAGCCACGATGCAGTTTCGGCGTTTCTCGTTGGAAAATTACATCCAGACGGATCTTGCTTGGGGTTTGTCGCTCATCGCAATCGGGGATGTTCCCGAGGGCGAGCGGCATCTCGAATTGTTCTGTACTCGATTTTCTATTGATCGAAATGATCGCTTCCTTCAGCAAGCGGAAGCGACGGCAAAGAGTATAGCCAGTTTTTGATTGCGATAGACAGTTGCGGAACTCTTGGTCCCAAGACACGGTGATACATATCATGAGCCTATCGTCAGACTCGCGCCAATACCGTCCTCACGTCGCACGCAACCGCGATCCGATCCTCGACGTGTTGCGGCGCGCGTTACCACCGCATGGACTCGTGCTTGAGATGGCGAGCGGATCGGGCGAACATGCGGCTTATTTCGCTGAGAAACTGCCTGCGCTGATGTGGCAACCGAGCGATCCTGATCCGGCAGCACTTGCCAGTGTCGCCGCACACTGCAATGCGGCCAACCTTGCCAATCTTAAGCCGCCGTTGACCGTCGACGTCACCGCCCCGCAATGGCCGGTTGAACGCGCCGACGCGATCATCTGCTGCAACATGATTCACATCGCGCCGTGGGAGGCTTGCGAAGGCCTCGTTGCTGGCGCGGCGCGTGTCCTTACGCCCGGCGGCGTTCTTTTTCTCTATGGCCCTTACAAGATCGGCGGTCAGCACACCGCGGCGAGCAATGCCGCCTTCGACGCCGATCTTCGTCGGCGTGATCCGCGCTGGGGCATCCGCGATCTCGACGATGTTACGGCTCTGGCGCAACGTCACGGCTTCGTGCTGGCCGATACCGTACAGATGCCAGCCAATAATCTCAGCCTGATTTTCCGGCGCGTCTGACGAACGACCCGAACTTGACTCCCTTTGCCGCCGCAGGAACCATGCCGCTCGGTATGCGGGGAGTTAGCGGCATGTGGGCTTTGGCGACGGCGCGGATCGGTGGCAAAGCGATGCCGTGTCTGCGGGTGAATGGGCAGCTTTATCCGTTTGTGGCGCTTGATCCTCATCTGCCGGCTTCCATGATCGATCTTTTTGCCGATTGGCCGGCTGCCGAAGTGCAACTCGGCCGTCTCGCTGCCGACATCGCAATCGGCAAGATCCAGCATCACGCCGTGGACAATCCCGCGCTGCTCGCGCCGCTTCTCTATCCCGGCAAGATCCTTTGCGCCGGCGCCAATTATTACGACCACATGGCCGAGATGGGATTTCCCGGCGTGAAGAAAGAAACGCAGCGGCTGTTCTTCTTCTTTAAGCCGCCGCGTAATGCCGTGGTCGGCCCTGGCGCGACGATCGCGATGCCGCGCGGCACTCAAAAATACGATTGGGAAATCGAACTCGCGGCGGTGATCGGCAAGACCGCGCGCTATGTCACGCCGGACGAGGCGCTTAGCCATGTCGCCGGCTATAGCGTTGCCATCGACATGTCGGCGCGCGATTTCAATCAGGCGCCGGATCAGTTCTACAAATTTGATTGGGTCGCCGGCAAAGCGACCGATACCGGCTGTCCGCTCGGACCCTGGATCGTGCCGGCGTCGACGCTGCCCGATCCGCAAAATGTGGCGCTGAAGCTTTCGGTCAACGGCGAGGTCAAGCAGAATAGCAATACCAGCCAGATGATCTATTCGGTCGCCGAGCAGATCGCGCGCGCGTCCGAGATCATGACGCTCGATCCGGGCGATGTGATTCTGACCGGCACGCCGGCCGGCGTCGGCGTGCCGAAAGGCACGTTCCTGAAAGTCGGCGACAAGATCGATGCCGAGATCGCCGGGATCGGTACGCTTTCGGTTAGCATCGCCAAACAGGCTTGAGCGCGAAAACGGCGAAGACAGGACACGCGGAGGAATTGATGACTACTCGCAGAACTTTTGTCGCCGGTGCTTTGGCAGCCCAGCTGGTGAGTCTCGCCGGCCGCGTCCGCGCGCAAAGCGGCACGCAAATCCGCATCTCGACTGCGGCGCCGCCGTCGGATTTCCTCGCCAAAGCGCTCGATCAGCTCAAAGCCGAAGTCGATGCGGCCAATGTCGGCCTCGATGTCAGCGTGCATCCGGCCTCGACCCTGTTCAAGCAGGGCACCGAAGTGCCGGCGCTACAGCGCGGCAATCTCGAAATGAGCACGATGACCACCTTCGAGGTGGCGCAGCAGATTCCGGAGCTCGGCTATTTCAATCGCGGCTATCTGATGCGCGATTACGATCATCTTCGCCGCGTCTTCGACGGTCCGATTGGCGAGGATTTCCGTAAAGCCGTGGCGGCAAAAATGGGTATCACCATTCTCGCCGTGCCCTATCTCGGCACTCGGCAAGTGAGCCTCCGCCAGAAGCGCCGCGTCAAAGGCCCGGCCGATATGGCCGGCGTGAAGCTTCGCATGCCGTCCGGCCCGGAATGGCTGTTACTCGGCAAAACCCTCGGTGTCACGCCGGTGCCGCTCGGCATGCCGGAAGTCTATCTCGCCATGAAGACTGGCACCGTGGACGGCCAGGAGAATCCGCTGTCGATCCTCAATGCGGCGAAGTTCTACGAGGTCAGCGAACAACTGGTACTGACCACGCATATGATCCAACCGGTGTTCTTCAATATTGCGACGCCGGTCTGGGACAAGCTCAACGCCGATCAGAAAAAGGCGCTGGGCGATGCCGCGATCAAGACTGCCAAATCCGGCAGCGACGCGCGCCTCGCCGACGAGACCGCTGTCGCCACAGCGCTCAAGGGTAAGGGTCTTGAGGTCGATGCAGTCGATCTCGCGCCATTCCGCGAATCTGCCGACCGCGTCTATGCGGGTTCGGATCTTGCGAAATCATGGGACGCGGCTGGGCTAGAGCGCGTGTTGAAGGCTTAAAATCACGCGATGAGCGAGCCCGGCGGCAACGGAACTTTCGGCACGCCAAACGTCGCGCTTCTTGGCGCGTTGCGGCAAGGCGCCGACTGGATCGCCTGCGCGATGTTCGCCGCCGTTTTCGTCATCTTCAATTACAAGATCTTCACGCGCTATTTCGAGCACGACGAAGCGGTGTGGGCCGACGAAGTGCTGGTGATCCTGTTCGTCTGGATAGTGTTCTGGGCGAACGCGTTTCTACTGCGCGACAAAGAGCAGATCACCTTCGATCTGGTCTATCGGCTACTGCCGGATGGCACCAAGCGCGTCGTCGCGGTCGCGCGGCTTCTTCTCATCGGCGGCGTGTTTGCGTGGACGTTGCCGGGATCGCTCGGCTACATCCGCTTCCTCTGGCGCGAGCACACGCCGGTGCTCAATCTGCCGCTGGACTGGGTATACGCCTGCTTCGGCTTGTTTCTCATCGCTATCATCATCCGTTCCGTCTGCGGCGCGCTGACGCTTCTCGGCGCGCGGTGGCGCGATAGCATCTGACGGCGGAGAAGCGGGGATGTCCGAAGGTCTCTGGGTCCTGCTCGGTGTTTTTACGCTCGCCGCAGTCCTCGGCGCGCCGCTCGGCCTGTCGATGCTGGCCGCGGGCTTCGTCTATCTTCTCGCCACGCATCAGGATGTCGGCCTGGTCGTCGATCAGACGATGAATGGGCTCTACAACAGCTATCTGCTGATCGCTGTGCCGATGTTCATTTTCGTCGCCAATATCATGAATGCGAGCGGAGTGATCGGGCGGCTCCTTGGCTTCGGATCGGCGATGGTTGGGCATCTGCCGGGCGGGCTGGCGCAGGTCAATGTCGTCACTAATCTGGTGTTCTCCGGCATGAGCGGCAGCGCGGTCGCCGACGCGTCCGGTCCGGGCTTGGTCGTGGCGCGGATGATGACCAAAAATGGCAACTATCCGCGCGGCTTTGCCGCCGCCACCTCGGTCGTTGCCGCGACGCTTGGCCCGCTGATGCCGACCTCGATCCCGATGATTTTCTATGCACTGATCGCCAATGCTTCGGTCGGCGCCATGTTCATCGGCGGCCTGATCCCGGCAGGCTTGATGGCGCTGTCGATGATGATCGTTATCGCGCTTGTCGCGCGCCGCCGCGGCTTCCCGCGCGAGCCGCGTACGCCGTGGTCGGCCATGCCGCGAATCTTTGCTCGCGCGCTTCCGGCGCTGGCGCTGCCCGGGATCCTACTTGGCCTGATCTATTCCGGCATCACTACGCCGACCGAGGCTGCCGCGATCGCTGCGAGCTATGCGCTGATCCTCGCCGTTGTGGTCTATCGCACTTTGCGCTTCGCGCAATTGCACGCGGTGGTCTCGGAGACGGTGCGCACCACGGCGATGATCGCGCTCATTATGTCGGGCGCCTTCGTGTTCAATTATGCTGTTGCAAACGAAGGCGTGCCGCGTCTCATCCAGCAGAGTTTTGTCGCCTGGAATCTGTCGCCGACCGGATTTCTGCTTGGCGTCGATCTGTTGATGCTGCTTCTCGCCATTGTGCTCGATGAGGTGACGATCCTGCTTGTGATCGTGCCGCTCCTCGTGCCGATAGCACAGAGCTTGAATATCGACCTCGTGCATTTCGGCATCGTCGTCGTGGTCAATATGATGATCGGCCTGACCTTGCCGCCGCACGGGCTGTTGCTATTCGTGATGAGCGGGTTGACTGGAACGCCGCTCGCCGAAATCTTTCGCGAGGTGCCGCCCTTTGTCATCGCCATGCTGGCGATCGTGCTCTTAGTGACGTTCTTCCCGGAACTCGCGCTATGGCTGCCGCGGACTGCAGGCCTGATCCAGCCGTAGCGCAAAGTTCAGCCCGGCGCGCTCAAAAGAAACAGGGTCCGCCGCGATGCAGCGAACCCCGTTGAATCTTCGACGCCACGTAAGATGCGTCGGTTATTTCGGCATCGCTACGACGAGCGGAAAGCAAGTCGAAGTCGGAGCGCCGGCAAAATCGTAGCAAGAAACGCACTTGCAGCCCATTGCGCCGTCGCATTTCGCAAGCGTCTTATGCTTGAGCACGATGCGCGCATGATTGTTCACCGAAGTGCCGACGGCGCAATTCAGCCCGTAAGCGTCTGCGGCAGTGAAGGCGAGACCGGACATAGCGATAGCGAGACCAAACGAAAGTGCAAAACGACGCATAGTTCCTCCTCCTCTGAAGAGCCCTAGGATGATTGCCCCCTGGGGAACGGCGGCACCTTCACATACTAGGAAAGGCCGCGCAAGATTACGGAGCCTTTTCGTATCCTTTGTCGCAGCAATGTGGAAATTGGTTCGTTCAGCTAGCGTTCATACAGCCAATTTTTCTGTCGGCTGCTGGGCCGCGTATTGACGTAACTTTGGCATAACGTCCTGCGCCAAAAGCCGCATGGAATCGCGCTCCCAGGCGGCATTCGGGCCGCTCCAATCGAGTCCGGTCATGAGCAGGCTGCCGAACGGGCCGGCCGCGTCGCGAAGTGCAATGAGCTTGTCGAGGACGGTCTTGGGCGAGCCGTAAAGCAGCGACCCCTCGGTGATGACCTCGACGGTCGTCTCCTCGTCCGGCATGTCCTCCCGTGGCCTGAGCGCCGACAAAAGCCCGACCCGCGACAGCACCTCGCGCATATAGCTGTAAAAGTAACGGTTCGCGCCTTGTTCGCTATAAACCCGGTCGCGGGCCTCGGTGTCGGTCGGCGCGATCATGATGTTGCGCGCGACCCGCCAATTTTCGCCACGCGCGGGACGTCCGGCTTCGGCACAGGCCTTGGCGTAAGTTTGCCAATGCGAGCCAAGCGCGGATGTCGGTACGTTGTTTGCTGAGATGATGCCCCAGCCGTTTTTGGCGGCGCCGCGCGCGGTCGGCGAATTGCGGCTCGACACCGACATTGAGATCGGCGGGCCGGCTTTGGTGTAGGGCTTCGGCATGAAGCCGATGCCGAGTTCGGGGATGATGGCGTCTTTGATCCGGACGTTCCAGAATTCGCCTTTAAGATCGTAAGGCGGATCCTGCGCCCAGATCGCCTGGATCAAACGGATCGATTCCATCGCCTTGCGCGTGCGCACCGTGCGGTCGGCATTGTCGAACAATTCGAAGTCGGAGAACAGGCCGCCGAGTCCGATGCCGAACATGAAACGGCCGCGGCTCATATGATCGAATTGCGCGACTTCGGCCGCGACCTTCACCGGATGATGGTTCGGCAGGCACATCACTGCGGTGCCGAAACTCAGATTTTTGGTGCGCGGTACGAGGCCGGCCATGAACATCAGCGGCGAGGGGATCGGCTCGGTGGTCGCCGAGAAATGCTCGCCGACCCATAATTCGTTGAAGCCGAGCTTGTCGGCGTAAAGCGACTTCTCGTCATCCTCGGCAAGCGTGTCGGCAAGCGACCGCTGCGGCGGGTGCACCGGCATCATGAAAAGCCCAAGCCGCATCGCTTCCTCCCTTTTCGTCATTGCGAGCGCTAGCGAAGCAATCCAGTCTTTAGAGTAGGCGGTGCTAGCTACCGCTCCTCGCAATAATGAGAAGAGGTTACGGCTCCGGTCGTGGCTTGACAACGCACCGTGTCCCGCGCGTATGACGCGATAAAGCTGGTCCTAAAACGGAAGCTTCAAGGGAAACACAGCTTAAAGGGAACACACATGGCAGCCACCAATCGCGTCTATCGAATAGCCGTCATTCCGGGCGACGGCATCGGCAAGGAAACCGTGCCGGAAGGCGTGCGCGTTCTCGAAGCGGCGGCGAAGAAATTCGGATTTGAATTGCGCAACGACGATTTCGATTTCGCCTCCTACGATTATTACGCCAAGCACGAACGCATGATGCCGGAGGATTGGAAGGAGAAGATCGGCGGCCATGACGCCATCTTCTTCGGCGCGGTCGGCTGGCCGGCGAAGATCCCGGATCACATTTCGCTGTGGGGCTCGCTGATCATGTTCCGCCGCGAGTTCGATCAATACGTCAATCTGCGGCCGGTACGGCTGATGCCGGGCGTGCCGTCGCCGCTTGCCAATCGCAAGCCGGGCGACATCGATTTCTGGGTGGTGCGCGAGAACACCGAGGGTGAATATTCCGCGATCGGCGGCCGCATGTTTGGCGGCACTGAGCGCGAAGTGGTGGTGCAGGAAACCGTGATGTCGCGCATTGGCGTCGACCGCGTGCTCAAATTCGCCTTCGAGCTTGCCCGCAAGACGCCGAAGAAACATCTGACATCCGCCACCAAGTCGAACGGCATTGCGATCACAATGCCGTATTGGGACGAGCGCGTCGAAGCGATGGCGAAGAATTATCCCGATATCGCGTGGGATAAATATCACATCGATATTTTGTCGGCCTTGTTCGTACTGCGGCCGGACAAATTCAATGTGGTCGTGGCGTCGAACCTGTTCGGCGACATTCTTTCCGACCTCGGGCCGGCTTGCACCGGCACCATCGGCATCGCGCCGTCCGGCAACATCAGTCCGGAGCGGAAATTCCCGTCGGTGTTCGAGCCGGTGCATGGCTCGGCGCCCGACATTGCGGGACAGGGCATCGCCAATCCGATCGGACAGATTTGGTCCGGCGCAATGATGCTTGAACATCTTGGCGAGAACGAAGCCGCGGCCGCCATCGTCAAAGCAATCGAGCGCGTCCTAGCCGAACAAAAATTGCGCACCCGCGATCTCGGCGGTCCGCTCAGCACGGTCGATTGCGGGAAAGCCGTCGTGGCGGCGCTGGGCTAAAGCTCACGCTGCGGCAGCATCGGGATCGCGCATCGGTACGAGATCGCGCAGTTTCGGCGCCACATGCTCCATGAACATCTGCATCGAGCGGAATACTTTTTCGCGCGTCGCCCATTTTTTGCCCGCGACGATGAGAAGCGTGCCGAAGCCGCCGGTGTCTTCGTAGAACTGCCGCAAGCTCTTCACCACCTCGTCCGGCTCGCCGAGATGATAGATGCCGGCTTCAGCTAACTCGTCGAAAGTGACGGTGTCGCCTTTGAGCTTCAGCCCGTAGCTTGAAGTTACGACGCGGATGAGCCCGCGCTTCATCTGATAACCGAGCTCTTCGGTGATGTCGGGCCGCAGATCGTCCATCGCCTGGCGGCGGCTATCGGCGAGATAAACGTAACGCGCGGTAGTGACCCCGCTGAGCGGCACAGCGCTGCCGGCCGCCTTCGCGGCGCGCGCATAGACGTCGGCCTTCTTGCGGATCGAGGCGGCAGGCTCGAGCTGCGCCGTCAGCAGCATATAGCCGCGCGTACCAGCGGTTTCGATCATCGGCAACGTGTCAGTTGCCGTCGCCATCGGCATATGCGGCAGCGTGAACGGCCGCGGCGTGGCGACGATGCCCTTGCCGCGCCAATGCTTGCCGTCCCAATCGAACGGCTCCTTGGCGCTCCAGCATTTCAAGATCAGATCGAGCGACTCGCGCAGACGTTCGTGGCGGTCGGTAAAAGACAGTCCGCGCTCGTCGGCGAATTGCGGACTCGGAAAGCCCGAACCGAAACCGAAAATGTAGCGCCCGCCGCCGACCATGTGATCGGTGACTGCGGCCTGCATCGCCATGTCGACGGGATGGGTGAGATGGATCAGTTTGACCGCTGCGCCCATGCGGATTTGCTTAGTCTGCGCCGCTACCTTGCACATCATCAGTTCCGGCACCGGCAGCGTATCGACCTTGTCGATATAGATCGGCTCGCCGTGATGCTCGCTGATGAAGACGAGGTTGAAGCCGAGCTTGTCGGCGTGGACGATTTCGGCGATGTCTTCTTCGTAAGTCTGCGCTGCGGCGGTTTTATGCGGACGAAAGCCGTTCGAGAAAAGTCCAAATTCCATTTCCAATCCTCTTAAACCCGCGCGTCGCACGCTTGTTGGCATTCTTGCCGGCACGTTACGACCTCGGCCGAACCTTGACAATGCGCGCCGAAAATCCGCGTATGCCTTAGACCGTAAAGCATGGAATTTTTATTGGGAGCGAACCCACGATGGGCTTCATGAATATGCGCCAATGGATGGCGCGCCTCGAACAGCAGGGCGAGTTGCGGCGGATCAAGGCGTCCGTAAATTGGGATCGCGAGATCGGCGCCATCGCCCGCCGCGTGCTGGAGAAAAAAGGCCCAGCGCTCTTGTTCGAGAACATCAAGGGCTACGAGGATGGCCGCTGCACCAAACTCTTTGTCAGTGGCCTTGGTGACCGTTCGCGTTTGGCGATGGCGCTCGGCTTTCCGCGCGATGTCGCCAATCGCGAACTCGTCCAATATGTGATGAAGAAAAACCGCGAGACTATCGCACCGGTTTTAGTCGATAGCGGCCCGGTGAAAGAAGTCATCCTCCGCGGCGACGAGATCGATCAGACCGAATTCCCCATTCCGAAATGGCACCATCTCGAAGGCGGCCGCTACATCCATACCTTCTCGGCGATCGTGACCAAGGACCCCGACACCGGCGTGCCGAATGTCGGTCTCTATCGCGGGATGATCGGGCAGAAAAACACGTCTCCATTTTTGCTGATCAAAGGCGGCCAGCACTGGGGCGCGCATTTCGTAAAATGGGCCGCGCTCGGCAAGCCGATGCCGGTTGCCTGTGTGATTGGCTGGGATCCGATTATGCCGTTCCTGGCAGGCTCGCCGCTGCCGGCGGGTGTGTGCGAATGGGACGTGATGGGCGGTTACCGCGGTGAGCCGGTGGAACTCGTGCGCTGCGAGACGGTCGATCTTGAAGTGCCGGCGTCCGCCGAAGTCGTGATCGAAGGTACGATCAGCGACGATCCGGCGGATTATGAGCTTGAGGGTCCGTTCGGCGAATTCACCGGCTATGTGTCCGATCTGCCGACGCCGCGGCCGACGATGAAGATCTCCTGCATCACCCACCGCCGCGATCCGGTGTTCTGCGGCTCGCTTGAAGGCACGCTTCCCGGCTCCTATAGCGAGAACAGCGTGATGTCGTCGGTGCAGCGCGCCGCCATCGCCTGGAATATTTTGAATGGCGCCGGCATTCCCGGCATTCTTGATGTCTATGCGCCGCCGATTACCAATGGCGTCAATATCCGTATCCAGATCAAGAAACATTATCAGGGTCAGCCGAAGCAGATTGCGGCTGCGCTGTGGGGAAACAGCGCTGCGCAGTATCGCTACAAACATGTCACCGTGGTCGAAGAAGACATCGATCCTTCGGAAGATCAGCAGGTCGAGTGGGCCTTCGCGCATCGGGTCAATGCCGGCGAAGGCGGCATCGTCGTCTTCCCGGGAATTTTCGGCTCGCCGATCGATCCCTCGACACTAATGGAAGATCGCGATGTGGCACAGCTCGGTACTGGGTTGTGGAACCGGATGCTGATTGACGCCACGCGATCCTGGAAAAATCCGCGCCGCGCGCAATGGAATAATGAGCGCTTTCCGCCAACGGTGAAGCCCGGTGCGGACGATGCCGCGCGCGTCGAGGCGCGATGGTCGGAATACGGGCTCGATGATTTGTGACGGCGCGCGCCTGGGCTAGGCGCCGTCAATCGATCTGCGGCAGGCCGGCCTTGGTGATGATGTCGTGGTATTTCTTGATTTCGTCGGCGATGAATTTTTTCGCCTGGTCCGGCGGCAGATAAACCGTCTCGGCGCCCTGTTGCTGGAAGCGCGCGCGCACATCCTTGTCTTCGAGCGCGAGTTTCACTTCGTTGTTGAGCTTGCTGACGATGTCGGGCGGCGTGTTTTTCGGTGAGAGGAGCGCGAACCAGCCAGAAACGACATAGTCAGGCAGACCGGCTTCTTTGGTCGTCGGGGTATCGGGCAGAATGTCGAGGCGGTTGGCGCCGGCAACGGCCAATGTCTTCGCGCCTTTGGCTTGCACGGCAGACGAGATGTTCGGATACCACTGGAAGCCGAGCTGTACCGTGCCGGCCATCAGGTCGGGCTGATACTGGCCGATATTCTTATACGGGATATGGGTGATATCGATGCCGGTCAGCTGTGCGAAATAGACGCCGGCGAGATGCTGTGAACTGCCGATACCGACCGACCCGTAATTGAGCTGGCCCGGATTGGCTTTGGCATAAGCGATCAATTCCTGAAGCGTATTGATCGGCAGCTTGTTGGTGACCGCGACGATGATGGTGAAACCGGCAAAGGGCGAGATCGTCTCGAAATCCTTCACCGGATCGTATTCGAGTTGCTTGTACATCGTGACGTTGGCGGCAACGGGACCGGAGCCGCCGCCGACGATGGTGTAACCGTCGGGCGTGGCTTTGGCCGCGACTCCGGTGCCGTTATTGCCGCCGGCGCCGGGCCGGTTTTCGACAATGATCGGCTGGCCCATCGAGCGCGCCATGCGGTCGAACAGGATGCGGCTTACCACGTCGCTGGCGCTGCCGCCGGCGAAAGGAATGATCGCGGTGATCGGCCGTGACGGATAGGTGTCCGCGCGCGCGATGTAGGGGAGGGTAGGCAGCGCAGCGCCCGCTGCGAGTTGCAGGAATCGTCGGCGCGGGAATTTCATGGGCACTCCAAATTTCTTAAGCTTCGTATGGCGGCGCGAATGTGCCGATATCTTGAACCAAGCCTGCATACTTGTCGCAAGCTTCGCACGCGATAAATCGGCGCAGCGCCGGGGCCAACACGCCGTTGCTAGGGCCGTTCCAAGCCGGAGCGGTGAGCGTGATGATTTGGCTTACTGTGGGCTTAATTCGCCGGCTGCAGCCGTACCAAGCGCCCAGCGAGGCTTCCGGCGCTCGACGTCGCGCCCGGATCGATCTTGAAGACCATGTTCTGTGTCCCGGCTGTGGCGCGATAGACGCCGCCGGCCGTCAGCGTGACGCCGGCCTTGCCGAGGTCGACAAACATGCCGCGCGTGAGCACGGCCGTGCCGAGCGGGAAGTCATAATGCTCGCCGGGCTGATCGATGCGATCGATGGACAGCGCGCCGGTCGGTTTGACCTCGAAGACCGGCGAAAGCCCGTAGAGCGTGAACTGCGCATGCGGCGTCTGACCCTTTTTCATCGGCGGCGCGCGGAACGCGGCGCCGGCGCTGAGCTGGGCGAGTTGCGCGGTGAGCAGCATCTTGCCGCCGTCGCATGGTTTCGTTGACCGCTCGACCTGGCCGCCCTGCACCTCGCTTTGCGCTGCTCCGACTGTGACGGTGCCCCCGGTAATCTTTTCGTGCTGGCACGATTTCAGATAGCTGATGACGATCGTGTCCTGCTGGCCGAGTTTGATGACCTGACCCGGCTCGACATAATCCATGAGCTGGATGTTCGGCGGGCTGCCGGTGACATCCTCGATCACGGCCGCCGGCGCGCGCGGCGTGGCAGCCATGGCGATGCCCGTCGCGAGTTTGAGAAGCGCAAAGGGAATGCTCAGCATCGAAAAAATTCTCCGCTCAAATTCTTTATTGGCTCGCGCCGCCGTCGCCGATCAGCGAATAGGGCGCCCAAAATAACGGATGCGCATAATCGAACAAAACGCGGCCTGCCTCGTCCTTGTAGCCGCCGCTATCGATCATGGCCACCATCGACTGCCGCAGCGCCTCGGCGCGCGACAGCGAAGCATCGGCACTTTGCCGCTTGAACACACCGGTGATCAATTCGCGCGCCGACGCCGAATGCACCGACCAATTGGTGACCAGAAGCGCACGCGTTCCGGCATAGAAGAAAGCGCTGCCAAGGCCGGACGCGGCTTCCGCGCCGGCGCCGGCGCCGGCTGCCGTGTTGCAGGCCGATAACACCACCCAATCGGCGTCGAGCTTGAGCGCGAGAATCTTCTCCATCGTGAGGAGACCGTCACCTTTGGTGTTGGACACATCGGGCGCGCTTAGCGCCAGGGCCGGCTGGATGAGGCCGTCGACATCGCCGGGCACGAGGCCGTGGGTTGCGAAGGCGACGATGCGGAAATGCGAGAGATCCTTAGTCTCCACATTTTCCTCGTTCGCGTCCTTGCCGAGAAAAAGCGTCTTCGCCGGATCGACGCCGAGCGTTTTGGCGATTGCCGTCAGCTCAAGCCGCGTGTCGGGAAGCCGTGGCAGCATCGCGAGCTGCGCCTTGTCGACGTCTTCGGTATGCGGCGCAGCGCGAAGCTTAAGTGGGAAGCCGCGCATCACCGTTGCGAGATCGGCCGTATTGGCGGCAACGACTTGCGGTGCGTCCGATTCCGGTTCAGCAGGCTCGGCTTCCGCTTCGGCCGCCTCTTGCGCATTAAAGAACGGATCGCCGAAGCCGATGAGTTTGTCGCGGCCCGCGGCGCCCGCCGGCAATTGCCGCAGCGTCACCAGCGCCGAGGCCGATGGCACGACTGTCACCGCATGGGTGCGCGCAAGCCACGGCACATTGCGATAGCCGGAGAAAAACGGCTCGGCTTGTGCATCGACTTGCGCCGGCGCGGTCGGCAACAGCGCCAGCGGCAATTCGCCGAGCGCACCATTAGTGACGACGATCAGGCTTTTCGAGCTTTGCCATCCGCTTTCGACCGGCTTGAGCAACGCCGTATAGAGCTTATGCGCGAGACCGACATCGAAGGCCGGAATGTCCGGCACCATCGACACCTGCGGCTCCAAAGCTTCGCGCAAACGGCGCACATCGGCTTCGAGTTCAATCGCGGTCAGCGGCACCGCGGAAAAAGCAACCGGACCGTCTTTCGGTACCGCCCAAACGAAGCTTCGGTCCTGGCCGAAATAGAATGAGAGCAGCGCTTCGCCGGGACGCAGCGCCGCTTTGATGGCGTCGACTGTCGGCGGCTTCGGATCGATCATGTCGGCATAAGCCGGGAAGCGCTTATTGATTTCCTGCCGTGCAGCTTTGCGCTCGGTACGCAGTTTGGCGAGATCGGCGTTCATCGCCCGTACCGTCGCGTCGTCGCGCTGATCGGAAGGCTGGGCGAGGAGATTATTGAGCGCGCCGAGCGTTGCGGTGATCTGCTTGGCGTGGTCCTGATCGGTCCGCACGAGTTCGGCGAGCGCGGGATCCTTCGCAACCATGCGCGCGCTGGAATCTGCCAGCGCCTGCTGCACGGCGTGGCCGCGGATCGCGTCGGCCAATCCGAAAGTTTCGCTGGCGACGTCCTTTGACAGCTCCGGCTTGCGCGCCAGAACCGAAATGTATGTCTCCACGGTCCGCTGCAAACGCGCATTGCGCGCTGCGACCAGCGTCGGATCGTCATCGTCGGTTTCGTGAGCGCCGGCGACTAGTACCGGCAACGCCGTCTGGAACACGCGAACTGCATCGGCGAAACGCTCGGCGCGGGCATAGCCGACAGCGAGCGTGCCCTGCGCATTGGCAGTGTCGAAACTATTGGCGCCGGTGCGCTCGGTCTGGCGTTTCACCAGCGCTTCGGCGGCGGTAACGCCCGCCTCGGTTTGTCCGGTGGCGTAAAGCGCTGCAATTCGCGAACCGTTGAGCGCGAAGGCTTCACGTTGCGCCGGCGACCATTGCGCGATGGCTTGATCGATCTGGGCATAAACGTCGGCCGCCTGTTTGCCCTTGCGCTGCGCCACCAGGATGTTGCCAAGCTCGGAGAGAACATGGACGCTCTCGGGCGCTTCGTCGGCAATGCCGAGCGTGCGCAACACGTCGATTGCGCCGCGCGACAGTTTTTCCGCTTCTTCGTAGCGGCCTTGTTCGACCAGAATAGCCGCCAAGCTGTTGATGAATTCCGGCGTCGCCGGCGCGTATTTCCCTTCGGTCTTCAATTCATCCAACAGCGCAACGCGTGTATCGGCTTCGGCCTCGGTGCGGCGCCCTTGTCTTGCCTTGACGCGTGCGACCGCCAGCAAAGTCTGGTCGGCGGCCAGGATCATTTGTTCCGGCGGCGGTGGAAAATCCATCTTTGGAATGTCTTTGATCGCGGCGCGCTTGAAAGCATACGCGCGCTGATAGGCGGCTTCTGCTTCCGGATATTGGCCACGTGCCTCGTAGACGATGCCTTGCACGCGTGCACCGTCGCCCTCCCAACTGTGGCCATACATAACGTAAGCGGACCGCCAGCGCGGATTGACGCTGCCGCGCGCCTCCTGCAGCCGCTGTTCGATCCGCGCCGCATAAGTGCCGGCCTGACTGACGTCGCCCATCGAAACCAGCGTGCCGGTGATCATCGCTAGCGCATTGATCAAACTACCGCGCCGGCCTGGCTCGTCGGCCTCGCGGACGATGGTCTGCGACATGGCGATCGAGTTCTTCGGATCGCCGAGGGCGCGGTATTCGATCGATATGAATTGGCGGATGCGCACTTGCAGCCGCGGCTCGACACTGTGTCCGGCAATCGACAGCGCCTGCAATCCGTCGGCAAGTGCATCTTTATTGCGGGCGAGCAATGCACGGGCGTTGCCGCGTGCGAGATAAAACTCCGCCTGTGTAGTCGTCGATCCTCCGCCGGGCGGCGATGCCTCGGCGTCAGCCTTGCGCTTGGCAATCTTGGCCGGGTCCGGCTTCTCGCTGTCGAGAATGGCGGCGATATCGGCGATGGTGCGCGGCGGCGCGACAAAGGTGCGCTGAATCTCCGTCGGGCTTTGCGCGCTAATCGCGTCTTCCTTTGGCGCGGCGGGTGCCGGCGTGCCGGCGGATTGTTTGATCTCCTCGCGCACCACGCAGGGTCGCACCAGCGGCACGCCGCATTGCGCGCGCACGGCTTCCGGATTGCCGCGCAACCCTTTGGCCATGGCGCAAGCCATGATCTGCTCGTGAAACTGAGAGCGGCAGCGCTCGATAATTTCTTCGTGGTTCGCGGCTAATGCGCTTGTCACGAGTGCGACACAAACAAACGCGGCGGTACATGATGCCGCGACGTGCTGGAAGACATTCTGAAAGATTTGTTTCATGGCGGCGGTTTCGTATCCAGCAATTTTAAAACTGACGATGTACCGCAGAACCGTCCCCCTCGGTAAGTTACGATTCCGGCAGCAGCTTGACAATGTTTCCCTGACCCCGCCTATCCTTGAAATATGAGCGACTTAAGCAATATGAGTGGCTTACGCATCTATGGCGTCGCCCGCACCCGTGCTTTCCGCGCCCTCTGGATCGCTGAGGAAGCCGGCATCGCCTATGAGCATTTGCCGATCGAGATCGGTGGCGACGGTGCACGGACGCCGGAGTTTTTGGCGCTCAATCCGAACGGCCGCCTGCCGGTGGTTGCCGACGGCAGCTACGTGCTTTCGGAATCGCTCGCTATCACGCTCTATATCGCCAAGAAATATGCGCTCGGCACGCTGTATCCCGCGACTCTGCAAGACGAGGCCAAGGCCTGGCAATGGAGCTTCTGGGCGATCTCCGAGGTCGACCGCGGCGTCAATATCTGGTCGCTGCATGCGGTGCGGCTGCAACCCAATGAGCGTAATGTCGCGTTGCGCGAAGAAGCGTTCAAAGTGATCGATGCACCGTTCAAGGTGTTGGATACGGCCGTGTCCAAGACGCCTTATCTTCTCGGCGCCGATTTCACGGTCGCCGACCTCAATGTCGCTTCCGTCATCAGCCGCGCCGTCGACATGGACCTCTCGCCCTGGCCGCATCTGAAATCCTGGCTGCTGCGCTGCCTTGATCGTCCGGCAGCGCTTCGGGCGCTTGCGCTCAAGACCAAATCCGATGCGGAGACTTCGGTCGAGGTCACGCGGCGCATCGCGCAAATCAATCGGCTATGAACGGCCGGCCATTCGATATCGGCCAGTCGCTGCAGCAGGCTCTTGCCGAACAACGGCAAGGGCGTTTGCGCGAAGCCGAGCGGATCTATGCGCGGGTGCTGAAAGCCGCGCCTGAGAATTTCGACGCGCTCAATCTTCTCGGTTCGGTCAAGGCGCAGCAGGGTCAACTCGGCGAAGCGCAACGATTGTTGCGCGCAGCGGTCAAAGCCAATCCCGGCGTGCCGCAGGGCTGGACCAATCTCGGGCAGGTATTGCTGTCGCTAAAGCGCGGAGCAGAAGCGCTGGAATGCCTCAACAAAGCGCGCGCGCTTGTGCCTGCCGATGTCGCCATCCTCAACCAGCATGCCAATGTGCTTTTGAGCCTCGATCGTGCGTATGAAGCCTTGGTTGAATTCCAGGAAGTGCTGACGCACGCGCCGCGGCATGCTGAAGCCTGGATCAATAGCGGACTGGCGCACGCCGTTCTCGGCGATGCCGATGCGGCGCTCGCTGCCTTCGATCAGGCCTTGTCACTCGCGCCCGGTCATCCGGTGGCGCAATACAATCGCGGTGTTGCGCTCTTACAGCTTGGCCGTTCCGCCGAAGCGTTTGCCGCCAATGATGCGGCACTCGCCGCGATGCCCGACCATCGCGGCGCCTTGCTCAATCGCGGCAAGGCGCTGCAGCAACTCAACCGGCTCGACGAGGCGGTGGCGAGCTACGGCAAAGCCATCGCGCTCCGCAAAGACGATGCCGATGCGCATTTCAACACCGCGCAGACTCTGCTGACAGGCGGCGACTATCGCCGCGGCTTCGAAGAGTATGAGTGGCGCTGGCGGCGGACCGGCATGCCGGCGCAGAAAAGCCGGGGGCGTCCGCTGTGGCTTGGCGAGTATCCACTCCAGCGCAAAACGATCTTGTTGCACGCGGAACAGGGGCTGGGTGACACCATTCAGTTTGCCCGCTACGTCCCACAGCTTGCCGCGGCTGGCGCAAGGGTCGTGCTCGAGGTGCAGGCAGAGCTAAAATCGCTGATGACGCGGCTCGATGGTGCGGCGACGGTGATCGCGCGCGGCGAGACCACGCCGTCCTTCGACGTGCATTGTCCGCTCGGCAGCCTGCCGTTGGCGTTGAAGACTGAATGCGACTCTGTGCCCGCGCCGATCCCGTATCTTTCGGCTGATGATGCCGCAGTCGACAAATGGTCGGCGCGGCTTGGTGCTCACAACGCTCTACGCATCGCTTTTGCCTGGTCCGGCAACCCGAACCACGACAATGATCGCAATCGCTCAATCGCTTTTGCGAAGCTCGCGCCGTTGTTCTCAGCATCGGCAAGCTTCATCAGCTTCCAGCGCGAGTTGCGTGACGAAGACGCCGCGGCCCTGACGGCGGAAAGCCGCGTCACGCATCTCGGCGGCGATCTTGAAAACTTTTCCGATACCGCTGCGGTGCTGTCGCTGTGCGATCTGGTGATCACTGTCGATACGGCGGTGGCGCATCTCGCCGGTGCTATGGGCCGGCCATTGTGGGTGCTGTTGCCGTTTGCGCCGGACTGGCGCTGGACGCTCTCCGGCGACACCACGCCCTGGTATCCGGCCGCACGGCTCTATCGGCAGCCGGCACCCGGCGATTGGGATAATGTCATCGCGCGCGTCGCCGCTGATCTGGCGCGCTTTCCGGGATAGGACAAATCGCCGATGATATCGCCCGCGCGCCCTGAAGTTTCCGAACTGCTGGCGCGCGCACGAGACATTGCTGCGCTTGCACGCGCACGGGCGCTAGAAACGGAGGCCGCGCGCCGGGTTGGCGAAGACATTATTACGCGCATGCGCCAGGCCGATCTGTTCCGGGTGCTGCAGCCGCTAGCCTATGGCGGCTTCGAATATGGCTTCGACGTATTTGCAGAGATCGAAGCGGTCCTCGCGGCAGGCTGCGGCTCGACCGGTTGGGTCTATGGCCTTCTGGCCTCGCATCAATGGTTGATCGCCTGTTTCTCGCAGACCGCGCAGGACGAAGTCTGGTCCGATCGTAACGCGCTCGCCGCCGGCACTTATGCGCCGGTCGCTCAAGCCGAAACGGTCGAAGGCGGTTATCTTGTCTCGGGCGCGGGGAGTTTCTGCAGTGGCTGCGACAATGCACAGTGGCAGTTCCTTGGCGGCATGATTCCACAAAGCGGCGGACCGCCGCAGCCGGGATTCTTTCTGCTGCGTAGCTCCGATATTACGATCGATGATAATTGGCGCACGATGGGATTGTGCGGCACCGGCAGCAAGGCCATCGTCGCCGACAAGGCCTTCGTGCCGGCACATCGCGCGTTGTCTTTCGCCGAGCTTATCGCCGCGCGTGCGCCGGGCATGCGGGCGCATGCCAATCCGCTTTACAAACAATCCTTTCTCGCCGTGCTGCCGATTACCATTGTCGTTCCCGTGCTCGGCATGGCTGAAGGCGCGCTGGCAATCTTTCTCGACATGGCCAAGGGACGCACCACGCGCGGCGCGGTCACAGGCGGCAATCGCAAAATGGCGGAGCTCACCACCGTGCAGCTCCGGGCCGCCGAGGCTGCGGCGCTGATCGATGCCGCACGGCTGATGATTTTTCGCGATCTCGTTGAAGCGTTCGCGGCCGCTGCGCGCGGCGAAGCGATCAGTGTTGATATGAGGCTGCGCAATCGCCGCGACCAGGCGTTCTGCGTGCGGCTATCGGTCCAGGCGATCGACGCGCTGTTTCTTGCTGCCGGCGGGCAAGGGCTGTTTCTCGACCACCCGCTGCAGCGCTTCTGGCGCGATGCGCATGCTGCCGGCTCGCATATCAGCCTGAACTGGGACTCCGCTGGCAGCATGTTCGGACAATATCTGCTCGGGCTAGAACCCAAAGGTCAGTACTGAGATGGGTCAGTGCTGAGATACCGACATCCGCTGCCGCGCGGGCTTTGTCAGGAACTTCCGGACAAGCCGCAGCCGCCTAATTTACACGTGCTTAATGCTGCTTGCGTTAGCCCTAGGCCCACTGGGGGACTGCGTATGGTGGTGGTCGGCAATTTCCGTAACGGCGCCGAGCTTCGCAAAAAGCCGCGCCGGACGTTCCGCCATGCCGCGACGATCGTCCATGGCGATGAGCCGACGATTCAGACTTGCTCAGTGATCGATATCTCCGAAGGCGGCGCGCGCCTCCAGGTCGAAGAAGAGATCGAGCTTCCTGAAAGTTTCATGCTGTCACTGACGCCAAGCGGGAAAGTGCGGCGCTTTTGCCGGTTGGTCTGGCGCGACGGCACGACGCTCGGTGTCACCTTCACCGATCTCATCGACGACGCGGACGCCTAGGAGCGCTGCGCATGGCCACGAAAGAGCTTCGGCATAATCCGGAGCGGCGTCAGATGCCGGATTGGCGTCATGACGGAAAAACCGAGCTACAACGCAAGCTCGCTATGTTGCGGGTGCTGATCGTCGAAGACAGTGCCTTCGCCCGCAATATGATCCGCGGCCTTCTGACCGGCATCGGTATTCATGTGATCGCAGAGGCCGCCGACGGCTTTGCCGCGTTGCAGACCATGCAAAACTTCCAGCCCGAAATCATCTTACTGGATCTGGAAATGCCGAATTTGAACGGCTTGCAATTCGTGCGCCGGCTGCGCGAGCGCAACGACTACTTCAAGCTCGCGGCACGTATCCTCGTTCTCACGGCGCATGCCGATCGCGATCGCGTGCTCTTTGCCAAGAACAATGGCATCGGCGGATTCGTGGCGAAGCCGATCTCCACCAATGTGCTTCGCGGTCACGTCGTTTCAATTATGAGAAAGACGCAAAGCCTTGAGAAGCTGGTGCCTGTGCGCGGCAAGCCCCTGCCGGCCAAGCAGTTGCTGACCGAAGAACTATCGCTTCAAGAACTTCCAGCTGAGGAAGCACCAAGCTTGGTGATGCTCGATTGATCGCTAATTTGAACGGCGAGAAGTAATCAAGTCTTCCTTCCAAGCCGCTCTGGATGCTCGTCGCTTACGCTCCTCGCTATGACGAGCCTACTTACTATGCTCCCACAGCATCTCGAGACGATGCCGAAACGGCTTCGGCTTTTCCGAGAACAGCCGATAGGCGATGCGTGAGGCGCGCTGCGCCAGCGCGTCGAAGCGCTCGGTGCAGGCGGGCGTTAATCGCGAGCGCCAATGTGCCAAGGGGCCATGCAGCGCGGTGAGTTGCATCAGCACTTCAAGATCCTGGCATTGGCCGAGTCGGCCACGCAGCCGCTCGGCCTCGTCGGTCCACATTTTGGCGAAGCGCGGCCATAGCGGTTCGACCAATTCCATCTGATAACGCAATTCGACGACGCACCGGCGTAGCGTGTGCAGCTCTTCTGCGTTCGCCATCGCCCAATCGGAGGGGATGCGGCGGCGCGCATTGCGATAGCTGTAAGCAAGCTGCGCTGCGATCGAGGAGAAGTCGAACGGATCGAGCGGCCAGGTTTCGATCGAAGCCGCGGTACGGTCGATCCAGGCGACGATGGCGTCGCGCTGCTCGCCCGTCATCACGGCTTTCTCTTCACTGCCGCGCAGCGCTTCGATGCGGCTGCGGATGGTCTCGCTTGATCGTGCTGAGAGCACAAGAATGCCGTTGTCGATCAGCGTGTCGAACGCATTGAGCGCCGCCGCGCCGTCGCGCGCAGTTGCCAAGGCGCGAGCATGGTCGCGCCCCTCGACCCGCAAACGCGGCGCGTCGGGGATGAACGGGGCGAGAAGCCGCATCAGCGCTCGCCACTCCTTCATGGTGCGGCGGAACTGGTGCACGGCCTCCTCGTTCGACCGTTCCGGGTCGATGATCGCCATGCGCGCCTTGGCCAGCACCGCAGCCGCGATGGCGCGGATCGCCGGTCCGATCGCCGTTTTCGGCTCGAGCGCTGGTTTTGCAGCCATTTCAGGTTCTTGCGGGGCGTGCATGACGTTCCGAGGGGATTTCCGTGACATTATGGCGAATTATTCCAGCCGCTGCACTTCCCTTCTGGGGATGGCCTTGCTACATGACCCCTCGACAAATCAAGGCCATAACCGTCCTGGGTCCGTGTCGAGCGGCAGCGAGACGATTTGGCGAAATGGTCCTGCGCAGGTAGGGCTTCGAACGGTTTGACGCGGGATGGAGCAGCCCGGTAGCTCGTCAGGCTCATAACCTGAAGGTCGTAGGTTCAAATCCTACTCCCGCAACCAAACTCAAAAGGGCATCCGCCGTCGCGGGTGCCCTTTTGCGTTTGTGGCAATTCGTGACTTGACAACCAGGGGTGAAAAAAAACGATTGTCGTCCGGGATGGGCCTTCGCACCTGAATGTTTGGGGCCTGAATGTTTGGATTCGTGGGCGATGCCGACGCTCGGGCAGGATGACCGTTATTGGGCCGTGCGGGCGCTCGACTTTGTCGACGCGGCTAATGTCTCCGAATCCCCGGATAGCGTCATGTCGCTGTTTGGGAGCTTCATCGGTGAGGTCGGCTACGACTCCTATGTGATGGTGACACTGCCCGACAACAAAACCGTTTTTGAACGGCGGGTCATCGTCAACGGTTGGAAGTCCGAATGGACTGGCATCTACACTCGCGAAAAGCTGCAGGACTACGATCCCGTCGCGCGCCATTCGGTCCGCATGCTCGATCCCTATTATTGGAACGAAGCTCCACTCGATACGCGGAACCGGGCGCTGTCGCAGTCGGTCATGCAACGGGCGCGCGACTTCGGAATGCATGAGGGGCTGTGTGTGCCCATCCATTCCGAACTTGGTCTTGGGGCAGCCATCAGCATTGCCGGGCGCCAGCCTGACACCTCGCGCGCTGTCAAAGCGGCGCTGCATTTGATCGCTCTCTATACCCACAATCGGGTGCGCGTTTTGCTGCGGCCGCCGGCGCCACAGCGGCCGGCGCTGCTGAGTGGCCGCGAGCGCGAGGTTCTGCAGTGGGTCGCTGCGGGCAAGACCAATCAAGAAGTCGGTATGATCCTGAACATCACCGAGCGGACGGTGCGCTTCCATCTCGAAACCATCGCGCACAAGCTTGAGACCGTGAACCGCATGACAAGCGTCGCGCGGGCCGTCGCTTTGGGCGAGATCGAGCTTCCCGAATAGCCATCGCGTTTTCGTAAGATTGCTGTTCGCCACCTTGCGGCGGCGCGCCGTCACGCGCAGATTTTTGCTTCAGGGAAAATCTTCGCTTCAATGAACGGCTTCGTGTCAACTGGCGGTGTCGCCAGTTACGCGAAGAGTAGCTTCCAGACAAAGCTCCTCCACCCGGATCCATCCGCGTGGGGCAGCGATGACCGCAATCCATGTTGTCAGGCGAGAGAATAGCCGCCTCTACGGCCGCGAACTGGATGAGTATTTCCGCGCCCGGCACGACGTGTATGTCAAAGAGCGCGGCTGGAAAGAATTGGCTCGGCCCGATGGTCGCGAAATCGATCAGTACGATACCGACGGAGCGGTCCACCTCATCGCCATAGACGGTTCTCGGGTCGTCGGCGGTCACCGCTTTGTCCCGACCACCGGACCGCACATGATCGCGGATGTCTTTCCGCATCTGACGCTGGCCGGCCCGGTACGCGGACCGGACGTTTTCGAAACGTCGAGGATTTTTGTCATACGCGATCGGCGCGGTGACCAGTCGTTCCCCAAAGTCGAATCGCTTGTGCTCGCCGCCACGCTTGAATTCGCTTTGACCGAAGGCATGCGCAAACTGACTTTCGTCATGGAGACCTGGTGGCTGCCACGTCTTGCCGAGATCGGCTGGCGCCTGCAGCCGCTTGGCCTGCCGCACGACATCCAAGGGATGAGCTGCTTGGCGGTAACCCTCGATGTCGACGAAGAGACCTGGATCGCGACCTGCCATGCGCGCGCGGTACCGGGAGAAGTTCTTCTTCGGCAAGGTCTCAGCCCGGCGAAATTCCGTCTGCCTGCGCGTCTTCGCGTCGCCGGATAACGAATGCCCCTTACTTGGAAGAGCAACTGCGTCCCATGAAAAGCGATGACTCCATACCTCTGACGACGAAACAGACCGCAGACTTGAGCGTGTTGCGTTTGGCGGCCGCAGGACTTGATGTCCGAGCCAAGCTGAAGCCCAAGGAAATTGCGCGCATTCCCAGTCTGAAAGCGGCCTTGGACGCACTCGACAAAGTCATCGCTGAAATGGGCTGGGCTGACGAAGACTTGGACCAAGATTTGGATGAAGGTTCGCCGTCGCAACCGGCAAAGCCGCGGCGGCCATGAACCCGAAGGCGACCCTTTTCGATTACCTTGCCGCGCAAGTCGCGGAGCGGCCGAACGCAATTGCCTATCTCGAAGAAGACGTCGTGACCACTTTCGCCGAGGTCGATCTGCGCGCCGGAAAATGTCGCGCTGCGTTGACGATGGCTGGCGTTAAGCCGGGGGACAGGGTGGCGCTGGCCATGAGCGACAGTGTCGATCTGGTCGTTGCGCTCTTGGCCGTTATGGGCTTGGGCGCGATCGCTGTGCCGTGTTGCGTGACCGCGAAGGCCGACGAACTTGCCTATATGATCGGGCATCCCGAGCCGGTTTGCGTCATCGTATCGACGGATCAGTGGCAGGCATACGTAGCCGCGAGAGCGCACCTACCCGGATCGCTTCTTGTCCTCACGATGGGTCCCGGCACGCCCGATGGAGACACGATCGATTTGTCGGCAGCGGAACGAGATGCGTCTTCGCACGACATCGTCTCGCTTGATGCCGATGCACCCGCTGTCATCCTCTACACGTCGGGCACCACCGGTTACCCGAAGGGCGCGATCCATCGGCACCGCGATATTCCACACATCATTGAAGCGACAGGACGCGGCGTTTACGGCATCGGGCCTGGCGACCGGATGTTTTCGTCAGCGCGGATATTTTTCTCGTACGGATTTTCGTCAAGCGTTTCCGTGCCGCTCGGTCTTGGCGCGACGGCAATCCTGGTCAGGCCACGGCCGACGCCGCAACTCATTATCGATGTCTTCGATCGTTATGACCCGACCGCATTTTTCAGCGTGCCCGCTATATTCCGCGCATTGCTCGACCACCACCGGGAGACCGGCGCACTGCAAACGCGGGCGCTACGGTTCTGCGCATCCGGCGGCGAAAAGCTACCTCCCGCTGTTCTCCAGGAGTGGAAGGCGGTCACCGGCGCCGACATACTGGATGTCATCGGCACCACCGAGGTCATGTACGGATTTATCTCGAGCCGTCCTGGCAAAATAAAACCCGGCAGTGTGGGGCAGCCGATTACCGGCTACGACGTGCGGCTTGTCGACGAAGAAGGATCATTCGTCGAATGCGCCGGGCGAGGCCGGCTTCAAGTTCAGGGCGCGAGCATCAGCACGCATTATTGGGGTGACGCGCATAAGAGCGGGTTGCTCCATGATGGCTGGCTCAGTACAGGCGACATCTTCAGCCGCGACGACGACGGCTATTATTTCTTCGAGGGCCGTTCGGACGATCTTTTCAAGTCATCCGGGATGTGGGTTTCGCCTGCCGAGGTCGAGGCGGCTTTACTCAAGCACCCGGTCGTTTCGGACGCCGCGGTCACCAGCGAGCCATCGGGTGACGGCGGTTTTGCTAGCGTCGCGCATATTGTGTTGCAGGCGGGAGCTGCTGCCGAGAGTGCCACCGCCGACACTATAATGGCGCATGTGGCAACCTGCTTGCCGCGCTACAAACGGCCGCAAAAGCTCCAGTTTATAGATGTCATTCCGCGCACGGCGACGGGCAAGATACGCCGGTTTCAACTGCGGCCGGGGGCTCCAAAGGCAATGGCCGCCCCAGCGGTGTAGAGCGCCGCGCCCGTCCGAAAAATTGCCTGCCGTCTGAGTTATCCCAGGGAGTGCTGGGAAGTCCTTACCCGGCCTGTGTCTTTTGCTACGGTGGCAAGCTCAGTGATTTGCTATCGCAGTAGTAGCGGAGGCGCCCGTGAGCAAAAGAAGAATTAGCCCGGTTGACCAGCATGTCGGCAGGCTCATTCGGATTTACAGGATCAAGGCTGAGAAATCGCAGGAGGCGCTTGGGGACGCCATCGGCGTCACGTTTCAACAAGTCCAGAAATACGAAAAAGGCGTCAACCGTGTCGGCGCCGGGCGATTATCGGACATCGCCCGCGCGTTGAATGTGCCGACCAGGGCGTTCTTTGAAGCGAACGAAAATCCCTATCACCTTGACCAAGAATGGGTCGACTTGCTGTCTAACGCGCTCAGTATTCGAATGCTGAGAGCTTTTACGAAAATTTCCGATCCGAAAATCCAAAATCATTTTGTCGCGCTCGCGGAAAGCGTCGCGGTTTCCAACCGGTCACGGCCGGCTCGAAAGCGGAAGTGACATAAGAAAATCAGCACCTAATGATCAAAAGGGCTCCCAGTCGGGAGCCCTTTTGTTTTTTGTCGCGTGGAAAAGTTCGTGTGCTTTACTTCACTGCGCCGGCTGCCGCCGTTTCAACAAGTACAGCGGTAGGAGGCAGATGAGCGTCACCGCCGCCATGATCCACCAGCTGCGTTCGAAAGCGGCGAGGCGTTCGAGCG
The DNA here is from genome assembly GCA_036271715.1 of Xanthobacteraceae bacterium. Lineage (GTDB taxonomy): Bacteria > Pseudomonadota > Alphaproteobacteria > Rhizobiales > Xanthobacteraceae > BOG-931. Next base: position 29,233 of record DATBAD010000021.1, read on the forward strand.
GCGTGCCTGGATGACCCAGTATGGCGACGAAGATCGCCACGCCGAGCGCGAGTGCGGTTTGCCGCGTCATGTTGAGAACGCCGGACCCGGTGGCGAAGGATGACGGCGGCAATGCTGCGGTGCCAGCACCCATCAGGGTCGGGAAGGTCAGGCCGACGCCGGTGCCGAGAAACACCATGCCGATCAACGCTTCCGGCATGCTCGGCGTGAGGCCGGGTACGGCGGCGAACCACGTCATGCCGGCGGCAAACAGCGTGACGCCGAGCGCGACGACGGTCGCGGCGCCGAAGCGTGCGATCAGCCGGCCGGCGAGAAGGAGCGACGTCACCGGTACCAGGAACGGTCCGGGCGCAATTGCGACGCCGGTTTTCAGCGCCGTCCAGCCCCAGCCCTGCTGCATCCACAGTGCAAGCGAGAGCAGCATCGCGCCGAAAGCGACCGAGTAGGGCGCCATGATCAGCGTTGCGCCGGTGAATGGGCGGATGACGAACAGCGCCGGATCGATGAATGGATTTTTTGAGCGCAGGCAATCGATGACAAAAAGCGTGAGCAGAAGCGCGGCAAGCGCGAGCGCGACTAACGTGCCATGCGCGGTCAGGCCCCAATCGCCGATTTTGATGATGCCGAAAGTGAGCGCGCCGATGCCGAGGGTGACCAGTGCCGCACCCCACGCATCAGGCTTACGCACATCGTGGCCGGGCACGTCGGGAAGTTTCCAATAGCCGATGACGAGCGCGAGTACGCCGATCGGCAGATTGACCAGGAAGATCCAACGCCAACTCCACGCCACGAGCACGCCGCCGACCAGCGGTCCAAGCGCCGCCGCAAAGCCGCCGATCGCCGTCCAGGTCCGCACCGCGTTGCCGCGCCGTTCAGGCGGGAAGGTCGCAAGCAAAAGACCAAGCGAAGTCGGCGTCATCAAAGCGGCGCCGGCTGCTTGAACGACACGAAATGCGACAAGCACGTTCACGCTGGGCGCCACGGCGCAGGCGGCCGATGCCGCGGTGAAGAGCGCGACACCGAGAAGGAAGCTCGCATTGCGGCGGTGCCGTTCGACAAGCCTGCCGAAGAACACCAGCAGAGCGGCGTAGACGATGGCGTAGCCATTGAGAATCCACGACAGCGATTCGAGATCGGCGTCGTGGAAGTCATTGGCGATATTCGGCAGGGCGACATTGACGATGAAGAGGTCGAGATTGGCGAGCACCATGCCGACGCAGACGATCGCGAGCACCTGTGCGGGCGTCGCGCTTTTGCCGCTGGCAAATCTGCGTCCTAAGAATGACTTGCGTCCAAAAACCGATGGGGCAGGCTGCGGCATGGCTTCCGTACTACCGAGTGACATCGTCGATCTCCAATATAATACCAATCAAGTTTAGTTCTATTTAATAAGGCGCCAGACTCGTGGCTTTGTTGAAACCTCGGATCAGCTGACCTTCGCGACGAGCGATGAGATTCGTGTCTTCCGCAGGACATCATCGACTGCGGCATCGGCGGCTTCGAATAACGGCGGCAGCGCGCGGACCATCGTATTGTTGACGACGCAGCGCGCATTGCCGCGCTCACGTAAAGCGAAAAGCGAAGCGTCCGGCTCTACTGCTTTGTAGACGTCTTCGAGCGTAATCTCGGCCGGCGAACGCAACAACTCCACGCCGCCATAACGGCCAGGCCGGATTGCGACGAGGCCCTTGGCTTCGAGGTCTTTGAGAATGCGGCGCACCACGACCGGATTGGTATTCAGGCTTTTGGCGAGGAGCTCTGCGTTCGCGCCCTTATCGCCGCGCCAGGCAATGACGCAAAGGATGTGAACCGCTCCGGCGAGTAGACTGTTTGCTGCCATAAACAAAACAATACTAGTTCTGTTTAAAATGGTCAAGCCGCGGCACGGTTGGCGCGGGGCGCGATACGAATATACGAAAAGCCCTTTGCGAGCAGGCGCTTGAAGTCCGGGCCGGTCGCGCCTCATAGGTGCAATGCGGAAAACGGGGGGCCGCACGCTTCCGATTCAACGCGCCTTTCATTAAGAGCAGCGCATAAAGCCGCAAATACTTGTGAGCAGAACTTCGCCCGGATCGCACCCGTGGCGGAAAGAGGGAGTCGGGATTTCCGTGACTGAAGCGATCATCACCCGGCCAAAGACCAGCGACGCCGCTTTCGCCGTGCTCGCCGCGGTGACGTTTTGCCATTTCCTCAACGACCTCGCGACCTCGCTGCTGCCGGCGATCTATCCGATCCTCAAAAGCGGGCTTGATCTCAGCTTCGGCCAGATCGGCTTCCTGACATTCGTCTATCAGGGAGTCGCATCTATGTTTCAGCCGGCTGTCGGCCTGCTCACCGATCGCCGGCCTATGCCCTATTCGCTGTCCTTCGGCATGGGCTGCACCTTGTTTGGTCTTGCAACCGTTGCCTTCGCGCCGGCCTTTCATGTTCTCGTCCTGGGCGCGGCGATGCTCGGTATCGGCTCGGCGATTTTTCATCCGGAATCGTCGCGGCTCGCGCGTCTTGCATCCGGCGGCGCGCACGGTTTTGCGCAATCGTTCTTTCAGGTTGGCGGCAATTTCGGCAATGCTTTCGGCCCGCTCGCCGCCGCGTTCTTCATCGTGCCGCATGGGCAGGAAAGCCTGGCTTGGTTCGCATTCGCGGCCCTCCTCGGCATGATCGTGCTTGGCGCGGTCGGCCGCTGGTACAGTAATTCTGGTCATACCCAGCGCACGCCACGAAAAACCGCGGCGACGGTGGATACGCTGCCGGCTGGGACGGTGCGTCGTGCGATCGCGGTGCTGATCGCGCTGATATTTTCGAAGTATTTCTACCTGGCGGGCATCACCAGTTATTACATCTTCTATCTGATCCATCGCTTCGGTCTGACGACCGAGAAAGCGCAGCTTTGTTTGTTCGTATTCCTGGCGGCCTCGGCAGCCGGAACGTTTATCGGCGGTCCGGTCGGCGATCGCATCGGCCGCAAGAAAGTGATCTGGGGCTCGATCCTCGGCGTGTTGCCGTTTACGCTCGTGCTGCCTCATGTCGGCTTTACCGCGACCGTTGCTCTCAGCGTGATCATCGGCCTCGTGATTTCATCGGCCTTCTCGGCGATCCTGGTCTACGCCCAAGAGTTGATGCCGGGCCGTATCGGCATGGTGTCGGGATTGTTCTTCGGTCTCGCCTTCGGCATGGCTGCCGTCGGCGCCGCGGTGCTCGGCGTGCTGATCGATTTGACCAGTATCGATTTTGTCTATCGCGTCTGCTCTGTGCTGCCGGCGATCGGCATGCTCGCGGTGTTCTTGCCTGACACCTCGCGACGGGCTGGTGTGGGCCGCAAAACGGCCTGAAGACCGCAACTTAATTTCGAATTCCCAAATGAAGGGCTCCCCAATGGGAGGCCTTTTACATTTTCATTTTAAGCTTTGGCTTGTCACTTAGGCCGGCGGGAAGAAATGATTGAGCGCCGCCAGCACGACCAGGAGCGTCACCCCAATCCCAAGGCTCCAAGCGACGATTTTCTTTTCGATCGGCAACAACGGCTCGGCGGTGGCGGAGCGGAGTTCTTCGCGCAGATCGGAACTGTGGGTGAAGTCGGTCACTCGGTTCTCCTATTTCTAACGTGATGTGCTTGACGCCGCGGAAGAACATCCACGACATGGTCCCTTCGCCGGCTTTGCTGCCGGCGCTCCTAAAAAATTAAAACCGCGATGAGTGTTACGAAGCGTTGCGCGTTAACGCGCGGCGGTCATCGGCAACAGAGCTTTAAAATCGTAAGGCCAAACGTCATTGAAGTCGTCATTGGGTCCATCTCCATGGTGAGGGAGCCCACGAAGACGCGTCACCGCGTGCTTTATAACGTTCGTGGCGCTTTAGCGTTTTTTCGCGGCGCAAGCTACTCCTTCAAATCCCGCGATCCGCACCAAAGTCAGGCTCGGACAATTCGATCTCATCATCGGACGCGTTAAAGTCAATGCAACAAACAAAAATAAGAGAGTCTTGGTCGAGGCAATCGGCGTTCGGCGAATGAAGATTTCGCCTGAGTGAGGCGTCGGGAAAGAATGTTTTGGTGAGTCGGCCTAAGCCGCGACCTGTTGCAACCGGCTCATCTCGCGCTCGACAAGCTGCCGGTAGACGCCCTCGCGATGCATCAATTGATCCGGCGGGCCGTCCTGCACCACCTGTCCGGCCTGCAGCACGACAATGCGATCGAAGTTGCGCACGGTGGAAAGCCGGTGGGCGATCGCGACCACGGTGCGGCCGGTCATCAGCCGGCCCAAGGCTTCGCGGATTGCTTCTTCGGATTCGGTATCGAGGGCCGAGGTCGCTTCGTCGAGCAAGAGAAGTGGCGCGTCTTTGAGGAAGGCACGCGCGATCGCGATGCGCTGGCGTTGGCCGCCGGAGAGCTTCACACCGCGCTCGCCGACAATGGTGCGCATGCCTTGCGGCAGGTCTTCGATGAAATTGCAGCGCGCGGCGAAGGCGGCTTCAAGCACCTCATCGTCGGTCGCTTCCGGCCGGCCGTAGCGGATATTCTCCATCACCGACCGATGGAACATGGAAATATCCTGGGGCACGACGCCGATCGCTTCGCGAAGACTATCCTGTGTCACGCGCGCGATATCCTGGCCGTCGAGCAAAATGCGGCCGTCCTGCACGTCGTAGAAACGTTGCAGGAGCGCAAACAAAGTCGACTTGCCGCCGCCCGAACGACCAACCAACCCAACGCGCTCGCCAGGGCGGAAACTGAGAGTGAGATCCTGGAAAATCGTCTGGCCGTGGCCGTAGCGGAAATCGATACTCTCGAATTTTACGCTAGCGCCACGATGCACCAGCGGTTCTGCGTCCGGATGGTCGCGCAAATCGTGCGGCACAAGCAATGTCGCCACCGCTTCGGAGAGACGCGCGATGTGTTGCGTGATGTCGACCAGCGCTACCGCGAGATCACGGGTCGCGCTCAACACCGAAATAGCAAGCGTGCAAGCGAGCACCACATCGCCAGTGGTTGCTGCGCCACGCTGCCACAGCACGAGCGCCCAGGCGAGCAGCGCCATGGTCAGCAGGATCGTCACCACCGCATGAAAGATGCGGAGCTTTTCCAGATAAAACAGACTTCGCCGTCGCGCCGTCAATTCACGGTTCACAGTGGCGTCGAAGCGGCGATGCTCGCGACGCATGCCGCCGAAGGCGCGCACCAGGGGCATATTGGAAACGACGTCGACCATTTCACCGTCTACGGTCGCCGCCTTGCGGGCGAAGTCGTGATGCAGCGGCCGGCCGGCGCCGGCGAGCCGAAACATGATACACACCATGACGCCCGCGATGCCTGCGAGAGTCGCAGCCATCGGCACGCTGACAGTAAAAAGGAGTGCGATGGCCGCTACGGTCGCCGCGATCGGCGGCAGTACGTTCCAGACAAACATATTCTCCGCAGTGAAGACCGCATTCGAAGTCGCGGTGATACGGCTTGTCAGCATACCCGGCAGCCGGTCGGCGAAATAGCCGGGCGAATGTCCGGTCAAATGCCGGAATAGATCGCGCCGCAAATCGCCAGTAACACCGACAAAGACGTAATTCGCGATCCAGGACGCCACGCGCCACAAGAAATTGTCACACGCGATCAGCGACGCGAGGAGGGCAAACGCGATCCAAATCTTAGCGTCGAGACCTCGCGACAGCGTGTCGACCAGGAATTTGACGCCGTATTGCGTCCCGGTCGAGCAGACGACCGCGCCGAGGACTGCGGCCAAGATTACCGCATGCGACCACGGCCGGAGCCGGATGTAGCGAAACATGAAAGCAAAAGGCGAACTGACGTAGCGCGTTAAGTCGGGCATGCGCGTCTTTCTCTCCGCGGTGAACGCCAGTTAGCTCGTTCGGAAGAAAATCAAAGTGTCGGGAAGCGGAACAAGCCGGAGCCCAAGGTCGGAACCAAGCCGGGCTTAGACTTGCAACGAGCAGGAACCGGCGGCGTTCCCTTTGTCTCCGTAGACACACCTTCACTTTCAGCGCGGTTCCATTACGGCCGCGGCAGTCAGACAAGTTTCGCGTTTCTGATTGATAGTTTTCGGTCAGCAAAGTTGACGCGATGGAACCGTCAAAGTTCCGCGCCCGCGAAAAAATTAAGTTCCGGCCATGAACTGAAATATTTCGCAGTTGCAGCGTTGTCGCTAGTCCGCCGGGGTGAGGAACTTTTCCGACAACACAACAGTCGCATGCGCGACGTAAACAAGGGTCTGCAATGCACATCGCTCAGATCGCGCCATTGACCGAAGCCATTCCGCCGAAGCTTTATGGCGGCACCGAGCGCGTGGTCTCATGGTTGACCGAGGAACTGGTCGCGCTCGGCCATGACGTGACGCTCTATGCAAGCGGCGATTCGGTCACCAAGGCCGAGCTTCGCGCCGCATGGCCGCGGGCGCTGCGCCTCGACGGTTCGGTGCGCGATCCGAACGCTCTTCACATGATGATGCTGGAGCAGGTCTATCAGGACGCCGGCGAATTCGACTTCCTGCATTGTCACCTCGATTATTATCCGTTCTCGCTGCTCTCGCGGCAGCCGACGCCGTTCGCAACCACCTTGCATGGCCGGCTCGACCTTCCGGAGCATCAGCCGGTGTTCGATACTTTCTCGTCGATCCCGGTGATTTCAATTTCCAATTCGCAGCGGCGGCCGTTGCCGCGGGCGAATTGGGTGAAGACCGTCTATCACGGCCTGCCGGAGAAGCTGTTGACGCCGCGTCCGGCGAAGCCGTCTTACTTCGCCTTTCTCGGCCGCATCGCGCCGGAAAAAGGCATCGATCGCGCTATAATGATCGCGCGCCACTGTGGCGTGCCGCTCAAGGTGGCCGCGAAGGTCGATAGTTCCGATCGCGATTACTATGATGAGAAGATCAAGCCGCTGATGGCGCAGGGCGGCGTCGAATTCATTGGCGAAATCGGCGACAAGGATAAGCCCGCGTTCTTGGGCGGCGCGCTGGCGCTGCTCTTCCCGATCGATTGGCCGGAGCCTTTTGGTCTCGTCATGATCGAAGCCATGGCCTGCGGTGCGCCCGTGATCGCGTTCAATCGCGGTTCGGTGCCGGAAATCATCGAAGACGGTCTGACCGGCTTTGTCGTCGAGGATATCAATGGCGCAATCGGCGCCGTCGACCGGCTCGGCCATCTGTCGCGGCAGAAAGTCCGCGAGCGTTTCGAGCAGCGTTTCACCGCGCGGCGTATGGCGCAGGATTATCTCGCCGTCTATCGCAGTCTGTCGAAAGAGGCCGCGCCGCATTTGCGGCTGGTTACGCAGGACGCGCCGGCGCTGTAGCGTCTTCTTCCTCCGCAGGCCGGGTCTCCGGCATCGTTAGCCACACCACAACAAAGCCGGCCGCGGCGATCGCGGCTAGGCAGGCGAAGGCGACTGGACTACCGAAACGGTCCGTCGCGTAGCCCGCAAGCGTCGCGGAGAGCGATGCACCGATTCCCGTCGCTGTGCCGATAATGCCCTGGCCGAGATTGAAGCGGCCGGTACCGCGCGTCAGATCGGCGACAACCAGAGGCACCATCACGGCGAAGACCGCAGCCGTGATGCCGTCGAGAAGCTGCACAGCGAGCAGAAGATACGGGCTGGTCACAAGGGCGAACAACAGGCCCCGTATCGGCAGCGCGGCAAAGCCGATCAGCAGCAAAGGCCGCCGGCCCCAAATCTGCGCTCGCGTTCCGACCCACGGCGACAAAGCGGCGACGAGAAGCTGCGGCACGACGATGCAAGCGGCGATTATGACGGTCGCCCATTGGCTTGAGCGCATGGTGACGGCGCTGCCGACGAGCGGCAGCATCGCTGAATTGGAAAGATGAAAGAGCAGAAGACAGCCGGCGAAAATCAGCAGCGGCCGGTTATGCATCAATTCGCCGGGCTTCACCGGCGGCTGAATGCGCGGCACGCGCGGCCGTGAACCGTGCGCGCGCTCGGGATCGATTTCGGAATTCGAGATCATGCGGAGCGCGAACAGCGCTGGGATCAGCAAAATCACAGTGACGAAAAACACCGCGCGCGCCGAGAGGAGATAACCGCAAGCGCCCATGGCCGCGGCAGCAAGCCCGTTGCCGACCGACGCGAAGCGCGCATTGCGGCCGAGCCGTTGGCCGATGCCGATATGGCCGACGAGGCCCAAGCTGATCGCGGCCATGGCCGGACCGAGCACGCAGCTCGCCAGCGCATGCAGCACCGAGCCGGCAAGCACCATCGGAAATACCGGGAGCACAGCAAAGGTCAGTGCCGAGAGGCAGATTATGGCGACCGCGATGCCAGCAACTAGACGCTCCGATTTCGCGGCGTCGACCAGCGCGCCACCCGGCATCTGGCCGATCAGCGAGACAAAGCCAGCGGCGGATAGAACAAGTCCGATATCGACCTGCGTCCATCGCTGCGACGTCAGATAGACGGAGACGAACGGTCCAAAGCCGGTCTGCACATCGGCGACAAAGAAGATGAACCAGTCGAGCCCACGCAAACTGCGCTGCGATGGCATTGACGGCGGCTCACGGTTGTCGGGCTGGCCAGCCGCGCCATCCGGCAGAGCGACATCGTCGGCGGGGCTCACCGATCCCGTCTCTTCGCGGAAGCGGCGTGACGGTTGAGCGGGCACGTTTCCGGCACCGTTTTTAGAGTTTGCTATTCAAAGGGCAGCGGCTCAAGCTTGCCGAGCGCGCCTAAGACAACGACGGGCTTGCCGTCCTGATATTCCGGCGCCGCTTTGACTTGATCGCGCGTGAGTTCGAGCGTGATCTTGGTATCGGGCTTGTCCTGCGGCGAAAAATGCAGCGCGCTCCACTCGACTGCGATCTTGCGGCTGCCGACGCCGAGGAAGCCGCCGAAATCGATGATGGCGGCGCGCACTTGGCCGTGATGATCGACGATGACATCGGCGATGCGGCCCATATTCTCGTTTGCGGTACTGACGACTTCACGGCCGAGAATGCCTTCGACTTCGTGATTGCCGAGAACCGTCATCGATGCCGGCGGCACATCGGGTGCGGCGGCGGGCGGAGGCGGAGCGGCGGGCGAGGGAGCCGCCGCATCAGCAGCAAAAGCTTCGATCGCGATCGTCAGCATCAAGGCGAAAAACAGGCCCAGCGTCAGCGTCACAATAATAGTTGTGACAACGCTGCCCGATGCCGCACTGCCGCTCAGGTTTTTGACGCGCATAAGGGTTCCGCACCGGTGGGCGAACGCACTCAACACAAAGCGCGAAGCGGGTCATGGTTCCGCGCCCGTTGCCGCAACACCAAGTCCCTGCGCTTTAAGACGAAAAAACGATCGACACGCGGATATCGCCGCTGATCCGCGGCGTATCGAGCGATACCGTGTCGCCATGACGGCGAACGCGGAGATCGACGCTCGCCGAGCCAAGCCGTAGTCCGCGCAAGATCACTTCGTCGAGGAATTCCGGCAGGCGCGGATTGCGGAGCCGGATTTCGCCATTGAATGGATCGAATTCAAGGCCGAGCGACGCTTCAAGAAGCGTGAACGGTGTTACGCTGGCCCATGCCTGCGGTGAACACGCCACCGGATAGAGCGTTGGGCCGTGACCGCGCTTCTGACGGAAGCCGCAGAACAATTCCGGCAGCCGGCGATGCTCCATATAAACAGCGGTGTTGAACAGGCCTTCAAACAAAGTGTCGATGGCGCGTTTCTGGTCATAGCGCGCAAGGCCGAGCGCGATCAGCGCGTTGTCATGCGGCCACACCGAGCCGTTGTGATAGGACATCGGATTAAAGCGTGCCTCGCCTTGCGCCACGGTGCGAATGCCCCAGCCGGTGAAGAAATTCGGCTGCAGCAATTCCTTGGCGATGTGCGCTGCGCGTTGCACTGAAGCGATGCCGGTGAACAACACCTGTCCGGCATTCGACGTGCGCACTTCGCAGCGTTTCTTATTGCCGTCGAGGGCGAGCGCATAGGTCCCGATCTCCGGACACCAGAATGTCTCTTCAAAACGGTCGGCGAGCTGCTCAGCTTCGTTCGCGAGTTTTTTCGCCACCGCATCGAGGCCGATGCGTTTGGCACAGCGCGCCGCGAGCCATTTCGCGGCATAAACGTAGCCTTGCACTTCAACCAGCGCGATCGCGCCTTCGGCAAGCCTGCCGTCAGCATGGAAGATCGCGTCATGCGAGTCCTTCCAGCCCTGATTGGCGAGGCCTTGTTCGGTGGCGCGGAGATATTCGACAAAGCCGTCGCCGTCGGGATCGGCGGGGCCGTCGATCCATGCCAAGGCAGCTTCGATATTCGGCCAGAGCTCGACGAACGTGCCGATGTCGCCGGTGCGCTCGGTATAAAGTCCGGCCAGCAGGACAAAGAGCGGCGTCGCATCGACACTGCCGTAATAGAGACCGAACGGCACTTCACGCAGCGCCGCCATCTCGCCGCCGCGCATTTCGTGCAGGATCTTGCCCGGCTGCGCATCGGCCAACGGGTCAACGGTCTTGGCCTGATAATGCGCGAGCCGCCGCAACACGCCGCGCGCCACTTCCGGCGACCACCACAGCATTTGCAACGCCGTGATCAATCCGTCGCGGCCGAATGTCGTCGAGTACCAGGGGATGCCGGCATAGGGATAACGTCCCTGCGGCGTGTTCGTCATTAGCATCGAGAGGTCGGCTGCAGAGCGGCATAGTATTTCGTTGAAGCGGCCGTTCGAGGTTTCGACCGCGGTGCGCTCGCGCGCCTGCTCACGCATTTCGCGCCGGGCTTTGATCAGTCCGCGCAGAAACGGCTGCGGATGCGTTTCTTTCTGATCGCAGCTGATCGCGAGGAATAAAGGCTGTGACTCGCCGGGCTCAAGATGAAGATCGTAGACAGCGCGCGCCGTTGTCAGTTGATCGGGCGCGGGATCGAACACCAGCGCCGTGCGCCGCACTTTATGGTCGAGGCCGTGATAAATGAGCTGCACGCGATCCTTGCCGGAGAGTTTCGCGCTCGCCGTGCCGCGCGCCTCGCGATGCATGCCACGCACTTCGAACAGATCGGCGAAGTCATTCTCAAAAGCCAAGGTGATGCGCAAATCGATAGCGCTTTCGCCGTAATTGCGTACGCCGAGCCGCTGATAGGCGGTGCCGCGCCACAGAAACATCGTGCGCAAAATGTGCACACGGTCTTTCTCGATCACGACGCGGTCGCCGGCTTTGATGTCCGGATTGGTCAGGTCGACGATGAAAGCCGTATTGTCGTCGCGCAGATTGGCGCCGAGCAGGAGAGGCGGCGCGCCATTGACCAGCAATTCAAGTCGCGACAGGTGGCGCGTATCTTCGTGAAACAGGCCGGCGGATTCGCCTTCCGGCGCGCCGATGTCACCACGGCCGTCGAGCGCGATGAAGGTGTCGCCGTATTTGAGCGTGCGCGGCAACCGTGTCGGCTGCGTCGCAGTGATGGCGAAAGCGGCTTCCGCCGGCGGCGTAATGTCAGGTGTGACGATTTTGGCTGCAGGCTTCGGTGCCATGAAGGTCCGTTCCAACGAAACGGCAAAGCGTAACGTTGCTAAAAAGTCGCCCGCTTAAGGAATGACGTTGCCGTGAATAACGTCGATCACGCGCATGCCAACCGGATCGACAACGACAATGTCGTTATCCACCATGGCGTATTTGAGGTCCAAATCGAGCCCAGCGTCGGCTTGGCGCGCGGCTTGGTCCGGAAGCGGCGCGAGTTCCGCCACGGGCGCTACCGGTGCGCCGACAGTTGCCGTTACAGTACCCGGCACGCTGGTGGTGCGGCGCGCATGATCCTGCAGCACAGCTTTATAGATCGCCATCTTCTGCGCTTCGGTCAGCGCCAGCTGAGTGATCTTGCCAGCGTTAACATTTTCATCTGGCCCCTTGGATTGCGCGGCCGCGCCGGTCGGGCTGGCGAGGGCAGCAACTAATGCCAAAATCGAGGCCGTTCGCGCGATTAACGACAATTTACGCGGTAATTCGGCCCGTTCGGACCAAAAACCAGCCATGTGATGCTCCGAATGAAGAAAACCGTTTGTACCTTCACCAACGAACGCACGAACGCGCCAATCGGTTCATTCGAATTTGGTGCAACGCATTCAGATGCCGCGGCGCTTCTCTTCTCCTCATAATTGCGACCAAAAGTCTCTGGTCCGCAAAAATTGCATGACAATCTCGTAAAATCTGGCAAAGCTTTGCCCACTCGGCGAAATGGCCCAACGAAGCCATAGCCGGTTTTGGGGGATGGAGCGCTTAATGTCTGTTGCAACAACAACTGCTGTTCCGGAGCGCGCTGCCGTGTCGTCAACGACACGGTGGACGCAGCTCATCACCTGCATCGTCTGCATGGTGCTGATTGCAAACCTGCAATATGGCTGGACCTTCTTCGTCAATCCGATCAACAAAGCCCACGGCTGGTCGCTGGCGTCGATCCAGTTTGCCTTCAGCGTCTTTATCGCGCTTGAGACTTGGCTCACGCCCATCGAGGGCTGGATCGTCGACAGCCTCGGCCCGCGGGTGGGCGCCAAACTCGTTGTCGCTTTCGGCGGCATCATGGTGGCGTTGGGCTGGATCATTAATTCCTACGCCCAGTCGCTGGAGATGCTCTATCTCGGTGCGGTCGTCGGCGGCATCGGCGGCGGCGCGGTTTATGCCACCAGCGTTGGCATGGCGGTGAAATGGTTTCCGGATCGGCGTGGGCTGGCCGTCGGCTTGACCGCCGCGGGCTACGGCGCCGGCACGGCGCTGAGCGTCATCCCGATCGTCGCCACCATCAATGCCTATGGTTACGAGACCGCGTTCTTCTGGTTCGGCCTGGTGCAAGGCGGCTTGGTTTTTCTGCTCGCCTGGCTGTTGCGCGGACCGGAGCCGGGTGAAACCAGCGGGCTCGGCGCTCCGAAAGTGTTGCAAAGCGCCAGGAGCTACACACCGGGGCAGGTCTTGAGCACGCCGGTGTTCTGGCTGCTCTATGTGATGTTTGTGCTGGTCTCGGCGTCGGGCCTGATGGCGACGGCGCAGCTTGCGCCCATCGCCAAAGACTTTCACCTCGATACTGTGATGCTTCTCGGTCTTTCCACGCTGACCTTGGCCGGCATCATCGACAATCTCGCGAACGGTGGTGCACGGCCGTTGTTCGGTTGGATCTCGGACAATATCGGTCGTGAAAAGACTATGGCGCTCGCCTTCGGACTCGGCGGAGTTTCCTATTGGCTTCTTGGCACGTTCGGCAATGCGCCATGGGGCTTCGTCGTTTTCGCGGCGCTGATCTTCCTCACTTGGGGTGAGATCTTCAGCCTGTTCCCATCAACCTGCACCGATACCTTTGGCACGAAGTTCGCCACCGTGAATTTGAGCCTGCTCTATACGGCCAAAGGCACGTCGGCGTTCCTGGTGCCGCTGGCAAACATACTCAAGGATTGGGCGGGTGGCTGGCACATGGTCTTTGTGATCACCGCGATCACCAATTTCGTGGTCGTGGCGCTGGCCATGTTCGTGCTCAAGCCGGTGCGCGCACGCATAATGGCGCAAAGCTGACAGCTAAAAGTCTGTGATGCGAAAAACCCGGCCTTTGCGGCCGGGTTTTTCTTTTCAGCAGCCGGGCTTTTCTTTTCAGCAACTACGTCAGTCCGGTCCGCCGAATTTGGCGCCGAGATCGCGCTGGATCTGCGAACGGATGAAGGGATCGGGATCTGTGCCGAGATAATAATCGCCGAAATAGACTGGTCCGCATGGAAACTGATTGCCGCCGCGGCATTGCTCGGCATTCGCGGCGTACGAAGCGCGCGGCCTTTTCGCTTTCTTGGCTTCAGCACTGGGCGCCAGCATCAGCACGGCGCCAAGCGCTAAAGTGAGCGCAAGCGTGAAAGAGACGATGGAGCGTGGTGTCATGTTGACCTCCGCAAACCGGGTTCGGTCTCTGGCTCTATAAACCCCGGTGCCCGGCAGTTAAGCCCATCGAGGCTCGCCGATTTCGCGGCTATTTCGCCATCCTGTTCGGGCTTTTTTGTGGGGCGTTGCTCACGCCGCCCCTCGTGAAAATCCCATAAATGCGCTGTTTTATCGCTGGTATAATGTATTACAGTGGGTTATGAGGGTGCCGGGAAAGCGGCCTGAAAAGAGCTGCATCCGCTAAGGGTAGGGCGTCATCCAAGGTGACGAGCGTTTTGTAATGTCTTCCGGCGTACATCGCATTTCCGCAGCCAAGCCTGACGTCGATGATAATGTTGCGACCATCGAGCGGCCGCGACTCGATCCGATCGACACCTCTTTCAGCTTCAAGAACAAAGCCTATGCAGCGCTCAAATCCGTGATCGTCGGCATGGATGTCTACGGTAGCCGCAACGACATCCGGCTTGATGAGCGCTCCCTCGCACAGGATTTCGGCATCAGCCGCACGCCGGTGCGCGAGGCGATGGCGCAGCTCGAACGCGAAGGTTTCGTGCGTTCGGTGCCGCGGCGCGGCGTCTATGTGGTTCGCAAGTCGAAGCAAGAAGTCATCGAACTGATCACCGCTTGGGCCGCGCTTGAAAGCATGGCGGCGCGGCTTGTCACCCAGCATGCGAGCGACGAAGAAATCGCTTCGCTGCGCCGGGTGTTCTCAGCGTTCGAGAACGGCCAGGTCCGCGCCCATCTCGACGAATATTCCGACGCTAATATCGAATTCCACCAGACCCTGATCCGCTTGAGCCGCAACGGCGTGCTGACGCAGCTCGCGGAAAATCTCTTCACCCATATGCGCATGATCCGGCGAAAGACCATCGGCGAGAAAGACCGCGCCGACCGTTCGATCCGCGATCACATGCACATCATCGAGGCTTTGGAGGCGCGCGACACCGTGCGCGCCGAGCAATTGGTGCGCGATCACGCACTCGGCCTCGCCGAGCATGTCGCGACATATGCCGACTATTTGGATTGAGAATGCAGGCAATAAATCTTGGAGCAACTCATGGCTGATGCAGCAGTGAAAGAAAAACCCGCCGCCACCGAAGAGCGGGAACTGACCGATGGCTTTCATCTCGTCATCGACGCGCTCAAGCTCAATGGCGTGAAGACGATCTACGGCGTGCCGGGAATTCCGATCACGGATTTCGGCCGCATGGCGCAGGCCTCGGGCATTCGCGTGCTGTCATTCCGCCATGAGCAGAACGCGGGCTATGCCGCCTCGATCGCGGGCTTCCTCACCAAGAAGCCGGGTGTATGCCTCACGGTCTCGGCGCCGGGCTTCCTCAATGGCCTGACCGCGCTCGCGCATGCCACGACCAATTGCTTCCCGATGATCCTGATCTCGGGCTCCTCTGAACGCGAAATCGTCGACCTGCAGCAGGGCGACTACGAAGAGATGGACCAACTCGCCATCGCCAAGCCTTTGTGCAAAGCGGCGTTCCGCGTGCTGCACGCCGCCGACATCGGCATCGGTCTCGCGCGTGCGATCCGCGCTGCGGTGTCCGGCCGTCCGGGCGGCGTCTATCTCGACCTGCCGGCCAAATTGTTCGGCCAGGTGATGGATGCCGAAGCCGGACAGAAATCTCTGGTCAAAGTGATCGATCCGGCGCCGGCGCAAATTCCGGCTGCCGACGCCATCAAGCGCGCGTTGGATGTGCTGAAAACCGCGAAGCGTCCGCTGATCATTCTCGGAAAGGGTGCAGCTTACGCCCAGGCCGACGACGCGGTCCGGCAATTCGTCGAAAAGACCGGCATTCCGTTCCTGCCGATGAGCATGGCCAAGGGTCTTTTGCCTGACACGCATCCGCAATGCGCGGGCGCGGCACGTTCCACAGTGCTCAAAGACTCCGACGTCGTGATGCTGATCGGCGCGCGGCTCAATTGGCTCCTGTCCCACGGCAAGGGTAAAGCCTGGGGCGAAGCGCCGAAGAAATTCATCCAGGTCGACATCGAGCCGAAGGAAATGGACTCCAATGTCGAGATCGTCGCGCCTGTCGTCGGCGATATCGGCTCTTGTGTTTCCGCGATGCTCAACGCCATGGGCGCGAATTGGCCGGCGGCGCCGGCCGACTGGGTCAATGCGGTAAAGTCGAAGCGCGACGAGAATGTCGCCAAGATGGCGCCGCGGCTGATGAACAACAATTCGCCGATGGATTATCACGGCGCGCTGGGCGTTCTCCGCACCATCGTCAAGGAACGGCCGGACGCTATCCTGGTCAATGAAGGCGCCAACACGCTCGATCTCGCCCGCGGCATCATCGACGTCTATCAGCCGCGCAAGCGCATCGATGTCGGCACCTGGGGCATCATGGGCATCGGCATGGGCTATGCGATTGGAGCTGCCATCGAGACCGGTAAGCCGGTGCTCGCGGTCGAAGGCGACTCGGCGTTCGGCTTCTCCGGCATGGAGATCGAAACGATCTGCCGTTATCAGCTGCCGGTCTGCGTCGTCATCTTCAATAATGACGGCATCTATCGCGGCACCGATGTGAACAGCGCCGGCTCCGATCCGGCGACGACCGTCTTCGTCAAGGGCTCGCGCTACGACAAGATGATCGAGGCCTTCGGCGGCACCGGCGTCAACGCCACCTCACCGGATGAGCTCAAGCGCGCGGTCAATGCGGCGATGGATTCCGGCAAGCCAACCTTGATCAATGCGGTGATCGATCCGGCCGCCGGCAGCGAAAGCGGCCGCATCGGCAACCTCAATCCGCAAAGCAAGCTTGCGAAGAAGAAATAGGGCGACAGGAGACACAAATGGCTGCGAAGAAAAAGGCGAAAGCGAAATCCAAACCGGCGAAGGTGAAAGCTTCGGCAAAAGCATCCGCTAAAGTGGTCAAGCTCAAGACCAAAAAGCCGGCTGCGAAAGCAAAAGCTGCGAGCAACGGTCATCTGCGTCCGAATTCCAAGCCGTTCGGCCAGGCCGGGCGCGCGCTCGACGGCGTGAAGATCCTCGATTTCACCCACGTTCAGTCGGGACCGACCTGCACGCAATTGCTCGCTTATATGGGCGCCGATGTGATCAAGGTCGAACGACCGGGCGTCGGCGACATCACGCGCACGCAATTGCGCGACGTGAAAGGCCAGGACAGCCTCTATTTCACCATGCTCAACGGTTCGAAGCGGTCGATCACCATCGACTCCAAGAATCCGAAGGGCAAGGAAATCCTCGATCGCCTGGTGAAGGTCTGCGACGTGCTGGTCGAGAATTTCGCGCCCGGCGCGCTCGATCGCATGGGGCTCACTTGGGAGCACATCCACAAGCTCAACCCGCGCATGATCGTCGCCTCGGTGAAGGGGTTCGGCCCGGGCCCATATGAGGACTGCAAGGTCTATGAGAACGTCGCGCAATGCGCCGGCGGTGCTGCTTCGACCACCGGTTTCCGTGACGGGCCGCCGCTGGTCACCGGCGCGCAGATCGGCGATTCCGGCACGGGATTGCATCTCGCGCTCGGCATCGTTTCGGCGCTCTATCAGCGTGTGCGCACCGGCCGCGGCCAGAAAGTTCTCGCCGCGATGCAGGACGGCGTCCTCAATCTGTCGCGCGTCAAACTGCGCGACCAGCAGCGCCTCGCGCATGGTCCGCTAAGCGAATACAGCCAATTCGGCGAGGGCATCCCGTTCGGAAAGGCGACGCCGCGCGCCGGCAACGACTCCGGCGGCGGTCAGCCGGGCTGGATCGTCAAATGCAAAGGCTGGGAGAGCGATCCCGACGCCTACATTTATTTCATCACCCAGGCGCCGGTGTGGGCCGCGATCTGCGATCTCATCGGCAAGCCGGAATGGAAGACCGATTCGGATTACGCCACGCCGCCGGCGCGGCTGCCGCGGCTCCGCCACATCTTCGATACGATCGAGCAATGGACCATGACCATGAGCAAATTCGAGGTCATGGATAAGTGCAACGCGCTCGACATTCCGGTTGGCCCGATCCTCTCGATGAAGGAAATCGCTGAAGAGCAGTCGCTGCGCGACACCGGCACCGTCGTCGAGGTCGATCATCCGGGCCGCGGCAAATATCTGACTGTTGGTAATCCGGTCAAATTGTCGGACTCGCCCGCGGATGTGCGCCGCTCGCCGCTCCTTGGCGAACACACTCAGGAAATCCTGAGCAAGGTGCTGGGCTATTCCGCCAAGGACGTCGCCGAGATCAAAACCTCAGGCGCGATCACGCCGCCGGAGAAGCCGGCGAAAGCGGAAGCCGCGTAAGCAATAGACCGCTCGTCCCCGCGAAAGCGGGCACCCAGGCGGACGTGAGGAAAACTCTGAATGCCTGCTTTCGCGGGCATGAGCGGAAAACTCTGAGGGAGTTGAAATGCGTATCGTCGTTCACGGCCAGCAGGCTTTCGGTAAGGCGGTGCTGGAGGCGCTGCTCAAGCGCGGCGACAACGTCGTCGCCGTCTATGTTGCGCCGGAAAAGCCGGGTGCCAAAGCCGATCCGCTGAAAGAAGCGGCGCTCGCGGCCGGATTGCCGGTGCATCAGCCGGAGTCCTACAAGAAGCCGGAAGTGTGGGAAGAGTTCAAAGCGCTCAAGCCCGACCTGCAGGTGATGGCTTTCGTCACGCTGTTCGTGCCGGAAGAATTCCTCAACATCCCGACCCACGGCTCGATCCAGTATCATCCGTCGCTGCTGCCGGCCTATCGTGGCGCCAGCGCCATCAACTGGCCGATCATCAAAGGCGAAACCGAGACCGGCCTGTCGATCTTCTGGCCCGATAATGGCCTCGATACCGGCGATGTGCTGCTGCAGAAAAAGACTCCGGTCGGTCCGAACGACACGCTCGGTACGGTTTATTTCGACCGGCTGTTTCCGATGGGCGTCGACGCCATGTTGGAATCAGTCGATCTAGTCAAAGCCGGTAAAGCGCCGCGCATCAAACAAGACGAAGCGAAGGCCACCTATGAAGGCCGCTGCACGCCGGAGAACGGCAAGATCGATTGGGGCAAGCCATGGGAGCAGATCGACCGGCTCATCCGCGGCTGCAATCCGGCGCCCGGCGCCTGGACCACGCTTGATGGCAAGCAACTGAAAATTTTCGACGCCAAGCCGTTGCCGGCCAAAGATCCGAAGGGGATCGCCGGTAAGCTCGGCGAGATCGTCGCGGTGGAAGCTGATAGCTTCACCGTGGTCTGCGCCGACGGGCGCTTCAAGGTCACCCGCGTGCAACCCGCCGACGGCAAGAAAATCGAAGCCGGCGAATGGGCGAAATCCGCGAACGTCCAGTTGAAAGCCAGATTTACCTAATACCACGTCATGGCCGGGCAAATTTTGACTTAAAATATTACCCAGCCGTCTCGCTTAAAGCCCGCCAAGTTTTCATTTCAATCGATGGATCGCACCATGCCCGCCTCACAACATCAGTCGCCGAAATCAGACATTGAAATCGCCCAGGCCGCAAAGCCCCGGCCTATCGTCGACATCGCCAAGGAGAAGCTCGGCATCGCGGCCGAGAATCTGCAGCCTTACGGTCACTACAAGGCCAAGGTGTCGATGGAGTACATCAAGTCGCTCACCGGTAAGAAGAACGGCAAGCTGATCCTGGTCACGGCGATCAATCCGACGCCGGCGGGCGAGGGCAAGACCACCACCACGGTCGGCCTGACTGACGCGCTCAATCACATCGGCAAGAAAGCGATGATGTGTCTGCGCGAGCCGTCACTCGGGCCATGCTTCGGCGTCAAGGGCGGCGCCGCCGGGGGTGGTTATGCGCAAGTCATTCCAATGGAGGACATCAACCTCCACTTCACCGGCGACTTTCACGCCATCACGTCGGCGCACAATCTGCTTTCGGCGCTGATCGACAATCACATTTACTGGGGCAATGCACTCGGCATCGATAGCCGCCGCGTTGCCTGGCGCCGCGTTATCGATATGAACGACCGCGCGCTGCGCGAGATCGTCTGTTCGCTCGGCGGCGTCGCCAACGGCTATCCGCGCGAAGCCGGCTTCGACATCACTGTCGCCTCCGAAGTGATGGCGATCTTCTGCCTCGCCACCGACCTGGAAGACTTAAAGCGCCGCCTCGGCGACATCATCGTCGGCTATACGCGCGAACGTAAACCGGTCCGCGCCAAGGAGCTCAATGCTCATGGCGCCATGACCGCGCTGTTGAAGGACGCGATTGCGCCGAACCTGGTGCAGACGCTCGAAGGTACGCCGGCGTTCATCCATGGCGGTCCGTTTGCCAACATCGCTCATGGCTGTAACTCGGTATCGGCGACGACGACGGCGTTGAAGCTTTCTGATTATGTCGTCACCGAAGCCGGCTTCGGCGCCGATCTCGGAGCCGAGAAATTTCTCGATATCAAATGCCGCAAGGCCGGCCTGAAGCCCGATTGCGTCGTCATTGTCGCCACCATTCGCGCTTTGAAGATGCATGGTGGTGTGAAAAAAGACGACCTCAAGAAAGAGAATTTGAGCGCGCTCGAGGCCGGCATGTCGAACCTGCAGCGCCACATCGAGAACCTGAAGAAGTTCAATCTGCCCGCGGTGGTCTCGATCAACCGCTTCTCAGCCGACACCGACGCCGAGATCGCGCTGGTCAAAGAGAAGTGCAAGGCGCTGGGCGTCGAAGCGCTGATGGCCGATCATTGGGCGCTGGGCGGCGAAGGCGCGGCCGATGTCGCGCGCGCGGTGGTCAAGACCATCGACGAAGGCAAAGCGGATCTGAAACTGCTTTATCCCGACGACATGCCGCTGTTCGAGAAGATCCGCACCATCGCCAAGGAAATCTATCGCGCCGATGACGCCACCGCCGACAAGTCGGTGAAGGATCAACTCAAGACCTGGGAAGAGATGGGCTTCGGCAAATTGCCGGTCTGTATCGCCAAGACACAATATTCGTTCTCGACCAATCCCGACGCCAAAGGTGCGCCGACCGGCTTCTCTATTCCGGTCCGCGAAGTGCGGCTATCGGCGGGGGCTGAATTCGTGGTCGCAGTCTGCGGTGAGATCATGACCATGCCGGGCCTGCCTAGAGTGCCGTCGGCGGATACGATCGACGTCAAAGACGGCAAGATCGTCGGACTGTTCTAAAAGCTATCGCCCGCGCATCTCTGCGCAAGCGAGGAACCAGTAGGACTGGATTCCCGCTTGCGCGGGAATGAGCGGAGCGCCATGTCATCGCAGTCAACTCAAAAGGAGACACCCACGATGCTGAAATTTTATTACAGCGGTGCGCCGAACCCGACCAAGGTCGCGCTGTTCCTGGAAGAAGCCGCACTGCCCCACGAGGCGATCCCAGTCGATACCCGCAAAGGCGAGCAGCACAATCCGGACTTCCTGAAAATCAATCCGAATGCCAAATTGCCGGCGATCGTCGATGGCGATGCCACTGTGTTCGATTCGAGCGCGATCCTGATGTATCTCGCCGAGAAGACCGGCAAATTCCTGCCGGCGAAGTCCGACAAATCGCGCGGCGAATTGCTGTCGTGGATGTTCTTCGTGTCATCCGGCGTCGGCCCGTATTTCGGCCAGTCGGTGCATTTCCGCAATTATGCGCCGGAAAAGATTCCTTATGCCATCAACCGTTACGCTTTCGAGGCGCATCGCCATGCCGGCATTCTCGACGCCCGGCTCGGCGCGCAGAAATACATGCTGGGCGACACCTACACGATCGCCGACATGAACGTTTGGGGTTGGGCGCGTATGCTGCCGAACGTGGTCGGCGACGGCGCTTGGGATAAATACAAGAACCTCAAGCGTCTCGTCGACGAGATCAATGCGCGGCCTGCTGCACAAAAGGCGGCGACGCTGAAGGATCGCCACAAGTTCAAGACCGAGATGGACGAAGAGGCGCGTCACGCCATGTTCCCACATATGAAAGATAAAGTGGCGTAACGCCGAATGCTGGAGCTTTACCACCACGGCTCGTCGGTCTGTGCGGCCAAGGTCCGGTTCGCGCTGTATGAAAAGCAGCTCGGCTGGACCGGCCGTTACATCGACATCCTGGCTGGTGAGCAGTTCAAGCCGGAATTCCTTGCGATCAATCCGAAAGCCGTCGTGCCCGTTCTGGTGCACGACGGCTTTATCGTTCGAGAATCCACCGTCATCTGCGAATATGCGGAGGAAATTTCCCCCGCTCATCCGATCTATCCCGCGGCGCCGCGCCAGCGTGCTGAAGTTCGGCTATGGACCAAGGCCGTCGATGAAGAACTGCATCCGGCGTGTTCGGCGCTGACCTATGTGGTCTCGCACCGGCACACTATTCTGCGGAATGGCGTCGGCAATTTCGAGGATTTCGTCAAAGCCAATTCCGCCGAAGGCATCGCCGCGCGCACTCTGAAGTGGCAGTGGCTGCAACACGGAATGGACGCACCGGGAGCGGCCGACAAGATCCGCCTTTACGACGGTTATCTCCGCAAGATGGAAGACGCGTTGGCGCATCGCGAATGGCTGGTCGGCGACAGCTTCTCCATGGCCGACATCGCCATGGCGCCCTATGTGAACCGGCTTGCCGCATTGTCGATGGAGCGTCTCTGGAGCGGCGGCCGGTTGCCGCAGGTCGAGCAATGGTTCGCGCGCGTGAAAACGCGTCCCACTTTCAAACCTGCTTTCGTCGACTGGATGCCGGAAACACTGGCCAACGAAATGCGGGAAAACGGCCGCAAGTCGTGGAACGACGTCGCGAAAATCGTCGGCCCATAATCGAGAGGCAGCGCCGCTGCCGAAGCGAAAGACCATTCCCCCAAAATAAAACGGCGCGACCGCAAGGCCGCGCCGTTTGATCTTAGATAGACGCGATTACTGGAACAGCTTCATCGCGTTCTGGATGGTTTGGATCACGCCCCAAGCCAAGGGGATGCCGACGAGGCCCCAGGCGAGGATAAGCGGCATCAAGTTGGAGCTGTTTTGATTTTCGTTTGCCATGGTTTTTCTCCTCGGTCCTGATTTTTCCTAAGCGCCGGCCGGCTGGCCAGCGGCATCGATAGCCACCTGACCTCGGACAGCTTCATGGTCGGACTTCATGTGGAAACGACGATCCACCGCCTTGATCATCAGATTGCAAAGGAACCCGATGACCAGGAGACCTGCCATGATGAACATGGTGACGTTGTAGGCTTGCGCCTTCGGCACACCACTATCGATCTGATACTGGCGAATGTAGTTGACCAGCACCGGACCGAACACGCCCGCCGCCGACCACGCTGTGATCAGCCAGCCATGGATGGCGCCGACATAACGCGTACCGAACATGTCTTTCAGATAGGCTGGCACGGTGGCAAAGCCGCCGCCATACATGCTCATGATGACGACGAAGCACAGCACGAAGAGTGGCACGCTTCCGATCGAGCCGGTCCATGGCACCAGGCAATAGAGCGCGGTACCAAGAGCGAAGAAGCAGAAATAAGTGTTCTTGCGCCCGATATAATCCGACGTCGAAGCCCAGAAGAAGCGGCCCAGCATGTTGAACAGGCTGAGCAACCCGACGAAGCCCGCTGCGGCAACGACCGAGACTTTGCCCGGAAACATTTCCTGGCTCATAGCGGAGGCCTGTCCGAGTACGCCGATGCCGGCGGTCACGTTAAGGCAGAGGACCCACCAGATCAGCCAGAATTGCGGCGTCTTGATCGCGTCGTAGACATAGACGTCGTTCTTGGTGATCAGCTTTTGCTCGACGACCGGCGGCGTATAGCCTTCCGGTTTCCAGCCCGGCGCCGGGACGCGGACGATGGCCGCCCCGATCCACATGAAGATCAGGTAGATGACGCCCAGACTGACGAAGGCCTCGGCCACACCGACATGGGTCGCCGTCGAGAAACGCGCCATCAGCCAGACCGACAGCGGTGAGGCGATGAAAGCCGCGCCGCCAAAACCCATGATCGCCATGCCGGTCGCCATGCCGGGGCGATCGGGGAACCATTTGATCAGCGTCGATACCGGCGAAATGTAGCCGAGGCCGAGGCCGATGCCGCCAAAAACTCCGTAGCCGAGATAGACAATCCAGAGATTATGGACGTAGACGCCGATCGCCGAGATGAAGAAGCCGACCGCCCAGCACAGGCCGGACATGAACATGGCCTGGCGCGGACCGCCTTCCTCGACCCAGCGGCCGAAGATCGCCGCCGAGGTGCCGAGCACGAAGATGGCAATGGAAAAGATCCAGCCGAGATCGGTCAGCTTCCAGTCGTCCGGCGCGGATGCGGTGATGCCGATCAGCTTGGTCATCGGCAGATTGAACACGCTGAATGCGTAGGCCTGGCCGATGCACAGATGGATGCATAATGCCGCGGGCGGCACCATCCACCGGCTGAATCCGGGCTTGGCGATCGTGTGGGTACGATCGAGAATAGGCAATAATGCCATGGGCGGTCCTCCCTTTGTTTCCCCCGTAGCGCTTTCGCGCATTTCTTATGGCCATCGCTCATCGCGGCGGGCCTGGAGAGGACTCAATCACAGCTTTGGGTTTAATAGAAGATGTCAATTCGTTGACAGACAAAGTAGCGCACGGAACCCGCCTGGAAGAATAATCTTGCCGGTTCAGTAGCTTCTGGGAGCTTATAGATATGTTCTATTTGGCGTTTTTGCGCTCTAGAATGAAGCCATGAGCGTTCTGGAACAGCCGTCCGCGCCGGTCGGACGCACCCGCAATCGCCCCCGGCGCACCCCCAAAGGGCGTCAGGTCGATCCACAGGCCGCCGCCGATATCGAGGCGTTGCTGATCGATCGGCCGCGCCGGCGCGATCTGCTTATCGAGCATCTGCATCTCATTCAGGATCACTACGGTCATATCTCGGCAGCGCATCTCGCCGCGCTCGCCGCCGAGATGAAACTCGCGCAGACCGAGGTTTATGAGGTCGCGACCTTCTATGCGCATTTCGACGTCGTGAAAGAAGGCGAGACACCGCCGCCGCCGGTCACGGTGCGGGTCTGCGATTCATTATCGTGCGCGCTCGCCGGCTCCGAACATCTGCTCGAGGAGCTGCCGCAAAAACTCGGCCCCGGCGTTCGCGTGGTACATGCACCCTGCATGGGCGCCTGCGATCGTGCGCCGGTCTGCGCGGTCGGTCATGTCCAAGTGCTTAAGGCCGACGTGGGAAAAGTCACTTCCGCCGCGGCAAAGCCGCCACATGCGCACGCCTATCCGACGCCGACGCCGTTTGAGATTTATGTGAAGACCGGCGGCTATGAACTTTTGAAAGCTTGCATTGGTGGCAAGCAAACGCGTGACGAACTCATCAAAATCGTCAGCGATGCCGGACTGCGTGGTCTCGGCGGCGCTGGGTTCCCAACCGGACGCAAATGGTCGCTGGTGCGCGCAGAGCAGGCGCCGCGTCTATTCGCGGTCAATTGCGACGAGGGTGAGCCCGGCACGTTCAAGGACCGCTATTACCTCGAACGCGATCCGCATCGTTTCATCGAAGGCATGCTGATCGCGGCCTGGGTGATCGAAGCGCCCGACACGTATCTTTATGTTCGCGACGAATATCCGGAAGTGATTCTTCTGCTTCAGGAAGAAATTGCTAAAGCCGAGGATGCCGGATTGTGCGATCACACGCGGATCCATGTCCGCCGCGGCGCCGGCGCTTATATCTGCGGCGAAGAATCCGCGATGATCGAATCGATCGAAGGCAAGCGTGGCCTGCCACGGCATCGCCCGCCTTATGTCGCGCAGGTTGGATTGTTCGGCCGCCCGACGCTCGAACAGAATGTCGAGACGCTGTTCTGGATTCGCGACGTCATCGAGAAGGGCGCCGAGTGGGTAACGTCGCAAGGCCGCCACGACCGCAAGGGCTTCCGCTCATTCTCGGTCTCGGGACGCGTCAAGAATCCAGGCGTGAAGCTCGCGCCGGCCGGCATCACCGTGCGCGAACTGATCGACGAGTTTTGTGGCGGCATGGCGGATGGCCACAGCTTCAAAGGCTATCTCCCGGGCGGCGCCTCCGGCGGCATCTTGCCGGCGTCGCTGGCCGACCTGCCGCTCGATTTCGGCACGCTGGAGAAATACGGCTGTTTCGTCGGTTCCCACGCCGTTGTGATCCTGTCGGACAGGGACGACATGAAGGCCGTCGCGCTCAATCTCATCCGGTTTTTCGAGGACGAGAGCTGCGGCCAATGCACGCCGTGCCGGGTCGGCACCGAAAAAGCGGCAAAACTGATGGAAGAGGGCCCATGGGACGTGGCGCTCCTCGACGAGTTGGCCGTGCTGATGCGCGACGCCTCGATCTGCGGCCTCGGCCAGGCAGCACCCAATCCGCTCCTGTGTGTGCTAAAATACTTCCCGGACGAACTGAAAAAGCCGCTCGGGCATTGGTGATTCAAAGGCTTGCACAATGAGCGACACGAACGCGCAGAAACCGGCCGGCTACGGCCACGATAAGAAAGGCGCTGCAGGCGGCGCTGCTTATGGCGATGGCAAGCCCGGTGTTGCCCACACGGCACCCGCCGACAAATCTGCCGGCAAAGGCGAAGCCCCGGCCGCCAAGACTTCAACGGACAAGACCTACACTATCGACGATCGCGAAATCGACATCCGCGAGGACGAGACGATTTTCCAGGCCGCGCGCCGGCTCGGCATCAAGCTGCCGCATCTGTGCTACACGCCGCAGCCCGGCTACCGGCCCGACGGCAATTGCCGTGTCTGCATGGTCGAGATCGAGGGCGAACGCGTGCTGGCGGCAAGCTGCGTCCGCAAGCCCGCGCCGGGCATGAAGGTCAAGACTCAGACCGACCGCGCCAAGACCGCACGCAAAATGGTCGCCGAATTGCTGCTGACCGACCAGCCCGAGATCGAAATTGCGCACGATCCCGATTCTGAGCTCTGGAAAATCGTCAATCGCATGAAGCTTGAAGCCGGCCGCTTCCCGAAGCGCGAGCCGGTCGCGGTGCCGAAGTCCGATCGCAGCCATGTCGCGATGGCCGTCAACCTAGACGCCTGCATCCAATGCAACCTCTGCGTCCGCGCTTGCCGCGAAGTGCAGGTCAACGACGTCATCGGCATGGCCGGCCGGGGGCATCTGGAAAAGATCGTGTTCGACTTCGACGATCCGATGGGCGCCTCGACCTGCGTCGCCTGCGGCGAATGCGTGCAGGCCTGTCCGACCGGCGCGTTGATGCCGTCGACCATGGTGGACGAAAACAACGTTTACAAAGGCAAGCCCGACCGCACCGTCGACAGTGTTTGTCCTTATTGCGGCGTCGGCTGCCAGCTCACCTATCAGATCAAGGACGACAAGATCGTCGCCGTCGAGGGCATGAACGGTCCGGCCAACCAGAACCGGCTCTGCGTCAAAGGCCGCTTTGGCTTCGACTACGTGCACAATCCGGAGCGGCTCTTGAAGCCGATGATCCGCAAGGATGGCGTGCCGAAAGTGCCGCATGAATATATCGACCCGTCCAATCCCTGGACGCATTTCCGCGAGGCGACTTGGGAGGAGGCGCTTGACCGCGCCGCATCGGGCCTAAAGAAAGTCCGCGACCGCGACGGGCCGCAGGCGCTCGCTGGCTTCGGCTCGGCCAAGGGCTCGAACGAAGAGGCCTATCTGTTCCAGAAACTTGTGCGCACGGGTTTCGGCACCAACAATGTCGATCACTGCACGCGGTTGTGTCACGCCTCTTCGGTAGCGGCGCTTCTGGAAGGTGTCGGCTCCGCTGCCGTGTCAGCGACCTTCAACGAAGTAAAAAACTCCGACGTCATTATCGTGATCGGCGCCAATCCGACCGAAAATCATCCGGTTGCCGCGACGTTCTTCAAGCAGGCGGCAAAGCGCGGCGCCAAGCTGGTGGTGATGGACCCGCGCGGCCAAGCGCTCAAGCGTCACGCCTGGCGCATGATGCAGTTCAAGAACGGCGCCGACGTGGCGATGCTCAACGCGATGCTCAATGTCATCGTCACGGAGCGGCTCTACGATCAGCAATATATCCAGACCTATGTTGAGGGCTTCGACGCCTGGAAGGAAAACGTCAAGCAGTTCACGCCCGAAGAAATGGCGCCGATCTGCGGCGTCGCTCCGGACACGCTGCGCGAGGTGGCGCGCACTTATGCGCGCGCGCAGAGCGCCATCATCTTCTGGGGCATGGGTGTGTCGCAGCATACCCACGGTACCGACAATGCGCGCTGCCTGATCGCACTCGCTTTGATCACCGGCCAGATCGGCCGGCCGGGCACGGGGCTCCATCCGCTACGCGGCCAGAACAACGTGCAGGGCGCGTCCGACGCCGGCCTCATTCCCATGTTTTTCCCCGATTACAAATCGGTCGAGAATCCTGAAATTCGCGGTCAATACGAAAAAGCCTGGGGCGTGAAGCTCGATCCCAAGCGCGGCAAGACCGTGGTCGAGATCATGGACGCGGTCCATCACGACGAAATCAAGGGCATGTATATCGAGGGCGAGAACCCGGCGATGTCGGATCCCGATCTCAACCATGCGCGCCAGGCGCTGGCGCATCTCGAACATCTCGTGGTGCAGGACCTGTTCCTCACCGAGACCGCGGTCTATGCCGATGTCGTTTTGCCGGCGTCCGGCTGGCCGGAAAAGGATGGCACCGTCACCAACACCAATCGACAGGTGCAGATAGGACGTCAGGCGCTGCCCTTGCCCGGCGATACGCGTCAAGACCTCTGGATCATTCAGGACATCGCCAACCGCATGGGGTGCGGCTGGACCTATAAGCATGTCAGCGAAGTGTTCACTGAAATGGCGTCGATGATGCCGGCTCTCGCCAATATTTCCTGGGACCGTGTCGAGCGGGAAAACTCCGTCACTTATCCGGTCGACGCTCCCGACGTGCCGGGCCGCGACGTGGTGTTCGATCAGGGCTTCCCGCGGCCAGGCGGCTTCGCCAAGCTGGTCGCCACCAAATTGCAGCCGCCGGACGAAGTGCCGGATGAGGACTATCCGTTCATTCTCACCACCGGCCGCGAACTCGAGCATTGGCACACCGGCGCCATGACGCGTCGCGCCGCGGTGCTCGATGCGCTCGAGCCGTCAGCGATCGCCGCGGTATCGCGCGGCACCATCGTCAAGCTTGGCATTCAGCCGGGCGACATGATCCGTGTCTCGACCCGGCGCGGCACCGTCGAACTGCATTCGCGCCAGGACGACGCGATACCCGACGGCGTGGTGTTCATTCCCTTCGCGTTCGTCGAGGCTGCGGCGAACCTTCTCACCAATCCGAAGCTCGATCCGTTCGGGAAGATTCCGGAGTTCAAGTTCTGCGCCGCGCGCGTCGAGGCGGTGGCCGATCCCGCCGAGCGCGTGGCGGCGGAGTAGTCAGAGCGCCTGATTGCGCGCGCCCGGCTGCGGGACGCCAAGTTCCGCGGCTGTGCCGGGCGCCGGCTTGCCGAGCGAGAAACTCATCACGATATCCCCAGGTGTTTGCTTGAATTGCGCGACGACAGATTTGCGCACGGCGTCTGCCAATTCGCTTAAAGGCTTTGTCTCATAAAGCTTGGGAAACAAGACCGTGACGTTGACGAGCCGGCCATTGACCCAATTGAACCCGACTTTCGGTGTCAGACCGGTCGTGGTCTCCAAATCTTTTTCGACAGCCTTCGCGTGTTCCCAGCCGTCGACGAGTTCACTGACAACACCGCAGGCAGCGAGAGCCATTGCAAGAAAGGCAAGTGTTACAAATCTCGACATTGAACGCCCCGTCGTATTCGATGGTGCAGTATAACAGGCGCATTGCGACGCCTCGCAGGCCGCAGTTGCCCGCTCTAACTCGGGCGCCATGTGGAAGATCTTGAATGCTCGATGATAACGCGCACGCCGAAATCGAACGCCTCGAAGACGAGATCGAGGCACTCGCGGCGCGCGTCGAAAATTGCCGCAAATTCATTTTGGCAGGACAGATCGCAATCGCCGGCGGCGGCCTCGTGCTCGCGGCCATGCTATTCGGAGTCCTCCGCCCCGATCTGGCCTCGATGGCAGGCGGCATGGCCGCCATCATCGGCGGCATTGTCGCCTTTGGCAGCAATAACTCCACCGCGAAAGAAGCCAAGAGGGAAATGGCCAAAGCCGAAGCGGAACGTGCGGCGCTGATCGAGCAAATCGAATTGCGCGACGTTACGCTAGCGCCAACGCTGCACTAGAGAGGGCCCTACTTCGGCTCGTCCTTGAAAAAGGCTTCGACTGGGCCTTTGAGTTTGATCAGCAGCGGGTTGCCGTGCCGGTCCTTGGTCTTGCCCGCCTCAACGCGGATCCAGCCCTCGCTGATGCAATATTCGGCGACATTGGTTTTCTCGACACCCTTGAAGCGGATGCCGACATCGCGCTCCAGCACCTTCGCATCGTAGTAAGGGCTGTTCGGATCGTTCGAGAGTCGGTCTGGCAGTTGGTCGGTCATGCGCATGCCTTAACAGACTTCGGCACCCGCACTCAATCCGTCGGCTTGATGTCGGCGTCCTTGGCGAGCTTGACCATCGCCGCGACGTCGTTGGCGAAGTATTTCTGGAACTCGTCCGGTGTCATCGGCATCGGCTGGACGCCGAGCCTTTGCAATTTCTCCTGCACGCCCGGATTGGCGAGCGCCTTCGCCACTTCATCGTGCAATTTGTTGACGATGGCGCGCGGCGTCTTTGCCGGCGCCGCGATCCCGCCCCAGAACAGATAAGTCGCGTCCGGGTAGCCGGCTTCGATGATCGAGGGCACGTCGGGCAGAAGCGCGACACGCTTCGGCGTCGAGACCGCGAGCGGCGTGACCTTGCCTTGCGCGATCATCGGGATCGCCGGCGCGATCGGCAGGAAATAATAATCGATGCGGCCGCCAAGCACGTCGGTGAAGGCTTCGTTCGGTCCGCGATAGGGCACGTGCTGCACCTTGATGCCCGCAGCAAGACGGAATTTTTCACCGGCGATATGGGACGCGGCGCCGACGCCGGCGGAGGCGAAGTTCAACTCGCCGGGTTTTGCTTTCGCCGCGGCAACGAGCTCAGCCGCCGTCTTGTAGCCTTTCGCCGGCGACGTGATCAGCACGCTCGGCTGCGCGCCGAACATTGCCACAGCGCTGAGGTCGCGCACCGGATCGTAAGGCAGCGACGAGTGCAAAATGACGGCTGAAGCCATCGACGACGACGACAATAGTAATGTGTAACCGTCGGGATCGGCGCGGGTCACCGACGCGACGCCGATGACGCCGCCGGCGCCGGGTCGATTCTCGATGACAAAAGGCTGGCCGAGCTGCTGCGACACCTGATCGAGCACGATGCGCCCGACAATATCGGTGGCATTGCCCGGCGAATAAGGACTGACCACCAGCACCGGCCGTGTCGGCCAGTCCTGCGCCGTCGCCGGTGCGCGCGCCGTCAAAGCGAGAAAAGCGAGCAATATTGCAGTCGACAGCGCGATTTTGGCGCCAAACGAGCGCATATTTCCTCCCATCGGCAGGGTTTGATAAGGTCGCCGCACAATGCCTTGCCGGCCAAGGCCCGGCAAGGCGGCGGATTTGCGCAGCCGGGGTTGGATCAAAAAGGACTGGTTTGACGAATATGTCTCTTGCCGCCGATATGCCGCCGCCTTCGCTTGCCGTCCCGCGCCATGACTGGAGCCGGGACGACATCCGCGCTCTGTTTGCGTTGCCGTTTCCGGAATTGATGTTCCGGGCGCAAAGCGTGCACCGCGCGAATTTCGATCCGACCGAGGTGCAAATCTCGACCCTGCTGTCGATCAAGACCGGCGGCTGCCCGGAAGACTGTGCCTACTGCCCGCAAAGCGCCAGCTATGACACCGGTGTTGCGGCAAACAAACTGATGGCGGTCGAAGCCGTGCTTACCGAAGCGCGCGCAGCCAAGGCATCAGGCGCGAGTCGCTTCTGTATGGGTGCGGCCTGGCGTTCGCCCAAGGACCGCGATCTTGAGGCTGTTTGCGCCATGGTCGAGGGCGTCAAAGCGCTCGGGCTTGAAACCTGCGCCACGCTCGGCATGCTGACCGAGCCGCAAGCGCGCCGGCTAAAGGACTCCGGCCTCGATTATTACAACCACAATCTCGACACCTCGCCGGAGTTCTACGATCACATCATCACCACACGCACCTATCAGGACCGGCTCGAGACGCTCAATCATGTCCGCGATGCCGGCATCAATGTCTGCTGCGGCGGCATCGTCGGCATGGGCGAAACGCGAGAGGACCGCGTCGGAATGATCGCGACGCTTGCCGGCCTGCCGGTGCATCCGGAATCGGTTCCGATCAATATGCTGGTGAAAGTCGAAGGCACGCCGCTTGCCGGCGAGGCGGCGCTCGATGCTATCGAATTCGTGCGCACCATTGCGGTGGCGCGCATTTGCATGCCGCGCTCGATGGTGCGGCTGTCTGCCGGGCGTGAAGACATGAGCGAGGAGACGCAGGCGCTGTGCTTTATCGCCGGCGCCAATTCGATCTTCTACGGCCCGAAATTATTGACCACGTCGAATCCTGGCCGCGACCGCGATCGCGATCTCATTACGAAGCTTGGCTTGAGCGCGATGGAATAAAGCGTGATCCGGAAAAATGAAAGCAGGTTTTCCGGAAAGATCACGCCCTTTTAAAATCCAGGTTTATTGCGGCTGCGGCGCGACCAGCTTTTCGTGCGCCGGCTCTTTCGGCTTCGGTTTGTCGGCGTGGCGCGGCGTGGTGGATGCGGCGGGCCGGGCGTTTTTCGCCGGACCGGTATATTGGGTGTTTTCCTCGCAAACGCCGCCGTTTCCGGACAGTGCCGCCTGACATTGGGCAAAGTTGGAAAAGCCGCAATTGGTGCCGCCATTCCGGTATGCGGCGCACCACGGATAATTCTGCGCTGCGGCAGGGTTGGTCGAAGCCAAAGCGCCACCGAGAATACTGAGAGCAAACAACCAAAGCCGCATGTCGAACTCCGTCGCCACCGCCATGTTAACAACGAAATATGCGGCTGTATTCGGGGTTAACCTGCTGTTTCGAGACATTTTACCGCTGGTTGACGATGGTCGAGGCCCGTCGCTCGCGGGCGGCGTTCGATAAAGTGTAATATCCTGCCTTGGTTCACGGTGGGTCGTTTAGGGCGGCCATTCAGGGAGTCATGACCGGCAAACTCTTCATCAGCTATCGCCGCGACGACAGCGCCGGCCATGCCGGGCGCCTACGCGACCGGCTGGAGCGGGAGTTTGGCCGCGATCTCTTGTTCATGGATGTCGACGCGATCCCGCTCGGCATGAACTTCATCAAAGTGCTGCGCGATGAAGTCTCGAAATGCGACGTGTTGCTCGCCATCATCGGACCGAACTGGAGCGCGATCCGCGACAAAGAAGGCAAGCGCCGGCTCGACGATAAGAACGATTTCGTCCGCATCGAAGTCGGTACTGCGTTGACCCGCGACATTCCGGTGATCCCGGTCTTGCTCGACGGTGCCGAGCTGCCCAAGCCGGAAGAATTGCCGCCAGATCTCGAAGAGCTCGCGGTTCGCAACGGCATTTTTGTGCGTCATGCCTCGTTCCACGGCGATATGGATCGGCTGATCGCCGGCTTGCTTACGTCCCTGGGTAAGGGCGAGACACTGACCGCGTCAAGTGCTAGCGCCCCGATCGTGCGCGCCGCTGTTCAAGATGCGAGCATACCGGCGCAACGTGCGGGCCGCCGCCGTTGGCCAATCCTGATGTTCGGAAGCGCCATGGTTTTGGCGGCGGCGGTGGTCGCCGCGATTATCTTCAAGAAGCCGCCGGCATCGACGCCGCCGATTCCGCCGCTGCCCATTGCAACCGCTACACCACCACAGCCCTTGCCCGCGCCTGTCGCATCAGCGCCAATTCCGTCTCCCGCTGCTGCGCCACAGTCCACACCACGCGCCGAAATTCCACCTACACCGCCGACGCCGGCTGCGCCTGTACAGCCGCCGACGGCGACGCCAACCGTTGCGGCGCCGCCAAAGCCAGTCCTAGCTCCTGTACCTCCCGCGCAATCGCTACCGGCTGAGACTGAGCATGCGACGCCGCACCCCGAAGCCGCCGCGCCGGCGGCAGAGCTCACTCCCGCTTCTCCAGTTCAAGCAGAACCGAAACCGGCACCGGAAAAGAAAGCGGAGCCGCCCGCCGCAACCGTGGCCAAGCACGAACCTGCGCATAAGCCTGGCGAGAGCTTCAAGGATTGCGAGAACTGTCCCGAACTTGTGGTGTTGCCGGCAGGCAGCTTCGTGATGGGTTCGCCGGATGGCGAGCAGGGACGTTCCGCCGACGAAAGCCCGCAACACGTCGTGACCATCGCCAAGCCAATCGCTGTGGGAAAATTCGAGATTACAGTCGATCAGTTCGCGGCCTTCATCAACGAGACCAAATACGATGCCGGCGATAAATGCCTGACGCTCGAGGACGGCAAGAGTAGCTTGAAGGACGGCCGGTCGTGGCGCGATCCCGGCTATCCGCAGACCGGATCGCATCCGGTGGCTTGCGTGAGCTGGAGCGACGCCAAGGCCTATGCGATCTGGCTTTCTAGAAAGACCGGCAAAGATTATCGGCTGCTGTCGGAAGGGGAATGGGAATATGCGGCACGCGCCACCACCACGCGTGGCTCCGGGTCGCGCTATAGTTTCGGCGATGACGACGGCGCAATGTGCCGCTACGCCAATGTCGCCGACCGCACCGCGCGGCAGACGATTCCAGGCGCAAGCAGCTGGACGGTGTTTCCCTGCAGCGACGGTTACGCTTATGCGGCGCCGGTCGGCCTATTCACTGCCAATGCGTTCGGGCTTTACGATCTTCTCGGCAATGTCTGGGAATGGACGCAAGATTGCTACAACGCGACTTATAACGGCGCGCCGGCGGACGGCACCGCTTGGACGGCCGGAGATTGCGCGCAGCGCGTGATCCGCGGTGGCATGTGGGGCAGCAGCCCAGCAAGCGTGCGCTCGGCGCGCCGCTTCAAGGATCAAGCGACAACGCGCTCCCAAGATATCGGCTTCCGGATTGCGCACCCGATTGAGCAATAATGCCGGCCGCGTGCTTTATTTGTTAATGACGGATTCATGACGGAGCGAGTGTGCGCCAGCGCATGATTTTCTCATGAAAATGAAATGCAGAAATGCTATTTGGCTCTGTGGCTGTCAGCGGCCAGTCTTTGTAGTGTTGCTCTTAGCGTAGCCGGGTAGCGTCATGACCGAACATACCGTCAAAGCCTTCGACGCCGATCTCGATCATCTGATGAAGATGGTCGCGAAGATGGGCGAACAGGTGGAAGCCACGTTTCGCGACGCCGTCGAGGTGCTTATTCGCCGCGACGACAAACTCGCCAAGGACGTGCTTGATCGCGGTGAAGCCAATAACGCGTTGCACCGCGAAATCGAATCCGGCGCGGTCCTGTTGATCGCGCGGCGGCAGCCAGTCGCGTACGATCTGCGCTTAATCGTCGCCATTTGGGAAACGGCGATCGAGCTCAGCCATATCGGCGATCTCGCGAAGAACATTGTCGGCCGTCTCGTAGCGCCCTCCGGCAGCGATGTTCTCGCGGGTGCGTCACGCGGCCTGCGCCGGATCGCGCGTGCCGCGCTGCGCCGGCTGCACGACGCCGTCGACAGTCTCGTGAAGACCGACGCCGAGAAGGCCGAGCGGCTGTGGCGATCCGATCAGGAGATCGACGCGATCTACAGCGCGCTGTGCCGCGAATTGCTGACCTATATGATGTCGGATCCGCAGGCGAGCCCGGCAGCGGTCAATCTTCTCTTCTGCGCCAAGAGCATCGAGTCGGTCGGCGATCATGTCACCAATATCGCCGACGCCGTGCATTATCTGGTGCAGGGCCGGCGCATCGAAGGCGTGACAAGCCCGCAGCCGGCATAAGTTACTCATGTATATACGCGGATTGACGCAAGCCAGCGTCTGCGTTATTTTGCGGGAAACCGGAAGAGAGATTCGTCATGCCGCGTACCCGCGCTTTCAAGTCCGGCAACAGCCAGGCCGTCCGCATTCCCGCGGAATTGGCTTATGCTGATGCGGACGTTGATCTGGAAATCACGCGGTTGGGCGACGTCATCACGATCTTTCCGGCGCGCAACAGCATGCTCGATGTTGTCGAAGCGCTGCGGCGTATGCCCAGGCCGCGCAGCGTCGAGAAAAGACGTGCGATGGAAATTCCATTACGTAGACGCGACTGACGGATAGGGATCGTGCCCTATCTACTCGACACCAACATAGCCATTCACGCTCGCGACGGTACGGATACTGTCCTCGAAAAACTAACCGAACATGACGGTGAGGTCCTATTGTCGGCGCTAAGCCTCGCTGAATTGCAGCGTGGCGTGTTCAGAGACTCGGCTATGACAGCTGTTCGGCAAGCCCGCCTGGAAGTCTTGCTCCGCGGCTTGCCGGTCATTCCATTCGATGCTGGCGCGGCGATTGCTTACGGTAGGATTATTGCGCAACGCGGCTGGGCGCGCGGACGGGACTACGATCGGATGATTGCTGCTCACGCTATCAGTAGCGGCTGCGTGCTAGTGACCAATAATGAAGCCGATTTTCGCGACATTCCCGGATTGTTGATCGAGGATTGGGTTGTCTGATTGCCGTTTACACCCCCGCAGCGCCGCCATCGGCGCGCGGATCGTGGGCACCTTCGCAACTGCCGTTGGAATGCAGCACGACGGCGCCGGCGTGGCCCATGAGATCGGCATAAGGTTCGGCGACGACTTCAACGTTGTGGCCGGCATTTAAAAGACGATCCACCAGATTGCCGTCGAAGCGCGGTTCGAGACGCAGCGCCGTTTTCGGCGCGCCCCAGGTGCGGCCGAGCACCCAGCGTGGCCGGTCGAGCGCTTCGGCGAGCGGCTCGCGGAACATGATATGCCGCGTGAATAAAGCGCTCTGCGTCTGCGGCTGGCCGTCGCCGCCCATGCAGCCATAGGCCATGATGCGGCCGTCATTGAGCACAGCAATCGCCGGATTGAGCGTATGGAACGGCAGCCGTCCGGGCGCGAGATAATTGAGCGCACCGGCGTCGAGCGAAAAGCTCGCGCCACGATTCTGCATCAGTACGCCGGTCTTCGGCAGCACACATCCGGAGCCGAACTCCCAATAAAGCGACTGGATATAGGACACGACGAGCCCCGACGTATCGGCGGCGCCCATCCAGATCGTGTCGCCTGCGGCCGCCGCGACCGGCCAGCGTGCCGCCTTGCGCCGATCGATCTTCATCGCTTCGCCGGAGAGATGGCTGTCCGCCAGCACGCGATCGAGCGCATGCGGGAGATAATTCGGATCGGTGACCGTGCGGTCGCGCATGCGCAGCGCCCGCTTGGTCGCTTCGACAAGACAATGAATATGATCGAAGCTTTCTGCTTCTTTGACGCCAAGCCGATCAAACAAAGCGAGGATCATCAGTGACACGACGCCTTGGGTCGGCGCTTCGGTGTTGTAGAGCGTACCGGCCTCGATCATGACACGCAGTGGTTCGGCAAGCGTGGCACGATAGCGTTCGAGGTCGTGCCGGGTCAGCGGACTGCCGATGCGCTCCCAATCGGCGGCGATCTCGTGGCCAACATCGCCGCGATAGAAATCGTCAAGACCGGCATGCGCCAAGTGCTCAAGCGTCGCGGCAAAGGTGTCTTGCTTGAGCGTTACTCCCATCGGCGGCGCTTTGCCATCGGCGAGAAACATCGCGGCGAAACCCGGCACGTCTTTCAGTTCGGCGAAATGTTCTTGCGTTAGCCGGTTCTGGCTCCGCGTCACTGTGTAGCCGCTACGCGCTTGCGCGATCGCGGCACCGAACAGTACATCGCGCGGAAGTTTTCCGCCATGCGCCTGTGCGGCATCGAGCGCCAGCATCCAGCCGCCGACCGCGCCGGGCACGGTGAGCGCTGCGAGCGGTCCGCGCGTCGGTATGGTCTCGTACTCGCGATAAAGCGCGGGCCGCACCTGCGCGCCCGTGGGACCGGCCGCCATGATGGCGCGGATGCGCCCTCTCGGTTCGCGGATCAGCCAGAAGCCGTCGCCGCCGATATGATTCATGTGCGGATAAACGGCGGCGATCGAAGCCGCCATCGCCAGCATCGCCTCGATGGCATTGCCGCCTTCGGCCAGCACCGCACGTCCGGCCTCGACGGTGGCGGTATGCGGCGCGCAAACGACGCCGCGGCGGTGGCCGGCGCTGTGCAAGTCCATTTCTGGTGCTCAGCTCACGGGGACGGGTTCAGTGAAGCCTCGCTTCTTGAGGAGCGCGTCGGCGGTCGGCAAGCGGCCGCGAAACGCTTTGTAAGCGTCTGCCGGATCCTGCGTGCCGCCGGCGGCATAGATCGAATCGTGCAGACGCTTTGCCGTCGCCGGATCGAAAATATCGCCGGTCTCTTCGAAAGCAGCAAAAGCGTCGGCGTCGAGCACTTCCGACCACATGTAGCTGTAATAGGCAGAGGCATAGCCGCCGCCGGAAAACACATGATCGAAATGCGGCGACCGGTGCCGCATGGCGATTTCGTCGGGCATCGCAATCCGCGATAGCGATTTCGTCTCGAATGCCGTTGCGTCGATATCGCCTGGCGCTGCCAGCGAATGGAAATCGAGATCGACCACGGCCGAGGCGATGTATTCGACAGTGGCGAAACCTTTGTTGAAGTTGCGCGCGGCGATCAGCCGTTGCAGCAGATCTTCCGGCATGGCTTCTCTGGTCTGATAGTGCCGGGCGAAGCGGCGCAGTACGTCGGGCTGCGACAGCCAATGCTCGTAAAGCTGTGACGGCAGTTCGACGAAATCGGTAGCGACGCTGGTGCCGGAGATCTTTGGATAGGTCACTGACGAGAGGAGGCCGTGCAACGCATGGCCGAATTCGTGGAACAGCGTGCGCGCATCCTCGAAGCTCAGAAGCGTCGGCTCGCCGTCGGGCGCTTTAGCGAAATTGCAGACATTGACGATCAGCGGGCGGATGTCGCCGAGCAGTTTTTCCTGATCGCGGATCGACGTCATCCAGGCGCCGGAGCGTTTGGAAGCGCGGGCGAAATAGTCGCCAAAGAACAGGCCGACCTCGCGGCCGCCGGCGCCTTTCACCTCCCACGCTCGAACGTCGGGATGCCAGCCCGGCACATCGGGTCGCGGCGTGAAGGTGAGACCAAACAGCCGACGGGCGGTATCGAAAGCGGCTTCGATCATTCGGTCGAGATCGAGATAGGGCTTGATCGCGGCTTCGTCGAAATCGCAGCGGCGTTGCCGTAGCTTCTCGGCGTAATAGCGCCAGTCCCACGGTTCGAGTTTGAAGTTGCCGCCGTCCTCGGCGATCAGTCCCTGCATCGCATCGCGGTCGGCAAGCGCACGCATCAGCGCCGGTGCCCAGACCGCATCGAGCAAGTCACGTACCGCCGACGGCGTTCGCGCCATGGCGTCGTCGAGCCGGTAATGGGCGAAGTCGGCATAGCCGAGAAGCTGCGCCCGCTCGGCGCGCAGCCGTACCATCTCGGCGATGTTCTTCTTGTTGTCGGTCGGCCCGCCATTGTCGCCGCGCTTGATGAAGCCGCGGAACAGCTTCTCGCGCAGGTCGCGGCGGTTGGAGAATTGCAGGAAGGGTTCGACGCTCGAGCGCGACAGTGTCACCGCATAGCCATCAAGCCCGCGCTCGAGGGCGTCGGCGCGCAATGCCTCACGCATGAAATCGGGCAGTCCGGCAAGCTCGGCTTCGCCATCGATCTGCAAAACAAAGGCCTGCTCGTCGGCGAGCACGTTCTGGCTGAAACTGGTGCCGAGGGCGGCAAGCTTTTCGATGATTTCGGCAAACCGCTTCTTCGCGGTCTCGTCGAGCGCTGCGCCGGCGCGCCGGAAGCCAGTATGGTAGCGCTCCGTCACGCGGCGCTGCTCGGCGTTCAGGCCGAGCGCGTCGGCCTTGCGCATCACCTCATCGATACGGCGGAACAGCGCCGCATTGGTGTTGATCCTGTTCCAATGCAACGCGATCTGCGGGCTGATCTCGCGCTCGATCGCAAGCAGCGCGTCATTGCTGTCGGCGCCGGTGAGCAGGTGAAAAACATTGCCGACCCGCTCCAGCGCCCGGCCACTCAATTCCAGCGCCGCGATGGTGTTGTCGAAATCCGGCGCCGCCGGATGGGCGGTAATGGCCGCGATCTCGGCGTCGTGCTCTTTCAGCGCCCGCGCATAGGCGGGAAGGAAATGCTCAGGCTTGATACGGTCGAATGGCGGGACCTGGTCCGGGGTGGTCCAGGTCTCGAAGAAGGGGTTAGAGCGCGTCTCGTTTTGGGTCATGCAGGGTCATACCAAATGCGGCCACAGCCGTGATATATGTCACCTGCCTTAACCCCCAAGGTTTGCGCGGTGGCCTTTGCCCCGCGAGGCCGCGGGATGAAGCCGGAAGGAGAGCCCCCCGATGCCCCGTCACGCCCATTATGTCCCGCATGGCGTCATTCCGGCGATTTTGCTGCCCTTCCACGACGACCTTTCGATCGACGAAAAGAGCTTCCGCGCGCATTTGTCGGACGTGGCGGCGGTCGAAGGGCTCTCGGCAATCACCATCAACGCCCATTCCACCGAGGTCGCTTCCTGCACTTTCGAGGAGCAGCAGCGGGTCCTCGACATCGCCCAGGACGAAATCGGCGGGCGGCTGCCACTTGTGAACGGCATCTGGGCCGACGGTAGTCTTAAAGCGGCGCGTATCGCGCGGATGGCTGAGGCCGGAGGCGCTTCGGCGCTTCTCGTTTTCCCGCCGGCGCCGTTCACCTTGCAGCAGTCTCCCGCCATGGCGATCGAGCACTTCAAGCGCATTGCGGACGCGACCAGCCTGCCGCTGATCGCCTTCCAATATCCGCTGGCGACGGGGCAGGGCTATCCGCGCGACACGCTTCTGAAAATGATCGAGGAAGTACCGACCATCCGCGCCATCAAGGATTGGT
The DNA here is from genome assembly GCA_036271715.1 of Xanthobacteraceae bacterium. Taxonomy (GTDB): domain Bacteria; phylum Pseudomonadota; class Alphaproteobacteria; order Rhizobiales; family Xanthobacteraceae; genus BOG-931. Next base: position 69,878 of record DATBAD010000021.1, read on the forward strand.
GCGGCAACGTCCCGCAGCATGAGATGCATGTACGTGAACTGCAGAGCCTCAAGCGGTCGGTGAATGTGCTTTCCACCCACAGCGCCTGGCTGCTCAGTTCGCTGGTGCTCGGCTGCAACGGGCTTCTTTCCGGCTCCGGCAGTGTCATCGCCGATCTGCAGGCGCAGCTGTTCCGCGCGGTCAAGGCGAACGATCTCGCCGAGGCACGCCGGCTCAATGACCGTATCTATCCGCTGGCAAAGGTGTTCTACGCCGAGCCCTGGGCCGACATGCATAACCGCATGAAAGAGGCGCTGGTGCTGCTAGGTAAGCTGCCGCGCGCCGTGGTGCGGCCGCCGCTGGTGAAGATCAGCCGCGCCGAGATCGACCGCATCCAGGCAGCCCTTGTCGCGGCCGGATTATTGGCGCAAAAGACCGCCCGCGACGCCGCCTAAGCGAAATCTGAGCACGCAGTATGAGCACGACGACCACCTCTCCCTCCCGCCGCATCCAATGGGGCAATGTGCTGACCGTGGTCAGCGCGGCGATCCTGATCAGCGCCGAAGTGTTTGGCGCTGCGTTTGCTGGCAGTTGGGCGATCGCCAATCTCGCCGGGCTCGGTGCGCTCGGTGCGCGCATTCTCGATGGGATTTTCATCCTCTGCGGCATCGCCGTGATGATTCAGTTCGTGCGAGCGGCGACACGCGTCGAGCCGTTCACCGCCAAGTAAGCACATGCGTCGCGCGTGCGATGCACTAAGCTTCACGCAACTTACTTGTCACTTCGGCTGAACGCTAGGATTGCCGCCGGGGCTGCCGGGCGGCGAAATTACCGGCATTTTGCCGGTGTCCGGCGCGGGTGTGCGAATGCCCTGGTCGATATTCGACGGCGGGCAAATCACGCCATTGGATTGGCTGAGCTTGTCGCTGAGATTCTGCCCGGACGAATTGGTGCTGCTGGCGCAGTTCTTCGTGTCAGGTGCCGGCGTTTGCGCTTGCGCCGCTAACGAACTTAAAGCTAACGCCAAGGCAGCGCCCGCCACTCGTGCGATCGGTCTCATAGAGAGATAACGGCCGGCGAAAGCCGCAGTTCCGGCGCGGCAGGGACAAGGTTAAGCGAGATCGACAATTCCGGCTTCACCGCTTTCGGTTCCGAAAGCGAGCAGGGTGCCGTCGTCGTTCCAGGCAAGCGCGGTAACCGGAGCGTCTCCGGGTTTCTTTGCCAGTATCTCGGCGCCGTCGGCAATCCGCACCAGCAACACGGTGCCATCGTGATAGCCGGCGGCGACGATGTCCTGCTTGGAATGGCAGGCGACGACGTCGACGCGGTGCTCCAGCGGCGCGAGGAGCTTCGGCTGTTTGCCCATCGGGCCGTCTTTGCTTTGGAACGGCCACATGATCACCTGGGTCGAACCCGATGTGGCCAGGTATTCGCCACGCGCGGTCCAGCCGACCGACAACACCCGCCCCGGATAGCCGGACATCCGCATGTGCTTCTTATCGGCGATCCGCCAGCCATGCAGCATCGGCTCCTGCATCGTCGTCACCAGAAAACGTCCATCCGGACTGACGGTGACGCCGAGATGCGAGCCCTTCCATTCGAGCCGCTCCGGCTGCGCGCCGGCGGCATTCGGGAACCACAGCGAAGCGCCATTGTAATGCGCGATCGCGAGACGAAAGCCCTTCGGCAGAAACACCAGCCCGCCGACGGTCGAGGGCGCTTCGAATTCGCGTAACTCTTTGCTTTGTACGAAAGCGGTCTTGCCTGCCGACCAAGCCACCGCGCCATCCGGCCCAAGTGCGACATGATCGATCCAACGACGCTTGGGGTCGGTGGCGAGGACTTTTTTGTCGCCGCGTGCATCGAGCGAAATAACTTTGCCGTCGTCGCCGCTGGTGATCAGGACTTTGCCGTCCGTCACGGTCGACAGGATCACGCCGCCGTGCAGATCGATCCGTTGAGGCTCGTCCTTTTCCGTCGCCATGACGGCCGCTTCTTCGCCCAGCACGAAGACGGCGGTGCGGGCGAGAAAATGCGCCGCGACCACGGCGCCTTCCACCGCAACGTTATGCGTGCGGTCGACGACGGAGACGGTGTCGTTGCTGGTGTCGGTCATGAGGCGGGTCTTTGTCGGCCGTCATGGCCGGACTTGTTCCGGCCATCTCGTTTACAATGCGCTGCGCATGACGCCTGAAGCCCTAGGCGATACAGCTCTCAAATCCTTCGGTGATCTTCTTACCCGGCAGATTGCGGCCGATGAAAACGGCACGGCTTTCGCGCTTTTCGTCCTTTTTCCAAGGCCGCTGGTGATCGCCGTCGAGGATCATATGCACGCCCTGGAAGACAAAGCGCTCGTCGTCGTTCTTGAACGCTAGGATGCCCTTGCAGCGCAGAATGTTCAGGCCTTCCTTCTGCACCAGATCCTGCACCCACGGGAAGAACTTGTCCGGATCGAGGGGCTTGTCGGTTCGGAGCGCGATCGATTGCATGTCCTCGTCGTGGTAGTGCTTGAGCTTGCCATGCGAATGCGCGTGCTCGTGATCATGGTGGTGATGATCGTGTCCGTGATCGTGCCCATGCGCGTGATCATGATGATGGTCATGGTCGTGATCTTCCTCGCCGAGAAAGTCAGGCTCGATCTCGAGGATGCGATCGAGATCGAACGCGTTGCGGCCGAGCACCGCGTCGAGCGGTACTTGCGAGCGCTGCGTCTTGTGGACCTTGGCGTAAGGGTTGATGCCGCGGATGCGCGCTTCGACTTCGCTCAGTTCCTCAGGTGATACCAGATCGGTCTTGTTGAGCAGGATGACGTCGGCGAAAGCGATCTGGTTCTTCGCTTCCGGTGCGTCCTTGAGACGTTCGGTGAGCCATTTGGCGTCGGCAACGGTGACCACCGCGTCGAGCCTGGTCTTTTTGCCGACATTCTCGTCGACAAAGAAAGTCTGTGCCACCGGTGCCGGATCGGCGAGACCGGTGGTCTCGACGATGATGGCGTCGAACTTGCCCTTCCGCCGCATCAAGCCGTCGAGGATGCGCACCAAATCGCCGCGAACGGTGCAGCAGATGCAGCCATTGTTCATCTCGAAGACTTCTTCATCGGCGCCGACCACGAGGTCGTTGTCGATGCCGATCTCGCCGAATTCATTGACGATCACGGCGTATTTCTTGCCATGCGGTTCGGACAGGATGCGATTGAGCAGAGTCGTCTTGCCGGCGCCGAGATAGCCGGTAAGCACGGTGACGGGGACCTTATCGGTCTGCAGCGCGTCGGACTTGGTGTCGGGCATGGATGGGACCTTACAAACCTCTGCGGCGGAGCCGCAGATATATTGAGTACGGGGGCAAAGCGAAACCCCCGGTAAATTGCGGCTTCACGCCTCCAAATGGCGGCCGGGGAGGATTTGCCAGACGAGGCCGCCATTCCGGCCGAGAGCGACAGAGACAGCGTAGAGGACACCCGCGACCAGCGTCACCGCCGGTCCGGTTGGGATACCATAAGCAAAAGCGACGACGACTCCGATCCAGCCGGAGATCAGCGCGCAGAGCGTCGACAGCGCGATCATCGCCGAGATGTCGCGGGTCCATAGCCGCGCGCTCGCGGCCGGAATGACGATGATGCCGACGCCCATCAGCGTGCCGAGCGCATGGAAGCCGCTGATCAGGTTGAGCACGAGCAACACCAAAAAAATCATATGCGCGATACCGTCGGCGCTGCTCACCGAGCGCAGAAAGCCGGGATCGACCGAGCCCACGACTAATGGCCGGTAGATCAAGGCCAGCGCGCCAAGGCTGAGCGTCGCATTCACCGCGATCACTAACAATTTTTCGCTGGTCATTTTCGCGGCTGTCTCGCCGAACAGAAAACTCATCAACCGTTCGATGTCTAGGCCGTCTATGGTGACAATGACAACGCCGAGCGCCAGCGAGATCAAAAGGAAGACCGCCAGCGAAGCATCTTCATGCAGCCGCGTGGCGCGGCTGATGGCGCCGGCGGACAGTGCGATCACTAATCCTGCGGCAAGCCCGCCCAGCGTCATCGCAAAGACATTGAGCCCCGCAGCGAGAAAGCCGATGGCAACGCCAGGCAGAATGGCGTGCGACATCGCATCTCCAATCAGACTCATCCGCCGCAGCATCATGAACACGCCGATTGGGCCTGAGCCGAGAGCGAGCGCCAGCACGGCGGCGAGCGCCGGGCGCAGCGACGGATCTGATAACGATGCGAGGAAGGTTTGCATCACGGCAGACTCACGCCATTTCCGGCAAACAGGCGGCGGCCTGATCGTCGAAGGCCTCGCACATGCGGCGCGCTTTGGAGAGATTCTCTGTCGTTATCACGTCGGCGGTCGCGCCCCATGCCACCGGCTCGCGTGCCAGCAGTAGGGTCGCCGGAAAATTCGCTTTGACCAGATCGATGTCGTGGAGCGCCGCGAGCACCGTGCGCTTCTCGCCGTGCCAGCGCCGCACCAGGTCGAGGAGATCAGCCGCGGTGCGCTCGTCGGTGGCTGTGAACGGTTCGTCCAGCACGATCACGCGCGCGTCCTGCAGCAACAGCCGCGCGAATAGCGTGCGCTGCATCTGGCCGCCGGACAGCGTGCCGATGGCGCGCTGCTCGAAGCCGGTCAGGCCGACAGCGGCGAGGGCATGTTCGATCGCATCGCGATCCTTGCCGCCGATGCCGCCGAACAGACCCTTCTTCCGCCACAGCCCCATCGCGACCATGTCGTAGACATTGATCGGGAAGGAGCGGTCGATGTCCGGCACTTGCGGCAGATAAGCGATGTCGCGCGGATTGAAGCCGTTGCGCTCGATACTCCCGGCGAGCGGAGAAATCGCACCAGCGATGCCTTTGAACAGTGTCGACTTGCCGGCGCCATTCGGCCCGATGACGGCAAGCAACGCGCCGTTCTCCACTGCGCCATCGAGATGATGCACGGCGGGATGGCGCTCATAGCCGAGCGTGAGATCGTGAAAGCGTAGCGCGGCCATTGTTTCGCTCAACGCACCGCCCAGATCACCGCGGCCCAGATCACCGCGATCATAAGACCGGCGAGCGCGAGCCGTTGCGGCACCGACAGTCGTAAAAGCGATGGCGACAGCGCCGGCGACGGATGCGCTTCGCCGGCATGGTGATGGTGGTGGGTCATCAGTGCTAAGGTCCCGGGCTCACCGGCCCTAAAAGGACCGATGTGTTACAATATAACATCGCGGCGGAATGGTTCCAGTCGCCAAAGGACATCCATTGAATCAGCCGAACGCCCGCATCGTCTGTATCGGCGAAGTCCTGATCGAACTGACGCGGGGCGCGAACGGCGATTTCGCGCCGTCCTGCGGCGGTGACGTCTTCAATGCAGCGATCTATCTCGCCCGCGCCGGCCTCAATGTCGGCTTTGTCAGCGCGCTCGGCGACGATCCTTATTCCGACAGCGTCTTGGCGCTGGCTGCGGCGGAGGGGGTCGCCGCCGATCTGATCTTGCGCGTGCCCGGCCGGCTACCGGCTTTGCGCCTGGTCGAGCAGAGGGGCGGCGAGCGGCAACCGCGCTATTGGCGTGATGGGGCGCCCGTGCGCGAACTTTTCGAGCTGCCGGACTGGATGCGGGTCGCTGAAAGTCTGATTGCGGCGAAGCTTATTTATTTCTCCGGTATCACGCTGTCGCTGCTGTCGACACAGAGTCTCGGCCGCTTTTTTGCGATGCTGGAAGTGGCGCGGCAGCAGGGCGCCAAGGTTGCGTTCGACGGCAATTTCCGGCCGCGCGGCTGGAAGGGCGATCTCTCGCGCACGCGCACTGTTTTCATCGAGGCGCTCAAGCGCACCGACATCGCGCTCCCGGCCTTCGACGACGAGGCGGTGCTGTGGGGCGATCCGTCACCTGAAAGCACGGTGGCGCGGCTGCAAGCTTTCGGCATCGGCGAAATCGTGATCAAGAACGGACCGAACAGCGCACTGGTTGCGACAGGCAGCAATCAGGAATTCGTGCCGGTGCCGGAAGTGGTAGTGCCGACCGATCCGACCGCGGCCGGTGACGGCTTCAATGCCGGCTATCTCGCGGCGCGGCTTTCAGGTGCGACGGCCGTCGATGCGGCAAGTGCCGCACATCGATTGGCCAGTGCGGTGATCCGTCATGCAGGTGCGCTGACGCCGCGCGCCGCGGTCGTGGTGCATTAACGCCTATTGCCGCCGCTTCAGCGGCACCACTTTGGCGCGGGTGCCCGCGCTGAGTGCGGCTTGTACCTTTCCAGCAAAGTCATCGTAGACGAACGGTTTGCCGATGATGGTGGCATCGTCCACTTTTTCCAGCACGCCACGCTCGGCGAAGCCGGTAACGAACAGCACCGGTAGATGTGGACGTTGCGCTTGCGCTAGCTTCGCCAGTTCCGCGCCGTTCATCCCGGGCATTGCGAAGTCCACGATCAGAAGTTCGATGTGCTGTTCGCGTTTGAGAATGTCGAGCGCGGCGCCGCCGCTACCGGCTTCGAGCACGACGTAACCGAGCTCGTGCAGCATGGCGCGCGTGATCTCGCGGACGTCATTGTCGTCGTCAACGAGAAGAATTGTGGCGCTGGACACGACATACGATGTCACGCCATTGGCCGGTGCTGCAGCGGGCGTCGCGGCTTTGGCCTCGCCGCGGGGCAAGTAAATATGAACCGCGGTGCCCTCGCCGAGCCGCGAGTCGATGCGAACGCCGCCGCCGGATTGCTTGGCGAAGCCGAGCACTTGGCTCAAGCCGAGGCCGGAGCCTTTGCCGACTTCTTTGGTCGTAAAAAACGGCTCGAATACTTTGGCGCGCACCGTATCGCTCATGCCGCTGCCGGTATCGGTGACGCGGACGCTAACATATTCGCCGGCGCGCGGCTCCTCGGGATGAAGCGGCAAACCGAGCGTCGCATTGGCAGTCTCGACGTTGAGGCTGCCGCCGACCTGCATCGCGTCACGCGCATTGATGGCGAGATTGAGTATCGCGAGTTCGAGCTGCGTGGAATCGACCATCGCGCACCACAATGCAGACTGCAGCCGTGTTTCGATGGCGATCGATCCACCCAGCGTGCTTTGCAAAAGGTCACGCATGCCGATCACAGTCTCGTTGAGATCGAGCGGATGCGGCTCGAGATGCTGGCGGCGCGAGAAGGAGAGAAGGTGATTGGTGAGCTTGGCGCCGCGTTCGGCGGCGGTCCGCATATAGCCGAGCCGTTGCGACAGATTGCCGTCGATGCCGGCGGCGGCGAAGCCGCGTTCGAGAAAGCGGATATTGCCGAGGACGACGGTGAGGAGATTGTTGAAATCGTGCGCCACGCCCGAGGTCAATTGACCTACGGCTTCGAGCCGCTGCAATTGGCGGAGCGTCGACTCCACGTCCTCCCGCTCCTTGATCTGGTCAACGAGCTGCCGGTTCGCGGTCGCAAGCTCTGATGTCCGTTCCTGGACGCGGAATTCAAGCTCCTCGTTGAGTTTGCGATTCTCATATTGCCGCTGCCGTCCGCGCAGTCCGGCTTCGACGAGGCTCACCAAAGTGGTCGGATGAAACGGCCGCTCCAGGAAGGTGACATTGCCAAGCCGCGCGGTGAGCGCAGCCGCCGCCGGATTGCGTTCGAGGCCGCCGCCATGCTCGGTCAAAAGCACGAAAGGAAAGTCCGACCATGCCGGTTGCGCCGTGACCCAGGAGGAGATGTCGCGCATGCCGTTCGCCCGGGTCGCTTCCTCGGTCACGACCGCGACGTCGGCGCCTTCCGCGATCTCGCCGAGGAGTTCATCGATATCGAGACAGATGTCGGAACGCAGTTTTGCGTCGCGCAGGATTTCCTTGGCGACGACGGCGTCGCGGCCCCGCGGCGCCAGGATCAGCACGCGTCCGGAACCCTCCGGCGTGTGCCTCATCCCTTGCCCCGCATCAGCGGCTCGCCGCCGCCGACATAGGTCGGCACGCCGCGCAGCACGCCCTGGAATTCCTGCAATGCCGGGCCGACCTGCATGCCGTGCGAGTTGATGGTGAATTCGCGGATAGTATCTTCATGCGCGCCGCTGCGCTTCTTCATCACCGAGATGGCGCGGCGCACGCGGCCGAGCGCTTCAAAGTAGCGCAGCATGATGACGGTGTCGGCAAGATAAGTGATATCGATGGGCTGCTTCATGTCGCCGATCATGCCGTGCTGCGCCACCGTCAGGAATGTCGCGGCGCCTTGCCGGTTCAGGTATTGCAGGAGTTCGTGCAGATGCAGGATCAGAAATTGCTCTTCCGGCATCGACGCCTGATAGCCGTTGATGCTGTCGACCACCACGGTGCGGATGTTTTCGCGATCCACGCATCCGCGCACGATGTGGGAGAACTCGCCGGGCGTGAGTTCGGCGGCGTCCATTTGCCGGATGAATAGCTTCTTGCTGTCGCGCATCGCCTCAAGATCGATGCCCAGGCCTTTGGCCCGCGCGAGCAACAGGCCGAGTTCCTCGTCGAACACGAACAGCGCCGCACGCTCGCCGCGCGCGACGGCATTGGTGATGTAATGCAGCGTGAGCAGCGACTTGCCGGTGCCCGCAGGCCCGATGATGAGCGTGCTCGATCCCGCGGCGATGCCGCCGCCGAGCAACTGGTCGACTTCGCCGACGCCGCTTTTGAGCACGTTTTCGAGCGTGCCCTTGCGATGCTCGGCGGCGACCAGCCGCGGAAACACTTCGATACCGCCGGTGGTGATGGTGAAGTCGTGATAGCCGGAGCGGAAGGTCTGGCCGCGGCATTTGACGACGCGCAGCCGCCGCCGCTCGCCGCCATAGATCGGCGCGAGCTGGTCGAGATGGATCACACTATGCGCGATACTGTGCACCGCGCGATCGGTGGTCTCCGTGGTCATGTCGTCGAGCATGATCACCGTGGAGTTGTGCTGGGCGAAGTAATGCTTGAGCGCCAGAATTTGGCGGCGATAGCGCAGCGAACTCTGCGCGAGGAGTCGGATCTCCGAAAGACTATCGATGACCACCCGTTTCGGTTTCAGCCGCTCAATGGCTGCGAAGATGCGTTTGACGGTCTCACCGAGCTCGAGATCGGACGAATAGAGCAGGCTCTGATGCTGATCCGGATCGAGTACGCTTTCCGGCGGCACCAGTTCGAAGATTTCGACTTTCGGTCCGATCGTCCAGCCATGCGAACGCGCGCCCTCGCGCAATTCATGTTCGGTTTCGGCAAGACTGACATAGATGCCGACTTCACCGGCCTCGGCGCCGGCAAGAAGGAATTGCAAAGCGATCGTCGTTTTGCCCGTGCCTGGGCTGCCTTCGAGGAGATGCAGGCGGTCGCGCGCCAAGCCACCGCCAAGAATACTATCGAGGCCTGCGACGCCGGTTGATGCTCGCGGCAATCCGGTTGATGCGCGCGACAATAATGTTTGGATGTTTGACATGGGATGAGTTCAGATGTCTGACAGTCTGATCCTGAAATCTGACCTTGAATGGCTGACCTGAAATCGAGGGAGTTGTTGAGGGATGCGCCCCGCCTCCTGCCCTGAGCGCATATGTCTTTTCACATGCAGACACGACCGTCCTTTGGAAAGCGGCGGCGTGCTGTCCCCGTGCTAACCGGTGGCTTTCCGAAAAGTTCCGTTTGCGGAACGGCGCGTCTATTCGTAGCCGCGCTCGCCTTCGAGGGCCGCTACATAACGGGCGACGGATTTTTCCACGACGGCTTTGGCGTCGCTTGCAATGACGCGATCGAAATAATGACCGTAGAGCACATCGAACGCGAAGGGCTTAAGCACCGCGCCGATATGCTCGACCGTGCGCGCCGAGAGCGGAATAAAATTCGGATAGCTGCGCATGAAGGACAGCCATTTGCGGTCCGTGGTCACGCTGAGAATGTCGCCGGCGCAGATGACACCGCGGCCACCGGCGCCACCGGTCCAATGCAGCACGGTGCCGCCGGGAAAATGTCCGCCGCAGCGGGCCAGCGTGACGCCGTCCCATAATGTCTTGGTTTCGCCGTCCCATAATTCGATCGCCGGATCGTTGCGCATGATCCAGTCTTTGTCGGCGGCATGGAGATGAATGCGCGCGCCGAAAGCGTGCGCCCATTCCACCATCGTCGTGTAGAAATGCGGATGTGAGATCGCGATCGCGGCGATGCCGCCGAGACCTTTGATCAGCGTCTCGGTCGCGGCGTCGAGCGTGGCGATACAATCCCAAAGGATATTGCCGCGCGGAGTACGCAGCAGCAGTGCGCGTTGACCGATGGCGAAAGCCGGCGTCGAACCGATGCTGATGATGTTCGTCTCGTATTCGCGGAAGGTGTTGGTGTAGCTCGCCTCCAGCGCCTTCAACGTCGCCCAGGTCTGGCCGCGCGGCGGCACGTATTGTCGCTCCTCCTCGCAGACGAGGCATTGCGCGGGCGCTTGCGCGGTTTCGGCATACTGCATGCCGCAGGCGGTGCAGATGAAATGAGGCATCGGTCCTCGCGGGTCGCTAATCAGCGAGCGAGATTATAGACGCGCGGCAGATTTGACCACGCGCGTATATTACGCGGCGGCTGCGGTGCCGATGGCAAGAGTCGGGCTCGAATCCTTTTCGATCGGCATGCGCTGTTTCTTGGTTCTTCGGAACGACGCCATCACCATGACGTCCACCCATTGACCGTCGACGAAGAAGAGACGCTTCAACAGCCCTTCTTTTTTGAAACCGGCCGCCCGGTAGGCTTTGATCGCCCGTATGTTGTGGTTGAAAACTATCAGCCCGAGACGCTCCAGGTTCAGATGGTTCCAGCAAAATTCCGTGGCGATGTGCAGCGCCTCGCGGCCATAGCCGAGGCCGCGATATTTTTCTTCGCCGATCCGCATTCCGATGTCGGCGGAGCGATGCGCGGCGCTGATGTGCTGGATGTGCACATAGCCGATGATCTTCGGATCGTTGCGCAACCGGATGGCAAGGAGCACGCGCGACGGGTCGGAGCCCGCTGCTTGGCACTGGCCAACGACGTCATGCAGATTGGCCGGCCGGAATGCGCCGTCGAGGCGCGCAGCGACGATGTCGTTCGCCCAGCAATACATTGCCGCATAATCGTCGGGAACGAGCGCGCCGACGACGATATTGGTGCCGATAAACATCGAGGCTCGTGCCCCCGGCTCTCAACATCGCCCCAAACCATTCGTTAACAAAAATGGTTGATGAACCGTTAGCGGCGGGCGGCGGCCGCAAGCGGCTCCATGCCGCTTTTTTCGATCGCCGCAACGGCGGATTGAGAAACGAAGAAGGCGATCAACCGCTTGGCGGTGTCGGTTGCGTGAGAGCCCGCAACAACGGCCGCAGAAAATATCTGCACAAACTGGATCTCCGGCACGAGACTGCCCGCGCATGTGACGCCCGGCGCATGCACGATTTCGCTCACCGGCATCACCGCGATATCGGCGCCGCCCGACGCGACGAGAGCGGCAGCATCCGAACCGCGCGGCATCGCTTTGACATTGATCTTGCCGGCGAGGCCAAGCCGCGGAAATAGATTCTCGATCAGCCAAATGCCGCTGGTACTGGCCGGGACCGAAATGGTTTTGGCTGCGAGCACAACCTGTTTGAAGGCGTCGATCGTACTCACATCGGGCTTCGCCGCGCCGACGCGCACCGCGACACCGAGCGGCACCTGCGCCAAATCGATATCGGTGCCGGCAACGATCCGGTGCGCGGCGATCAGTTCGTTCAGCCCCTCGCGGGACAAGATCACCACGTCGGCAGCAACACCGCGCTCAAGCTGCGCTGCGATCGTTTGCGGCCCCTTGCCCTGCGATGCGCCCGAACCGGTCGTCACCGCGATGCCGGTGCTGCGCATGAAGTCCGCCAACAGCGCCTCATAGGCGGCGGAAAATCCACCGGAGATCACGACATGGAGTTTTGCTTGTTCATTCGTCATCGTCGTCACGCTGCTGTTTTGTCACGCCGCTATCCGGTCTTCAAAGCGCCGGCGACCTTGTAAGCACATAGCATGACGCCGGTCGGCATTGCTTTTGTACTGACGAGTTCGAATGATCGTGGCGGGGTCCCTGCCGCAAAGAAGCGCTTCCCGGTGCCCAACAAAACCGGATAGAGGACCAGCAGGACTTCATCCACAAGCCCATGTTCGAGCAGCGTGGATGTCAGCGTTGAACTTCCCCAGAGGATAAGGTTCGGGCGATCCCGCGACTTGATGCGGCGAATGCCCTCGATGATATCCGGTCCAAGGCCTTCGAAAGGTCCCCATTCAAGACTTTCCGGACGGTGGGTCGCGATATATTTGGTTGCCGCATTCAAGGCGTCCGCCATCGGACTGCTCGATGCCTTTGGCCAGAAGCTTGACCACATATCGTAGGTGCGACGGCCAAGCAGCAGATCGAAGCGCCCGCCATGCGCTGCGAAGAGTTCATCCCGCCCGGCCGGGGTTCGATAGGGGACAGTCCAGTCAGCGTAGGGGAAATCATCTTCGCCGGAAGACTGGATGATGCCGTCCAGCGAGATGTGTTCCATGATTTTGAGTTTTCGCATCTGAGCCTCCGCATTCTGGCCGCGCGCAACCTCGCGGAATTTGACTTCCGGTACAACAGCCGCGGGTTGTTCGTCATCATCGACATAATGCTGTTGTCGTCAGTCAGGCCAACTACGTGTCCACGGCCAAACTGGACTTGGACGCCGGTGATGCTACGAGTCCAAAATCGGTCTGCATTATGGAAGGTTGGGGCCATGCGATTGTTCGTTCGTAATGTCTGTGTTTTGGCGTTTCTCGCTTTATCTATTGGCGCCGCCAAGGCCGCCGATATCATGCCGAAAGCGCCGTCGCCGCCGGCCACGCCGGCTCCGACTTGGACTGGCTTCTATATCGGCGGCAATGCCGGCGGAGCGTGGGGAGCGAACACGGTATCCGCGACGCTGAACGCGCCGGCTCCCTTCCTCGCCGTCGACACCGCGGCTGTATCGAATGCGGCGTCACCGACGTTGCGGCCATCCGGATTCACCGGCGGCGTCGAGGCCGGGTACAATTGGCAAAACGGCAGTTGGGTTTTCGGCGGCGAAGCGGATTTCGACTATCTCGGCCTGCGGGCGTCCAACAATACGACGCGGCCGTTCCCGAGCACGCTGCCCGGCGGCGCGGTTGGGCCGCCAACCGTAAATTTTTCGGCGGCGACGTCGATGTCGACCGACTGGTTGTTCACGCTACGGCAGCGCCTCGGCTGGGCGAACGACCATTGGCTGATCTACGCGACCGGAGGCCTCGCGGTTGGGCATGACAATTTCAATCAGAGTATTGCCCTGGTGGCTCCTACTGTCTTGACCACGGCACTCTCGAGCACCCGGGTCGGCTGGACCGTGGGCGCCGGCGCCGAATATGCGCTCGACCGCAAATGGTCAGTGAAGGCTGAATATCTTCACGTCGATTTGGGTTCGGTCGCCACCGCGGCAACCTTGTCACCGGCATTCGCCGGCCTGACCCTGTCTGGCACGACGAAACTCACGACGGAGATCGCCCGCGCCGGGTTGAATTATCACTTCTAGTTCGCGCCCAAGCTGGCAGCCTTCATTTGCCGAAAATCTGACGGATCGGCTTAGGCTGCGGGCAATGGCTGCTTGCTACGGCTGTCTCTCCCGTTTGGAGGGCTTCCGTGAGCAGCATCGATGTTACCGAAAGGCGAAAAACACTCCGCCAGCGTATCGGCAGGCTGGCGACCGCCCGGCTCGGCGTCGGCATCAATGACCGCTATGTGCTGGTGACCAATGCGTCGGAGGAGGGCGTTCGGCTGCAGCTGAACGGCTTCGAGATCGTCGACGAATTCGTGCTTCTATTCCACGGCAACGGTGGCCCGGCTCGCGATGGCACCTACAAAGTGGTCTGGCGCGAAGGCCGCGACGTCGGCGCGAAATTCATCAGCACCAATATCCGGATTTGAACGAAAATCGCCGGGCTCGAACGCGGCCCCGGCGCCTCGGCCGTCTCCTTCGAGGCTCGACCTGCGGCCGAACACATCAGGATGACGGGAAATTTTTGTCCCATTAACATTGACATTTGTCACTTAAATAATTACAAATCGGATGTCATCTCGCCTATTAAGGACGCTACCCGGGAGGCATTCCCGGACTAGCGGGGCGAGTGCGGTTCCCGCGGGCGGGCTTGCAACCCGCTCTCGGTCGGCTTGGGCATCAGTCTCTCGTCACTATGACCGGGGCGCGAGGTGCTTCGCTGGACTGGGACAGGCGATGGCGGGTAACGCCCGTTAGCGCATTTGCTAGCGCAGGATCTTCCGATCATGCGTCAGACCACGTCCCAGGAAACCCTGGCCTGAAGCTGAGCCTTAGGGATGACGAGTCTCTTTGGCGAGAGCCGTGGTGGAACGCCGTCAGGCGAGCTGTCTTCGAAAGGGGACAGAGCCGCGTCCGATGACGCGGAGGATACGGATCAGCGCCTGATGGCGTTCCGCTTCCT
>DATBAD010000022.1:0-84678 GCA_036271715.1 Xanthobacteraceae bacterium
TCGTGCGAAAGATCGCCTCGCCGTCACACGCCGCGCCTCCCGTGGCGGCTTTGCGCCACGTTATCGGAACGGGTTTGGGAAGTCTCAGCACCGCCGAAAGCGCGACGGCCTCGGACGTGCGGCTAGAGCCAGGGCATCAGCGAGGCGTGGATCACGTCGGGCACGCCTTCGCCGCCGACCGCCTTGATCGCCTTGTCCACCTCGTTCAACCCGAACCGGTGCGTCGTCACCAATTCGAGCGGGAAGCGCTTCGACGCCAACTGCTCCAGCGCCAACTCGCAGGCCTTGTAGCTGTGGCCGCGCGCGCTCTTCATGGTGATGAACTTCACCGTGAATTTCTCCAGCGGGAAGTTCGGAAATTCCTTCAGCTCGCCCTGCGCCACGATAATGCCGGCCTTGCGCTTCAGCGCCTCGATGCCGAGCAGGATCGGGATGGTGCCGGCGCCGGCGGTGCAGTCGAGCGCCACGTCGACGCCCTTGCCGCCGGTGATCTCCATGATGCGCGCGAGCGGATCTTCCTTGCTGACGTCGATGACGTAATCGGCGCCGAGCTTCTTCGCCACCTCCATGCGCGCCTTGTCCTTGGCGGTGCCGGTGACGATGATCAGCGAGGCGCCGGCCTGCTTGCAGATCACGGTCTGCGACAGGCCTTGCTGGCCCGGTCCCTGGATCAGCACCGACGAGTTGTATCCGACGTTGCCGTCGAACAGCGACCACTCGACGCCGTTCGCCATTGGCGTCACCAGCCCGGCCAGCTCCGCCGACACGCCCTTCGGCACGTGATGCACCACCGAGTTCCAGGGCAGATAGACGTATTGCGCGAACCCGCCATAAAGGTGGGGCGGCTTCCAGGCCGAGGTGTAGCCGTAGCGGATCGCGTCCGGATTGGTGCGCCAGTTGGTGTTCTCGCAATGCCGGTATTGCCCGGCGTGGCACCACTCGCACTTGCCGCACGACACGTAGTGCTCGACGAAAACCAGGTCGCCTTCCTTGAAGCCCTTGCGCTGGGTGAACTCGCGGCCGGCCTTGGCGATGAAGCCGATATTCTCATGCCCCATGATGACCGGCTCGTCCGACGGCGGATGCTGGTAGAGCTTGACGTCGGTGCCGCAGATGCCGCCGACCTCCATCTTCAACAGCGCGGCATCCTCCGGGATGTCCGGCATCGGATATTCGCGGATTTCGGTCTTGCTGGGCGCGGTGCGCACCGCTGCCAATACGTGTTCGGCCACTTCCTACCTCTTCGTCATGGCCGGACTGGTTCCGGCCATCCACGTCTTCCTTAACGCAGGTGTATAAAGACGTGGATGCCCGGCACAAGAGTTTACACTTGGGCCCGCCAAAGGCGGGACCCGGGTGCCGGGCATGACGGAGCCTAGGATGCTCGGCTTTCGCAAGCAAAGCGCGGAACACAGTGCGGCGCTCGACCGTCTACGGCAATGGACGCAGGCGCGCTTTGCGCTGTCCGCCGACACGACCATCTTAGCGACCGAGATCGCCTGCGCCGTCCCCGGCTGCCCGCCGGTCGAAACCCATGTGGTGTTCTGGACGCAGCGCGGCAGCCATCATTTCAAGATCTTCAAACCCGCCGTCGAAACCAGCGAGAACGATCTACCGCCTGCCTTCATGAAGGATGCGCTGGTCTCGCTCGATCCCGTCGAGTGCGCGTGCTGCTGATCAGTCAGATAGGCCCGCGCGGGCGAGCGCTTCGCTTTGCCGCTTCGAAACGCCATCCAGCGTAAAATTCTCGATCGCCTCGTTGAAGAGTTTATAGAAATTCAGTTCCGCGCGCAGATGCAGGAACACCGCGCCAAGCCCGATCGCGGCGCGGTCCATGAATACGAATTCGCGCGGCACGGTCACCGGGCCTTTTTTCTTGAGCGCCTGATGCACGCGGAACGCTTCACGGCGGCCGTATTCGGAGGGCGCGACTCCATCGGCAATCGTGCGCACGCGATCGTCGAGCAATGGCGCGTAGATAAAGCGCGCCCAGATATTGAGCGTGTCGATCAGCTCGCGCGACAGTTTGCGGAAACCCCAAGTCTCATAAGCATGCACGACGAGATCCTCCTCGCCGCGCAGCAGTCCGTTATAAAGATCGACCACACCGCCCACGAATTTCGGCGCAAAGATACGGATGCAGCCATAATCGAGGAGATTGATGCCGCCCGGCGCGCCACGCTCGGCGAACACCGTGTAATTGCCGAGATGGGGATCGCCATGAATGACGCCGAAGCGGCTGAAAGGAAACCACCACGCCGTGAACATTGCGGTGGCGAGCTTGTTGCGCGTCGCGAGCGGATCGTTCTTGTGGCTGAGCATTTTGGTACCGTCGAGCCAATCGAGCGTGAGCAATCGGCCGGTCGATAGCTCCGGCCATGCGCGCGGCACCCGCACCACGTCGACGCCATCGAGCATTTCGCGATAGAGCGCAGCGTGCTTCGCTTCACGCCGGTAATCGAGCTCCTCGCGCACCCGTGCGCCGATCTCTTTGCCGATCTCCGACGTGTCGATCGCCGAATCGAAACGGCGGCGGATCGCGAGCAGCCATTGCAATTGCTGCAGGTCGGCTTCGACGGCGGACTGCATATCCGGATATTGCAGCTTGCAAGCCAATGCCGCGCCGTCGAGCGACTGCGCGCGATGAACCTGACCGAGCGAGGCCGCAGCCGAAGGATGATGTTCGAAGCTTGCGAATTTCTTTTCCCAGCCGGCGCCAAGCTCCGCCATCATCCGCCGCTTGACGAAGGCCCAGCCCATCGGCGGCGCTTCGCTCTGCAGCTTCTGCAATTCGGCGGCATATTCCGGCGGCAAAAGATCAGGCACGGTCGCCATCAATTGCGCGACCTTCATCAACGGGCCTTTGAGCCGGCCGAGCGCCGACGACAGCGCACTCGCTTCGCCCGCCCGATCCTGCGCACCGATAAGCCTGCGTCCGGCATAGCGCGCGGCGACGCCCCCGACATTGGCGGAGACGCGCGCATAACGCGCCGCACGTGCGGAGAAGCGGTTCTTCTCGCTGTCGCGGCCGCGCGTCGTCCGGCCGTCCGATTTCGACTTATCGCTCATGCGCTCTTTCACTGAACAGGAAGCTAAGACCAGCGGACTATCACCTAAGTGTGGGCAGCGAATGAGGCAAGCTGTTGCCCACAGATTGACAAGGCCGGAGGGGCGGACGCACGGTCACGATAAGCAAAAATCAAAGGCTTCGCTTCCGAGGCCTACGCTGGGGAGGCTACTATGACCGTACGCGGTATCGCGTCGATCGCACTGCTGTCGGTGCTGCTTGGTGCGCCGGCCGTCGCCGAAGTGAAGCTGCCGGTGCCCGCGACCGATCAATCGATGGTGGCAAAACGCGGCTTCTTTTATGTCGGCGGCCATTATGTCGGCGATGCCGACAAGAAGATCATGGAAGGCCAGATCTATGTCGAAGTACTGGCGCCAAAAAAACAGCGCCGCCCCTACCCGCTGGTCCTGATCCATGGCGCGGCACAAACCGCGACCAATTGGATGGGCACACCGGATGGCCGCGAAGGTTGGGCGGAGTATTTCGTCAGCCTTGGTTACGTCGTCTACATGATCGACCAGCCGATGCGTGGCCGCTCGGCAATCCACTCGGCCGACGGCGCGACGCGGATGTTCACCGCGCAGAACGAACAATTCCAATTCACCGCAATCGAGAGCGACGGAAACTGGCCGGGACGCGAAAAGCATACGCAATGGCCTGGCGAAGGCGCCAATAAAGGCAAGATGGGCGACGCGATCTTCGACCAGTTCTATGCCACGCAAGTCGAGACCGTGATTTCCAACGAAGAAACTCAGCAGCGCAATCAGGATGCGGGGGCGGCGCTTCTCGACAAGATCGGCCCGGCAATCATTTTAACGCATTCCCAGTCCGGACCGTTCACCTGGCTGATCGCCGATGCGCGGCCGAAACTCGTCAAAGGTCTCGTCGCCATCGAACCGTCCGGGCCGCCCTTTGAGAACACCATCATCGGCACCGGCAAAGGCCGCGCCTGGGGACCGACCGACATCCCGATCGCTTACGACCCGCCGGTGAAGGATCCGAGCGAGATCGCTGTTGTGCGCGACGAGAAACCGGATGGTCCCAACCAATTTGTCTGCTGGATGCAAAAGGCTCCAGCACGGCAACTCGTCAATCTGAAAAACATTCCGTCCGTCGTGATCTCGGCGGAAGCCTCGTACCACCGGATCTATGACGGCTGCACTGTGAAATATCTGAAGCAGGCCGGCATGACGATCGAATGGATGCGCCTGCAGGACAAAGGCATTCACGGCAACGGCCACATGGTGATGATCGAGAAGAACAATCTCGAGATCGCCAAAGTGATCGACGATTGGGTGGTGAAGAACGTGAAATAAGGCGCCGTTACAGCGTCTCCAGCTCCACGATCATCCGCTCGATAACGCCGAGGCCACCCTGCCAGAAAGTCGGGTCGCGAGCATCGAGTCCGAACGGCGCGAGCAGTTCGGAATGATGCTTGGTGCCACCGGCCGAAAGCATCGCGAGATAACGTTCGGCGAAACCGTCGGCGGCATTTTCGTAAACCGCATAAAGCGAATTCACCAGGCAATCGCCGAAGGCGTAAGCGTAAACGTAGAACGGCGAATGGATGAAATGCGGGATATAGGCCCAGAAGTTTTCATAGCCGGGCTTGAGCTCGATCGCTGGGCCCAAGCTTTCGTGCTGCACATTCATCCATAATTCGCCGATGCGGTCGGCGGTGAGTTCGCCGTTCTTGCGCTCGGTGTGGACGGAGCGCTCGAAGGTATAGAACGCGATCTGGCGCACCACCGTATTGATCATGTCCTCGACCTTGGCGGCGAGCATGGCCTTGCGTTCTTTCTTGTCGCGGGTCGCGGCAAGAAGCTTCCTGAAAGTCAGCATTTCGCCAAACACGCTTGCGGTCTCCGCAAGCGTCAGCGGCGTCGGCGCCATCAGCGCGCCGTTCGGCGCCGCCAGCACTTGATGCACGCCGTGGCCGAGCTCATGCGCCAGCGTCATCACATCGCGCGGCTTGCCCTGATAATTGAGCAGCACGTAAGGATGCGCCGATGGCGTCGTCGGATGCGCGAAAGCGCCGGGCGCCTTGCCGGGCCGCACCGGAGCGTCGATCCAGCGCTTGGCAAAAAAGTCCTCGGCGATCGCCGCCATCTTTGGCGAGAACGCGCCGTAAGCTTCGAGCACCGTCGCCATGGCCTCGCCCCAGCCGACGGTGCGCTGCGCGACCATCGGCAACGGCGCATTGCGATCCCAGTGTGGCAAACGCTTCTTGCCGAACCACTTTGCCTTGAGCGCATAGTAACGATGCGACAGCCGCGGATAGGCGGCGCGCACCGCAGCGACCAGCGCATCGACGACTTCACGCTCGACGCGGTTGGAGAGATGACGAGCATCCGCGATGTCGGTGAAGCCGCGCCAGCGGTCGGAGATTTCCTTATCCTTCGCGAGCGTGTTGGTGATCAGCGCGAATTGCTGGATGTTTTGTTTGAACGTCACGGCGAGCGCTTCGGCCGCTGCCTTGCGCTTCGGACCGGCGCGGTCTGCTAGAAAATTAAGCGTCGGCTCGATGGCGAGCGATTTGCCGGCGACCTTGAAGCGAAGATTGGCGATGGTGGCGTCGAATTGCCGATTCCACGCGGCATAGCCGGTCATCGATTTTTCGTGGAACAGTTGCTCGACCCGATCCTCGAGCTGATACGGCCTGTCCTTGCGCACATCTTCGAGCCACGGCCGATAATGGCCGAGCGCTGGATCGCGCATCGCTGCTTCAAGCACCGCGTCGTCGACGCGGTTGAGCTCGAGCGTGAAGAACAACAGATGAATGGACGCAGCAGTCAGCCGCTCCTGCACGTCGCCGTAGAATTTGGTACGTGCTGGATCGACGGTGTTGCCCGCATGAACGAGGCCGGCATAGGAGCCGAGCCGGCCCATAAGATCATCGATTGCCTCATAGCGCTTGACCGCGGCGGCGAGGCCCGTTGCATCGCCAGCCGCAAGGCCAGCGAGCTTGCCTTTATAAGAGTCCTCGAAGGCGATGCTGTCGCTGTCGGCGCGGTCGAGATCGCGCTTGATAGCCGGATCGTCGAGCCCGGTATAAAGATCGCTCAAATTCCATTCGGGAAGCTTCCCAAGGCCAGTGCCGTTCGTCTTTTTGCGAATAGGCGCGGCCGGCCGTCTGGCCGCAATCTTCTTCGATGTTTTGAGCATGGAGCAACCTGATGAAGGGCGGTCTAGCTTATTCGCCCCTGATGTGGCGCAACACTAAGGCTGCCGCAAGGCCGTGCGGCATCTGACCTCCGCCTTGCTCACAGAGAACGCTTATGCTCTTTAGCCACACAAATTCACAACATCCGGGAACATCCATGCGTAAGCTCGTTTCTTTGCTCGCCGGTGTCGCCATTGTCGCAGCGCTGACGGCGCCGGCCGCCGCGCAATCCACCAAGGTCGGCGTGCTGAGCTGCAAGACCTCGGCCACCATCGGCCTCATTATCGGCTCGCACCAAAGGATGCAGTGCAGCTTTGCGCCGGACAATGGCGGACCGGCGGAGGGTTACTCGGGCCATATCAATCGCCTTGGCCTCGATCTCGGCGTGAAGGCCGGCGGCGCCATGGTCTGGGGCGTGTTCGCTCCGACCAATGGCTACCACCACGGCGCGCTTGCCGGCACTTATGTCGGCGGTAGCGGCAGTGCGTCGATCGGGGTCGGCGTCGGCGCCAACGCCTTGTTCGGCGGATCGCATCGCTCCTTCGCGTTGCAGCCGCTTTCGGTCGAAGGCTCGGTGGGCGTCAACCTGGCGCTCGGCGTTGCCGGACTGACACTGCGTTAAGACGCGAAGCGATCCAGCGCGGCTAAGCCGGCAAGTGCATACCGAGCGGAAATTCGCCGATCTGCCGCCGAGGCTGTGAACTCCTTTCTGCCCCGCGACGGCGGGAGCGGATCCGCGTCTGACTTAACACCCCGTTAAGCCTCCTTCGCCAAAGTGCCCCGAAAAGAGACAGCGTTGCGCTGTCCCGCCTTCGGGGTTCGCATGACCATTTTGATTGTCGATGACGATCCGGTGCAGTGCCGGCTGCTCGAAGGCGTGTTGCACAAATTCGAATATGAGACGGTCACGCGTGACTCCGGCGAAGCGGCGCTTTCGCTGCTTGCGAGTCCGGACAGCGCCAACATCGACTGCGTCATTCTCGATCTGGTCATGCCCAATCTCGATGGGCTCGGCGTGCTGGCGAAAATACGTCAGTCCGGGATCACTGTTCCGGTGATCGTGCAGACCGCGCATGGCGGCATCGACAATGTCGTGTCGGCGATGCGTGCCGGCGCGGTCGATTTCGTGGTCAAGCCGGTCGGTGCCGAGCGGCTTCATGTCAGCCTGCGCAATGCGCTCAATGCCTCAGCGCTCGAAGGCGAACTGCAGCGGATCAAAAAAAGCCAATCCGGCACGCTTGGCTTTCGCGACATCATCACCAAAAGCGCGTCGATGGATGCCATCATCCGCATTGCGGAGAAAGCGGCAGCCTCGACCATTCCTGTTCTCGTCTCAGGCGAGTCCGGTGTTGGCAAGGAATTGATTGCGCGCGCGATCCACGGTTCGGGCGAACGTCGTTCAAAACCATTCATCGCCGTCAATTGCGGCGCGATGCCGGAAAATCTCGTCGAGTCGATTTTGTTTGGTCACGAGAGAGGTTCGTTCACCGGCGCCACCGAACGCCACACCGGAAAATTCGTTGAAGCATCCGGCGGCACGTTGTTCCTCGACGAGGTCGGCGAATTGCCGGCTGCGGCGCAAGTGAAGCTTTTGCGCGCGATCCAAGAAGGCGAAGTCGAACCAGTCGGCGCGCGCAAACCGGTGAAGGTCGATGTGCGGCTGATCTCGGCGACCAATCGCGATCTAATCGCCGATGTCAAAGCCGGACGCTTTCGCGAAGACCTGTTTTACCGGCTGCATGTGTTTCCGATCACGGTGCCCCCATTGCGGGAACGGCCGGCCGACATCCCGGCCTTGGCGCGACATTTCCTGGCGCGCATTGCCGCTGAGGAAGGAAAGCGCATCCGCTTGCTCAACCCCGAGGCACTCCGCGTGCTGATGGCGTTCCGCTGGCCGGGCAATATCCGCCAGCTGGAAAACGCGGTGTTCCGTGCCGTGGTGTTGGCTGAGAGCGATGCGGTCGGCCTCGATGAGTTTCCGCAAATCGCGGCGCAGATCGAAAACGGTTCGCCCGTCGCGGCTCTGTCTGAAGAGACTGCCGGGTCGCTGGACGGCATGACCGTCGACGAAGTGGCGCCCGGTCTTATTCCGGTCGGATTTGACGCGGGACATCTGGTTCCTTCCACGACCGCACCGATAGGCGACGCCCTTGCGCTTCTCGACCCTGAGGGCGAGGTCCGGCCGCTGGACGATATCGAATCCGAGCTGATCCGCTATGCAGTGAAGCATTACCGCGGACAGATGTCGGAAGTTGCGCGGCGTTTACGCATCGGCCGCTCGACGCTCTACCGCAAACTCGAGGCGCTGGGGCTAAATAGCGAGCGGGCAGAACTAGATAGTTAGAACCGCCATAATCCGTGGCGGCGAAGCGACAGTTCCCCGAAAATCGGTTCTGCGCACCCGTTCTCCCCGTTGAACACAGCGACAAATCAGGCCGGCTCACGTAGTGTCCCGCCCGAGACGACGGGTTTGTGAACCAAAATTCCACCGTCGGCACCTTAAGAGGGCCCAACCGGCCCCAAAGAGAGAGCATTTGCGCTGAATGGGGGCGCGGCCTCTGAAGGAGAATATGCAATGCCCGGGATTCGCGTCCGGTTTCTCGCTTCGACAGCCTTGATCTTGATCCTTTCCGCCGCTCCGTCTCTGGCGGACCCGCAAAGCACCCCGCCGGCAGATAGTCCGGCCGTCACTGCTCCTACTCCGGATGCCGCGCAGGCAACCCCGCCAGCCGATCAAGCCGCACCCGTAGCTCCTGCGGTGGCAACAGCCCCATCCGCTCCGACTGCTCCAGCGGCGGCTACGCCACCGGCCGACACCGCGAGCGCTCCGGCTGCGGCCCCTCCAGTCGCAACCGTATCGGCCGATGCACCGATCGCCGACCAACTGCATAACCTCGCCAGTGGCGCGTTCGATCGCGCTATCGGCAACAAGAAAGACCGCGCCGAAATCGAAGCCTTCTATGCCGGCCGCAATTACGCGCCGCTCTGGATCACCGACGGCAAGGCCAATGCGCGCGCGACTGCGGCGATCAATTATCTCGCTCATGTCGACGCCGATGGTCTCGAGGTCCCCGATTTCCCGGTACCGAATTTCGCCGCCGCGTCGACGCCGGCCGATCTCGCCGACGCCGAAATCAAACTGACCACGACGGTGCTGGCTTATGCGCATTATGCGAGCGTCGGCCGCGTCGCCTGGTCGCGCGTCTCCGCCGACATCGAATACAACACGCCGGCGCCGGCGCCGGGCGATGTACTCAAGACCATGGCCGACGCCAGCGACGTCGGTACGGCGCTGGATGGTTACGAGCCGAAGACGCCCGGCTATCTCGCGCTCAAAGCGAAGCTTGCCGATATGCGCGCCGGCAAGACCGAGAGGCCGGACCACGAACCGATTGCCAGCGGCCCGGTGCTCAAGACCGGCATGCAGGACGAGCGCGTGCCTGCACTGCGCGCACGGCTTGGCGCGTCAGGCGACGGCAACACCTTCGACAAGTCGCTCGCCGACGCGGTGAAGAAATTTCAAAACAGCCATCAGATCGCGGCGACCGGCACGCTCACGCAAGCGACGCTCGATGCGCTCAACGGCAAACAGCCGGACCATCAGGAAGATATCATCCTCGCCAATATGGAACGCTGGCGCTGGATGACCCACAGCTTCCCGGCCAATTACGTCATCGTCAATCTGCCCGACTACACGGTGCGGGTGATGCATGACGGCCAGATGCTGTGGAAGACCAACATCGTCATCGGCAAACCCGAAATGCCGACGCCGCTCATGATGGCCGATATGAAATATATCACCGTCAATCCGACCTGGAACGTTCCGCCGTCGATCGTCAATCGCGAATACCTGCCGGCGCTAGCGCAAGATCCGACCGTGCTCGACCGCATGGGCTTGAAGGTCTCGCACAATCCGGACGGCACGGTTCATATCTCGCAGCCGCCGGGCGACAAGAATGCGCTCGGCCGTATCCGCTTCAACTTCCCGAACAAATTCCTGGTGTACCAGCACGACACGCCGGACAAATATCTGTTCGCCAACGAGAAGCGCGCCTACAGCCACGGCTGCATGCGGGTCGAGAATCCGCAGCATTACGCTGAAGTGCTGTTGTCGGTGGTGCGGCCGAATGACGGTTACACCGAGGATCGCATCAAAAAGATGATCGCGAGCAATAGCGAGACCGACATCCAGTTCCCGACCTATCTCCCGGTGAACCTCACCTACCAGACCGCCTTCGTCGATGACCAAGGCAAGCTGCAGTTCCGTGACGACGTCTACGGCCGCGACAAGGCGCTGATCGCCATCCTCAAGAGCGACGACCGCCGGTCGATCGACGTCGCCGTCGAACACCCGATCGACGCCGCGCATCGCGAAGTGCTGGCCATGCCTGACCAGCCGTCGCTGTTCGGCGGCAATGGCCGGAACTTCTTCGGCGGCGGCAGCTACTATCCGAATGGCGGCGGTGGTGGCGGCGACAACTTCTTCTCGCGCCTGTTCGGTGGCTTCGGTGCCGCAGCCCAGGCCCCACAGCAGCACGCGCATAAGCCGGCAACCCCGGCGCGCAAGGTCAGCAGGGCGCAGGGCCCCGTCGAGCGCTGAACCCGCTTATATCGGCGTAAAAACAAGGGGTTCGGCATTGCCGGCCCCCTTTTCATTTCGTTCTCGGCTGCCCGCCGCGTTAACTATTGTTTCCCCCAGCCCAAATTTGGGACTCGCCGAAAAACCCTTTTGCGGCCATATTTTGCCATAGTGGGACGGTAGCCCTTAGGGGTCGGTCGGGGGTGGGGTGACGACGTCGCGTTAACCCTTCCCAGTTATCAATACGTTGTCGTAGTCCGGCTCGGCCCTGTTGCGTGGGGTTGGCCGCATCGGACGATGTTCAACGTTTCGATGTGGGATTGCCAGTGCACGTCGGTTACGCGCGCCTGAACGCTTGTCGATTGTCGCTCAAGCACGCCGCTTATTCCTGTGGCTTGGCGCTTGCCTGTTTCCTTACCGGTGCGAACGCGCTGCAGAACGCCGTCGCCGAAGGCGACACGCGCACGATTTCACTGCATCACATGCATACCGGCGAAGACATCACCATCACCTTCAAGCGCGACGGCCGCTATGACGAGGCGGCGCTTGAGAAGCTGAACTGGTTCCTGCGTGACTGGCGCAAAGCCCAGCAGACGCAGATGGATCCGCATCTGATCGATCTCGTCTGGGAAGTGCAGCACGAAGCCGCGCCGAATACACCGATCCAGGTGGTCTGCGGTTATCGCTCGCCTGAAACCAACGCCATGCTGCGCCATCGCAGCGCCAATACCGGTGTCGCGCGCTTTAGCCAGCACATGCTCGGGCACGCCATGGATTTCTACCTCCCCGGCGTTCCGCTTGAGCATTTGCGCGAATTCGGCCTGCGCCTGGAGCGCGGCGGCGTCGGCTTCTATCCCGAATCCGGCTCGCCCTTCGTGCATATGGATACCGGCGGCGTGCGCATGTGGCCACGCATGACGCATGAGCAATTGGCCCGCGTCTTCCCGGATGGACGCACCGTGCAAATTCCGACCGACGGCAAGCCGCTGTCCGGCTATGCGCTGGCGCTCGCCGATATCCGCAAACACGGCGCCGAACCGTCGCAGAACTCGATCGACGCCGCCCGCACCGCGGGCATCGATGTCGGCACCGTGGTTGCGAGCAGCGACGACAAACCGTCCAATCCATTTGCCAGGCTTCTCGGTCTGGTACGCGGGAAAAACAACGCCAAGAGCGACGATGACGAGGACGATGCATCGAGCGCGGCACCGCCGGCGAAGCATCCCGTCCTCGCCGCGATCGAGCGCGAAGCCAAAACCGTTGCGCAGACCGCGGAGAAGGCGACGGCTAAAGCCGCAACCAAAGTTGCTGAGGCTGCGTCCAAAGTAAAATTAATCCGCGTCGCCGACGCTTCGCCATTGGCGGCCACCGCGCTGGCCCCTGCTCCGCTGACGCGTTCCATGACGATCGCCAGTGCGGCGCCAACAACGCCGAACCAGATCATCGCCGACCGTGGCTACTGGCAGGGTCCGGTCGAAGCCTCCGCGAAGCCGGTACAGTTCGCATCGGCAGCACAGCCTTTGACCCGGTCGCTTGCTGTCGCCCCTGCCGCTCAGGCCTCTGCAAGGACCGACACGACCGGCTCGATCAGTTCCGTCGCCAGCCAGAACGCACCGCAATTGGCGCTCGGCTATGCCGAACAGCCTAGCCAAGAAACGGGTCGTGACTCGACCGGAATCTTGGCGCTACGCGCCGCGGCATTACCGCAACAGATCACGACCGGAACCAGCATCGCCATGAAGCGCGGCGACAGCCAGACCGTTTCGACCGTCGTGACACAGCCCCGCGCGCCGGGCGTTACGCTTCTCAAAACCATCAGCGCGCTTGGCGCGACCCCGCTTGCCAATCCATGGCTTCGTGCGATGACGCTATCGCCGAGCGTCTATCGCTTCCTGACCATTGCGACACTCGGCGCGCGCGACTTCCGCACGCTCTCGCCGCAAATGATCAAGCCGCCGGGATCGGTGATGATGACATTTGCCGCCGATCCAAATCCCGGCCTCGACCATGACCACTTCAGCGGTTCGGCCGTCGTCTTTGTCTCAACGGTGAGCTACGCGCTGCGGACAGCGTCGCTGCAGTAAGCAACGACACCGCCGCAAACTCAATTTTCCGATTTATGATTTTGGATTCCAGGCTCGCGCTTTCAGAGCGCCCCGAAGTGACGCCTAGAGCATCCCGAGCGCGTGCAGATAGGTCTCGAGAATCGCCTCGTGCTCCTTGCGCTCGTTGACGTCCTGCTTGCGCATGCGGATGACGGCGCGCAGCGATTTCACATCGAAGCCATTGCCCTTGGCTTCGGCAAAGACGTCGCGGATATCGTCGGAAATGGCTTTCTTTTCTTCCTCCAGCCGCTCGACGCGCTCGACAATGGCCTTGAGCTGGTCCTTGGCAAAACGGTGGACGGTGGCTTCATCCTGGGCGGCGGCAGCGGCGGTGGCCATACGAGCGAACTCCTGACTATGTTTTCGCCGACAGGTATTCGAAAGTACGGGCCTTCTGGCAAGCAAAGCGCGCGCTCATCCACACTCTCAACAGGAGCTCGGCGCAAAACTCCGCAGCTCAGTGCTTTGAGCTTGATTTTTCGAAGGCTGCCTTCTGCGCGCCTGTAGATTCCACCTGATATTTCGCGCGCCATTCGTCGTAAGGCATGCCGTAGACAACCTCGCGGCTCTCGTCCTTGGACATCGGCAGGCCCTTGGCGTCGGCCGCCTCCTTCATCCAATTCGACAGGCAGTTGCGGCAGAAGCCGGCCAGATTCATCAGGTCGATATTCTGCACGTCGGTGCGCGAGCGCAGGTGCTCGACCAAGCGCCGATAGACCTCGGCCTCGAGTTCCGTGCGCGTCTTGTCGTCGGTAGCCATGGTCTCCTCCGCGGTTTACTGAGGGAAAGATAGAGCGGCGAAGCCGTTGTTTCCAGAGTTCGCATTTCGATAGAAAGCCACGGGAACGCCGAATGCCCGTACGCACGCAAGCCTTGCTTGAATCGCTGTTCCGCGCCGCGGTCGCCGCTGCGCATCCATCGCACTGCCTGCCCTCGCAATTGCCGGAGCCGCCGGCGACCGGGCGGCTCATTTTGCTTGCCGCCGGCAAAGGCGGCGGTTCGCTGATCGAAGTCGCCGAGGCGCATTATCTGCAGCATCTGCCACCTGAGCGGCTCAACGGGATTGCCGTCACCCGTCACGGCTACGGCCGCCCGACGCGACAGATACCAGTCGTCGAGGCTGGTCATCCGGTTCCCGATGCAGCAGGCCTTGGCGGCGCCGAGCGGATGATGGCGCTCGCGTCCGCGGCGGGCGACGACGATCTGATCCTGGTACTTTTGTCCGGCGGGGCGTCAGCCAATCTGATCGCGCCGGCCGCGGGTATCACGCTCGAAGAAAAGCAGGCGACGACGCGGGCGCTTCTCCGCAGCGGCGCTAATATCGGCGAGATCAATAGCGTGCGGAAACATCTGTCGCGGATCAAAGGCGGACGCCTCGCCCGCCTCGCCGCGCCCGCCCATGTCATCACGCTGGCGATTTCCGACGTACCGGGCGACGATCCGGCCGTAATCGGTTCGGGCCCGACCGTGCCGGATCCGACCACGCTTGCCGACGCGCGCGCAATCGTCGCGAAGTACAAGCTCGACCTCCCGCCAGCCGTCACCCGCGCGCTGACCGATGCGAAGAACGAGTCACCCAAACCTGACGATCCGGTCTTCGCGCACCTCGATTATCACATCCTCGCGCGCCCGGCAGACGCGCTCAAAGCCGCACAGGCGTGTGCCAAGAAAGCTGGCTATGAGACGGTCGTGCTCGGCGACCGGTTGCAAGGCGAGGCGCGCGAAGTCGCCGCGGAACATGCCAAGCTCGCCCGCGACTATGCCGATCAGGGCCGCAAGATTGCGATTCTATCAGGGGGTGAGTTGACGGTGACACTCCGCGGCGGCGGCCATGGCGGACCGAACCAGGAATACGCACTGGCGCTCGCCTACCACCTCGACGGCGCCAAGGGGATTTCGGCGCTCGCCGCCGACACCGACGGCACCGATGGCGGCCAGGGCCGCCCGGACGATCCGGCCGGGGCCTTTCTCGATGACGCCACTGTGTCGCGGGCCAAAGCGGCCGGCCTCGATCCTGCCGCCTTTCTTGCCGACAACGATTCCACGGGGTTTTTCAACCGACTAGGCGACTTGTTCATACCCGGCCCGACATTCACCAATGTCACCGACTTCCGCGCCATCGTCGTTGACAGGGCAGCCGTTTGACGCGGATTCTCACGCTTCGATGAAACAAGGCTTTTTCAGTGGAACGACGGCAGCGAGCTGGGGCGCACCCGTATGGGGTGCGCTGGTTGCAGCCGTGCTCGCATGCGGCGTGCTCGTGTCCTCCTCGGCGCCGGCGGCGGCCGATTTCCGCCTTTGCAACAACACCTCGAGCCGAGTCGGCGTGTCGGTCGGTTATAAAGATGCGGAAGGCTGGACCACCGAGGGCTGGTGGAACTTGCCGGCGCGGACCTGCCAGACCGTTTTGAAGGGAAACTTGGTCGCCCGTTATTATTATGTCTATGCAATCGACTATGATCGCGGCGGCGAATGGATGGGCCAAGCCTACATGTGCAGCCGTGACAAAGAATTCACGATCCGTGGCATCGGCGATTGCCTGGCGCGCGGCTATGACCGGACCGGTTTTTTCGAGGTCGATACCGGCGAACAGCGTGCCTGGACGGTGCAGCTCACTGAAGCGAGCGAGCAGGCAAAGCCCGCGCCCGCCCCCAATCCGATCAGTGGCGCACCGCCTTCGGGCTCATTACCCGGGATAGCGCTGCCGCAGACGCCGCCGCCCGCTATGCCGACAATCCCATCAGCTCCGAGGTCGACACAATGAGGCGGCAACGGCGCACCAAGGTTGTTGCCACGCTTGGACCGGCTTCCGGCGATCGCACCATGATCAGCCGCCTGTTCCAAGCCGGCGCCGATGTTTTTCGCATCAATATGAGCCACACCAATCACGACCGCATGCGCGAGCTCGTGACCACGATCCGTGCCGTCGAAAGCGAACATAACCGTCCGATCGGCATCTTGGTCGATCTGCAAGGGCCGAAGCTTCGCCTCGGCGCCTTCAAAGACGGCACAGCAATGATCGACAAGGGTCAGAGCTTCACGCTGGACACCGATACGTCACCCGGCGACGCTACGCGGGTGCAACTGCCGCATCCGGAGATTTTCGCCTCGCTCAAGCCCGGCGACGCGCTTCTGATTGACGACGGCAAGCTCCGTCTTGTCGCGACCGAAGTCAGCGCCGAACGCATCGTTACTTTGGTTGAAGTCGGCGGCAAAGTGTCGAACCGCAAAGGCGTCAGCCTGCCGGATACGGTGATCCCGGTCGCGGCGCTGACGCCGAAGGATATCGCCGATCTCGAAGCCGCGCTTGACGCCGGCATCGACTGGATCGCGCTGTCCTTCATCCAACGGCCTGAGGACATCGCCGAAGCAAAGAAGATCACCCGCGGCCGCGCCGCGGTGATGGCGAAGATCGAGAAACCGCAAGCCGTAGCCCGGCTTGGCGACATTCTCGAACTCGCCGATGCGCTGATGGTTGCGCGCGGCGATCTCGGCGTAGAAATGCCGCTGGAGAAAGTACCGGGCGTGCAGAAGGAAATGACGCGCGCTTGCCGGCGCGCCGGCAAGCCGGTCGTGGTCGCGACCCAGATGCTGGAATCGATGATCTCTAGCCCAGTGCCGACACGTGCCGAAGTGTCCGACGTTGCGACCGCGATCTTCGACGGCGCCGATGCGGTGATGCTGTCGGCGGAATCGGCGTCCGGCCAATATCCGATCGAGGCGGTGTCGACGATGAACCGCATCGCCGAAGAAGTCGAAGATGACGACGCCTATCTGCCGTCGGTGCATCTCCTCCACACCGCACCGGAAGCAACCGGCGCGGATGCGATTGCCGCGGCGGCGCGGCAAGTCGCGGAGACACTCGATCTTTCGGCCATCGTCTGCTGGACCTGCTCCGGTTCGACAGGCTTGCGGGTGTCACGCGAACGGCCGAACTCGCCGATCATCGCCATCTCGCCGATGGAAGGCGCCGGGCGAAAATTATCGGTGGTCTGGGGCATCCATTGCGTCGTCGCCGAGGACGCTCACGATCAGGACGACATGGTCGAACGCGCCTGCCGCATCGCATTCAAAGAGCGTTTCGCCAAAGCCGGCCAACGCGTCATCATCGTCGCCGGCGTGCCGCTCGGCACACCGGGCGCGACGAATTTCATGCGCATCGCTTATGTTGGTGATGGCGCCGGCGCCGACTGATTAGTTCGTCCACAACGACTCGCCGGAGAGCCAGCGCGCGCCTTGCGCGTAAAGCGCATCGAGGTCGGGGCCTTCCAGACCGGGCATGTCTTTCTTCACTTTGTAGCCGATCTTGGTCTGCAGATAAGCGAGATGCCGGTAGCCTTCCGGGAATTGCTTGAGCAGATCCTGATCGAGCGAGAGCTTTGCCGCCGGATCGACCGGATCGAGGCGGTCCTTTTCGTAGACCAACCGGCGCAGCACGATGCCCCAGCGCCCGGCGCGCTTCTCGAAGAAATCATAGAAACGCCCGGTGCAGACCACGTCGCAGATCACGCCGTCGACCGGCGCGCGCTGCGAGATCGTCATCTTGGTTTGCGCGACGGCGCGGTCGCCGTCGATATCGATAAAGCTACCGCCGAGAAAATGCAGGATGCGCACGCCGCGCTTCCAGCCCTCATCATTGCCGGCGATAAACTCCTCGAAGGTGCCCTGAAACCAAGTCGCCCACATGCGGCCTTCGTCATGCCAGACGGTGCGAAAACGGTCCCATAGCCGCGCATCGCGCCACACGGCCCAGCATTCGATCAGTTCACGGATTGTCAGTTTGTCGGCGTCGACAGCGGACATTCATACCCTCCCGGCTTTTCTATCCGTAGTGTAGCCGGGATTGCGATGAACGAAAGCGGTGGCGCAAAGGCTTAGATCGCGCGGCCTTCGACTTTCTCGCTCAACGTCTTGACGGTGTCCGAAAGGTTGTCGAGGCGCGGGTCGATGTCGAGCGCCTTGCGATAGGCTTCGAGCGCATGTTTTTCATCGCCGATGTCTTGGAGCATCATGCCGAGGCCGGACAGCGCGCCGAAATGCCGTGGCTCGCGCTTGAGCACCTCGGCGATATCGGCGATGGCATGACCGTAGTCCTGCTTGAGGTAATAGACCGTCGCGCGCCGATTCCAGGCCTCTGCATAACCGGGCCTAAGCGCAATCACCGCATCGAGAAGCTTGATTGCGAGATCGAAATCCTTGCCATCGGTCGCGGCTTTGACGCGGCCCATCAGCAGATTGCAGGTGTCACTGCCCGACGCGATCCAGATCGCCCAGATGCGATCCTCGATCGCCTTGGCGCTGGCATCATCGGGCGCGATCTTCAGCCCGCTGAACAGCGTATCGAGATTGTAGTGCTGCCCGCCGTGACCGACCTTGGAGACGTCAGCCGGCGGCGACATCAAATCCTGCGGGCTCTGCGCTAAAGCCGGCGCCGCGAGACACAGTGACAGGATCAGGACCGGGAATCGTAGCATCGTGCCCATAACTCTATCCCCTCACCGCAAGGCGGCAAGCCGGAATAGTTCTCAAGGAGCGCGATGAATGCGGCGGAAATGGGCAATCGGCCGCAGCTTAGCTTGGCCGGAAGCTATTAGCCCTGCCGGGCTTTGAACCGGCGCTGCGTCTTGTTGATGACGTAGACGCGGCCCTTCCGGCGCACGATACGATTGTCGCGATGCCGGCCGCGCAGCGATTTCAATGAGTTGCGGACTTTCATGACCTTACATGTCCCTGGCTGCATAGCCTTGGGCCATGCCGTGATTGTGGCGTTGATTAAGGGGCCATCCGGCGCTTGTCAAATGCCGGAGGCCAGCGCCGACGGAAGCGAATTCAGCCGCGATTTCAATAGCTCAGGTTCGGGACGAAACCGAGGCTAGATCTGCGACGCCGCGCCTTCGGCCCCGCCACGCATTTGCGGCTTGGCTTCGAGCGGATCGCCCTCCTCGGCCTCGCCGCCAAAGATCGGCCCAACCACGCTTTTGAGCTTGTTCCAGACCCGAAGCCCGAAGCCCACCGGCATTGGGATCGTGTGCCGGCAGAAGGCAAGCTTCCGCACTTGTTTGGTCACATGCCAGAAGCTCGACGTGCCGGCCGGGAAGAACACCATGTCGCCCGCACCGAGGCGATGGCATTCGCCTTTCTCGTCGGTCACGAACACTTCGCCGGAAATGATGTGGAGCGTTTCGTCGATATGATAATGCCAGTGGAAGCGGCCGGGCGTGCATGACCACGCCATCACCGACGAAGTGCCGTCGGCGCTCATTGCCAGACGTTTAGAGAAAGCTTGCGGCGCACCGTCGACAATCCAGCTCGGCGGGATTGGCGCCGGCGCAAGTTCGACATCGGCCGGAACAGCAAAGATAATAGCAGCAGACATGACGCGCCCCCTTAAAAAACGGCGCATTAAAAGGCATCACCGCGAAGAATCGGTAAATTTTGCGTGCGGCGTTTAGTGCAACTGCTTTATTACTCTAGTTTAACGCGCCGAAAGATCGTCGGGGCTGCGGAGACTTTTTGGCCAGTCGCGCCAAATCCGGCGTAACGGAACATTAGCCATACGCCGCTCTGCTTTGCGGGCAACGAGATAAGCAACCCATTTTTGATAGACGCCGACGGCTGCGGCACGCCAAGGTTCCGCTAATCCACG
Organism: Xanthobacteraceae bacterium; assembly: GCA_036271715.1. GTDB lineage: Bacteria > Pseudomonadota > Alphaproteobacteria > Rhizobiales > Xanthobacteraceae > BOG-931. The sequence goes on from DATBAD010000022.1 coordinate 19,561, forward strand.
CTCCGCCAAACCACCTTCCGCTAAGCCAGGCTCACGTTTGAGGCTTGCCTCAAGCACGTCCTTCGGAAACGAAGCCGCGAGTTCGCCGCTTTGTTTGGCCCTCGCCAATGCCGCAAAAGCTTCGGCGATTTCCAAGCCCTCGGCGGTGAAATAATCAGCCGGTGTCGGCGGATAGGATTGCCGTTCTCCAGACAAGAAGCGAACGGCGTCGCGGCGATATTCGCGGAGCAGCGTGTCGGCGTCGTATTCCGGATGGCCCTGGAAGAACAAAAAGAAGCTGCCGTCCTGTTTGACGAAAGCATCGACTCCAGCTTCCAGCGAACGCGTCAGGATGTGATAGCCGGACGCGGCGAGTTCCGCCTCGGACAAATCGTTGTAGCGCGAATGCGGCACGCGCAGCGGTGCCGGGAAATGCTCGGTCATCGGATGCGGCATCGCCAGATGACAATCGAAAACGCCCGATCGTTTTTCTTTCAAGGGGCGCCGCTCGATACCATCGGCATGAAGCACCGCGGCATGTGCGGCGAGACACGACCAGATGGTCGACGATGTGTGCTCACGCGCCCAGTCGACCAGTGTCGTCAAATTATCCCAATAGGGTTCCTCGGCGAGATTGGTTGCACGCGGCTCGGTGCCGGTAACGATGAGCCCATCGAGCGGCGCATCCCATAGCTCGGCGATATCCCGGTAACGCTCCGCCATTGTTGCGCGCATCGTTGGCGCGCGCGGCACTTCAGGGATCGCAAAAAGCCGCAGCACGACGATGATATTCGAGCTCGCAACGCGCACGAGATTGGTGAATTGCCGCTCGGTTGCCTCGACCGCCGAGTCGGGCATGTTGTTGACGAGACCGATCGTGACGCAATTCGGCGCGTTGAGCGCGACAGGGGCGGTGCGGCGCGTGTCCATAAAGAGTGCCATCGCTCGGTCCCGGAACTATTCGGCCGCCATCAACGCGGCCTTCGAGGCCTGCGTCGCGGCAAGCGCCTGATCGAGATCGGCGAGAATATCGTCGATATGTTCGATGCCGATGCTGAGCCGGATCATTTCCGGCCGCACACCGGCCCTGTGCTGTTCGTTGGCCGACATCTGCCGGTGCGTGGTCGAAGCCGGATGGCAGGCGAGCGACTTGGCATCGCCCATATTCACCAGCCGCTTGATCAGGCCAAGTGAGTCATAGACCGTCTTCGCCGCCGCAAGCCCGCCTTTGACGCCGAAAGTCAGAAGCGAACAGGCACGGCCACTCAGATATTTCTGCGCCAGCGCGTGATACGGATTGTCGGCAAAACCTGCGTAATTCACCCAGGCAACGTTGCGATGGCCGCGCAGAAACTCAGCGACGCGGCGCGCATTCTCGACATGACGCTCGACGCGCAGCGCCACCGTTTCGATGCCTTGCAGCAACAGAAACGCCGACAGCGGCGCCAGCACCGCACCGGTGGTGCGCTGATGCACGCTTCGGCAGCGCGCGATATAGGCCGCCGCGCCGAAATGATCCGTGTAGATAAGCCCGTGGTAGGACGCGTCCGGCGTATTGAACATCGGAAAGCGCCGCGCATTCGCCTTCCAATCGAATTTGCCGCTGTCGACGATGGCGCCGCCGAGCGTCGTGCCATGGCCGCCCATGAATTTGGTTAGCGAATGCAAGACTATATCGGCGCCGTAGTCGATCGGACGGAGAAGGATTGGCGTCGCTACGGTGTTATCGACCACAAGCGGAATGCCGTGACGTGCGGCGACCTTCGCAAAGGCTTCGATGTCGCAGACATTGCCGGCTGGGTTGCCGACGCTTTCGCAGAAGATCGCGCGCGTATTGTCGTCGATCAGCTTCTCGATTGCCTCGGGCTTATCGGATTCAGCGAAATGGGTCGTGATACCCTGAGTGGGAAGGAGATGCGCGAACAGCGAGTAGGTCGTGCCGTAAAGCTGCGGCACCGACACGATATTGCTGCCCATGCCGGTGAGATTGAGGATCGCATAATTCAGCGCCGCCTGACCGGTCGCGACACACAATGCGTCGACGCCGCCTTCAAGCGCAGCAACACGGCGCTCTAGCACCGACGTTGTCGGATTGGCGATGCGGCTATAGCGGAAACCCTCGGCTTCGAGATTGAACAAGGCCGCGCCATGATCGGCGCTATCGAATTCGTAAGCCACAGTCTGATAGATCGGCACCGCGACGGATTTCGTCGTCGGGTCGGTTTCATAACCGCCGTGGATTGCCAGTGTTTCGCTTTTCATAACGTCCCGCCGCCCAAATCACCGGCTCTTTTTGAGCCTTTTCCAGCTTGTGATTGGCCGTGATGCTACAGGATTTAGGTTTCTTATCCGTGGCTAACACCATCAACAACGGAACTCCGGCAAATTCGAGCGAATAACCTTAACTGTTTGCCATGAAGCGCCATTGCCGCGGCAGGACGCGAGCTTTTGCGCTTGTTTGTTCGTATTTTAAGGTCTCCGGAAGCGAAAGATTCACTTTGTTACGTCACCATTGACGCATGGCTCTCCTCGACATGGAACACGCGGTGCAGGGCGACGCGGCAAAGGATTCAACGCTGCGCGATTGGCTGCGCGCGCTCGAAGCGACTGCGCCGGTCGCGAATAATCCGCAGCGCACTCTGCCGGATGTCATCGAGGAACAGGCACAGCAGCGTGGAAGCGCGGAAGCGCTGATCTCGGCACGCTCCACGCTGAGCTATCGCGCACTCGGCGAACGCGTCAATCGTTACGCCCGCTGGGCATTGCATCATCAGGTTCAGCCCGGCGAGACCGTCAGTCTGATGCTACCGAACCAACCGGACTATTTCGCCATCTGGCTAGGCATCACCAAAGTCGGCGGCGTCGTGGCGCTGATCAATACCCAATTGCGCGGCACTTCGCTCGCGCATTGCATCGATCTCGTGAAGCCTAAGCATGTCATCGTCGCCGCCGAACTGATGGAGCAGTTCCAATCGGCGCAACTCTCGACCCAGCCGAAAGTTTGGCAGTATGATGGACAAGATGGTCTTCGGATCGACAGCGAGATCGAGCGCTTCTCACCTGCCCCGCTCGGCGAGACCGAGCGCCGGACGGTGACGATCGACGATCAGGCGTTGACCATCTACACCTCCGGCACCACTGGATTGCCGAAGGCCGCGAAGGTCAGCCATCGCCGGCTGATGCAATGGAGCTTCTGGTTTGGCGGCCTGATGGACACCGGGCCGGACGACCGCATGTATAATTGCCTGCCGATGTATCACGCTGTCGGCGGCGTCCAGGCGATCGGTGCGCTGTTGGTGCGCGGCGGCGCGGTGGTCATCGCCGAAAAATTCTCTGCACGTGAATTCTGGAAAGATATTGCCGCCTACGACTGCACGCTGTTTCAATATATCGGCGAACTCTGCCGCTATCTGGTTAATGCGCCGGCGCAGCCTGCAGAGCGCGAGCATCGGCTGCGGCTTGCGGTTGGTAACGGGATGCGCGCCGACGTGTGGGAACGATTCCAGTCCCGCTTCGCCATTCCACGTGTTCTTGAGTTCTACGCGGCGACGGAAGGCAATGTCTCGCTCTATAATGTCGAGGGTAAACCGGGCGCTGTCGGCCGATTGCCGGCGTTTCTGCGTCATCGCTTCCCGCTGGATTTGGTGAAATTCGACACCGCGAGCAACATGCCGCTGCGAGATGGGGAAGGCCGCTGCATCCGCTGTGCGGCGGACGAGATCGGCGAAGCGATCGGACGGATCGCGAGCGACGCCAAAGCAGGCGGCCGGTTCGAGGGCTACACCGAAGCCGCCGACACCGAGCGCAAGATCCTCCGCAATGTCTTCAAGGACGGCGACGCCTGGTATCGCACCGGCGATCTGATGCGTGTGGACGCCGGCGGGTTCTTCTTTTTCGTCGACCGCATCGGCGACACGTTCCGCTGGAAAGGCGAGAACGTCGCGACCTCCGAAGTCGCAGCCGCGCTGGAGCGTTTCCCCGGTATCGCCGAGGCATGTGTCTATGGCGTCGAAGTCCACGGCCATGAAGGCAAAGCCGGCATGGCGACACTTGTTACCAACGGCGCGCTCGACCTCGCCGCGTTGCGCAATCACTTGGCCGCGCAATTGCCCGCCTATGCGCGCCCGTTATTCCTGCGCATCAAAGAGAGCATCACGGCGACGGCGACGTTCAAGCAGAAAAAGGATGAACTTGCGCGCGAGGGCTTCGATCTCGCGACCGTTGCCGATCCGATCTATTGCTATTGCGACGATCCGCAGCGACAGGCCTATATGCGGCTCGATGCCGCGCTATACGAAAGCGTGGCCACCGGCACTTTGCGCCTCTAGCCGAAGCGACGCGACTTCCCTACATTCATCGCTATGACAACGAGCTTCGCAAAGAGTATTGCGGCTGCCGCGCTTTTGACGGCGGCTGTTGCGTCAAGCGCCGTAACGGCGTTCGCAGCCACGCGCCATCATCCGAAAGCCGCCAATCCGGCTTACGTCCGAATGGTCCCCGCTGGGCCTGCGAATATCGGGCCAGTCCCCGCGGCAACTTCTCCGGACTGGCAGCCCGATTATTTCGGCTATGTGCGCGGCCCGGTTTACGGCTATGGCCCCCTGCCCGGCGTTCCGCAATTCGGCGGCGCTCCGCAAGGTGTGAATGCGCGGCTGGCACAAGCCGAAACCTCCTGCGCACAGCGTTTCCGCTCCTACGATCCGGCGAGCGGGACGTATATCGGCCGCGATGGCCGCCGCCGCGCCTGCCGCTAGCTCAAGAACAGATAAGACGATCAGTTATGCGGTCGAACCAGCGTCCACGGTCAACACCGTGCCGGTGATGTTTCGCGCTTTGTCGCTGAGTAGATATTCGACAGTGCCGGCGACATCTTCGATGGTGGCGAGACGACGGAGCGCACTGCGGCGCGTCACCTGCTGGCGTTGCGCCTCTTCCATACCGTGGGTCATGTCGGTCTCGATAAACCCGGGCGCCACGGCGTTGACGGTGATACCGAGTTTGCCGACTTCACGCGCCAGCGAGCGGGTGAAGCCGAGCATTGAAGCTTTGGTCGCGGCATAGGCCGAGAGGCCGCTATAGCCAGTGAAGCCGATGATCGATGCGACATTGACGATGCGGCCTTCGCGCTCCGACATCATCGAACGCACCACATATTTGGTCAGAACCATCGGCGATAGCGTGTTGATGCGCACCAATTGCTCAAGCTGCGAATTGTGCATCGTCGCCAAAACGCCGTCGAAGCCGACAGCGGCATTGTTGACCAGTCCATAGAACGGCCCGAACTCCGCGCGCAGTCCGCGGATAAATTCGGGAATTTTGTCGATCTCACCAAGATCGAACGGAGCAAAATGCAGCGCGCCGTGTTTGGCGCGTTTGCCTTCGGCGAGCGCCGCGGTCAGTTCGTTATTCTTCTTACGGGCAACCGCGATGACGTGATAACCCTCGGCAGCAAGCTTGCGCGCCATGCCGAGCCCGAGCCCTCGGCTTGCACCGGTGATCAGCACATTCCGTGCCACCTGCTGAGACTTCTTTTTCTTTTCGGCCATGGTGTTTACCCTTGCACCTTATGGCGCCGCGCCAATTTTCCAGTCGCCGCAACATCAAGCGACGGAACGATGCTGATCGCGGCCGGCACTTTGTGGCGCGGCAGCGTATCGCGGCAGAGCTTGAGAATGTCGCCTTTGACCACGCCGATTTCGTCAGCTTCCACTGCCGCGCCGGATTCCAGTACGACATCGGCGATCACGATGGCGCCTGTGATCGGACTTGCTTTCGGCCGCACCAAAGACATCCGCACCTTGGGATGGCGATTGATCACTGCCTCGATCTCCTCCGGATGCACTTTCAGGCCGCCGATATTGATGATACCGCCGCGGCGGCCGGCAAAGACATAACGGTCGCCGCGCAATTCCAACATATCGCCGCTGTCGACAAAGCCGTCGGCATCAGTGAGCACCGCGTCGCTTCCAATATAGTGCGAGGCGCGCCGCGGCGAGCGGATGCGCAACGAACCGTCTTCGATCTTCATTTCGACGCCGTCGCGGTCAACGTCGAAATAGGATTGCGGCATGCCGGCCAAGCCATCGGTGACCTCAAAAGCGACGCCGGCTTCGGTCGAGGCATAAGCATGACCGACGCTCGCGCTCGGAAAAGCCGTGCGCAAACTGTCGAGCACCGTTTGATCAGCAATCTCGCCGGAGAGGCGCACATAGCGAGGTACGATCTTGTGCAAGTCCGGCGACATCAATGCACGCCGCCAATGCGATGGCGTGCCGGAGAGATGCGTAACGCCGTACTGCGCCAAGCGGTCGAGATGATCGGCGATCGGCTCGCCGGCGCGCGACAAAACAAGCGAAGCGCCGCCAAGCACCGCGCGCAGAAAAATCTGCAAGCCGCCATAGCGGCGGATGTCGTAGAAGGTGCCCCAAACCACAAGGTCATTCGACGCTGCAGGCTTGATCGCGCCGGTCAGCGCCGCAAGGCTGTGCGCAAGGAGCTTCGGTACACCGGTGGTGCCGGATGTCAGCATCACCCATTCAGTATCGCGCGCAGGCTCCGGCAATCGATCGGTCAAAGCGATCTCGGCACCGACATCGACGCGCAGCGGTAGATCGAATTCGGGATGCGCCGCCGTTTCCCCGTCGGTCACCACCGCATCGATTTCGGCGGAGGCAAACAGCGCCGGCAGATGCGACGGATCGACGTCGGGCGGTAAAATCAGCAGACGCCGGGCGACGCCGTCGAGCTCGATCAGTGCCAAGCCGGCGGTCAACTGGCTACCAGTAGCGATGGCGACAGATTTGCCGGCGAGTTCCGGAAGCCGGCAGCGCAAGCTCGTACCGCGGACAAGATCGGCGACGCGGACGTTTGCCGAGCGATCCCGGAAAAAGCCGTCGCGAACGCGTTGCCGCAGCGATGGCGCTTTAGTGAGCAGCGCCGTTCTCATAGACTTTCACGAAGTCGCCGAAAGTCACGGGGAATTGCGCGTCGTCCGAAGCGGTGAAGGGATCGACGCCGAGCCGATCTTCCAGACGCGCCACCAGCACAGCAAAGCCGAGCGAGTCGAGGCCGGAGTCGAGCAGAACGGTATCGTCGCGCAGCGGCGCCAGCGTCTTGCCGTGCTCCCGCGCAATCTCCGCCATCTGGTTCGCTATGGTTAATTTTACGGACATGGCATCACCACTCTCGTCCAAACCTACGCTTTGTTCACTTAGGGCCGGTATAGTCCACCAACAATTACGATCAAGTTCACGATGGGGACGTAGTCAACGCGCATGGGTTCTTCCAGTCCGGAAATCCGCTGCCGGCAGATCGAGCAAGGCGATGTCGCTGCGGTCGCCGAGCTTCTGATCCGTGGATTTCCCAACCGCAGCCGTCAGTTCTGGTATCACGCGCTCGATCAATTGAGCCGGCGCGAACCGCCGCACGGCCTGCCCAAATATGGTTACCTGATTGATGTCGATCGCGAAGTCGCCGGCGCTATCCTTCTAATCTGCGCCGAGATCGAAGCCGACGGCAAAATGGCGCCGCGCTGCAATCTCTCAAGCTGGTATGTCGACCCGGATTATCGCGCCTACGCGCCGCTTCTGGTGTCGCAAGCCCTGCGTCATAAGGAAGTGACATATCTCAACGTCTCCGCCGCGCCGCATACCTGGCCGATCATCGAAGCGCAGGGCTTCTCGCGCTACAGCAACGGCATTTTTATTTCGCTGCCGATTCTTTCGGCAACCGCCGCAAACGATAAACAAGTCGAGATTTTAGATAGCCGGCACGAACCGCGCGCCGCCTTCGAGCCTTTCGAGCAGGAAGTGCTCGAACAGCATGCCGAACATGGCTGCATCAGCATCTGGTGCGAAACGCCGGAACGCGCCTTTCCTTTTGTTTTCCGGCCGCGACTGGTCAGAGGCTTCGTGCCTTGCGTGCAGCTGATCTATTGCCGCGACGTCGCCGACTTCGTTCGCTTTGCTCGTCCGATCGGACGTCATCTAGCAAAGCGCGGCCGTTTCCTGGCCATCGTCGATGCCAATGGGCCGATCGAGGGTTTGGTCGGAATTTTCCGTCCCGGCAGCAAGCCGAAATACTTCAGGGGACCGCAACGGCCACGGCTCGGCGATCTCGCTTACACCGAATACGCGATCTTGGGTGTTTGACCTCGGCGCCCGGCGAGGCAATCTGTCGCAAAGCGCTCACCGTAACTAAAAACAGCTTCAGATCGCGAGCGCTTGCTGGACCTTCGCCGGCCATTGCGCGAAATCGATGCCGTGGGTGGCGAACAGCGCCAGCACCAGGCGGTCGATGCCGAAGGCAACGCAGCCCGTGTGTGAGATCTGGCCTGACTTATCGCAGAGGTTCCAAGTCACGCCGAAATGCTCGCGGTGATAGTTGAAGCTCATGCAGGCGGTCGGCTTTTCCTCCGAATGCACGGGGATGAGAAGCTCGAACTTGAGCGCCTGCTCGACCTGGCTGATCGCCATCAGCTTGCCGCCGCGGCCGAAGAACGGATCGCTGGCCTGTTCGATGCGATAAGGCAGCCCGAGCTCACCGGCAAAGGTTTCAGCGCGCTTCATCCAGACTGACCGAAAATCGTGGATCTGCTCCGGCGTGCCGATGCGAACATATTCACGCATGCGGAACGATTGCAGCCGGTCGAGGAATTTCGAAGGCTCGCGGCGGAAACAGTCGCAAACAACGTCAAAGACCAGCCCTTCCGCCGGCACGTGTCCACGGCTCGCCGCGATCGGATAAACCGGGTAGCAGGCGGCGGGGCTTAAGACGAGATCGGCGGCGGCGAGACCTGTCGTCCAGTCCTCACCGGCTTCGTAACGATCGACGCTGGTGCGCACATGGGCTTCGTCATCGCCCAAACAGCTCACGCAGCCGAGGAAATGCGGAAAGCTTTTCAGATAGCCGGACTTCTCCAGCTGGCGGCGGCTCATCACCGGCGGAAAGCGCAGAACTTCGGTATCGGGCTCGCGATAACTTGAAATCAGTGCAGCAAGTCCGTCGGCGACTTTTTCGAAGGCGGCCGTCCGCGCATAAACGCCGTCGATTCCTGTCGGCAACAATAAGGCCTCGGCGATCGCGTCGATTGAAGGTACCGTTCGCGCCGGCTGCTTGAATGCAACATTCATCACTTGCGCCTCTTTGACTACACTGTTTTTGGCGGCATCAGCCGCTGATGGAATCCGGAACACCGCCGAGCAAAGAGGCGGTCGCGATATTGGCTAAGATACGGTCGTTGCTGATCATGACCGGCGACGAAAGGATGTCGCGCAGACACCGGCCGATCGAGAACTCGCCGTCATTGCGATAGCCTGCCAATCCGCAGGTCTGCATCGCCGCCGTGACGGTGGCGACGGCAAGCTCGGATGCCGTGACTTTGTGAAGGTTCATACCGGTCTGGAAATCCAAGGTTTCCAGGACGGACGGATCATCTTCCGTCGCTTCGAAGCGAACCAAAGCGGCAGCGATGAAACCGCGCAGCGTGCGCAGTGAGGCATTGGCGCGGGTGAGATGCGCGGCTGCCGGCGGCAGCGTTCCACCGGAGCGTTGCGAAGCCTTGCGAACGAAAGCGCGCGCCCGCTCGACAGCGGCCGTGGCAACGCCGGCCCATGCCGCGCTCCAAAGAAGATGCGCGACCGGCATCATGGTGTGGGTGTGAATCGTGTCATAACCGACCGGAACAATCTGCTCGCTCGATGCCGAGGCGACGAGCTTGAATCCGTCGCTGCAGGTGCCGCGCATACCGAGCGCGTCCCAGGCGGACAATGGCTCGAGCGTGTAATCCTGCTTGACGAACGTCACCAGCACCTGATCGGAGCTTGCCGCATCGGCAGCGCGCCGCGCGGTGGTGACGATGGCGTCGGCAGCTTTGCCATAGGAAATGACGGTCGCCTGCCGTTCGAGGGTGATATGCGAGCCTTCGCTTGTGATCGCAGCCGTACTATTGCGCAGATCGCCGCCGCTCTGACCTTCGGTCGTTGAGGAGGCGACCAGCCATTGCTCATTGCAAAGGCGGCGCAGAAACATTTGGTGCCAAGGGCTCGACCTGCCATGGCGGACGATGCAGGCAATCTTGACCTGATGCATCGCATAGATCATCGCCGTCGATGCGCAGGCGCGGCCGAGCGCATAACAGACATCGGCGACGTCAGCGATGCTCGCGCCCTCGCCGCCAAGCTCACGCGGCACGGCGATGCCGAGAAGGCGCTCCGCGCGGATCGCTACCATCGCTTCTTCAGGAAAGCGCGACTCGCTATCGACAGCGGCGGCATGATCGGCCGCAACCGCTGCAGCTTTAGCCGCGCGCGTCTTGAAATCGCCGCCTGCAGCATCGCCAATCCGCTTCGCCACGACAGCGATACTGCGCGTCGTATTGCGTCCGGCTTGAACGTTGCTATCACCTTCCAGAACCGTCACGGTTCGGACATTCATGGACCTGCTCACGAGTGACGCCTGCTGCCGTATTTGGGTCTTGTTGCCCTCACAGCTAGCCCAATACTTACAAATCATCGTGGCATTTCGGGGTAATTAGCTCGCTTCTTTCGTGTAAAGGTTACTAATCGCAAACCCCTTTCGTGATAACCAATCGAGCACCAGGTGATCTAACAAAGGTTGCCGGACGTCTCTATTTTTTAGGATCGCATTGAGGGATCGTTCACCGTGCTCGACCGAACCGATAAATCCGTCACCGAAAGGATCACGACGCTGGTCCGACAGATCCTGGCAAAGCGTGGCGTCGACCGCGCGGTCGGGCTCGACGAAGACCTGCCTACCTGCGGCCTGTCGTCGCTCGATACGGTAAATCTGATGCTCGCAGTCGAAGCGGAGTTCGACGCCAAGATTCCGGACCGCGAGATGACGCCTGCGAACTTCCGCAGCATCGCGCGCATAGAAGCCTTGCTGGAAAAGCTTGGCTCCGCCGCAAAAGCCTAACGCCGAATAGCGCGGTAGCCGACCGGCGTCGCCGCCTTTACTATTCTGGGTCCTGCCACTTTCTTTCCAGGAGCCAGGCCCGTGTCAGCAAAGACGGTTTACTACGCCAGCGTCGGACCGGCGCTCGCGCTTTACGATATTGATGTCGAAGGTGCGGCGCTGACCAAGCGCTCGGCCGTAACGCTGCCGGCCAATATCCAATATGCCTGGCCACATCCGTCGCGGCGCTTCCTCTATGTCGTGTCGAGCACCGGCGGTCCGGGAATTGCCGGCGACAAACATTACGCCAATGCGCTGATCATCGATTCGGCAAGTGGCGCACTGCGGCCACACGGCGACCCGGTGTTGTTGCCGTCGCGGCCGATCCACATCAGCCTCGACGCCAAAGGCGCGTTTTTGTTCATCGCCTATAACGCCCCGAGCAACATCACCGTACATCCCATAAATGCCGACGGCACGATTGGCGCGGCGATCATGCAACCAAACACACTCGACACCGGGATTTTCGCGCATCAGGTTCTTGTGGCGCCCGATAACCGCACCGTGATGCTGGTGACCCGCGGCAACAACGCCGGCGAAGGCGAGGCCGAAGATCCCGGTGCGATCAAAACGTTTCGCTTCGACAATGGCGTGCTGAGCAACCTCGCGTCGATTGCGCCCGGCAACGGCCTCGGCTTCGGGCCGCGCCATCTCGATTTTCACCCGGCCGCGCCATTGGCTTTCGTTTCGGTCGAGCGGCAAAACAAGCTCTATGTCTACAAGCTTGACGACGCGACCGGCCTGGCGCGCGAGCCAAGCTTCATTAGAGACACGCTGACCGATCCTGCTTCCACGTCGCCGCAAGGCACTGGCGCGATCCATGTCCACCCGAATGGCAAGTTTGTTTACATAACCAACCGAACCTTTCCGGCGTCCGGTCGAGGCGCGCGCAAGATCGCGCCGGGCGGAGAAAACAGCGTCGCGGTATTTGCCATCGATCCGGCAACCGGCGAACCGAAGCATCTGCAAAATCTCGACGGTCGCGGCATCCAATTGCGCACCTTCGGCATCGATCCATCGGGCCGCCTGCTGGTCGTCGCCAGCATTCTATCGGCTGCCGACGGCACGATGCCGGCGGGTATCTCGCTGATGCGCATCGCCGATGACGGCAGGCTGAGTTTCGTGCGCAAATACGATGTCGACGTCGGCGACAAGGAACAGTTCTGGACTGGGATGATGACCCTGCCCTAACCCCGGCTAGTATCAAGAGTGTGCCTTCTTGTTCCCGCTGCGGCCTGCCCCATTTTGGCTGCAAGCAATCCAACCTTTCGGGGCAAGACTTTCCAAAAGACTTTCCAGAAAGATTTGCCAGAAAGACTTGCGGGACAAGGAGAACACCATGTCGATCCGACCCGTCAAAAGCATCATCAAGTCAAAGCCGACCATGGAAGGCGCGGGCGTGAAGCTGCGCCGGGCCTTTGGTTTCGGCAACACCTCCGACTTCGATCCATTTTTACTGCTCGATGACTTCCGCAACGACCGGCCCGACGATTATCTCGCCGGATTTCCGTGGCATCCGCATCGCGGCATCGAGACCATCACGTATGTCTTGGCCGGCAGCGTCGACCACGGCGACAGTCTCGGCAATCGCGGCAATCTGCAATCCGGCGACGTGCAATGGATGACCGCCGGTCGTGGCATCATGCATCAGGAAATGCCGAAAGGTGACACCGCCGGCCGCATGCACGGTTTCCAGCTCTGGGCCAATCTGCCGTCATCGTTGAAAATGACGGCGCCGCGTTATCAGGACGTCAAGTCCGCGGAAATTCCGGAGGTTGTCGATGACGACGGCACCAAAGTGCGAGTGGTCTGCGGCGACTTCTGGGGCAAGCGCGGTCCGGTCGAAGGCGTTGCCGCCGATCCGCGCTACCTCGACGTCTCGGTGCCGCCCGGCAAGCGCAAGACCTTGAAGGTCGAGACCGAACGGCATGCCTTTGCCTATGTGTTCGAGGGCTCGGGCGATTTCCAGGCGGCCTCCGCGCCGCGCGGCGTGCTGACCGAGAAAACCGACGGCATCAACGAAACTGTCGTACGCGAACCAGCCGGCGATCGCTCGCTAGTTTTGTTCGACTGCGGCGACCAAGTCACCGTGCAGGCCGGCGACCAGGGCATTTGTTTTCTGCTTGTGTCCGGCAAGCCGATCGAAGAACCCGTCGCTTGGCACGGCCCGATCGTGATGAACAGCCAAGCCGAATTGCAGCAGGCATTTTCCGAACTGCGCAAGGGCACGTTCATCCGGTAGGCCGTCTCCATCCGCTCGTTCCCGCGAAAGCAGGTACCCAGCACCACAAACGCTGGATTCCCGCTTCCACGGGAATGAGCGATGACGGACGTTTCAGCGCGCGGTTCGGTCGCAACGAGACGCTGACGCAACCGCCCACGATCTGTTATCCTTGGCCCACAGAGCGCCCGGTGCAGGGCGCCGGTGCCAATAAAAAACATTGCGGCAAAGCCCGCGGGATCGTCGGGAGGATCACGCATGCGAAAGCTTTATGCATTCGCCGTGGCGACGCTTGCCATGGTGGCCATCAGCGCAACAGTTTGGGCCGAAGATTTTCCATCACGGCCGATCACCATCGTCGCCGTGTTCGGCCCCGGCAGCGCCAGTGACACGATTTGCCGTATCATCGCCGATCCGTTGGGCGATACATTCAAGCAACCGATCGTGATCGATGATCGGCCGGGTGCTGACGGCGCGCTTGCAGCGCTTTATGTCCATCACACAGCGCCGGACGGCTATACGTTGCTGATGGCGACCAATTCGCCGCTGTCCGCCGATCCGTTCCTGCATAAGGACGCAAGCTACGATCCGGTGAAGGATTTCGTGCCGGTGACGCGGGTCGGCAGCTTCACTCTGATGCTGGTGGTTAATCCTCAATTGCCGATCCACTCGGTCAAGGAACTCGTCGCCTACGCCAAGGCCAATCCCGGCAAGCTCTCCTTTGCCAGCGGGAACACCGCCGGCATTGTCGGCGGCGAGACCCTGAAGAAATGGGCCGGCATCGACATGCTGCATGTGCCGTACAAAAGTACGCCGCAGGCTATCGCGGACGTGATCGCCGGCCGGGTCTCGATGATGTTCTCCGATTTTACGGTCGCCATACCGCATATCGCGTCGAACCAGGTGCGGGCGCTTGCGGTGACACGGATCAAGCGCTCGACGCTATTCCCCGACCTGCCAACCATGAATGAGGCTGGAATCAAGGGCTTCAATATCGATGCTTGGGCCGGCCTCGTCGCGCCGGCGGGCACGCCGCCCGAAGTCGTTATGAAACTCAACACGACGCTGCGCCCGATCATCGACAGTCCCGACGCGCAGAAGAAATTCCGCAATGTCGGCTTCGAGGCGTTTTCTTCGACGCCCGGCGAACTCGGCGATTACATCAAGGAGCAACTCGTCAGTTGGGGCAAGATGATCAAAGACGCCAATATCGCGTCCGATTGAGATTACTCGGCCTTGTCTAAGTGCCGGCGTAATCCGGCATAAGCATGAGTGAGTTCAGCGCCGAACAACAGAATTTGCGACGAGTAATAAACCCAGATCAGCAACACGACGAGCGAAGCCGCGGCGCCGTAGGTCGAATCCAGCGCTTGGTGGCCGATATAGATACCGATCGCGAGCTTGCCGATTTCGAACAGCGCCGCAGTGATCGCTGCGCCCACCCATACATCGCGCCAATCGACTGGCGTGTCCGGCAACCATTTGAACATCATCGCGAACAAGCAGGTGATAGTCACAAACGAAACGGCAGAGCCAATGATTTGCATCGCCCCTGACGGCAACTGGCCGTCGAAATATTTTCCCGCGGCCGATAGCGCCGCCGTAAATAATAACGACGTCAACAACAGAAAGCCGAGCGCGACAATAGCGGCGATCGAAACGAGATATTCGCGGATGAATTGCCACCATCCGCTGACCTTTTTCGTGTCGACGTCCCAGACGATATTGAAGGCGTCTTTGAGTTGAACGACGACGCCGACGGCGGTGAACAGTAGGATGGCCGTTCCGAGCGCGGTTGCGATCACGCCTTGTGTTGGCTTGTTGGCTCCCGTCAGCATGGCGTCGAGCGCACTCGCGGCCGGCCCGCCGAGCAGACCGCTCAACTGCGCATCGACCTCACCGCGTGCGGCATCCTCGCCAAAAACAAAGCCGGCGACCGCGATGGCAATCACGATCACCGGGCCGAACGAGAACACCGAGTAATACGCAAGCGCAGCGCCCTGGCGCGCATCTTTATGATCCGACCAGGCGACGGCGGCATCGCGAAGTAGCAACCAGCAATTCGTGGTAAAGCGCATCACGGCGCTGGCCTAACGTCGGGCTAAGACGGCGGTTCCCGTCGCCGATCCGAAAGCAGCTAACAATTTTACAGCGAGACTGAAGTAGGTCTGATGGGCAGAGCGATATCTCACCCCGAAGCTTGAGCGCCTCTTCCGGATGTCGCTACCGCCCGGCCACCTTCACGACTGGATAAACGACTGCATTCACGCGCCGATCGGCAATGGTATCGGTTAATGCGTGCATCCCAATAAAAATATCGTCATCGTGAAACTATTCATCCCCTGCTTCGTACCTTCACCTTTTATCGTCGCGCGCAATTTATTCTTTCGATTTCTGATCCAGTTGCCAGGCTCGTTCGTCTTATTTGTAAGCCACATCGGGGAAATGACGTCCGATATTTGGTGATACCAAGGAGTGACAATCCCATGAGAAAGATCGAACTTTTGGCTGCTACCGCCCTGGTAGCGTTTACATTCGCCGGCCCCGCACTTGCGGATAATCCGATGGTTGGCGGCGCGGCGATGTATCCGAGCAAGAACATCGTTGAAAACGCCGTAAATTCAAAAGATCACACGACTCTCGTGGCCGCGGTCAAGGCCGGCGGTCTTGTCGACACACTTGAAGGCAAAGGGCCGTTCACCGTTTTTGCTCCCACCAATAAAGCCTTTTCCGCTTTGCCTGCGGGAACGGTGGACACACTGCTGAAGCCTGAGAACAAAAAGACTCTGGACAAAGTTTTGACGTATCACGTCGTTCCGGGTCGCCTCGATTCCGAAGCACTCGATCGCGATATCCAAAAGGGTGGCGGCAAAACCGAGCTTAAGACGGTTCAGGGCGACAAGCTGACGGTTACCGGCAGCGGCAAGGACCTGATGGTCATGGATGAAAAGGGCAATACCGCGAAAGTGACGATCGCCGACGTCATGCAGAGCAATGGCGTGATCATGGTCGTCGACAAGGTGTTGATGCCGAACTGATCCAAAAAGCTCCGGCGGAGCAGAGTAGCAAGCGCTCCGCCGAGGTTTCCATTTAAAGCGGAAGGCGATCCATTGGCCCGATGTCCGCTTTGAGCGTGCCAAGCTTGGGATTATTCTTATGAATGGCACACGCCGTCTCATGCGCCTGATGATGTCGGCCTTCTATCTGATCGCCGGCATCTTGCATGTCGTACATTCTGATGCGTTTCTTCCCATCGTTCCGGGATGGGTGCCGCACGCCCAAGCTGTCGTGATCGTCACAGGCCTTTGTGAAATCGCTGGAGCAATAAGCCTACTGACGCCTGGTCTCAGGCGGCTGGCGGGAATTATGCTCGCACTTTACGCGTTATGCGTCTGGCCCGCCAACTTCAAACACGCCTTGGACCACATCGTCTTGCCGCCTATTCCGGACACGTGGTGGTATCACGCACCGCGGCTGGCGTTTCAGCCGGTTTTGATCTGGTGGGCATTGTACTGTTCGAATGTGGTGAACTGGCCGTGGGGCGGTCGAGCCGCCACTCGCGCATAGCGCAGACCGCGCGCATTTTCCACCTGGTTGTATTCGGACGAAAGAGTCGGCCTTATTCCGCTAGCCGCGCAGCGGCGCAGGCTGCTCGGCGAGCATTGCCTGGATGGCAAGCCGTGTGCTCGCCGGATCGAGGCCGCGCTCTTTGATCACGTCTTGGCAGTCGGCCATGATCGCATCCGCATCCTGCATCATCTTCATGCGCTTGAAATGATCGTCGTAATGCAGGCCCATGCTGGCGCCGACGATCTCATAGATATTCACGATGCGGAACGGATGGTCGCGTTCATGGGCGCATAATTCGCGATGATCGGAGTGATAGACCGCAACCAGCGCGTCGATGCTGGCGGTCTCCGCTGCGGCAAGCTCCTGTTCCTGCAATTGTCGGCGATAAGCTGGCAGCATACGCAGATTGTTGCTTTGCAGCCCAACCGCCGGCTGCTGCAGATCGACGATCTCGATGCCGGGCACGGCGCGCAAAATCTCTTCCGCCGCCTCGACCACGCCATGCACGCCGGGATGCCGGTGCAGCGCGATGCGCAAGGGCACGCGTTCGCGCAGCATCGGCCGCAGTCTGTCGAGCCGCTTATGAATGAACAGCGTGAACGGCGTCATCTCGAACGGCTTGGCGCCGCGGGTCTTTTCGATGGTCGGCAGCGTCGTCTCGGTGAATTGCACCTGACAGGACGGACACCACGACACCACCTGCCCGGTATTGCTCTGCGTGAGCTTATCGATCGTGTGGTCGGCGACGCGGCCGGAAGTTGCGACGTCGCCCGTCCGCATCTGCACGATACCGCAGCAATGCGTCGGTCCGCCCATCACGTCATAGGTGATACTGAGCGCGTCCATGATGTCGAGTGCGAGCAGCGCGATATGCGGCGTCTTGAGCACATTGCAGCCGGTGTAAAAGACGAAATCGGGTTTAGCTCCGTCGGCGCGCGGCGATCGCGCGGCACTCTGAGCACCTTGCCCGAGCCGGGCCAATAAAGTGTCGTCGAGCTGCAGCTTGGAAATATGCGAGACCTCATGCGCGACTTTACGGAAGGTCTCGATGCCGTTTTTGCGCTCGGCTTGCGCGGTGTCTTTCTGATGCGCCATTTCGATCCGCGCCATGTAGAGAAGAAAGCGCGGATTGACGCCGTAGTCGCACGCTTTGACGCATTCGCCTGACAGCAGGCAACCGGCCGCCCATTTGCGGGCCGCATCATTGCCGGCGCCATGCTTGATGATACCGATAATGCCGCCGATCACGGCCACCGGATCAGCGCGCTCTCCGGCCGAAAGGCCAGCGGCCTCGGTCGCGGGACAGACTTCGACACATTTGCCGCAACGCGTGCAGGCGCCCGCCATCGCTTCGGCGCGCTCCCGCAGGGCGGTTTCGAATGTCGGCACCATAAGGCAAAGGATACAACCGACTCGGGACCGATTGAAGCCCCGGCAGGCGCGATGCTAAAGACGCTCACCGTCCAGTGATGCCCGGCCATTTCTTATGGATTTGCGCCGGGCATGTCTCTGAAAGTGCCCAATCAAGGGCATTCAACCAGCTTTGCCGATGGCGATCGGCAATGAGCGGGAAATAGGAAAAGACCATGGGTGAATTTGCCGTCGGCCAGCCGGTGCCGCGTTTTGAGGATCCGAGGCTGGTCAAAGGCGGCGGGCGCTATGTCAGCGACATGGTCTTTCCCGGCACGGCCATCGGCTATGTGCTCCGCTCGCCGCATGCCCATGCCCGCATTCTTTCCATCGACACGACCCGCGCCAAAGCGGCGCCCGGTGTACTCGCCGTCATCACCGCCGCCGACTACAAGGCCGCCGGCTTCGGCGACCTGCCGGTCCCCGGCGGGCTCAAGCGCCGCGGCGATACGCCGGGCTACCGGCCGCGCTATCCGGCGCTGGCCGAGGACCGGGTACGGATGATCGGCGACTATGTCGCCTTTGTCGTCGCCGAGACCTATTTCCAGGCGGCCGACGCGTCCGAACTGATCGAGGTCGAATACGAGCCGCTACCGGCTATCGTTGCAACCGGTGAAGCGATCCAACGCGGCGTGCCGCTGGTGTGGGACGATTGTCCGAACAATATCGGCTTCATTCAGGTCGAGGGCGACAAGGCGGCGACCGACGCGGCCTTTGTGCGCGCGGACCACATCGTCAAACAGCATTTCGACATCAACCGCGTCACCGCCGCGACCATGGAGCCGCGTGGCTGCATCGGCCTGTTCGAGCCCATCGAGGGCCGCTTCACCATCTACACGACACTGCAGCGGACCAATGTCTTTCAGACCGAGCTGTCGCAACATGTTCTGAAAGTCCCCGACAGCAAGATCCGTGTCGTCTGCGGCGATATCGGTGGCAGCTTCGGCATGAAGTCGGCTGTCTACAATGAAGTCGCTCTTGTTTTGTGCGCGGCAAAAATGACCGGCCGCCCGGTGAAATGGGTAGCGACGCGGTCGGAGTCGTTTCTCTGTGACGCACAAGCGCGCGACAATTTCACCGACGCCGAGCTTGCGCTCGACAAAGACGGCAATTTCCTCGGCTTCCGCGCCACGGTCGTCGCCGCCATCGGTGCTTATTTTCAAGTTGGCATGCAGGCCTTCACCGGCAATCTCGGCACGCTCGCCGGCGTCTATCGCACGCCGGCGTCGCATGTCGAAGCCATCGCTGTGTTCACACACACCCAGCCGGTACGACCCTATCGCGGCAACGGCCGGCCGGAAGCCGGCTATGTAATCGAACGCATGGTCGATCTTGCCGCCGATCAACTCGGCATCGACCCCGCGGAATTGCGCCGCCGCAATACCATTCCGGTAAGCGCGATGCCGTTTAAGACCAGCGTCACTTTCACTTACGACTGCGGCGAGTTCGAAAAGAACATGGATCTGGCGCTCGAAGCCGCCGACATGAAAGGTTTCGAGAGGCGCCGCGCCGAAGCGAAGAAGCGCGGCAAGCTGCGCGGCTTTGGTTTCTCCAATACCATCGAGCGCTCGGCAGCCGCGGGCCTCGAAGGCGCCGAGATCAGATTCGACCGGACCGGTTCATGTTCGATCTTTTCCGGCAGTATCAATCAAGGCCAAGGTCACGAGACCGCGTTCAAGCAAGTTGTCTGTGACCGGCTCGGGCTCGACCCGTATGAAGTGACTTATATCCAAGGCGATACCGACCAGGTGTTCTTCGCCGAAGGCACCGGCGGCTCGCGCTCGGCGGCGTTTTCAAGCTCCGCTTTTACCATGGCCGCCGACAAGATCGAGATCAAAGGCAAGGCGATCGCGGCAAAAATGCTCAAGCTCGATCCCGCCGATATCAATTTCCATGAAGGCCTATTCTCGAGCAAAAAGACCAATCAGACGCTGACCATCAAAGAAGTCGCCAAGGCCTCGCTCGAACCGAAAAACCTGCCCGATGGATTTGAGCCAGGTTTGATCGAGAAGGCGATCTATAGCGGCACGCGCGCCGCTTATCCGAACGGCGTGCATGTCTGCGAACTCGAGATCGATGAAGAAACCGGCACCGTCGAGATCGTGAACTACCACGTCGTCGACGACGTCGGCACGGTGATCAATCCGCTGCTGCTGCACGGCCAAATCGATGGCGGCATCGTCCAAGGCATCGGCCAAATCTTGATGGAAGACATCAAATTCGATGCGGAAGGCCAGATCCTCACCGGCTCGTTCATGGACTACGCCATGCCGCGCGCGACCGACGTCACCGCATTCCACGTCGACAGCAATCCGGTGCCGACCAAGACCAATCTTCTTGGCGTCAAAGGCGCGGGCGAAGCTGGTTGCGTTGGCGCCATGCCGGCGGTGGCGAACGCGCTGGTCGATGCGCTCTCGGTCCTTGGCGTTACCCACGTCACCATGCCGGCGACGCCGGAAGTGCTGTGGCGCACGATTAATGACGCGCGCAGCAAAAGCGCCTGACGCATGCAGAAAATCGCTTGACGCATTAGACTTGGATTCACGGTTTCCGATTGATGAAGCCGTGTTGAAACGTGGGTATTTAGCATGCATTTTTCGTATGAAGCGCACGATTAACTAAAGCTCATTTCGTCCCGTTAAGAAGCACGCAAGTGCTCTGTGTTATTGTCAATCAACAAAAATGGCGGGTTCGGCGTAACAATTTCTGTTGATCATGGACGCGATAGCAGCACCCCATATGCGCGCAAGCGCGCCTGAAGCGTTTGGCCGCGTCGTCGGCATCACCGGATCGAGCGCGACCGTTGAACTCGGCCCGCGCACGCCGGGCAGTGTCAGCGCCACCGTCGGTAAATTTATGGCGGTGACGACTGGCAAGACCTTGATCGTCGGCCTGATCACCGAGATAGGCGAACGCGCCGGCGGCGGCCCCGGCCAAGCGTTCCAGAAAGTCGCGCAGATCGACCTGATCGGCGAAATCCGCAATATCAATGGCACGCCGCGCTTCGACCGCGGCGTTGCCGAATATCCGAATATCGGCGATGCGGCACTGATGCTGACCGATGCTGAGTTGCGCATGATCTATGGCAACCCGAGCGCCAGCCATGTCGACATCGGCCTGTTGCAGCAGAATCCGAACGTCAACGTCCATATCGATATCGACCTTCTGGTGAGCCGGCATTTCGCCATCGTCGGCAGCACGGGCGTCGGCAAATCGAGCGGCGTCGCCGTCATCCTGCAGAAGATTCTCGATACCAGGCCCAATCTACGCATCTTCCTGGTCGATCCGCACAACGAATACGGCCGCTGCTTTGCCGACAAGGCGCAGGTGCTCAATCCGCGCAATCTGCGCCTGCCGTTCTGGCTGTTCAATTTCGAGGAAATCGTCGACGCGTTTTTCGGCGGACGCCCCGGCGTCGCCGAAGAAGTCGAGATTCTGTCGGAAGCCATTCCGCTGGCGAAAGCCGCCTATCTGCAATACCGCAACGGCGGCAATGACCGTCTCGCTGCCAAGAAGCGCGATCCGCGCGACTGCGGCTTCACCGCCGATACGCCGGTCCCCTATCGCATCGAGGATCTGATCGGGCTTCTCGACGAGCAGATGGGCAAACTGGAAAACCGCTCGTCGCGGATGATCTATCACAAGCTGATCTCGCGGATTCAGCAGATCCGCAATCACCCGCGCTACTCCTTCATGTTCGAGAACGCCAATATCGGCGGCGACACCATGGCGGAGACGCTGTGCCAATTGTTCCGGCTGCCGCCGAACGGCAAGCCGATGACCATCATGCAGCTCGCCGGCTTCCCGGCCGAAGTCGTCGACTCGGTGGTGTCGGTGCTCTGCCGCATGGCCTTCGATTTCGGTCTGTGGAGCGACGGCGTCGCTCCACTCCTTTTCGTCTGCGAGGAAGCACATCGTTACGCGCCGGCCGACAACAAGATCGGCTTCGGGCCGACGCGGCGTGCGCTGTCGCGCATCGCCAAAGAGGGTCGTAAATACGGCGTGTTCCTGGGTCTCGTCACGCAGCGGCCGGCGGAAATCGATCCGACCATCATTTCGCAATGCTCGACGCTGTTCGTGATGCGGCTGTCGAACGATCGCGACCAGGCGCTGGTGCGCTCCGCGGCATCCGATGCGGCGGCGAATTTGCTGTCCTTCATTCCGTCGCTCGCGACTCGCGAAGCTTTTACTTTTGGCCCTGGCGTCGCTTTGCCGACACGGATGAGCTTTGCCGAATTGCCGGCCGGCCAGCGGCCGAACAGCGAGGCCATGGGCGACACCCGCTCCGACGCCGGTGTCAAACTCGACCGCGATCTGATTCCGATGGTGATCGAGCGCTGGCGCAGCGCCACGGCGTCCAATCGCCGCGACAATGACGGCTTCGATCACGCTCCGTCAGTCGCCGCCGACACCCAGACCCTGCAGAAGGTGATCGCTCAATCGTCGCCACCGACCGTGCCGGCGCTGCCGGCGTCTTACGGCGCGCCGAAACCGATACAGCCGTCAGCACGCGGCGAGATGCTGCGCGCCACCCTCTTGCGCCGTCCGCTAGATCCAGCAGCGCTTGGCGGCAATGCGCCAACCATGCCGCCTCCCCCACCCGGTGGACCGCCGCGCCGCTAGCGCAAATTTTAGTGGAGCATGATCTTTTCGGAAAACCGGCTTCCGCTTTTCCGGATCATGCTCTAGGCCGCTATCACCGCGATCCCTTGAATTTCGATCAGCATTTCCGGACGCGCAAAGCCCGCGACCGTGATCGCGGCGCTTCCCGGAAAATCCTTGCCGAAGATTTCAGTGCGTAGCTCGGTCATGCGCGTGGTGTGCCGCGCGTCGATCAGAAACACCGTCATGGTCACAAGATCGGCAAGCGTGGCATTAGCCTCGCGTAGCGTCTTTTCAATATTGCGGAAGGTCTGCCGGCACTGCGCATCAAAATCGCCGGCAAGCGATTTGCCGGCATCGTCCACCGCGCCGGTATGGCCGGCGAGCCATATCGTCTTGGCAGCGCCCTCGGTGATTACCGCCGGCGAATAGGCCCGCGTTTGCGCGTGCACGCCGCGTACGAATGATTTTTTCAAAGTCCCCTCCGCAAATTGTCATGCCTGGTTCTGCCGGCCTACATTAGAGCATGCCGGGAAACATGCCGAACGCCGATCCGAATACAAGTGCCGACTTGCCGCTTGCCGGCATCCGGGTACTCGAATTTTGTCACACCATCATGGGGCCGTCGGCCGGCCTGATCCTCGCCGATCTCGGCGCCGATGTGATCAAGATCGAACCGGTTCATGGCGACCACACGCGAAGGCTTTACGGCTTTGCCGCAGGTTTCTTCGCGACCTTCAACCGCAACAAGCGCAGCTTCGCTGTCGATCTGAAATCCGACACCGGCCGGGCGCTATTGCACCGGCTTGTGCAAACGGCCGACGTGCTTCTTGAGAATTACGCGCCCGGTACTATGGACCGGCTCGGCTGCGGCTGTGAGGCATTATCGAAGCTCAATCCGCGGCTGATCTATTGCGCGCTGAAAGGTTTTCTCAGTGGACCTTACGAGCATCGTCCAGCGCTCGACGAGATCGTACAGTTCATGGCCGGGCTCGCTTACATGACCGGACCGCCCGGCCGGCCGTTGCGCGCTGGCGCGTCCGTGGTCGACATCATGGGCGGCATGTTCGCCGTGATCGGCGTGCAGGCGGCATTGCGCGAACGCGAGCACACCGGCCGCGGCCAGCAGGTGAAATCAGCGCTCTATGAATCGACATCGTTTCTGATGATGCAGCACATGGCCGGCGAGGTGGTGACCGGCAAGCCGATGCCGCCAATGCCCTCGCGCGATGGCGCCTGGGCGATCTACGAGCCTTTCGAAACCGCCGACGGCGAGCAAATTTTTGTCGGCTTGACGAGCAATGGCCAGTGGCAGCGCTTCTGCGCGCATTTCGAGCGCACCGATCTTTTACAGAACCCGGCTTACAGGACCAATGAAGACCGGGTGCGTGAACGGGCCGCTATCCGTCCGATCGCCGCCGAGATCGTCAGCCGGCATAGGCTTGCCGCGCTTGCCGAAGTGTTCGACCGCATCGATATTCCCTTCGCGCCGGTCGCAAAGCCAGGCGACCTGTTCGACGATCCGCAGCTCAATGCCGGCGGCCGCATGCTCGACATCGCATTCCCTAACGATCGGCGCGCCAAAATACCCCGACTACCGCTTGAAGTCGGCGACCACGATTTCGCGCTGCGCCGCCAGGCGCCGGCGATCGGCGAACACACAAGCGAAATCCTTGCCGAACTTGGCCTTGCAGCCGAGGAAATCGGCAAGCTTGTGAAGAACGGCGTCATTGCAGCCGGAGAAGTTCAATGAGCGATCTGCCGTGTCGCGTTCACATCACCGAAGAAGGCCCGCGCGAGGGCTTTCAGATCGAGATGGGCGCGATCCCGACCGCGCGCAAAATCGAACTGATCGACGCGCTGTCGCAAACCGGAATTGATCGCATTCAGATCGTGTCTTTCGTCAATCCGAAAAACGTACCGGGCATGGCGGATGCCGAGGACGTGGTCCGCGGCATCACGCGCAAAGACAACGTCGACTACACGGCGCTGTGGCTCAATGAAAAAGGCTTCCAGCGTGCGCTCGGTTTCGACGACCGGCTGACCAATACCGGCACCATCCAGCTATGCGCGTCGGAAAAATTCTCGATCCGCAATCAGAACCGCAATGCTGCGCAACAACTCGCCGGCCAGCATGCCATCGTCGAGATGTATAAAGCCGCCGGCATTCCGGTCGAGCGCGGCAGCATCATGGCGGCGTTCGGCTGCAATTTCCAAGGCGATATTCCGGTCGCAAACGTGATCGCACTGGTGCAGCAAATCCTCGATGTCGCAACAGAGCACGGCGTGACGCTCAAATACATCACGCTTGCCGACACCATGGCCTGGGCCAGCCCGCTGTCGATCAAGCGCGTGCTTGGAGAGCTACGCGAACACTGGCCCAATCTCAATTTCGCGCTGCATCTGCATGACACCCGCGGACTTGCGATCGCCAATGCCTATGCCGGCCTTGAAATGGGCGTAACGCGCTTCGATTCCGCCGTCGCGGGGCTCGGCGGCTGTCCATTCGCCGGCCATCAAGGCGCGGCCGGCAATGTCTGCACCGAAGACCTGGTTTTTATGTGCCACGAGCTTGGCATCGACACCGGCATCGACCTCGACGCACTGATCGCATGCGCGAAACTGGCGGAAGACGTCGTCGGCCATCCGCTGCCGGGTTCGGTGATGAAGGGCGGCACGCTGGAGAAATTTAGAGCGTGATCTAAGGGCCGCGTACTCGTAAATTCAGGATTGTCCGCTTTACCTCCAATAGCGACATCAGTCTGACATCGTGTCATGTCCGCTTCGTGCCAAACCCAGAAGTGGCGAATCATAAGTCGGCCGATGATTGGTTGAGGTAGGCAACGAGCCAATGGCCGACATCGCGATGTCAGGGAGATGACTTGCTCACCAGGAATATTTCAGCGTTCCAGTGCCTGCGTAGGTCTGTGCGGTGGAGGCGAACTCGCTGTCGAATCTACCTTCTATCGACCAGTTCGGGCTGAAGAATAATTGACCGCCGGCGGAGACCAGCGCGGAGTCGGCGGGCACCGCCGCACCGTTGACCGTGAACGCCGCGCCGGGCAGCGTCTGGAATACGGCACCGAGCGCGGTATTGCTCACCCAATCGTGCGCCCATGCCACGCGCGCGCGCAAGATCAGCGGCATGTCGTTGATGGTCATCAGGTCATCGGCGCGCGCACCCAGTTCGCTGCGAGTATCGTTCGACGTCTGCGCGTTGAACGCCAACCCGAAGCCGCCGCCGCTGAGATCGGTTTCCGAATAGCCCGGCGCGTGGAACCACTGGGTCTGGATCGCCGCGTAAGGTGTGATCCCCGAAGCCGGCGTCACCGCAAAGCGATAGCCGCTCTCGCCGCGCAGCCCATAGCTCTGGCCGTCGAACTTGGCGCGCAACTGGTCGCCGAAAGCGGCGATCCGGTTGGTGGTGATCCACGAATTGCCGAACGCCGCCATTGCCGTGAAATACAACGGCCCGAAATGCTTAATGCCGTAGCCGGCGATCTGCAGCGCGTCGCTCCTTCCGGTGCCGAGATTTTGCGCCAAGCTCCAGTTGGTGCCGCCGCCGGCGAGCGCAAAGCCGAGCTTGAGATCCGGCGCAGCGTGATAGTCCATGCCGCCGGCAAAGCCGAAGTCGCTGGCGGTGAGATTATTGGAGCCGATCGCGGCATTGCCGTTGTAACTCGCCCCTCCGCCATAGGCCGAACCCCACGCGGTCCAGTGCTGGTCGAAGCTTCGTGGCGAGGACTGCTGTGCGGTGTTCTTCTTCAATACTCGGTTATAGGCGAGCGCCAGTTCCGGCGGGAACGCATCATCGGGCTCGGCGAAGCCGGTCGCCCCGTTGCCCGGGCTGGCCCCGCTGCCGCCGCCGGTGCCCAGCGCCATGTCGGAGAGCAAATTGAAGAAGGCGTTGAACAGCTGGAAGGTGCTGGTGCTGGCGCCGGTATTGCTCTCGCCGTCGAGGTGCGAATAGGCGTCAAGCAACGCCGCGCCGCTAAGATTGGTAAGTTGCTGGAAGCCGGCGGGGACAGTGTCGCCGGCAAGAATTCCGTTGTTGATGCCGTTGATGACGTTCTGCTGGTTCTGGTTGGCGCCGGGCGGCGTCGGCAGGTCGAGATAGGCGTTGCCGTAGGACAGATCGACATTATCGGCGATGTAGCTGATCGTCGGACTCGTGCTGAGCTGTACCGCGCCCACATAGGCGACGGTCGGATTGAAGATTCCGGTCAGCGTGCCGCCATAGGTCAGGATCGAGAACGTCGACGCCGAATAATGCGTCCCCAACGGTCCGGACGGCGCCAACTCCACGGTACCGCCGCCGGGCACGAGATTGCCGGCCACCGTGGCGGAGGCGTGTGCGCCGGGCGTTAACTGGATTTCGTAATCGGCGCCTGAAGTAAACGTCAGATTGCCGGCGATGGTCAATGTGCCGATGGCGTTCGGCAGGCCGGGTGCCAAGGTGCCGCCGGAATTGACCACGACGCCGCCCGCCGTGATCGCGCCGCTGTCGAACAGCGTGCCGGAATTGATATTGACGGACTGCACCCCGGAAATCGTGTTGGAATAGGCGAAGCTGCCGTTGCCGGGGGCGAAGTTCACCGTGTCGCCGCTCGTCGTGCCGGCGCCGACGATGTTGCCGGTGATGGCGCCTCCCTCGATGTCGATGGTGACCGGGCTCGTGGCGGCGCTCGCATTGATCGCGGTGCCGTCGGTGCCGATAATCGTGCCGGTATTGACGATGGCGCCGCCGGCGAAGGTCACCCCGCTGCCGATCACGATGCCCGTCGCGCCGGTGATCATGCCTGAGTTACTGATCGCGCCCGTGAAGGTGGCAACGTTATTGACAAATATGCCGGCACTGCCTGCCGAGATCGTGCCGGAATTGCTGATGCCGCCGGCAAAGGTCGAGATCGTAATGGAGCTGCCAGAGCGTGCAGTGCCGCCGACGACAATGCCGTTGCTGCCGGCGGAGATCGTGCCCGAGTTGTTGATGCCGCCAGCAAAGGTCGAGATCGTAATGGAGCCGTGATCGCCTGCAGTGCCGCCGACGACGATGCCGTCAGAGCCCGCCGCGATCGTGCCGTTGTTGCTGATGCCGCCGGCTAAGGTCGAGATCGTAATGAAGCCAAACTCGAAGGCAACGCCGCCGACGACGATGCCGTTACCGACTGCCACCGAGAGCGCGCCGCTGTTGGCGATGCCGCCGGCAAAGGCCGAGATCGTAACGGAGCCCCCCAGGGCTCCTTCGCCGCCGACGACGATGCCGTTACCGACTGCCGCCGAGAGCGCGCCGCTGTTGCTGATGCCGCCGGTAAACGTCGAGGCCGTAATGGAGCCGCCAGTACCTGCAAGGCCGCCGACGACGATGCCGCTGTTGCCGGCGGAGATCGTGCCGCTGTTGGCGACGCCGCCGGCAAAGGTCGAGATCGTAACGGAGCCGCCAGGGATTGCCCTGCCGCCGACGACGACGCCAGAGCCCGCCACGATCGTGCCGCTGTTGCTGATGCCGCCGGCAAAGGTCGAGATGGTAATGGTGCCGCTACGCGATTCAACCCCACCGACGAAGATGCCATTGAGGTTCGCCGAAATCGTGCCGCTGTTTCTGATGCCTCCAGTAAAGGTCGAGATCGTAATCGAGCCGCCAGAGCGTACATTCCCGCCGACGACGATGCCGCTTTCGCCCAACTCGAGCGAGTCGCTAACGGCCGCCGAGATCGTGCCGCTGTTGCTGATGCCGCCGGCAAAGGTCGAGATCGTAACGGAGCCGGCAGAGCGTGCAGTGCCGCCGACGACGATGCCACTACTGGAGATGAACCCGTTAATGTCCTCCGTCGCGATCATGCCGCTGTTGCTGATACCGCCGGCAAAGGTCGAGATCGTATTCGGGCCGGTATTGAATGAAGTGCCGCCGACGACGATGCCGTTACCGCTCGGCGCCACGATCGTGCCGCTGTTGCTGATGCCGCCAGACACACTGGCGTTATTGGTGACGAAGATGCCGTTGCCGGTAATGCCGGTACCGGACGCAGCAGTGATGTGACCGGCATTGACGATGGCACCGCCGACCGACGCGTTGTTGATGGTGATGCCGGTCCGGCTCGGCTGGCTGAAGCCGGTCGCGGTGATGGTTCCGGTGCTGGTATTGGTGACGTTGCCGGTGACGTTGATGCCGTTGATGTTGATGCAATTGATGGCTGCGGAATTGCTGACCGAAGGTTGATTGGTGCCGGGACTGACGGCGCATTGCGCAAACGCCCCCGGCGCGCCGGTGCCGACCAGCAGCGCGGCAAGCGACGATGAGGCCAAGAGCGCGCCGAGCCGGCGGTGACCGAAACGCACCTTCCTCAAGTCCTGTCCGCTTAGATGCTGCGCCGCCCCCGCTAAGCTTCAAGCAGCTGTAGAGAAAGGGCAATTAGTTTTGCGGCAAAGACAGTGGGTTCCACTGCCGTTTCCTGCGATCGCTGCAACCTGTTGCCGAAACGCAACGCAAACCACGTGACCGCAATGTCGAAAGGCTTCGCGCGTGTCATGGTGCGCTCGGCCATGGCGATAGGCAGACGTAAAATTCCAATCGCCTTTGCGACGCTATCGCTCACCAAAACGCAAGAACGGCGACGCCCGCTTTGGGTCATAAGCAGACATCGCGGCCTTGTTGGGCCACGTCCGCTTTGCTCCCAATAGCGGACATCGGCCCAAGCATTTATGAGTGCACACCCTAGTGCTCGCCGTAAATCTTCCAGATGCCGGTCGCGGTGCCGACCACGCGCGTGCCGACCAGCGTCGTCGCGCGCATGAAGATGATCGAGCGCGTCGCCCGTACCACCTCGCAATGCGCTTCGGCGAATTCGCCGAGCCGCACCGCGCCGATGAACTGGATGTTGAGCTCGATGGTGGCGTGCGGTTTGTGGCCATTGGCGCGCATCGCGGTCATGCCCATCGCCTGATCGGCAAGCGTCGTCATCATGCCGCCATGCACGACATTGTTGAAGTTGAGGTGCTTCTGCTCGGCCAGGAAGCCGTACAGTGCGTCGCCTTTGTGCCAGAGCGGGCCGGCGCGGTCACCGAAGCCGGTGTTCTCGATGAGCGTCCAGCCGGCAGCGGCGGGATCGAACGGTTTTTGTTCTGTCACTTTTTGGTCCATGGAGAATTGGTCACGCACCGTTCGCGCCTTACATGATGGCGAATTCGACATTGCGGCGGTCGGTGACCAGCATCGCGCCGGGATAATGCGTGATGCAGAAGTCGGGCTTGATCGCCATCACCACCGATTGCGGGGTGACGCCGCAGGCCCAGAACACCGGAATCTCGTCGTCATGGATCGGCACCGCATCGCCCCAATCGGGCTTGGCGATATCTTTGATGCCGATCATCTCCGGCTTGCCGAGATGGACCGGTGCACCGTGCACCGACGGAAAACGCGTCGTGATCTGCACGGCGCGGATAGCATCGGCAGGCTTCATCGGCCGCATCGACACCACCAGCGGGCCGTAGAAGGGGCCGGCGGCTTCGGTTTCGATCGAGGTGCGATACATCGGCACCGTGCAGTCGAGCGTCACGTGGCGCAATTCGATGCCGCTCTCGACCAGGGCCTGTTCGAATGAAAAAGAGCAGCCGATGGCGAAGGTGACGAGATCGTCGCGCCACCATTGCGTCACGTCTCGCGGTTCGTCGACGACGGCGCCGTCTTTCCAGACCCGATAGCGTTGCAGGTCGGTGCGGATATCGAGGTCGTTGCCGAGCGCAGGCACCCGCGGGTCGCCGGGCGCACCGACACCGATCAATGGACAGGATTTTGGATTGCGCTGACAGAATTGCAGGAAATCCTGTGCCAAGTTTTTGGGCAAAATGGCAAGGTTGGCCTGCACGAAGCCCGGAGCGACGCCGGACGTCGGTCCACTGTAGCCGTTGCTCCGGATCGCGCGCCGCACCGAAACTCCGGTTGGAAACCCGGCGGCATTTTCCACTCCCATCGTCTACTCCTCGACGCGCAAACTTGCAGTTCAGCTTGCAGTTCAGTGAAAAAAAGCAATTTAGCACCGAACACCGCTCGCGCACCACGTCGCCGCGACGATTGGTGCTGCGAATCCGGTTGAAACCGGCGGCAAGATCGCGTTTGCTGAAAGCCAGAAAAAAGCCTGCAGAGCCAGCCAATGGCCACGCAAATTCAGCGCATTCCAGAGGGAGATGGAAATGACCGAACAGTGGAGGAACGAGCCGTGGGCATCGGACATTTGGTACCGCGGCAAAGTCACCCGGCGTAGCTTCGTCGGCTGGGGCGGCGGTGCGATCGGGGCGATGATGCTGGTGCCGGCGCCGTGGGGGGCGGCTTTCGGCGCAGCTAAATCCTTCAAAATCGGCTCCGAGCAACCGCTCTCCGGCGCGGGCGCCGCAGGCGGCAAAACCGCCGTGGTCGGTCTGCAGATGGCCGCCGACCGCATCAACAATTCCGGCGGTATCAGCGGCCGCCCCGTCGAGCTTTTGATTGTCGACGACGAGACGTCGCCGGCGGTGGCGCGGCAAAAGGTCGATAAGCTCGTCAACGAAGACAATATCGACGTCCATGTCGGCGGCTTCCTCTCCAATATTTGCCTCGCCTGCATGCCGGTGTGGGAAGACGCCAAAATCGTCAACATGATCACGGTCTGTCTCGACACCACGCTGACGACGACTAAATGCAATCGCTACACTTTCCGGCCGTTCGATTATGCGCCGGCGCAAGCGGTCGCCTTTGCCCCGACGCTGACGAAGATAGGCAAGAAGTGGCACATCGTCTTTGCCGATTATTCTTGGGGCCAGTCGACGCGCGACGCCTATGTCGCAGAGATCAAGAAGAACGGCGGGGAAGTCGTAGGCACGACGGGCATCCCGCTCGGCACGGCGGATATGACGCCGTTCCTGTCGAAAATCTCCGGTGATTTCGACGGATTGTTCGGCATCTTCTTCGGCAAGGACGGCGTCACCATTGTCACGCAGGCTTACGATCTCGGCCTGACCAAGAAATATAAATTCGCCGGCGATGGTTCGATTTCGGAATCGACCAATCTGATTGCCGTCGGCAACAAGATCGACGGCTTCACCGGGATCAACCGCTACATTCCGGTGTTCCAGGGCCCACTCGATACGGCCTATCATCACAAATTCTTCGACGACGCCAAAGCCCGGCTCGCCAAGGTCGATCCGTCCGGCCCGCTGCCGGACAAATACGTGCAGTCGAACTACGAAGCGCTCAACGCCATCAAGATCGGCATGGAGAAATCGAAATTCCAGGGCCGCGACGACACCATGAAGCTGATCGAGGCGCTCGAAGGCCTCGAACTGAAAGCCGGCGACGACTTCCCGCAGGGTGACAAGATCTTGCGCAAGGAAGACCACCAGGCCTTCCCGCAGGAATTCATCTTCGAAGTCTCTGGCGGCACCTACCATCTCAAGGAGACGGTACCGGGAAGCAAAACCATGGTGGCGCCGGCCTGCAACTTCTCTGCCTAAGTGAGTACGGAAACTTTGAGCGGCGCTCGCTCCCCGGCGCAAGACCGGGGAGCGGCATCGGCGCCTATCCTCAAGACCGAACAGTTGGCCGTCCGCTTTGGCGGACTTTCGGCGTTGTCCGGCGTCAATTTCGAGCTTCGGCGCAACGAGATTCGCGCCATCATCGGGCCGAACGGCGCCGGCAAGAGCACGTTCTTTAATTGCCTGACTGGCGTACTTCGTCCGACCTCCGGCCGCATCATCTTCGACGGCGAAGACATCACCGGACTGCAGTCGAACGCGATCTCGCAAAGAGGCATCGCGCGCTCCTATCAGATCACCAATATCCTGCCGAACGTCTCGGCGCTGGAAAACGTCCGCATCGCGGCGCAGTCGCGCCGCCACGGCTGGAACATGCTGGCGCATCACGCAAGCTTCGCCGACATCAATCAAAAAGCGGAGTCTGCGCTCGCCGCCGTCAGTCTCCTGGACAAGGCCGATGTACTCGCCAGTAACCTCTCGCATGGCGAGCAGCGCAATCTCGAAATCGGCATCGCACTTGCGACAGAGCCGAAGGTCCTTTGCCTCGACGAGCCGACGGCGGGAATGAGCCAAGGCGAGACCGACGCGACGCGCGAACTCATCGCCCGCATCGGCGAGAACCTCACTATCCTGATCGTCGAACACGACATGCAGGTGGTGATGGAGCTTTGCGACCGCATCACCGTCTTTCACTACGGCGCGATCCTCGCCGAAGGCACGCCTGAAGAAATCCAGGCCAATCCCAGAGTGCTGGAGGTCTATCTCAAGACATGAGCGCCGCAGCCGCCACCATTGCGCCGCTCGTCACGGTCGACGCGGTGCACACCTATTACGGCAAGAGCCACATTCTGCACGGCGTCTCGATCGACATTGGGCCGGGCGAAGTGGTCGGGCTCCTTGGCCGTAACGGCGTCGGCAAGAGTACGACGCTCAAGACCATCATGGGCCTGGTGCAGCCGAGCGAAGGCACGGTGCGGCTCAACGGCGAGGCCATTACCGGACTGCCGCCGCATAAACTGGCGCGGCGCGGCATCGGCTATGTGCCGGAGGACCGGCGTATCTTCCGTTTCCTCACGGTGATGGAGAATTTGCGCACCGGCCTCGACCGCAGCGGCGTCGACGACGCCAAGCGGCAGATGCTGCTCGACAAGGTGTTCCAGTTCTTTCCAGTGCTGGCGGAGCGCCGCACGCAACCTGGCGGCACGCTCTCGGGCGGCGAGCAGCAGATGCTGGCGATCGCGCGCGCCATGATGCTCGAGCCGAAGATCGTCCTGCTCGACGAGCCGACCGAAGGACTGATGCCGCGGATGGTCTCGCAGATCCGCAACATCATCGAGGTTCTGCACAAGGAAGGCGTGGCGATCCTTTTGGTCGAGCAGAACGTACCGCTGACGCTCGAAGCCAGCCAGCGTGTCTACATCATGGAGAAAGGCAGCGTGCGCCACCAATGCGCGGCATCCGAGATCGACATCCACCATCCCATCGTCAAACAGTATCTGGGGGTATGAGCGATGGGCACGATCGTTCAATTCTTCCAGGCCATTCCCATCGACCTTCTGATCATTCAGACGGTCAATGGCATCGTTACCGGCATGATCCTGGCGCTGGTTGCCTCTGGGCTGACGCTGATCTTTGGCATCATGGATGTCGTGAATTTCGCACATGGCGAATTGTTCATGCTCGGCGCCTATCTCGGCTTTGTCGTTTTCGCCGCGACCGGAAGCTTCTGGGTCGCGTTGATTGCGGCGGCGCTGATCGTTGCGTTGCTCGGCGCGGCACTGCAGATCGTGACACTGCGCCCCTTGATTGGGCGTGATCCGCTCAACACCATTCTCGCCACCTTCGGCATTTCGCTGGTCTTGCAGAATTACGCGCTGTGGCAATTCGGCCCGGTCGTACGCAAAATCCCCGCTCCGATCGAGGCGCAATTCACATTGTTCTATCTGCAATATCCCTGGTACCGCCTGCTCATTGCGCTTATCTCGGCCGCGATCATCGGCGGTTTCTGGCTGTTCTTGAAACACGGCAAGTTCGGCGTCTGGATCAGGGCAACCGCGCAGGATCGCGTCATGGCACAAGCTATGGGGATTCCAGTGCCGTGGGTCTACACCGGCGTCTTCGCCATTGGCGCCGCGATGGCGGCGGCAAGCGGCGTGTTGTTCGCGCCAATGGCGGGTGTCAGCCACACCATGGGCCTCGATTGGGTACTCAAGGCCTTCATCGTCGTGGTGGTCGGCGGCATGGGCAATCTTGTCGGCTCGGTCGCGGCCGCCATCTTCATCAGCCTACTTGAGGCTTACGCCACAATCTTTGTCGACCCCTCGCAGGCAGTGATCGTCTCTTTCGTGGTCCTGATCCTGACGCTGCTGTTCCGGCCGACTGGCCTCTTTGTGCCGACACCCAAATGACCATCGCCCCGATCGATAAACCCAGTGCGATGTCGCTCGGCAGATCCAGGCTGAGCCACACCACTGTGTTCTGGTTGGTATTTTGCGTGGTGCTCGTCGTGCTGATCGCCGCGCCACTGGTCCTGACCGAATTCTGGCGGCGCTTTCTCACCGAAGTATTGATCTGGGGTCTGCTCGCGATGTCGTCCGATCTGCTGATCGGCTACACCGGCATGATCTCGTTCGGCCATTCCGCTTTTTTCGGGCTCGGCATGTACGGCGCCGCCGGCGCGCTGATCACGACGCATCCGCCGAACCTTTGGCTCGCGATCCTCTACGGACTTGCCGGCGCCGCCGGGGCCGCGCTGTTCGTGGCGTTCTTCTCGACCCGCCTGCGCGACATCTATTTCGCCATCACCACGCTGATCTTCAGCCAGATCTTTTATGTGATCATCTTCACCTGGACGCCGGTGACCGGCGGCGAGAACGGGCTGATCTTCACCCGTCCGCATCTGTCGATTCCGTTTCTCTATGACGCGCGTTTCACCTCAACGACCATGCACTGGTTCGTGCTGGCGGTGGTGACGGCGTCTTATCTGATGTTGCGGCGGATCACGCAGTCGCCATTCGGCATGGTGCTGCAGTCGATCCGCGAGAACGAGCCGCGCACGCGTGCTATTGGTTATCCGGTCGAACGCTATAAGATCGTGGCGGTAATGCTATCCGGTCTATTCGCAGGATTAGCCGGCGTGCTCTACGCCATCCAGAATCAGTTCGCCGCGCCGGATTTCGTCTATTTCATTACCTCAGGCGACACCGTGATCTATAACGTCATGGGCGGCATCGGCACGCTGGTCGGGCCGATCCTCGGCGCCGGATTTTTCCATTTGTTGCGCGAACTGCTGGCGCGCTTCCTCGGCGATCAGTTCCCTTATCTGATCCCGCTCGGCGTGATCTTCATCGTGATGATCATTTTCCTACCGCAAGGGTTGCTCGGTTTCGCGAGGCGATGGCTGAACCGATAACCGTCATTGCGAGCGATAGCGAAGCAATCCAGCGCTGAGCCGCCGCCCTGGATTGCTTCGTCGCTTTGCTCCTCGCAATGACGGCTAGTTGGCAGGATTCTTATTCAAAAACTCTGCAAGCGCCTTCGCACCCTTCTTGTCGCCGGCGAAATCCTCGGCGAAGCGCTCATAAAATTCCGCGGCGCCTTTGTAGAGTTCGGCCGCGGCCGGATCCTCGCCGACAAAGCCCGCGATCTCCTGCATTTCCGCGACCCAGCGATAGGCCTTGGGCGGCATCGTGCCCAATGAGCGCTTGAACCAGCCAAGCATTTCTTTTTGGCTGAGCTGCAATTCCTTAAACAGATCGTCGGCGGTGCCGTTGCGCGCTGAGGCGAGTATCATCGCGGCGCCGATTGCCTGCGTGCCCTTTGTGATGCCGGCATAGGACATTTTCAGCGCCGAAGCTGCGGCAAGATCGCCGTCGAGCATGCGCACATCGAGACCGTGGTCGCGCAGCACCGCAAAGCGTGACGCCGCAGGACCCGACGCATAGATACGCGTCCCGGTCCCGGCATTACCTTCGCTCACCGGCTTCGGCGGCGGGCCGATGATACCGGCATCGACAAAAGGCGATCCGGTCGGCGCGATTGCCGCCGCGACGCGCTCGACCGTATTCGGATTGATGGCGTTGCAATCGACAAAGACCGGTTTGGCGTTGCTCTTGGTCAGCGCCGGCACGAAACGCTGGGCGACCGCCAACGCGTCGCCGGGGGGCAAAATCGAAAGGATGAAATCCGAGGCCGCGATCTCGTCGTCGCTGGCGGCAGTCATGCCAGCAGCTTTGGCGCGCGCCGCCGTCTCGGCGCTTCTGCCGACAAGCGAGGTGAGAACCTTCACGCCACTATCGGTCAGTCTGCGGCCGACGGCGGCGCCCATGGCGCCGGGCGCGATCACTGCGACGGTGGGAGTCATAGGAACCTCATACGTCATTCCGTAAAGAGCCGGAGCGACGCAGTCCTACACCGTTTCGGAGGCCTTCGCAGCACTCAGGCTCTGCCGGCGCCGGCGTAGCGCCGGAATGCGGCCGTCGGCGCTCGGCTGATAGACCACGGTGAAACGCTCGACGCTCTTGGCAAAAGCCGCCGCGTCCGCCGGTTTCTTCACCTCGAAGCTGTCGAAACCGGCGCGCAGAAGAAAGCCGAACTGATCGCGTAAGACGTCGCCGGTGGCGCGCAACGTCCCGCCAAATTTAAGCGTCTCGCGCAATTGCCGTGCCTGGCTATAGGCGCGGCCGTCGCGGAATTTCGGAAAATGCAGCGCAATCAATGCAAGATGACCGAGCCAGGGTTTGATCTCGTTGACGCGCCGATCGTTTGGCCAGGCGACGCCGAGCGAACCATCGCGGCCGATGAGCGTATCGGCTTCGGCGAGGAAGCGCTTGGCCGACACGATAATCGGCACGCGCTCCGGCAACGACGCATCGTCATCCACTTTGACGTAGCGGTCTTCGGCAACTTTGCCGTTTTCAACGAGTGGCATAGACGCGCTCCCGGAACGGCTCGACACCGGCGCGTTTGACCGTATCGATGAAAAGCTCTTCCGGCCGCTCGCGCAAAGCGAGATAGGCCGTGGCGATATCTTCGACCACGTCGGCGACTTGCGCATAAGGCACGGCCGGCCCGATCAGGCTGCCGAGCGTCGCATTCTCATCCGCCTTGCCGCCGATGGTAATCTGATAAAATTCCTGGCCGTTCTTCTCGACGCCGAGAATGCCGATATGGCCGACGTGATGGTGGCCGCAGGCATTGATGCAGCCGGAAATATTGACATGGAGCCGGCCGAGATTGCGCTGGCGGTCAAGATCATGGAAGCGCCGGGTGATCTCCTGCGCGATCGGGATCGAGCGGGCATTGGCGAGGTTGCAGTAGTCGAGGCCGGGACAGGAGATGATGTCCGAGATCAGGTTAACGTTGGGGACTGCAATGCCGATGTCACGCAGCGCCTGCCATACAGCGAAGAGATCGCGCTGCGCGACATGCGGCAGCACCAGATTCTGCTCGTGCCCGACGCGGATTTCGCCGAAGGAATAATGGTCGGCGAGATCGGCGATTGTCTGCATCTGCTCAGCCGTGGCATCGCCCGGCGTGCCGCCTTCAGGCTTGAGAGACAGCGTGACGATGGCGTAGCCAGCAACCTTGTGGTTTGCGACCGAGTTGTCGAGCCAGACCGCGAATTCGCGATCGGCCTTGCGGG
Source organism: Xanthobacteraceae bacterium (assembly GCA_036271715.1). Classification (GTDB taxonomy): domain Bacteria; phylum Pseudomonadota; class Alphaproteobacteria; order Rhizobiales; family Xanthobacteraceae; genus BOG-931. Next base: position 57,465 of record DATBAD010000022.1, read on the forward strand.
CTTGCGTCAGTTCGGTCGGATTGTCGGCAAGCGTCTCATAATGCGGATAGCTAAAACGGCCGACAATATCGGTGACCGCCTCGTCGTCGAGCGCCAGCGCGCCCTCTTTGATCGTAGCCCATTCCGCGTCGACTTCCTTGGCGAAAGCCTCAGGGCCGAGTTCATGCACCAGGATTTTGATGCGCGCCTTGTAGATATTGTCGCGGCGGCCGAACTGATTGTAGGTGCGCAGCACCGCCTCGACATAACTCAGCACGTCGCGTTTGGCCAAAAACGGCTTGATGGTCTGGGCCAGGAACGGCGTGCGGCCGAGCCCGCCGCCAACCATGACTTCAAAACCGGTTTCGCCGTCGGCATTGCGGTGCATCTGCAGCGCCATATCGTGGATACGCAATGCCGCCCGGTCGCGCCGCGCGGTGCCGACCGCGATCTTGAATTTGCGCGGCATGAAAGAGAATTCCGGATGCAACGTCACATGCTGACGAATGAGTTCCGCCCAGACGCGCGGATCCTCGATCTCATCGGGCGCGGCGCCGGCCCATTGATCGGTAGTGATATTGCGCACGCAGTTGCCGGATGTCTGCATGCCGTGCATGCCGACGCTGGCGAGATCGGCCATGGCATCGGGCAATTCCGCGAGCTTGATCCAGTGATATTGAATGTTTTGCCGTGTGGTGAAGTGCCCATAGCCACGATCGTATTTGCGCGCGACATAAGCGAGCATACGCATCTGTTCCGACGACAAAGTGCCGTAAGGAATGGCGGTGCGTAGCATATAGGCGTGGAGCTGCAGGTAGACGCCGTTCATCAGCCGTAGCGGCTTGAACTCTTCTTCACCGAGCTCGCCGCTGAGGCGCCGCGCGACCTGATCACGGAATTCCGCGACGCGCTCAGTAACCAGCGTCCGGTCGAAGGCGTCATAGACATACATGATAGACGCGCCCGATTTTCAGATTTGAAATTTCCGCTTCGAAAGCTCAGTTGCAGACTAGTGTCTGCTCAGCAGCCGAGAGGAAGCGGCAGTGCGATGGTCGGGCCGCCCTGACGGATAAGCTCACGCAAGTTTCCGGGCCGGACGTGACCACCTGTGACTGTAACCGGCGCGACGTAAGGGCCGACCGCACCGAGATCGTCATTGGCCGCCTCCGCCATCAGGGTCCTGGCCGCCTCCGCATTAGTTACGATCACCGCGCCGTCCAATGTCGTCGCCCAGCTACCGTCGGCTGCGCGATAGATGACCGCGCCGTCTGCGGCACGGTTAGCCGTAACAATAACAGGACCTGTGACCTTGATCTTTTTCTGTTCGAGAGGGGACGTCATGACGGACCTCGTTGCTATGCCTGCGCCGAAAAACCGCGGCGCGACACCAATATGGAATTTCATTCTATATAGGGACTAATTTCGCCCCGCAAATAGAGGAATTTTACTGCAAGGTGAGCGTTGAAAATGGAATAATCGCTCAAAAGGCGACTTGGCGGCGCAAACATTCTTCTATTGGCACCAATTAACCCTGCTCGAAACAAAGCCGGATCGGTAATTTAAATGAAGCCTGGAAAAAACGACTTTTTCAGAAAGAACGCCGCAGATTGCTGTTTGAAAAGCGGTCTTTCGCTGCGAATCAGCTGGCCCTGCTGTAAATTTCGCAAAGATCGGTCCGCGATCTTGGGCGCTTGTGCCCCGCTATGCGAGACAGTTGTCCTGAAAGTGCGGGCTTTTAGCCATGAGTTATGAACTGGCGGCATTGCACAGGGTACTAAAAACAGGCATAGCCACCGGCTTATCTTGTAACAACTAGCTCTAGTGCCTCAACAACTGGAAAGAAAAATGCCGAAGACCTCGAACAAATCAGCTAGCCGGGTCGACAAGCTCGTCGGACGCAATATCCGCGTGCATCGCCTGGTCGGAGGACTGACTCAGGAAGGCCTGGGCGAGAAGCTGGGCGTCACTTTTCAGCAGATTCAAAAATACGAAAAAGGTACCAACCGCGTTGGCAGCGGCCGGCTTTATCAGATCGCCGCTTTGCTTGAAGTGCCCGTGACCGCGTTTTTTGAAGGCGGAGAGACGCAAACAGGCACCCGTGCCTCCGCCGCCGCATCCCCCTACGATCTTCTCGCCGATCCAGTGTCGCTGCGTATGGTCCAGGCGTTTTCGGAAATCGCCGATCAGAAAACCCGGCGCGCGGTGTTGGCGCTTGTCGAGTCTATGACCGCCAAATAGTTTTTGACCGCCAAATAGTTTTTTAGCTCAAAGATTGCGGCTGTTGCTCGATGACGCTCGCCGTCACGCCGGTGGTGAGCGATTGTATCGTCATTTCCAGAAGACGAAGGCCGGTCGGACTGAGCACCGCAACCTCTTCACGCGCAGAGCTGAGATAGGCCGCGATCAACTGACGTTGCGCAGCGCTGTCACCGTTTTCGGTGGAGTTTTCTTTATCGGACATAGTCGCCTGCCGGTTTCGCCGGAAAAGAGTAACAAGCATTAGTTGTTTCACAATCGCAGCCGGATGAGAAGCTTTGATGACCGGCCGCCCGACCAAGAGCGGCGCGGCAACTTGTCTCAAGCGCAGAGCCCTTCGTCCATTCGCGAAACTCTCTCGCGAGGTAGACACCTGGCACGTCGATTTATTCCACAGACGCCCGGTGTTCTAGCGCCTCACCGCCGATAGCCGCCGCGCCTAAGCCAATCGGGCAGCAACTTATCTAAATCGCAAGCCCGCAGCATCGTAATCCTCCCCCGCTGATTTCAGGAACAGCGCGGACAATCACAGCTTGCTAACAACCTGTAGTAGTGAAATGATCATATTCTTGGTGAGGAGCGGCGGTTTTTTATCCCGCCCATTGAGCTGTGACTGTCCAGACAAAGATGCTGCCGAACTTAGATACGCGGCCCAAAAATGTGCTCTCGCCCACGGCCGTTGTTCGCTTATGGCGCGCTTTACTGGTTAGTGACGACAGGGAACTCAAAGCCGATGAGGCGGCATCGACATTATTTCGATTTTTTCGTTCTCGACACGTCATCGACCTAAGACTCATCGTCACGCTGACGATGATTATTTCGTCGATCCACCTTCTCGTGGTTCTGGTATTTGCCGTGGCAAGGATTCATCACGCTGCGGAAGGACTCAGCTTTGTCAATCTGGCGAGTCGTGGAATCCCCTTATTAGGCAAATATTTTGCTCCCGCTTTCGCAATCTATAGCGGGATTCTCGCTTGGGCCTATCTTACCGCCGCCAAGCGACTAGGCGTCGTCGATCTTTTCGCCTGCGAAATCGGCACGTTGTGCCGTGTCGGGACGGTTTTCGATATCGGATCCCTCTACGCTGAGAAATTCGAAAAAGCGAAGCAGGCAGCCGCAGGCGCACAGACGCATCACATTGAACACATCGCCGAAAAACGCGCCGCTACCGGACAACTGGAGCACACTGAAACATTCGTATCGAAGGAAGAATATTTCCCTGTATTCGCTGCCAATTCTCCTGATTTGCAAGTCCTTGAAGAGCGGGTCGTCGCCAATATCACCGAATTTTACACTTATATGAAGGCCAGTCGGGATTTGATGCGAAGGCTCGTCGAAACCGATGCGGTCGAGCGACCGAAAGTCTATATTGACCTGATGTATGTTCTATTTCTTGGTTATGAGGCCGGCCGCAAATCGATCAAGCAACTCATCGAGTTCGAACCGACGCAGGCGGAAGAAGTCGTCGTTGTTCTGCTGACAGAACTCGTTTGCTACAAGTTTCTGTGTCACCAATTCGCTTCCAACAAAGAGGATGTCCGGAATAGACGACTCACGCTTCGTACGGATGTCTATAAAGACGAAGTTCCGAAACTCTACAGGAAGATCGCCGTGGACCACGGCAGCAATGAAAACGATTGGCTGCCGGCCAAGGAAACGATCGACGAGCTGGGCGAACGATACGAAGCGGCATTTGGCGAGCCGATCGCTGCGCCATCCCCCGAATTAAGCAGAACAAATCGCGCGGCTTGACCGCCGCTAGCTACCCCATCCGGTGACCTTTGCAGCGACCCAGACGGCGTCTTCCGGCGCTTCATTACCGCGCCAGACGATATGCATGTCGGGGCGCAACAAAATCAGGTCATAGCCATAGACATCCCGCGCGACGCGATCCGGAATATCGAGGACGGCGACGGGCGCGCCGCGAGCGCGGATGGCGTTTTCGAGCGCGCCGACATCAGCCTTGCTGCCGCCGAGCTTGAGGATGCTGTAGCCGTCCGGAACGCGATCCTGCAGCGGCGTGCCGTCGTCGAGCCAGACATGCGGCAGCCGCGCACCGGGCCAGGTCGTCGGCTGATACTCGCGGAACAGATGCTCAGGCCCGCCCGGAATGTTGCAGATGATCGGCGAATCCACATAGCGATAGCCGAGCTCGGCGCCGATCATTTCGTTGCTCTTGCGCTGTTCGACATCGGCAACCGCGGACAGCTTCTGCCGCGTCTCGGCGCCGGCCGGCGAATCTTCGCGGATATTCGGCCGCCAAAGGCTGCGCCATTTGCGCCGGCCGATTGTGGCATAGCGCGAGGCGCCGACGTTGCGATCGCCCACTTGGCGGCGATCGACCTCGTAAGATGCGAGCAGATTTGGGCCACCCCATCCCTGGAGCGTGGCTGCTAGTTTCCATGACAGATCCGTCGCGTCGCCGACACCGGAATTCATGCCGAGCCCGCCGGTCGGGATGACGAGATGCGCGGCGTCGCCGGCGATGAAGACACGGCCGTGGCCGTAACGGTCCGCAAGCAGGAGATTTTGCCGCCACGGCGCGCAGGACAGCATCTCGTATTTGACCGGGACGTTCACCGTTCGCTCGAACGCAGCCTTCATCTCATCGTCGCTGTCGACCACCGAATGCAGCGTCCAGTGTTTGGTCGAATCCTGCATGATCAGGAACGTCGCCTTGTCGTCGGCAACGTGATAGTGGCGGCCGTGGCCCGGTCCCATTTTCGGACCATTGCCGATCGGCAGCCGGTCGAACAATTCGTCGCAGCGAAACAAAGCCTGCCGCAGTCCTAACAGATTGCCCTCGCCCGACAGCGCAATGTCGAGCTCTTTGCGCACCGGGCTCGCGCCGCCATCGCAGCCGACGAGATAAGTGGAACGAATGTTCTCGGTTTTGCCGTCGGCGGTCCGCACTTCGGCGGCAACGCCATTGTCGTCCTGCCGCAGGGAAAGGAATTCACAGCCGAACCGCACCGTGACCGTCGGCATGGTCTCGGCGATCGATTTTAGCAGCGGCTCGAGCGTGTATTGCGAGATCAGCTGATACGGTTCGAGCGGCAGCGTGCCGTCATTGGTCGCGCGCGCCTTGGCTCTGGCTTCGTTGACCGAGGGATAAGGCAGCGTCAGCAGCGGCGGCTCGGTCAGCGCCAGAATGATGTAGACATTCATCGGGCAATCGGCACGCAAGCCTGCGGCGCGGATTTTCTCCGCAAGCCCCATGCGGCGGTAGATTTCCATACTGCGCGCATTGATGCGCTCCATCTTCGGCAGAAAGGCGGGCTGCGCCTTCTGCTCGATGATGGTGCAGCGGACCCCGCGCCTGCCGAGGTCGATAGCAAGCGTAAGTCCGGTCGGTCCCGCGCCGACGATCAGAACTTCATTGTCCATTGTTGCTTTCTGCCGGCTACGGCCGGTCTCTTGGTCGATACCATTATTGCGATTTGCTATTGCGGCGGAAGCGTCCCCTCGAGCTCCTTATAGGGCTCGTAGGGCGCACCGTTGCATTGATCCGTGGCGTCAATGAACTGAGTCATATGACCCTCAAGATAGATCGCCACTTTGGTCTTCAGCTTGCTGCGCCCGTTGAATTGCACGCATACCATATAGCGCTGGCCTGCGCCGACCGGTCTGAGAATGGGCGGCGAGATCAACGCACCGCGAAAATCGGCGCGATCAGTCAGTGACTGGCGGAGAAACTCGGTAATCTCTTTACGGTAATCCGCCGGATAGGTGTTTGGGTCGACGGTAGGCTCGGGCTTATTGGTGCTGCAACCGCCAAGCATGAAAGCGGCCGCCAGCACGGCACCGGCTATAAATCGAAAATCTCGCTTTTCCGCACGCACGCACACACCCCGGACTTATGCTGCCCCCAACGTCACCCCTCACTTGGCTATTATAGCAGATGCCGGCCGATCATTCCTCCGGCGACGGGCCGCACCAGCCAGGCAGATAATCGGCATCCTTGCTCTTGGCCAATTGCATCGCCCGCGTGATGGCGCGGGAGAAATCGGTGCTGATGAGTTTCGGCTTGATGTTGCGGCGCAGATAGTCGGCCCAGAGGAATTCGGAAAACGGCGTCGTATCCTTGGCAAAGCCGCCGGCGCGGCGCAGTTCGCCGGCCAGCGACCGGAACGGATCGTCGACCAGATCAACAATCGATTTAGGAAGGTCGTTGTAATGACGCCGGGCACCCTTGGCATCGAAGGGATGCAGCCAGGAACGATTGTCCATCACCACCCAAAACGCATCGATGTCAGTGATCTTGCTCAAATTGGCGATCAAGCTGACGGCGACCTCTTTCTGGCCTTCGTCATGAAGCGCACGCGCCAGATGATGATGATCGATGACGTAATGGCGCCCCTTTGGGCCGAGGATGACGGGGATCATGTGGCTGCCGAGGAATTTGCTGCCCTTGTTGTGCCCCATCTCCTTCCAGCGTTTGCGCTTCTCAAGCACCTCGCGCATGCCGACGGTGATCTGAGTCGGGCGCAGGTCGCGGATGGCGACCGTTGTCAGAACCGGTTCACGAACCATGGCAACCTCCTCAAATAACAAGGCCGCTATATCGGCACGACGGAGCGGACAAAATCAAGCCGCCCGGCGGTGGTCGGCGCCGGGCGGTTTATTTGCTTCGATCTTAAGGCGCAGTTAGTGCGCCAGCGGATCCGGCCGCACTTGGATATGCACAGCCATCGGCGTCATGCCCTTGCCGCCTTCCTTGAGCCATGGCGTGCGGTCGCCTTCGGACGACCACAAGCCCCGGCCCTTCCAGCCGGCCTTCGGATCGTCGATGCGGGCATCGAGACCCTTGGAATAGAAGCTGATCGGATACGGAATCCGCAGCATCACCATCTTGCCATTGACCAGCGCCGCAAAGCCGTCGTTTTCGTTGGCCGTCGAGATCGGTACGTCATTGCCAAGCCCGACCGCATTGTGCTGATCGACCCAGGTGTAATAGCTCGCCTCGGCGCTGTTCTCGCCGATGCCTTGGAAGCCCGGTCCCGGATACTGATAGAAGCTCCAGCCTTCCGGACAATGATCGCCCGTTGCCGTGGGTCCATTGAGCGGGCCTTTGCATTTCGAGCGATCAAAACTGCCGACGTGGCCGCTGGCGAGCGAGACCCAGACCACGCCCTTGGAGTCGATATCGCCGCCGCGCGGACCGAAGCCCGGCATTGGGATGTTATAGATCTCCGAAAGCTTGGTCTTGGGATCGTAGCGCAGCACGCCCGCGCGCCCCGCAAAGACATTCACAGTCTGCCAGACCGAACCATCCGCTGGATTTGGCATCACCGCATAACTGCCTGAACCGCCGATGATACGCGTATCCTTGTTCGGATCTGCCGGCTTGCCCGGCTCGGTATAGTCGTCGAGCTTGCCGTTGCCATTGGTGTCGAGCACATAAGGCGCCCAGCCTTGCGCTTTTTCGGCGCTGCCGGTGTCGTCGAAGACTTTGGTGTCGAGCCAGCCGATGACTGGGCCGCTACCGCTCACCCAAAGCGTGTTGCTCTTGTCGAAGCCGAACTGCAGATGATGCGTGCCGTAGCAGGTGTCGACGAAGGTGAATTTATTCGCCTTCGGATCGAACACCGCAAGCTGACGCTCATTGCTGTCGATCGGAAACGCCTTGGCGTACGGATTGTCCGATCCCTTCTTGCAGAAGGCTGGCGTTCCGGGCGCGTGATTGGTGCCCGTCATCCAGACTCGGCCTTTGGAGTCGAACATGTCGTTGTGATTGTCGAATTTGGTGTCCCAAATCTGCTCCAGGCCCCAATAGGCCGAAGCCGCCACCGGCTTCTGGATCGCGGCATGACCTGGACCGAAAGCCTGCGGCACGTCGGCGCCTTCAGGCGGCGTGATGTAGCTCACCTTCGCCGTCTTCGGATCGAGCACCGGCAGATTGTCGGTCGCATATTCGGTCGAGCCATAGAGCGGACCGTTAGCGTCGACCGTGGGATTGCGTTTGTCGGATGAGATCAGGTCGTGCAGGTACTGCTTTTCGTTACCCCAATCCCAGGTCGTGACCACGATGTTGCGTTCGACGCCTTGCGGGCGCGGCGGCTTGGCGAAAGGGAGTTCGCCCTTGGCGACGCGGTCGGTCCAGTCGCCGAAATACTTAAACGGCACGCCGCCGAGTTGTCCTGCCAAAGGCGTGACCATTAGCGGTGACGCTTGTCCCGATTGCACGCGCCGCGACCAGGCTTCCTCGCCATTCTTGAAATGGCCTAAGCCATCAGGGATCGTGCGCGTCGCCAGTTGTCCGAGCTGATGACAGCCGACACAGGCTTGGTTTTTCAGCGTCGTCAACCAGCTGGTCTGCGTGACATTCGCCGGAATATCGCTCTTGCCGCCGAACTGATCCTTGTCCGGGATTTTGAGCATCGAGAACCAGTAGATCGCTGGATAATATTGCGCGGCCGCCTTGTCGTCGGGCGCCAGCACCGCGGTGAGATTGAGCTGCTTGCCGAGCACGCCATCGACCTTGGGCGAGTCGATCAGGCCATAACCGCGGACCCACACTTTGTATTTCGCCTTAGGCAGGTCTGGCACGACGTAGCGACCTTGGTCGTCGGTCACGACCATTTTGGCATAGCGGGTCGGCAGATCGCGCGTCTCCGCGATCACCCAGACGCCGGCTTCCGGCCCATGCGGCCCGGTGACTACGCCGCCGATATCGTCATTATCGATTGATACGGCCTTTTGCGCGAAACCGCGGACTGGCGCGGCCATCAAGAACGCAGCCGACGCGACGGCAGCGACCAGGCGATAGATTGCCCGCTTCATGCGAACCTCCCAGGATGTTGCGGACGCGAGATCGCCCGTCGTCTTTATAAGTGCAAGGAACTTGCCCTAAATCTCCATCGGCCCGCAAGCGGAGAAACGGTCATGCAAGGGTCACGACCGTTGCGCTGCACGCGGGCCGGGAGAGGATGAAAACGTCTCTAGAAACGCTTGACCCACCCGAACGATTCTCGTCTTGTTTTCGAAGAAACCGCGCACGGGCACGACGAACACGCAATGAGCGAACGACAACACCTAAACGCAGTCTGCGGCGTCGTCATCGCGCTGTCGCTCGCGATCGCCTGTGACAGTGCGAAGAGTCAGAGTGCGCCAAGCGCAAAACCGGCCGCACCCGGTGCGAAGACCGCGCCAAGCTGCCAGCGCGCGGCCTTTCGCACCGTGATCGATGTCGGCCACACCGCCGACGTGCCTGGCGCGACCAGCGCCCGCGGCGCGACCGAATACAGTTTCAATCTCGCACTATCGCAGGATATAGAAAAGGCACTGACCGATGCCGGCTTCGCGAAAACAATCCTACTGATCACAGGCACCAAGCCATGGCGTGGACTGGTCGAGCGCGCGATGAAAGCCAACACGATGCCGGCTGATCTCTTCATTGCCATTCATCATGACTCGGTGCCCGACAATCTGTTGAAGACTTGGCAATACGAAGGACAGGACCAACAATATAACGACGACTATCCCGGCTATGCGCTGTTCGTTTCAAAAGGCAATCGCGAATTTGCTGCGAGCCTGCAATTCGGTCATCTGCTCGGCGAGCAATTGCAAGCACGCGGGCTGCAATATACGCCGCATTACACGTCGCCGATCATGGGGCACCGCCGCCGCGAATTGCTCGACGCCAAATCCGGCGTGTATCGTTACGATCAGTTGATCGTGCTGAAGATGACGCAGATGCCGGCTTTGCTGCTCGAGGCAGGCTCGATCGTCAACCGACCGGAAGAGTTGGAATTGGCGACGCCTGAGCGCCGCGCTTTGGTCAGTGCCGCCGTCGTTGCCGCCGTCGATATGTTTTGCGCGAGCCGTACACCGCAGCCGATGCAAGCCAAGGTGCCGCCGAAGGCACAGCCAAGCGTCCAAATAAAGCCGCAGCCGAAGGCCGTCGCGTTGCCGCGATGAACTACGCCAATGCCGGAGTCGTCAAACGGCGACGGAAGGCAAGCGTGCTGACAATAGCAAGATTCAAAAGATTGACGCCGAGGCCGGCCGCGAAAGCCGGGGCATAGAAACCGAAATAATCGTAGATCACGCCGGCAATCCAGCCGCCCATCGCCATGCCCGTGCCGCTACACAGCAATAACGTCGGCATCCGCCAATAGGCTTCATCGACGGAAAACATTTCGCGTGAGGCCAGCACATTAGCGGGCACGAGACCACTAAAGCCCATGCCGAATAATGCCGCGACGGTGAACAGTCCAGCTTCGTTCTGGGTCAGCAGAAACGCGCCCATCCCGAAAGCCTGAAAGATCGAACCGAGCAGCATGGTGTAAAGGCCACCGATCTTGTCGGAAATCACGCCCCACACTTGACGCGTGATGAAGGCGGCACCGAGCAACACCGAAACCATCGCCGCGCCATGCGCAGCGCTGATGCCAAGGTCGCTGCACAAAGCCACCAGATGCGCTTGTGGCATCGACATCGGAATGCAGCAGGTGAAGATCGCGCACATCTGTAGCGCAAAGACGAGATTGGGCGGCCAGCCAAGCACCTTGTTGCGCACATGCACGCTGCGGTCATGCGTGGCGTGATGCGCGGCTTCCGGAGCAGGCCGCAGCACGATCAGCGCGGCAGGCACGATCAGAAGAAGCTCGAACGCCGCGTAGTAGAGCATCGTGTGCCGCCAGCCGGCATAAGCGATGGAGCGGGCAAAGATCATCGGCCATATCGTACCGGCGAGATAGGAGCCGCTCGAGATCAAGGCCAGCGCCGAGCCGCGGCGGCGATCGAACCAGCGGCTGACATAGACATAGAACGGCGCATTGATACCGCCGATGCCGATCAGGCCGATGAATAGACCGTGGCCGACATAGAGCGGCAGCGACGGGCCGAGCGCGGACAGCGCAAGCCCGACGGCAATCATCGCCGCGCCAACACTCACGGTGAAGCGGATGCCGAGCCGTTCGGCGACGCGGCCCATCAGGATGCCCCCGAAGCCAGAGCCGATCCACATCAGCGCGCTGGCAAGCGCGGGGATCGAACGTTCCCCATGAACTTCAGCGGCGATATCCTTGAGCGCGACCACCGTGATCCACGGCGCGCCAAAGGCGACCGCCATAATCACGGTCGCAATTGTGGCGATAACCCATGAGGTCCGCGTCTCGACCGATGTGATTGTCGGCTGCAGCATCACACTCGCGCTTTATTGTTGGGCGCGTCCCGGCGCCGTGAGCAGAAACGCCGGTATAGCAGGGGCTTAGCCCCTGCGCTCCCTCATTTTCGGCATGTCGGACCTGTGCCGGGAATAAAAACAACGCCCGCCCAATCTAGCCCTCTGTAAGCCGCAACGGGTTGCGGAGCTTAGCCCCGAGGGAGACAGGCAATGAGCGAATCTGATCGCGACGACGGCCTCAGCCGCCGCAAAGTACTGGAATGCATGACCTGGGCCGGAACCGGCGTGCTGTGGACCATTGCCGGCGGCGTTCCCCATTCAATCGGCATCATGGGCGAGGCCGCGGCTGCCGAAAGCAAGAGCCTTACATTCCTGCAATTAAGCGACAGCCATGTCGGCTTCGACAAGGCAGCGAATCCGAATGCGCTCGGCACGCTTGAAGAGGCAATCGCCAAGGTCAATGCGCTGCCGCAAAAGCCGGCGTTTGCGATCCACACCGGCGACATCACACATCTGTCGACGGCGCAGCAATTCGACGATGCCGACCGCATCATCTCGCAGTCGCATCTCGACGTGCATTACGTCCCCGGCGAGCATGATTGGCTCGACCCGGAACAAAAATTCTACAAGGATCGCTACGGCCGCGGCACCAAGGGCAATGGCTGGTATTCTTTCGACGCCAATGGCGTGCATTTCATCGGCCTCAACAATGTCGTCGATCTCAAAGCCGGCGGCATGGGCAATCTCGGCGCCGAACAGCTCGAATGGCTCGAAGACGACGTCAAGGGCAAAGCGGCTTCAACGCCAATCGTGTTGTTTGCTCACATCCCGCTGTGGACCGTTTATCCCGAATGGGGCTGGGGCACGCAGGATAGTGCGCAAGCGCTCGGTTATCTGAAGCGCTTCGGCTCGGTGACCGTGCTCAACGGCCACATCCATCAGGTGATGCAGAAGGTCGAAGGCAACGTCACCTTCCACACCGCGCGCTCGACTGCATTCCCGCAGCCGGCGCCGGGTGCGGCGCCCTCGCCCGGCCCGATGAAGGTCCCCGACGATCAACTGCGCAAGATGCTCGGCATCGCCAACGTCACGTTTAAACAGAACGAGCAGCGGCTCGCCATCATCGACAGCCCGCTGCAAGGCTGAACTGCAAAAAGTCTAAGGAGTTACGGTAATGATCAAACTGAGCGCTTCCACTGCGAGCGCGATGCGGAGCGCGGCGTTTGCCGCCGCGCTCGGAGCGGCGACCGCTGTCATGCTGGCAGCGGTCGTTCTCCCGGGCTGGGCTGATAATGCTCCGACTGCAACTCCGGTCTCGATCGACAATTTCGTATTCTCGCCGGAGAAGCTGACGGTGAAGGCCGGCACGACGGTCACCTGGACCAACCGTGACGACATTCCGCACGGCATCGCGTCGTCGACCAACGCGTTCAAAAAATCGCAGGCGCTCGACACCGACGACAGCTTTTCGTTCACCTTCGCCACGCCCGGCACCTATCAATACTTCTGCTACATTCACCCGCACATGGTGGCGACGATCGTGGTAGAAGCTTCGACGGGCAGCCCCGCGACGCAGTAATGCTGGCTCGGCCGCAACATGATGCACCGGGCATATTGTGGACGGCCGAGCGCAGCACGATGGCAGACAATGACAATGCCGACCGAGACCGCGCGCGGCGTTTTCGTGACGCCGCGCTGCCCTATCTCGATGACGTCTACACGCTGGCGCGTTATCTCATGCGCAATGGCGCGGACGCCGAGGATGCGGTGCAGGAATGCTATCTGCGCGCCTTGCGGCATTTCGATTCCTATCGCGGGCCGACCATGAAACCTTGGTTGCTCACCATCCTGCGCAATGTCTGCAACGCCGAATTCGCGCGTCGCGGCCGGCAGGAAATTCCGTCCGACACTGCAGGAAGCGAACCTGCGGCGGAAGAATTGCCGATGTGGCAGGAGCCGACGGCTTCGCCTGAGACCGCACTGTTGCGCCAATTGGACAGCGTCGCCATGCGCCGGCTGATCGGCGATCTGCCGCAGCAATTCCGCGAGGCGATCGTGCTGCGCGAGATCAACGATCTGTCTTATGAGGAGATCGCTAAGGTCGCCGGCGTTCCGGTCGGCACCGTGATGTCGCGGCTCGCCCGCGCCCGCACCATGTTGCGCACGGCATGGAATACGATCGAAGGCGCGGCAACGAAGACCGTTGCAACCACTGCGCCGAAAGCTGCGCAAGGATTGTCGTCATGAATTGCGACGAATGCGAAATCCTGCTGCACGCCTTGATCGACGGCGAACTCGATGCCGGACATACGCGCGACGTCGAGGCGCATGCCGCCGGCTGTCCGGCCTGCGGCGAGAAGCTGAAAGCCTTCCGCACCATGAAGGCGGCCTGGGCCGGCGCCGATCTGAAAGAAAAAGCGCCGGCGCACCTGCTCAGTCGTATCGAAGCAGCTTTGCCGCAGCCTTTGGCGTCCCAATCATCGGCGCAAATCATCACACCGCAATTCGCGCGGCCGTCGCGGCGATCATTCTTCGGCGGCTTTGCCAGCGGCGCGGTGCTTTCGGGCGCACTTGCCGCAACCATTGCCGTCGCTGTGTTCCGCGACAGCGATCGCAACACTGTCGCCGGCGAAATCGTATCGGCGCATATCCGTTCGCTGCAGGCCGGCCATCTGATGGACGTGCAGACCAGCGACCAGCATACGGTCAAACCGTGGTTCAACGGCAAGCTCGACGTCGCGCCGCCGGTGATCGATCTGACCGCGCAAGGCTTCACGCTGCTCGGCGGCCGGCTCGATTATATCGACGGCGAGCCGGTCGCTTCGGTCGTCTATCAGCGCCGCAAGCACGTCATCAATCTGTTCGTCGCCCAACGCCTCGGAGCACGCCGCCCGCTGGTTACGACGATCCAGGGCTATAATGTCCGGCATTGGACCGAAGCAGGCCTCGATTTTTGGGCGGTCAGCGACCTCGCCGACGACGAACTCGAAGAGTTCGTGCAAAAGGTCTCGGCATCGCTGCATAGCTCCAACCCGCCTGGAGCATCCTGACTGGTTTCCGGCACCGTTCCGGGCTAAAGCAAAGCGCGCCAAGAGGCTGCGCCGTCTGGGCGAGCCGGCAACCTATTGGCCCGCCAAACGTTTAGCTCGGTCATCAGTTGCCGGCCCATGGACCAACGTGTCGATAACGAACGGCAGACGGATTCTGCGCCAACTTTTGCGCCTGGATCCGCGCCAAACCGCAATGCGCCTTCCACCGGCGGAACGAAAAAGCAGTCCTGGGGCGAGACCTTCCGGAAACGCCGTGGACTGTTTTTGCTCGTTGGACTCGGCGTCATCGTGCTCGCCGTGGTGAGCGTTTTGTGGTGGCTGCATGCGCGGCACTACGAGTCGACTGACGACGCTTATATCGACACCCGCTCGGTCCAGATCAGCCCGCAAGTCGCCGCGGCCGTCGTCGAAGTGCCCGTCAACGACAACCAGGTCGTCGCGGCGGGCGACGAATTAGTCCGGCTTGACGATCGTGACTATCGTGCGCAGCGCGACCAGGCCAAGGCCAACGTCGATAACCTCAATGCCCAACTCGCCGCACAGCAAGCCAAGATCGAGCAAGCTAAGAAGCAGGTCGATCAAGCACAGGCAGCGCTGACTTATGCGCAGCAACAGAATGAGCGCTATCAGCTATTAGCGAAGCAAGGCACCGCGACCATCGAACAGGCGCAGCAATACTCCTCAAACCTTCTGCAAAACGAAGCGACTTTCGCCGCGGCAAAAGCGAACGCCATTGCCATCGAAAAGCAGAATCCCGTCCTCGAAGCGCAACTCGGCACGTCGCAGGCTCAACTCGTTCAAGCCGAAACCAATCTATCCCGCACCATCATCACCGCGCCGACCGCAGGCCGCGTCACCAAACTGACCGCGGCAAAAGGCGGCTATGCTGCCGTCGGACAGACTTTGTTGATCTTCGTGCCGCGCGATGTGTGGATTACCGCGAATTTCAAGGAAACACAGCTAGACCACATGCGTCCGGGCCAACCAGTCGACATTTTGGTGGATGCCTATCCGGACATGCAGTTCACCGGTCATATCGACAGCCTTCAGGCCGGCAGCGGCACCGCCTTCAGTCTGCTGCCGGCTGAGAATGCGACCGGCAATTACGTCAAGATCGTGCAGCGCGTGCCAGTCAAGATCGTGTTCGACAAACTGCCCGAAGTCGAACTCGGTCCCGGCATGTCGGTGGTGCCGACGGTGAAGGTGCGATGAGCGAACAGCCGCGGCGCTCCGGCTGGGACAATAGCCGCTCTGCCGCCGGCGACCGTAATCCCTGGCTCGTTGCCGTCGTGGTCTCGATCGCGACCTTCATGGTCGTGCTCGACACGGCAATCGCTAACGTCTCGCTGCGTTACATCGCCGGCAGTCTCGCCGCGAGCGTCGACGAAAGCACCTGGGTGGTCACGACTTATCTGATCGCCAATGCGGTGGTGCTGCCGGCGAGCGGCTGGCTCTCCAATGTCGTCGGCCGCAAACGCTTTTATATGATCTGCGTCGCGCTGTTCACGATCAGCTCGCTGTTTTGCGGACTGGCGCCGAATTTGAGCATCCTCATTGTCTGTCGCATCCTGCAAGGGCTCGGCGGCGGCGGCATGCCGACCAGCGAACAGGCAATCCTCGCCGACACCTTCCCGCCCGAGAAACGCGGTCAGGCTTTCGCGCTTTACGGCATCGCCGTGATCGTCGCACCAACGGTCGGACCCACGGTCGGCGGCTGGATCACTGACAATTTCTCTTGGCACTGGATCTTCTTCATCAATGTGCCGATCGGCATCGTGTCGCTCGCTCTTGTGCATTGGCTGGTCGAGGAGCCTGAAGTCCTTGAACGCGAGCGCGCCGAACGTTTGGCCCAGGGACTAAAAGTGGATTGGGCGGGGTTCTTGCTCATCGCGCTGACGCTCGGCTGTCTCGAAGTCGTGCTCGACCGGGGGGAGATCGACGATTGGTTCCACTCACAGACGATCGTCATTTTCAGCGTCATGGCGGCGATCACGTTTTTGATCTTCGTGCCTTGGGAACTGATGCACGAAGATCCGATCGTCGAATTGCGGCTGTTGATGCATCGGCAATTCGGCTTCGCTTTTTTCGTCATGCTGATGGTCGGTGCGATCCTGTTCGGCTCGAACCAGATCATGCCGCAGCTTCTACAGACGTCGTTTCCTTACACCGCGATGCTATCAGGCCTGGCGATGATGCCTGGCGGCATCGCTATGCTGGTGATCATGCCGATCGCTGGCATCGTCACGGGAAAGTTTCAGCCGAAATATTTGATGGCGATCGGGCTGTCAGGCATCGCTCTGTCGATGTGGTATTCGACCTCGCTCACGCCCGACGCGAGCTTCTCCTATTTCGGCTGGATCCGCGTTTTCCAGATGGTCGGTCTGCCCTTCATGTTCATTCCGATCAACACAGTGGCTTACGACGGCCTACAGCCGAGCCAGACCAATCAGGCTTCGGCGCTGATGAATGTCGCGCGCAATCTCGGCGGCAGCATCGGAATCTCGCTCGCCAATGTGACGCTGACGCAGCGCACCCAGTTCCATCAATCGCGACTTGCCGAAAACACCGCACCGTCATCGCCTGCCTTCAATTCCACGCTGCAAAATATGACGCGCTATTTCACCCAACACGGCTCGACGGCGGCAGACGCCAAGAGCCAGGCAATGGGCTTGATCGGCAGCATCATTCATACACAGGCGACGATTTTAGCTTATATCGACGTTTTTTATGTCTGTTCTATCGCCGCTGCAGTCATGGTTCCGTTGGTACTTGTCCTGGTGCGGCACGTTCAGCTTCATCGTGGCCGCGGCGCTCCAGCAGGCCACTGACAGAACTAAAAAGTCGAAATTCGGGGGAAACGTAGGGCAATGACGGGAAACATGGCCAGGATCGGCACGACAGTGTGCTTGCTTGGAGTGCTGGGCCTCGCGCTCGGCGCCGCCGCTCAGCCGCCGGAAACCGTCAATGTCGTCATGGTCGACTATAAATTCATGCCGGACCATCTCACCTTCAAGCACGGTATCAAAACTCAATTGCATTTGGAGAACCACGGCAAGGAGACGCACGAATTTACGGCACCGACATTCTTTGCGGCCGCGAAAATCGACAATCCCGGACTGCTCAATCGCGATCGAACCGAGATCGTGGTGCAGCCCGGCGAGACCAAAGATTTATTTCTCACTCCAGGCAAAGCCGGGACTTACGATCTGCGCTGCTCCGATCATGATTGGGACGGCATGACTGGCGGCATTACCGTCGAGTGAAAGCCTAAAAGCGCAGCACGACGCACGGCCGTAATGAATCGGCAATGCGCGCACAAACGCGTGATGCGCAGAAATGTCCTGCTGCCGCCCAACTGCGGCACTAATTTTATTCGACGCTATTGTTGGTGAGGGACTGTGGGGCGACTCAGAGCTCTGCAAAAAGGAGTCGCCATGTGTGACTTTAGCCTTCAAAGCGTTCGCTCCCGGCCGGCGCAAGTCGGCGACAAGCTCGTGACCCGTGACTTCGGCACCGGAACCCGGGGATTTTCCGCCGCCGACGATCCGGCATTGGCCGTGTGCATTCTTCCCGGCACTGAGTTGGCCTTTGCCGGCAATGTCTCCTGTTTACCGGCCGGCTTGCTCGGCTGGAAAAGCCGGACGATCAACCACCAGACCGCCATCTTCCGTCAGGTCAATAAAGACAAGGCGGCCGCGCATCACGACGCGCTCGAGTTCCCGGACGGGCGTACCGTGCTGCTGACGCTGTTGTGCGAGAGCCAATCGGCAACTGTGCTGCAATTGCCGGCGCAACCGAAAACCGAGGAAGAGACGCGCGCGCAGGAGCGCGTTAGTTTCGTCGGCTGAAAAGTTTACGCGTATAAAAAGCCCGGCCGCTGCGCGCGGCGGCCGGTGCTTTTGTGACGACGCACTTGTGACGACGTGACCGGCCGAGGCCGGTTGCGCCGGTGACCCTTATGCGGCATTCGTGAGCGATGACATCGCTCTTCGCCGCGCAATGACAGAAACGCCAAAGCCCACGGAACAAGCCGACCCTACGGCCGAAGCAGACCCTATTGCTGGGCCGCCGGCGCCTGCGCCGGAACTGCCGTCGCCCGCTTCGCAATTCTTCCTGGTGTTTCCGCCGATCATGCTGCCGATGTTTCTCGCGGTGGCCGACCAGACCATTGTCGCGACCGCATTGCCGGCGATCGCCTCGGACCTCGGCGAAATCGAGCGCGCTTCCTGGGTGGTCGTTTCCTATCTGATCGCCAACACCATCGCGGCGCCGGTCTATGGCCGGCTTGGCGACACATTCGGCCGGCGGCAGATGATGTTCGTTGCCTTGAGCCTGTTCATCCTAGGCTCGGTGCTTTGCGCGCTGGCGCCGAGCATCCTGTACCTGACCTTGTTCCGTGTCTTGCAAGGCTTCGGCGGCGGCGGCCTGATGACGCTGTCGCAAGCTTTGATCGGCGAGACGATTCCACCGCGCGAACGTGGGCGCTATCAGGGCTATCTCGCCGGTATCGCTGTGACATCGAATTCGTTCGGCCCTGTCGCCGGCGGTTATCTCACTCAGGCTTTCGGCTGGCAGTCGATCTTTTGGATTAATGTGCCGCTCGGCTTTCTGGCCATGCTGCTGGTTTCGCGCATGCCGGGACGCCAAGGCGACCGCAAACGTACGACTTTCGATTCGCCCGGCCTGGTACTGTTCATCTTTTTCATCGGGCCGGTGATCCTGGCGCTCGAGCAAGTTCAGCGCATGGATATGAGCAAGCTACCGCTTGCCATTGGGCTTCTTGGCATCGGCCTGGTTTCGCTCGGCCTTCTTATCTTTCAGGAGCGGATTACTACCTCACCGCTCATTCCGCCGAACTTGTTCCGGCAACCGTCGATATGGCGAAGCGACGCCATGGCCGCGTTCCATGGTGCAGCGCTGGTGTCTCTCATCACCTTCGTGCCGATTTATCTGCGCGCGGTGCGCGGATTGTCCCCCGCCGACACCGGACTGATGTTGTTGCCGCTCACTGCCGGGATCGGCATCGGTTCAATGGCGACGGGTCAGATGGTCACGCGCACCGGCCGCACCGCGATCTTTCCAACCTGCGGCCTGATTGGCGCGACCATAACCCTGCTCCTGCTCGCGTTCTGGATTCCACATCTCGGCACGCGAGCGCTTGGGGTATGTTTCTTCATCCTTTCGCTGTTCATGGGAACGGTGATGGGCGTCGTTCAAGTCACCGTGCAAGCGGTGTCCGGACCGCGGCTTCTCGGCACCGGTGCGGCGATGGTGCAATTCTCGCGCTCGGTTGGCGCCGCATTCGGCACTGCAACCGTCGCCGCGGTGCTGTTCTCGATCCTTACCGTGACCGATCGTTCCACCGCGGCCCTGTTTGGCGTCATCATCGAACGCGGTCCTGACGCTATCGGAACACTAGAGCCGGCGCGGCAAGCCATCGTCGAAGGCCAGATCAGCGACGCCTTCCATTATGCCTTCCTGACCATCGCCGGTTTTACTTTTGTCGGCACATTCCTAGCGTGGTCGCTGCCGCTCCGCCGGCTCTAATCCCATTGCCGCACGCGGCCCCGCACGGCACACTCGACACGGCATGCGGGAGGATTTTCGATGATCGTCGACGCCCAGGTCCATCTCTGGCCGGCAAATACGCCGGACCGGCCGTGGCTGCCGAACCGCGTGGCGCAACTTCCTGAACCGTTCCTGATCGAGACGCTCGTGCCGATGATGGACGAAGCCGGCGTCGACCGCGCCATCATCGTGCCGCCGTCTTGGGAAGGCGACCGCAACGATTATGCGCTTGAAGCGGTGCGGCGCTACCCCACGCGCTTTGCCGTCGTGGGCCGCATTCCGGTCGCCGATCCGAACACCGCAAAGCTTCTGCCGGACTGGAAGAAGCAGCCGAATATGCTTGGCATCCGGCTGACATTCCATCCGCATCAATGGCATTGGCTTACTGACGGCACCGTCGATTGGTTCTGGCCGCTCGCCGAAAAATACAATCTGCCGATCATGTTTTACGGCGCGCCGATGCCGAATTTCGCGCCCATCGCCGAAAAACATCCGGGCTTGACGATGATCGCCGATCATCTCGGCGTCACCGGCGAGATAGTGAAGTCCGGCAAGCTTAAAGACGCGATCGACGAGACCGCAGCGCTTGCCAAATATCCGAATGTGTCGGTGAAGCTGTCGACGACGCCGTTCTACTCGGCCGAGGCTTACCCGTTCCGCGACATGGCGGTGCATATCCGGAAACTATTCGACGCATTCGGGCCAAAGCGCTGTTACTGGGGCACCGACATGACCAACTCCTACAACAAGGCGACCTACAAACAGCGCATTAGCCATTTCACGGAGACGCTGGATTTCCTGTCCGCGGAAGACAAAGAATGGGTCATGGGCCGCGGCATACTCGAGCGGCTCGGCTGGAAATAGGTCGAGCGATGGGCGACGTGCGGCTCACGGTGCGTATCGATTTCGGTCCGGATCATGCGATTGGGCCGGGCAAGATTCGTCTCCTTGAAGCGATCGAAAAATCCGGCTCGATCTCGCAGGCGGGCCGCTCGCTCAACATGTCCTATCGCCGTGCCTGGGTTCTAGTTGACGAACTCAACCGCTGCTTTTCCGAGCCGGTCGTCTCGGCCAGTCCAGGCGGCGCGCGTGGCGGCGGCGCGACGCTGACGCCGTTCGGCCGCGATGTGATCGCCGAATATCGCAAGATCGAAGCCCGCGCGACGCAGGTCGCGAAAAGCGGCATGCGGCATTTACAGAAATCGCTGCGTAAATCGCGCTGACCTGTTAGACCTCGCGGTCGACCATGCAGATCCGGCCGCATCACATCACCTGGGGCGCGCTGATCGTCTCGGCGGCGGGCGCGATCTTCGGCGTCTATTTTCTGCTCGCTTATATCGTGGCGCCGCTGTTCTGGCGGCATTACGAGCATCAGCATGAGCTTGCCGGCGCGAGCATGTTGACGCGCACCGCGGCCGGCATTCCCGGCGATCCGATCAATGTCGGCCTGGTCGGTTCGCGCGCCGACGTCCTATGCGCCATGAACGCCGCCTCTTGGTATCCGGCCGATCCAATCACATTGCGCTCCAGTGCCGAAATCGCCGGCAGCGTACTTCTCGACCGGCCGTATCGCGACGCGCCCGTGAGTCATCTCTACTACGACAATCGGCGTCAGGACCTCGCTTTCGAAAAGCCGGTCGGCAACAGCGCCGACCGCCGCCACCATGTGCGATTCTGGCGCGTGCTCGAACGCGGCGAAGAAGGCCGCGCGGTCTGGCTTGGCGCCGCGACCTTCGACATCGGCGTCGGCTTCAGCCACGACGACGCGCGTATCACTCATCACATCGCGCCCGATATCGATGCCGATCGCAATCTTCTCATCACCGATCTCGCCGCGGCCAAAGTGGTGACCACGATCTACGAAATCACCGGCATCGGCCCGACCGTCAACGGCCGCAACGGCGAAGGCGACCGCTATTACACCGACGGCGAAATCAAAATTTCAGTCCTCGTGGACGGCTGCGATCAGCGGGCAAAAAGCTTTGCGGTGCTCGACAACCCGCCTTTGGTAGCTGCGAAAAACTTGGCCTGGGACACTATCGCCAGAAACCTATTGTCGGCCTCAGTTCCTAGTCCAAAGCGATAGACAATCGAACACTCACAACTCAATTTTTTGGACGAGACTCAATAACGGCCTCTATTTTACGTTTCACGGCGGTCGGTTGATCGGTCACCAGAAACTCTCCAACCGTCATTCGCCTTATCAGACGAGCATAAGGCTGACCCGACAACAATGCACTAAAGGCGACGTGTTCTTGGATTACGAAATCTTCCAAGTCGCCATCATCCCTCACAAGAGTCCATTGGTCACATCCATCACGTTCATTCGGACGCGTTCTAAATACAACGATGTCCATCGATCAAACCACCATTTGCTCCAAAAACAACGGGCCGCGCTCATCGCACGGCCCGTCAGCCTCGCTCGCCTGGTAGTTACTCGCCCCGCGCGCCTTTCGGCTTTAGCCGCTGACGCGGTGCGCTAATCGCTTAAGCTGCCCAGAACGGCTTGCCAGTTTCGCGATGAACTTCACAGCGCGACAAACCGATATCGCGCAGGGATTGGTCGCTGAGAAACTGCAGTTCAGAGCGGGATTGCGAACGGCGGCGCCATTCCGTGAATTGGTGCTTCACCTGGTTCCAATAAGACCGTCCCGTCCCGTGATGTGCGAAGGTCGTGCTCATGATTGGCTCCATTTACCGGCGAACTCGATGGTTGAAGATTATGCGGCTTCTGACCAGCAAACTGTGATCGCCAACACAGAATGGCGCTTTCGCGCAAACTGCCGAAAAGGCCCATGAACCCGCAGCAAATGGCCGTTTTTCAGGCCGCCGCAGTAGCTGCCGCGATCTCGCGCATCTGCGTCACCGGCTCCGGCAACAGTGCGCCCTCTGGATCACGGTCATAACCGACCACCCGCAAAATCCCTGCCGCCGGGCACATCGCCACCGCGAGCCGCGTGTAAGGATTGAGCACGGGTTCGCGCACCCACTCGAAACGCGACGCCGAGGGGTGACCATCCCAGCTTTGCAGCGAGTCGCGCCGCGCGCGGCTGTAGCCCGCAGCTTCCTCAAGCGAACTGGTGAGGAAACGGCGCGTGCCGATGCGGCCTTCCCAGCCCGGCCGGCACGGCACCCAATCATTCGCCGTACTGGTCCCGTCGTCGCGGCTGATAAAATCCATTTCGGTGCGTTCAATGACGCAGCGTTCGTTCGGTGCGCAGCCGATCAGCGTATAGATGACGGGCCGCGCCACCGGTGTTGTTTCCAGCATGCGCCGCGCCACAGGGAAATCCGCGCACACTTCGAACACCCGCCGCATCAATTGGTCCGGCGGCATCAAATCGCTTTTGCGCCAGATATCGACGGCATTGACGGCGAAGTCGTACGGCCGCAGCCATTTATGCGCGGTGCGCCGCCGCATCGGCGCCTGATTGACGGAGCCCGCAAAACGTTGCGGCGCCATCGCGGTCAGCGCGCCGACATAACCGGGCCAGGTGACGCTGAAGAAATCGCCGTGCGCGCTGCCCATCCGCGCCACCGCAGTGTAGCGGCCTAGACCAAGAAAGGGCCAATCGAGCGTGCGCAAAATCCACGGTGCGCCGTCATGCTCGGAAGCGAGCGCAGTGCAGGCCCATTGGTAGGACGCGTTCAGAAGCCAGACGCCGGAGAAATCGAGCGCACCGGCAATTGTCGCGACCTCCGCCACATAGGGCGAGCGCGAGCGCGACAGCCAGCGCTTTGAAGCGCGATCCAGTGCCGGGATCAGCGGCAACGCAGCACCGGGGAAAAAACTTAAGCACGCATCACGCAAGGCGCGGGCTTCGCGGCTACTGTCGCGCGCATGCTGCGGCGGTCCGCCGTCGCGGATATCGACAAGGGGAATGGTCGAAAGCGTGCCGGTCATCGTGTCCCATTTTGCATCAAGTCCCGTTTGGCGTCATGCCCGAATTGGTAAGCCGGCACCACGCCCCGCCGCGCTTTGCCGCACCCTTACATCGTTGTAAGCCGCGCAACTTCATCCCGCCATAAACGTTATGTAACGACCCCGACCGTGGGGCGCCCAACGGGAGCTTGAACATGACCGGTCTGAAGTCCGTTTTGATTGCCACAATTGCCGGCGGCATAATCTCGGCAAGCTTGATCGCGAGCGCGAGCGCCATGCCCGCCGCTCCGCTCCGCGCCACGGCGCAAGCAAACTCCGCCGTGCAGGAAGCGCGCTATGTGTGCGGCCCGTATCGCTGCTGGTACCGGCCGAATTATTACGCCTATTACGCCCCGCGTCCGTATTACTACGGTCCGCGTTTTTATGGCCCGGGTTACGGCTATCACCGCGGCTGGCGCCACTGGTAACGCGCTTCGATTTCCGAACGCATTTGTTGTGTCGGTCATTCCGGCGGAGTTTCCGGCAAATCGCTTGGAATGACCGGCAGCAGCACATGCGAGGGATGCGCACGGTCGTGATAGATTTTGTGCAGCACCGTCCGGCTTGAGCAGATGTGATACGGCACATATTCGGCGTTGGTCGCGCCGGCAACACCGGTCGGCGTATCGAGACTGGTGATGTCGAGACAAATCCGATGGCCGCGCCGGAACATATTTGCCGTTGCCATCACCGCAATCTGATATTCCTCGATCTTGCCGGGCGTCACGGGCTTAGCCGCTTCGCGGGTGAGCGGATGCCACGGCCACCATGGCTTTGAGCGCTTTGGATCGAGAGCGCGGTTGGAGGCTTTCAGCCAGCCGCGCGTGATCTCGCGCTCATGCAAATCCTTCGGCACCTCGCGCTCGCCTTCGCGCACGCTGAGCACCGACGGATCGGGGCCGACATCTTTCAGGATCACGATCCAATTGGTGTCGGGCTGATCGATCTCGGCAAACAACGTTACCGCGATCGGGCCCGCAACAACGACATCCTGCGGCAGCGGATCGGTCATATAACGCAAGCGCTGCACCACATTGGTTTGCGCCAATGGCATTTGCACGAAAGCGTCCGGCGGCTGCTTTTCAGTGACGCTTGATGGCGCGATGGTATCGCCGGAAAGCCGCTCCCAGCTTTTCAGATAAAGCTTGGTCCATTGCGTCTGCGGCAGCGGCCAATCCTCCGCCGTGCGCCATTCATTGGCGCCCATCAGCCAATAGCGCACCGGCGCATCGTCCATGACTCCGGTATCGAGGCCTTTGAGCCAATGATCGTGCCAGCGTAAGACTTCGCTGTGGAAGGTGTGATACGGTCGCTCGAGGTGCGCGGGGCCGGCAAGCATCAGTTTCTTCGGCGCCTTGATGTTACCGTACCAATGCTGGCAGCCGTTGAGATGGGTCTTGTAGGTGTAGCCGTACCAGCCCGAGCCGGTATAAGTCGGCACTTTGATCTGGTCGAACTCGGCTTCGCTTTTGTTGACCGCGGCTTCTGTATCGAACGGATCGACCAGCACATTGTAGTAAGGCGGCATGTGCCCGCCTTTCTGTGCGATCAGATTGTAAACATGCGGATACATTTTGTAGTCGGGATTGTTCATCGCGTCCTGCCAAAGCTTCTCGCGCTCCGGCGGCAAAGCACCCGGCGGTCCTTTGTGCTGATGCATCGCCGAAAAGTGGCCGACGAGATAACGGAACAGATGAATGACGCCGCCCGGATATTCGTCGCGGAAACCGCCGAGCTCGCCATAGGCGCCGCGTGAATCGAACGGGAAGATCGCCTTGAGATGCGGCGGCTGTTTCTTCGCCACCGCCAATTGCTCGGCGCCGAAGCCGGAAATGCCGACCATACCGACATTGCCGTCACACCAAGGCTGCGCGGCGATCCATTCGATCAGATCGTAGCAATCCCATTCGCGCGAGCCGCCGCCTTCCGATTTGCCGACGCCGCGCGGCGAACCAATGATATGGACATAACCGCGCGAGACGAAAAATTTGGTGTCGCCCGCCTCCATCGGTCCGGTCCACAGCGGCGACCAGGCCGGCTGCGGCGGCAGCGCTTCGGCCATATCGGGGCCTTGGAAATCCTTGTTGTAGATCGCGAAGGCAAGCAGCGCGGGAAACTTGCCGGCGGCTTTCGGGCGATAGACGTCGACACAGATTTTGACGCCGTCGCGCATCGGCACCATGACATCCATGTCGCGCGCGATCTCGGAATGCTCCGGCGCGCGATCGTAATGCGGTCCCGGATTCTCAGGCGCCGTAAATAACGGACGCGATTCAATGCCCACGTCGTCCTCCCCTTATTGTCTCCGCGCATTTAGTGCGCGAATTTTGGCTCTAGGCTTGCTCGTGCGAGCATGATTGGCTATGGGCCAATGGCCGTTTTAATAAGAGCGGCTTTGGCAACGAACGGCAATAGCAAGAGAGGAAACGGCAATGGAATTGAGATCGACGCGGCGCATCGTGACGGGCCATGACGCGCAGGGCAAAGCGATCGCGGTGTTCGACGCCCCGCTGCAGCCGAAGCAGCGCGCTCCCGGCGCCAACGGCATGACCATGCTGTGGACGACGACCGAAATGCCTCTCGACGCTTCCGCCTCCACCGATCGCACGCTCGGCCATGTCGGCGTGCCTCCGGTCGCCAACGGCACGGTGTTTCGCATCGTCGATTTCGCGCCGACACCGAAGGATGCCGGCCATGTCGATCACCATGAGATCCTCAAATCGATGGGCATCGATCCGGCGACGCAAGGCTATTCGCGGCACTTCAATACCCATCGCACCCGCACCGTGGATTATGCCATCGTGCTCGACGGCGAGATCGACATGCTGCTCGACGACACCGAAGTGCATGTCAAAGCCGGCGACGTATTGATCCAGCAAGGTACCAATCACGCTTGGGTCAATAACGGCACCAAACCCTGCCGTATCGCTTTCATCCTCATCGACTCCAAGACACCCGACGCCTGGGCGAAAAAGTGGACGAAGTAATAATCGTGCTCCCCCGTGTAAACGGGGTAGGATAAGTAAGAGCGTTCTCGCGATGCGCTTGCATCCGAGTTTCGCGTTTGACCAAAGACGCCAAGCTAGTTCTGTGTGCCTCCCGCAAAACGCAGGGAGGCGGAGCGCCGCAAGGCGCTTCATTCTTGGAATGCCGTGCCGAAGAAGCACGGCGGCGCGCTCGCCTCTCGGCGCTCCACCGCGGTCATGCGCCGAAGGCTCATCACCTCCGACTCGGCCTGGGCCGCGCTTCCTGGAACCACCGGATCCAAACGGGAGTACCCTCTCCGGCACCAGTGCAGCGAGCACCTCG
>DATBAD010000023.1:0-74624 GCA_036271715.1 Xanthobacteraceae bacterium
TGAAGGCCGCGGGATCCAGAATGTTCTCAAGCCGGGCTCACTGGCGTCACCGGTCGTTGGCCATGTGGAGGAGGATGCGCCGGGAGAAGAACGGCAGCCTGGGCTGAATTTTGTGACGTCCTCGGGTGCCGCCGTGGTCGCACCCGCCGATTCTCACGTTCTTTTTGCTGGTCCTTACCGTAAAACAGGCCAAGTATTGATACTGGAAACGGCAGGTGGGTACGATCTCGTGCTGGCCGGCCTTGACCGCGTAGACGTCCGGTCCGGCGATCAGTTGTTGGCCGGTGAGCCGGTAGGCAGGATGCCGCGTGGTAAAAACGGGGCGAAGCTCTATTTCGAACTACGCCAGAATGGAAAAAGTGTGAGCCCCGCAGCTTGGCTGGGTATCGGTCTGAGGAAGGCAAGAAAATCATGAAACGGGTTGCGTTGTTGGGTGTAGGCGGCCTCGCAGGGTTTACGGCGGCATTAATGCTGTTTCCGGCGGCACACGGCGCGAGCGAACTTTCTGCCTACCGGCAGCTCGATCTCTTCAGTGACGCCTTCGAGCGTGTGCGCGCGAATTATGTGCGCCCTGTGCAGGACAGCGAACTCGTGACCAACGCCATCGAGGGCATGGTTTCCGGGCTTGATCCGCATTCGAGCTACATGGATGCGAAGGCATTCGCGGACATGCAGATTCAGACGAAAGGCGAGTTCGGCGGTCTCGGCATCGAAGTCACGATGGAAGACGGCCTCGTCAAAGTCGTCGCCCCGATCGACGATACGCCGGCGGCAAAGGCCGGTGTCATGGCGAACGACATCATCACCAAGCTCGACGACGAACAGGTTCAAGGTCTGACGCTGAACCAGGCGGTCGACAAGATGCGCGGCCCGGTGAACACGAAGATCAAGCTCACCATCATGCGCAAGGGCTCCGACAAGCCGATCGAAGTTTCGATCATGCGCGATGTCATCCGCGTGAAATCGGTGCGGTCGCATGCCGAGGGTGAGGATGTCGGCTACATCCGGATCACCCAGTTCAACGAGCAGACCACCGACGGCTTGAAGCAATCGATCAACGATCTCAACAACCAGCTCGGCGCCGACAAGATCAAAGGCTTCGTCGTCGATCTGCGCAACAATCCAGGTGGCCTCCTCGATCAGGCGATCTCGGTGTCCGACACCTTCCTGGACAAAGGCGAGATCGTGTCGACCCGCGGACGCAATCCGGAAGAGACCCAGCGCTTCAGCGCCCGGCCCGGCGATATGATCAAAAGCAAGCCGCTGATCCTTCTGATCAATGGCGGTTCGGCTTCAGCGTCGGAAATCGTCGCCGGCGCGTTGCAGGATCACAAGCGCGCCACGTTGATCGGCACCCGCTCCTTCGGCAAGGGTTCGGTGCAGACCATCATCCCGCTCGGCGCCGGCAATGGTGCGCTGCGGCTCACCACCGCGCGTTATTTCACGCCGTCGGGCCGCTCCATCCAGGCTAAGGGCATCGTGCCGGACATCGAAGTCCTGCAGGACGTTCCGGACGCCCTGAAGGACCGCACCGATACCAAGGGCGAGGCCTCGCTCCGCGGCCACCTCAAGGCCGAAGGCGCCGAGGAGACCGGCTCGCAGTCCTACGTGCCGCCGGATGAGAAGGACGACAAGGCGCTGAAGTCGGCGCTCGACCTTCTTCGTGGTAGCGCCAGCAACGCGGCCTTCCCGCCCAATCCCAAGGCAGCGGTTCCGAACTGACGCCAGCGCACTGTAAATTCGATGTAGGGGCGGCCTTGTGCCGCCCCTATTTTTTTGTGCCGGGAACTTGCGAACCGACGCCCTCGAAGCCGACCAAAAAGTCTCAGGCCAAAAAGTCCTCATCAAAGGAGGCGCTTGGACGGCCGTGATAAGATTCGCGTCGTGATTCGCGGGGCCTGATTCGAACCCAGCCATGACATCCGACGACGATCTCAGCGCACCGTTGCGCCGGCAGGCAAAAAAAACCCGCCGCGCTTTCAATATCCCGGTCGCGCCGATCGCCG
This sequence comes from Xanthobacteraceae bacterium, assembly GCA_036271715.1. GTDB lineage: Bacteria > Pseudomonadota > Alphaproteobacteria > Rhizobiales > Xanthobacteraceae > BOG-931. The sequence continues at coordinate 2,007 of DATBAD010000023.1, forward strand.
CCGGGCTGCTCGGACTATTCCTGACCGCATTCGTCTTGTGGGCCGTGGTCGCAGACGATCCGTTCGGCGGCGAACCTATGGCCGCCGTCCCGGCCAATCTGCATCTTCCGGCCAAAACTGGAGATGCAAAGACTGGCGATGCAAAGAGCGAAGATGGAAAGGCCGGCGACAGCAAAACAGCCGACGCAAAACCCGCCTCGATCGCCGATGCGGTGCAACAGTCGCTGCAACGCGAAGCCAGTGCCGCGCAGAGCGCCCAGACGACACCGCCCGCATCTAAGAGTGTAGCCGCGCCGCCAGCTCCGCCGGGCAACACGACGACGGTCACCATCATCGACGGCAAGACTGGCGCGCGTCAGGACGTGGTGGTCGCGGCGCCGGTACAGTCGCAAAGCGCGACACCGGCCGTGCCGGCCGAGCCCGTTCCGGCGGATCAGAAATTCGTCGAGATGACGCCGCATGGGCCGATCCCAAAGATCGCCGCCGACGGCACCCGCCCCGCTGACGCCTTTGCGCGTCCGGTGCAGGCGCTGCCGGGGAGGCCAGATGCACCGCGCATTTCGTTGATCGTCGGCGGCCTTGGCGTGAGCACCAATCTGACATCCGACGCGATCGCCAAACTGCCGGGCGCGGTCACGCTCGGCTTCGTGCCCTATGGCACCGACATTGCGGCGCTGGTGGCCCGTGCCCGCAAAGCCAATCACGAGGTGCTGCTGCAGGTGCCGATGGAGCCGTTCGATTATCCCGAGAACGATCCCGGCCCGCAGACGCTCCTCACCACGCTGACAGCACAACAAAATATCGATCGGCTCTACACGCTGATGAGCCGCTTCCAGGGCTATGTCGGATTGACCAGCATGATGGGCGCGCGCTTCACGGCGTCCGAACCGGCCTTCGGGCCGATCCTGCGCGAGACCGGCAAGCGCGGCATGATCTTTGTCGACGATGGCTCCAATCCGCGCAGTGTCGCCAGCCGCGTCGCCAGCGCCAACAACCTGCCCTTCGTGCATGCCGATGTGACGATCGACGCCGTACCGACGCCGGATGAAATCGATCGCGCACTCGGCCGGCTCGAAGCACTCGCGCGCGAGCGCGGCATTGCCGTCGGCATGACCTCGGCGCTGCCGGTCTCGATCGACCACGTCGCCAAATGGGCCAAAGCCGCCGAAGCCCGCGGCCTGCTGCTTGTGCCCGTCACCGCGGTGGCGGCGAAGCCGAAGCAATCCTAAATCCAGTGGCCATGCGCTTCGAAGATTTGCCCTATCGCCCCTGCGTCGGCATCGTGCTGGTCAACCGCTCAGGCCTCGCCTTTATCGGCAAGCGGTGCGGCGGGCCTGACCATGCCGATCTCGTCGATGCCTGGCAGATGCCGCAAGGCGGGATCGATCCGGGCGAAGAGCCTTGGCCGGCAGCGCTGCGCGAGCTGCACGAAGAAACCAATATCCGTTCCGTCGAGCGGCTCGGCGAAATCGCCGATTGGCTCAATTACGATATTCCGCGCGAACTGGTCGGCGAAGCGTGGAGCGGCAAATATCGCGGCCAGACCCAGAAGTGGTTTGCCATGCGCTTTGTCGGCGACGAGAGCGAGATCAATGTCACGCATCCCGACGGCATGGCGCATGCCGAATTCGATGCCTGGCGCTGGGAGCCGCTCGCCAATGTTCCGCGGCTGATCGTGCCATTCAAACGCTCCGTCTATGAGCGTGTGGCGAGCGAATTCAGCCGCTTCGCCAACTGACGCCGGCGCGCTCTTTCAGATCGCAATCGGCTCGTTATTGGCGCGGCGTTGCTGCAAGGACGGCTTTTCGCCGGCGAATATATGTGTCCTCGCGCCTTTGATCACACGGAGCGCATTCTTCACCGGATTGCACTGTGAAAACGACAGCGACACGTGATAAACCTTCGCCAAGTTGTCATACTCCGGAATGCCGAAAGCCAAGACCGTCGAGACGCTCAGCATTCCCGTAACCATGCCGGCTGCGATCCAAGTGCCGCAGCGGAGCGGGCGCGCCATCACCGGCTGCAGCATCGCGGCAGCGTTGATATTGCACAGCCGCCACAAATTGACCGGCAGAAGAACCAGGTGAAGGAAAAACACCGGATAGACATGCTGCATAAAGCCGAAAGCGATGAACAGCACATTGCTGACGATGGCGACGACCCGCAGCGGGGTCATGCGCGTCATCAAGAAGGTCACAAGAACCGCACTCGATGCAGCGTACCCCAAGGTGTCTGTCGCGTTCATGGCTATCCCCGTCCCGACAGTATGAGAATTAGCCCGCTTCATCTTCGCCCGCTGTGATTGCAATCACAGCCGCGCCGTTTCACAGGATCGTCACGGAAGGCAAGTGCGATGATCTACAGCACCACGCCGTTGAATGCGGCGAGGCGCGGATCCAAGCTTCAAAGACCGGAAGAAGTAAGCGTCAGGAGGCCAGTGCGGCCTGCAACTGCTTCAACTGATCGAGATGCCGCGCCAGCCGATCACGCTCGGCATCGCTCTTGGCGTCAGCGACGTCCTCTTCGGCATCCTTGATCTCGTCGGCGAGCGTCGACATGTCGAATTCGGCGCGCGGCACTGCCTTGTCGGCGAGCACCGTCAGCCCCGAAGGGCCGACTTCGGCAAAGCCACCGACGACCACATACGGGTCGCGACGGCCGTCCCGCATCACCGTGACGATGCCGGGCCGCAGCGAAGTCACCAGCGGCGCATGATAGGCGAGAATACCCATGTCGCCCTCGGACCCGGGCAGATCGACCTGGTCGACATCGCCGGAGAATAAAACGCGTTCCGGCGAGACGAATTCGAAATGCAAAGCGGCCATGGTGTTACGCCGTCCTTAAAGTGCCAACACGTTAGACGTTACGCGGCGCTGGCGAGCTTTTTGCCCTTCTCGACAGCTTCTTCGATGGTACCGACCATGTAGAAAGCCGCCTCCGGCAGATGATCGTATTTGCCTTCGACCAGTCCCTTGAAGCCCGCGATGGTGTCTTTGAGGTCGACGAGCGCACCGGGCGAGCCGGTGAACACTTCGGCGACGTGGAAGGGCTGCGACAGGAAGCGCTCGATCTTGCGCGCGCGCGCGACGGTCAGCTTGTCCTCTTCGGACAGTTCGTCCATGCCGAGAATAGCGATGATGTCTTGCAGCGCCTTGTAACGCTGCAGCACCTGCTGCACCCGGCGCGCGATATTGTAGTGCTCCTCGCCGACGATCAGCGGCGACAGCATGCGCGAGGTCGAGTCGAGCGGATCGACCGCCGGATAAATGCCCTTCGCCGCGATGTCGCGTGACAGCACCGTGGTGGCGTCAAGATGCGCGAACGACGTCGCCGGCGCCGGATCGGTCAAGTCGTCGGCCGGCACGTAAATCGCCTGCACCGAGGTGACCGAGCCTTTGGTGGTGGTGGTGATGCGCTCCTGCAGCGCGCCCATGTCGGTCGCGAGCGTCGGCTGATAACCCACCGCCGAAGGAATACGGCCCAAGAGTGCCGACACTTCCGAACCGGCCTGGGTAAAGCGGAAGATGTTGTCGACGAAGAACAGCACGTCCTGGCCTTGATCGCGGAAGTGCTCGGCGACCGTCAGTCCGGTCAATCCGACACGCGCACGCGCGCCCGGTGGCTCGTTCATCTGGCCGTAGACCAGCGCGCATTTCGAGCCGTCGACCGAGCCTTCCTTCGGGTCCTTGTTGACCTTCGACTCGATCATTTCGTGATAGAGGTCGTTGCCTTCGCGGGTGCGCTCACCGACGCCGGCGAACACCGAATAACCGCCATGCGCCTTGGCGACGTTGTTGATCAGTTCCATGATCAGCACGGTCTTACCGACGCCGGCGCCGCCGAACAGGCCGATCTTGCCGCCCTTGGCGTAGGGCGCGAGCAGATCAACAACCTTGATGCCGGTGATCAGGATCTCCGCTTCGGTCGATTGTTCGGTGTAAGCCGGCGCTTCCTGGTGGATGGCGCGCATGGCCTCGCCCTTCACCGGGCCTGCTTCGTCGACCGGCTCGCCGATGACATTGATGATGCGCCCGAGAAGTCCCGGACCGACCGGCACCAAGATCGGAGCGCCGGTGTCGGTGACTTCTTGGCCGCGGACCAAGCCTTCGCTCACGTCCATGGCCACGGTACGCACCGTATTCTCGCCGAGCTGCTGTGCCACTTCGAGCACCAGGCGGCGGCCTTGGTTTTCGGTCTCGAGCGCGTTCAGGATCGCCGGCAGATCGTTGTCGAAATGCACGTCGACGACGGCGCCGATAACCTGGGTGATGTGTCCGACTGATTTAGCCATAAGTCGTCCTCGTTCCTTTTCACAGCGCTTCAGCGCCGGAGATGATCTCGATCAGTTCCTTGGTGATCATCGCCTGGCGCGTGCGGTTGTAAGTGAGTGTTTGCTTGCGGATCATCTCGCCGGCATTGCGGGTGGCGTTGTCCATCGACGACATCTGCGCGCCGTAGAACGACGCGGCATTTTCGAGAAGCGCGCGGAAAACCTGCACCGCGAGATTGCGCGGCAGAAGCTCTTGCAGAATGTCTTCGGCGTCCGGCTCGAATTCGTAGACTGCACCACCCAGCGCATCCGAAGCTTTGGCGTCAAACACCGGCGGAATGATCTGCTGCGCGGTCGGGATTTGCGCGATCACCGTGCGGAAGCGCGAATAGAACAGCGTGCAGACATCGAACTCGCCTTTGTCGAACAGCGCGATGACCTTTTCCGCGATCGCTTCCGCATTCTCGAAACGAAGGACGCGCACCGACCGCAGATCGACCAGTTCGACGATTTGCTGCGGATAGAAACGGCGCAGCTGGTCGTAACCTTTGCGGCCGACGCAGAAAATCTTGACGTCCTTGCCTTCGGCCACCAACGCGTTGGCGCGCTCGCGCGCAAGCCGCACGATCGCGGTGTTGAACGGGCCGCAGAGACCGCGCTCGGCGGTGCAGACCAGAAGAAGATGCCTCTGATTGCTGCCGGTGCCACGCAGAAGCCCCGGCGCGCTTTCGGAGCCTGCGACGGAGGCCGCGATATTACCAAGCACCGTATCCATGCGGCTGGCATAAGGGCGCGCGGCTTCCGCCGCGGACTGGGCGCGGCGCAGTTTCGACACCGCGACCATCTGCATGGCCTTGGTGATCTTCTGCGTCGCCTTGGTCGCGGCGATCCGGTTGCGCAGGTCTTTGAGCGAGGGCATCGGCTGCTGCTAAGCTATCAAGCGAAGGTCATTAAGCGAAAGTTTTGGCGTAATTAGCGACGACATCCTTGAGCTTCGCCGCTGTCGGATCGTCGAGATCGCGCGACTCACGGATGGTCTTGAGGATGTCATCGTGTTTGTTGTGCAGCGTGCCGAGGAGGCCCTGCTCGAAAGCGCCCACACGATCGACCGGGAGCGGATCGAGATAGCCGTTGACGCCGGCATAGATGACGCAGACCTGCTCTTCCATGTTCAGCGGCGAGAATTGCTGCTGTTTAAGAAGCTCGGTAAGCCGCGAGCCGCGGCTGAGCAAGCGCTGGGTGGTGGCGTCGAGGTCGGAACCGAACTGCGCGAAGGCCGCCATTTCGCGGTATTGCGCGAGTTCGCCTTTGATGCGGCCGGCGACCTTTTTCATCGCCTTGGTCTGCGCAGCCGAACCGACGCGCGACACCGAAAGACCGACATTCACCGCAGGACGAATGCCCTGATAGAACAGGTCGGTCTCCAGAAAGATCTGGCCGTCGGTGATGGAAATGACGTTGGTCGGAATATAGGCCGACACGTCATTGGCTTGGGTTTCGATCACCGGCAGCGCGGTGAGTGAGCCGGCCTTGTTTTCGTCGCTCATCTTCGCGGCGCGCTCGAGCAGCCGCGAGTGCAGATAGAACACGTCGCCCGGATAGGCTTCGCGTCCTGGCGGACGGCGAAGGAGAAGCGACATCTGGCGATAAGCGACGGCCTGCTTCGACAGATCGTCATAGATGATCACGGCATGCATGCCGTTGTCGCGGAAATATTCGCCCATGGCGCAGCCGGCGAACGGCGCCAGGAACTGCATCGGCGCCGGATCGGAGGCGGTCGCTGCGACCACGATCGAATAATCGAGCGCGCCTTGCTCTTCGAGCACCTTGACGAATTGCGCGACTGTCGAGCGCTTCTGCCCTACCGCGACATAGACACAGTAGAGCTTCACCTTCTCGTCGCCCGAGGCGTTGAGCGATTTCTGATTGAGGATAGTGTCGAGCGCGATCGCGGTCTTGCCGGTCTGGCGGTCGCCGATGATTAGTTCGCGCTGGCCGCGGCCAATCGGGATCAGGGCATCGATCGCCTTCAATCCGGTCGCCATCGGCTCATGCACCGATTTGCGCGGAATGATGCCCGGCGCTTTGACGTCGACGCGGGCTTTTTGATCGCTTTGGATCGGCCCCTTGCCGTCAATCGGATCGCCGAGCGCATCGACGACGCGGCCGAGGAGACCCTTACCAACCGGCACTTCGACGATGGCGCGGGTGCGCTTAACCGTCTGGCCTTCTTTGATCTCGCGGTCGGTGCCGAAAATGACGATACCGACATTGTCGGTTTCGAGGTTGAGCGCCATGCCGCGCACGCCGCTTTCGAACTCGACCATCTCGCCGGCCTGGACATTGTCGAGGCCGTAGACGCGGGCGATGCCGTCACCGACTGACAGTACCTGGCCGACTTCGGATACCTCGGCTTCCTGGCCGAAATTCTTGATCTGATCTTTCAGGATTGCGGAAATTTCCGCGGCGCGGATGTCCATTAGCGGGCCTCTTTCATCGCGTGCTTGATCGCGTTGAGCTTGGTGCGCAGCGAGGTATCGACCATGCGGCTGCCAAGCTTGACCACGAGCCCGCCGATAATAGCGGGATCGATCTTGATATCGAGGTCGACGTCTTTGCCGCTCACTTGCTTGAGCGCGGCGCGGAGTGCCTCGACATGTTCTGGTTTGAGTTCTTCGGCGACGGTGACTTCTGCGGTCGCTTCACCGCGATGCTTCGCCACCAGTTCGCGGAACGCCCTGATCATGTCGCGCGCCGCGAACAGGCGGCGGTTCGACGTGACGAGCTTGAGGAATTTAGCGGCCAGTCCACCGATACCGGCCTTGTCGAGCACTGCGGTCAGCGCACCAAGCTGCTCGTCAGCGGTGAAGACGGGGCTGCGCACCATGCGATTGAGATCGGGATTGTCGGCAATAAGCGCGTCGAAGCCCTCGAGATCAGCCTTCACCGCGTCGACCGCATTGGTCTCATTGGCGAGATCGAACAGTGCCGTCGCGTAGCGGGCGGCCATGCCGGATACGGGATGTTCTTCGCCTGCCACGTGCTGTGCTCTTTCGGCGGACTTTATGAAAGCTTTTTCGGCAAGAGCAGCGACCGGCGCAATGGTCGGTGCAAGCCCTTGAGATTAAAGCGGGACCTGGATTTTTGCGGGCACACCGGAATAGCCCGCGAGCCTGCGAAATCGTCGGTTTGCTAACATAGAGCGCAGTGCGGTGCAACAATGGGAAACCCTTGGAAATCGGGCAGTTGGCGATGGTTTCGGTACAATCGGGGCTTGCAGGTGATGATCCCGCAGGCGAACCCTGCCCAATGCCCCCCGGCGGCTTATGGCTCCCGTGATTTACCGCCGCCGGTATGCTCGCGGATCGTGTCCAGGAACACTTTGCCATATTGCCGAAGCTTGGCGTCGCCGACGCCGTGAACGGCGCTCATCTCGGTGGTGTTTCGCGGCTTGAGCCGCACCATATCGATCAGCGTCTTGTCGGCAAAAACCACATAGGCTGCCACTTGCTGCTGCTTGGCGAGCTCCGAGCGGCGCTGGCGCAACGCCTCGAACAGTGCCGTATCGCTTGGGTCGCCCACGGCCAGCGCCGCTGCATTGGCGGCGGAGCGCTTGGCTTTTTTGGTCGCCGGTTTGAGCGTGTCGCGGCGCAAAGTCACTTTGTCCACGCCTTTGAGTACGCGACGGCCGGTTTCGGTTACTGACCAGGTGCCGTAACCGGTGATATCGAGCGTGATGAGCCCCGCGCCGTGTAACTGGCGGAAGATCGCGCTCCATTCTTTTTCGTTGAATTCCTTGCCGACGCCGAAAGTCGGCAGCCGATCGTGACCGAATTTGCTAATCGCTTCTGTCGTTTCACCGGTCAAGATTTTTGCCAAATGGACGCTTCCGAACCGTTCGCCGGTGCGCACAATCGCTGACATTGCCTTCTGCGCAGCGATGGTGCCGTCGATCACTTCGGCGCCGTCACAGCAGAAATCGCAATTGCCGCAAACCGGCGCGGTCTCGCCGAAATAGGCCAGCAAAGTTTGCCTGCGGCAGCGTGGCGACTCACAGAGCGAGATCAGCGCATTGAGCCGCTGCCGGTCGACGCGCTTTTGCTCGTCGGGTGAATCGCCTTCTTCGATCTGCATGCGGCGCAGGCGGATATCGCCCAAGCCGTAAAGCGTCAGCGTTGCGGCGGGCAGCCCATCGCGGCCGGCACGGCCGATTTCCTGGTAATAGCTTTCAATATTGGCCGGCATGTCCGCGTGCAGAACGAAGCGAACGTCCGGTTTGTCGATGCCCATACCGAAGGCGACGGTCGCCACCGCGACGACACCGTCGTCCTGCAGGAAAGTATCCTGATTGCGGGAACGCGCCGCAGGCTCCATGCCGGCGTGATAGGGCAGCGCTTTCACGCGTTGATCGCGAAGAAATTCCGCAAGTTCCTCGGTTTTCCGCCGCGACGAGCAATAGATGATGCCGCTCTCGCCCGGATACTTTCTGACAAAATCCAGAATCTGTTGGCGGCCGCCGGCTTTCGCCGCCATGGCCAGACTCAAGTTCGGCCGATCGAAGCCGTGCACGAAGACTTCAGGCGGACGCCCGAACAATTTCTGCAAAATATCGGCGCGGGTCGCCGCGTCCGCCGTGGCGGTGAATGCCACTGTTTGCACGCCGCCGAGCGCCGACTGCACGGCGCCAAGCCCCGCATATTCCGGGCGGAAATCATGACCCCATTGCGAAATGCAATGCGCCTCATCGACGGCAAGCAGCGTGACCTTGGCGCGCTTGAGAAAATCGAGCGTATCGGCTTTCACCAGCCGCTCCGGCGCGACATAGACGAGACGTAATTCGCCGCGCGCGATGGCGTCGAGCGCCGCGCGATTTTCGGACGGATCGTTGCTGGAATTGAGCGCGGCCGCGGCAATCCCGTAGCCGCGCAATTGCGCTACTTGATTGCGCATCAGCGCGATCAAAGGCGACACCACGACGGTTAGTCCTTCGCGTAGCAAGGCCGGGAGCTGGTAACACAGCGACTTGCCGCTGCCGGTCGGCATGACCGCTAAGACGTCGCGGCCACCAAGAACGGTGGCGACAATCTCGTCCTGACCCAACCGGAATTCTGCAAAGCCAAAAGTCTTGCGCAGAACGTCCCGCGCGGCTGAGAGGTCTGTCATGGGCTGATTTCCAGGCGGCCGTTCTATATTTGTTCAGCGCCCGATACAAGCTGTCGAACGCCGCACAGGTCCCATGCGGCGGTCTTCCTTGCACCGTCCCACCGCCTCATGCAGGGTCCGCGCGCAACGCGGCCCGCCCTCATGCCTTCCGCTGAAACTCCTACTACTGCCCCATCGATCGGCAGGCTCGCCCGACTCTTGGGGGTGCTCTGGCTCGCCGGCGTCGCCATGCGCATGACCATCCTCGCCATGCCGCCGGTCATCCCGCAGGTGCACGACGAATTGCGGATGTCGGAGACCCAGGTCGGACTTTTGATCGGCCTGCCGCTCTTGATGTTTGCCCTTGCTGCAATCCCGGGCTCGCTTTTGATCGCGCGGACCGGCGCCCGCCTCGCCGTTGTCGTTGGGATGATCGTCGCCGCGGTGGCCGGCGGTGCGCGCGCCGCCGCCATCGATATTCCGACGCTCTATGCCGCGGCGATCGCAACCGGCATCGGCGTCGCCATCATGCAGCCGGGCATGCCCACTTTGGTCCGGGAATGGCTGCCCAGCCGGATCGCGCTCGGCACGCTGGCCTACACCAGCGGAATGTTGATGGGCGCTTTTTTCCCACCGGCCCTGACGACGCCAGTGATGCTGCCGCTCGGCGGCGGCTCGTGGCGAGTAGACCTTGTGGCCTGGGCCATCCCGGCGCTCTTGATTGCGCCAGTGTTTTTGCTGCTGAGCCCGAAAGGCAGCGAACGAAGCACCGTGCAAAAGCTTCAAGCATGGTGGCCGGATTTCAAAAATCCGGCGGTCTGGCTCCTGGGGCTGACGCTTGGCAGCAACAACAGTCCCTATTTCGCCGTCAGCGCCTTTGTCGGCGACTATCTTCGCAGCAAAGGCAACGCGGATTTGCTCGGCACCGCGCTCTCTTGGCTCAACGGTTCGCAATTAATCGCTTTGATCATTCTGATTTCCGCATCGGGGCGGCTTCAACAGCGCGCATGGCCCTTTCTGATCTTCGGCCCTTTGTTGCTCGCCGGTTTCCTTCTGCTGATGATCGCCTCCTCGTCTTTCCTTCTTATCGCGGCATGCACATTGATCGGGTTTGCTGTGGCGATCACTTTCACGCCGATCATGGCGATGGTGCCGATCGTCAGTTCAGCGCAGGACTTGCCGCGCACTGCGGCGGGCATGCTGACCATCGGCTATACTTGCGCCATCGTCATTCCGACGATCTGCGGCGCGCTGTGGGACATCACCGGCCAACCGTGGGCGGCGTTCTTGCCCTTGTGTGTTTGTGCTGTCACGCTGACCGTCCTCGGCGCCTTGCTAACGCGGCGATCTGCGAACAAGACTCTCGCCGCCGCATAAAAGAAAAAACCGGAGGAAACCGCCCACGATGGCCAAACGAGCCAAAAAACCGGCGTCGCGCAAAACACCTGCCAACAAAAGTTCGGCCAAGCGGATCATGCTGCCGCACGACCGGCTCGATTATTCGCCGATCACCGCGCGGCCGCCGCTCAAATTGCCGAACGGCGCACGCATGGCGGTATGGGTCGTAGTCAATGTCGAGGAATGGGATCCGACGCAGACTATGCCGCGCACCGTGCTCACGCCGCCAGCCGGCGGCTCGCCGATGCCGGACGTGCCCAATTGGGCTTGGCATGAATACGGCAATCGCGTCGGCTTCTGGCGCTTCGTCAAGATTTTCGACGAATTCGATATCCCCGGCGTGATCGCGATCAACGGCTCGGCGATTGCCGCCTATCCGCAGATCGTGCAGGCCGCGGTCGAGCGCAATTGGGAGTTCATGGGTCACGGCTTCACCCAGCGCAATTTGCAAAAAGTGCCGAACGAGCGCGCCGATATCCTCAAAGTGCGTGAGATGATCACCAAAGCCACCGGCAAGCCGCCGCGCGGTTGGCTTGGACCGGGTCTTACCGAGACCTGGACCACGCCGGATGTGCTCGCCGAAGAAGGATACGATTATGTCGCCGATTGGGTACTCGACGATCAGCCGGTTTGGCTGAAGACCCGCGGCAAGCCGATCCTCAATTTGCCCTATACCCAGGAGTGCAATGACGTCGCGATGATGCTGATCCAGCATCACAAGGCGTCGGAATATTGCGAGCGCGCGCTCGATCAGTTCGAGCAGATTTATGCGGACTCCGCAGACTCAGCTCACATCATGGCGATCTCGGTTCATCCGTACATCATGGGCGTGCCGCATCGGGTCAAATATTTCCGCCGCATCTTCGAGACGATCCGCAAAAAGCACGATGTACTGTTCTGGACCGGCGCACAGATTGCGGATTGGTTTCTCGAAGCGGGCCCGAAAGCGCCGTGAATTCCTCAGCGAGCGGCGCAGCAAACAAACAAAGCGCGGGCGAACAAAGTGACGTCGGCGCCCGCGTGATGCTCGTGGTCTTGTGCCTGGTCTGGGGTTCGACTTGGCCGGTGTTGAAGATCGCTCTCACCGAAGTTCCGCCGCTGACACTGCGCACCCTGAGCGCAGCCATCGGCGCGGTGACACTTTTTCTGATTTGCCGCGTCATGGGCCGAAGCCTGCGCATCCCGTCAGCGAAGAGCGCGCTGCACATCGTCGTCGCTTCGCTGCTCAACATCGTCGCCTTCACGGTGCTGAGTTCGTTCGCGCAATTGTCGACGGCGACCGGGCGCGTCGCCATCCTCGCTTATACGATGCCGATCTGGGCGATCCTGTTCGCCTGGCTGTTTCTGGGCGAGCGGCCGCGCCGTGTGCAGCTCGTCGCGTTCATATTGTGCATTGTCGGTTTGAGCATCCTGATCTACCCGTTGATGGCGCACGGCGTCCCACTCGGCCTGTTCTTGGCGCTCGCTGTCGGCGTCTGCTGGGGCGCCGGAACGGTCTATATGAAGTGGGCGCATATCGATGCTGACCCGATGGGCGTCGCATGCTGGCAGATGATCGTCGCCTTCGTCATCATCACGCTGTGGATGTTCGGCTATGACGGGCGGCTCAATTTCGATCACGCGGACATCAAGGGCTATTTCGCCTTTGCTTGGTCCGGAGTCATTGGCAACGGGGTTGCCTATGCGCTGTGGTTCACCATCGTGAAGCGGCTGCCGGCGATGACGGCTTCCCTCGGCGTGATCGGAACCCCGGTGGTCGGCGTCATCAGTTCGATCATCATCCTCGGCGAGCGGCCAACGCTGCCGGACATCATCGGCTTCGCTTTGATCTTTTCGGCGTCAGCCTGCGCGCTGCTCACGCGGCAGCGCACGACCGAAGAGATGGAAGTCACATCCTGATTTGCGAAGCGAGTTCGACCACGCGCGCGGTCATGTCGCTTTTCGGATCGGCGAACGGATCGATCGCGGTGAAATGATTGGCGCCGGGAATTTCGCCGCTGCGGGTCACGGCACCTTTGGCACGCCAAGTCTCGGCAACCGTCTGGCTCTGCCGTTTGAATTCGCTCGATTCAAGACCGCCGGAAAATGCGTCGAACACGCGGCCCGATTTCACCGGCCAGAATAGCGGCGAGACGGTGCGCGCCGATTCGGCGGTGAGTTTCAGATCCTGGTTGATGCTGATGCCAACGAGCGGCGCCAGATCGAACACGCCGGATACGGCAAATCCTGACGCAATGAGATCGGCCGGCGCCTTCGGATAAAGCGACGCCCAATCGGTCGCAACCATGGCGGCGGAAAGCTGTCCGCCTGCCGAATGGCCGTAGACGAACATCCGCTTGTTCAGACGTTGCCAGAGAAACACAACGGCGCGCCGTATTTGTTCGATGATGTCGGCGATGGCGACGTTTGGACAGAGATCGTAGGTAACGACGGCCACGGCAATGCCGCCAGCATTCGGCCCACACGCCATCTGGCTGAACATCGAGCCGTCCAGCGAACGCCACCAGCCGCCGTGAATGAACAAAGCAAGCGGCGCTGCTTCGCCAGCCGCGGGGAAAAACAGATCGAGGGTCTGCCGCGGTGTATCCCCATAGGACAGGCCGAGCTGGGCGCGACCGCCTTTCAGCGTCTCGGCGCGATAGGCTTCGCCTTCGGCCGTCCAGCGCGTGAAAATTTCCGGATGTTCCGGTACCCGCACACGATTGTTGTATTCGGCTTCGTAATCGATTGTTGCCACGGACGTCTCCGGCATTATGTGCGTGAGAGATTGCGGTAATGTCCCGGGCCCGACAAGAGGATCACAGGTGGATTTCCGACATCGACAGTGCGGCGGAATCTGCTAGGTCAAAGGCATGAAGGTGAACGGCAAACCGATGCGGACAATCTGGCTCGAGCCGGACGGCTGGTCTGTCGGCGTCATTGACCAGACCGCGCTGCCGCATCGCTTTGTCACCAAACAGCTCACTTCACTTGAGGATGCCGCGGGTGCCATCCGCACGATGGTGATCCGTGGCGCACCGTTGATCGGCGTGACCGCGGCTTACGGCATCTGCCTCGCGCTGCGCGCGGATACTTCCGACGACGCGCTTGAGCGTGCCTATGCGACGCTGCTCGCGACGCGGCCGACCGCGATTAATCTGAAATGGGCGCTCGATGAGATGGTTGCGGCGGTGCGCAACCGGCCGCACGCGGAACGCAGCGCTGCCGCCTATTGCCGCGCTGCCGAGATCAACGACGAGGACATCGCCATTTGCACGGCGATGGGGCAACACGGCCTTCCGTTGATCGAGGCCATCGCGCGGCGCAAGAAATCCGGCGAACGCGTCAACATCCTCACCCATTGCAATGCCGGCTGGCTGGCGGCGGTCGATGTCGGCACCGCGACCGCGCCGATCTATCTGGCGCATGACAGCGGCATACCAATCCATGTCTTTGCCGACGAAACACGGCCGCGCAATCAGGGCGCGTCACTGACAGCGTGGGAACTCGGTCAGCATGGCGTTCCGCATACCGTGATCGCCGACAATACCGGCGGCCATCTGATGCAGCACGGTATGGTCGACATGGTCATTGTCGGCACCGACCGGGTCACCCGTAACGGCGACGTCTGCAACAAGATTGGCACGTATCTGAAAGCGCTGGCCGCGCGCGACAACAATGTGCCGTTCTATGTCGGGCTGCCGTCGCCGACTATCGACTTCACCGTCGCTGACGGCGTTATCGAAATTCCGATCGAGCAACGCGGCGCCGAGGAACAAGCGACCATGACCGGCCTCACCGCCGACGGCCGCATCGAGACCGTGCGTGTCATTCCTGAAGGCTCGCCGGTCGCCAATTACGGTTTCGACGTAACCCCGGCACGGCTTGTCACCGGGCTGATCACCGAGCGCGGCGTGCTCGAAGCCTCCGCCGCAGCGCTTTTCAGGGCTTTTCCGGAACGCGCCAACCGGGCAGAATGAAGTTGCTCGTTTTGTTTGTTGCTGAGTCGGAGTGCGTGGCGTGCGTAAGCTTGCGTTGCGTCCCCTTTCGGACTTACCGCTTCCTGGAATCCTGACCATGAGTTTGACTGCGCTGGCGATATCGGTCCCGGTAGACGGACGGCAATCGCAGACCGCGCTGGCGATCGCGCGCGGTACTGCGCGCTATCTGCATGCACTTGGCTATTGCGTGGTGTCGGAGCTGCCGCTGGCCTCAGGCCGCCGCGCCGATCTGGTGGCGCTCGGCGGCGATGGCGAAATCATCATCGTCGAAATCAAATCGTCGGTGGCGGATTTCCGCGCCGACCAGAAATGGATGGATTACCGGCTGCATTGCGACCGGCTGTTCTTCGCCACCATTGTCGACGTGCCGAGCGAGATCTTTCCTTCCGACGCCGGCTTGATTGTTGCCGACGCGTTCGGCGCGTCTATCGTCTATGAGGCGCCGGAGCATCGCATCGCTGCAGCCACGCGTAAAAGCATGATGCTGCGTTTCGCGCATGCAGCGGCGCTACGCCTGCAGGCGCTGCACGACCCGCAAGGACCTTATTCCGGCCAAATCTGAATTTTCAAAGAAGCTGTGTTATTTCGGCGCGCGCTTGGCGAGGATGCGCTGCAAGGTGCGGCGGTGCATGTTCAGCCGTCGCGCAGTCTCGGAGACATTGCGATTGCACAATTCGTAGATGCGCTGGATATGTTCCCAGCGGACGCGGTCCGCCGACATCGGATTTTCCGGAGGATCGATTTTTTTGTTGTCGAGCGCGAGCAGCGCGGCAGCGACGTCGTCGGCATCAACCGGCTTGGCGAGATAGTCGACGGCGCCGAGCTTCACCGCATTCACCGCGGTCGCGATATTGCCGTAGCCGGTGAGAATGATAGCGCGCGCTTCGGGGCGGCGCTTTTTCATTGCCGAGATGACGTCGAGGCCGTTGCCGTCACCAAGTCGCATGTCGACCACTGCGAAAGCCGGCGCGCCTTTTTCGACTTGCAGCAAACCGTCGGCGACAGATTCAGCAGTGGTCACGGCAAAACCGCGGCCTTCCATGGCGCGAGCGAGACGCTGCAAAAAGGATTTATCGTCTTCGACGATCAGAAGAGTTCGTTCGACGGGTACGGAAACAGCCGTGGCAGTCGTCATGGTCTTCTACTCCCTCACAGCAAAGGCCGTCGCACCGTCGCTACTTGTCTGGTTGCTATATAGACCTGTTCACCAAGCGATGTGGTTGCACCGCATGTAACTGGATTACCATAGAGCGTCGAATAGCATCTGAAAATCAACCCTGATCACAATTTAGAATTAAGAAGCGTCAATGGCCGTTTCGAGCGGGGACGGCGCCAGCGGGCGCTCGAAATCGCTCCGGTTCCAGGTCACCGTGACGGTCGCGCCATGCAAGGGCGGCGACTGATTGACCAATGCGAGCTTGGCGCCGGAGCGTTCCAGAAGGGTTTTGGCGATAAAGAAGCCGAGCCCTAAACCGAAAGCCGTATTTTCCTCGCCTTCCGGGCCGGACAGCTGCTGCTTGCGGTGGCTGACATAGGGGGAGCCGATCCGGTCGATGATTTCCGGCGAGAAGCCCGGGCCGTCATCGCTGATGGTGATGCTGACATCCTCGCCGGTCCATGCGACGAAAATCTCGACCCGGGAATGGGCGAAGTCCACGGCATTCTCGATCAGATTGCCCAGGCCATAGCGGATCGCGGGGTTGCGGGCGCCGCGCGGTTCCGCCGACCGGTTAGGCGGATAGGTCACGCCGATCGCAACGCCGAAATTGCGATGCGGCGCGACGGCCTCTTCGAGCAAGACCGATAGCGGACTGCGCTCGAACGGATCGGCGGTCGGAAGCTCGGTGATCTTCGCCAAAATCTCGCGGCAGCGCTGCGCCTGTTCGCGCAAGAGCTTCACGTCGTCGGAATAAGGGGAGTTCGCTTCAAGCGCGCGCTCAAGCTCGCGCACCACGACGGTGATGGTGGCGAGCGGCGTGCCGAGTTCGTGTGCTGCGGCGGCTGCAAGCCCGTCGAGTTGCGACAAATGCTGTTCGCGCGCCAGCACCAGTTCGGTCGCCGCAAGCGCGTCGGATAGTTGTCGCGCTTCTTCCGCGACCTGCCATGTGTAGACGCCGATATAGCCGATCGCTAGCAGGATCGAGAGCCAGACGCCAACCATATAGATTTCCGGCAGCTCGAGCGGATCTTCGCTATCCCACGGCAGGTCGTAATGCAGAAACACCAGCGCGGTGGCGCAGAGCATCGCGAAAGTGCCGATCAGCAAAGTGATGCGCGGCGGCAATGCGGTGGCCGAGATCAGCACCGGACCGAGCAGAAGAAACGCGAACGGATTTTCCAAACCGCCGGTGAGGTAAAGCAGCGCCGCAAGTTCGGCGGTGTCGAAGGCCAGAAGCCAGGCGGCGCGAGCCGGCTCCAGCCACTGCGTATGATGGAAGCTCAAGCGCAGCGCTACATTCAACAGAGCGGCGAGCGCAATCACGGCGAGGCAGGGCCAGATCGGCACCTCGAATTCGAGGCCGAAATGCACCACCAGCACCGCGGCAAACTGGCCGAATACGGCGAGCCATCGCAGGCGGATCAGCGTATCCAGCCGTACGTTGCGTGGACGCTCATAAGTTCGCGGCAGACCGAACATGCGCCGTAATGTAGCGATTAGCCGGCTCGGTTCCCATGGGTTTGGGCTGGGCTTGGGTTGGACGAAGTGCCGCTGGCGCAAGCCTGCGAGATGCGCGAGATTGGCGACCAGCAAAGCCTGCAAGGGAGCGCGCCATGTCCCCTAACCCGGCCTACGGGCTCGATCAGTTCATCACGGATTGCCGTTCTATTCTCAAGCGCGATCCCGGTCCGCAAGGCCGGGAAGAGGTCCGCATCAGGCTCGAAAGCCTCCTGCACAACGCCGATTTTGTGAAAGAACATTGCGAGGACGCGCCGCGCGGCCTGCATGTGCTGCACGACGATACCGATCTCGGGTTCCAGGTCCTTGCCCATATCAACGACAAGGCCCGCAGCGGCACGCCGCACGATCACGGCGCCTCCTGGGCCATTTACGGCCAAGCGACGCATTACACCGACATGATCGAATGGGATCGCGAGGATGACGGCTCCGATCCCCAACACGCTAAGCTGAAAGTGGCGAGGTCGTATCGGCTGGAACCTGGGCACGCCGGCATTTATCAGGACGGCAAGATTCACTCGATCGCCTATCCCGATCACTCGCGCTTCGTGCGCGTGACCGGGACCAATCTCGATCAGATTCACCGCGTCCGCTTCGACGCGAAGACCGGCGAAATCCATCCGATGACGCCGCAGCTGGCGACCTGACGCGCGGCAGCACGTGACATCTTCAGTCAGTCCGGCCGCGCTGCGCGGCATGCTCGGCGACGGCCGCGAGATCGCGCTCGTCGATGTGCGCGAAGAGCTGATCTTCTCGCAGAATCATCTGCTGCTGGCGCGCTCAGTGCCGTTGAGCCGGTTAGAACTGCGCTTCGCAGCGCTGGTGCCGCGCAAGACGACACGCATCGTGCTTTGCGACGATGACGACGGACTTGCCGCCCGCGCAGCGGCGATCTTGGCGCGGAATGGCTACACCGATGTCGGCATTCTCGCCGGCGGCATCAAAGCCTGGGCTGCGGCCGGATATGAACTGTTTTCCGGCGTCAACGTACCGAGCAAGGCGTTCGGGGAATATGTTGAACACGCCCAAGACACGCCGCATATCAGCGCGGTGGAGTTGGAGAAGCTGATACGCGACCGTACCGATCTCGTCGTGCTGGATAGCCGGCCATTCGACGAATATCAGCGCGTCTCGATTCCGACCTCGACCAACGTGCCCGGCGCAGAACTTGTTCTGCGCGCGCGTGAGATCGCGCCGTCGCCGGACACGACGGTCGTGGTCAATTGCGCCGGCCGCACCCGCAGCATTATCGGCGCGCAATCGCTAATCAATGCCAGACTGCCGAACAAAGTCATGGCCCTGCGTAATGGCACGATGGGCTGGAATCTCGCCGGATTTACCTGCGACAGCGGCAAAAACAATCGCGCGCCAGGCGTGTCACCGCAAACGCTCACTTGGGCGCAGCAGGCGGCGCGCGATGTGGCGCAGCGTTACGGGGTGAAAACCATCGACCGCGCCACGGTTGAAGCTTGGCGCAAAGACGCTTCCCGAACGCTGTATGTCTTCGACGTACGTGATCCAGCCGAATACGAGAAGGGCCATTTCCCTGGGGCGATCTCCGCCCCCGGAGGTCAACTCGTGCAGGCCACCGACCAATACGTTAGCACACTCGGCGCGCGCATTGTATTGACCGACGAGACCGAAGTTCGCGCCGCCATGACTGCGTCGTGGCTGAGACAAATGGGCTTCGCCGAAGTCTACGTGCTCCCCGAAGCCGGGAGCGAGACAGCCGCAGCAAAAGCGGCGCTGCTTGAAATAGAATTGCCACCGTCGAGTGCAGCGATCGACTGCAGCGAGATGGCCGCGCTTCTTGCCGAGAACGCGGCAACGGTAATCGATCTCTCGCTGAGCCGGAATTATCTGGCGCGGCATATTCCGGGCGCGTGGTTTGCCGTCAGGACGCGGCTTGCGCTGGCATTTGCCAAAATCCCGCTCAACGGGACCATTGTGCTCACCTCCGAAGATAGCGTTTTGGCGCGCCTCGCCGTTGCCGAAGCCGCAGCACTGACAAAACAACCGATCCGCTATCTGGAAGGCGGCAACGCCGCATGGCAGTCCACCGGACGGCCGACCTCGACCGAAGCGAAGACGGCAGACGAGGCCATCGATCATTGGCGCAAGCCATATGATCGCGGCGCCGATGCCGAAGCGGCGATGCGCGAATATCTGGCCTGGGAGATCGATCTGTTACCGCGGATCGAGCGCGACGGTTCGTTGAAGTTCTTACCAGCGCGGGTTTAGGCCGAACAATCTCTTACTGCGGCGATTGGACGAGTCGCCCAGCATCGTTCGGGGCGCTCGGTTTCGCCTTCCCGGCGGCAAACTGACGCTTGCGCGCATAGATATCCTGCGCACCGCGATTGCCGACTAGGCCATTGAGAAATTCAAGATTGTCGTAGTCGGCCGCGAGATTGCTCCAATAAAACAAATTGGCGGGATCGCTTTGCGCAAGCGCTTCCATCCCGCTGGTGGCGCGTTCCGTGTAAGCTATCGCCTCTGCGATCTTGCCGCGATCGGAGCCGGCCTGAAGCGCCAGAACATTGCCGATATTGTTGTAGGTACTGGCGAGTTCGAACAAGAACGTCGACGACGCGCGGCTGTCATTGGCCCAAGGCTCCATCGCGGCTTGTGCCTGTTTGAACTCCTGCAAGGCCGTGAACAGATCGCGGAGCTGAAAATAGACGCGGCCGAGATGATTGTAGCGGCCGCCGAGGTCGAGACCAATCTGCGGCCCGCGCGGCGCCATTGCAGCATAGCGCTGAGCCAAGCCTAAGCTTTGCTGATAGACGGCAAGCGCGTCGTTATATTGCTTGCCGTCATAAAGAACATTGCCGATGCGGCCGATCGCCATGAACTGATGGGCCAGACAATCGAGATCTTTGGGGTGCTTATCAACGCACCGGCCTAAGGCCGCTTCGCTTTCACGATAATAGTCCGTTGCCGCTTTGCGATCCTCGCGCTCGCGCAACTGACCCATGACTTCCGCGGCGCGTCCCAGCGCATAGTCTACGCCATCGAGGTTGGGATTTTCCTGCGTAAGACGCTTTGCAATGTCATAGCCTTGGCTTGCGAGCTTGCCGCCATCGGCCTGTCCCTGCTGCGCCAAAGTGAAGCCGAGCTCGGTCGCGTTTACCGCCTGGATCAGCTGCACAGCGGGCGAGCCTTCGTTGAAGGCGATCAGGTCGTCGAGCAATTTCTTGCCGCGGCCGAGAATGCCTTGCACGACATCGAGCGGAATGCCTTTGACCTCGCGAAAGCGCACCGCCAGATCGGATACCAAGCCATTGGCGGTTTGGGTCGCCGCATCGAGTGTCCGCTCGGCGCGGTCGCGCTGCTCTTCGGCGATGCGCTTTTCCTGAGTGGCGACCTTCCATTGCCATCCCGCGACCGCACCGAGAACAAACAGCAAAGCAACGGCGCTCCAAGCGAGCGTCAGCGCGCGGCGCTGCTGGCGCACCTCCTCCGACAGCAAATCCTCTTTCGGAATGCCATGGACCATCGCCGCGAAGTTCGCGCCGAGCTCGGTGAATTTCGGATCGCGCTTGGGCGTTCCCTCGCGATAGGTGCGCAGATCGACCCATTTCGGCTCGCTTGGAAAACGGCCTTTCAGGACCGCCGGCAGCGGCGTCGTGTCCGTCCATAAAAAATCGTTATCGGCCGCCTGCCACGACAGTTCGCCGTCGGTCACACCGATCAGCAGCGTGTCGATGCTTTTATGCTCAAGCCAGTGCGTGACTTCTTTGGCGACCCATTGCGACCGCGCAGCTTCGGCGGACGCAACGAGGATCAAATAACGCGAATTGTTCAGTGCGATTTCGATGGTCGGCCAAAGATGCGGCGTGGCGGAAAGGCTGGTGTCGTCGCGAAACAGCCGCAGGGCGCGGCGCTTGTACCAGGGCTTGCCGAGCGTCTGCACCACCGATTGCAGCGCGGATGCAATCGGCTTGTCCTTGGCATGGCTGTAGGAAATGAAGGCGTCATAGACCGCCATTGCTGGCTCCTGCTCGCGCCTCCGCCGGAACTGTCACGACAAGGTAGCAGCTTTGGTCAAGCAGCTTCCAGCAGGATTTCAGTGAGCCGCGCCGGATCGTCGACCATGACATCGTGGCCGCAATTCACCGCGTAAGTGCGCCACGACGGATCGGACTTCACCGAAGCGAGCGCACGGTCGAATCCCGGATTGGCGTAGCCCGCGGCGCGGATATAGCTCTTCTTCTCAATCTTATCGCGGGCGCCGGTCAGCACGATCTTGTCGGTGAAGCAGCCGATCGGCTGGCCGACACACATCCGATCGACCCAGGCGCGATCCGCGGGATTGACGCCAAAGGCCTCCGCCGAACGCGGCGGGATCGCGAGATCGCCGTGCTGCAAAGCACCCTCGATGGCCTCTTGTACCGCATGCGCGGTGAGGTCGCGGATCGCCTCGTCGTTCTTTGGCATGAAGGCGTCGAGAAAGACGATGGAGCGGATCGCAGGGGCCATCTGTTCGGCAACGCCGGAAATGATGAAACCACCATAGGAATGGCCGCAGAGCACGACGTCGGTCAGTTCTTCCCACTTCATGACATTCACGACGTCGGTGACGTGGGTTTTCAGATCGATGCCGGCGCGCAGCAAATGCGAACGCTCGCCAAGCCCAGTCAGAGTTGGCGTGAACACGCGGTGTCCGGCGGCACGTAGACGCGCGGCAACGCGTTGCCAACACCAACCGCCGTGCCATGCGCCATGGACCAGAACGAAAGTCGACGCCATTGCCTACCCCCAGCACATTTTCAGCGGGCTAAGGCTGCCACGCGGCATTCGCCTCTTCGGGCTGATCTTCGCCGCGCCGCGCCTGATCGATGATCTTGAACAGCGCACGTAAGACTTCCGGCACGCCGTCGCCGCTGACCGCGGAAATGATCATCGGCGTCTTTTTGGCCGCGCGCTTGAGACGCGCGACCTGCTGTTTGATGTCGTCAGCGCTCAGCGCATCTGCTTTGTTGAGCGCTACGATCTCGGGCTTTTCGGTAAGGCCCCCACCATAGGCTGCGAGCTCATTGCGCACGGTGCGATAAGCCTCGCCGGCATCGCCATCGGTGCCATCGATGAGGTGCAACAATACCCGGCAGCGCTCGACATGGCCGAGGAAACGATCACCGAGGCCGACGCCTTCATGCGCGCCTTCGATGAGACCCGGAATATCGGCCAGCACGAATTCGCGCCCATCGACATCGACTACGCCGAGCTGCGGATGCAGCGTGGTGAAGGGGTAATCGGCGATCTTCGGCTTGGCGGCACTCACCGCGGCAAGAAACGTCGATTTGCCGGCATTCGGTAGTCCGACGATGCCGGCATCGGCGATGAGCTTGAGCCGGAGCCGGATGGTCATCTCAACGCCGGGCTGCCCGGGATTCGCGTGGCGTGGCGAGCGATTGGTCGAGCTCTTGAAATACGCATTGCCGAAACCACCATTGCCGCCATGCGCGAGTACGATGCGCTGGCCAGGCTCGGCCAGATCGGCGATCAGCGTCTCGCCATCTTCCTCATAGATTTCCGTGCCGACCGGAACCCGCAGAACGGCATCGTCGCCGTTGGCGCCGTGGCGGTCCTTGCCCATGCCGCCGCCGCCGCTCTTGGCGGTAAAATGCTGCTGGTAGCGGTAGTCGATCAGGGTGTTGAGGCCGAGTACCGTCTCGGCCACGACGTCACCGCCATCGCCGCCGTCGCCGCCATTCGGACCGCCGTATTCGATGAATTTCTCGCGCCGGAATGCGATGCAGCCGTTGCCGCCGGCGCCGGAACGAATATAGACCTTGGCCTCATCGAGAAATTTCATCGCTGCAACACGTCGCTGGTTTGTAATCGGCTTTCAGAGGCCGATCGGGGTTATCTGGTAATGCGCCAAAGCGGCCGCCACAATCGCCAAATATATGCGGATTGGACCGTTTCTTCGCCCTTGATATAGGGTGCAAAGATGCAAGTGTCGGGTTTCGGCGCGGGGAATAGTAAACGTGTGGGGTATTCTGAAGTTTGCGGCGCGGGCCGCGGTGTGGCGAAGGACGCCCAATCCGCCGCTGGTGGGCCTGCCCGTTCTGCTTGGCTTTGCCGTTCTCGCGATCGCCGTCCGTGTCGCTCTGCAATTCCTGACCGCGGAGTCCTGGCACACTTTCAACCCTTACGGCCTCAATTCCGTCCTGGCCTGGACCGCGCTTGAACTCGCCGCGGCGGCATTCTTCGTGCATCCAGCGGTCCGCGCCTCGGCGCTATCGGCGCTGCTCGTTCTGGCGATCGTCGTCGACATCGTGGCGACCGCAATCAAATGGGGCTTACCGCAGCTCGCGATCAACGATCCCACAGGACATGCGAGCACGATCATCACCGTCGCGATTTTTGCTGTCGCGATCATCTGGGGCCTTGGCGCGCTCGCCCGCATCGTACAGAGCCTCGAAGCGGGTCCGCGCTGGCGTCTGATCGGCCGGGTCGTTGCTCTCGGCCTCGCGTTGCTGATCGCCGACGCCGCGCTGCCGCAAGCGCCCGTATTCCTGCCGCCGCATTTCGACAGCCGTAATGCCAATTGGTGGGAGGCGCTGCGTGCGCTGCACGACGGCAATTCAGCCGAAAAGCAGTTGCCGCCGGAACTGGCTCGCCTCGAACAAGCGCAGCCGAAAATGCTGCAATCCGCCCTTGCAGAGTTGCGGCCCCAGCAGCCTGGCATCACCGATGTCTACGCGCTTGGCATTGCTGGCTGGGGCGAACAGGACGTTTTCCGGAAAGAGCTCGACGGCGGATTGACGGCGATCGCGAGCGTCCTGCCGATCAAGGGGCACACGGTCCGCCTCATCAACAACCTGCAGACGGCGGATGCAGTGCCGCTGGCGGATATTCGCAATTTCAAGACGGCGGTGCATGCGATCGCGCAGGTAATGGACAAGAACGAAGATGTTCTCGTCCTGCTGATGACCTCGCATGGTGAGCAGACGGGCTTTGCACTCGAATTGCCGGGAGGCGTCGCGGAGCTCACCCCGCAACTCGTCACCTCGACGCTCGACAGCGAAGGCATCAAGAACCGCGTGGTGATCGTGTCGGCTTGTTATGCGGGAATATTCCTGCCGCCGTTGCGGAACGACGACAGCATTGTCATCACCGCGGCCGACGCCACGCACACATCATTCGGCTGCACGCCGGAAAGCGAATGGACGTATTTCGGCGACGCGTTTTTCCGTCAGAGCCTGCATCCGGGCTCGGACTTTGAAATCGCCTTCAATCATGCCCGAGTTCTGATCCAAGGCTGGGAGATGATGGATCGCCTGCAATCGTCCAATCCGCAGGCCCATTTCGGGCCCGCGGTGGTCGCGAAGCTCGCGCCTTATTTCGCCACCAAGAGCGATCGCTAACGAACGCGCGCTCAAGCGACTTCCTGAGCGCGTCCCCAGGCTTTGAGCGACGACCACAAGCCGCGATCGAGACGGAAGCGGTCGAATGGCGCCGACGAATTGATGGCGCGGATGCGATAGAGACCGACCGCGGTCCACTGGAAGCCACACTTCTCCAGCACCCGCCGCGACGCAGGATTGTTGCAACGCGCGCCGGCTTCGAGTGTCTCGTGCTCAAGCCTACCGAAGGCGTAATCGATCACTGCGCGCGCGGCTTCGGTGGCGTAGCCGCTGCCCCAGAACGGCACGCCGATCCAATAGCCGATCTCGAGCGCTTGCTCGCGTGTTTCGACCGCGCATAGCCCGATCAACTCGTCGCCGACGGTGACGGCGAAGGTCGCTTCACCGGGACGCCGATTAATACAAGCAAGGAATTGCTCTGCGTCCTCTGCGCGATAGGGATGTGGAATGCGCGAGGTGTTTTCGGCGACACGATGGTCGCCGGCCAGCAGCGTGATGGCTTTGACGTCGGCGCGACGCGGCGCGCGCAATATCAGCCGCTCCGTCTCGAGGACGGGCAACACCTCTTCCTTCGATCGCCTTGCCAGACCTTGGGTAGCCAGAGTCATAAACTGGGCTCCTCCGAAAACCGAAAGGGGGACCGGCATGCCGGTCCCCCTTTTCGGAGCCCATTCGGGTCCGCCGGGCGACTGGATGCCGGCGGACCTCGTATGATCCACCGTATTACTGAGCTGCAGCCTCGATTACCGGAGAGACGGAAACGAAGACGCGGCCTTTGGCTTTGGTGCGGAACTCAACTTTGCCGTCAATCAACGCAAACAACGTATGGTCTTTGCCAAGCCCGACATTTTTGCCGGGATGCCATTTGGTGCCGCGCTGACGCGCGATGATGTTGCCGGCAAGCACTTCACTGCCGCCGAAAATCTTCAGGCCCAGACGCTGTCCGGCCGAATCGCGGCCGTTACGCGAGGAGCCGCCTGCTTTTTTGTGTGCCATCGCTGGCCTCCGAAACGCTCTTTAGGGGTTATACCGGATTCGTGACAAAACTATCACTCGTCCAATCACTTATTCTTGCCTTTGGCGGAGGGCTTTTTAGCCTTCCCGGCCGCCTTGGACTTCGAGAATCTCTTAGCTGGCGCTTTGGGCGATTCGGAGGCGGCCTCCGTTGAGGCCGCACCCTCCTCTGCCGCCGGCTTCGCGGCGCGCTTCGGCCGCGGCGGTGGCTCTTTGCTCGCCTTCTTGCCTTCGGTCAGGATTTCCGTGATGCGGATCAGCGTGAATTCCTGGCGATGGCCGATCTTGCGGCGGGAGTTCTTCCGCCGGCGCTTCTTGAACGCGATGATCTTGCGGCCACGTGCCTGATCCAGCACCTCGGCCGCGACAGTCGCGCCAGTCACCGTCGGCGCACCGAGCGTGACGGCATCGCCGCCCACGACCAGGACCTCGCCGAACTCGACGACTTCACCGGGCTCGCCCTTGATCTTATCGACCTTGAGCACGTCTTCGGTGGCCACCCGGTATTGCTTGCCACCAGTTTTAAAGACCGCGAACATCTTTGTGCCTCGTGTTCGTAATTCCGATACTCGGATTTGCATCCGGACCGGCTTTTTGCAGTCGTTTCTGCTGAGAGCCGACGGCACTATGACGGGCGTTTTGCCACATCGAGCGCGCCGACCGGCGTCCTTATGACGGCAGGGCCAATTCAGGTCAAGCCTGCGCTACCCTAGATAGGGTGACTTTGCGACCGATGGGAGGCTAACTTGGAGGGCTATTTGGCGGGCTAAAAGGCCCAAAATCCTGCGAACCAACGGCATCAAGACCGTTGGCGAACAAACGAAAATGACGAGGCAGGAAACGATGCAAACGGCAAAATCGGCGTTAACGATGTCGCGTCGCACCCTTCTGGCTGCGGCCCTGCCGGCGACCGCAGCCGGCTTGGCGCGGGCAGATTTGGCCCAGGCGCAAACCGCCCCCGGCGACACGGGCAATTATCCGAGCCGCCAGGTCACCTTCATCGTGCCGTTCGCGCCGGCGGGCGGCACCGACGTTCTGGCACGGCTTCTCGCACAGAAGCTTGAAGCGGGTTTCGGTAAGCCTTTTGTGGTCGAGAACCGGCCCGGCGCCGGGACGGTGCTGGCGACCAATTTCGTCGCCAAGGCACCGCCCGATGGCTACACGCTGATGATGGCGGTGTCCTCGCTCGCCATCGATGCGACGCTCTACAAGTCGCTGCCCTACGATCCCGGCAAGGACTTGGCGCTGGTATCGCTGATCGCCTCGGTACCTTTCGTGCTGGTCGTCAATCCGTCGCTGCCAGTGAACAGCGTCGAAGATCTGATCAAACTCGCCAAGACCAAACCGCTCAGCTACGGCTCAGGCGGCATCGGCGCCTTCCATCATCTCGCAGGCGCTTTGTTCGCCAGCATGGCGGGCATCAAAATGACCCATGTGCCATATCGCGGCACCGCCTCCGCGCTGACCGATCTCATGGGCGGCTATATTCAACTGATGTTCAGTGACCTCCCGCCGGCGTTGCCGCTAATCAATGCCGGGAAAGTACGGGCACTCGCGGTGACAACCAAACAACGCGCCACGGCGCTGCCCGATGTGCCGCCGCTCAACGATGTCGGCGTACCGGGGTTCAACGCCGCTGCATGGCAAGGCGTCATCGCACCGGCGAAAACGCCGGAGCCGATCCTGACCAAGCTCAACACGACGCTCAATTCGATCGTCGCGAGCGGCGAGATACGGTCCAGGCTGACCGATATCGGCATGGTCCCGATCGGCAAAGGTTCAATTCCCGAACTCCAGGATTTCCTGCAATCCGAAATCGAGCGCTGGGGTAAAGTCGTCGAATTGGCCGGCATCGCTCATTCGGAGTAACGGCAGAAATAATGGCCGGAGTAACGGCAATGCCGCCTGCGTCCGAAGCTATCGATCGTCAGTTGCCGAAGGGCGACGAGATTTTCCTCGATCATGTCGGACATTTTGTCCACGACGCGGAAGCCGCTAGCCGCGCCTTAGTGCGCTGCGGCTTCTCGCCGACGCCGATCTCCGTCCAGGTGAATCCCGACCCAGCCGGCGGCAGCCACCCCACAGGCACCGGCAATGTCACCGCGATGTTCGAGCGCGGCTATGTTGAGGTGTTGTTCAAGACAGCGGACACGCCGCTCACGCGCGGGTTCGATGCCTCGCTCGACCACCACGCTGGACTGCATCTCGTCGCTCTCTCGGTCGCCGATGCTGCAAAGGCACATCGGCGGCTCGCAGCGGACGGCTTTCACGTCCGCGAACTGGTGCATATGCAGCGCCCGGTCGAGACGGCGAACGGCAACGGTACGGCCGCCTTTACGGTGGCGCGCGTCGAGGCGGGCGTGATGCCGGAAGGCCGCATCCAGATGCTGACGCATCATAGCGAACAGACGGTGTGGCAGCCGCGCTGGCTGTCGCATCCCAACAGTGCCGCGGCCCTCATCGACGTCGTGATTGCCGTGCCGGATGTCGAGGAAGCCGCTCAACGCTTCACGCGATTCACCGGACGCACAGCAAAGCGTACGCCCGGCGGCGCGCTTATCGATCTCGATCGCGGTGGCATCTATCTGCTTAGCCACGACCGCGCGACGGAGCGCTTGCCGGAAGTCGCGATCGCGACCGTGCCGTTTATGATCGGCTATGTGCTGCGGGTGACATCCATGGCCGCGGCAGAAACCGCAATCGATGCCGCCGATCTTGAATGGCGCGCGGTTGAAGGCGGCGGCGGCATGGTCGCGGTATTTCCCGTAGAGCTTGGCGAAGGCGCCTGGTTCTTTGTCGAGCGCGCGGCCGACCTGCCGTGGCGACGGTAAGGCGTGCTATAAGCCATCCGACAACGAGGATCTCCGTGCACAGCCCACTCACCAATACGTCTTGGCCGGATGCGATCCATGCGCATTTTCGGCGCATCGGCATCCGCCAGGTCGGCTATGTGCCGGACGCCGGCCACAGCCGGCTGATCGCGCTGTGCAAGGACGACCCCGACATCGCCGATGTCGTGCTCACCACGGAGGAAGAAGGCGTCGGCCTTGTTGCCGGTGCCGCACTCGGCGGGCAACGCGCCGCTTTGTTGATGCAGTCGAGCGGCGTCGGCAATTGCATCAATATGTTTTCGCTGCTGCGCAATTGCGGCTTCGGCTGCGTGGTGCTGGTGACCATGCGCGGCGAATTCGGTGAGTTCAATCCATGGCAAGTGCCGATGGGGAGCATCACCGAAGACGTGATGAAACTTTGCGGCTTCCTCACCTATCGTACAGAGAGCGCAGATGCGGTCGACGAGATCGTCGGCGCCGGCTGCGACATGGCGTTCAACGGCAATCAGCAAGTGGCGATTCTGTTGTCGCAACGCCTGATCGGCCCCAAGCAATGGACCAAATAATGCAAAGGGTCGATCATGCTTGAGCGGCGCGAATTCGTGCGCGAAATCTTGCGCGATCGCGGCGACCTTCTAGTCGTGCCAGGATTGGGCTCGGCGACCTATGATGTCGCTGCGGCCGGCGATCACCCACTCAACTTCTATCTCTGGGGCGCGATGGGCGGCACCGCAATGATCGGACTGGGGCTGGCGCTGGCGCGGCCCGACCGGCGCGTCGCCGTCATCCCCGGCGACGGCGACATGCTGATGGGACTCGGCAGCCTTGCCACCATCGGCGTCAAACAGCCAAAAAACCTTGCCATCGTCGTTCTCGACAATGCCCGTTACGGCGAAACCGGCATGCAGCCGAGCGCGACCGACAACGGCATCGATCTGGTCGCGACCGCACTCGCCTGCCGCTTCAAGCAAGCGCGATCCGTATCCCGCATCGAAGAGGCCGCCGCGGTGCGCTCGCTCCTGCATAGCGGCGAAGGCCCGCTTCTGATCAATGCGCGGATCACGGCCGAAGACACCCCGCGCGTCCTGCCGTTGCGCGACGGGCACGCGATCAAACAGCGCTTCATCGACGCTTTGCGTCCAGCCTGAAAAAGCTAGCTGATGAAAATCATCATTAAACCTCTGGCCGAGGCCGATCTGACCGTTGCCGATCAGATTTTTCGGCAATCCTTCGGCACTTTTCTCGGTATCCCCGATCCGAGCAATTTCAGGGGCGATGCGGCGCTTATTGTCCCACGCTGGCATAGCGATCCCGAAGCCGCGCTCGGCGCTTACGACGGTGAAACATTAGTCGGTTCGTGTTTCACCACGCGCTGGGGCAGTTTTGGATTTTTGGGGCCGGTCAGCGTCAAACCTGATCTATGGAATCAAGGTGTCGCGAAACTCCTCGTCGAACAGGCAACCGCGATGTTCGACCGCTGGGGCATCCGGCAAGCGGCGCTATTCACCTTCCCGCAAAGCGCAAAGCATATTGGGCTCTATCAGAAATTCGGATTTTGGCCGCGCTATCTGACGCCTGTCATGATGAAGCCGGTTCATCAGCCTCAGAGCAAAACGCCCGCCAAACGTTTTTCGACTCTATCCCATGCCGAACGCGGCCACGCGCTTTCGCACTGCGCCGAACTTACCGGCAAGATTATTCCGGGCCTTGACGTTCGCAACGAGATCGAAGCGATCGAAGAGCAACGCATTGGCGAGACCATCCTGATTGACGACGCACATGGCTTGGCAGGTTTTGCTGTCTGTCACATCGGCGCCGGCAGCGAAGCCGGCGGCGGGAAACTATATACGAAGTTTGGCGCGGTACGGTTGGGGGACAACGCACCGCAGCGGTTCACGCAATTGCTCGACGCCTGCGAGGTGCTTGCTGCGGAGACGGGATGCCGCGAGTTTCACGCCGGCATCAACACCGCGCGGCATGACGCCTATCGGCTGATGCTCGATCGGGGATTTCGCACCGTTCTTGAAGGCGTCGCCATGCTGCGCCCGAATGATGCAGGCTATAATCGGCCGGATTGTTTTGTCATTGACGATCTGCGCTGACCGCAATGCCCGATATCATTATTCGCAATGGACGTCTTCGCCATGATCGCGAGCGGCCTGTCGATATCGCGATTGAAGAGGGAAAAATCCGTGAGATCAGCCAAGGCTTAAGTACCGCCGCAACGGAGATCGACGCCGGCGGAAATCTGGTTACGCCGTCTTTTGTCAATCCGCACAT
This sequence comes from Xanthobacteraceae bacterium, assembly GCA_036271715.1. GTDB lineage: Bacteria > Pseudomonadota > Alphaproteobacteria > Rhizobiales > Xanthobacteraceae > BOG-931. Next base: position 32,975 of record DATBAD010000023.1, read on the forward strand.
GCATCTTTGCAAAGTGTGGACGCTACCGATGATGTCGGAAGAGGCGCTGAACGCCTATCAGAAAGCCGGAATGAGCGGCGCCGCGGCAGCCATCGCGCTCGCCAGCGAGGTGAAGAAAAGCTACCATACCTCCTGGATCATCAAGAATGCGCGCCGCGCTGTTGCACTCGCTGCCCTTTACGGCACGACGCATATGCGCGCTTTTGCCGACGTCGACAGCAAGGCCAAGCTCGAAGCCGTCAAAGCGCTGATCGCGCTGCGTGACGAATTCCGCGGCATTGTCGACATTCAGGTCGTCGCTTTCGCGCAAGACGGCATCGTCAAAGACCCCGGTACCGACAAGCTAATGCAAGAAGCCATGGAGCTCGGCGCCGACGTGGTTGGCGGCATTCCGTGGATCGAGAAGTCGCCGGCCGATATGCAGACGCATGTCGAGGCCTGCTTCGATCTCGCGGCAAGCTTCGGCAAAGACGTGTCGATGCTGCTCGACGACTCCGGCGATCCGAACTTACGCACACTTGAGATGATGGCGCGCGAAGCGATCAAGCGCGGCTGGCATGGCCGGGCGCTGGCGCATCACTGCCGGGCGATGTCGGCCTATCCCGACGACTATCTGCAAGGTCTAATCAAAACGTTGCATGAAGCGAATGTCGCCGTGGTGAGCAATCCGCATACCGGCCCGCTGCATGCGAAGATTCCAGAACTACTCGCGTCCGGGATCACGGTCTGCCTCGGCCAGGACGACATTTCCGACGCCTATTATCCGTTCGGCAGAAACGCCATGCTCGAAGTGGCGTTCCTTGCCTCGCATCTTCTTTGGATGATGTCGCGCAGCGAGATGGAAACGCTTTACGACATGATCACCGTGAACCCGGCGAAGGCTCTGCACATCGCCGACTACGGCATACATGCCGGCGCGACTGCCAATCTTGTGGTTTTGAATCAATCCGACATCGGCGACGCGCTACGCTTCCATAGCGAGCCGCGGGCGGTCATTAGCCACGGGTGCGTGGTTGACTTGCAGCGCATGCGCGACTTTGCTTTCGGCGGCGCCTAAACGGCGCGCTACTCGGGAAGCGTGGTCAGTTGCAGCCCTTTTTCAAAAGCGGCCCAATCCTCCTTGCGGCGGAGCGGCCACATGTTTCTGAAATTCGACATCTTGTAAGACGGATCCATTTTTAACAGCTGACCGACAGCCTTCGTCATTTCATCCTCGCGGCCGGCGAGGGCCGCACTAACAGCGGCCATAACGATGGCGGTGACGTAAGACGGATTCTGCGCCAGTGATTTCTTGGCGGCGGCCAGCGCCTCTTCGTAACGGCCGGCGAAAAAATGCGCGAAGATGAATCCCATTTGCACGATGAAAATAAGCGGATCGAGCGGACTTAGCCGCACTGCACGTTCGAACGGCTCAATCGCTAGGTTCGGTTCACCAAGAAATACCCGAACAAAGCCGCTGAAGCGCCAAGCGGCTGCGAGGTTGGGATTGGCCGCAAGCGCACGATCGATCAGCGTCATGCCGTCTTCGAGTTCACCAACGACAAAGGCTAGCGCGAAACCGGCGTGGGCGAGCGCGACGGCGTCGTCGGGTCCTAGCCTTGCGGCCGCTCGCGCCAAGCGCTCCGTCTCGACAATCGCCTCATCCTGGTCGGTGAGCCAACCGTTTGCTTTACGCCAGACATAGCAATAGGTGCACATGCCATAGGCTGCGGCAAAATTTGGATCGAAATCGACCGCACGCTGGAAATTCGTCAGTGCGTCGGCATTGGCCGCGCGCGTACCGCGATAGATGTCGGCAATGCCGTGCAGGTAATAATCATAGGCCGCGAGATTTTCAGTCGGCTTATGTCTGGTGCGCTCCATCTCGGCCTGTTCGAGCTTCGGCGCGATGGCGCCAACGACGCTCGATGTGACCTCGTCCTGCAGATCGAACACGTCTTCGAGAGAGCCATCGAAGCGATTGGCCCAAAGGTGCGTGCCGGTCGACGCATCGATCAACTGGCCGGTGATCCGCACTTTGTTGCCGGCCTTGCGCACGCTGCCTTCCAGGACGTAACGCACGCCGAGATCGCGGCCGACCTGTTTGATGTCGACCGCTTTACCTTTGTAAATGAAACTTGAATTGCGCGCGATGACGAACAGCCAAGTCATGCGCGACAGCGCGGTGATGATGTCCTCCACCATGCCGTCAGCGAAGTATTCTTGCTCCGCATCGCCGCTCATATTGTTGAACGGCAATACCGCGATCGAGGGCTTGTCCGGCAATGCCAGCACCGCCGGTCGCATCGTCGTCGCCGTGTCACTCGCCGGCTTGATGCGCCAGACATGCATCGGCTGCGAGATATTCTTCAGAGCTTTCAGGCCCACGTCATCAAAGCTGATATCGATCTTGCCGCGAACTTGCCGGTACGCGTCGTCGGAAATGAAAACCGTCCCTGGATCGGCCAGGCCTTCGAGCCGCGCGGCGATGTTGACGCCGTCGCCGAAAATATCCTGATCGTCGAAGATGATGTCGCCGACATGAATGCCGACGCGAAAGGCGATACGCGACGCATCCGGCACGTCGACTTCGCGATCAGCCATGCCGCGCTGAACATCGAGCGCGCAACGCACCGCGTCGACCGCGCTGGAAAACTCCAGAAGCAACCCATCACCCGTCGTTTTGACGATGCGGCCGCGATGTTCCTCGATCTTCGGATCGACCAGCGCGCGGCGGCAGGCTTTTAGCCTGGCTAGCGTGCCCTCCTCATCGCCTTCCATCAGCCGGCTGTAACCGGCGACATCAGCAGCAAGAATGGCTGCAAGCCGGCGCTCGACCCGGGCACCGCTCATGACCTGAGTTCCATTTTCGGACAATCAGCTTCGCGCACGCCGATTTATAACGCGCAGGCGCAATAAATCGAGAACTTTGGCCGCGCGGGGGGCAGCGGCTATTCACATCTTCGCCGCGCGCTTTACGGCCTGGATGATTTCCGGATAGGCGCCGCAGCGGCAGAGATTGCCGGTGAGGTAATCGCGGATCTCTTCCTCGCTCGGGTCCGGATGCTCGTTCAAAAGCTGATGCGACATCAGCACGAAGCCCGGCGTGCAAAAGCCGCACTGGAATGCACCGCAATCGATGAAGGCTTGCTGCACTTTCGACAGCTCGCCGCCGGCATCGAGATGCTCGACGGTGCTAACGTCCTTGCCGTCGACCCAGACGCCAAAATAAAGGCAGCCTGACACGGCGACGCCGTCGACCAGCACGGTGCAGCAACCGCAGAGTCCCTGGCCGCAGCTTTCGCGCGCGCCCAGGAGACCAAAGCGCTGCAACAGCTCGACGAGATTGCGATGCGGCTCGATGGCGGTCGAGACCGGATCTCCGTTAAGCGTGAAACTGATCGCGCGGGCGCTCATCTTCTGTCCCATCATTCGTCGGCGAGCGGGCGGCCCTCTTGCGCGCGCAAAGCGCGCAGCACCGCCTCGGCTGTGATCGGCAATTCCATAATGCGCACGCCGACGGCATCATGGATCGCATTGGCGATCGCCGGCGACACTCCGAAGGTCCCGGACTCGCCGGCACCCTTGGCGCCGAACGGACCGGTTTGCTGTTCCGCCGTGACCAATTCGCTGTCCATCGGCGGAATGTCGCCGATGCCAGGAATCTTATAATCGGCGAGTGAGGCATTGGTGACCTGCCCACCGTCCAGATGCATCGCTTCAGATAGAGTGAAGCCGAGTTGCATCACCGCGGCGCCGGAAATTTGCGCGCGCACCACTCCGGGATTGATCGGTTTGCCGGCATCGACCGCATTGACCAGCCTCACGATGCGGATATGTCCAGTTTCGGTGTCGACTTCGACTTCGACAGCAGCGCCACCAACCATCCAGAACGGCGTGACATTGTCCGACTGACCGGTCTGCGGATCCGGCGGCTTATAGCTCGGCACGAAGCTCGCGCTGCCGATGACATTGCCGGCCTGCATGCCGAAGCGCTTCTTGAAAATCTCCGACGGCGGATAATTGGTGCCTTCGGGCAATCCGGCCTCCGCGGCCAGCGCGCGCAATTTGTTGCCCGCGTCCTCGGCGGCAAGCCGCATGGCGTTGCCCATGTGATAGAGCGAGCGCGAGCCGAGTGTGCCCATGTCGTAGGGCGTGATGTCGGTGTCGGAGTGAACGACGCGCACCTCTTCGGCGTTGACGCCAAGCACCTCGGCGACGATCAGCGCGTAAGCGGTATCCGAGCCCTGCCCCATATCGACGGTGCCGGTATAGGCAGTGACGCTGCCATCGGCTGAGATATTGACGATGGCAACCGAGGTGGTCGGCGAGATCACGGCTTTGAGGCCGATGGCGACGCCGCGGCCGCGACGCAGCGTGCCTGAGCCACGATCGAACGGCTTATCCCAGCCGATACGCGACACGATCGAATCGAACACCGTGCCGATGGCCGCATCATTGAGCACCGTGCCACTGGCATGCGGACGGCCGTTGCGTAAAAGATTCTTACGCCGGAATTCCACCGGATCGGCGCCGAGTTCTCGCGCGATCAGATCAGTGTGCGACTCGTATGCCCAGACCAGTTGAGGAATACCGAAGCCGCGTAAGGCGCCGGCCGGCGTGCGGTTGGTGTAAATCTCATAGGAATCGACATTCACATTGTCGATGTCGTACGGGCCGGCCGCGGTGAAGCCCGACTTCTGCGCGACGCGCGGGCCGATATCGGCATAGGCCCCACCATTCCAGAACACCTCGCAAGTCCGCGCCGTCAAGCGACCGCTTTTGTCGACGCCGCTTTTGATGCGGAACGTCGTCGGGTGCTTGGTGATCATGTAGAACTGTTCTTCCATGGTCAGCGCGATCTTGACCGGACGGCGCGTCATCATGGCGAGCGATGCGACCAGCGCTTCGAGCTTGATGTAGAGCTTGCCGCCGAAGCCGCCGCCGAGATACGGCACCTTCACACGGACATGATTCTCAGGCCAACCGAACAGCCGCGCGATTTCGATACGCACAAAGGATGGCGACTGGTTGGCGGTATAGATCGTCAGCCGGTTGTCGCCCGGCTCGGCGACCGAGACGAACGGCTCGAACGCGAGATGCAGGCACTGCTGCGTCTTGAAGGTGTGCTCGAACACCTGCGCGGCTTCGGCAAAAGCCTTGTCGACGTCGCCGCGGCGCAAATGATAGTCGAGCGCGATATTGGTGCCGCCGCGGCCCTTGAGATGTTTCAGATCGGCGAAGGTGCCCGCCGGACGCAGCACGTCATGCACCAGGATATCCGGCTGCATGGCTTCGATTTCGTCATAGACCGCCGGCAGTTCTTCATATTCGGCCGTGATCAGCTGCACGCCCTGCTCGGCGATATGCGGATCGCTCGACAGCACCACAGCGACCGGCTCGCCGACGTGGCGGACCTTCTCGAGCGCGAGGATCGGCTGATCGTGGAAAGCCGGACCGTAATACGGCTCCGGAATCAGTTTTTGAATATCGGCACCGGTGACGACGCGATGTACGCCGGGAAGTTCGCGTGCCGCTTGCGTGTCGATGCTGAGAATACGGCCATGCGGCACGGTCGAGCGGAACACTTTGCCGTAGAGCATGCCGGGCAATTGCAGATGATGGGTATAGTCGGCCCGGCCAGTGACCTTGGCTCGCACCTCAAGCCGCGGAATGTCGCGTCCAACTTGTTTCATGATTGCACCGCGCTTTCGGCTTGGCGCACGGCGCGGCGCAGATAGACCCGCAGCAACTCGCGCTTATAGGCGACCGAACCGTGCGCGTCGGCAAGGATTGAAGCTTCTTCAACGGCCGCCTCACCCGCACGCGCCAGCGTCGCGTCGTCAGGCGCGGCGCCTTGCAGCACATCCTCCACGCTTTGCAGGCGTGTCATCTTTTCGGTCGCGGCGCTGACCACAATCACGGGATCGTGGAGCACGCCGTCTTTCAGATCGAACGACACGCCGACATTGAGTGTCGGCCAATCGTCAGCAGAACGCGACGTGACTTTCATATAGGCCGCTTTGCGCGCACCGAGCGGCGGCACCGTGACCGCCGTGATCAGCTCGTTCTTCTCCAGTACGGTTTCGTAGTAGCCGGCGAAAAGCTGTTCGAGCGGCAACTCCCGCGTTTTTCCCGGTCCGCTGATGCTGACCTTGGCGCCGAGCGTGGTCAACACCGGCGGCAGATCCATATGCGGATCGCCATGCGCCAGCGCGCCGCCGACACGGGCGACATTGCGCACCCGCGGATTGGAGAGCCGCCGCAACGCCCGCGTCAGCACCGGCTGTCGCGCGGCGATATTCTCATCGTGTTCGAGCTGGCTCAGCGTCACCATCGCGCCGATGCGCAAACCGCCATCGGCGTTCACGCTGATGCGCGCGTGCTCGGCTTCGATATTGTGCAGGCAGATGAGCTTGGTCGGCTGGAACACACCGGCCTTCATCATCAGCATCAGAGCGGTGCCGCCGGCCACAACCCGGATTGTCGGCTCCTCAGGATCGAGCAATGCGATCGCTTCGCCAAGCGTCGCTGGCTCGACCATCTCAAATGGGATCATTAGGGATTTTCCAGTTCGATTCAGCCTTCGTGTTGTTTTTCACTGGCTTATGCGCGGCAGCCGGGACCGCATGACCTCGTGATTCCTCCCGGCATTTCTGTTGCGGATCACGTTAGAGCAAAGGAGGCTGGCCCGTCGAGATGGGCCAGATCAGCTCAGCACGCGGGGGCTCATGCACCAAGCGCCGCCGATGATCAACAGCGTCAGGATCGCGGGCACGACGGCAAGGCCGAGGCTCGCGGCGGCGACTGCCGCCGTGGCGGCCCAGCCGATCGAGGAGAAGGCCTCGGCGAAGGTCGCAAGGCGGGAAGAGACCTGACGCCGCCGGAATTGACTGCGTTTGGCTTGGCTGCGGAACCAGAGCTGGATTGCGGTCGCGAAAGTGGTTGCGATCAGAACGCCGGCCGCCGTGATCATCGCGTGCCAGGGCGATGCAATGGCGAGCGCCACGATCAACGGCGCGAAGACGGCGGCGATGACGCCCAGAACCGCCTCGATCTTGGCGCGCAGGATAAATCGCGGCGGTATCGGCGCCGAGGCGACGAGATCGGGCGCATCTTCGCCCGAGATTGCGAGCCAGGCGAGGCCGCCGGCGAGCTGACCTGCCGCCATGACCAGGACCGGCACCAGCAATTGATAGGCTCCGGACAAGCCGCCTTTTTCGAAGCTCCGCCACAACAGCACCGCCGGCGGAATGAGATAGAGCATCTGCATCAGCGACTGCGACACCAGCCATGGGTCGCGGCGGAGCAAGGTCCATTCCTTGCGGCGGAGCGCACCGAGCGGCGAGGTCGGACGGAACGCGGCGGCCCGCCGCGATTGGCCGCTCGAACTTGAGCCGCTGCTCGCGGCGATGAGTGCGATTTCTCCGAAGCGCGGAGCCACGAGCGCTATGGCGACGGCGAGCAGAATGAAACTCAATACCAGCACTACGGCTAGCGCCCAGATGTCACCCATTGCGGCGCGTGCCGGCCACCAGATGAAGCTTCCGATGTCGGGTGCGTGAGCGACAGTTGCTTCAGACTGCAGCACTGACGTGCGCGACAGCGTGCCGAAGGACAGGATCGCTACGATCTGCAGACCGATGACAAAGGCCGCGCCGATCACTGCGGCGACGACTTGCGCCAAAAGCCGCGTCCGCTTGGCGCCAAAGGCGCGGAACATCGCGATCGTTAGAGTGACAGCGAAGGCGGTCGCGGCGGCGCCCATCGCGACGATCACGGCATAGGCGCCGAGCCAGTGCCAGCCACCGTGCAGGATCAAGATGTCGATGAAAGGGCCGGCCAAAGGCAGCGCCATCATCGCGACCGTCAGTGCGACCGTGCCGATACGGATGGCAAACAGCCGTTCCGCGGCGACCGGCGACGACAGAATGAGATCGAGATCGGCGCGCGAATAGAAGGCGCGCGTCATCGATTCCATGGCCTGCGAGATCATCAGGAGCCACGACAACAGGATCGTGCCGCTGACCGCGATCAACGTTGCTTTATCGAGCTGTGCTTCGGCGTAGGGACCGACGACCCACTGCGCAACGACATGCATGAAGATGACGAAAGCGATGAGGGCGATGACGACGCGCGGCAGGCGCTTACGCCGGCCGCCGGTCATCATGGCAAACCAGTCGCGCCAGGCGAGACGCGCTTCGTGCCGGACGAACCAGGTGGCGGTCCCCGCCGCGACGGTCATGCGGCTTCGGCCTGCTCGGCAACCAGCGCGAGGAAGGTGTCTTCGAGACTCGCGGCGTCGCCACTAGCGGGCACATCAGCAAGACTCGGGCTCGCGGTCTTGCCGACCTGCTGGCGCAATTCCGCGAGCGTGCCTTCGGCGATCAGCCGGCCCTGCGCGATGACGCCGATGCGATCCGCCATGCGCTCGGCGACTTCGAGAATATGCGTGGTCATGATGATAGTGCCGCCGGCGCGCACGCGCTCGCGCAGCACGCTTTTGACCTGGCGCGCCGAACCGGCATCGAGACCGGTGAGCGGTTCGTCGAGAATGATCAGCCGCGGTTCGTGGATGAGCGCGCCGGCGAGCGCCACTTTCTGGCGCATGCCTTTGGAGAAACCTTCGCAGCGCTCATCCGCATGCGGCAGGAGGTCGAGCCAATGCAGCAGTTCATGCGCCCGCGGCTCGGCCATTTCCGGCGCGACATTCCAAAGTCCGGCGACGAATTCGAGGAATTCGCGCGGAGTGAGCTTGTCATAGATCATCGGCTCGTCGGACACCCAGGCCATGACTTGCTTGGCGGCCTCAGGCTTGGCGAGCGCGTCGATACCGGTGACGCGGATACTGCCGGAGTCGGGGCGCAACAGGCCGGCGACCATGCGCAAGGTCGTGGTCTTGCCGGCGCCATTGGGTCCAAGCAGCGCATAAAACTCGCCGGCGCGGACCTTGAGGTCGAGATGATCGACGGCTGGACGATCGAACCGTTTGACGAGACCGTCGACTTCGAGCGCCCATTCGGACGGGCGCGGTGCGGACGGCGTGACATGCTGCATATGGCGGGCCCCGATGCGAGGCCGCGACGCTAATCAAGGAAGGTTTCGGGGCGGTGAATCCGGCGCCGCGAATTTTGCGGCGCCGGCACATTCTTCATCAGCCGGCGTTATAGGCCGCAATCGCCGCCATATTGACGATCTGGGCGTCGTTCGCGGACAGCGGCACGATCTGCACTGAACGATCGAGCCCGACCAGCATCGGACCGATCACATTGGCGCCGCCGAGTTCCATAAGCATTTTGGTCGAGATCGATGCCGAGTGGAATGCCGGCATGACCAGCACATTGGCGGCTTCAGACAGGCGGCAGAACGGATAAGCTTCGCGCAATTCCATATTCAGTGCGACGTCGGCTGCCATGTCGCCGTCATATTCGAAATCGACGCGCCGCTGATCGAGAAGCTGCACGGCTTCGCGGACGCGATCCGAACGCTCGCCGGATGGATAGCCGAAGGTCGAGAAAGCAAGCAGCGCGACGCGCGGCGTGTAGCCGAAGGCGCGGGCGACGCGCGCGGCCTCGACCGAGATTTCGGCAAGGTCGCTGGCGTCCGGCATTTCAGTGACCGCAGTGTCGGCCACCAACACCGTACGGCCGCGGGCTATGACAAGCGACACGCCCATCACCCGATGGCCCGGCTTCGCATCAATGCAGCGCCGGACGTCTTCCAGAGCGACCGAGAAATTCCGGGTGACGCCGGTGACCATGGCATCGGCGTCGCCGAGCGCGATCATGCAGGACGCGAAATGATTGCGGTCCTGGTTGATGAGCCGATGGCAGTCGCGCTGCAGATAGCCGTGACGCTGCAGCCGCTCATAGAGATAAGAGGCGTAAGCATCGTTGCGCGACGACAGTGCAGCATTGACGATTTCGATGTCGCCGCCGAGTTCGACGCCGAGCGCTTTTGCGGTATCGCGCACGCGCTGCTCGCGGCCGCACAAGAGTGCCTTGCCAAGCCCTTGATGGACGAAGGCGGCAGCGGCACGGATCACCTGCTCCTCTTCGCCTTCGGCGAAGACCACGCGTTTCGGCCGATTTCGGACCCGTTGATAGACGCCCTGCAGAACGCCTGCGACCGGATCGCGGCGGCTGCGCAATTGTTCCCGATAGGCGTCCATGTCCTTGATCGGCTTGCGCGCGACATTCGAGTCCATCGCCGCCTTCGCCACTGCCGGCGGCACATCGGAAATCAGCCGCGGATCGAACGGCACCGGGATGATGTAATCGGGCCCGTATTTCGGCCGCGAGCCGTAAGCGAGAGCGACCTCGTCCGGGACATCCTCGCGCGCCAGCGCCGCCAGCGCATGCGCAGCCGCAATCTTCATTTCCATATTGATGGCGCGGGCACGGACATCGAGCGCGCCGCGGAAGATGTAGGGAAAGCCGAGAACGTTGTTGATCTGGTTCGGATAGTCGGAGCGGCCGGTTGCCATAATAGCGTCGCTCCGAACCTCGGCGACTTCTTCGACCGTGATTTCCGGATCGGGATTGGCCATGGCGAAGATGATCGGCTTCTCCGCCATCGACTTGACCATCTCCTTGGTCACCGCACCCTTGACCGATACGCCGAAGAACACATCAGCGCCGGCGAGCGCCTCAGCGAGCGTGCGCGCTTTGGTTTTCACCGCAAAGCCCGACTTCCATTGGTTCATGCCTTCGGTGCGGCCTTCGTAGATCACGCCCTTGGTGTCACAGAGGATGAGATTTTCCGGGCGAAAGCCGATGGCACGCAGAAGTTCCAGACAGGCGATGCCCGCAGCACCGGCGCCGTTGCAGACCAGCTTGGTGTTTTTGATGTCGCGGCCGGTCAATTCCAGCGAGTTGAGCAAACCGGCGGCAGCAATGATCGCCGTGCCATGCTGATCGTCGTGGAACACCGGAATGTCGAGAAGCTCGCGCAGCTTCTGCTCGATGATGAAACACTCCGGCGCCTTGATGTCCTCGAGATTGATGCCGCCCCAGCCTTTGCCGAGGAACTTCACGCAATTGATGAATTCGTCAGCGTCCTCGGTCGAGACTTCGAGATCGATGGAATCGATATCGGCAAAACGTTTGAAGAGAACGGATTTGCCCTCCATCACCGGCTTCGCCGCGAGCGCACCGAGATTGCCGAGACCGAGAATGGCGGTACCGTTGGTGATGACGGCAACGAAATTGCCTTTGGTCGTGTATTCGAAGGCGAGCGACTCGTCTTCGGCGATGGCCAGCACCGGCACGGCGACGCCGGGCGAATAGGCGAGCGACAAGTCACGTTGGGTAGCCATCGGCTTGGTGGCGACGACTTCGAGTTTGCCGGGCCGGCCTTGGCTATGAAACAGGAGGGCTTCCCGGTCGGTGAAAGTCGGCCGCGAGTGGCCGTTATTGGAAGCCATGTCGGTACCTTACAAATCTACGCCAGTGCGGGTGGCTGGGACGTCGCGCGGTGGGAAGACCGAAATTTCGGGAACTTTAGCGAAAACAAAGGCCTGTGCTCAAGGGACCAGGCATCGGTGCCAAATCCGACGGTTGCGATAGAACCGCGCTGGCGATGGTATGGCATTGAACCCAAAGGCGCGGGAGGGTAATGGCTGCCTGCCTCAAGCCTCATCACAGCACGATCGCCGGGCCTCCCCATGATCAGATTCCTGTTTCGTTTTATCGGGCTGTGCCTGCTCGCGACCGCGTTCGTATTCGTTGTCTATGACGGCACGAAATCAATCGCGAACCATCAGATCCTATACACCAAGACCGATCAGGCTTGGGCGATGATCGACCAGACCAGCCTCGACGCGGCGCAGAATTGGCTGAAGCAGAAGTTTGCCTGGGCCTGGGACCCCTACCTGCAAAAAGGATTCGACCTGCCGGCCTGGGCTATTATCGGTGTCGTGGCCGCCATCCTGATTTTGCTCGGCCGCAAGAAGAAACCGCTCATCGGCTACGCACGGGACTGACGCCGGCAATGGCGCGACGCGAGTGCGGGCGCGCACGGACGCTCAAACGTGACTAAGTGGCGTATTCAGAACACCGCCTTGCGACGCACCGTCACGATCGGCGTGGCGTTGGTGGCGGTGCTGATCCTGCTGCCTTATCTCATCGCGCCGCTTTATCGCTTCATCGATCCGATCTCAACGCCGATGCTGTGGCGTTGGGTGACCGGCCAGCGGGTCGAACGGACCGTCGTTCCCATCGGCCACATCGCACCGGCGCTACCGCTCGCCGTCATCGTCGCTGAAGACGGCAGCTTTTGTCACAATCGCGGTATCGATCTCGGCGCCATACGCGCGGTTTTGACCAAAGCCGGCGACGATCCAGGCGATGTCGCACGCGGCGCATCGACACTGACCCAGCAGGCGGCGAAGAATCTCTTTCTTTGGGGTGGCCGCAGTTTCGTGCGGAAGGCGCTCGAACTCCCACTCGCGCTTTGGCTCAATCTGGTGCTGCCGAAAAAGCGTGTTCTGGAGATTTATCTCAACATCGCGGAATGGGGCCCGAACGGCGAATTCGGCGTCGAAGCCGGTTCGCACTACGCCTTCGGCAAATCGGCGCATGATCTGAGCCCACACGAAGCCGCCGAACTTGCCGCGATTTTGCCCAATCCGGTCCGGCGCAGCGCCCGCCACCCGGATATTCTGGTGCGGCGGCTCGGAGCGCTTTATGTCGACCGTTCGGAGACTTACGGGGCCCTGGACGCCTGTGTCCGGGAACCGCGAAACGGCCCTTAGGCCGGTCGCAGCCTTAGGCCTAGATTTAACGGCCTTGTTCTTCTATAAGCCCGCCATTCCACGCAAGGCGATACGCGTAAAGGAGACGACCCTATGGCCGTGCCGAAACGAAAAACTTCGCCGTCGCGGCGCGGCATGCGCCGGTCGGCTGATGCGCTCAAGGCCCCGACTTATGTCGAGGACAAGGATTCCGGCGAGTTGCGCCGCCCGCACCATATCGATCTCAAGACCGGCATGTATCGGGGCCGGCAGGTGCTGACCAAGAAAAGCGAAGCTTAAGCCGGACGTTAAGTTCGAGCACGGCGGGAGACGTGCGTCATGTTCTTGCTCGGTTTCCCGCTGCTTCTGGTTCCTTTTGCCATCTACAACATGATCGCGTTCCTGACGCCGGGCGTAAGCTGGACGGCGCCGGTAACGACCGTGCACATGATGTCGGGCCAGGATTGGATCCTGACCTGGGAAGATCTGCTGATCGCATTTTCGATTTTTCTGCTGTGGATTGAGATCATCAAGGCGACGCGGCTCGGCACACGCGGCGTGATGGATCACATCCTGGCGATGGTTCTGTTCATTGTCATGCTGGTGGAGTTCCTGCTGGTGAAGCAGGCCGGCACGTCGACATTCTTCCTGCTGATGGCGATCGCGCTGGTCGATGTGCTAGCCGGCTTCATCGTCGGCATGCGCGCTGCTCAGCGTAGCGTCGAAGTTGACGAAGCGACGCGGGCTTAATCGGAAATCTTAGAGCGAGCGGCTCACGGCCAGACCCGTTGCGGTCGGCCATTGGCCGAGTGCTTCATAAGCGGCAACCGCCTGTTCCGGTTCGGCACGGCGGCGGGCGCGCGTTTGCGGCGCTTGTGCTGCGGTCGCGATCAAATGTGCGAGGAAATCCGCACTCGGCCGCTGGTCGGCACCTGACGTGCCGCTTTCACGGGGCCTAATCGCGATTGGAACCAAAGCGTTGCGCAACGACGCCTCCTGTCCCGGATTGGGACGCTCGACCTGTCGAGACCAAGGCGTCGCAAGCGTCGTGCCGTGTAAGAATTGCCGCTCAAATCTAGCCGCGCAAAAAGCGCATCCGCAGAGCGCGATTTACCGAATTCTTTAAAGTCTGCCGCTAGGGTCGCGGAGAACCCGCCGTCTGCCGTCGCCCGGCGCGGACAGCAACAAATAAGCCGTTTTAGCCGCCAGGGTCCGGCAGATGAGGCGACTGTGACCGAGAACGGTCCGCGAGACACCCAGCTATTCGGCATTGCGCTGCGTCAGGCTGCCGCCAAAACTGCGGCCGGTCAGGCTGCGGCCGCTCCAGTAGATAATCAGCCATCCGCACCGGCCGCGCCAGCAGCGGGCGCACCGGCAGCTTCGATAGACGCCGCGCGCATCCTCGTGTCCGTCGGCGAGGTCGCTTACGATTGGCGCATCGATACCGACGCCTTGTCGTGGGGCACCAACGTCAAGGACGTGCTGCTTATTCCCGAGGTCGCCGCGGTCGCAAGCGGCCGCGCTTACGCCCAAATCCTAGACGCCGACAATGCGCAAGCGCGTTTCGATGCCATCATGCAATCCGATAAGCGCGACGACGGGCATGGCGTCGCCTATCAGATTCAATACGGTCTGCGCCCCGATCCGGCTTCGGAAACGCGGCTCTGGGTCGAAGATACCGGCCGCTGGTTTATCGGAGCCGACGGCAAACCCGGCCGGGCGCACGGCCTCATCCGCGTCATCAATGAGCGCTACGAGCACGAGCAGCGGCTGACTTTCCTCGCCCATTGCGACGGACTGACGGGCGAACTCAATCGCCACCGTCTGACGGAAGTGCTGGAAGACACGCTCGAAGAAGCGCTGCGCTTCCGCTCGTCCTGCGGCTTCCTTCTGGTCGCAATCGATAATCTCGCGCGCATCAACGAGTCTTACGGTTTCGACGTCGCCGACGAAGTCATCGGCGCAGTCGCCAAACGCGTGCGCAGCCGGATGCGCGGCAAGGACACCCTGGGCCGCTTCTCCGGCAACAAATTCGGTCTGGTGTTACGCGACTGCACGCCCGACGACATGGCGATCGCCGCCGAGCGCATCCTGATCAGCATCCGCGACGAGATGGTGCCGACCTCGGCGGGGCCGGTTGCAGTCACCGCCACGATCGGCGGCGTGACTGCGCCGCGCCATGCCAGAAGCGTGACGGAAGTTCTCGGCCGCGCGCAAGAAAGCCTCGACGGCGCCAAGTCGCGGCGCCGCGGCTCGTTCCAGGCCTATCGGCCGAGCATCGAGCGCGAAGCTATGCGCAAAGAGGCCGTTCGCGCGACCGATGAAATCGTCGCCGCGCTCAACGAACGCCGCATTTTCCTCGCTTACGAAACCGTGGCTTCTGCAACGGACAGGCGTCCGGCTTTCTATGAGTGCCTGATGCGCATCAGGCGCACCGACGGCAGTTTGATCGCGGCGAATGAGATTGTGCCGGTCGCCGAACGGCTCGGGCTGGTCCGGCTTCTCGATTTCCGGGTTCTTGAACTCGT
The DNA here is from genome assembly GCA_036271715.1 of Xanthobacteraceae bacterium. GTDB lineage: Bacteria > Pseudomonadota > Alphaproteobacteria > Rhizobiales > Xanthobacteraceae > BOG-931. Next base: position 48,215 of record DATBAD010000023.1, read on the forward strand.
CATCGATGAAATGATCGCAACGCCCGAATTGCAGGCGAGCTTCAACGTGTCGCCGGCGTCGACCATGGACCCGGACTGGTGGGCGGGCCTCGGCTCGCTATTGCGCACGCATCCGGGCGTTGCCGAGCGTCTCATTATCGAGATCACCGAAAGCGCGGCGATCCAGGACATCGACGAAACCCGCGGCTTTGTCGCGCGTGTCAAAGACCTCGGCGCGCGCATTGCCATCGACGATTTCGGCGCCGGCTACACATCGTTCCGCAATTTGCGCAAGCTCGGCGTCGATGTGGTCAAGATCGACGGCGCTTTCGTGCAGGACATCATGCGCTCGGAAGACGACCGCGCTTTCGTACGCACGCTGATCGATCTCGCCAAACGGCTAAAGCTGAAAACTGTCGCCGAATGGGTACAAGACGACGCGGCCGCGCAAACGCTGCAGGCCTGGGGCTGCGATTATCTGCAAGGTGCGCTGATCGGTCTCGCCGCAACTGAACGGCCCTGGATCGCCGGCGTCGCCAAAGCCGTGTGATCGAGAGCGAAGAGATCAGCTCCCGCTCGGACCTTTTTCGCTCAAGCGATCGACTTTGTGCTTCATCTCCTCAAGCTGGCGCTTGAGGTCGTCGATATCGCCGCCAGGCTTGGTCGGCATCTTTGCGGCTTCAGCCGCGGCTTCCGCGTTCTGACTTTCACGTCGGGCGAAAGGCGCAAACATCGCGAAGGTGCGCTCGAACATATCCATGTTCCGCCGCACCTGTTCTTCGAGCGAGGTGAAAGCGCCGACGCCGAAAGCTTGCGCCATTTGCTTGCGGAATTTTTCTTGCTCGCGGGTGAGCGATTCGATCGAGACTTCGAGATAACGCGGCACCAGCATTTGCATGCTGTCGCCATAGAAGCGGATCAACTGGCGCAGGAAAGTAATCGGCAGAAGGTTCTGCCCTTCTTTGTTTTCTTGTTCGAAGATGATTTGGGTCAACACCGAGCGAGTGATGTCTTCGCCGGTCTTGGCATCATAGACGACGAAATCTTCGCCGGTCTTGACCATGCCGGCGAGGTCTTCGAGCGTCACATAGGTGCTGGTGCCGGTGTTATAGAGTCGCCGATTGGCGTATTTCTTGATCGTGATCGGCTCGGCCGGCTTGGCCGCTGCAGCGACATTGGCAGACATGGGTTCGGCCATGACTCAAGCCTTTTCCAGGAACGCGGCGACCGGACAATTTTGGTGCGCCGACAACAGCTTCTGCCTTCAAAATAAGCGGTTTCTTCGGGCGCGGCTACCGTTTTATTGGCCACTCATACGAATAGCTTACGCGTTGGCTAACACCGCTGGCATACCAGCACTGCGGGCATGCGGGCGGCCATTTGGCCTTGTCTTTCGCCTTGTCGATGGCCGGTCGCGTCCTTATGACTTATATCAGTTAGCAAGCGGCCAGCGCTTTTATCATTGGCCCAGCACATCCCATTCGAAGTCGTAGTAGCCCGGAAGGAAATCACCCATGAAAGACGATGTCGTCATTGTCAGCGCGACGCGGACGCCGGTTGGCGCCTTCAACGGCGCTTTCGCCACACTGCCCGCCCACCAGCTCGGCCAAATTGCCATTAAAAGCGCGCTTGAGCGCGCTGGCGTCGAGCCGGCCAAAGTTTCCGAAGTGATCATGGGTCAGATCCTTACCGCTGGTGAGGGACAGAATCCGGGCCGGCAGGCCTCGATCGGCGCCGGCATCCCGGTCGAAACGCCGGCATGGCAGGTCAACATGCTCTGCGGCTCGGGGCTGCGTTCGGTAGCCTTGGGCTATCAGGCCATCCTCAATGGCGACAGCGACATCGTGGTCGCCGGCGGCCAGGAATCCATGAGCATGGCGCCGCACTGCGCGTATCTGCGCAGCGGCGTGAAGATGGGCAATTTCGAAATGATCGACACGATGATCAAAGACGGTCTGTGGGATGCCTTCAACGGCTACCACATGGGAACGACCGCCGAGAACGTCGCCAAACAATGGCAGATCACCCGGCAGCAGCAGGACGAATTCGCGGTCAGCTCGCAGAACAAGGCTGAAGCGGCGATGAAGTCCGGCCGCTTCAAGGACGAAATCACCCCGGTCACCATCAAAGGCCGCAAGGGCGACACCGTCGTCGACATGGACGAATATCCGAAAGCCGGCGTGACAATTGACTCGATTGCGAAGCTCCGCCCGGCCTTCGACAAGGAAGGCAGTGTGACGGCTGCAAACGCGTCGGGCATCAATGACGGCGCCGCCGCCGTGGTGCTGATGAGGGCGAGCGAAGCTGCCAAGCTCGGCAAAACGCCGCTCGCACGGATCGTGTCCTGGGCGCAGGCTGGCGTCGACCCGAAGATCATGGGCAGCGGGCCGATCCCGGCCTCGCGCGGCGCACTGAAGAAAGCCGGCTGGAATGTCGGTGACCTCGATCTGGTCGAAGCCAACGAGGCTTTCGCGGCGCAAGCCTGCGCGGTGAACAAGGACCTCGGCTGGGATACCAAGAAGGTCAACGTCAATGGCGGCGCCATTGCCATCGGCCATCCGATCGGCGCCTCGGGTGCGCGCGTCCTGGTGACGCTGTTGCACGAAATGCAGAAGCGCGACTCCAAGAAAGGCCTCGCCACGCTGTGTATCGGCGGCGGCATGGGCATTGCGATGTGCGTGGAACGCTAAACCGTACGAAGGTGTTTTTGCTGATGTGGCGGCCGGGCTTGTCCCGGCCGTCCACGTCTATAAGCTGTTCAAAAAGTTGTTCAGGGAGGACTTCATGGCCCGCGTTGCTTTGGTAACGGGTGGTTCACGCGGCATTGGCGCCGCTATTTCCAAGGCGCTCAAAGCAGCCGGTTATACCGTGGCCGCGACCTATGCCGGCAACGATGAGGCCGCACAAAAATTCAAGACTGAGACCGGCATCAACGTCTACAAATGGGACGTGTCGTCCTACGAAGCCTGCACCGCCGGCATCAAGCAGGTGGAAGCCGATCTCGGCCCGATCGAGGTCCTGGTCAACAACGCCGGCATCACCCGCGACGCGATGTTCCATCGCATGAAGCCGGAGCAGTGGACGCAAGTGATCTCCACCAATCTCGGCTCGCTGTTCAATATGAGCCACCCGGTATTTAGCGGCATGCGTGACCGCAAATTCGGCCGCATCGTCAACATCTCGTCCATCAATGGCCAGAAAGGGCAGATGGGCCAGGTGAATTATTCGGCGGCCAAAGCTGGTGAACTCGGCTTCACCAAGGCTTTGGCGCAGGAAGGTGCGCGCGCCGGCATCACCGTCAATGCGATCTGCCCCGGCTATATCGCGACCGACATGGTCAAAGCGATGTCACAGGAGGTGCTGCAGAAAAGCGTGATACCGCAAATTCCGATCGGGCGGCTCGGCGAACCGGAAGAGATCGCACGTTGCGTGGTGTTCCTGGTCTCCGACGAGGCCGGCCTGATCACCGGCGCGACCATGACGGTCAATGGCGGACAGTATTTCGCGTAACTATATCAGCCGCTCCGATCAGCACGGGCGGCAGATCCCATGGTGGCTTCAGTATCGTCGATCATCGAGCGGCGCGGGGAGCAGATGCTGCCCACGCTCGATGCAGTAGAGATCGAGCGGGTTCGCCGGTTCGGCGAGCGGCATTCGTTTCCGGCAGGCGCCGAGATCTACACGGCCGGCAAAGTGAGTCCCGGCCTGATGGTCATTCTTTCCGGCAAGGTCGAAGTCGCGAGGCGCGACGCTGCCGGTGATTGCCAAAGTATTCTCACACATACGCCCGGCCATTTTCTCGGCGAACTTGCGCAATTGGCCGGTCGGCCGTCGCTAACATACGCGATCGCACGCGAGGCGGCAGACGTCCTGATCATTCCGCCTGATCGGCTGCGTGCGCTTTTGATTGCGGAAGCAGAACTCGGCGAACGGATCATGCGCGCACTGATCTTGCGGCGTATGGGCCTTCTTGAGACCGGCACAGGCCCGATCATTGTCGGCCCTGCCGATGATAGTGACGTGCTGAGATTGCGCGGCTTTCTGCGGCGAAATGGACAGCCGCAGCAGGCGCTGGATCCCGACACCGACGTCGAAGCAAGAGCCCTGATCGAGCGCTTCCATGTCGATCCCGGTCATCTACCGATCGTGGTCTGCCCGGGCGGACAATTACTACGCAATCCGACCGAGGACGAACTGGCCCGTTGTATCGGACTGGTCGGCCCGATCGATCCGAACCGGGTCTATGACGTCGTGATCGTCGGCGCGGGGCCGGCAGGTCTTGCCGCGGCGGTGTATGCGGCATCGGAGGGGCTCGCCGCCCTTGTTCTCGATTGCCGCAGTTTCGGCGGACAGGCCGGCGCCTCGGCACGCATCGAGAATTATCTTGGCTTTCCGACCGGAATTACCGGTATCGCGCTTATGGCGCGTGCCTATAACCAGGCGCAAAAATTCGGGGCTGAAATGGCGATCCCGGATGAGGTGACAAGTTTGGGCTGCCCTCATGATCCCAAGGGCCGGTTCACGCTCAAGCTCCGTGACGGCGAGCACGTGACCACGCGCTCGGTGGTGATCGCCAGCGGCGCGCGTTATCGGAGCCTCGACGTCGAAAACTTCGATCAATTCGAATCTTCGAGCGTGCATTATTGGGCGTCGCCGTTCGAAGCCAAATTATGCGACGGTCAGGAAGTTGCGCTGGTGGGAGCCGGCAACTCGGCTGGCCAGGCGGTCGTCTATCTCGCGAGCCAAGGCGTAAAGGTCCGGATGCTGGTCCGCGGTGCGAGCCTCGCTGCCAGTATGTCGCGTTATCTGATCGACCGTATCGAGGGTCTTGAGAATGTTGAAGTAGTGACGGGCGCACAGATCACCGGGCTTGAAGGCAGCGATGGGGCTCTTGAAGCGATTCGCTGGCGCGCGGCCGGAAACGGTGACGAGGCGCGAGACGACATCCGTCACCTGTTCCTGTTCATTGGCGCAGAACCAAATACCGATTGGCTCGCAGGCTCGGATGTTTCGCTCGACTCCAAAGGCTTCATCCTGACTGGCGAAGAAGCCGGCAGCGGCAGGCATGCGCTCGAGACCAGCCGCCGTGGCGTTTTTGCCATCGGCGACGTGCGCTCGACTTCCGTCAAACGCGTCGCGGCCGCGGTCGGCGAAGGCGCGCAAGTGGTTGCGGCGTTGCATCAATATCTCGCAGACACGCGCGGCCGTCCGTCGCCGATCATGACGACCCAGCCGGCGACTAGTCCTTCGGCGCAAGTTCAAAGCCACTGAACACAAAGCCCGGCGCGACAGTGCAGCCGGTCAGCGTCCAGGCGCCGAGGCTTTGCGCCGCTTGCCACGCGTGCATCGGGACGACGCCCTGAGGCCGTTGCCCGGCGGCAAGATCATTGCCGAGCGTAATCTGCGTGATTTGGCCCGGCTGTTCCGCAATCTCCAAAAGCAGCCGCGCGCCTGCGTGCCAATGCCAAATCTCTACTGCATCGACGCGATGCCAATGCGAACGCTCCCCGCCCTTGAGTAGAAAATAGATCGCGGTGGAAGCAGCACGGCCACCGATAAGCTTTTGCGGATCGCGGAATGTCTCGCGGAAATAACCGCCTTCGGGATGCGGTTTGAGTTCGAGAAGCTCGATGACTGCGTCCGCATCGAGTGAGTTAGAAAGCGGCGGCGTCAAAACCGGTTCTTCCGCTCGCGAATTTCGGCAAAGACCTTCCAGGCCGGACGGCCGGCAAGACCAAGCGATTGCGCAACCGCCGCATCGTCGGCACGCAAGAAACAATTGGCTTGTTTCTCCGCGCCAATCGTCACCGGGATGGTTGCCTTTCCGGCGCTCAAAAGCTTCGCCACTTCCTCAGCGCGCGCCGCAAGGGCCTTGTTGTTCGGCTCGATGGTTTTGGCGAAGCGGACATTGGCGGCAGTATATTCGTGGCCGCAGTAAAAGCGCGTGTCGTCGGGCAGCGCACGCAGCTTGAGCAGCGAATGCCACATCATTTCGGGATTACCTTCGATGACCCGGCCGCAACCGATCGAGAACAGCGTGTCGCCGACAAAGGCGAGCTTATCGGCCGGGAAGAAATAGGAGATGTGGCCGGCGGTATGGCCGGGCGTCTCGATGACACCGGCTTCAAGCCCGCCGACTTTGACCTTGTCGCCTTCGCCAACCGTCTCATCGACATGCGCAATACGCGCCGCTTCGGCGCGCGGCGCGACCACGCGGCATTTGTGCTGCGCTTTCAATTCGCCAATGCCAGCGGTGTGGTCGCCGTGATGATGCGTGACCAGGATATCGGTGAGCGTCCAGCCGGTCTTTTTCAGCGCGGCTTCCACCGGCGCCGCCTCAGGCGCATCGATCGATGCGGTCGCACCGCTTGCCGGGTCATGGATGAGAACGCCGAAATTATCGCTCAGGCAGGGAAACAGATAGGTCTCGGCCGGCATGGTTTTTCCTTGTCGTTTAAGTGCGTAATCTAAGGGCGCAATCCGAAAAACGCTTTGTCGTATTGCCCTAACCTAGGTGCTCCAAACCGTTAACCGCAAGGGCAGCGGATCGGCGAATTCCCGTTGCGGCTTTCAGCACAGCCCACAACGACGTGCTATTTTACGCCTATGGACGTCGTGGACCTTCGCAATTTTTACTCGCAGCGGCTTGGCGTGGTGGCCCGGCGCTTTGTCGGCCGCAGTATCCGCGCCCGCTGGAGCGATACGCATTCGCTGCGAGTGCTCGGCATCGGCTATGCCACGCCCTATCTCGGCCTGTTTCGCGAAGAGGCCGAGCGCTGCCTCGCTTTGATGCCGGCGACCCAAGGCGTCATCCGCTGGCCCTCGGCGCGCGCCGCACTCGCAGCGCTGGTCGAAGAGGACGAATTGCCGCTCACCGACTCCGCGGTCGATCGTGTGCTGCTGGTCCATGCGCTGGAAATGTCGGCCGATCCGGTCGAGCTGTTGCGCGAAATCTGGCGGGTGCTTGCCGCGGGCGGACGCCTCCTCGCTGTCGTGCCCAATCGTCGCGGCTTATGGGCGCGCATGGATACGACGCCGTTCGGTCACGGCCGCCCTTACTCGCGGCCGCAGATCATGCAGCTTTTGCGTGACGCTTGGTTCACGCCGGTCGGCTGGGACGAAGCGCTTTATGTGCCGCCGATCGCCGCCAATTGGTTTTTGCGGACTGCGATCGCCTGGGAAAGCACCGGGTCGACGCTGTCGGCGCCATTTGCCGGCGTTCACATCGTCGAGGCGACAAAGCAGGTGTACCGCGCCATTCCGGCGCGGCGCGAAAAGCGCCGGTTCGTGCCAGCACTCAAACCGGTACTGGCACCGAGCTCGGGTGCCGCGGCGTTGCGCCGAACTGCGATCGAGCCTTCGTCCTAGTAAACGGCCAGATCTCAGTAATATCCCGGCGTTGAGCCGCCATCAACGGCGATCGCCGTCCCTTGGATGTGCCGCGCCTGTTCCGAACAAAGAAACAAAGTCAGCGCGGCGACATCTTCAGGCTTGCCGAGCCGGCGCAGGCCATCCCTGGCGGTGGTCTGTTGCTTTAGTTCTTCTACCGACTTGCCGCTCGCCTTCGCGCGCTGCTCGATGAGCTGATAGAAGCGCTCGGTCTCAGTCGCGCCCGGATGGATCACGTTGACATTGACGCCGTCACGCTTGCCGAGTTGCGACAGCGCTTTGGAGAAATTCCCCATCGCCGCATTGACTGAGGCGCCGATCGAGAAATCCGCACCGGGCGAACGCGCCGCGCCGCCGCCGATATTGACGATAAAGCCTTGCGCCGCTTTCAGCATCGGCCAGAACAACCGGCACATCCGCACGCAGCCGAAAAGCTTAAGCGCATAGCCGTCGATCCAGGCGTCATCCGGCAGATCGACGAAATTGCCGGCACGGGTGGCGCCCGCCGAACATACGAGGATATCGCAGCGCTGGAATTTTTCTTTCACCGTCTCGAACACGCGCGTGCAGCCGTCGAGCGTACGCAGATCGGCTTCGAGCGCCAGCGGCGCATGTCCGCCGGCGGCGGCGACCGTTTTACTCGCCTCCGCGAGATTGGCCGGCGACGATGACACGATCACGGTCTGCGCGCCGGCGCGCGCGAATTCGACAGCGATTTCGCGGCCGATGCCGCGGCTGCCGCCAGTAATGACCCCGACTTTTCCTGAAAATGCACCCGACATGGCTTCCCTCTTTCCTGTGCTACGCCGTAAACGGCTTCCAGGCGCGCTGCACTGCCGGGCGAGCCTCGATCGCATCGTGCCAGCGCCTCAAATGCGCGTAATCTTTCAGACCGATGTCGTTGACGCCGTGGACGTGCACATCGGAATACATCGTGATGTCGGCAATCGAATAATCACCGCCGAAATAATCATGCGACGCGAGATGGTGGTCGAGCACGCTGAACATATCGCGCAGATTGGCTTCGTAAAGCTCTTGCGCCGGCGGCGCCTTGACCGGAGAGCGCAACGTCCAGTGACCGAATTGCTGCGCGAGCGTCGTGAAGGTCGCGGAACCATAAAACAGCCATTGATCGACTTTGACACGCGCTGCTGCATCACTTGGATAGAGCTTGCCGGATTTTTCGCCGAGATATTTGAGGATGGCGCCGGACTCGCAGAGCGTGACACGTTGACCGCCAGGCCCGTCATTATCGACGATAGCCGGAATCTTATGACCCGGACTCAGCTTCATGAAGTCCGGCTTCATCTGCGCTTTTTCGCGAATGTTCACCGGGATGAGTTTGTAAGGAAGACCGGTCTCTTCCAGCATGATCAGCGGCTTGTAGCCGTTATCGGTCGTCCAAGTGTAGCACTCGATCATCGCATCCTCCCCGCATCGTTTTTTATTTGACTGTCAGTTCGGCCATGTTTCGGCGGTGACAGCGGCAGCATCCGTCCCGACGAGCTCGTCCAGGTTTGATTTGCCGTCCTGTTCGAGCGCAACAAGTAACGCTTGTTTGATTTCGCTGATAAGGCCGAGACCGTGAAATACCAGGCCGGAATAGACCTGAAGGAGGCTCGCGCCGGCACGCATTTTCTGCAGCGCGGCTGCCGCGCAATCGATGCCGCCGGCGCCGATCAGTGGGAAAACCCCTTCAACGCGGACATAAGTCTCGGCCAGCATGCGCGTTGCCAGCGGCTGAAGTGGACGGCCGGACAAGCCGCCGCTTTCTTTGGCCTTGGCGCTTTCACGCAAATGCGGCGGCCGCGATATTGTTGTGTTGCCGACGATCATGCCATCGACGCGGCGCGACCGCGCCACGCCAACGACGTCATCGAGATCGGACAAAGACAGATCGGGCGCGATCTTTAAAAGGATCGGCGTCGGGCCGGCCTGCGGCACCACACGTTCCCGTGCATCGATGACGCGAGCCAGCAAATCGTCGAGCAAGCTTGCCTGCTGCATATTCCGCAAGCCAGGCGTATTCGGCGATGAGACGTTGACGGTGACATAGCTCGCTACCGCGGCGAAGCGCTCGATCAACTGCACATAGTCCGCCGCGCGATCCGGCGAATCCTTGTTGGTGCCGACATTGATGCCGACAATGCCGCCTCTTTGCGTGCGGGCCGCGAGACGGCGCAACGCGGCGTCGGCGCCTTGGGAATTGAAACCGAGCCGATTGATCACACCGCCATCGGCATCGAGCCGAAATACGCGTGGCCGCGGATTGCCGAGCTGCGGCAGTGGCGTAATGGTTCCGGCCTCGACAAAGCCGAAGCCTAACCGAAACAGCGCATCAGGGACTTCGGCGTGCTTGTCGAAACCAGCGGCGATGCCGAGTGGGTTGGGAAAATTGAGGCCGAAAGCGCGGCTTGCGAGCCGCTTGTCATCGGGTGCCGACGGCAGCGGCGGCGCGAATTTGAGCATCGTAACGACAAGCCGGTGCGCGTCTTCCGGATCAAGAGAGCGCAGAAACGAACCGCTCAGGCGTTCAAAAAACCTAATCACGGCACGAACTCCGGTAGCACGCGCTTGCCGTCAATCTCGTCAGGCAACGGCTTCGTCCAGAGCACGGCTTGAAGCGGCAGTTCGGCATAAAGATGCGGAAACAAATCACCACCGCGTGACACTTCCCATTTCATCGCGTCGCCGAACACATCGCTATCGACCGCGATCAGCATCAGATCGGTCTGCCCGGCAAAATGTTTCGCGGCGGTTTCGGACGTCTGCGCAGCGCTCGAAAAATGGATGAAGCCATCGCGCGCATCGACCGCGGAACCGCGATAAACGCCCGCCTGCTCTGCGCTTTGCCAGGCTGCGCGCTCGCAAATTTTGTAGATGACAGCCACACCAACCTCGATTGCGCAACGACCCTATCGGCCCTTGAGCACTGAGGCAATAATTCCTATCATCTGGTCCGTTACGCATGATCTTTTCCGAAAACCGGCGGCCACTTTTCGGGATCATGCGGTGTCGGGAGTTGTAATGCTGACGCACGCGCAGGTCTGGTCGGCTATCGATCGCCTCGCCGCAGGTGCGGGACTGTCAGCTTCCGGACTGGCGCGCCGCGCCGGACTCGATCCCACCACGTTCAACAAATCAAAACGTATCACACCGCAAGGCCGCGCCCGCTGGCCGTCGACCGAGTCGATTGCGAAAGCGTTGATCGCGACCAATACGCCGTTCACGACCTTCGTGAGCTTCGTCGAGACAAGTGACGCGTCGGCGGCGCCTGCAGTTCCGATTCTTGGTTTCGCCGAAGCCGGCAGCGGCGGCTATTTCGATGACATCGGTTGTCCGGCCGGCGAAGGTTGGGACAAGGTCGCGTTTCCAGCAGTCAATGATCAGCACGCTTACGCGCTCGAGATATCGGGCCAGTCGATGGAGCCGACTTATCGCGACGGTGACATCATCATCGTCTCGCCCTCGGCACCGGTGCGCCGCCGCGATCGCGTGGTGGTGCGCACCCGCGGCGGCGAAGTGATGGCCAAAGAGCTCAAGCGCAAGAGCACAAAAACGATCGAATTGAAATCGCTCAACAGCCAACATGCCGATCGTACCTTGGAGGCGGACGACGTATTGTGGATGGCGCGGATTCTCTGGGTGAACCAATAAGTGGGCTGCTGGGCAGCCTAGTTCATTTGAACAGATTGCTTATCTTTTCGAGCCGAGGAAGATTCTCAAGTAGCCAATTCAACTCAGGAGCGGATTTAATTACTGGCATAAAGTCCGCTATTAGCGCGAGAGTAAGAACCACTATGGTGGCCGCCGCAACATTAACCAATGTTGAGCGGGCCTTGTTAGTTGAGTCTTTCAAAAATTGAACTGCCTCAGCATAAACAAATCGGATCGTGGCAATACAGATGTTTTCAAAGCCCCGCACAGTTGCATAAATCGCATTGCGTCTGTCGTCCACGTCGCCATCTAGAAGCTTTGTGAAAAGATGAAAGGATTCTGGGATTCGCTTGTCGACTGTTTCCGGATTTGATCCCAGCGTTATATTTAAGTTCTCGATAGCTTTTTCAATTTCGCCCTCAACCAACTCACGGCCGGGATACGTCTGGGCATTACGCACGAAATCGACCCAATCTTGATATTGCGAAGCAAAATAAGAAATGTGCGTCAAGTTCGCGGCGAGCTGCGCCGTGAGAATATCCGATATCTCATCTTGCACGGATTTTAAGATTTGTAGAATTGCACGAACATGAAGCCCAAGAGAAATTGCTCCGGCGTCATCTTGAAAGCTCAGTCGCCCTCTGAGAATTTTGAATGTATTTACAAATCTTCTGTCGACATTTGATTTCTCAAGCTCGATCGAAATAACTTCAACCTCTTGCATAAGGTAAGCACGGGTTTGCTCCAAAGCTCCCGGTCTGAGTAACGGGTGTAGTCCGGCGCCTTCATCAAGAACAATTTTTTTGTCTTCCACTTTCGCGTAAATCGCAGAAGGACTCTGTTCGGGTATATTGTCTGGAGAAAATTCCGAGTCCAACTCCTCCGCATCGATTAAGCGTATCAGTTCGTTGCTGTATTTATACGCGTCGACGAATGCGGTACCAAATCCCACTCGCATTTCTGTCAAGATTTTTTTTCTGTGACCAAATAATGCCGACACTTCGGCCACGTAATCGATCGCTGCAAGACGGAGTTTTCTTAATCTAAATTCGTTGAAATCCGGAATAATCAACAAAAATTCTTGAGCAAACTTATCTAAAGCCTGCGCGTATTTTACTTCATCGTATAAGGAGATCGGAACAGCAACTCGGCCGTCTTTGTTGGCGAAAAGAAAAATCTTTTCGGCTGTTTTGCCGATTTGCCGCTTGAGGAGAGGTACGTTCCTAATACTTGGTGTTTGAGTAAAATCGGTTTTGGCCAAGGTTCTGCCTCGAATTAGCCCCCAGCTATTTACAATAGAAATATGCGGTTATTCAACCTATCGCGCGCACCAACGCACCGTCGATCATGGCGACAGTTTCTGAAATGCCGTAGGCGGCGACGAAGGAGCCGAAGCGCGGACCGCGCTCCTGGCCGAGCAACACCTGATAGAGCATGTTGAACCAGTCGAGCGCGACGCCGGGTTTGCCGTCTTTGGCTTTCTTCTTGTGGTCAAGGAACGGCTCGCGCCGGCCGACTTCGTAGACGACGTCTTGGATTGTTTGTGGATCGGCCTCGGCGGACAGTTGCGACAACGCGTCGCGCAAATCCGACAGCGCCACACGTTCGGGCGCGCTCGGCTCGCGAAACTTTTTCGCCGGCGCGACAAAGTCGCGGTAGTAATTGATCGCATAGCCGACCAGCGCATCCAACTTTGGATGCGTCTGCCGCGTCACACCCGGCCGATAGCGGGCGATGAAGCCCCACAGCGTCTCGGCATTCTCTGCATTCGACGCGGTGACAAGCGACAGCAGCATCGCAAACGGCACGGGATTGTCAGCCTGCGGCGGCTTGCCGTTGTGGATGTGCCACACCGGATTGCCGAGTTGCTCTTTCGGTGCCTGGCGCGGATAGGCGTCGAGAAATTGCGCGTATTCATCAACGTGGCGCGGGATGACATCGAAGTAAAGCCGCTTCGCCGCCTTTGGTTCGCGATACATGAACAGCGAAAGACTCTCGGGACTGGCATAACGCAGCCACTCGTCAATCGTCAGACCGTTGCCTTTCGACTTCGAAATTTTCTGGCCGTTTTCGTCGAGGAAGAGTTCGTAATTGAAGCCCTCCGGCGGAGTAGCGCCGAGCGTGCGACAAATCTCGCTCGACAGTTTCACCGAATCGATCAGATCCTTGCCGGCCATTTCATAGTCGATGCCGAGCGCGTACCAGCGCATGGCCCAATCCGGCTTCCATTGCAGCTTGCAGCGGCCGCCGGTGACCAGCGTCGTGACGCGTTCGCCTTCGTGTTCGTAAGTGATAGTGCCGGCTTTGGCGTCATGTTCGACCACCGGCACTTGCAACACGATGCCGGTCTTCGAATCGATCGGCAGGAATGGCGAATAAGTTTGCGCGCGCTCCTCACGTAATGACGGCAGCATCACCGCCATCACGCCTTCGAAGTGAGCGAGCATGTGCAGGAGCGCGGCGTCGAACTTGCCCGATGTGTAACAAGCCGTCGACGACATGAACTCATAGTCGAAGCCGAATTGATCGAGGAAGGTGCGCAGCCGCGCATTGTTATGCGCGGCGAAGCTGTCATGGGTGCCGAATGGATCGGGCACCTGCGTGAGCGCTTTGCCGAGATGCTGTGCCACCATCTCCTTGTTCGGAATATTGTCCGGCACCTTGCGCAGACCGTCCATGTCGTCGGAGAAGGCGATCAGGCGCGTCTTGATCTTGTCGTCGGTGAGCACGCGAAACGCATGACGCACCATGGTGGTGCGTGCGACCTCACCGAACGTGCCAATATGCGGCAGGCCGGACGGGCCGTAGCCGGTCTCGAAGATGACTTCGTCCTTCGGCTTTTTCTTCAGCCGCGCCACGATCTTGCGCGCTTCCTCGAACGGCCAAGCATGCGACAGTTCGGCGATTTCGCGCAGCAAAGCGGTAGCGGTTTCAATCGTGTTCATTTGCGGCTTCTTGAAAGCTTTCTGCGACGCTTTTGGATCAGAACGCGCGATATAGCGCCAAATGCGCGCGGATCAAAACGGACTGACCGGGAAATAGCGCAGCCAAAGATCGGTATAGCTGCCTTTTTCCCATTGCCGGAACAGCGCCCAATTCAGAGCTTGGCGCAACAGATCGTTGCCGCGCTTGACCGCAATGCCAACGCCTTCGCCGAAAAACTTACTTTCCAGGAAGGGGCCACCACGAAATGCACAGCAGCCCGCCGAATCAGAACCGTTGAGCCAGAAGGCAAGCGCGATGCCGTCGCCGAACAAAAGGTCGACATCCTTGTTGCGCAGCGCTTCGCGCGCCACCTCGGCATTGGCGTAGCTCTTGATCTCGGCCTCGGTGAACATGGCCTTGAGGAAGGCTTCATGCGCGGTGCCGGCGACGACCGCGATCTTTTTACCTTCGACCAGCTCGGGCAGCACATCGCGCAGCGGACTATCGGCGCGGGCGACGAAGCGCGCCGGCGTTCGATAGTAAGGATCGGTGAAGTCGGCGCGCTTGCGCGTCTCCGCATTCGCACCGATCGACGCGATCACGGCGTCGCCGCGACCATCGGATAGTGCATCGAGAAGCGTGTCGAAGCGGCGCGCCTGAATGGTGCAAGTGGCTTTGATCTCATCGCAGAGGAGTCGCGCCAGATCGACATTGAAACCGGCTGGATTCCCATCGGCATTGGCATAGTCGAACGGCGGATAATCGAGCTCGGTCAGAAAACGAATCGATTGAACGCGCGACAGATCGGGCCGCTCAGGCCGGCGCCGCGGATCCCAGAAGCCGGGCACGGCCACACCACTTGCCGCTCCGTTTGGCAGCTTCATCTTGTCAGGGGTGACAGCATCCTGCGCAGCGGCGGGTGTCACCTCGAAACGCACGAGAAAAGCGCCAACTGCGAACAGCGTGAGAATCAACGAGAGAGACAAGACGTTCGCTTTTGCAGCTGATAATTGCATCGGGCGATCTACGGCTGAATTTGGCCTTGGCCGGATGCGCCGACCTTATAGCCTCACGCCCGCTTAGCGGGCAGGCAAGGAAAAGTCGAGGCAGGCCCTCCCCGCCTGCAGGCTGCAGGGCAGGCCGCGGCAGACCAAAACCGCGCTATTGCGGCAAACTCGGTGGATCGACCGGTTTGGATTGTTTCAGGCTTATCCGCGGGCTAGCACAGCCGATGCATGAAATTTGACCCGGGCAGTTCCGAATCGGAATGCGCCAAGTTCGAAATCACCATGCGCAGCATAGCGGCGCTTTGCTCGTCGACGGCGGCTACTTCGTCAACGACATATTGCAGATAAGTGATCAGGCTCGCGCGGTCGGAGAAAACGTGATCCTGGCACTCATCGTTATTAATTTCGGACATAAATGTCTGCCCCCTTGAATCGCCCCGTGTCGCGACACTGCCGCGGGCGAATGCGAAATGGGAAGCAAACAGAATTTCATGACTTATGAAGTTTTTGAAAATTTAGTCCCGGCACGCCTCGGCCAGGATAATGATGCATTCGTCTCCGCCGCAGGTTTGATGACTTGGTGCAATTTGGCTTGGGGCGGGCGGACAACCGAAAGAAAAGCGTCAACAATCGCGCGGTTACGCGCAAGGTCAAAACCTTCCTTGTGAAAGACGCCGGCGCGCATCGGCGGCAACTTAGGCAAGATAGGATCGTCGGCAACAACTAGAACGTCTGAGAGCCCCTGAAGAACGCGTTCAGCGACG
This sequence comes from Xanthobacteraceae bacterium, assembly GCA_036271715.1. Lineage (GTDB taxonomy): Bacteria > Pseudomonadota > Alphaproteobacteria > Rhizobiales > Xanthobacteraceae > BOG-931. Next base: position 63,936 of record DATBAD010000023.1, read on the forward strand.
ATCAGAAATCCCATGCCGGCTTCGGTGGCGGCGACGAGCGTCGCCATGTCCATAGCGCCGAAGACGACTTCGTAGCCGATGCTGCGATCGTCCATCAGTTTCATCACCTGCCGATCGATCAGGCCTGATTCACGGTGAACCAGGGGAATGGAATCGTTTTCGGTCAACTGCGGCAAATGCGGCGCCCTGACCCAAACCATCCTTTCCATCCATTCCATGACCACGTTACGGCGCAAATCGGATGGCGGGATCATCAGCGCCAGATCGACATAACCGGCTTGCAACTTTTCCGCGAGATATGGCGCACTGTTGCAAATGATCTGACAGCGTTTTTCACCGATGGTGCATTTGGCGAGCACGTCCGAGAGCATTTGGCCGGCGAACAGGCTTTGGATGCCTACATAAAGCGTCTCGGTGCTTGACGCGCGGCCGGCCAAAGCCATGACCTGATCGTTGAGGATCAGGATGCGGCGCGCATATCCCGCGACCGCGAGCCCCAGTTCGGAGAGACCGACGCCGGCACCCTGTTTCACGAAAAGATCGTCGCCGACCAGCCCTTGCAGCCGCTTCATCTGCACGCTGATGGCGGATTGCGTCTGATGCAGCTCTTCGGCAGCCTTGGTGAAGCTGCCATGATCGGCGATGGCGACGAACGAGCGGTAGAGCGCGATCGGGATATTGTTTTTATGAAGCGGCATCGCGGCGCGACTCTGCGGTTACGGCCATTCCGGTTACAGCAAAATGACACAGTCGCCTTGAGGTTGCCAGCATGCTTTGCGAGCAACCCGTAATCAGCTACCCTTCAATTCTAAGCGGCGAAACGACACCCTCGCGCTTGATCTAAAAACAGTTTTCGTTGGGCGGCGACACCAATGATCCGCGGGTCCGCGATTTGTTTCCTCTTCTTCGCGCTGTCGTTGTTTGCGGCACACGCGGAGGACTATCCGAACCGTTCGGTACGGATTGTGGTGCCCTATCCGCCCGGCGGCGGTGTGGATGTCACAGCACGCGTCGTTGGGCAAAAGCTGGGCGAAATCCTCGGCCAGCAATTCATTGTCGACAATCGTCCTGGCGCCAGCGGAACGATCGGCGCCGAAGCGGTCGCGCATGGCAATCCTGACGGCTATACGCTTTTGCTTAGCACCAGCGATTTCAGCACTGCGCCGGAATTGCTGCCGAAGCTGAATTTCGATCCGCAAAAGGACCTTCTGCCGGTCGCGATCGTCAGCGATAATCCGATGATCGTCGTTGCTAACGCCAATGCACCCTTTCACGACCTGAAAGGCTTGCTGGAAACGGCAAGAGCGAACGCGAACGGGATGAATTACGCCACTCCGGGTTCGGGAAGCCTGAACCATGTGATCGGCGAATGGATCGGCGTGACGGCCCACATCAAAGTGCTGCAGGTGCCATTCAAAGGCGGTGTCGAAGCCTCCACCGCCGTAGCATCGGGCGATGTTCCGGTCGGCATTGTCTCGACGCCGTCGGTTTATCCCGCGCTGATCGACGCGGGCAAAATCAACGTGATTGCGCTCACCGGCCGGCGCAGTCCCTTTCTGCCGGCGTCATGGCCGACACTGGCCGAAGCCGGATTGCCCATCGATGCAAGACTTTGGCTCGGAGTCTTCGTACCCGCTGGCACGCCGCAATCCATTGTGTCCCGGCTGGACCAGGCGATCGGCCAGGCGATGCAGGACGACGCCGTGCGCAAACGCATGAACGATATCGGCTTCGGTCCGGATTATCTGGATCGCGCCGCATTCGCGGCGCGGATTGCCGCCGACGCCGCGCGCTATGGACCGATCATCCGCCAAAGCGGCATTACGGCCGAACGGTGAGTGACAATGCCTGATCTCCGGAGTCTCATCGATCAAAAACACTGGCTCATCGGCGATCAGGTCTTTGCGCAAGATATCTATCAGCGCGAACTCGAAACGGTTTTCGGCCGCTGCTGGCTGTTCGTCGGCCACGACAGCATGGTGCCGAAGCCGCACGATTATTTCACGCATTTCATGGGCGAGACCGGCGTCATCGTGCAGCGCGACGGCGCGGGGCGGATCCGCGGCTATCTGAACAAATGCCGCCACCGCGGCAATATCGTCTGTCCCTACGATCGCGGCAACGCCAAGAATTTTAGCTGTGCCTATCACGGCTGGGTTTACAGCGACGGCAAGCTCATCGGCGTTCCGCATAGCGACGAAGCCTATGCCGGCGGCATCAACTTCGATGAATGGGGCCTTGTCGAAATTCCCAAGCTTCAATCCTGGGGTGGACTGATTTTCGGCTGCTGGGATCCGGACGCGATTTCGCTCGACGATTATCTCGGCGACGCGCGCTGGTATCTCGAGCACTTTTTGTTGCGCGAGAAACTCGGCGGACTCGAAGTCATTCCCGGAGTGCAGCGCTATATGGTGCCGACCAACTGGAAGATCGTGTCGGAAAACCTCGCCGGCGACCATTATCATTTCATGGTGACGCATGGCGGGTTTGTCGAAGCGTTACGTAAATCCGAAGATAAGCGGATCGCACTGACAGGGGTGAGCACTGGCGGAAGGTTCCATGCGTTCTCGGTCGCGCTCAATCACGACCACGGTGTGCCGCATGGAATTTTCCAATTGCGCTCGGGTTCGGGACAGCTTGAAACCGATCTGACGGCGGCTGAAGAGCTTGGGCCTGAAGCTGTCGCCTGGGTGCATGAACGGCAGCGCGTGCTCGAGGAAGAGCTGAAAGACTTCAAGCACAAGCCTTATTCCTTCCAGGGCGGAAATATCTTCCCGAACCTCGGCCTGACCGGTGTCGGCTCAGCACTCTACGGCAAGGCCTTTATGCTGCATCATCCGCGCGGTGCCGACCGTACCGAGGTCTGGACCTGGTGCGCTGTTGAGAAAAACGCGCCGGCTGCGGTTAAAGAGCGCGCACGCTTCGTGCTGATGCAGCGTTTCGCCGCTACTGGCATGGTCGTCTCTGACGACAGCGCGATCTTTGAGCGCATCGCCGAGAACCTCAACACGCCGCCGTCACGGCAATGGCCGATGCATTATGCGATGGCGATGGCGCAGGAAGGCGAGGATCCGCGGCCGGCCGCATTGGCCGGAGAGCCGCAACGCTGGCCGGGTCTGCTCACCCAGACTTTTCAGGAAACTGCGCAGCGCGACTTCTATCGCTATTGGTCGGAGCTGATGAACACGAACCCAGCCCCTGCGAACTGAGACAATGCTGTATGCGGCGCGTCGCTACTGAAGTTCAGATCGAGATCGAGCAATTCCTCATTCATGAGGCGAGCTTGCTTGAAGAGAATCGCTTCGACGCTTGGCTCGATCTGCTTGCCGATGACATTCATTATTTCATGCCGATCCGGGAAAGCGTGGAGCAACCGGCCGGCGGGGCGCCTGCATCATCATCAGGCGGCTTCCCGCTCTATGATGACGACAAGAAATCACTGGCACTTCGCGCCGCGCGCTTGCAGTCGAGGCTCACGCCATCGGAAACGCCGCCGCCGCTGGTGCAGCGATTGATCACGAATATTGCGGCCGCCGAAGCGGAACAAGGCGGCTATTATGCGGTGCGATCGAATTTCCTCGTTCATCAGGAGCGCCGCGGCCGACACATCAACCAATTCATCGGCCGGCGCGACGATCTGTTGCGCCGCGCAGGCGAGACATTTCAGATCGCGCGCCGCGAAATCCAACTGGCGCAGACGCTGCTGCCGGGAACGATTTCGCTGTTCTTTTGAAACCGGAGCTGCCGCAGGCCGCTTACAGATAGTGCCGTATTTCAGCGGCTTCCGCTTGGGGCGTGCGCTTGGTGTCGAACGGCGCGACAAAGTGTCCGTCCTTATCCATCAGATAGACCACGGCGGTGTGGTCCATCGTATAGTCGCCCTTCTCTAGCGGCACTTTTTTGGCATAGACCCGATAGGCGCGGATCGCCGCATCGACCTCGGCGCGATCCCCGGTCAGGCCGCGGACATGCGGATCGAAATTCGACAGATAGTCCTTGATAACGCTCGGCGTGTCACGTTCCGGATCGACGGTGATGAACAGCGCGCCGGTGCGATCAGCGTCAGGCCCGAGCTCTTTCATGACCTGCGACATCTCGAACAAAGTCGTGGGACAAACATCCGGGCAATGGGTGAAACCGAAAAACACCAGGAAGGGATGCCCCTTCATGTTGGCGTCGGTGACCGTCTGGCCATTCTGATCCTCGAGATGAAACGGCCCGCCAACTGAGGCGATCGCCTGGCCGCCCGAGAACGGTCCACGGCCCGAGATAAAAACAATGACCCCGAAAAACAGCAAAAGGCCGCACAAGAAGGCGGCGAAGACCAACATGATGCGAGAGGCTTTGGCGTCCACGGCTTTGCGCTCTTTATCTTGAACTACTGTCGCTTGTTGCGTCGCCCATCAGCCGAAACATGCCGTCAATCCGGCACGGATCGTCTCGAAAAACACCGTGGTTCCATAATGTGCCCAGAGTAAGACAGCGCCGGCGATGGCAAACGTGCCCACTGCGCCAACGGCCAACAGCGGCCACAAAGGTGGGCGAAGGGCAACGGGTTCGGGTCGAGTTTCAAGCATCGGCGTGTTCCGGCGGAACTTAAATAGGCCGGAACACAGGCAGCAACAACGGCCTTAGCGGCCCGAGAGCTCGGCAGGCTTGCCCAGCGACTGCCTTGCTGCAGGTCGCTTACTGACAGGTCGGATAGAGCGCCGCGAGGTCGCGGCCCTTCATCATGATCAACTGCGGCCGCAAACCGCCATGCCGGTTGATCCAGGATTTGACCGCTTCCGGGTAGAGCCGCATGACCACGGCGCTGCCTTCGCGGGTCGGCACTAGGGAGCGCGACGCGTCGTCGTAATAGGACGCGGCATGGAAACCGAGCACAGCGCGGCTGGTGATACAAACGTGATCGCGCGGCACAATGCCTGTCAAAAGCGTACATGCGGAAAGGCACGGGCCGTCGATGACTACGTGCTCTCCGCTCGCCTTCAACTCACGGAACTGGCGGATATAGGCGGACACCTCTCCGCCTGGATCGCTGACAATGCGCACATCCGCCGACGCTCCCCCGGTCGGCAACAATGTCGCGGCGACCGACGCCAAAGCGGCGGCCAAAACCAACTGCCATTTCATGAGTCCCTCTCCCGATCACCCAGCAGCCGTATCCCGCGCTATTGTGGCAAGAGTTCGGGGTTTCTCAAGCATAATCCTGAAAATCGCGGTTCCAATTTTAAGCACATGCTGCACGTGCATAGTGCAGTCGACGGATATGGAACCGGCCGCGCGGACTCCCGGATCAAGGGATGCTATAAGCTGCGGGCCTTTCGTCTCGGCAACCTCACTATCAAGAACACCATCAAACGAGTGCTCACACCATGGATACGCCCGTCGCGCGCAAGACCGCGCCCCAGACCAATGTTCCCGACTTTGCCACCGCCTATTATCTGCTCGAAGGCCTGAAAGAGACCGGCATCGATTATCTGTTCTGTAATTTCGGGACCGATCACGCGCCGATCATCGACGAGATGGCGCATCGGCGGAACCGCGGCGAAGAAATTCCCGGCGTCGTGCGCTGCCCGCATGAGAATTCAGCCACCCACATGGCGGCCGGCTATGCGCTGGTGACCGGGCGCGGCCAAGGCGTGCTGGTGCATGTCGATGTCGGCACCGCCAACAGCGCCAATGGCATGCACAATCTCTATCGCAGCCGTTTGCCCGTGCTGCTGATGGCGGGCAAGGCGCCTTACACGGTGAACGACGAATTGGTCGGCTCGCGCGACACCTATGTGCATTTCATCCAGGAACCGTTCGATCAGGCGAGCCTGGTGCGGCCTTACCTGAAATGGGAATGGACGCTGCCATCAGGCGTCGTGGTCAAGGAAGCGCTGCGGCGCGCTTATTCGATGATGCAGAGCGAACCGCGCGGTCCGGTCTATCTGATGATGCAGCGCGAGACGCTGACTCAGCATTGGCGTCCCGATGAGATCCGCAGTTATCCGGCGGATCAGTTCGCCACAACGGCGGGTGGCAGCGCCGATCCGAAACTGGTCGCGGAACTCGCGGATCGAATTCTAAAATCCGAAAATCCGATCCTGATTACCGGCTATGCCGGGCGTCATGTACGTGGCTCGGACGCCATCGATGCTTTGGCGCAGTTCGCCGGCATCGCCGTCTATGAAGCCAACCAGACCAATAACATCTCGCATGCGAGCCCTTGCTTTGTCGGCTTCGCGCCGGAAAAGGCGATCCCGCAAGCCGATGTCGGTCTTCTGGTCGATGTCGACGTGCCGTGGTTTCCGGCGGCCGTGCAGCCCGACAAAGAGTCGTTCTGGGCGCATGTCGATATCGATACGCTCAAGCCCGGCTCGCCGATGTGGACGTTTCCCGGCAATCTGCGGATGCAGGGCGACAGCGGCCACATTCTCGATCAAGTGCTCGAAGCGCTCAAAGCCAAAGCTACGCCTGCCTTCAAGGCGGCTGCGGCAGCACGGCTTGAGCGCATCAAAGCGGCACGCGACGAGCGCATCGCCCGGGCCGCAAAGCTCGCGGCCGAACCAGACAAAGCCGGCGTCATCAACCCGCATTATCTGATGGCCGAACTCGGCAAATTGCTCGACGACGAGGACATCATCTTCAACGAAGCCATCACCAACGCGGCCGCGGTGCTGATGCAAATTCCGCGGCGGGTACCGAACACAACAGTACGCGCCGGCGGCGGCGGCCTCGGCTGGTCGGGCGGCATGGCGCTTGGCGCGAAGCTCGCAGCGCCCAAGCAGATGATGGTGCAGATCTGTGGTGACGGCGGCTTCTATTTCGGCAACCCGACCTCGGTCTTTGCCATCGCGCAGCAATATAAGCTGCCGATCCTCACCATCGTGCTCGACAATTCCGGCTGGAATGCCGTGAAGCAATCGACGCTGCGTGTTTTCCCCGAAGGCGAGGCCAAGACCTCGAACGAGTTCGAAGCCGAGCTTGCGCCGAATGTCGATTTCGCCAAAGTCGGCGAAGCCTTCGGTGCGCATTCGGAACGCTTGAACGATCCGGCGGATGTGCCTGCAGCGCTCGCGCGCTGCGTTAAGGAAGTCCGTGGCGGACGCACGGCATTGCTGCACGTCCGCGTCACCAAAATGTAGGACCGTAAGCGGTGGGTTACGCCGCTTGTGCGGCTAACCCACCCTATGCGGCTTCAATCACGGGCTGGCGTGATTGATGAACTTCTCCGGCGGCTTCTCGCCCCATTGCGACACCAGCGCCTCGTCGACGGAGACGAGGTTCGAGCCATTGGCGATATTGAGGCGGTCACTGTCCGCCCAGTGCTCGTGCACACGGCCCCAGGGATCGGCCCAATAATCATAGACCTGACTGCCGAGCACATGGCGGCCGATGCCCCACATATGCTCGTAGCCGAACTTCTTCAGGTAATCGTGGCCCATGCAGACGTCGTCGATATCGGGCACTTCGAAAGACATGTGATTGAGCCCGGTCTTCTCGTGCTTGAGGCAGAAGAAGACATGATGATCGACGTAATTGTCGCCGTTATCGCAGCGATTGAATGAGCCGATAAGGTTGTTCTCTTCGCCTGCATAAACATCGTCCGAACAAATGAAGCCCAAATACTCGCGGAACCAATCGACGGTTTCGCGGAATTTCGGCGTCATCATCACGCCGTGGCCGATGCGTTTGACATGCGCGGGCCCCTTCGGCAGGCGCATCAATTCACCGGCGCGTGCGGTCGGCGCCGCACCTGTATTCATCTTCTGCCGTGGAACCGCGATCGGATCGACCTTTTCGAGATCGCAGACGACTTCGATCTGATAGCCATTCGGCTCGGTGAGGCGGACGCGCTTGCCGCCGCCCGGCTCATCGATATGTTCGACGCCGGTTGCGCCCGGCGCTTTAGCGAGCCGCTTCAAATCGTCCTCGCTGTCGACGTAATAGGCGAGACCGACGAATTTCGAATCGCCCTTCTCGGTGACGTGAAGGTGGTGCACCGGATCGGTGCCGCGCATATAGAGTGCCGTGTCGGTTCGCGCGACGCGGTGCAAGCCGAAGCGTGTCAGGAACTCTTCTGCAACGTCGAGATCGGGCGAACGTAGCCGCCCATAGGCGATGTCTCTTGCCTTAACCCAGGCCATCTCTCTCTCCCTGTCGCCGCGCACAGTCCCAGTGTTCAGCCGTGCCGGCACGATCGCGGCAATCCTGCCACGAGCGACCGACCGGCGGCAACGCGACGATTAGGCGTGCAGATCAGGCATGATAGTCGGCCGGAAGCGTCGCGTCGGCAGCCTTGCCGCTCATCGCATTGAAGATAGGCGTCAATACGATGGCGATGACCAAATTGAGGATCACCGTGTAGAAGGCGCTATAGCCGGGAAAGTTATGGCCGCCGATGCTGAGCGTATAGGCGGCGGCGAAATCCACTGACACCGCCATCGCCGTACCGGCAACCGTGCCCACCGCCCAACCGACGAGCAGCGCCCACGAATTGAACCAGCGCGTATAAACGCCAAGCAGCACGGAGGGCAGCGTCTGGATGATCCAGATGCCGCCGAGGAGTTGCAGCTCGATGGCGTATTTCGTCGGCACGAAGAGGATGAAGACCAGCGCGCCGAGTTTGACGATCAGCGACACCCATTTCGCCATCTGCGCTTCTTCTTTATCGGTCGGATTCCGATTGATGAATTCGCGATGGATGTTGCGGGTGTAGAGATTAGCCGCGGCAATCGACATGATCGCCGCCGGAACAAGTGCGCCGATGCCGACCGCAGCGAACGCGACCCCCGCGAACCACGACGGGAAGGCGTGCAGGAACAGCGCCGGGATGGCGAAGTTGTTGCCGAATTGTTTGAAGCCCGCGGCGAATTCCGGCGCGGTGCCGACGCCCGAGGCGATAGCGAAGAAGCCGACCAGCGCCAACAGCCCAAGCATGAAGGAATAGCCCGGCAGCATCGCCGCATTGCGGCGGATTGCATGCCCGCTCGACGCGCTCAGAATGCCGGTGACCGAATGCGGATAGAGGAACAGCGCCAGCGCCGATCCAATCGCGAGCGTGATATACACGCCGTAAACTCCTGTCGTATTGGCGCCCGGCACTGCGAGCAGCATTTTCGCCGGTGGCACTGCGGCGAAAATCTTGCCGAAGCCGCCCATCTGCATCGGCACCACGATGACGGCTGCGATAGCGGTGATGTAGATCAAGAGGTCCTTGACGACGGCGATCGACGCCGGCGCGCGCAGCCCGCTCGAATAGGTGAAGGCGGCAAGGATGATGAAGGCGATGATCAGCGGCAGATCGGCGGCCCAGCCGGTGCCCTGCACACCCATCGCGCCGATCACGACCTGCAGACCGACCAGTTGCAACGCGATGTATGGCATCGTCGCGACAATGCCGGTGATCGTCACCGCAAGCGCGAGCCAGCGATTGTCGAAACGGCCGCGCACGAAATCGGCGGCGGTGATGTAATTGTGCTTGTGGCAGACATACCAGAGCCGCGGAAACGCCAGGAACAGCACCGGATAAATCAGGATGGTGTAGGGCACCGCGAAGAACGCGATGGCGCCGGCGCCAAAGGCGAGCGCGGGAACAGCGATGAAAGTGTAGGCGGTGTAGAGATCACCGCCGACCAAGAACCAGGTGATGAGCGTGCCGAAGCGGCGGCCGCCGAGACCCCATTCATGCAGCTGATTGAGGTCGCCCTTGCGCCAATGCGCGGCAGCGAAGCCCAGAAAGGTGATGAAGGCGAACAGCAAAATGAAAACGGTCAGTGCTGTCCAATTGACTTCGGCCACGGCAGTCCTCCCCCCGAGATATCGTTCTTCGTCTTCAGTCTTAGATCTTAAGTCGTGTCTTTCAGCGCTGCTGATGCGGCGATTACTGGTGATCGCTGTCGGTCGCGAAATAGACCACCGCGGTCAGGATGGCGCCGAGAATGACCCAGCCGAGCTGATACCAATAAAAGAACGGCAGCCCAATAAAGGACGGCTCCGCTTTGTTGTAGAACGGCGGCCAGACCACGGCGAGAAATTGGATGACAAAGAGCAGGTACCACCAGCTCCAGCCGCCGCGTTTGATATTGGATGGCTCGCTCATTTTTTGCCCCTCGACTTAGTACGTTTCGCCCAGAAAGTTTCGTCTTTGACGTTTCTTACTCAAACCCCGCGCGCCCAGCGGCGCGACAGCCGACGAGCACCATATAAACGCCGCCTGTCATCAAATCAAAATGAAATTGTGCATGCCGCAGTGCAGCGAACACAGCGTTTTCGCACAGCGCACAACGCAAAATTATTCCGGTCTCGCGATGCACGCGCATCCGAAATCGCAGCCAACGATGTCAAACAGCGGCACTCACGCTTCGTCATCACCGGGCTTGCCCCGCCTGCGCGGCCGAAGCCGCTTCGGCGCGGCGAAGGCCCGGTGATCCATGCAGACTTGCAGCTTTGAGAACAGGCCGGTGGATTGAGCCAGCCTCGTTACCGCATGGATTGCCGGATCATTTTAGCGAAGACGCGCTTCGCGCTTTTGCCGGCAATGACGAAGAAAGAAGCAACGAACGAAATAAAATAAGGAAGCGGAACGCCGCCAGGCGCTGATCCGTATCCTCCGCGTCATCGGACGCGGCTCTGTCCCCTTTCGAAGACAGCTCGCCTGACGGCGTTCCACCACGGCTCTCGCCAAAGAGACTCGTCATC
>DATBAD010000024.1:0-1599 GCA_036271715.1 Xanthobacteraceae bacterium
GGACCTGTCGCATTGTAGCCGGAAATCATGCCGCAGAGCACGATGCGGGCTTTCAGATTGAGATTGTCCATGACGGCTTCGAGAATTTCGCCACCGGCATTCTCGAAATCGATATCGATGCCGTTCGGGCATTCGCGCTTCAGCGCGGCAGCGACATTCTCTTTCTTGTAGTTGATGCAGGCATCGAAGCCGAAATCCTTCACGACATGGCGGCATTTCTCATCGGAGCCCGCGATGCCGACAACACGGCAACCTTTAATCTTCGCGATCTGTCCGACGATCGATCCGACCGCACCGGCCGCTGCCGATACAACAACCGTCTCACCGGCTTTCGGCTGGCCGATATCGAGCAATCCGAAATAGGCGGTTGCGCCCGTCATGCCGAGCACGCTCATACTGGCTGTCAGTGGCGTGCCGGGTGGAATCTTCTGTCCGCCATCCATCACCATGTATTCCTGCCAACCGGCGATGCCCGACACGACGTCGCCCTTATGGAAATCGGAATTGTTGGATTCCTCGACGACCGACAACGTGCCGCCGCGCATCACATCACCGATCTGAACCGGCGGCATGTATTGATCCATGTCGCTCATCCAGATGCGGTTGGTCGGGTCGAGCGAGAGATAAACCGTACGCGCAAGGAACTGTCCGGGGCCGGGCGTCGGCACCGATTGTTCGACCAAATCCAGATCGCCGGCGCGGATATCGCCGACCGGGCGGCGCTTCAGGATCCATTGCTTGTTGGTGCGATTCATCGTGTTTCCTCTGATATGTTCTGCGGCGAGCCTAATCTTCGCTTCAGATCGGCGCGAGGGGCAGTGTGCCGCTGGCGGGCGCATCGAGGCCACGGTATAGCCGCTGCCATGAAGCGGTTTCTCTTTGGCGTGGTGGCGCTGCTCGCATTCGCGACCGCCGCATCCGCGCAAATAAATTCTGGTCCTAGGGTACATGCGCAACTCATCGCCAAAACCGGCGAGATCGCGCCCGGCGGCACGGTGACTGTCGCGCTGGAAGAAGCAATCGCGCCCGGCTGGCACACCTATTGGAAGAATCCGGGCGAAGCGGGTCTACCGAGCGAGATCAAATGGACTCTGCCGCCAGGCTGGAAGGTGAGCGAGATCGCGTGGCCATATCCCAAACGCCTGCCAGTTGGGCCGCTGATGAATTACGGCTACGAAGGCAAAGTTTGGTTGTTGCAGACTCTCACTGCGCCACGCGACGCGAAGCCAGGTGATGTCGTCACGCTAAATGCCGCCGCCGACTGGCTAGTGTGCAAGGAAGTCTGCATTCCGGAAGACACGACGTTAAGTTTGCCACTGACGGTAAACGCTTCGCCTACCGCGCCATATGCGACGGTGAAAGAACAGTTCGACGCTGCGCGCGCGAAAATTCCGACGCCATCGCCCTGGCCGGTTTCGTTTGCCGCCGGCGCCAAGATCGATCTCTTTATTGCGTCGCCATCGCTGGCGAAATCGGAATTGAAGGACGCAGCGTTCTTTCCATCCGATCAAGGCCTCATTACCGGAATGGCGGAGCAGCAACGTGCTTCGACGAATGATGGCCTCGTTTTGCGATTGACGCCGGAGAAGAATGCCAAAG
>DATBAD010000025.1:0-1619 GCA_036271715.1 Xanthobacteraceae bacterium
ACGACCGCCAGCATCATCATGGACAAGGATGCCGACTTTCAGGGCCTGCTCGGCGAAAACATCGCCGAGGAGCACTACAACAAGCAGACCGGCGTCGATGTCGAAAAATTCGCCCATGAATTTGTCGATACGTGGATGTCGAGTCCCAACCATCGCGATAACCTCGCCTTTCCGTCATACGATCGCAGTGGCGTCGGCGCCGCAGTGAACGGTGACAGCGTGTTTGTCACGCAGCTGTTCGCGACGAACATGGGGCTACCGCCGCCCGATCATCAAAACCCGGACAGTCACAAGGTTGGCGAATATTCGGATCCGAAATCAGCAGCCGCACCGCCGCCAGGCGTGAAAGGTGGCGAAGGACCGGCACCACCTACCGTCATGCCGAAACCGCGCCCGGCAGAATGAATTGATATAAGATCGGAGGATGACCAATTCCGGCACCAATCAACCGATCGAAAGCTATGCGGATTTCTGGCCGTATTATTTGCGGGAACATTCCGATCCGAAGACGCGCGCGATCCACTACGTTGGGACCGGCGTTGCCTTGGCATCGCTCGCTGCGCTGATCCTGACCGGCAACGGCTGGTTCGGATTGGGCGCATTGATTGGCGGATACGGTTTTGCCTGGGTCGGACACTTTTTCATCGAGAAGAACAGGCCGGCGACCTTCACGTATCCGCTCTGGTCTCTATTCTCGGACTTCCGCATGGCATTCCGATGGGTGACTGGACGGCTCGCACCGGAATTGGCCAGGGTCGGCGTCGCGCGCTAACCCTGCATTAACCCTATCGGCCCACGATTAGCTGTGTATAGGTCGCGACCGTCCTGCGCATACAGCCGGTTGGCCTAAGCCGCTTTCTTTACACAATATCTCGGCGCCGATACCTTGTTTTGCGGTGCGGCGGATAGCGAATCAAAATGCAGCCTGATCTTCCGTGGAATGTGGCTGGCATCGCCCCGGAGGCCCGGGAGGCGGCGAGAGCCGCCGCGCGCCGCGAAGGCCTCTCGGTTGGAGAGTGGCTCACGCGTCGTATTCTGCGTAGCTTGCAGGAATTCGGTATTAGCAGCGCTGAAAACCCCTGGCATCAGCAACCTGCGCCTAGTTATCGCGCGCCGCCGATTCAAACCGCCGCCGCAAGCGATGCCGAAGATGTGCCAGCGTCGCGTAGCGACGGCGATATCCAGTCTGTCTACAAGCGCATCGAAGATCAGTTGCGCAATGTCTCGCGCCGTCTCGAAACGACGGAGCGCTCGCAAAGCGACAACGGCCGCGCGATGAACAAGGCCGCGACCGAGATCAACATTGCGACGCGCGAACAAGCGCAAGCTTTCGATCAACTCGGTACGCACGTCGTCACGTTGGCCGATCGCGTAGGCCGCGTAGAGCAACTCGCCGCGAACGATACGTTGAAGGACGCCGTCCGCGGACTTCACAGCGGCCTCGCCCGCCTTGCCGAGCAGATTTCGCAAACCGCCAACCAGTCCGCCAACCAGATCGAAGCACTCGCCGGTAATGTGGAATCTGTTGTCGGCAAGCTCGGTGCAGCCGAACAAACCTCGCGTTCGTTGGAAGATCGCATATCCGCAATTGCCGAGCGCGTCGCTGGCGTTGAACGCGC